>NZ_WWCJ01000022.1 GCF_009857475.1 Pseudoduganella guangdongensis | reverse complement strand
CGAAGCGAAGGGCGGGACGACGCCCGGTTAGCCTGTGTAGTGAATGGTGTAGTAATGCCGTCAACAGCAGGAACCCTCCGAAGCGGACTATGCCAGCCCACTGCTGGTAGTGGCGCAGCAGGAATCCTCCTCCTTCCCGCGTAAGCGGCGGCCGGAGGCCGAGGTGGGGGAGGATGTCAATGCCCTAACTCCGTGCTCGCGCTGGATTCATATATCGGTCGCACGCGTCGCTGGTGCGAATCGGTCTTGGCGGGTGCCAGATTGGAAGGCAAGTCGCATGTCAACCTGGCGCAGACGGCCGCCAATGCGCGTGATCTCATGGAGCGTGTCAGGCTACTGGATTCGGTGATCCTGGAGCACTACCGGCAAAGCGACCTCGTTCCCACGCGGATGATATAGCCAAGCAAGGAGGGTACTGGCGGCAAGTGCGCCAAGCAGTTGGGCTGAGATGTAGGCTGCCACATCGCCCAAGCGGATGCCGGCCACGGTGTCCGTCGCCGCCCGCGCGAGTGTCAGCGCGGGATTGGCGAAGGAGGAGGAGGCGGTGAACCAGTAGGCGGAAACGATGTAGGCGGCGATCGCGAACGGCGCCATGGCGGGCCTGGCGCGCGCGCAGGCGAGGCCGACCGTCACCAGGCCGAAGGTGGCCACAAATTCACTCCACCATATTCCGCCGCCGCTGCGCGCCAGCGTGGCAATGCCGAAGACCGGTTCGCCGAACATCAGGTGCGCGGCTGCCACGCCCGCGAAGGCGCCGCCGGTTTGCGCCGCGGCATAGGCGCCAGCCGCGCGCCAAGCCATCTTGCCTTGCCAGGCTTCGGATAAAGTGACGGCGGGGTTGAAGTGGGCCCCGGAAATGTCGCCGAACGCCAGCAGCAGTGCCAGCAGCCCGGCGCCGGAGGCGAGGGCGCTGGCGAGAAGGGCGAGGGCGGCATTGCCGCCGGCCAGGCGCTCGGCCATGATGGCGGAGCCCACCACCATGGCCAGCAACAGCGCGGTGCCGAGCGCTTCGGCAGTGAGCCGGCGCGCCAGGGTCATGCCAGCGCGCGCACCGCGTCCACCGCATCCAGGATCGCTTCGCCGGTGGCGGGCGCGCGCAGCGGGGGATTGATGCGGTAGTCGCCGACGGAGGCGATGGCATCGCGGATGGCGAGGAACACCGAGAACGGCAGCAGCAGCGGCGGTTCGCCGACCGCCTTGGAGCGGTGGATGCTGTCGAACGGGTTGCGGTTCTTGAACAGGCGCACATTGAACTTGTCCGGGCAGTCCGAGACGGCGGGGATCTTGTAGGTGGACGGCGCGTGCGTCATCAGCTTGCCCTGCGCGTTCCACCACAATTCTTCCGTCGTCAGCCAGCCCATGCCCTGGATGAAGGCGCCCTCCACCTGGCCGATGTCGATGGCGGGATTGAGCGAGTTGCCCGCGTCGTACAGGCAGTCGGCCTGCAGCAGCTTCCATTCGCCGGTGAGCGTGTCGACGATCACTTCCGAGACGGAAGCGCCGTAAGCGTAGTAGCCGAAGGGGTTGCCGCTCATGGTCTCGCGGTCCCAGCTCAGGCCCGGCGTGGCATAGAAGCCGTCGGACCAGAGTTGGACGCGGGCCAGGTAGGCCTTTTGTACCAGGTCGGCGAAGCTCATTGCCACTTCGCCGGCAAACACGGTGCCGTTGGCCAGTACCACGGCATCCGCCGTCACGCCGAAGGAGCGCGCGGCGAAGTCCAGCAGGCGCCGGCGCAGCGTGGCGGCGGCGTCCTGCGCGGCTTTGCCGTTCAGGTCCGCGCCGGTGGAGGCGGCGGTGGCGGAGGTGTTGGCTACCTTGCTGGTGTCGGTGGCGGAGGCGCGCACGCGCGCCAGCGGGATGCCCAGTTCATGGGCCACCACCTGGCATACCTTGGTGTTGATGCCCTGGCCCATTTCAGTGCCGCCGTGGTTCACCAGCACAGAGCCGTCGGTGTAGATGTGGACCAGCGCGCCGGCCTGGTTGAAGTGGGTGACGTTGAAGGCGATGCCGAATTTGACCGGCGTGAGCGCCAGGCCTTTTTTCAGCACCGGGCTGCTTGCGTTGAAGGCGCGCACCGCGTCGCGGCGGGCGCGGTAGGCGGAGTCCTCTTCCAGCTGCGCCACCAGTTCGTGGATGACGTTGTCGACCACCTTCTGGCCGTACTGGGTGACGTTGCGGCCTTCCTCGTCGTTACGGCCGTAGAAATTCACTTTGCGCACGTCCAGCGCATCCTTGCCCAGGTCGCGCGCAATTTCGTCCACGATGTACTCGATGGCGATGGCGCCCTGCGGTCCGCCGAAGCCGCGGAAGGCGGTGTTGGATTGGGTGTTGGTCTTGCCGGCCATGGCGCGGATATCCAGGTCCGACAGGTAGTAGGTGTTGTCGAAGTGGCAGATGGCGCGGGTGGCGACCGGCGCGGAGAGGTCGGCCGAGAAGCCGGCGCGCGTCACCATCTGCACCTTGGCGGCGGTGATCCGGCCTTGCTCGTCGTAGCCGACTTCGTACTCGTAATAGAAGCAGTGGCGCTTGCCGGTCACCATCATGTCGTCGTCGCGGTCGGCGCGCAGCTTGACCGGGCGCTTCAGGCGCGCGGCGCTGACGGCGGCGCAGGCGGCCCACAGTGCGGACTGCGATTCCTTGCCGCCGAAGCCACCGCCCATGCGGCGGCATTCCACTACCACCGCGTGCGACGGGTAGTGCAGGGCGTGCGCCACCACGTGCTGCATTTCCGTCGGGTGCTGGGTGGAGCAGTAGACGTGCATGCCGTTGCCTTCCTTCGGCAGGGCGTAGGAAATCTGGCCTTCCAGGTAGAACTGCTCCTGGCCGCCCACGTGCAGCGTGCCTTTCAGGATGTTGGGTGAGCGGTCAAAGGCCGCCTGGGCATCGCCGCGCGTCAGGCGCATCGGCGGCACGACGAAGGATTCGGCATCGCGCGCGGCTTGCGGCGTGAGGATGGCGGGAAGCTCTTCGTACACGATGTCGGCCTTGCGGGCGGCGTGGCGCGCGCGGTCGTGGCTATCCGCCACCACGATGAAGATCGGCTGGCCGATGTATTCCACCTTTTCCTCGGCCAGGATCGGGTCGTCGTGGATGATGGGGCCGCAGTCGTTGCTGCCGGGGATATCCTTATAGGTGAAGACCGCGACCACGCCGGGCATCGCGCGCACGGCGTCGAAATTGAGCGAAACGATGCGCGCATGCGCCTTGCTCGACAGGCCAAGCGCAGCGTGCAAAGTGCCTTGCGCCTCGGGGATGTCGTCGGTGTAAACCGCTTCGCCCAGCACGTGCAGGACGGCCGATTCGTGCGGGTGGCTCTGGCCCACTGTCATGAACGGTTCGGACTTGGTGTTCATGCTGCGGCTCCTTCTTTGAATGCGTAGGCGTTGACGTAGGCGTTTGGCACGGCGCCCTCCGGGCGGGTCTCCAGCCAGAAGCGGCGCAGCAGGTTCTGTGCGGTGCGCATGCGGTAGTTGGCGCTGGCGCGCATGTCGCTCAGCGGCGTGTAGTCGCGCGCTAGCGCTTCCATGCCGGCGCGCAGGGTGGTTTCATTCCATGGCTGGCCGTTGATGGCCGCTTCCGCCTGCGGCGCGCGGCGCGAGGTGGCTGCCATGCCGCCGTAGGCAATGTGGGCGTTGTGCACCACGCCGCCTTCCAGCTCGATGGCAAAGGCGGCGCAGACGGCGGAAATGTCCTGGTCGTAGCGCTTGGCCAGTTTGTAAGTGCGGAACTGCTGGCCAGCCTTGGGTGCGGGGATGCGTACGGCTTCCACGAACTCGCCGGGCTGCCAATCCTTCTTCATGTAGTCGAGGTAGAAATCTTGCAGCAGCAGGACGCGCTGGCCCTTGTCCGAGCGCAGCACGATTTCGGCGCCGAGCACGATCATCCACGGCGCGGAATCGCCGATCGGCGAACCGTTGGCGACGCTGCCGCCAAGGGTGCCGGTACTGCGGATAGGCTGGGATGCAAAGCGCTGCCACAGCTCGTGCAGCGAATCGTTCGGATGCAATGCAAGCACGGCGCGGTAGGCGTCGTCCAGCGAGACGGCGGCGCCGATTTCCAGCTTGCCGTCCACGGTGGCGATGCGGTGCAGCTCCCGCACCTGGCGCGTGTAGATCACGTCGCCCAGATTGCGCATTTGCTTGGTGACCCACAGGCCGACGTCGGTGGAGCCGGCCAGGATGGTTGCCGTGGGCTTGGCGGCGCGCACGGCGCACATTTCGTCCAGTGTGCGCGGGGCGTGGAAGGTCTGGCCGTCGTGGGTGTAGCTGAACATGCGGTCGCGTTGCAGGCGTAGCAGAGTGGCCTTCAGTGCGGCGCGGTCAAAGCCGACCGCCGGCAGCTCGCCCATGCGGGCGGCCGCGTGGATAATCGGGCGGTAACCGGTGCAGCGGCACAGGTTGCCGGATAATGTCTCGTCGACCGTTTTGCGGCAGGGCGGCTGGGTTGCGCCTTCCTGTTTCAGGTAAAGGCTCCACAAGGACATTGCGAAGCCGGGCGTACAGAAGCCGCATTGGGAGCCGTGGCATTCCACCAGCGCCTCCTGCACGGGGTGCAGGCCGCCGTCCGGCTGCTTCAGGTCTTCCACCGTGAAGACCGCCTTGCCGTCCAGCGTGGGCAGGAACTGGATGCACGAATTGACATTGCGCAGTTCCAGCTCACCCTCCACCAGCGAGCCGATGACGACGGTGCAGGCACCGCAGTCGCCTTCGGCGCAGCCTTCCTTGGTGCCGGTGCAATGCAGGTCTTCCCGCAGGTGCTGCAGCAAGGTGCGGGTCGGGGCGGCGGAATCGACTTCCTGCACGCGCCCCTGGTAGAAGAAACGAATCGGTTGGGACATCTTTTCTGCTCCTTGCTTCAGCCTGGGATGTAAATCAATTTGAACAGGAACACGCCGGCCACGCACCAGATCATGGCGCTGACTTCCTTGTGCTTGCCGGTCAAGAGTTTGAGGCCGGCGTAGCTGATGAAGCCCAGCGCCAGGCCGTTGGCGATGGAATAGGTGAATGGCATGACCAGGGCGGTGACCACGGCCGGCACACTCTCCGTGGTCTCGGCCCAGTTGACCTCCGCCAGTTCGCGCAGCATCAGGCAGGCGACGAAGAACAGGGCGGGCGCAGTGGCGTAGCCCGGCACCACGCCGGCCAGCGGCGCGATGAACAGGGCCGCCAGGAACAGCATGGCCACGGTGACGGAAGTGAGGCCGGTGCGGCCGCCGGCCTGCACGCCGGCCGCGCTCTCGATGAAGGCGGTGGTGCTGGAGGTGCCCATGACGGAGCCGGCGATGATGGCGCCGGAATCGGCCAGCAGGGCTTTGTTCATATTCTTAGGCAGTTTGCCGTCCTTCATCAGCCCCGCGCGCTGGGCCACGCCCATCAGGGTGCCGGTGGCGTCGAACAGCTCGACCAGGAAGAACACCATCACCACCGTGAACAGGCCGTGCGAGACGGCGCCCACGATATCGAGCTGCATGAGGGTGGGTTCGATCGACGGCGGCGCCGAGACGATGCCGTGGAATTCGTTCCCGCCGAAGAAGAAGCTTAGTACCGTCACGGTCATGATGCCGATCAGCAGGGCGCCCGTCACGCGCAGCCGGTCCAGCGCGACGATGACGAGGAAGCCGACGATGGCCAGCACCGGCGCCGGCTTGTGCAGGTCGCCCATGGTGACGAAGGTGGCCGGGCTGGAGACGACGATGCCGGCATTCTTCAGCGAGATCAAGGCCAGGAACAGGCCGACACCGGCCGGAATGGCGATGCGCAGCGAAGCGGGAATGGCGTTCATGATCTGTTCCCGGATGCGCAACAGGCTGACGATCATGAAGCAGCAGCCCGAAATGAACACCGCGCCCAGCGCTGCCTGCCACGGGAAGCCCATGCCCTGCACCACGCCGTAGGCGAAGTAGGCGTTCAGGCCCATGCCCGGCGCCAGGCCGATAGGGAAGTTGGCGTACAGGCCCATGATCAGGGTGCCGACGGCGGCGGCGACGCAGGTCGCCACAAAGACCGCATCCTTGGGCATGCCCGCATCGCCCAGGATGGAAGGGTTGACGAAGATGATGTAGGCCATCGTCAGGAAGGTGGTGAGCCCGGCCAGGACTTCGGTGCGCACGTTGGTGCCGTGCTCACTAAGCTTGAAATAGTTTTCCAGGAATTGCATTTTATGTCTCCGTTTAGTTTTTATCGCCCGAAATTCCGCCTCTCCGGGCGGACAAATGTGGCGTTCTCGCGCTGCGTAATGATCAGGTTTCGCTGACGGCCTCCTTTTCAGCTGGCGTGCTGCTGTGCGCGCGGAACTGGCGCAGGAAAGAGAGCAGGATGCGCGCCGACAGGTCGGCGTCATCGTCGGTCATGGTCTCCAGCGGGTTGTGGCTGATGCCACCGTTGCCGCAGCGGGTGAACAGCATGGCGACGTCGGTCACGCGCGCCATGAGCATGGCGTCGTGACCGGCGCCGGACGCCAGTTCGAAGGCGGGAATGCCGTGGCGTTCGGTGGCGGCGGCCAGCTGTTCCATCAGCCATGGCGCGCATGGCGCGCAATCGGCCGCCACGGTCTGCTCGATTTCGCAGGTGATGTGGCGCGCTTCGCACACTTTCTCGATGTGGGCCAGGATGTCGGCCACGGCGGCATCGCGCGCCTGGTTGTTGGCGGCGCGGATATCGAGCGACAGGGTGCAGGCGCCCGGAATGACATTGGTGGAGCCATTCGGCACCTGCAGCTGGCCTACCGTGCCGACGAGTGCGGATTCCTGGTCCCGCGCGCAGCGCTGCTCGACGTACAGCACGATTTCGGCGGCTGCGGTGGCGGCGTCCTTACGCATCGGCATAGGCGTGGTGCCGGCGTGGCTGGCGACGCCTTTCAGGTTCACCAGATAGCGCTTGCTGCCAGCGATGGAGGTGACGATGCCGACCGGCAGGCCGCGTTCCAGCAGCACCGGCCCCTGTTCGATATGCACTTCCACAAAACCCAGCAGGTCGGACGGATCGCGCGCAATAGCTGCGATGCTGTTCACGTCCTGCCCGGCCTCGGTCAGCACATCGCGCAGGGCGTTGCCATCGCGGTCGCGCAGGTCCAGCAGTTTGGGATCGAACTGCCCGATCACCGCGCTGCTGCCAAGGAAGGTGCTCTTGAAGCGCACGCCTTCCTCCTCCGCAAAAGCGATCAGCTCGAAATGGAAAGGCAGGGTTTCGCCGTGTTCGTGCAGGTGCTTGACCACGGCGATGGCGGTCAGGATGCCCTGGCGGCCATCGTACTTGCCGCCGTTGCGCACCGTGTCGTAGTGGGAGCCGCTGAGCAGGGTGCGCGCCTGCGGGTCGGTGGACAGGTAGCGTCCCACCACATTGCCCACCGCATCGATATGGGCGTGCATGCCCGCTTCACGCATCCACTGCGCCAGCTGTACGGCGGTGCGGCGATGGGTGGGCGTCATATAGGTGCAGGTCAGGCCCTGTTCATCCTCGCTCCAGGCGCCGATTTCTTCAGCCCAGGCCATGATGTCGCGCCCCATGTGCGGCACATACTGGAGCACCGCGTTCAGGCGCATTTCCGCGATGCGGTGGATCTGGCGCAGCGCTTCGCGATGCTCATCCTCGGCCTGGTTGCGCAGGCGGCGGCGGAAGGCGGCGATGATGGCCTGGCGCGACAGGCCTTTGCCATCGCCGCCCTTTACCGCCAGGATGAAGGGAAAGCCGAACTTGCTGTTGTAAGCGGCATTCAGCTCCTGCAAGACAGCGAATTCCTGCGGCGTGCACAGGTTCAGGCCAGCCTTGGACTGCTCGCCGGTCGATTCCGGCGTCAGTTCGCCCGCCACGGCAGCCTTGCCGGCCAGCTCCGGGTGGGCGCGGATCAGGCCCAGTTGCTCGTCATAGGTGGCGCGCGACACCACTTTTTGCAGGCCCAGCTTCAGTTCATCGATGGTGCGGAACGGGCGCTGGGCGGCGGCGCGCTGCGGGATCCAGGGCGAATGCTCGTACAGGCCGTGCAGCAGCTCGGTGAAAGTATCGGCATCGCAGTTGTTCAGTTGCTTGAGGCTCGTCATCGTGCATCGGGCCGCCGCGCGCAGCGGCCCGCTCCATGTTGGGTAATTCGGGGGAATGATGAATTGATATTAGAGGCCCGGCGCGGTTGAAATATATCGCTGGGCTGATATCGCCTATTTCTGCATCAGCCGCGCGGCCGCGCTGACCTGGGCGCGCAGCCACTTATGTTCCGTGGCATGGTGGGCGCGCTCGTGCCACAGCTGGTAGAAGCTGAGGGGAGGGAAGTCGAGTGGCACCTTGTACGACTTGAGGCCCAGCAGGTGCTCGTAAAAGCTGGCGAACTGCTTGCCCGATGTGAGCACGAGGTCTGTTTGCTGGACGATGTAAGGCAACATGCGGAAGTGTGACGATTCCACAACAATATTGCGCTCCATGTTCTTCTCGGCCAGGAAAGAATCGATGTTGCCGTGATAGCCGGGCAGGATTTGCGCCGGGCCGACATGGGGCAGCGTCAGGTACTCCTCCGGCGTCATGGCGTCTTTCGCGGTGCGGCGCGCATAGGCGCTGTTGGCGCGCATCAGGCACACGATCGGATCGTCGAACAGTTTGGAGATGTGCAGGTGCTGGGGCGGTTCGTCCCAGTTGCCCACCACCAGGTCCAGCTCCCCGTCGGACAGCAGGCGGACATAGTCGACATCCGGCACCAAGGAATGGATCACCAGCCGGCTCCGGGGCGACTCGCGCCGCAGGCGGGAGATCACCTCGGTGAAGAACTGCGTGTTCATATAGTCCGGCGCAGCGATATGGAAGGTGCGCGCCTGCTCGGCCGGCACAAAGGCGGTCTTGGGGCTGAACAGGCTCTCCGCCTCGTCCAGGATGCGCTTGGCCGTCTTCAACAGGCTCTCGCCGTGTTGCGTCGGCACCATACCGCGCCCGCCGCGCACCAGCAGCGGATCGCCCGTCAGCTCGCGCAGTTTGCGCAGCGAACCGGAAATGGAGGGCTGCGGCTGGTTAAGTTTCAACGCCACGCGCGACACGTTTTTCTCCACCAGCAGCAGGTAAAGAATGCGGATCAAATGGATATCGAGATGCTCAGGCAACCTGGACATGGGTGTCTCCGAATAGTAGTTATTTAGATTTATGCATGACAGGGTCGCACCTTCCGGGGCCCCAAACTATACGTTTTCGGCTATGCGAGTTATATACCAAAGCGAAGGTCTCCCGCGCTCGCAACCGATATCGTTTCACCACATTTCGTACAACCTGAATGGAAAAAAACATGGAGACTTTATTCGGACCCTATGGGGTGGAGTGGCTAAACCTCTTGGTACGCTGGCTGCACCTGATCACCGGCATTGCCTGGATCGGCGCCTCCTTCTACTTCGTCTGGCTGGACAACTCGATTCGCCCGCCCAAGCCCGGCAGCCCGCTGGCCAAGAAAGGCGTGATGGGCGAGCTGTGGGCCGTGCACGGCGGCGGCTTCTACAACCCGCAGAAATACCTGGTGGCCCCGGACGAACTGCCGGAAGACCTGCACTGGTTCAAATGGGAGGCTTATGCCACCTGGATCAGCGGCTTTGCCATGCTGTTCATCGTCTACTACTTCAACGCCTCGGCGATGATGATTGATAAGAGCGTGGCCGACCTGACCTCGCTGCAGGCGGTAGGCGTTGGCCTGGGCACCCTGGCCGGCGGCTGGCTGGTGTACGACGCGCTGTGCAAGACCAAGTTGGGCGAAAAACCCGCCGTGCTGGGCGTGGTGCTGTTCGTGCTGATCGTCGCCGCAGCCTATCTGCTAACCCACACCCTGAGCGGCCGCGCCGCCTACATCCACGTCGGCGCCATGATTGGGACCATGATGGTCGGTAACGTGCTGTTCGTGATCATCCCCGGCCAGCGCAAGCTGGTGGAAGCGATGGAGCGCGGCGAGTCGCCGGACCCGATCTACGGCAAGCGCGCCAAAGTGCGTTCGGTGCACAACAACTACTTCACCTTGCCGGTGCTGTTGATCATGATTAGCAACCACTACGCAATGACCTATAGCCACGCCTACAGCTGGCTGGTGCTGGCCGCCATCATGGCCGCCGGTGTGCTGATCCGCCACTTCTTCAACCTGCGCCATGCTGGCAAGGTATCGCCGGCTTACCCGATTGCAGGCGTGATACTGCTGGCCGCCGTTGCCATCGCCATTGCCCCTGCGCCGCGCAAAGCTGTAGCCGCTCAAGCCGCCGTAGCGCCTGCGGCGGTCGCCGATGGCCATGCCGCCCACAGCGCCGCTGCAGCCACCGTACCAAACCAAGCCACCCTGACCAGCGTGCACCAGGTGATGGCAGCCCGTTGCGCATCCTGCCACTCCGCAGCGCCGACGCAAGCTGGCTTCGCCTCCGCCCCAGGCGGTGTCATGCTCGACACGCCGGAGCAAGTGAAGCAGCACGCCGCCAAGATCTACCAGCGCGCCGTGCAAAACAAAGACATGCCGCTGGCGAACATGACCCACATGACCGACGCCGAGCGCGCAATGGTCGGCACCTGGTTCGAAGCAGGCGTCAATTAAAAGCAAAGGAAAACAAATGAGCAACGTGACTATCGACGGCTTCAACCTGACAGCAGAAGACGTGCTGGCCGTCGCCCGCCAAGGCGCCAAAGTCGAACTCTCCGCCACCTCGCGCGCAGCGCTGAAGGAAAGCCGCGACTACATCGAATCGACCTGGATGCACGACGAAGCGCCGATGATGTACAGCTTCAACACCGGCGTCGGCCTGCTGAAGGACACCCGCATCAAGGTCGAACACATCGAACTGTTCCAGACCCAACTGATCAAAGCCCACAGCGGCGGCATCGGCGAACCCTTCTCCGAAGAAGTCAGCCGCGCCACCATGCTATTGCGCGCTAACGCCTTCGCCAGCAACTACTCCGCCCCGCGCGTGGAAGTGGTGGACCGCCTGCTGGCCTTCATCAACGCCGGCATCCACCCCATCATGCCGCAGAAAGGCTCGGTTGGCGCCTCCGGCGACCTCGCCCCGCTGGCCTACCTGGCCGCTGCGGTTGCCGGCTTCGACGAAGCGGAAGTGATGTACAAAGGCGTGCGCATGCCGGCTGCCGAAGCGATCACCAAAGCCGAAATCGGCCCGGTCAAATTCGACCTCAAAGCCAAAGACGCCTCCGCCCTGATCAACGGCTGCACCGCATCGCTCGCCGTCGCCGTGCTGGCCGCCAAGGATGCGCGCGACCTGCTGACCGACGCCTGCCTCTCGCTCGGCCTGACCTTGGAAGCGATGCGCGCCGAGATGTCCGCTTTCGACCCACGCATCCAGCAAGCCCGCCCGCACCCCGGCCAGATCAAGACCGCCGCCGTGGTGCGCAAGCTGTTGAAAGGTTCCACCCGCACCACGCACGAAGCGCGCGCCGTGCAATTCCCGGATGAACTGCGCCGCACCGATATCCCGTACACCCCCCGCATCCAGGACGTGTACTCGCTGCGCTGCACCCCGCAAGTGTACGGCCCCGTATTCGACGCGCTGGACTACATCGACACCATCGTCAAGAACGAGATCAACTCCGCCACCGACAACCCGCTCATCTTCGGCAAGGACGGCGGCGGCTTCGAGATCATCTCCGGCGGGAACTTCCACGGCCAGTACCTGGCGCAAGCGATGGACTTGCTCGCCATGGCGATCACCGACCTTGGCAGCATCTGCGAACGCCGCGTCGCCCGCCTGATCGACCCCACGCTATCCTGGGGATTGCCGCGCAATCTAATGTCCGGCCCGCGCGGCGTGAACACCGGCTACCCCGTGGTGCAATGCTCGCTCAGCTCACTGGTGATGGAAAACCGCACGCTATCGATGCCCGGCAGCGTCGACTCCATTCCATCGAAGGGCAACAGCGAAGACCACATCTCCAACTCCACCTGGTGCGCGCGCAAAGCCCACACAGTGGTGCAGAACACCCAGTACATCGTCGGAGTGGAGATGCTGCTCGCCGCGCAAGCGCTGACGATGACTGAGCAACTGCTGCCAGGCTTCAAACTGGGGGAGGGCACGCAAGCCGCATACGACGAAATCCGCCGGCAGATCCCCGCCTGCCTGGAAGGCGACCGCTGGTTCCACAACGACATCCAGGTAGCGCACAGCTTCGTCACCAGCGGCACGGTGCGCGAAGCGGTAACTGCCAAGGTGGGCGAGTTCGTCTAAAGCAAACAGGAGAAAACCGGTGCCAGGTCTGTCATTCGGACACATAGTGCATTCTTTTGAGATTTCTCAATACGCGTATTTGGGTCTTTTCGCGTATTGAGACCAATCAAATGGGAGCGCTAGCTGTCCGAATGACAGACCTGGCACCGGTTTTTGGTACCGGTTTTGGTTTTTGGTTCAAGGTTTGGGACGGCGGGCCAGCGCGCGGTCGAGCGAGTTGGCGAAGTTCTGTCGGTCGGCTTGGCTGAACGCTGGCGGGCCGCCGGTATCGACCCCGCTGCCGCGTAACTCTTCCATGAAGGCGCGCATCGTCAATTGTTGGGCGATGGTGTCCTTGGTGTACCACTCGCCGCGTGGGTTCAGCGGCAAGCCGCCTTTGTCCAGCACGAGCGCGGCGAGAGGGATATCGCCGGTTACCACGATGTCGCCGGCGCTGACCCGTTCTACAATTTCCGCATCCGCCGCATCCGCCCCGGCCGGGACCTGGAGCGCGCGGATAAAGCGGGAACCCGGCACGCGGATCAATTGGTTGGCCACCAGCGTCACCTGGATTTGCAGGCGTTCCGCGACCCGGAACAGGATGTCCTTGATCACGACAGGACAGGCGTCGGCATCGACCCAGATTTGCATGGAGGAAGTGGAATTAGTCAGCAGGGCGCCATTGTACCTGTGCGTGCTGGTCAGCGCCGGTGTTTGCTGACGAAGTCCAGCACCATGCGGCTTGCGTCGGGGCCGGCCTTGGCGTTGAACCGTAGCGAAGAGTCACTGCCGCTCCAGGCGTGTCCCAGGCCAGCTATACGGTGCCAAAACCGGTGCCAGGTCTGTCAATCGGACAGCTATCGCTATCATTTGATCTTTCTCAATACACCGGGAATGGCGCATTGCGGTATTGAGGAATATCAAAGAAAGAACGTGCGTGTCTAAATGACAGACCTGGCACCGGTTTGGGCACCGCTTTTATCGCCTGTGCTTGCTGAGAAAATCCAGAACCATGCGGCTCGCGTCGGGACCTGCTTTTGCGTTGAAGCGGAGTGTGGGGTCGCCGCCGCTCCAGGCGTGGCCCAGCCCGGCTATGCGGGTGACGCGTAGCAGGACCTTCCGTCCTTTAATGTAGTCCTGAACTTCGTGCGCATTGCGTGAGCCGCTGCGGCTGCCCGGTTTGCTGACCGTGCGCGTGGGTTTTGCTGCGTCCAGTCCATTTAGATGCAGCCATTGGCGCGCCAACTGCACTTGGTTGACAGGTCGCACAATCCGGTCATCTTCTCCCTGGATTAACAATGCCGGCATCGGCGGCATGCCTTGCGTGGCGCGGCGCTCGATCAGGCCACGGATGGCGAGCGTTGCCTGCGCTGAATCGCCGTGATGCATCACGCGCAAGGCGCCGCCGGGTCCATGGCCAGCGCCGAAGATGGGGCCGGAATGCAACGCCACCGCAGCAATCAGCTCGGGATGGTTTAGTGCCAGTACAGCTGCCATCCCGGCGCCGGCGGAGATGCCGCAAGCGTAGACGCGGCGTAGGTCGATTGCATGTTGCTCGCACACGCTCCGCACCAAGTTCACCAGGACGGCGGTTTCGCCGCCGCCTTGCTGCACGGCCGGCTCATACCAACGCCAGCAGCGGTGTGCCTGCGTGCGTAGCGCCTGTTGGGGGTACAGCACGGCAAAGCCCTTCTTCTCGGCCAGCCAGTTCATGCGCGTGCCTTGCGCAAATTCGGTGGCACTCTGCTGGCACCCGTGCAGCATGATGATCAGGGGGAGGCTGGGCGGAGCGAATTCCCCCTCCGGTCGGTTCGGCAGATACAGCCAGTACGCCATGCGCTGCCCATGGGTGAGTACGTGGTGTGCCAGCCATTTGCCTGGCGCGGCCTGCACGGCGGGCCTCTTGTGCTTGCGCAATTCCAAGGGCACTGGCGGTTTTTCCGATGGCTTGGAGCGTGGCTTGCGCGGCGCTTTACGCGGCTTGGGTGTGGCGGCGGCGACTAAACGCGCCAGGCTGCGCAGCAAACGCATTCCCGGGAGGGGCTTGGGCATGGCTTCTCCTGCGCATTATGTTGCGGTGCAATATATCGCTGCTCTTCGGCGCAGTCCGTGCGATGGCGCACGGTCGCAAACCGTACCGTGCTCCGCTTGTTGAGGCAATCCATTAGCATTGCCATTCCATTAATTTTTCGCGAGAGTTAGTATGAATTCGAAACCGTTGAAATTGGCCGCGATTTGCGCCGCTTTCCTCGTGATGGGCGGTGCTGCCGCGCAGGAGGATGCCGTGGGCGAGGTGGAATTGACGGACAAGCTGATCAGCATCAGCGGCAGCGGCCACCAGCGCACCTTCGCCTGCGATGGCCGCAAACTGGAAGTAGTCGGCACCGGCCACATCATCACCGCCACCGGCGTCTGCAGCTCGGTTGAGATCCTTGGCGTGGGCAATGTGGTGAATGTTGAAGTCGTGCCAAAGGGGCGGCTTTCGATCACCGGCACCGACCACACCGTGCGCTGGAAATCCCAAGGCAAGATCGCCCAAAGCGTCACCGGCACCGGCCACCGCGTCAGCCGCGTCAACTAAATTTCGGTGTCAAATTTCGGTGTCACAAATTTCGGTGTCAGGTCTGACAATCGGACAGCTAGCGCTCTCATTTGATCTTTCTCAATACGTGAAATTGTACGTATTCGCGTATTGAGATTTCTCAAAGATTGGTCGTCCGAGTCCGAATGACAGACCTGGCACCGGTTTAGGCACCGATTTAGCCTCCAAGCAAGAGATCGGTGGCGAGCTGGTTGTGGCGTTCGATCACCAAGGGGAGGTCGATGCTTTGCAGGATGCCGTCTTTCACCACCACTTTGCCGTTGATGATGCTGTAGCTGACGTTGGCGGGTGTGCAGAACACTAGTGCAGCCACCGGGTCATGCAAGGCGCCGGCGAAGCCGATCTGGTCGAGTTTGAACATGACGATGTCGGCCGACATGCCAGGCTTTAATGCTCCAATGTCGTCGCGGTTGAGCACTTTCGCGCCGCCTAGCGTGGCCAACTCCAGCGCTTGGCGCGCGGTCATCGCATCCGGCCCGAAGCCGACCCGCTGCAGCAGCATCGCTTGCCTCGCTTCACCCAGCATGTGGGCTCCGTCGTTGGATGCGCTGCCGTCCACTCCCAATCCCACCGGCACGCCGGCGTTCACCATCTTCCGGATCGGGGCGATGCCGGAGGCCAGGCGCATGTTCGAGCAGGGGCAGTGGGCGACACCTGTTCCTGTGCGTGCGAAAAGGTTGATCCCTGCGTCGTCCAGCTGCACGCAGTGGGCGTGCCATACGTCGTGACCTACCCAGCCGCAGTCTTCGGCGTATTCGGCCGGAGTCATATTGAATTTTTCGCGGCTGTAGGCGATGTCGTTGACGTTCTCCGCCAGGTGGGTGTGCAGGGAGACACCGAAACTGCGCGCTAGTTCGGCCGCTTCCTTCATCAAGTCGCGTGAGACTGAGAAGGGGGAGCAGGGGGCGACGACAACGCGTTGCATGGCGTGGCGCGCGGTGTCGTGGTAGGCCTCAATCAGGCGTTGCGTGTCTTTGAGGATGGCTTTTTCGTCTTCCACCACGCTGTCGGGTGGCAGGCCGCCTTTCGATTGGCCGACGCTCATGGCGCCGCGTGCAGCGTGGAAGCGCATGCCGATCTTGGCGGCGGCTTCGATACTGTCATCCAGCTTGCAGTCGTTGGGGTAGATGTAGAGGTGATCGCTGCTGGTCGTGCAGCCGGAGAGGATTAGCTCCGACATGGCGGTCAGCGTCGAGACGTGCACCATTTCGGCTGTGAGGTTGGCCCAGATCGGGTACAGGTTGGTGAGCCAGTTGAATAGTTCGCCGTCCTGCGCTGCGGGGATCACGCGCGTCAGGCTTTGGTACATGTGGTGGTGGGTGTTGACCAGGCCGGGAATGACAACGTGGCCGGTGGCGTCGATCACTTCGTCGGCAGCTTGCGGCAAGTCGGCGCCGGGGCCGACCTGTTCGATCACATTGCCGCGCACGAAAATGGCGCCGTTGTCGATTTCGCGGCGCTCTTCGTCCATGGTGACGACGACGCGCGCATTTTTGATCAGTAGGGTTTTGGTCATTTGACTCGCTCGAAATGATTAAACACTGCGGAAACAATGCGCGCGGCACTGCGGAAACAATGTTGAAGGTTAGTGTTTAGCCGGCCTTTCGGATCAGCATGGGTTGCGGTACATCGTCCTCTTCGTCTTCATCCACCACGGCGGCGGGACGATCCGGCAGCACGAGGTTCAGCACGACCGCCATGATAGCTGCTGTGGAGATGCCAGAACCGAAAATTTCGTGGACGAAGGGCGGCAGCTTGGACAGCAGTTCGGGGCGTACCGATACGGCCAGGCCGCAACCCACGGAAACCGCAATCAAGAGGCCTGTGCGTTTGTCATGCTCGACATGCGACAGCATTTGTACGCCAGCGGCGATGATCATGGCGAACATCATCAGGCCTGCTCCGCCCAGCACTGGCTGCGGAATGGTGACGACTACAGCGCCGAACACCGGGAACAGGCCCGCAGCGGCCAGCATGACGCCGGTCAGCGCCACCACGTAGCGGCTTGCAACGCCTGTCAGCGAAATCACGCCGACGTTTTGCGCGAAGGTGGAAACGGGCGGCGCGCCGAGCACGGAGACGAAAGCTGAACCCAGGCCGTCGCACAGCACGCCACGGCACAGCAACTTGCCCTTCATCTTGGTGTTGGTGGCCGAACCCAGCGCCATGAAGGTGCCGGTGGTCTCGACAATCGTCACGATGTAGGCGAGCGACATGGCGAGGATGCCGCTGATCGGGAACGTCATGCCGAAGTGCAGTGGCTGCGGCACGGCGAATACGGCTGCCTTCTGCACGGTGGAGAAGTCCACCAGGCCCAGGAACAGGCAAACGGCGTAGCCGATCGCAATCCCGATCACCACGGCGGCGGCGGAGACGATGCCTTTGCCGAACTGCACCAGCACGATGACGACTGCCAGTACAAAAAGGGCGATGCCAAGGTTGGTCGGGTCTCCGTAGTTGGCGCCGGCACCTTTGCCGCCGGCGGCCCAGTCCACCGCGACCGGCACCAGCGACAGGCCGATCATGGTCACCACCACGGCCGTCACCTGGTGCGGGAACAGCTTGCGGATCTGGGGCATGAAGAAGCTGCCAAGAATCATGATGGCCGATCCGGCCAGCGAGGAGCCGAGGATGCCGGGTACGCCGTGCTCAAAACCGATGCTGATGGCGGCGCCGACAAAGGCGAAGCTGGTGCCCATCACGCACGGCAGGCGTATTCCCACCGGGCCCACGCCGATACATTGGATGGCGGTGACAATTCCGGAGCCGAGGAGGGCGGCATTGACCAGCGCCACGATCTGGTCGGCGGGAAGCTTGAGGACTGCGCCAACCACCAGCGGTACGGCGATGATGCCGCCCAGTGCGGCAAGCATATGCTGGGCGGCCAGCAAGGTTGTGGTGATAGGCGGTGGGCGGTCGTCCACTTTGTATAGCAGGTTGTTCATGGTGTCTCCGATATAGGATTTTTATCTGAACTACTTTTTCCGGTGCTATCCGGCATGCCGCTCAGGGTCACGTGTTGGATTAGAAGTGGTACTCCGCGCGGATCATGGGGGTTTTAGCAGTGCTGCCAGGGATGTTATGCGGATTCCCGAACTTGTTGCGCCAGTATTGGTATTCCAGGCCGACCTTGAATGTGTTGGCCTTGGCGCCAAGGTGCGGGCTCACGTCGTACATGACCTGGGCGTCGATGTTCACTTCGGGCGAAGTCTGGCCGCCAAATTCGTCCTTGCCTTTCTCGCCGATCCAGTTGGCGAAGCCTTCGAAGCTGAAGCCGGAGCCGAGCGGAATGCCCCATGCGGCACTGAGCATGGCGTGCGTGTCGTAGGAGTAGCGTTTGCCGATGCCTTTCGGCTGGTTGCTCTCCCATAGCGCCAGCAGGCTCACGTTCAGGAAACCCGGTACCTCCAGCATCAGGGTCGGGCCGGCGACGACCATGCGTTTGCGGGAGTTGTAGCTGTCGTCGTTCTTGGTGTTCCAATCGAAGCCTGCAGTCAGCCCGACGCCGCGCACCGGGCCGAATTTGAAGTCTTTGCCGGAGACTTTGCCCAGGTCCAGGGTGTGGCGATACAACAGGTAGGCCTCGTGGGCGTTGTTGTCGGCGCCGTCGGAGCGCAGAAAATCCATGTTCATGAAGTTGCCGCCGTATTTGTATCCGTCGGCGTAGGTCCAGCTCAGGATCTGTTTGTTGATGTCCTTCGGGTTGTACGGCTCTGCGTATTTCGACCCGGCGCGGTAGCCGATGGAGGTGTCGCTCCATTCGGCGGCAATGGCTGGCTGGGCGCCCATGGCCAGGCCAAGGGCAGCGATGGTGCCGGCTGCCGCAACGCGTAAAGCTTGCTGCATGTTGTCTCCTGTATTTTTTGATATGGAATCCCGATTATGTCCGTCAAGCTCATGGTTGATATTCACGGGCAGGTATATATCGCGCTGGCCAGCCCTATAAGATCGGCCCATCACCAAGAGGAGACATGATGGGCAAACTGAGTACACACGTCCTGGATATCACCCAGGGCAAACCCGGCGCGGGAGTGAAGGTAAAGCTGTTCCGCGTGGATGGCGACGCGAAGACGCTGCTGAAATCGGCGGTCACCAACCTGGATGGCCGTTGCGAGCAACCGTTGTTGGCAGGCGACGAAGTAAAGCGGGGCAAATATGAACTGGTGTTCGCGGCGGGCGACTATTTCGCTGGCCAGGGCGTCAGCTTGCCGGAACCGCGCTTTGTGGACGAAGTGATCATTGCTTTCGGTATCGCCGATCCGGCGGCGAATTACCACGTGCCGATTGTGGTATCGCCGTGGGCTTACTCGACATACCGGGGAAGTTAAGCCATGCAGCAAGACATCAAGGCGTTCCGCGCCAGCATCCTGCACTTCACGGCCGATCCCGCGCTCAGCGACAAGGCGCATTCCTGGCATGAGGATGGCCTGCTGGTGCTGCGCGACGGCCGTGTGCAGGCGGTGGGCGACTATGCGCAATTGAAGGATATGCTGCCACCGGGCACCCAGGTGCGCGACTATCGCGGCAAGATCATCATGCCGGGTTTTATCGACACCCACATTCACTACCCGCAGACGGACATGATCGCCTCGCCGGCGCCGGGCCTGTTGCCGTGGTTGGAGACTTATACCTTCCCGACCGAGCGCCAGTTCAAGGACCCGGCACACGCGCGCGGCGTGGCGGATTTCTTTGTCAAAGAGCTGCTGCGTTGCGGCACCACCACGGCGATGGTGTACTGCACCGTGCACCAGGAGTCGGTGGACGCCTTCTTTGGTGCGGCGGAAGCCTATGACCTGCGCATGGCCGCTGGCAAAGTGATGATGGATCGCCACAGCCCCGACTTCCTGCAGGATACGGCAGAAAGCGGCGCCCGTGAAAGCGAGGAGCTGATCCACCGCTGGCATAACAAGGGCCGCAATATGTACGCCTTGACGCCGCGCTTTGCTCCCACCTCGACCGAGGCCCAACTGCAAATGTGCGGCGAACTGGCACGCGCCTATCCGGATACCTACGTGCAGACCCACGTGGCCGAGAACACCGACGAAGTAGCCTGGGTCAAGTCGCTCTTCCCGAACGCGCGCAGCTACCTGGATGTCTACGACCAGGTGGGCTTGCTGCGCCCGCGTTCCATGTACGCCCATTGCATCTGGCTGGACAACGAAGACCGCGCTCGCATGGCCGCCACTGGCGCTGCCGTATCGATGTGCGCCACGTCCAACCTGTTCCTCGGCAGCGGCCTGTTCGACTTCGCTGCCGCCGACCGGCAGCAGGTCGCGCTGTCGCTGGCGACTGATGTCGGCGGCGGCACGTCCTTCTCCATGCTGCAGACCATGAACGAAACCTATAAAGTGGCGCGCATGGGCGGTACCTATCTGCCGGCGCTACGCATGTTCTACCTTGCCACGCTGGGCGGCGCACGCAGCATGCAGCTGGAGGGCGTGGTTGGCAACTTCGGGCCAGGGGCGGAAGCGGACTTCATCGTACTCGACCCGAAAGCGACGCCGCTGCTGGAGCGCCGCACCACGCGCTGCAACAGCCTGGAGGAGCTGCTGTTCGCGCTGGCGCTGCTCGGTGACGACCGTGCCATCGCCGCTACCTACGCCGCAGGCAAACAAGTCCACCTGCGCGGCGAGTAAGCCTGTTTCGCCGGCCATGGTGTGACAATGCGCGCATTTTTCTGCGGTAACAAAATGTTATGCTGCGCCGCTCTGCGCCGCGCACGGATGGCCGGCATCCGATCAAGCTTAATGTATGAAGAAAATCCTACTCCTGTTCGCACTGGTGTTTCCCCTGCTGGCATTTGCCACTGACGTAACAGTGAAGTCGGTGACAGTAACCGTGCCTGAAGGATTTGAGGGGCCACTGCGTCAGGCGCAAGGCCCTGCAGTTCATGTTGGATACGCGAAAGACAGTGGGCCAGTAGGCCGGACCACGTTTCAAATCACCGTCATCGACATAGATCCGCTGCTGAAGTTCGACGGCGTTCCGGCGCGTGAACGTCCTGCATCGGAGCTCTTGCTGGACTTCGCAAACTCCATGCAGCGATCACGCACGGACTTCGATCGAACCGCCCCCACCGTGCTGGTTATCGGCGGCCTCCCGGCTGCGAAATTGCGCTGGACTGGCAAGCTGGAAGACGTGGAAACCGTGGGCACCATGTACGCATTCGTGGCTGGCGACAAGGTTATCCACTTCAATACCCAGGATGTCGGCTCCGCGCCATCGCCGGCCATGCTGGAAGCGGAAAGCGCTTTCGAGGCGGCGAAATTAAGCGCCTGCGATTGCAAGGAGTAGTTCGTGACGATGCGCTACCTCATTGCACCACTCCCATGGTGGGCTGCCCAGTGACGCCGCATGCGTAATGCCAGCGTTGTTCTTGCTAACCGGGCTGTCTGGCGCAATCAACTCTTTTCCCTGAATTACCCGATATCTTTGGAGATCAAATTAATGAAAAGTACTACAACCACCCTGCCACGGCAAAAATGCTGGAGCATCGCCTCCAGCATTGTCCTGAGCTGTGTCATCGCCGGTTGCGGTGGTGGAGGAAGCTCCGCCCCTCCAGAACCTGCCACCTATTCCGTCGGCGGTAACGTCAACGGCTTGGCGAGTGGCCGGAGCGTCGTCCTTCAAAATGGCAGTGGCGACGGGCTGACCGTGAGCGCCAACGGTAGCTTTGTATTCGCCACCAAGGTCACCAGCGGCACGAACTATGCTGTGAGCGTCAAGACCCAACCGGTGGGGCAAACCTGTGTTGCCAGCGACAGTCAGGGTGTCGTCTCGGCCAATGTCAGCAGCATTGTTGTCGCTTGCAGCAGTCAGCCTGTGCTTAAGGCTTTGAGCATCGTGCCGACGGAGATCCGATACAGCCAAAGTACCGACCAGTTGGTGATGACGACCGACAGCGCGAATGTCCTGCACATTGTTGACCCGAACACCGGCACCGATCGCACTATCGATCTCCTGGCCCAACCCAAGCGCCTGCAACTCAGTCCAGACGGGAAACTGGCTGCCGTCCTCTACGGAAGCGTCGTTGACCTGATCGATGTCGCGACGGCGAAGCGAATTCGTTCCTCGCTGCTGAACAGCGTACGCAGCGACGTGCTGTTGTTCAATTCTGGCGAAGCCTATCTGCTCGGTGGTGATCAATGGTCCGGTACTCCGGGCTTCATCAATGCGCGCACTGGCGAGGTTTCCACTCCGTCCGTACAGTATGCTGCCGGCACATACTGGGGGTATGGCCAGTACGGATTGGTAGCCGACAAGATCGATTCGCTTGTTACTATCTCCACTGGTTTGAGCCCAAGCAAGCTCACGAAGCTGACCTACGATCCAACTTCGCCTATTAAGCCAATCTCTTCCGGCGACTGGCCTTATCACGGTGCTTACTCCGGCTCTGTGCCGATCGGTTTCAACGCAAAACAGTCGCTGGTGTTCACCCAAAGCGGGCTGGTTGCCTACACATCGAGCATGAAATTCGCTGCCTACGTTAATGTTTCTAAAAGTTTGCGTTCAGTCTCCGCCAGTGCGGACGACACCGAACTGTTGGTGGTGCAGGCAGACAGCGCACAGCCTGATCGCTACTCGGCACAATATGACGTGATCGATCCGACGTTACTGCTGGTGCGCAGCAGCGTGCCTTTCCCGCAGATCGAAGGTGGAAAGTCCTACGGCGGGGCAGTATTCCACACAGTTCAGCAGCGACGCGTGGCTGTACTTCGCAGCGGCGACGCAACGCAGCCGGCGCGGGCGAAAATGTGGACTTACGTGTTTTAAATTGTAGTCGCTAAACCGGCTAGGGCTCATGCAATGCATGGGCCTTTTTCATATTCAAGAGGCGCAAGTTGCTTCGAATACTCGCGATTGGCCACCAGAAAAAAGACGCCGGTTGGAGGACCGGCGTTAAAAGAGAAAGACTGTACTGAGTTGCTTACTGCGGCCAGATCTCGGCCAGGCGCAGCAGGTTGGTGCTGCCTGGCTGGCCGAAGGGTGTGCCGGCGGCGATGGCGATGTGGTCGCCGGGTTTGACGAAGCCTTCACGCAGCGCGGTGCGGCAGGCTGCGGCGACCATTTCATCGACGCTGTTCACGTCTTTGCTGACGGTGCTGTGCACGCCCCATGCGAGCGCCAGGCGGCGAGCGGTTTCCGGCTTGGGGGTGATGCTGACGATGGGCGCCATTGGGCGTTCGCGGGCGGTGCGCAGGCTGCTATGGCCGGAGGTGGTGTAGGCGACCATGGCTTTGGCGCCCATGATGCGGGCGGCGTCGCGCATGGCGGCGCTGATTGCGTCGCCTTTGTTCGGCAGCGGGGCTTGGTGCTGGGCTTCGATCATGGCGGGATACAGCGGGTCGCGTTCCACTTCGGAGATGATGCGGTTCATGATCGATACGGCTTGTACCGGGTAGGCGCCGCTGGCGGATTCGGCGGAGAGCATGACTGCGTCGGCGCCTTCGTACACAGCGTTGGCGACGTCGGAGGCTTCGGCGCGGGTCGGGACGGGCGCGTTGACCATGGATTCGAGCATCTGCGTTGCAACTACGACCGGCTTGCCGTGCTTGCGGCACAGTCGCACGATGCGTTTCTGCACGCCGGGTACGCGTTCGGGCGGCAGCTCCACGCCCAGGTCGCCGCGCGCGACCATGATGGCATCGGAGACCTTGACGATTTCTTCCAGTCGATCCAGCGCGGCGGGCTTTTCGAGCTTGGAGAGGACGCCTGCGCGGCCGGCCACGATCTCTTTGGCTTGCGCTACGTCTTCGGGCAGCTGCACGAAGGAGAGGGCGATCCAGTCGACGCCGAGACTTAACGCGAAGTCCAGGTCGGCACGGTCTTTGGCGGTGAGGGCGGGGATTGGCAGGACGGCGTCAGGCACGTTCACGCCTTTGCGGTCGGATAGCACGCCGCCGTTCACCACGCGGGTGCGGATGGTGCCGGCGTCGCTGGCCAATACTTCCAGGCGGATGCGGCCATCGTCGAGCAGCAGCGATTGGCCGGCGCTGACGGCGGCGAACAGTTCGGGGTGAGGCAGGCAAACACGCGATTCGCTGCCGGGTGCTGGCGTCTGGTCCAGCTGGAACGCGGCGCCTTCGCGCAGGGTGACTTTGCCGCCGTCGAACTGGCCAATGCGCAGCTTGGGGCCTTGCAGGTCGGCGAGGATGGCGATGGGGCGACCCAGCTCGCGCTCGATGGAGCGCACGATGCCGTAGCGGGCTTCGTGGTCGGCGTGGCTGCCGTGGCTGAAATTGAAGCGGAACACGTCGGCGCCGGCTTCGAACAGCGCTTTGATGGTGGCGTGGTCGGAGCTGGCCGGGCCCAGGGTGGCTACGATTTTGGCTTTGCGTTCTCGGCGCATGTTTGGGGGTCTCTCTTTTTTATTGGATCAGGATGGCACGGAAGTCGTTGACATTGGTGCGGGTCGGGCCGCTCACGACCAGGTCGCCGAGTGCGCTGAAGAAGCTGTAGGCGTCGTTATTCGCCAGCAGGTGCTTGCCGTTAACGCCTTGTGCTGCGGCGCGCGCCAGCGAGTCGGGGCCGTAGACTGCGCCGGCGTTGTCTTCCGAGCCGTCGATGCCGTCGGTGTCGCAGGCGATGGCGTGGACATTGGCCGCGCCTTCCATCGCCAGGGCGAAACTAAGCAGGAATTCGACGTTGCGGCCACCGCGTCCGTTGCCGCGCACGGTGACGGTGGTTTCGCCGCCGGACAGGATGACGCAGGGCCGGGCGAACGGTTGGCCGCGCGTCAGCACCTGGCGTGTCATTGCGGCGTGCATCAGGCCGATGTCGCGTGCTTCGCCTTCAATCCCGTCAGACAGGATATAGGGCGTGATGCCCAGCGTGCGGGCTTTGGCAGCGGCTGCTTCCAGCGCGTGTTGGGCGGTGGCGATGACGTGGTGGCTGTGGCCTGCAAAGCGCTCGTCGCCGGGCTTGGGCGTTTCGCTGGTGGGTGATGCGAGGTGGGCCAGCACGCTTGGCGGCACGTCGATCTCGTATTTGCGCAGGATGGCCAGCGCATCTGCGCTGGTCGTGGCGTCGGGCAGGGTGGGACCGCTGGCGATCACGCGTGGGTCGTCGCCCGGTACGTCGGAAATCAACATCGTCACCACGCGTGCCTTGCCGCAGGCGAGTGCCAGGCGGCCGCCTTTGATGGCCGACAGATGCTTGCGCACGCAGTTCATCTCGCCGATGGCGGCGCCGCTGCGCAGAAGGGCTTTGTTCAGGGCCTGTTTTTCGGCCAGGGTAATACCTTCGGCGGGCAGGGCCAGCAGGGCCGAGCCGCCGCCGGAGATCAGGCACAGGACCAGGTCGTCCGCTGTCAGGTCCTGCACCATGTCCAGCATGCGGGCGGCCGCCTTTTGTCCCGCGTCGTCCGGCACTGGATGCGACGCTTCGACCACTTCAATGTGTTTCGTTTCGGCGGAGTGGCCGTAACGCGTCACGACCAGGCCGGACAGCGGGCCAGTCCAGCTGCGTTCCACAGCTTGTGCCATCGCGGCCGCACCTTTGCCCGCGCCGATCACAAGGGTCCTGCCGTTCGCGGGCGGCGGCGGCAGGAAGTCTTGCACCAGGTTGCGCGGATGCACCGCGCCAACTGCTGCGTCGTAGAGATCCAGCAGGAGCTGGCGTGGTGCGGGCGCGGTCATGGTGCTTAGCCTTGTGCGATCTTGTGGTTGGACATCAGCTCAATGGCCTGGCACAGCGCGGAGTGGTCCAGGCCGGACATGCCGTTGGCGGCGCAGGCGTTCATCAGTTCCTGCGTGGCGGAGGTGTTCGGCAGCGAGACGCCGAGCGCCTTGGCGCCTTGCAGGGCCAGGTTCAGGTCCTTCTGGTGCAGGGCGATGCGGAAGCCCGGGTTGAAGGTGCGCTTGACCATGCGTTCGCCGTGCACTTCCAGGATGCGCGAGGAAGCGAAGCCGCCCATCAGCGCTTCGCGCACCTTGGCCGGGTTGGCGCCGGCTTTGGAGGCGAACAGCAGCGCTTCCGCCACCGCCTGGATGTTCAGCGCCACGATAATCTGGTTGGCGACCTTGGTGGTCTGGCCGTCGCCGTTCTCGCCCACCAGGGTGATGTTCTTGCCGAGCAGTTCAAACAGGGGCTTCACGCTGTCGAAGGCTTCCTGCGGGCCGCCGACCATGATGGTCAGCGAGGCTGCCTTGGCGCCGACTTCGCCGCCGGATACTGGGGCGTCCAGGTAGGCGCAGCTCTTCTTGTTGATCTTCTTGGCGAATTCCTTGGTGGCGATGGGCGAAATCGAGCTCATGTCGACCACGATCTTGCCGGGGCTCAGGCCTGCGGCCACGCCTTCTTCGGAGAACAGCACTTCTTCCACGTGCGGCGTGTCCGGCACCATCACGAAGATGATGTCGGCGCGCTTTGCCACCTCCATGGCGGAGGTGCAGACAGTGGCACCGCCTTCGACCAGGTTGGCCGGAGGGTTCTTCACGTCGTGCAGGTAGAGTTTGTGGCCGGCTGCCTGCAGGTGTCCTGCCATTGGGCCGCCCATGATGCCAAGGCCGATGAATCCGAGTTTTTGCATGATGTGTCTCCTCTATTATTGAGTGTTGCGCCAGCCCAGGCCTGCTTCGGTGCCGGCTTTTGGTTTGTATTCGCAGCCTATCCAGCCCTCATAGCCGATCTGGTCGATGAAGTTGAGCAGGTAGCTGTAGTTGATTTCGCCGGTGCCGGGCTCGAACCGGCCCGGGTTGTCGGCTAGCTGGATGTGCTTGATGACTGACAGGTGGTTCTTGATGGTGTTGGCCAGTTCGCCTTCCATGCGTTGCATGTGGTAGATGTCGTACTGCAGGAACAGGTTGTCCGAGCCGACGGCTTCAATCAGTTCCAGGCCCTGGCGGGTGCCGGACAGGAAGAAGCCGGGGATGTCGAAGGTGTTGATCGGCTCAATCAGCAGCGGAATACCGGCCTTCTTCAGCGCCGTTGCCGCGAACTTCAGGTTCTGCACCAGGGTGGCGCGGGCGTCGGCCGTCGGCACGCCCTCCGGATGGATGCCGACCAGGCAGTTGATGCGCTGCGTGCCGAGGACGCTGGCGTAGGCCAGTGCCGTTTCCACACCTTGCTCGAATTCGGCAACGCGGTTCGGGTGGCAGGCAATGCCGCGTTCACCGCCGGCCCAATTGCCAGCCGGGAGGTTGTGCAGCACCATTTCCAGTTGGTGCTGCTCCAGTTGTTCATGTACCTGCTGTGGTTCAAAGTCATATGGGAACAGGAACTCCACGCCTTTGAAGCCATTGCGCGCGGCGGCGCCGAAACGCTCCAGGAAGGGCTGCTCGTTGAACAGCATGGTCAGGTTGGCAGCAAATTTTGGCATGGCGGTTCCTTATGCGGCGTCGATGATGTCGTTGAATTCGTTGATGGCGTTGATCTCGGTGCCCATCGCGATATTGGTCACGCGCTCCAGGATGATTTCCACCACCACCGGCACGCTGTGCTTGGCCATCAGTTCGCGTGCCTGTTCGAAGGCGGGAATGATGTCGTCCGGCTGGTGGACGCGGATCGCTTTGCAGCCCAGGCCTTCCACCACGGCCACGTGATCGACGCCGTAGCCGTTCAGCTCCGGCGCATTCACGTTTTCAAAGGACAGCTGCACGCAGAAGTCCATGTCGAAGCCGCGCTGCGACTGGCGGATCAGGCCCAGGTAGGAGTTATTCACCAGCACGTGGATGTAAGGCAGCTTGAATTGCGCGCCCACGGCCAGCTCTTCGATCAGGAACTGGAAGTCATAGTCGCCCGAAATCGCCACAATGTCGGTGGTCGGGTCGGCGGCGCGCACGCCCAGCGCGGCGGGGATGGTCCAGCCCAGCGGGCCGGCTTGGCCGCAGTTGATCCAGTTGCGCGGCTGGTAGACGTGCAGGAACTGCGCGGCGGCGATCTGCGACAGGCCAATGGCGGAAACGTAGCGCGTGTTGCGGCCGAAGTATTTGTTCATCTCCTCGTACACGCGCAGCGGCTTGACCGGCACGTTGTCGTAGTCGGTCTTGCGCAGCATGGTGCGTTTGCGGGTCTGGCACTGGGCCACCCAGCCGCTGCGGTCGCGCAGCTTGCCGGCGGCCTTCCATTCTTTCGCCACCGCGATGAACAGTTCCAGCGCGTAGCCGGCGTCGGACACGATGCCCAGGTCGGGGCCGAAGACGCGGCCGATCTGGGTCGGCTCGATATCCACGTGGACGAAGGTGCGGCCTTCGGTGAACACATCGACCGAGCCGGTGTGGCGGTTGGCCCAGCGGTTGCCGATGCCGATGATGAAGTCGGACGCCAGCACGGTGGCATTGCCGTAGCGGTGGCTGGTCTGCAGGCCTGCCATGCCCGCCATCAGCGGGTGGTCGTCGGGAATGGTACCCCAGCCCATCAGGGTCGGGATCACCGGCACGTTGACGATCTCGGCGAACTCCTGCAGCAGGGCGGAGGCGTTGGCGTTGATGATGCCGCCGCCGGCCGTGATCAGCGGGTGCTCGGCATCGTTCATCATCGCCAGCGCTTTCTCGACCTGGGCGCGCGAGGCGCGCGGCTTGAAGGCTTCCAGCGGGGTGTAGGTCTCCGGGTCGAATTCGATCTGCGCCATCATCACGTCGAACGGCAGGTCGATCAGCACCGGGCCGGGACGGCCCGAGCGCATCAGGTGGAAGGCTTGCTGGAACACGCGCGGCACCTGGGCCGGTTCCAGGACCGTGGTCGCCATCTTGGTGACCGGCTTGGCGATGGACGAAATGTCCACGGCCTGGAAATCTTCCTTGTGCAGGCGGGCGCGCGGCGCCTGGCCGGTGATGCACAGGATAGGGATGGAATCTGCCTGGGCCGAGTACAGGCCGGTGATCATGTCGGTACCCGCCGGGCCGGAGGTGCCGATGCAGACGCCGATATTGCCCGGCGCGGCGCGGGTATAGCCTTCGGCCATGTGCGAGGCGCCTTCCACGTGGCGGCCCAGGATGTGCTTGATCTTGCCGACTTTTTTCAGTGCTGCGTAGAGCGGATTGATGGCGGCGCCCGGCACGCCGAATGCGACCGAAATGCCTTCCTTCTGCAGAACGTGAACAGCTGCTTCAGCTGCTGTCATCTTAGCCACGGTGATCTCCTGATGAGTGTGTTATGAATGATTTGTATGCTATAGGCGATCACTTCCACTGATAAGACGACAAAAAATCGTTTCATTCGATACTCTGAGTATGGAATAATTAAAGGCATGGATAAGCTGAAGCAAATCGAGGCCTTCGTGGCCGTGGTCGAGAAGGGCAGCCTGGCGCGCGCCGCGCTGGAGCAGAACATCACACCGGTCATGCTGGGGCGGCGCATCGATGCGCTGGAGAAGCGGCTCGGGGTGAAACTGATGCACCGCACCACGCGCCATCTCACGCTCACGGAGCAGGGCAATGTGTTCCTGGAAGATTGCCGCAAGCTGCTCTCTGGGCTGGATGTCGCGGAGCGCAATATTTCGGAGGGGCGGCACAAGGCCACCGGGCACCTGATCGTGTCGGCGCCGGCCTCGTTTGGGCGCCAGCATGTTGCACCGCACGCGCCGGGATTTTTGGCCGCCAATCCTGATGTGCAGATTTCCTTCAACCTCACGGACCAGGTGATCGACCTGGTGCGCGAAGGCTACGACCTGGGCATCCGCATTGGCGGCGTCATCGACCCCAGCTTCGTTGCAGTGCGGCTGGCGAAGAACCGCCGCGTGGTCTGCGGCACGCCGGAATATTTCGAACGGCACGGCATTCCGCGCACGCTGGACGACCTGGCGCGGCACAACTGCCTGGCCTTCAACCTGCAGGGCGGCCAGCAGCGCGGCTGGTATTTCCAGCAGGGAGGCAAGCCGGTGACGGTGCGGGTGCAGGGCAATCTCGATTGCAACGACGGCGAACTACTGCACCGCTGGGCGTGCGAGGGCCTGGGGCTGGCATGGCGCTCAACCTGGGAGATCCAGGCCCAGCTGGCGGAGGGCAGCTTGATTACGGTGCTGGACGATTTTGCGCTGCCGGACTACGACATCATGGCCGTCTACCTGCAGCAGCGCCACCTGCCGGCCAAGATCCGCTTCTTTATCGACGAGCTGAAAGCGATCTACAACGAGCCAGGCTACTGGACCAGGCCGGTCTGATTGCTGCGTATCTGGCATACGCGCGGGAAGCTGTGACCGGCAAGCTAGGCCGAAAGCGCCTCTTCCGGCAGGCGCGGCTGCGACAGGAAGACCGCCACTTCCGCCATGGCCTTGAAGATGGCGGTGCTGAGCAGGGCGATCTGGGTGCGGGTGGGTTCGTTGTCGAGGGGATTGACCGGCGACAGCTCGCGCATCAGGCGCGCGCGCACGATCTGCAGGCCGCAACGGCCGATGATGGTGGCGATCTGCGGCAGCAGTTCTCGCATTTGCTGCATCGCTTCGTTGCCAGGCGCGCCGATTTCCAGCACCACGCCCAGTTCAGCCGGTTCCATCTGCACCACCACCTTGCCCAGGTCGGGCAGAGTCATTTCCAGGCGCACGGCGATGCGCGGCCGGCGGCGGCGCTGGTCGGGGCCATCCTGCCCGGGGTCGCGCGCCACGACACGCAGGGTCAGCTTTTCCGCGCCCCAGGCATAGACGGCGAAACGCCAGGCATCAAGTTCGGACAGCATGCCGTGGAAGGCGCGGTTATCGCGCAGCACGGGCGGCGGCGGGTCGGCCATGAATACGCTGGCGGGCAACTGGCGGCCTTCCTGCTGCTGCATCAGCGCGCCGCGCTGTTCGCTATAGGTGCGCACCATGACTTGCCAGGACGCGGCCAGCATATTGGTATCGGGCGTGTGCCAGACCAGCTGGCGCAGGGAGAACAACTGGTTCGGCTGCATCGACAGCGATTCGTGCGCCAGCATCGCACCGGCAGCGGCGCCGGCTGCTGCGGCGGCCTTGGCGGCGGCGCTACCGCGCTGGGCGCCTTCCATGGCGTCGATCAGGGCGCCAACGGCTGCCGGCAAGCCACTTTGCAGGGCGAAGTCGGGCGCATCGCCGGGTGGACGGGCGACAGGTGGCACCGGCTGGGCGTGGACCTGGCCGGGATTTTCCCGGACTTGGCGGTCGTGGATGCTCAGGGCCGGATTGGACGGGGTGATGCGGTCGATTGCCATAAAAACTGATAGTAATACGGCGATGTAAAAAAAGCCAACCGCGCGCGGTTGGCTTTTCAGTGCGTGCTATGCGATTACTGCAGCAGGGACAGGACCAGGGAGGACTGGCTGTTGGACTGCTTCAGCATTGCGGTGCCAGCTTGCAGCAGCATCTGCGATGCGGTCATGGATGCGGACTCGGATGCGAAGTCGGTGTCCATGATGCGGCCGGTTGCGTTCTTGGTGTTGGTCGAAATGTTCGACAAGTTGTTGTAGACGTGGTCCAGACGGTTGGACACGGCACCCAGCTTCGAACGCAGGGCCGACACGGTGTCGATCGCGGTGGTCAGCAGGTTGATGGAGCCGTTGGCAGCGCCAGCGGTCAGCACGTCGGTACCCTGAGCGGCCACGGCCACGCCGGTTGCGCCATCGTAGCCCACAGCGGCAGCGCCGATGTCGGTGTGCAGTGCGGTCAGTTCGGCGGTGAAGTCAGCGGTCAGCTTTTCTGCGCCGTCAGCACCGATCTGGAAGTCGATGGTGGCAGCCATTTTACCGGTGCCGTTGGTCAGCAGCGCGGTGCCGCCGAACTTGGTGTTGGTGGTGATGTTGGACAGTTCGCTGATCAGGGAGTCGTACTCAGCCTGCATCGCGGTGCGGTCGTCGTCGGTCGAAGAGCCGTCAGCGGACTGGGTTGCCAGATCCTTCATGCGGTTCAGGATGGAGGTGACTTCGTCCAGCGAACCCTCGGCGGTTTGCATCAGGGAGATCGAGTTCTGGGTGTTGCGCATTGCAACGGACATGCCGCTGGTTTGCACTTTCAGACGGGTTGCGATCTGCAGGCCTGCTGCGTCGTCCATTGCCGAGTTAATGCGGAAGCCAGTGCTCAGGCGGGTCATCGACGTCGACAGATGGGTCTGCGTGCGGGAGATCGAGTTCTGGGCGGACAGCGCCGCATTGTTGGTGTGAAGGCTCAGCATTTAAAACTCCTGTTGGGGTGGGTTCAGATCAGAGCAGCTGGATTCTCTGCGCTCTCAGAAGTACAAGACGACCGTTTCGAGCCCGGCATTAAATTCCTTAGAGAAATTTTTGAATTTTTTTTGCATTCCCCGAAAAATGGGGACGTACCCTATTAATTCAGCAACAAAAACCGGCCCGAAGGCCGCCTTTGTTGCCAAACAAATGGGGTACGTCCCCATTTTTTGTTACATGTTTGGATAGTTCGGGCCGCCGCCACCTTCCGGCGTGATCCAGACGATGTTCTGGGTCGGGTCCTTGATATCGCAAGTCTTGCAATGCACACAATTTTGCGCGTTGATCTGCAGGCGGTCTTGGCCTTCGTCGGTTTTGACGAATTCGTAGACACCGGCCGGGCAGTAGCGCGATTCCGGGCCGGCGTATTTGGCCAGGTTCACGCCCACCGGGACCGAGGCGTCTTTCAGCGTCAGGTGGATAGGCTGGTCTTCGGCGTGGTTGGTATTGGAGATGAATACCGAGGATAGGCGGTCGAAGGTCAGCTTGCCGTCCGGCTTGGGATAGGTAATCGGGCTGAACTCGGACGCCGGACGCAGGCTGGCGTGGTCCGGAGTCGAGTGGTGCAGGGTCCATGGCGCTTTGCCGCGGAACACGATCTGGTCGATGCCGGTCATCAGGGAACCCAGGTACAGGCCCTTTTTCAGCCATGGCTTGACGTTGCGCGCCACGTGCAGTTCCTCGTGCAGCCAGGATTGCTCGAAAGCGGTCGGGTAGCTTGCCAGTTCGTCGGCGCTACGGCCGGCGCCCAGGGCTTCCACCACGGACTCGGCGGCCAGCATGCCGGACTTGATGGCGGCGTGCGAACCTTTGATGCGGCTCATGTTCAGGAAACCGGCGTCGCAGCCGATCAGGGCGCCGCCCGGGAAGACCAGCTTCGGCAGCGATTGCAGGCCGCCGGCGGTAATCGCGCGGGCGCCGTAGGAAATGCGCTTGCCGCCTTCCAGGAAGGTGCGGATTTCCGGGTGGGTCTTGTAGCGCTGGAATTCTTCGTACGGCGACAGGTATGGGTTCTCGTAGTCCAGGCCGACCACGTAGCCGATCATGACCTGGTTGTTTTCCAGGTGGTACAGGAAGGAGCCGCCGTAGGTCTTGCTATCGAGCGGCCAGCCGGTGGTGTGGATCACCAGGCCTGGCTGGTGCTTGGCCGGATCGATTTCCCACAGCTCTTTAATACCGATGCCGTAGGATTGCGGGTCTTTACCCTTGTTCAGGTCGTACTTGGCCATGAGCTGCTTGCCCAGGTGGCCGCGCGCGCCTTCGGCGAACAGGGTGTACTTGCCGTGCAGTTCCATGCCCAGCTGGAAGTCGGGACCTGGCTCGCCGTCGCGCTTCACGCCCATATTACCGGTGGCCACGCCTTTGACGGAGCCATCATCGTTGTACAGCACTTCGGCGCCGGTGAAGCCGGGGAAGATTTCCACGCCCAGCGCTTCGGCCTGCTGGCCCAGCCAGCGCACCACGTTGCCCAGCGAAATCACATAGTTGCCGTGGTTCTCGAAGCACTTCGGCAGCATGAAATTCGGGGTCTTGTAAGCCTTGGATTCGGTCAGGAACAGCACGCGGTCTTCGGTGACGGCGGTGTTCAGTGGCGCGCCCAGCTCTTTCCAGTTCGGGATCAGCTCGGTCAGCGCTTTCGGGTCCATTACGGCGCCGGACAGGATGTGGGCGCCCAGCTCGCCGCCTTTTTCCAGCACGACCACGGAAATGTCCGCGTTCATCTGTTTGATCTTGATCGCTGCCGACAGGCCAGCAGGGCCACCGCCAACGATCACAACGTCGTACTCCATTGCCTCGCGTGGGCCGTACTGTTCTACAAGGTTGCTCATAGTGTTTTTGTAAGAATGGTGAAAATTCGGTGCGGGAAATAGAACGAGTGTGCTCTTTTTTCCTTGGGATTGCAACGGTGGCGCCATTGTGAGGGCTATTATTAGACGTGGCAATCTAATAAGGCAGTTTTTTGTGTCATCATGGCGGAACGGAATCAAGAGGAGTAGTCGGTGGGGATCGAAGTAAATTTTGAGGGCAAGATCGCCCTGATCACAGGCGCTTCCAGCGGTCTGGGTGCGCGTTTTGCGAAAGTGCTGGCCAAGGCGGGCTGCCAGGTGGTGTTGGCGTCGCGCCGGATCGAGCGCCTGAAGGAGTTGCGGGCCGAAATCGAAGCCGACGGCGGCGCAGCGCATGTGGTCTCGGTGGATGTGACGGACTACGCCAGCATCAAATCGGCCATCGCCCATGCCGAGACCGAGGCAGGGCCGATCGACATCCTGGTGAACAATTCTGGTGTGTCAATGACGCAACGTTTGCTGGACGTTACGCCGGATGATTATGATTTTGTTATGGATTGCAACCTGCGCGGCGCCTTCTTCGTGGCGCAGGAAACCGCCAAGCGCATGATCGCGCGCGCCAAGGGCGACCCGCGCAAACAGCACCGCATTATTAATATCGCCTCGGTGGCGGGCATGCGCGTGCTGCCGCAGATTGGCGTCTACTGCATGAGCAAGGCCGGCGTGGTGCAGATGACCAAGGCCATGGCGGTGGAGTGGGGCAAGTACGGCATCAACACCAACGCCATCTGCCCCGGCTATATTGAAACGGAAATCAACGAAGACTACTTCGCCAGCGAGCAGGGCAAACGCCTGATCGACATGCTGCCGCGCAAGCGCGCCGGCAAGCCGGAAGACCTGGATGGCTTGCTGCTCCTGCTGGCGGGCGACGACGCCCACTTCATCAACGGTGCCGTGATTGCCGCCGACGACGGCATGCTGGCGGGCTGATATGCCTTAGCGCGCCCCGGCCAGCTTGTGCACCAGTTCCGTCGCCGTCGCGGCGTTGAACTTGCGCATCAGGCTGGCGCGGTGCATTTCCACTGTGCGCGGCGATAGTCCCGTATCGCGCGCAATCAATTTGCTGGTCTTGCCTTCTACCAGCAAGGCGGCGATTTCGCGCTCGCGCGGGGTGAGGGCGGCCGAGACCGGCCGCTGCTCCGACAAATCCTCAAACGTCCAGATGCCGGCGCCCAACGGCTGGGCAGGGTCGAGCGCGCGCCCGGTCACGTGGCACCAGAACAGCTCGCCGCTCGCGCGGCGCATGATGCGCTCGTCCGAATAGCGGCCCTTGGCGTTCATGATGGGGATGATGCGGTCGCCCGTGCGCAGGTATTCATCCTGGGTCGGGTACAGCAGCTGGAACGATTGCCCGTCCAGCGCGCCCTGGCCGTAGCCGAACATGGCGGCCAACGCGTCGTTGCTGGCCTGGATCACGCGGTTATCGGACACGCACATGCCTACCGGGGCGAACTGGAAGATGGATTCGTAGTTGATAGGCATTGCGGTAGTTCTACGGTATTGATGTTTAGGCGGTCGTATTCTATCCTCAAACCCCATCTGGCCTTTTGAGCAATTTGAGCGAGGAGACAAAATGAATAAAATTTACCCGGATGCCAAGGCCGCCCTGGCCGGCATCGTGGCCGACGGCCAAACCATTGCGGTGGGCGGTTTCGGCCTGTGCGGCATCCCGGAAGCGCTGATCGCCGCCCTGCGCGACAGCGGCGCCACCGGCCTGACCGCCATTTCCAATAACGCCGGCGTGGACGGCTTCGGCCTGGGCCAGCTGCTGGAAACCCGCCAGATCAAGAAAATGATTTCCTCCTACGTGGGCGAGAACAAGGAGTTCGCGCGCCAGTTCCTGGCCGGCGAGCTGGAGCTGGAATTCACCCCGCAAGGCACCCTGGCTGAAAAGCTGCGCGCCGGCGGCGCCGGCATCCCGGCCTTCTTCACCAAGACCGGCGTCGGCACCATCGTCGCCGACGGCAAGGAAATCCGTGAATTCGACGGCGAGCAGTACGTGATGGAACGCTCCCTGGTGGCCGACGTGTCGCTGGTGAAAGCCTGGAAAGCCGACAAATCGGGCAACCTGGTGTTCCGCAAAACCTCGCGCAACTTCAACCCCAACGTGGCCGCCGCCGGCAAGATCTGCGTGGTGGAAGTGGAAGAAATCGTGGAGGTGGGCGCCATCGATCCGGACGCCGTGCACCTGCCGGGTATCTACGTGAACCGCATCGTGCTCAACGCCACCCCGGAAAAACGCATCGAACAGCGCACCGTGCGTGCCAACTAAGGAGACAAGAACATGGCATGGACCCGTGATGAAATGGCCGCGCGCGCGGCAAAAGAGCTGCAAGACGGCTTCTACGTAAACCTGGGCATCGGCCTGCCGACCCTGGTGGCCAACTATGTGCCGCAGGATATTGAGGTATTCCTGCAATCGGAAAACGGCCTGCTCGGCATCGGCCCCTTCCCGACCGAAGCGGAAGTGGACGCTGACCTGATCAACGCCGGCAAACAGACCGTGACCGCCTTGCCAGGCGCCGCCTACTTCAGCTCGGCCGACTCGTTCGCCATGATTCGTGGCGGCAAGATCAACCTGGCCATCCTGGGCGCGATGCAGGTCTCCGAGAAAGGCGACCTGGCTAACTGGATGATCCCGGGCAAAATGGTCAAAGGCATGGGCGGCGCCATGGACCTGGTGGCCGGCGTGAAGAAGGTCGTGGTGCTGATGGAACACGTCGCCACCGCCAAAGACGGCACGACCTCGCACAAGCTGCTGAAGCAATGCGATCTGCCGCTGACCGGCGTTGGCGTGGTGGACATGATCATCACCGACCTGGGCGTGATGGAAGTTACCGCCACCGGCATCAAAGTCACCGAACTGGCGCCCGGCGTCACCCGCGAAGAGATCAGCGCCGCCTCCGGCGTCGAGCTCAGTTTCTAAGCAAATTCGGGGTCAGAAAAAAATGGGGACGTACCCTATTTTCCGCAACGCGGAAAATAGGGTACGTCCCCATTTTTTTCTGACCCCGATTTTTTTAAGCAGGGTCGTCAAGCAGGCTGCTGTAGTCTTTGTAGCCGTCGCCGATGAAGACCTGGATCCCGGCGTCGGGAGTGGGCGCCTGAAATTCGTAGCGCGGCAGGCCGGTGGCCTGGATACCCATCCAATTGGCGGCGCCTTTCAGGAAATTGCTCCCACTCATTTCCTTCTTCAGGTGGCTGCGGCTGGTGGCGTCGCTGGAGAGGATGTAGAACGGTACCGCGTAGTTTTGCTTGGTGTGGTTGCCGTGCGCCAGCGTCATGGCGGGCGTGCCTTTGTCGCGGTGGTGCAGGCCATGGTCGCCCAGGTAGATCAGGGAGAAGGGTTGTCCGCTGGCGCGCAGGGCGCCGTGGATGCTGGCTAGCAGGCTGTCGGTGCGCTTGATCGATCCCAGGTAGCAGCGCATCGCGGCGCTGGATGCGGTGAAGTGCTGTTCTTCGCCTTTCACGCGGTCGCAGAAGGCGGGGTGGGAACCCATTAAGTGCATGACCACCAGACGCTTGCCACTGGTATTGTCCTGCAGGCCGTCTGCCAGCTTGTCCAGAAGGATGGCGTCGTCGACCTGGTTGGTCAAGCTGGAACCGAGCTTGGTGAAGTGGACGACATCGGCGCTGGACGCCAGGCGGGACGATGGGCTATCAAACTCTCCGACGTAGCCTTGGTTCGATAGCCAGTAGGTGTGGAAGCCAGCCTGGCGCGCCAGTGCCAGCAAGTTGCGGCCGTAGGCGACCTGGTCGCCGCGGACTTCGGCCAGGGTGCGCGGGACGGCGGTGAAGGTGTTGGGCGCGGGGGCGACGTAGCCATCGATAAAGACGCCATTGGCCTGGTCGGCGAAAGGGGTGGTTTTCTGTTCATAACCATAGGCCGACATATAGTCGCGCCGCACACTTTCGCCCAGCACGATCACATAGTTGCGGTATTTGCTGTCGACGTCCTGGACTTGCCACTGTTGCGCCGCGTCGTTGGCGCCAAAGGCGCGTTGCTCCTGACTGTACTGCTGGACAGCCTGGGCCACACTGCGTGGCAGGTCCAGCGCCAGGATTTCCTTTTGTCCTTCGACGCTGCGCAGTTGCTTGCTGTAAGCGATCAGCGACAGCATGAGGCAGGCCGCACCAACCAGCAGCAGCTGTTTCCTGCGTTTGGTCCGGTTGAAACGAAACACGAAGAACCAGCCCGCAGCCCCAAAGCCCGCCGCCCACAGGAAGCTCGGCAATGGCAGCTGACCAATGAACTCAATCGATTCGCTGCGGTTGGTTTGCAACAGTGAGGAAATAACTAAGAAGTCTGGCTTGCCATAGACCACGCCAAACGGCATGTAGGCGGCCGCCAGCAGCAGCAAAGCACCTGCCAGTGCATGCAAGGCGCTGACGCCGCTGCCCAATAAGATCAGCAGCAGGCCGAGGACGTTAAAGATGTTGTTTGCCTTGGCATGGTAGCCAAAGGCGCGTACGAGGGCGAAGGACAGCAGGAGCGCAAAGATATAGTAGAGCGCGCCGCGTGCCTGACGAGGCAATTGCACAATATTACGAGGGAGGGGATGAAGGGGCAGTATTATACGTCAATAATTTCCTTTGGGAAATATTGAAAATTCGGGGTCAGGTCTGGCAATCGGACAATCTATGCGCAAAGCGCATAGATTGTCCGATTGCCAGACCTGACCCCGAATTGCTGCCTACTCAGCCGTGGCGGCCAGCGGTTCGGCGATGACGGGGGCGACTGGCGTTGCCAGTGGGGTGGGGTGGGCCAGTTCGCGCTGCATGGTTTCCATGTCCAACTCGCCTTCCCATTTCGCCACGACGATCGCTGCCACGCCGTTGCCGACGAAGTTGGTCAGGGCGCGGCACTCGCTCATGAAGCGGTCGATGCCGAGGATCAGCGCCATGCCGGCGACCGGAATCGTCGGCACCACGGCCAGGGTGGCGGCCAGGGTGATGAAGCCGGCGCCGGTGATGCCGGACGCGCCTTTCGAGGTCAGCATGGCCACGCCGAGGATGGTCAACTGCTGCGTCAGAGTCAGGTCGGTGTTGGTGGCCTGGGCCACGAACAGGGCGGCCATGGTCATATAGATATTGGTGCCGTCCAGGTTGAAGGAGTAGCCGGTCGGCACCACCAGGCCCACCACCGGTTTCGACGCGCCCAGCTTTTCCAGCTTGCGCATCAGCGAGGGCAGGGCGCTTTCGGAGGACGAGGTGCCGAGCACGATCAGCAGCTCTTCCTTGATGTAGGAAATGAAGCGGGTGATCGAGAAGCCGGTGTACTTGGCGATACCACCCAGCACGATGAAGACGAACAGCGCGCAAGTCAGGTAGAAGGAGCCCATCAGCTTGGCCAGCGGCAGCAGCGAATCGATGCCGTATTTGCCGATGGTGAAGGCCATGGCGCCGAACGCGCCGATCGGGGCGGCCTTCATGATGATGTTGACCATGCCGAAGAAGGCATGCGAGATCTCGTCGATCAGCTTGGCCACCGGGCGGCCGCGCTCACCCAGCATGGAGAGGGCGAAGCCGAACAGGCAGGCCACCAGCAGCACTTGCAGGATGTCGCCTTTGGCAAAGGCATCCACCACCGTGTTCGGGATGATGTTCAGCACGAAGTCGGTGGTGCTCTGGGCCTTGGCTTTCTCGGTGTATTGCGCGATGGCCTTGGTGTCGAGGGTGTGCGGGTCGGCGTTGAAGCCGGCGCCTGGCTGCATGAAGTTGGCCACGGCCAGGCCGATCACCAGGGCGAAGGTGGACACCACTTCAAAGTAGAGCAGGGCTTTGCCGCCGACGCGGCCGATTTTCTTCACGTCCTGCATGCCGGCGATGCCGCTCACCACGGTGCAGAAGATGACCGGGGCAATGATCATTTTGATCAGCTTGATGAAGCCGTCGCCCAGCGGTTTCATGGCCACCGCGTCGGTGGGCAGGTAGATGCCGAGCAGGACGCCGCACACGATTGCGAACAGCACCTGCACGTACAGGATTTTGTAGAAGGGTTTCTTTTCCATTGTCATGATGAGGACCTCGTTTGTCTCCGAATGTCCTCATCATGTCAAACGACCCACATTGCCGCTATTGTGTCTATCCCCATTGTGGATATCCACAATTACAGCGCCCACTTACTGGGCGACCCAGCCTCCATCCATATTCCAGGCCACGCCGCGCATCTGGCGCGCCGCATCGGAGCACAGGAAGACCGCCATCGCCCCCAACTCCTCCGGCGTCACGAACTCCCCGGAAGGCTGCTTCTCCGCCAGCAGAGCCGCTTTCGCCGCCTCATTCGACAGGCCATCCTTCTCGGCGCGCGCATCCACCTGCTTCTGCACCAGCGGCGTCAATACCCAGCCCGGGCAGATCGCATTACAAGTAATGCCAGTTTTCGCCGTCTCCAACGCGGTGGCCTTGGTAAACCCCACCAGCCCGTGCTTGGCCGCGACATAAGCCGACTTGCCCGCCGACGCCACCAGACCATGCACCGACGCCAGGTTGATGATGCGCCCCCAATTGCGCGCTTTCATACTCGGCAGCGCCAGGCGCGTGGTATGGAAGGCCGACGTCAGGTTGATGGCGATGATCGCATCCCAGCGCTCCGCCGGGAAGTCCTCAACATTGGCCACGTGCTGGATGCCCGCGTTGTTGACCAGGATATCCACCCCGCCGAAGGTGCTGGCGGCATAATTCATCATGGACTCGATTTCCCCCGGCTTGCTCATGTCGGCGCCGTGGTAGCCCGCCAGCACGCCGAACTCGGACGCCAGCGCCTCCTGCAGTTTGGCGATCTCGTTCGGGTCGCCAAAGCCGTTCAGGACGACGTTGGCGCCTTCCGCTGCCAGGCTGCGCGCAATGCCCAGGCCAATGCCGGAAGTGGAGCCGGTGACGAGTGCGGTTTTGCCGCGCAAAGTGGTGCTGCCCATTGAGTCCCCTATAATTTGTTAGCCAATGTAGAATGTAGCGCAAAAACCAATGAGCGAGAAGCGGCATGCCTGAAGCGAAAATCAAATCCGTCCAGTGTTTCTCCATGTCCGGCCTGCACCAGATGGCCTATAAGGAGTGGGGCGACGAGGACAACCCGAAGGTACTGGTGTGCGTGCACGGCGTGACCCGCGTGGCGGACGATTTCGACAATCTCGCACAGTCACTGTGCAAGGATTACCGTGTGGTGGCGCCCGATGTGGTGGGGCGCGGCCGCTCTGGCTCCTTGCGCAACCCGCAGCTATACCGTATTCCGCAGTACGTGAGCGATATGGTGACCCTGCTGGCGCGCGTACTGGCGCGCGGCGAGCAGCAGACGGTGGACTGGTTCGGCACCTCGATGGGTGGCCTGATCGGCATGGGCCTGGCCTCGCTGCAGGACAGCCCGATCCGCAAGCTGGTGCTGAACGATATCGGCCCAACCCTGGACTGGGCCGCGATCCAGCGCATCGGCGACTACATCGCGCAGGAAGTGCGCTTCCCGACTTTTGAAGCCGGCCTCGAATTCGTCAAGATGGTGTCGGTGACCTTCGGCCCCCACACCGACGCCGAATGGCACAAGCTGGCGGCCGACGTGCTGCGCCAGGACAAGGATGGCTCCTGGGTGCGCCACTACGATATGGGCCTGGCCCAGCCCTTCCAGTCGGTCACGCCGGAATCGGCCAAGGCCGACGAGGCGGCGCTGTGGGCGTCCTATGACGCGATCCGCTGCCCGACATTGCTGGTGCGCGGCGAGCATTCCGACCTGCTGTCGCGCGAGACGGCGCAGATGATGACGCAGCGCGGCCCGCGGGCGCAGCTGGTGGAGATCCCGGGCGTGGGCCATGCCCCGACCTTCCTGCACGATGACCAGATCGCGATCGCCAAGGATTTTTTGTTGAACCGTTGAAGAGAGAAGAATGGAAATCAATCGTTTTCACGTAGGTAAGCGCCTGTCCGAAATGGCAGTCCACAACGGCACCGTCTACCTGGCCGGCATGGTGCCGGAAGTCGGCGGCTCGATCCAGGCGCAGACCGCCGATGTGCTGTCGCAGATCGACCGCCTGCTGGCCGAAGCCGGCAGCGACAAGTCGCGCATCCTGATGGCGCAGATCTACATCACCGACCTGGCCAACTTCGCCGGCATGAACGAAGTGTGGGATGCCTGGGTCGTGGAAGGCAACACGCCGCCGCGCGCCACCGTGGTAGCGCAACTCGCCCGTCCTGAATGGCTGCTCGAAATCGTGGTGACGGCCGCCCAACTTTGATTGTGAATTTGTAATGGTTTCAATCGCGGCTCTTAATAGCGCAACGACGGACCAGCTGGTGCAAGGCTTGTCCGCGGACGACGGAGCGCGCGTTCTCGCCGCGCTAGACCATGCCAGCGAGGCGTATGCCGGCCGTACCACCGGCCACGGGCAGGACGCCCTGGAGTTTGTCATCGGGGTGGCCAGCACACTGGCCATCCTGCGCACCGATGCGGAAACCCGCATCGCGGCACTGATGTTCGAGCTGACCCTGCTCGACGCCGACACCGCCCCCTCCATCGAACCGCGCTACGGCAAGGAAGTGAACGACCTGGTCACCGGCGTGCGCCAGCTGATACGCCTGCGCGAACTGACGCTGGCCTCCTCTGGCAGCGCGGCGCGCACCAAGACGGCGGCGCAACAGGCGGTGGCCCAGGTGGAATCGCTGCGCAAGATGCTGCTGGCCATGGCCACCGATATGCGCGTGGTGCTGGTGCGCCTGGCGTCCTGCTGCTCCACCTTGCGCTACTTCGCCGAGAACAAGCGCTTCGACGACGTCACGCGCGCCTACGGGCGCGAAACCCTGGACCTGTATGCGCCGCTGGCCAACCGCCTTGGCATCTGGCAGGTCAAATGGGAGCTGGAGGATTTGTCCTTCCGCTTCATCGAGCCCGATACCTACAAGCGCATTGCGAAGATGCTGGAAGAGAAGCGCATGGCGCGCGAGAGCTTCGTCACATCTTCCATTGCGCGCCTGCAGTCCGAACTCGAGGCGGCAGGCATCAAGGCCGAAGTATTCGGCAGGCCCAAACACATCTACTCCATCTGGAACAAGATGAAGGGCAAAGAGCTGGACTTCTCAGAACTGTACGACGTGCGCGCCTTCCGCGTGATCGTGCCCGACGTGAAGACCTGCTACACGGTGCTCGGCGTGGTCCACAATATCTGGACGCCGATCCCGAAAGAATTCGACGACTACATTTCCCGCCCCAAGGCGAACGGCTACCAGTCGCTGCATACCGTGGTGACGGCGGACGATGGCCGTCCGCTCGAAGTGCAGATCCGCACGCAAGAAATGCACAACTTCGCCGAATACGGCGTGGCCGCGCACTGGCGCTACAAGGAGGAGGGCGGCTCCAACTTCAAAGGCCAGCAATACGACGAAAAGATCGCCTGGCTGCGCCAACTGCTGGCCTGGAAGAGCGAAGTCGCCGACGCCGTTGTCAATAACGAAGACCAGCAGCGCGAATGGGTCGAAAAGCTCAAATCGGCCGCGCTGGACGACCGCATCTTCGTCCTGACGCCGCAAGCGCGCGTGATCGAATTGCCGGTGGGCGCCACGCCGATCGACTTCGCCTATCACTTGCACAGCGACGTCGGCCACCGTTGCCGCGGCGCGCGCGTCGACGGCGTGATGGTGCCGCTGAACACCGCCTTGAAAAGCGGGCAAACTTGCGAAATTATTACCGCCAAGGGCGCGCCCGGCACGGCAGGACCTTCACGCGACTGGCTGAGTCCTGGCTATACGGTTTCCAACCGCACCCGCACCAAAGTGCGCGCCTGGTTCCACGCCATTGACATCCAGGAAACGGTCGCCAATGGCCGCAGCCTGGTCGAGAAATCGTTGCAGCGCGAAGGCAAGACCGCAGTCAACCTGGAAGCCCTGGCGCAGAAGCTGGGCTTTGGCAAGGTGGACGATTTATTCCTGTCCGTCGGCAAAGACGAGTTCTCGCTGCGCCATGTGGAAATGGCCCTGCGCGACCCGGTTGAAACCGAGGAAGTATCGACCGACCAGGTGGCGGTTAATAAGAGCCATAAATCCAGCGTTGAATCCGGCGCCAAATCCGGCGTATTGGTCGTTGGCACCGACGGCCTGATGACCCAATTGGCCAAATGCTGCAAACCGGCGCCGCCGGATACCATCGTTGGATTTGTCACGCGCGGCAAAGGCGTATCGATTCACCGCGCCTCGTGCAAGAACTTTGCTGAAATGCGCGCCAAGGCGCCGGAGCGGGTTATTGTCACGGAATGGGGCAAAGCCAAATCGGATACTGTATTCCCGGTTGACCTGTTTGTTTTAGCGACCGACCGCCAGGGCTTATTGCGTGATATTTCCGAGATTTTCTCGCGCGAGAAAATTAACGTGATCGGCGTGAATACCCAATCCGCCAAAGGCCAGGCCCGCATGACATTCACGGCCGAAATCAGCGCCACCAGCCAATTGCAAAAAGCGCTCGCCGCGATTTGCGAAGTCAGCGGCATTCTCGAAGCCCGTCGCGCCTGACCTCATTCACTCCCGGCGCTGACTCTGCGTCGGGAGCTTCCCTCATGTGCTTGATCTACGTCGTAGGCGCCACCATGCGCAATCGCCGGCTGCCGCCCTTTTGCTGCGCTAAAGCTTGGCGCGTTGCCACCAACTCTTGGCGCGCCTACGAGCAGTTGCTGGGCGCTAGCAGTTCTGCTCGCGTTTGCCGTTGGTGAATCTATCGAATATCGCGACGACTACGCGTTAAAGCGTTGAATAATACAACGCCACCCATTGATGTAATTTCCCGGCATCGCATCCTGCTTGGCAGCAGAAGTATATTTGCGCCGCTGGCGTTGCGTAGCGGCGGCAATGGTATAAATACTTTTTCCGGAACCGGAATCTCCTAAGACGATCGGCCTCATTTTGGGTTTAGCGTGATTGGCTTGGACAAAAACAGCAATGCGGCGACAATCAAATGTCCCGCGATGGGAATCAAGGCCAGCAATGCAATGGCGGGGTGATAACCGCGGTAGGGCGCCAGAATGCCGGAAGCGATGATGAAGATAGGCATCGTGAAGTCATCGACAATGCGGAGAAAATCGAACAGCCATAACGGAACAAAAGTCACGATCAGCGGGATACCCAAGTCCAGTATAAAGAAGACTAGCCACAAACCGACCAGCTTCCCCGGCGCCGGCCCGGTCTCCTTTGAAACTGCAATCGGCGCGATGCTTGGCATGAATCGCAGAAGTAAGGCAAAGCTTATTGCAGCAACAATGCAGCCTAGTAACAGCGCATAACCTAGTGCCGCATACCCGCAGCCGCATTCAAAGGAAGAGCCAAGCCAACGGCACGTATCATTCACCAGCATCACGTAGCCCGCCCCGCCGCCCAGCGCAAGCGCACCCGCCGCCGCAAACACGATACGCAAAAATCCATTCATCAAAAATCCCACCCTATCTGTACTTGCAAGGGTGGCAATGTTACCAAAAAAAGGGGGGGCAAAGCCGGTGCCAAAAACTGATGCGATTGAAAAATGGTGCAAGGTCTGTCAATTCGCCGCAGATCGGGGTCAGGTCTGACATTCGGACACGCCGACCACAGATTTGATATTTATCAAAGCATCCTCTGTTGCAACTTTTGGCTGAACGACGATTGTGGCGTTTTTGTGCAGTTTGATATTTCTCAAAAGTGTGCGCCTGGTGTCCGATTGTCAGACCTGACCCCGAATTTTTGACCCTGAATTTTGCACCCGAATTTATGGTTCGGCTTGCAGGGTGATGTGGTCGATGCCGTGGCGGGTGCGGAGCATGGCTTTGACGCGCTCGAGGATGGCTGGCCATTGTTGTAAGTCGTCGATCTGCAGGTGACCTATAAGGGCCGGCTGGCCGGGGGACATTTCCCAGACGTGCAGGTCGTGGACCGATAGGACGCCCGGCACGGCGGCGAGGTCGGCGCCGATCTGGGTGTAGTCGGCGCTGCCCGGTACGCCTTCCATCAGGTGGTGGAAGGAGTCGCGTAATATGCTGATCGTGGATTTGAGGATCAGCAGCGAGACCAGTAGCGATAGGATCGGGTCGATCTGCATCCAGCCGGTGGCCATGATGACGCCGCCGGCGATCAGGGCGGCGACGGAGCCGAGCAGGTCGCCCAGTACGTGCACCAAGGCGGCGCGGGTGTTCAGGCTTTCTTTGTCGCGCGACAGGCTCCAGGCGACCAGCAGGTTGATGCAGAGGCCGATCGCGGCGACGACCAGGACGGTGCCGCCTTGCACCGGCTCGGGCGCGGCGAAGCGGTGCACGGCTTCGAAAACAATCCAGCCGACCACCAGCAACATGGCCAGGCCGTTGACGAAGGCGGCGAGCGCTTCGGCGCGGCCGAAGCCGAAGGAGTAGCGGGCCGAGGGGCGGCGTTTGGCAATGAGCTGGGCAAGCAGGGCGAGGCCGAGCGCGGCGGCGTCGGTCACCATGTGACCGGCGTCGGAAATCAGGGCGAGCGAGTTGGCGATAAAGCCGGCGCCGACTTCGATCACGGCGAAGCCTAGTGTCAGTGCGAGCGCGACGGCGAGCGCGGCTTGGCTGCGGTGTTCGTTGAAGTGGGCGTGCTGGGCGTCGCCGTCCAGGTGGGCGTGGAGGTGGGTGGAATCGTGGTTTTGCATGGGTCTGAATATAGCAGCAATGTTTTCTTGGGAAAACACTTGTCACGGGCGGAACACCTCTCTATAATGCTGGCTCTCGGGCGGTTAGTTCAGCTGGTTAGAATACTTGGTCGACATCCAAGGGGTCGGGGATTCGAATTCCTCACCGCCCACCAGAACATTTTTATGTAGTACCATTGCAAAAGACACGGGCGGTTAGTTCAGCTGGTTAGAATACTTGGTCGACATCCAAGGGGTCGGGGATTCGAATTCCTCACCGCCCACCAGACACTTTGTAAGAGCGAGAAAGGCACACCGGTTATGACACCGCGAACTACCATGCAGGTTGGTGAGTGACGCTAGTCGATCGGCTTTCTTTTGCTTGTTCAATTGAAGAAAAACGCGGCTAGTCCGCGTTTTTTTTCGTCCATATTTTCCAGCACTATTTTTTCTTCCGGAGATCCATCATGGTTTCAGTCCGACTGCCCGACGGTTCCATCCGTCAATTCGATGCCCCAGTAACGGTTGCGCAAGTTGCGTCCAACATCAGCACCAGCCTGGGCAAAGCCGCGCTGGCCGGTAAGGTTGATGGTAAGGTCGTCGATACCTCCTTCCTGATTGAGAAGGATTCCGATGTCGCCATCGTGACCGATAAGGATGCGGAAGGCCTGGATGTGATCCGCCATTCGACCGCGCACTTGCTGGCTTACGCGGTCAAGGAACTGTTCCCGGATGCGCAGGTGACCATCGGTCCCGTCATCGAGAACGGTTTCTACTATGACTTCTCGTACAAGCGCCCGTTCACCCCGGATGACCTGGTGGCGATCGAGAAGAAAATGGCGGAGCTGGCGAAGAAGGATGAGCAGGTGACCCGCAAAGTCCTGCCGCGCGATGAGGCGGTGGCGTACTTCAAGTCGATCAATGAGCATTACAAGGCGGAGATCATCGCGTCGATCCCGTCGAATGAAGACGTTTCGCTCTATAGCGAGGGTAATTTCACCGACTTGTGCCGTGGCCCGCACGTGCCGTCGACCGGTAAGCTGAAGGTCTTCAAGCTGATGAAGCTGGCCGGTGCGTACTGGCGCGGCGACAGCAAGAACGAGATGCTGCAGCGTGTTTATGGTACCGCGTGGACCAAGAAGGAAGACCAGGAACAGTACCTGTTTCAGCTGGAGGAGGCGGAGAAGCGCGACCACCGCAAACTGGGTAAGCAGCTGGACTTCTTCCACTTCCAGGACGAGGCGCCGGGCCTGGTGTTCTGGCATCCGAAAGGCTGGACCATCTGGCAGCAGGTGGAGCAATACATGCGCCGCAAGTATCAGGAAAACGGCTACCAGGAAGTGAAGGCGCCGCAGATCCTGGACGCTTCGCTGTGGGGTAAAACCGGTCACTGGGAGAACTACCGCGAGAACATGTTCGTGACCGAGTCGGAGAACCGTTCTTATGCGCTGAAGCCGATGAACTGCCCGGGCCACGTGCAGATCTTCAATAGCGACCTGCGTTCCTACCGCGATCTGCCGCTGCGTTACGGTGAGTTCGGCCAGTGCCACCGCAACGAGCCGTCCGGCGCGCTGCACGGCATCATGCGCGTGCGCGGTTTCACCCAGGACGACGGCCACATCTTCTGCACCAATGAGCAGATCGAGCCGGAAGTGGTGGCTTTCCACCAGCAGGCGATGGAGGTTTATAAGGATTTCCATTTCGAGAACATCGATGTCAAGCTGGCGCTGCGTCCGGATAACCGCATCGGCGACGATGAGGTGTGGGATAAGGCGGAAGAGGCGCTGCGCTCGGGTCTGCGCGCTTGCGGCGTGACCTGGACTGAGCTGCCGGGCGAGGGCGCTTTCTATGGTCCGAAGATCGAGTACCACCTGAAGGATTCGCTGGGCCGCCCGTGGCAGGTCGGCACCATGCAGGTGGACTTCTTCATGCCGGGCCGCCTGGGTGCGGAATATGTGGCGGATGACAACACCCGCAAGACGCCGGTCATGCTGCACCGCGCCATCGTGGGTTCGTTGGAGCGCTTCATCGGCATCCTGATCGAGAACTACGCCGGCGCACTGCCGATGTGGCTTGCTCCTCAGCAAGTGTCGATTCTGAATATCAGCGACGCACAGGGTGAATACTGTAAAGCGCTGGAGACAAAGCTGCGCAAGCTGGGCTTCCGTGTTGCTGCGGATTTGCGCAACGAGAAAATTACGTATAAAATCCGCGAACATTCCGTCCAAAAAGTGCCTTTCATCCTCGTGGTGGGCGATAAGGAGCGGGATGCCAATACCGTGGCCGTGCGTGCCCGGGGCAATGTCGATCTGGGCGTCATGTCGATCGAGGCCCTGGTGGAGCGACTGCAGCAAGACGTCGCTACCAAAGCCTGATGCGTGAAACACCGCAACCGGCCGACTAACCAATATTGAAGGAAACACCATAGCTACTGACAAGTCTTCCCATCGCATCAATGGCGAGATCAACCACCCTGAAATGCGTCTGTCGGGTGTGGACAATGAACCGCTGGGCATCGTAAGCCTGGCCGAAGCCTTCCGCCTGGCGGAAGAGGCCGATGTCGACCTGGTCGAGATCGCGCCGAACGCGATTCCACCAGTCTGCCGACTGATGGACTACGGCAAGTTCAAGTATTCGGAACAGAAAAAGGCGCACGAAGCCAAGTTGAAGCAGAAGGTGATCTCGGTGAAGGAAGTTAAATTCCGCCCGGGCACCGATGATGGCGACTACAACATCAAGCTGCGCAATCTGATCAAGTTCCTGGAAGAGGGTGATAAGACCAAGATCACCCTGCGTTTCCGTGGCCGTGAAATGGCACACCAGGACATCGGCATGCGTATGCTGGAGCGTCTGAAAGCTGACCTGGAAGCCGTCGGCCAGGTTGAGCAGTTCCCGAAAATGGAAGGCCGCCAGATGATCATGATTCTGGCACCGAAGAAGAAGAAGTAATTTGCCCTGGCGGGTAAAAAGGGTCAGCCGTGCGGCTGGCCCTTTGTTTTTCCAGGAGTTATGTTATACTCCTGGGTTCCCGTGAGAGTAGGCACTAAAAGTGCAGCAGTGTTGTTGCCACCTACAATCCGGTCATTATTGGAGCATTCACATGCCAAAAATGAAAACTAAGAGCTCCGCGAAAAAGCGTTTTCGCGTGCGCCCAGGTGGCACCGTTAAGTCGGGCATGGCTTTCAAACGCCACATCCTGACCAAGAAGACCACCAAAAACAAGCGTCAGCTGCGTGGTACCCGTAACATCAATGCGTCGGACGTGACTAGCGTTCTGCGTATGATGCCAACCGCTTAATCTCACATTATTTAAGGAGCTACTATGCCTCGAGTAAAACGTGGGGTTACCGCGCGTGCCCGTCATAAAAAAGTACTGAACCTGGCCAAGGGTTACCGTGGTCGTCGCAGCCGTGTATATCGCGTTGCCAAGCAAGCAGTCATGCGCGCTGGCCAATATGCATACCGCGATCGCCGTAACAAGAAGCGCGTATTCCGCCGCCTGTGGATCACCCGTATCAACGCGGCTTCGCGTGAGCACGGCATGACCTACAGCGTGTTCATGAACGGCCTGAAACAAGCCGCGATTGAACTGGACCGTAAGGTTCTGGCTGATATGGCAGTGATGGACAAGCCTGCATTTGCAGCGATTGTCAACCTCGTCAAAGCCAAGATCGCTGCTTAATTGCCAGTGATGTGCGCTGCTCCCGGGCAGCGAACATAAGAAGCGGGACATGGCTTTTGCTATGTCCCGTTTTTAATTTCCACAACAGGAAAAAAGTCGGATGAACTCCCTCGAACAACTCGTCGTCGCCGCGCAGGCTGACTTTATCGCCGCCGCCGACGCTGCCGCACTTGAAAACGCCAAAGCGAAGTATCTTGGCAAGACTGGCCAGATCACTGAAATGATGAAGGGCCTGGGCAAACTGGACCCTGACGAGAAGAAGGCGCAGGGCGCCCTGATCAACGCTGCGAAAGTGCAGATCGAGTCCGCGCTGACCGCGCGCCGTGATGCGCTGGCGGAAGCGCAACTGCAACTGCGCCTGAATGCCGAGGCGATCGATGTGTCGCTGCCGGGCCGCGGCCGCGCCAAAGGCGGTATCCATCCTGTGATGCGTACCTGGGAACGCGTTGAAGAAATCTTCCGCTCCATCGGTTTTGACGTTGCCGGCGGTCCTGAGATCGAGACTGACTGGACCAACTTTACTGCGCTGAATTCGCCGGAGAACCATCCTGCGCGTTCGATGCAGGATACCTTCTACATTGAGGGCAACGACAGCACCGGCAAGCCGCTGCTGCTGCGTACCCATACTTCGCCGATGCAGGTGCGTTACGCCCGCAACAGCAAGCCGCCGATCAAGGTGATCGCGCCGGGCCGCACCTATCGCGTGGATTCGGATGCGACCCACTCGCCGATGTTCCACCAGGTCGAGGGCCTGTGGATCGCGGAAGACATTTCCTTCGCTGACCTGAAGGGCGTGTACCTGAATTTTGTTAAGGCTTTCTTTGAGACGGACGACCTGCAGGTGCGTTTCCGTCCTTCGTATTTCCCGTTCACCGAGCCGTCGGCGGAGATTGACATCGCGTTCGGCAGCGGTCCGCTGAAGGGGCGCTGGCTGGAGGTGTCGGGTTCGGGCCAGGTGCATCCTAATGTGGTGCGCAACTTCGGTCTCGACCCTGAGAAGTATATTGGTTTTGCGTTCGGCTCCGGCCTGGAGCGCCTGACCATGCTGCGCTATGGCGTCAATGACCTGCGCCTGTTCTACGAAGGCGATTTGCGCTTCCTGAAACAGTTCAACTAAAACCGGTAAGGCAGTGTCAGACCCAAGGGTCTGACACTGGTCTGCGAATGCCGCGTATCCGGGTCAGACCCTTGGGTCTGACCCAGGTTTACCGGTTCAAAAAGATACGAAAGCTGACTATGCAATTCTCCGAAAACTGGCTGCGCACGATGGTCGATCCGAAGATGACTTCGGATGAACTGGCACACATGCTGACCATGTCCGGCCTTGAAGTGGAAGACATCGATCCTGTCGCGCCGCCTTTCACCAACGTGGTGGTGGGCCATGTGCGCGAAACCGCAAAACATCCGAACGCCGACCGCCTGAACGTGTGCCAGGTGGACGTGGGCACCGGCACCTTGCTGAACATCGTCTGCGGCGCGCCGAACGTGCGCCCGGGCCTGAAAGTGGCATGCGCCATGGCCGGCGCCGTGCTGCCGCCGGGCGCGGACGGCAAGCCGTTCGAGATCAGGGTCGGCCAGCTGCGCGGCGTCGAGTCGCAGGGCATGCTGTGCTCCGCCAAGGAACTGAAACTGAGCGAAGAGGGCGCGGGCCTGATCGAGCTGCCGGACGATGCGCCGGTCGGCCAGAATATCCGCGATTACTTTTCGCTCAACGACCTTAAATTCACCATCAAGCTGACCCCGAACAAGGCGGACTGCCTGTCGGTGCTGGGCGTGGCGCGCGAAGTGTCGGCGCTGACCGGCTCCGAGCTGCACCTGCCGCAGAACCAGGTGGTGCCGGTTACCCTGGACGAGAAGCTGGCGGTGAAGGTGTCGGCGCCGGACCTGTGCGGCCGCTTCGCCGGCCGTGTGATCCGCAACCTGAATGCGAAAGCCGTGACCCCGGACTGGATGAAGCAGCGCCTGGAGCGCAGCGGCCAGCGTCCCGTGTCGGCGCTGGTGGACATTTCCAACTACGTCATGCTGGAACTGGGCCGTCCGTCGCACGTGTTCGACCTGGACAAGATCCACGGCGCGCTGGACGTGCGCTGGGGCCGCAAGGGCGAGCAGATCAAGCTCCTGAATGGCAACACCATCGAGGTCGATGAGTGGGTCGGCGTGATCGCCGACGACAAGGAACTGGAATCGCTGGCCGGCATCATGGGCGGCGACGCCACCGCCGTGTCGGACGACACCACCAACATCTACCTGGAAGCGGCATTCTGGTGGCCGAACGCCATCCAGGGCCGTGCGCGCAAGTACAACTTCTCGACTGACGCGGCACACCGCTTCGAGCGCGGCGTGGACTACGCGACCATTCCTGAGCACCTGGAGCGCATCACCGCGCTGCTGCTGGAAATCTGCGGCACGGCGGAGACCAAGGTCGGCCCGATCGATGACCAGATCGTGAACCTGCCGCAGCGCGCGCCGGTGCAGATGCGCACCGCCCGCGCCGCCAAGGTGATCGGCGTGGCCCTGGACGACGCCATGATCGCCGACATCTTCAAGCGCCTGAACCTGGAGTTCACGCTGGCCGATGGCGTGTTCTCGGTCACCGCGCCCACCTACCGCTTTGACATCGAGATCGAGGAAGACCTGATCGAAGAAGTGGCGCGCGTGTACGGCTTCGAGAACATCCCGACCCTGCCGCCGGTGGCCGCGGCCGAAATGCTGATCGCGCAGGAAAACACCCGCTCGATTTTCGCCGTGCGCCACCAGCTGGCCGACCTGGGCTTCCAGGAAGTGGTCAACATGAGCTTTGTGGAAGCGCAGTGGGAGCTGGACTTCAACGGCAACGACAACCCGATCAAACTGCAGAACCCGATCGCTTCCCAGCTGTCCGTGATGCGCTCTTCGCTGATCGGCAGCCTGGTGGCCAATGTGCGCTACAACCTGAACCGCAAGCAGGCGCGCGTGCGCCTGTTCGAAGTGGGCGCCATCTTCAAGCGCGACGCGTCGGTACAGGATGGCCCGCTGACCGTGGCCGGCTACGACCAGCCGCAGCGCGTGGCGGCCATGGCCTACGGCCCGGTGGTGGACGAGCAGTGGGGCCAGAAGGAGCGCGACGTTGATTTCTTCGACGTCAAGGCCGACCTGGAAGCCCTGTTCGCGCCGCGCCAGCTGCGTTTTGCCAAGCTGGCCCATCCGGCGCTGCACCCTGGCCGCGCCGCGTCGGTTGAGCTGGACGGCAAGGTTATCGGCTTCATCGGCGAACTGCACCCGCGCTGGCTGCAGAAGTACGACCTGCCGAAAGCGCCAGTCGTATTCGAAGTGGATGCTGTTGCGCTACAGCAACGCGACGTGCCAAAATACGAAGAGATTTCCAAGTTCCCGGGCACCACGCGCGACCTGGCCCTGGTGGTCAAACAAGCGGTTCCGGCGCAGGACCTGATCGACGCCTTGCAGGGCGCCGTGGCGGCCCATGCGCATGGGCGCATCGTGCAAGCCATTGTTTTGTTTGATGAATATCGCGGCGAGCGGGTGGCGGCGGACGAAAAATCGCTTGCTTTCCGCTTTAGCTTGCAAGATACTCAAAACACCCTGCAGGACGATGTAGTGGAAGAGCTGATGAAGACGCTCACCGCGCATGTGGTACTGGCGCACGGTGCAAAACTGCGGGCTTAACTTAATATTTCAGTCACTCCAGCGAGTCCGGCAATGCCGGACTCATGTTCTTTAGAAGGCAGGGCAGCAAAATTAACCACAACGACGTTGATTCCGCCGTACTTGAATCCGCATTGGACGCCGAGCTGCACAGCGCCATGCAGAACGCCAAGGTACGCCAGGAAGCTGAAAAGGATTTGCCGACGCTGACCAAGGCGGAGCTGGCCGAACTGTTGTTCGAGCAAGTGGGCCTGAACAAGCGTGAGGCCAAGGACATGGTCGAAACCTTCTTTGACGAGATCCGCAACGCGCTCGAACGGGGCGAGGCGGTGAAGTTGTCCGGTTTCGGCAATTTCCAGCTGCGCGACAAGCCGCAGCGCCCGGGGCGCAACCCGAAAACCGGCGAAGAAATTCCGATCACGGCGCGCCGTGTGGTGACTTTCCACGCCAGCCAGAAGCTGAAGGGCATGGTCGAAGACAGCGCCGCGCCGGCGCGCAACGCCTGAGCGGCAAGGACGCCTGAATGAATGACCGTCCTGGCAAGGCAGACCTGGCAGTGCTGCCGCCGATTCCGGCGAAGCGCTACTTCACCATTGGCGAAGTCAGCGAACTGTGCGGCGTGAAGCCGCACGTGCTGCGCTATTGGGAACAGGAATTTACCCAGCTGAAACCGGTCAAGCGGCGCGGTAACCGCCGCTATTACCAGCACCACGAAGTGCTGCTGATCCGCCGCATCCGCGAGCTGCTGTATGAGCAGGGCTTTACGATCTCCGGCGCACGCAATAAGCTCGATAGCCGCGCAGCCGATTCGGCCCAAGGCGAGTATGATGAAACTCTTGGTCACGGCGCTGCGGGCGACGTTCCTGCCGTGGACCGCGAGATGCTGCGCCGGGAGCTGCTGGGCATCCTTGACCTACTTAAGTTGTAAGCAGCTGTAGCAAGGGCGCTTAGGCGTCCTTTTTTTCGGCTAAACTCGACAGAACTGTTAAACCATTAGTGCTACAATATTAACGTTATGATTTTGCTAGTGATACTGCAGACGCTGGCTTCGTTCCCCAGCTGAGATTTAATGAGGGAAGATCAATGATTCGCGTAGCCATCTGTGACGACCACCAGATTGTACGGGCAGGTTTCAAGCAAATCTTTTCGTCCTCGGACGAATTTAGCGTCGTGGCCGAGGGAAGCACCGGGCGCGAGGCGCTTGATATCGCCCGCAAAGAAGTGTGCGACGTGCTGTTGCTCGATATCGCCATGCCGGACCAGAGCGGCATCGACACGCTGCGCACTATCCGCCAGGGCCAGCCCGATTTGCCGGTGCTGATCCTGTCCGGCTATCCGGCCCAGCAATATGCGCTCAACCTGTTCAAAATGGGCGCCAACGGCTACCTCAACAAGGAGTGCGAGGCGGAGGAACTCATCACTGCCGTGCGCACCGTGCACCAGGGGCGGCGCTATGTCAGCTCGCAGGTGGGGGAACTGCTGGCGCAAAGTTTCGACCGCGATCCCAACACGGCGCTGCACACCGAGCTGTCGGACCGCGAGTTCCAGGTGTTCCTGCGCCTGGCGCGCGGCGCCACCGTGTCCGATATCGGCACCGCGCTGTCGCTCAGCATCAAGACTGTCAGTACCTATCGCACCCGCATCATGGAGAAAATGGGCCTGCAGTCGAATAGTGACCTGACGTACTACGCGATGAAGAACAACCTGCTGGATTAAGCCACCCGCCGCACGGTTGAATTGCCGTGCGGCAGCAATTTCCCGCGCGTTTTATAATGGGCAAGATGTACTTCACCCTCGAACCAGCGCCCCGGCACCGGCTGCCACTCTATAAAACGCTCCTGTGTGTCACGTGTGCGTTGATTCTGATCGTCAACGGCTTTAGCCTGTTCCACAACCTGCAGTCGCTGAAAGGCGCCAACGAACAGCTGGCCCTGAGCTCGCGCGTGGCCGAACGGCTGCAATACCTGAACGTGCTGGTGCTCGATGCCGACAGCAGCGCGCGCGGCTACTTCATCTCGGGCAAGGAGACTTACCTGGGGCCGACGCGCACGGTGGTGGCCGAGGCCGAACACGAATTCCGCGAGCTGGAAAAACTGCTGGCCAATAACCCGGTGCAGCTGAAGAACCTGCAGCAGTTGCAGGGGCTGGTGCGCAAGCGCATCGCCATCCTGACCCAGGCGATCGAAGTCTATAAGCACAGCGGCCTGCAGGAAATCGTCAATATCGCCCAGGTCAGCGACGAGCGCAGCGGCATGGATGAAATCCGCCTGCAAATCGTCATCATGGTGCGCGAACAGAACGAGGCGATGGCGGCGCGCGCCACCAGCTTCTACCAGGAATACCAGAAGGCGGTGGTGATGGGGGCCGGCATCAATGCCGTCGCCATTGTGGTCTTGATCATGTTCTACCAGTTGGTGCGGCGCAGCTTTGTGCACCGCGCCGCCGTGGAGCACGCCTTGCAGCTGTCCAACGAGAGCCTGGAATCCATGGTGCAGCAGCGTACCGAGCAGCTGTCGGTGCTGTCGCGCCACCTGATTTCGATCAGCGAAGACGAGAAGATGCGCCTGTCGCGCGAGCTGCACGATGAAATGGGGGCCAACCTGACCTCCATCAGCATGGATATTTCGGCCGTCACGCACCAGCTGCAAAAGACGCATCCGGAATTGGCGGCCCAGTTGCGCCGCGCGCGCGGCACCCTGATGGAAACCGTGGAGCTCAAGCGCCGCATCATCGAAGACTTGCGCCCCAGCCTGCTCGACAATCTGGGCCTGGGCGCAGCTATCGACAGCTATTGCGAAGACTTTGCGCGCCTGGCGGGCACGCCGTGCGAGACCGATGTCGGCAGCGATATCGATGCCGTGGCCAAGGGCGACAGCAGCCTGTCGATTGCCCTGTTCCGCATTGTGCAGGAGTCGCTGACCAATATCCGCAAGTACGCCAAAGCGACCCACGTCAACGTGTCGCTGAAACGCCAGGCGGACGACATGCTGGTGCTGCGCATTATCGACGACGGGATCGGCATTGCAGCGCCGACCCTGGCCAAGCCCATGTCGCACGGTTTGCTGGGGATGCGGGAAAGGGCCTTGCTGCTGGGAGGGGTGTTGAATATTCGCCGCGGCCGTGGCGACCGCGGCACCTGCATTGAAGTCTATATTCCGCTGAAAGGGCGGGGCGGGCGGGCGACGATTGCCGCCGCGCCCACTGGCTTACCGCCGCTTAGCAGCACGCCACATCAGCGAGCAGGCGATCATACTCAATCTTCGCCACCTTATAGCACTCGCCCGCATAGCGTTCCAGACCTTCACGATCAATCACAGTGATGTTGCCGCGACGGTAGGTGATCATGCCGTCTTCCTGCAGCTTGCCGGCGGCGGCGGTGATCGATTCGCGGCGCACGCCCAGCATGATGGAAATCATTTCCTGGGTCACTTTCAGCTCATTGCTTGGTGAGCGGTCCAGGCGGTCCAGCAGCCAGCGGCACAGTTTCTGCTCGATCGAGCTGTGGCGGCCACCGACGGCGTTTTGCGCCATCTGGGCAAACAGGGCGGCGTTGTAGCGCATCAGCAGCTGCGGCAGGGAACCACCCAGGTTGAAGGCATCGCGCAAGGCCTGCGCCTTCATGCGGTAGCCGTAGCCGGCGCTTTGCACCACGGCGGTGCATATTGCGCGTTCACCGGCAAACATCGACACGCCCACCACGCCCTCGTGGCCCACCACGGCAATCTCGGTGGTGGCGCCGTCTTCCATCACATACAGCAGCGACAGGATGGCGGTGGTCGGGAAGTACACATACTCCAGCTTGCTGCCGAATTCAAACAGTTCCTTGCCGAACGGCAGTTGCACCAGCTCCAGGTGTTCGAACAGGGACTCGAGCGCTTCACGAGGGAGGGCTGCCAGCAGCTCATTCTGCTGGGCGCCGCTGTAGCTGACAACAGGCCGGGACGCAACTTTAAACTCCGAAGAACCAATCGGCATGGTACGGGACAGCGAGTTCTTGGCAGAGACGCTCAGTTGAGTGTTGTTCATTTTTTCCTCACAAAAACTAAAGTACACGATGTTGCAGTCGGCATTCTTAGGGGGTGTGGCTTGCCGATCGCGTTGGTATTACTTTAATTTTCTATGTGAGTGATGAACATAAGACCTGTGTCCTCCGTCATGTAGGCTGGAAACATGACGCTTTGTCAGGATAGTCCTACAAGCACTACAACATCCCGATTTTTACTGGCGCACGCTTCAAAAATGGGGACGTACCCTCTTTTTTCAGCAACTTGTTGCCCGAAAAATGGGGTACGTCCCCATTTTTTAGGCGGAACTGGCCGAGGGCCTGGTTGAGCAGGGCGGTCTCGGCGTGCACGCGGCTGGCGCCCTCGGAGGCTTGGACCACCAGGGCGGCGTTCTGGCGCGTCATGTCGTCGATGCGGTGCAGGGCGCCGTTGATGCGGGCGATCTCGCTGCGCTGGCCGGCCTCGGCCTGGGTGATGCGGGCGATGACTTCCTCCATGCTGCGCACGGCGGCCACCACCTGGCTCATGGTGGCGCCGGCGGCGTCGACCTGGGCGTTGCCGCTGTCGACCTTGCTGACTGAGTCGCCGATCAGCTGCTTGATTTCGAGCGCGGCGGCGGCCGAGCGTTGCGCCAGGCTGCGCACCTCGGTGGCGACCACGGCGAAGCCGCGCCCGGCCTCGCCGGCGCGGGCGGCTTCGACGGCGGCGTTCAGGGCCAGGATATTGGTCTGGAAAGCGATGCCGTCGATCACGCCGATGATGTCGGCAATGCGGTCGGAGCTGGCGCGGATGGCGGCCATGGTGCCGACCACCGCATCGACGCTGTCGCCGCCGCGGCGCGCCACGCCGGCCGCTTGCTGCACCAGCTGGCGGCCGTCGTCGGCGTGGGCGCTGTTGCGCTGCACGGCGGCGTCCAGTTCTTCCATGGCGGCCACGGTGACGTGCAGGGCGTCGGCCTGGGTGCTGGTGGAGCCGCTCAGGGCGCTGCTGCCGCTGGCCAGCTCGTCGGCCGCGCTGGCGATGCGGGCGGCGCCGCTGCGGATGTCGGCCACCAGGGTTTGCAGCGCGGCTGTCATGGCGCTGAAGGCGTTGGCCAGGTCGCCGGTTTCATCGCGCGCGGGGGAGGCGATGCGTACGCTGAGGTCGCCCGCCGCGGCGGCCTGCACCGCGCCATTCAGCTGGCGCATGTCGCGCATGAAGGAGAGGTAGAAGCCGGCCCCGAGCCAGCCCGCCAGCAGGACGGCCAGCAACACCACGCCGGCCACGCTATTCCGGTACAGGGCGTCGCGCCGGGCGCGTTCGGCCAGCAACTGGTCGAGGGCGTCGGCGGTGCCGGCGGCCAGTGCTTGCAGGGCGCCGGCGGCTTGCTGGCCGGCCTCGTTGAACTCCTTGCCGCTGGTCTGGTTGTAGGAATTCAGCACTTCGTTGCGGGCGCGTTCGAGGAAGGCCAGCGCTTGCGGCACGGCGGCCAGGTGCGCTTCGAGCTTGCCGGTCAGGGCCGGATTGTGCTGCAGGATGGCCTGGTACTGGGCCGGCAAGCGTTCCAGCTCGTGCCGCGCCAGCATGGCGGTGGCGCTCAGCATCTGGTCTTCGCCGGCTTCGAACAGGCCGCTGTCGATGTAGGCGGCGCCGCGGCCGCTGATTACGCCCAGGTTCTCGGCCAGGCCGGGGAAGGTTTTCAGGAAGGAGGCGATCAGGTAGACGCTGCGCACCTCGGGGTCGAGCGAGAGGCGGGCGCGGTCGGCGGCCAGGGTGGCCAGGGCGTCGGCCTGGGCGATCAGCTTGCTGTGCGCGGCAAAGCTGGCGCGCGCATCGAAGCCGGCCTGGCGCTGCTGCAGCTGCTGCCAGCCTTGCTCCAGGTCGGCTTGGGCCGCCAGTCCGGCCAGCGGGCCTTGCGCCAGCGGGCGCAGGGCGGCGAGGGCGGTGGTGGCGGCGTCGGCGCTGGCGCGGATGGCGGCGCTGCCGGCTTGCTGGTTGGCGGCCAGGCGCAGGTGTTCCAGGGCGCGCTTTTGCTGCAGATGGCGGCGCGCTTCGTGCAGCTGGCGCACATACGCCAGGCCCTGGCGTTCCTGTATGGTGAAGGCGACCGATTTGTGCAGCTCGCCGACCAGCAGGCCGGAGGCGAGCAGCAGGGGCAGCAGGAACACGAGGCAGACAAGGACAAACTTGGGCAGCAGGCGCAGCCTCTGCATGAGGGCGATGGCAGGCTGGAGGAGAATCATGGTGGCTTCCGCGAGGGTTTTTAAGGCGCGGTAATGATGCTGGGCAATTGTTACATCGTGATGAATCGGGGCATAATGCGCTGAGAGCAACCCTGACGGATTCCCATGCACGTAATCCTGGTAGAAGATGATGCGGTTCTGGCGGACGGCCTGGTGCGGGTGCTGGGCGGCCATGGCATGAACGTGGAGCTGCTGCAGAACGGCAGCGAGGCCGACGCCCTGTTGCAGCGGCCGGGCCCGGTGGACGTGCTGGTGCTCGATATCGGCCTGCCGGGGCTGGACGGCTTTGAAGTGGTGCGCCGCCTGCGCGCGCGCGGCAGCCAGTTGCCGGTGCTGTTGCTGACGGCGCGCGACGCGGTGGAGGACCGGGTGCGCGGCCTGGAGCTGGGGGCGGACGATTACCTGGTCAAGCCCTTCGCCACGCCCGAACTGGTGGCGCGCGTGCGCGCGCTGGCGCGGCGCCATGCGCCCAAGCCAAGCCTGCTGCAAATGGGCGAGCTGGTGCTGGATGTGGGCGCCAAGCGGGCCCGCGTGCGCGACAAGGTGATCGACCTGTCGGTGCGCGAGTGGGCGGTGCTGGAGTACCTGCTGCAGCACGGCGCGCGCGTGGTGAGCAAGCAGCAGATCATCGACGCCATCCTGCCCTGGGGCGAGGATGTGACGCCGAACGCGGTGGAGGTGTATATCTCGCGCATCCGCCAGAAGACGGCCGATGCTGGCATCAGCATCCGCACCATCCGCGGCTTTGGCTATATGCTGGAGCCGCAAGGCGCCGCGCCGCATGGATAGCATCCGCCTGCGCCTGCTGAGGTGGCTGGTGCTGCCGGTCCTGCTGCTGAACCTGGCGGGCATGGCACTCAGCTATGCCCTGGCCTGGATCCCGGCCCAGATCGCCTTTGACCAGTCGCTGGGCGATGCGGCGGCCATGCTGGCGGCGCGCACCAGCGAGCGCGAGGGCCGGCTGGTGCTCGATCTGCCGCCCGCCGCCGAGCGGGCCCTGCGCAACGACGAACTCGATAAAGTGTATTTTTCCCTGCGCGACAGCGGCGGGCGCCTGCTGGCGGGCGATGCCGCCCTGCCCATGCCAGCCGCCGGCGCGGCGCGCGGCGCGAGCCCGGCCAGCGACGGCGAGGTGGCGGGCGAGGCGGTGCGCCTGGTGGCGCAGCCGGTGCAGGCCGGCCAGCAGGCCGGCTTGCTGGTGGTGGCCAAGACCCTCCGCAAGCGCGGCCAGGCGCGCGCCGCCATCGTGCGCGCCATGCTGCCGCTGGCGGCGGTGCTGACGCTGGCCTCGGCCGGCCTGGTGTGGTTCTCGGTCACCAGCGGCCTGGCGCCCTTGCACAAGGTGCGTGCCGGCATCCAGGCGCGTGGCGCCGACGACACGGCGCCGATCGCGCTGGCCGAGGTGCCGCTGGAGGTGGCGCCGCTGGTGCAGGCCTTCAACGGTTTGCTGGAAAAAGTCCACGACGGCGCCCAGGCGCAGCAGGATTTCCTGGCCAATGTGGCGCACCAGCTGCGCACGCCGCTGGCGGGCATGCGCACCCAGATCGATTTGCTGGCGGCCCAGCCGCGCGCGCCGGAGGCGGCCGCCGCGCTGGGCATGATGCAGGCGTCCACCGACCGTATGATCCGCCAGGTGAACCAGCTGCTGGCGTTTGCGCGCGCCGAACCCGGCCCCTTGCGCAAGACGCGCATGGAACGCCTGGCGCTCGACCAGCTGCTGGAGGAGTCGATCCAGCACTTTGTAGAGCAGGCGCTGCGCAAGGAAATCGACCTGGGCTTCGACCTGCAGCCGACCATGGTGAAGGGCGACCGCTTCCTGCTGCGCGACCTGGTCGACAACCTGGTGGACAATGCGATCCGCTACACGCCGCCGGGCGGCACGGTCACGGTCAGCTGCTTCGCCCACCTGGGCGGCGGCATGCTGACGGTGGAAGACTCCGGACCCGGCATCGCGCCGGCCAAACGCGCCGCCGTATTCCAGCGCTTCCAGCGGTTGGATGAAAAGACCACCGGCAGCGGCCTGGGCCTGGCCATCGTGCGCGATATCGCCACCGCCCACGGGGCCAGCGTGGCCATCGACACCCCGCCTGGCGGGCAGGGCGCCCTGTTCTCCGTGTATTTCCCTGCGTAAATATTTTGCCCTGTCAGGTTTTTGTCAGGGTTTCCTCAGGGTAATGCAAGCTTCGCTGGCTAGACTAAAGCTATTCAAAGTCCAGCCGTGGGGAGCAGAGCATAATGAAACGCCAACAAGCAGGTTACACGCTGATGGAAGTGATGGTGGCTGTCACCATCGTGGGCATCATTACCGCCGTCGGCCTGCCGATTTACAGTGGTTACGTGAAACGCGGCCGCCTGACGGAAGCGTTCACCGGCCTGGGCGCCGGCCAGACCTCGGCCGAGCAGTACTGGGCCAACAACCGCACCTATGCCGGTTTTGAGGGCGCCGCCTCGTTCCCGAAAAACGGCAAGAACTTCGACTTCGCCCTGAGCAACGCCAGCCCCAGCGGCTACACCCTGAGTGCGACCGGCAAAGGCATGGTGCAGGGCTTCACGTACACCATCGACCAGAACGGCAACCGCAAGACCACGGCGGTGCCGGCCGGCTACACCACCAATGACAGCTGCTGGGTCGACCGGGAGGGCGGACGATGCACCAATTAACTTCCATCGGCGCGCGGCAGCGTGGTGCGACCTTGCTGGAACTGGTGCTGGGGGTCGGCATTGTCAGCTTCACCCTGGCGTTGGGGGTGCCGTCCATGTCGCACTGGCTGCAGACCAACAAGGCCAAGGCCACTGGCGAATTTTATGCCGACGGCCTGGCCACGGCGCGCCGCCAGGCGCAAAGCCACAACGCGCGCAGCCGTATCGTGCTGAGCGAGAACGCGGCCAATGGCCAGTACAACTGGCAGATCGACATCTGCTTCCCGCAACCGGATGCGCAATGCACCACCGACTCGGCCGGCTGGTCCACTGTTGACAAGCCGGCCGCCAACGACCCGCAAGGCGCGCAGGGCTACAAGTCCGTGTTCCGCTCGGCGGTCAGCCTGCCGCCGGCCACGGTGGCGGCGCCGGTCCTGCAGCCGGCCTCGGCGCGTGAGATTTACTTTACCGAGCTGGGTTGGGTGGATCCGGCGGTCGAGGACCGCCTGCAAAGCATCCGCCTCAATCCGGGCGACGATTTCAAGGATGACGTGCCGACCGTGGCGCTGGTGGTCACCCTGTCCGGCATGACCACCAAGTGCGATCCAACGCGCGGCAGCGGCGATTCGAGGGCTTGTCCAGAATGAATACCATCCATTTCAAGAAGCAGGGCGGCGCCGCCATGATCGAAGCGGTGGTGGCGGTGATCCTGCTGGCCGTGGGCCTGCTGGGCACCGTGGCCATGCAGGCGCGCTCGTACGCCGCCATCAACGACGCCGGCATGCGCGCCGAGGCGACCCTGGCGGCCGACCGCCTGGTCGGCATTGTCAGCAACGATTACGACAACATCGACCAGTACGTGTTCACGGCCAAGGATAAAAAGCAGCCCAGCACCGCCCTCAAACCGTGGATGGGCGAGACCCTGGACGCGATTCCCGGCGCCGCCGTGGACGTGGCGGTGGTGCGCGGCGTGACGCAGACCCAGGTCGATATCACCATCGCATGGCAGCGGCGCCAGAACGAAGAGCCGAACAAGCATGTGATGACGACCTACATCATGAATCCGAAGGGGATGCCATGAGCCGCCGCTACGCTATGCGCCGCACGCGCGGCTTTTCGATGGTGGAACTGATGGTCAGCGTGGTGGTGGGCATGCTGGCGGTGATGTTCGCCACGCGCCTGCTGGCCACCTCGGAAACCGACAAGGCGGCCGCCCTGGGCAGTTCGGACAGCATGCAGAACGGCATGCTGGCGCTGTTCTCGCTGAACTTCGACGCGGCCCAGGCGGGGTGGGGCATCAACGACACCCTGGTCAACGGCTGCAACACCCTACTGGCCGACGCCGAGGGCTTCGCGCTGCCGAGCGTGAAGCGCGGCGGCGTGGACAGCACGCCGCTGGCGCCGGTGGTCATCATCAACAACGGCGAGCGTTCCGACGTGATCAGCCTGAACTCGGCCGGCAGCCAGTCCGGTGTCGGCAATGTGTCGCTGGCCGACCTGTATGCCGGCGGCAGCGAGATCCGCGTCAGCACCAATAATCCGTTCGGCTTCAACACGGGCGACGTGATCGTGGTGGTGCCGGAACCGGCCGGCGGCGACTGCAGCATCGCCCAGCTGTCCGGCGTGGCCACCGACATCCTGCAAATCGCCAGTGGCCGCTACAACAGCGGCGCCGGCTTGCTGGGCGGCGTGTACAACCAGGGCAGCAAGGCGCGCGTGTTCAACCTGGGCCCGGCCGACAAGCTCGCGCTGCACACCTGGTCGGTGCAGCGCGGCGTGCTGCGCCTGCGCGCCTCGAATATGCGCGACAGCACCGACGCGCCGAAGGCGGTGGTGGACAACGTGGTGGCGATCAAGGCGCAATACGGCTTTGACCTGCGCGCCGGCTTCGATCCCGTGTACGGCTCGCAAGTGAGCAGCTGGAGTTCGGACATGCTGGACGCCGACGGCGACGGCGTGGCCGGCGATGCCGGTGACTTCCAGCGCGTGACCGCGGTGCGCCTGGCCGTGGTGGCGCGCAGCCAGGTGCCGGACAAGCCGCAGAATTCCGACGGCACCTGCACCACCACCACGCAGAAGCTGACCATCTTTGAAACGCAGACCCCGTCCGGCGTGGCGCCGATGCCGGTGACCGTGGCGCTGGATACGGAAGGGGACGCGATCCACTGGTCCTGCTACCGTTACCGCGCGTTCGAAACCGTGGTCCAGATCCGCAACAACGCCTGGAGGCCCTGATGCGCAAGCCTTTCCCAATCATGCGCCGCCAGCGCGGCCTGTCCGTGCCGATCATGCTGATCATGCTGGGGGTGATGCTGGCGTCCAGCATCTACATGCTGCGGTCGAGTAATTCGACCACGCTGACCACGGCCAACCTGGCCTACGAAACCTCGCTCGCCAAGGCGGCCGACTTGGGCATCCACCAGGCCTACGCATGGCTCGCGGCCACCCCGCGCGCCGCGCTCTGGAACGATGTGCAGGCCGCCGGCTACCGCGCCACCACCAATCCGGCGCCGGGCAGGGGACCGTCCGACAAGGAGTACTGGATGGGGTCGGCCAAGTTGGTGGACGCCGCCGGCAACCAGGTGGAGTATGTGATCCACCGCCTGTGCACGTTCGAAGGGCCGTTCGACCAGGGGCAGCCGGCCAACTCCTGCGCGCTTACTTCCTCCAAGCAGGACACCAGCGGCCGCGCCGGCGTCGGCGACAGCCTGTCGTCGGACGCGCCGACGTATTTTGAAGCGCCACAGCTCTCCTACGTCATCACGTCCCGCATCAGCGGCCCGCGCGGTGGCAATGTCATGAACCAGGCAATCGTCATGATGGGGCCTTAAGAAAGCTAGGACTACGACCATGAAAAAACTATCTACCCTTGTCGCGGCCAGTGCCGCGCTGGCTTCGGCCCTGCTGCCTGGCGCGGCCGAAGCAGCCAAGACCAATATCGCCCAGGTGCCGCTGCTGAACATCAGCGGCACCGGCACGGTGAAACCGAACCTGATGCTGTTGTTCGATAACTCCGGCTCGATGGAATCGCATTTCACGCCGGACAATGTGAACGACAACCTGTGCCGCTCGCTGGCCACGCTGGAAGCGGGGCAGACCGCCTGCAGTCCCGGCCACCCGCCGTTCATGAGTCCTGATTTCAACCGCCAGTATTACAATCCGCGCATCCGCTACCAGGCGCCGATCAAATGGGACGGCAGCAGCTACCCGGACCAAACGGCGGGCAACACCGCCAGTTGGACCGTCGTCAACAGCGATGGCTTCGGAAAACTGAACCGCAATCTGTCCGGCAACAGCGACACCACCATCAACCTGGTGACCGAGTTCCCCGACCTGGCCTGGTGCCTGGACACGGACTGCAAGCTGAATAGCAATTACTCCTACCCGGACAAGACCTATTCCACCAGCAAGGCGGTAAGCGGCGCCCCGTACTACTACAATATCGTGGTCTCCGAGTACTGCGTCGACGACACCATGAAGAAGTGCGTCTCGACCACGCCGGGCGCCAGCGCCCCGGCCGGCTACCCGGTCCCGGCCAAAGTACGCTGGTGCGATTCGACCAAGCTGACCAACTGCCAGGCAAAGCAGGTGGGCGCCTTCAAGTGGCCCAAGTTCTCCACGCCGCTGGCCACCAACAAGGCCTTCGGCACGCTGGCGGTGGGCGCCAGCAATACCGCCACGTCGCTGAACGTCAACTTTGTCGCCGTGCGCAACCCGGCCAGCGGCACCGCGACCACTATCACCAGCGGCACCATGACCGCCAGCACCGGCACCGACACGCTCGCCAAGCGCGCGGCATTGGCCAGCGCCATCGCCGCCAACATCATCGCCACCAACAAGGCTTCGCCTGGCACCAACCCTTACTGGGCCTGTGTGCGTGCGCCGGTCGGCCAGCCGACGGTGTCGGCCTGCTCGAGCCACGGCATTACCCTGAGCTCGGACGACGTGGTGGCCGTGATGCCGATCAAGTGCAGCGCCGCGCCCAAGGACATGGCCAACTGCGAGCTGCTGCCGGACGACGTGACGCTGAATACCCGCGCCGGCTGGATCATCAGCGCCGAGTCGAACCAGGTGCGCCCGGTGCCAAGCGCCAACTGGCCCGCCACGGCCTTGCTGAATGTGGAAGGCAAGACCGGTAACAATACCGCTGCCACCATCTCCCAGATCAAACTGGGCACCAAGACCCTGGTGAGCACCAGCATTGACCTGGGCAAGAACTCGGATCAGTTCAAGGTATCCGGCCTGATCCGCACCGCCATCAACAACGCCAAGATCCCCGGCGTGGTGGCCTATGTGGGCGGCGACCAGTCCAACAAGATGTGCGCCGGCCTGGATGCGTCCTGGGTGTGCGTGGCCGATACCGCCGGCGCCAAAGGGGTGAACCTGTCGATCACCCATACCGTTACCGGCAGCATCGACCTGAGCGATCGCTATGCCAGCGATACCGCCATCGACAGCATTCCGACATCGGCCATGCCGATCTCCAGCGGCATCAGCACCGCCTTCGCGCGCGTCGATATCCTGCCGGGCAATACCTATCCCAAGGTTGCGGCCCGCACCGACTGCGCCGGCGCGACCTGCAGCTATAACGAAGAGATGACCAACTTCGCCAACTGGTACACCTACTACAAGAGCCGCATGCAGATGATGAAGTCGGCCGTCGGCCTGGCCTTCTCCTCGCTGAATGCGAACTACCGCGTCGGCTACGCGCTGCTGTCGGAGGCGGCGGTTGGCGGCGCCATGAAGATGAAGCCGGCCGAGTTCACCGGCACCAACCGCTCCAACTTCTACACCAAGCTGTATGAAACCACCACCAGCGGCTCCACCCCGAGCCGCCCGGCGCTGGACAATGTGGGCCGCATGTTCTCCAACCTAGCCCCCTACGAGTATGCGGCCGGCGAGGAAGTGGTGCAGTTCCCCTGCCAGCAGAACTTCACCTTGTTCACGACCGACGGCTACTGGAACGGCGGTTCCACCGCCAACGTGGTGAACAACGACAACAAGGAAGACCCTACACGCTTCTGCACCCGCGCCGGCGGCTGCGTCGATACCCGCACCCAGGCCGCGCCTTCGCTGGCCGACGTCGCGCTGCACTGGTACAACGGCGGTTCCTCGACCAAAACGGTGGCCCTGCGCGGCGACGCGCTGGAAAAGGACCTGAGCAAGCCGGGCAAGGTGCCAGCCGGCGCCGGTGAAAACACCCACCTGCACATGAACACCTTCACCCTCGGCCTGGGCATGGACGGCCTGATGACCTACGAGAAGAACTACGCCACTTCGCCGAAAGTCGGCGGCGATTACTACAACGTGATCACCGGCGTGAAGACCGGCTGCCCATGGAATGGCGGCGGCGAGTGGGTCTGGCCTGATCCAGAAGTGGGCAGCTCCAGCAACACCGTGCAAGCCCGCGTGGACGACCTGTGGCACGCCGCCGTGAACGGCAAGGGCCTGTATTTCAGCGCCAACGAGCCGAAGGAAGTGGTGGACGGCCTGGCCGCAGCGCTGGGCAAGATGCAGCAGACCATCGGCGCCGCATCGGCCGCTGCGACCTCGACCCCGAACATTTCGCTGGAAGACAACGACATCTTCTCCGACACCTTCACCACCGTGAAATGGTACGGTGAACTGGCCGACCGCAAGATCGACACCGCCACCGGCGAAGTCAACCCGACCCCGGTCTGGACCACCACCGCCGTGCTGGGCAAGGATGTCGCCGCCGCCAGCGATAGCCGCAACATCTACAAGATGGACGAATCGGGCGCCCTGGAGAGCTTCACCTACGACAACCTGTCGGCGCTGGAGAAGTCCTGGTTCGACAGCAAGTGCACCTCGCTGCCGCAGTGCATCCTGCTGCCGGTCGAAGACCGTGCCAAAGTAGACAGCGGCGCCAATATGGTGAACTGGCTGCGCGGCCAGCAACAGCACGGCGACGACAAGATCTTCCGCGCCTACACCAAGACCGACTTTACGCCGAACGGTGCGTCCGGGCCGATTCCGATCGTGCTGGGCGATATCGCTTCGTCCAAGCCGGCCTACCTGCGCGAGCCGCGTAAGAGCTACACCACGGCCGGCTATTCCAACTACAAGGCCGAGTATGGCGCGCGTCCGGCCACGGTGTTTACCGCCGCCAACGACGGCATGCTGCACGCCTTCGACGCCAGCAACGGCGAGGAGCGCTTTGCCTACGTGCCGCGCATCACCATGAGCAAGCTGTGGAACCTGACCAGCACCACCTACGCCACCAACCACATCTTCACCACCGACGGTTCGCCGGAGCTGGGCGATGTGCAGATCGGCGGCAAGTGGCGCACCGTGATGGTGGCGGGCCTGAACGGCGGCGGGCGCGGTTTCTACGCACTGGACGTGACGGAAGCCGACAAAGGCATCGTCAAGCCGCTGTGGGAGCTGTGCGCCAACGCTACCGTTTGCCCGGCCAATAATGATCCGGACATCGGCCTGACGTTCGGTAACCCGCAGTTCGGCCTGTGGAACGGCAAATGGGTGGTGCTGCTGACGTCCGGCTATAACAATGCGCCAGGCGTGGACGGCGTGAATACCGGCGACGGCAAGGGCTACCTGTACATCGTGGATGTGGCTTCCGGCGCGATCCTGAAAAAGATCAGCACCGGCAAGGGCGATACCACCACGCCTTCGGGCCTGGCCAAGATCACCGCTATCACCGCCGATCCGGCCACCGATCCTGTCTTCACCTACGTGTATGGCGGCGACAACGACGGCCGCATGTGGCGCTTCGACCTGACCAATGCTTCCGGTGCGGTGACGGTGGTGGAAATGGCCGATGCCGGCGTGAAGCAGCCAATCACGGCGCGTCCGGATGTGACGCTGTGCTCCGTCAAGGACGCCAACGGCGATATCAGCACGCAGCGCGTGGTGCTGTTCGGTACCGGCCGCCTGCTGGACGTACCCGACACCACCAATACCGATGTGCAGAGCCTGTATCTGGTAAAGGACACCGGCGTCAAAGTCGATGTGCGCGGCAGCGGTATGGTGGAGAAGGTGTTGAGCGAAAGCGGCGCCAACTCCTCCGTCATCACCATCAGCGAGAACGACGTGAACCTGCTGACCAAGAGCGGCTGGTTCTTCGACTGGAAACTGAACGAGGGCGAGCGCATGAATCTGGATCCGAAGATCGTCAGCGGCGTGGCCAACGTGGTGACCAATATCCCGAGCTCGGAGTCCTCCTGCTCGGTGGGCGGCACCAGTAACTACTACGGCGTGGATGTTTGCAAAGGCTTTGGTGTAAGCAGCAATGTTGTCGGCGGCACCCTGTCGAATACCTCGGCTGCGGTGGGCTTCATCATCGTCCGCCTGCCGAAGGGCGAGCTGAAGATGATTACCACCACCGCCAAGGGCGAAACCATCACCAAGCCGGTCAAGGAACTGAAGTCGGCCGAGGTGCACCCGGCAGGCTGGCGCCGGGTGAAAGGCGACTAAAAGAGGGCGGACTGATGGTAAAATAGCGGGTTTTCCGTCTGCGCCAACCGCTGGCTGCCATCATGTCTGACGATATCCAAGTTCAATCTACGAGCAAGACTCCCGCGCTGATCGCGCGGGAGGTCGCGCGCCGCCGTACTTTCGGCATTATTTCCCACCCGGATGCGGGTAAAACCACGCTGACCGAAAAGCTGCTGCTGTTCTCGGGCGCGATTCAGATGGCCGGTACCGTGAAGGCGCGTAAGAGCGGCCGCCACGCCACCTCCGACTGGATGGAGATCGAAAAGCAGCGCGGCATTTCCGTGGCTTCCTCGGTGATGCAGTTTGAGTTCCGCGACCACATCATCAACCTGCTGGACACCCCGGGCCACCAGGACTTCTCCGAAGACACCTATCGCGTGCTGACCGCGGTCGACTCCGGCCTGATGGTGATCGACGCCGCCAAGGGCGTGGAAGCGCAGACCATCAAGCTGCTCGACGTCTGCCGCATGCGCCATACGCCGATCGTGACCTTCATGAACAAGCTGGACCGCGAATGCCGCGATCCGCTGGAGCTGCTGGATGAAGTCGAATCCGTGCTGAAGATCCAGTGCGCGCCGGTGACCTGGCCGATCGGCATGGGCAAGAACTTCCGCGGCGTGTACCACCTGATCAACGACGAAATCCTGCTGTTCCGCGCCGGTGAAGAGAGCTTGCAGGGCTTCGAGGTGATCAAGGGCATTGATAACCCGCGCCTGCAAGAGATGTTCCCGATGGAGATGGACCAGCTGCGCATGGAAGTGGAGCTGGTGCACGGCGCCTCGCATCCATTCAGCCTGGAAGACTTCCTGGCTGGTAAGCAGACCCCGGTCTTCTTCGGCTCCGCGATCAATAACTTCGGCGTGCGCGAGATTCTGTCCGCGCTGGTCGATTGGGCGCCGGCGCCGGAATCGCGCGATGCAACCGTGCGTACCGTGCAGCCGACCGAAGAAAAGTTTTCCGGCTTCGTGTTCAAGATCCAGGCCAATATGGATCCGGCGCACCGCGACCGTATCGCTTTCCTGCGCGTGTGCTCGGGCCGTTTCGAACGCGGCATGAAGGTCAAGCACCTGCGCCTGAACCGCGAGGTGAAGGTGTCTTCCGTGGTGACGTTCATGGCGTCGTCGCGCGAACAGGTGGAAGAGGCATACGCGGGCGATATCATCGGCCTGCCGAACCACGGCAATATGCAGATCGGCGATTCCTTCTCGGAAGGCGAGATGCTGCAGTTCACCGGCATTCCTTACTTCGCGCCGGACTTCTTCCGCCAGGTGCGGATTCGTAATCCGCTCAAGATCAAGCAGCTGCAGAAGGGCTTGCAGCAGCTGGGCGAAGAGGGCGCTGTGCAGGTGTTCAAGCCGGTGCAGGGCGGTGAAGTGGTGCTGGGCGCGGTGGGCGTGCTGCAGTTCGAGGTGGTTGCCTCGCGCTTGCTGAACGAATATGGCGTGGATGCGGTGTTTGAGGGTACCTCGATCAGCACTGCGCGCTGGGTTTCGAGCGACGACAAGAAGGCGTTGGCCGACTTTGAAGCCGCTTTGGGTCACAACGTGGCCTACGACGCGGCGGGTAACCTGGCTTACCTGGCAACCTCCGGCGTGAATCTGCGCCTGACCCAGGAGCGCTGGCCTAAACTGACGTTCCACGCTACGCGCGAGCACGCCACTAAGCTGGACTAAACCCGGCAAGCGACCACTGATTTTGGGTCTAGGCCTTTGACTTTCGACGAAGATCAACGGCGCACAACCGAAACCCCGAACGCTTGAATGGACGGGGTCTGACCCTTGGGTCAGACCCCGGTTTCCCGGTTTTCAGGCAGCCCAGAGTTTACCTTCCCGCAAAAGCGCCTCCAACTGCTCCGCCGGCATCGGCCGCGCAAAGTAGAACCCCTGCATCACATCACACCCCGCATCCGACAGGAACGCCACCTGTTCCTCAGTCTCCACGCCCTCCGCCACAACGCTGAGATTAAGCGAATGCGCCATCGCAATAATCGCCTTGGCAATCGCCGCCCCATCCCCCGGCACCGAATTCACAAAGCTCCGGTCAATCTTCAACTGATCAATCGGGAACCGCTTCAAATACGCCATGGACGAATACCCCGTCCCAAAATCATCGATGGACAAGTGAATCCCCGCCGCCTGAATCTTATGCAGCAAGGCGATATTCGCATTCACATTCTCCATCAGCACACCCTCGGTAATCTCCAGTTCCAGCAAACGCGGAGGCAAACCCGTCTCCATCAACAAAGCCTGCACCTCATACATCAACTGCACATCCTTCGTCTGGCAAGCAGAAAGGTTCACCGCCACATGCTCAATATCCTCCAATAGGCCCATCTTGCGCCAAGCCGCCGCCTGCCGGATCGCCGTCTGCAGCACCCAGCGCCCAAGCGGAACGATGACACCGCTTTCCTCCGCCACCGGAATAAACTCCGCCGGACTCACAGGCCCGCCCAGCGCAGCACAATTCCAGCGTGCCAGCACCTCCATGCCCCGCATACGCCCCGAGCGCACATCGATCTGCGGCTGATAGTGCAAAGACAGCTCATTATTCTGCAAAGCCTTGCGCAGGTTAGCCTCCAGCGCCAAACGCTTGCTTGCCTTGGCCGCCATATCCTCATGGAAGACCTCATAGGCGTTCTTGCCCTTGTTCTTAGCGTGGTACATGGCGATATCCGCACAGCGGATCACCGCCGCCGAATCGCCCGCATCCTTCGGATACACGCTCACCCCGATGCTGGCGCTGACGAAAAGCTGATGCGTCTCCACCATGAACGGGTCCGCCAAGGCACGCAAGATCTTGCGCGCCACCTGGTCCGGCTCCACCTCGTCATCCGCCGGCTCCACGATCACCACAAACTCATCGCCACCGATGCGGCAGATGATGTCCGTGCTGCGCAGCGTCTGCGTAAGCCGCTCCGCCACCAGCCGCAGCAACTTGTCGCCCGTATCGTGCCCCAGCGTATCGTTCACCACCTTGAAATTGTCCAGGTCCAGCAACAGCAAGCTGACCGCCGTCTCCTGCCGGTCCGCGCGCTTGAGCGTATACGCCAGCTTATCGTTAAAGGCATTCCGGTTCGGCAGGCAGGTCACGGGATCAACGTGCGCCAACAAATGCAGGTTCTGCTCCGCCTGCGCCACCGCCGCCCGCATGCGCCGCACCAGCAGCCAAGCCAGCGCAAAGGAACCCAGCGTCGCAATTGCGGTAAAGCCGGCAAAGGCAAACGCGCGCCGGTACAGCGGCAGCAATGTGGCACGGATCGACACCGAACCCACGATCTTCTTATCGATACGGACCGGCTCCTGCACCTCGATGTAATCCATGCCGTAGTAATGCAGCGACTCCCCGCCAGCGCTCTGCGGCAGCTCCGGCACCGGCGCGCCATTGCGGCGGAACTGCGCCAGCGGCATGCTGCCCAAGCTGATATTCGCACTCTGCACGCTGGGCGAAGCCGACAAGCCGCCCAGGATTTCCTCCGCCGCCCGCGCATCGCTGAAGAGAAGGGCAGCCGTGCTGTTATTGCCCACGATGCGCGCCTGCACCTGCAAGTCGCGCAGCAAAGTGCTGCGCAAAGCCAGGAACTGGAACACCACCATCAGCAAGCCAGCCAGGCACAAGGCCGCACCCGCCGCCAGCATGGTCGAGCGCACCACCTTGCTGCCGATCGGCAGCAGCGCGATTTTCTTATGCGCCTTCATTGGACGCTCCTTGCCAGGCGCAGCAGCTTGGAGCTCAAGGTCAAGCGCGCCAGCTTGACCGGCACCAGGTCCACATCGAAGCCCACGCGGCGATTGTCGATGCCAAACGAAATCATCGCGCCATTGGCACCGATGATCCGATCATCCGCCACGGTCAGCACGCTGCTGGTGGCCAGGTCGTGCTTGAGCAGAGGCCAGCGCTCGCGATCCTGCGCATCGAGCACCAGCAAGTGGCAGCTCGCCAGCTGCGCCGCACCGGGCGCCCCCGGCAAGGTGCGCACCAAAAGCCGGTGCCCGTTGACCTGCTTCTCCTGCAGGCCCGTCAACGCAGTAAGCAAGGCATTCCCCTGGAAAACGCATAAACGCAGCGGCGAGCTGGCTGGCAGTGTGTCCGACGGCCATTCCGTGAACACCGCAAAATTAAACAGGATGGCCGCTTTCAGCTCCGCCTCATCCGCGCCCGTCGGCAACTGCGCGCTCGCCAGCCCGCAGGACAGCAGCAGGCAGGAAAGGAGGAGGGCAAGGTGGGCGCGCATCAGTAGGCCACCTTCACCTTAAAGTAGGCACGGCGCCCGTCCTGTTCGATGGTGCGCTGGACGTAGGCCACTGAGGCAGGGTCGGCATAGCGCCTGTCGAACAGGTTGCTGACGCCGAGCGCCAGGTCAAAGTGACGCGTCAAGCCAATGGTGTACAGGTTCAGGTTTGCCAGGACATAGCCGCCAGCCTCGCCCCGGCCCAATAAGCTGCGCGCGCTGACATACTGGCCCTCCAGGCCTGCATGCCATGCGCCGTGAAGCCGCGCAGCCGCGTTCAGCTTCGCCAGCCAGTGCGGCGAATTGACCTCATTTGTGCTGGCCGAAACACGCTGCCGCGCAACGCTGGCCCGCAAGCTGGCGCCGCGCGTGAAGCAATGCTCGTATTCAAACTCGACGCCGCGTGCGGTGGCATGTGCAAAGTTGCGGAAGATCGGCAAGCCCTGGTCCAGATCTTCAACCTGGGTGATCAGGCTCGACGCACGGTTCGAGTAGGCGCTGAGCGTGAAGCGAGCGTTCGTGCCCATGCGCCGCACCAATGACAGCTCATGGCTGCGAATGCGCTCGCGGCCCAGCTCCGGATTGGCGAGCTGTCCGCCTTGCCCGTCTATGCCATAGAACATCTCATAGCTATTCGGCGCGCGGAACGCACTGCCATAGATCGCCTTGACGGTCGTGCCCTGCGCCACTTCCGCAATCAAAGCAAGGCGCGGATTAAACACACCGCCGGTGCTGGTCTCGCGGTCGTAGCGCAGGCCCGCATTCAGCAAGACCCCGTCGGCCAGCGTAATCTCATCCTGCAGGTAGATGCCCAGCCGCTTGCCCTGCGCCTTGTCGTCGAGGTAGACCTCGAACGGTTCGGTGTCGAAGTTCTTTTGCGAGAGGTCGTGGTTGTACTGATAGTCCGCACCGAGGACCAGCTTGTGCGACTGGCCCAGCTGCATGAACAGCGAAACATCGGTGCCCCACCAGCGCGCACGGGTGATGTCCCGGTTGATGGTCCCGAACGGAACCTGGTTCACGTAGTGCCCCTCGTAGTAATACTCACCGTGGTACAGCCGCGCCGTCAGTTCGCCATGCAATGGCAGGATGGCGTTGCGGTAGCCAAGGTCCACCAGCCGCAAGCGGTCCAGCGTCTGCGACCCGGGCACGTTGAAAGGCTGCCCAAACGAAGCAGTAGGGATGCTTTTGGTGCGCTCACCGCTCAACAGCATGAGCGACCAGGGCTCCCACTGGCCGCGCGCGAAGAAGCGGCTCGCGTGCTCCCAGTCCAGACCTATGGCGCTGGCGCCGTGTTCGGGGAAGTAAAGGTCGCGTCCATCGCTCAGTGTGCGGTTCGCGCCGAGCACCAGCTCCGCATCGGCGTTGCGCCAGGCGTAGCTCGCGCTGCCGCCGCGCGCGCGTCCCTGGCCCGCTTCCAGCGTCGCGCGCGTGCCTTCGATATCCTGCGCACGACGCGTGATCACGTTAATGACGCCGAAGAGTGCATTCGCGCCGTAGACGGAGGACCCAGGCCCCGGCACAAACTCGATCCGGTCCACCAGCTCCAGGTCCAGCGGGAACTCGCCGCCAAGCAGCGCCTGGTCGAATACGGGATCATTGATGCGCGTACCGTTAATCTGCAGCAGGAAGCGCGCATTCAGATCGCCCGGCCGCAGGAACCCGCGCGCACCCACATAGCTGTAGCTGCGGTCACTACTGGTGTACACGCCACGGATGCTGCGCAGCGCATCAGCCAGCGTGCGCCAGCCGTAGGCGCGAATATCAGCCGACGTCAGTACGGTCACATTGGAAGGCGCTTGCGAGGTTTTCTGGTTGAAGCGGGAGGCGCTATACACCTCCATCGACATCAGTTGCTCAAGCGGCAAAGTAGTCAGGTCGGCATCTTGCGCGCAAGCGTTCGCCGCCGCGAGCAGCCAGACTGCCAGCGGCCCTCTGCCAAGGCCATGCAGTGCACTGTGTCTCATCCCGTTGCATCGTTCTTATAGTGGTGGTACATGGTGGCATTGCCATGTGGGAATGTACAGCCCGATAGAAGCTGTCAGCACCTTTTAACAACAACCATTAGCTGGACAGCAATGTTCTCCACGCACTAGGCGGCTGTCCCGCAACCTGCTTGAACGCACGCCGGAAAACCGCCTCATCGCTGAAGCCGCACTCAATCGCCACGCGCCGCAAGCTGTTGCCGGGGCGCGCCAGCAAACGCTTGGCTTGCTCCACGCGGCATTGCAGGATGTATTGCACCGGCGTAAGCCCCAGCACCGCCGCAAAGCGCCGCGCCAGCGTGCGCGTGCTCATCGCCACATGGCGCGCCACATCATCCGGCGTGATGCCGGCGCAGCAGTGCTGTTCGATGTAGGTTTGCGCCGCCTCCACGCGCGCATCGCCGTGCTGGTGACGGCTATTGGCATTCACCGCCGCCTGCTCATAAGACAACTGGCGCGATGAATTCGCATAGCGCGCAAATTTCAGCGCCGCTTTCTCGCCGTGGAATCGACTGACCAGGTGCGCGCAAGCGTCGATAGTCGGCGCAATGCTCGCCGCCGTGACCAGGCGCCCGTCGATGACCAAGGGCGATTGCGGCGACAGCCTGACCGCAGGCCGGCTGGCTGCGATAGCGCGCCGGTCCGCCAGGTTGCAGGTAGCGTCCCGCCCATCCAGCAAGCCGGTTGCCGCGAGGAGCCGCACCCCACTGGCCGATGCAAGAATGCAGCCACCGCGTTCGTAGTGCTTAACGATCCATCGCACCAGGGCAGGGCGGTCCGGTGCTACGCCGTAGAAGGAAGGCAGCACCAGCACATCCGCCTGAGGCACATTGCGCAGGCTGCGCTCCGGCACAATCAGCGGGCCGGTGAAGGAGCGCACTGGCTGCAGTGTCGGCCCAACCAGCGTCACATCAAACATCGCCGCCGCAGCAAGGTCCGGCTCGCGCGCGTTCAGTGTGCCCGCCACTGCAAGCAGTTCGCGGATCAGCATGACGCCACCCATCCAGCATTGATGGTCGATATAGAGATTGACTGAGGTGGCGGAAAAAGTATGTTGCATGGCGAATACTGTACCATGCCATTGGACTTGCGGCGGTAGGATGGGCAGCATGAATATCCTCACCTACCTCAGCAAACAAGAACTGCGCGAATTCACGACCGCGGATAACGCACGCGCCTCCAGGGTTGTCGCCGTCAACATCGGATTGGTTGCATTGGGCTTCGCCTTGCCCGTGCTGTGGCGCCACCCAATCGCCTGGGTGCTCGCCTCCGCCTTGCTGGCCGGCCGCGCCCTCGGCTTCGCCATCCTCACGCACGACGCCGCGCACCTGAACTTCTTCACTTCACGCCCCGCCAACCAATGGTTTGGCAAATGGATTTTCGGCGCCTTGCCGAATGTGCCTTACGCCGCCTACCGGCGCGGCCACCTCGAACACCACCGCACCGCCGGCACTGGCGCCGACCCGGACTTGGTTTTCGTCAGCGGCTACCCCGCCACCCGCGCCAGTCTGTTGCGCAAACTCCTGCGTGATATCTCCGGCGTGAATGGCGTGAAAGGTATCATCTACCAATTCCAACCCACCGATCGCGGCGCCCTGTATCCCTTTTTCGTGATGCATGGCTTGATCGTCGCTACGCTATGGGCGCTCGGCATGCCGGAGGTCTACGCGTGCTGGTGGCTCGGCCAGACCTTCGTCTTCCCTCTGATCCTGCGCCTGCGCGTGATGGGCGAGCACGGCGGCGTCCCCGACCACATGGACCGCGACCCACGCCGCAACACCGCCACCACATTGGCGGGCCCTATTGCGCGCTTGTTCGTCGCGCCCAACTTCGTGAACTACCACACCGAACACCACATGGCCGCCACGGTGCCAGGTTACAAACTGCCAGCCGTACACAAGCTCCTGCGCGAGCGCGGCTACTTTGATGGCACCACCTGCCTCGCCACCTCCTATTGGGCGGTGATCCGCCGCTGCACCGCCACAAACAAAAACGCCGCAGAACGCCGCATACACGGCGCCCGCGGCGCTTTGGATAACATGCGCTGATGCTGGTCGGAAGGAATGATGAACGTGTTGATAGCCTTCAGATTCTGCTAACCGTCAATCAGAATCTCGATCTCGCCGCCCTGAATATGTCCAATTTCGACTTCGTGAATGCGTTTCATCCTGGAGTGTTGCATATCGGCGTTACCACGAGTGCTGGCAGACCTAACAAGATGGTTAGGTGCAAAGCTCAATTGCCGAGAATCTCAGAAATTCTGCCCACCGGGGGACCATACAAACTTTGATGGATTTAGATTAAATTGTTTCGACAAGGATAAGGCAACGACGGAGCTTGAATTAGTGGCGCGCGCGGCCGAAAAACGACGGCCGCGTGCATTTCCTACACCTAAATAGGAATCAAATTAAACGAGCTCGTTAGGCTCGCATTTGCTTTCCTGCCTCTCCTTAAGGCGGATTGTTAATGATGATTGGATATTCGTCACTTTCTTCCTTGCATTCTTCGTCAGCTGTACGAGCCAACGCCGCTGCTGCAGTTCCTTTTTGTTTGAACGTGAACTGGAGATTGAACTGTCCTTGAACCGTATTCTCATCTGACAGAATCGCTCGCTTTCCGTTCTGACTGATTGAGGGTTTACTAAGCTGGTCTTGCCCCACTTGCTTAATTCTTACCTTATCGATAACCACGTTATCTGGCGTAGGCGAAACTAGGCGGAAGCTCAAAATACTATCGTTGTCGTCGACATCAATAATTTTCGGATCAAACTCCGCGCTGTAGCCCGATATGGTTTCTGTTACGACAACCTTTACGTGTATGGTGTCGGAATCATTTTTCACTTTATCTCTCATAGGTTCCCTTTATCAACGGGTTAGTGGAAATTAACTGCCTAAAACGCTCGTCTCGATACCCCATTTTCTTAAGTTTTGAAAGATGGGCATTCACTGTCTCGGAGTTCCCTAAGCATAGATTTGTTCTAACACTCAGTGCAAGTAAAGTGTAATCGTTTGTGTTCGGATCAACTACATCTAAAGCGGCGAAAGAGCGTTTGCAGAGCGATAATGCTGAACTCGGCCCAGACGTGTGACGGACAATATCAGCTTTAGTCAAAATACTATCCACATATGTGCTAAGCAGCGACATATCCTTAGTCGCGCTCGTGTGGAGTACTTCGACGCGTTCGATTACCTGTTCTAATAGTTGAAATGCGTCATCTCGACGATTCAATGCAATCAGCATTTGCGCCCTAGCCAAATCAAATTTCGCAGACAGATTGGCAAGCCAAATATTTTTTGTGTCTGCACTCATCATTTTAGTTATTTTTGTGCAAACTTCGTTTAGCTCGTTCAAGATCTCGGCGGTATTGTTGGAATTTAATCTTGCTTCCGCCAGTCTTCCTTTCGCCTGCAATTGGAACTGCTGCCACATACGGTTTGTAGGATCCTTTTCCGAGAGAGCATTCATGATCTGCACGGCTTCTGCTAGTGCACGCTGCGCATCGACGCGTTCTCCAAAAGATGTGCTCAAAGTTGCCTGACGCATTAATGATGCGGCTAGCATGTTTTTGGCCCGCGCGTTGGAGGCTTGAACCGTCATAAGTAACTCCTGCTCTTCGCGATAAAACTTCATCGCCGTGGCAGGCTCGCCTGATTTCAGCGAGGTCTCCGCAATCCATGACAAGGTATTCGCCAATTCGCTCTTTTTTTTGTCATCTGGGGCGACTGCCTCAGCGGCTTGGCGTTGAAGTGACAACGATTTAGTAAAGGCTTCTTTGGCACGTTGATAGTCACTTCGGGTCATAGCTAAGGCACCTAAAGCCGAATGCGCATAGGATTGCTCGAGCCAGCCCTCAACGCGAGATGGATTGTTTGCAGCATAACGAATGCTGAATTCGCGATATTCAACTAAATATTTTTCTGCAGTATCGAGTTCGTTGCGGTTTCTGTAGTACGTGCCCAACAGAAAAGCGTTAGCTCCAGCTTCCTTTAAGAAATCTGACTGAACCTTGAATTCGCTAGGTGCATGGTGAATGAACTCTTTGATAGCCGTATTTATCTTGAACTGCTCGTCGCTTCTCCCTCGGGCGCCATGAACTTCCCCAATCAGTCTCATCGCTTTTATACGACTTACTAAAGACGCTAGGCTCGTCCCAGACTCGTCTTTCCTTCCTACATACGCCAACGCTTTAGTGCCTACGTCATCAAGCAGATCTAAGCGTCCGATTGGGCGCAATTTTTCCAAAAAATCACCCAGCATGTAAGTCATGAGACCTTCTGCTTCAGTTCGGTTGCGTTCCGCTTCTTGCTGAGCGAACCTCGCTCGCAGCGCAAAAATAGCGGTAAGAATCGCGAGAAGGCCGATCAGAATGGTCACGCCCAATCGAACACGCTCGGAAAAGCGTGCGCGATTGAGCGAAGTGCTTACATACTCTTTCTCTATAGGGGCCAGAGAGAAGTCTTTGAGTGCCAGAAGCTCTGACGCTTGTGCGACCTGGGTTCCTTGTGGGAGGAGAAGGTCGCGGCTTCGACCACCTTCCAGCCAGCGGTTGGCTTGGCCGCTGATACGGCTGCGCAGTTGGAGGGCGTGGCGGTGGTGCTCAATCCATTCGCTCACCCGGGGCCATTGGCGCAGCAGGGCTTCGTGCGCCACACCAAAGCTCGGTACTTCGCCCGCCAACTCGCTTACGAAAAGGCGTGCTTCGACCATGACCCGGACCAGCTCGCGCTCTTCTTCGGTGCGCAGAAGCGACAAGGGGCTTCGACGTGAGGTTACTGATCCGTGGTCTTCGCCAACGTTTACTATTAATGAAAGGACGTGCGGCAGTGCGTCAAGCTGGGATGCCGTTAGCTGCGAAACCACTTGTTCTGCACGAACACCGACTGCTCCCTCGATGCCGCCAAGTTGGCGGAATACGTCGAACCTAAGACTACCGTCATCGCCACGCTGGCGATAAAGCTCGTTCAAGGTGTATTGCAGCAGCGGCAGCATGTCATGGTTGCCCCTGGCGGCGTCGCAGAGGACGTCGTCCAGGCTTGCGCCGGTCGTTTCGTCCTTCTCAAATGTCAGGCTGGCTGCTTTGGCGGGCTCGCGCACAATCTGGGCTATATCTGCTCCATCGGGCGGCAACAGGTCGAAGTGGCCGCCGCGCGTTTTCAAGGTCAACAGCACTGGCTGGGCCATGACGTCGGGATAGAAGTCATTGCGGCATGCCATCAGCATCAGCAGGCAATTCGACTTGGCCAAGGCGTCGATCACGGCGATGAAGCGGTCGGCTTCGCCGGGTTGGGCGCGGAATACGGCTTCGAGGCGGTCGACGAAGACGCCGACCACGGCGCGGGAACAGGCACGTTCGCGCAGTTCGGCGGCGACTGCTTCCGGGGCTTCGGCTAAGCGACTGCCGAGGCTGTCAGCGCTGGCGCCGGGGAAGAGGGGCTGGCCGTTGATGTCGGCGTCGATCAGGGCGCCGGCTAATGCCTGGAACAGGGTGCCGCTGCCGAGGTCGGCGCAATCTAAATAGACGGTGCTAGTCAGGCCGATCGGTTCATCGGAGCGGGTAGCGCTTGCCATTAAATGTGGCAGCAGGCCGGCGCGGACGAGGGAGGTCTTGCCGGAGCCCGATGGGCCGAGTACCAGTGCCATCGGGCAACCATGGGCGGCCTGGGTCATCACCAGGTCGCGCAGTTGGGCGGTGGCTTGCACGCGGCCGAAGAAAATGGCGGCGTGATTTTCCTGGAATGCTTCAAGACCCCGGAACGGGGACCCGCCTTCCCAAACAGTTGAGGGCGGGGCTGCGAAGGTGACGATCGGGGCGATGGCGCGGTAGCCGCGCTTGCGGATTGTCTCAATATAGCGTGGTTCGGTGCTCGAGTCGCCAAAGGCGCGGCGTAGCTGGGTAATGGCTTTGTGGACCGGATTGTCGCCCAGTTCGTTGCTTCCCCAGCAAGCTTGCAGGATCTCTTCCGCCGGAATTACGGCGCCCGGATGGCGGCACAAATAGCGTAGCACGGCCATCACGCGTGGCTCGAGCTGCGTTTTTGCCTCCCCGTTGCTAACAATATTGGCTTCCGGACTGACTAACCAGTCGCCGAATTGGAACTCCATTGCCTGCCCAACCTTCTATTCTTCTGTTCTTATAAATCAATGACTTAGAAATCTTCCGGAGCAATTCTTCCGGTCCGGAAGGTTTCCTTCCGGCCGCCGGAAGATTTCCGGAAGGCTAAGGAAGACATTTTTACCTAAAGTGCGGTCATTGCCAAACGGCTAAATCTTAACATTCTCTAAAGCAAAAATGGTCACTACTAAAGCGGTATTTTTTGAGATCGGTTCCGAAACGGCGACTTCCGTACAACAGTTGTCGGCTAGCTGGTTTACTTCGGGAAATTTGCTTGAGAGCACTATCGCGGCAATGCGGGAGGCTGGAGAGTTTCCTAACAGCATTCGTTACGGCAGCATCGAGGTCGGCAGCCTGGCCTTGGGCGGCGAGGGTGAAGACGAAGCCGTGTTGCGTCCAATTGAGATTCGTTACGATTCGGCAAGCCCCAATTTGGCCCACCTGACCTTGACCCTGGGCGGAGGTAGTTTGCGCTTTTACAATGGTTATGGCCGTAAGGACATTTTGCGCCAGCCGGTCGCTGGCTGGCGTCTGGAGTTCACGGCGGCCGTAAATGAATACGGCGGCCTCGTTTTGCAGGCGGCATTGTGTGACGTTGATAAATCATATTTGCCATGTGATAACGCACCGCTGAAAGAATTCTTTATAACTGCGGTGGGCCATTGGCTGCGCAGCTGGGCCGGTCCAGTGCTCGAAAAAACGGCAATGCGCCGCGCGGTGATCAACCGCGAGAGCTTCCTGCGCCAATACATTTACCCGATGGTGGTGGAGAAGCTGCAGCGCCGCCTGGATTCGCTGCCAGATTATGTGGCCTCGCGCGAGGGCATCGCCCAGGTTAACCAGCATGAAAGCCAGAACGAGAAGTCGGGAGTGGAGGCGACTTTGAGCAACGGCGAGCGCGCGCGTTTTGTCCGCAACGTCAATGGTTGGACTTATCGCGACCATGTCCTGCTGAACTGGCAGGAGGCGAACCGCACTTTGCATGACCGCGAGTCCGAGCAGGACTTGCAGTGCACGGTGACCATGGGCCGCCAGGCCGGTCCGGATGGCGTGGTGCGCCCGACCCTGGATATCAGCAGCGTCCTGGGGCGCTATGAGTGGGACAGTGTCAAACAGGAGTTGCCGCTGTCGCGCCAGCGCAGCTATATGGGTAAGGCCTGGGCGCGCGCCACCTTGCAATGGTCGCTGCGCTTGCAGTGGCAGGTGGAGGATGGCCGCGTGACCATCGCCGCGCTGGCGCGCAAGGGTATGCCCGCTACCGATGCGGGCACCACCGGCATTTATGTGGTGTCCGATCCGCTGCCGCATTTGCTGAACGTCCAGCGCATCAACCTGTGGTGGGATGGCAATGCCGCCAGCCTGTCTTCGGTTCAACAAGATATTGCCGGTTCCTTGGCAACGGTCACGGGCGATATGTTCGCTGCCGTTGCGGAGGGGCTGGCCCCAGAGCGCAAGCTGGGGTGCCGTGACTTGCGCATCAACGAGTCTGGTGACATTGAAATCGAATTAGGAGCGTGAAGCATGTCTGTGCTAATGACGTCTGCGCCGGTTGCGCAGGTACGACAGTGGGGGGGCGCCAGTGCGTCTGGCGCCCTGAGTTATGCGGCCGCGCGCGTGGCGCGCATTGTGCTGCAGCGCGAGCCGATGGCGAGCGAGGCCCTGTCGTGGACTACTTTTTATAGCTGCCAGGGCGAGGCAGTGCGTGGGCGTGCTGAATTGGCGCTGAATCTGTTGGCGCGGCCAGAAGTGGCGGAGCTGGATGCCAAGGAGCGTTTGCTGCGCGCTTATAACGCGGTGTTTGATCGTTACGATGCTTCGCAGCCAGCGGATTTCGCGTACTGGCGCAGCCAGCTGACTGCGGGGCGCGAGCTGGCGTCGCTGGTACGGCAGGAGCTGGTGCCGCTGTATGAGACCGGCTACCGGTCCAGCCCGTGCGCGGCGCCGGCGGGTGCGCGCTTGCCGCTGTTCGTGGTGCGTGATTCGATTGGCTTGCCGTTGGTGTTTACGTTGGGCGCGAACCGTTCGCTTTACATGTTCCGCCGCACGCCTTTCGGGCGCTGGTCGCAGACGGATTTGAGCGGCATGCTGCCTTTGAATCAGGCGGGCAAGGTGCAGGCGCTGGATGTGCGCCAGGCGCCGGATGGTTCGATTGCGATTGCGCTGGCGATGGCGCCGTGGGGCAGCGCTGGCGGGCCGACTGTGCACGTGGCGGTTGGCGTGTCCAATCATCTCGATGAGGCGGGCTGGGTGGAAGTCATGCGCGGCATGGCGCCGCGCCAGGTGCCGGAGGTGGACGGGGATGTAACGCGTATTGCTTTCGGCTTGCTGCAGTCTGGCGCTGTGCCTATGGTGCTGGTGACGGCTTCCAATACCTGGTACTTCAATGCGGCGATGGATGGGCCGTTGATGGCTTGGGAGGAGCAGGGCGGCGCGGCGGCGTTGGCGACGGCGGTGGGCAGCTATCGCGTGCCGGGGGCATGGCGTCTGAGTGAGTCTTCGACTGGGCGTACGCTGCGTTTTAACAGCTTTGCGCGGGCGGCGGCGTGGGGGATTGCGATCGATTACCAGGGGTTGCCACGGCGTGCTTGCTGCCTGCACCTGGCGCCTTCCAATGTGCCGAATGTGCCGGATGTGTTTGTGGCGGGGGAGAGCATTGTTGTCTATCGCGGCGGGCAGTCGGTGCCGCAGCAGGTGGCGAATATCGGTGGCGCTTGCGTGGTGTGGAGCGAGGCGAATGCGGCTGGGGAGTACCTGGCTTATGGCGATGGGGCGGGCGGGCTTTGGCTGGTGTGCCGTAAGCCGGGCGGGCATTGGAGTGTGCCGGTGCCGATTGCTACTACCCTGGTGATGGCGGCGTTGATGGCGGCGCCGAACTATGGCGGGGTACACGCTATCGGGGTGACGCCGGGCGGCGCGCTGGCCTGGCTGCGCTTCAATTCGGATGGGGCGCAGGTGGGGGCGGAGGAGATTACCCAGGCTGCGGTGTGGGATGATGAGGCGCAGGAGGTGCAGCGGGCGGTTCGTGTTGCGCGGAGTGTGGCCTAGGCTTTGTCTTTAATTAGCAGGGCGTCGAGCAGGCTGGCTAACCAGCAGGCGAACATGATCCAGAGGGCGATGCTGTAGCCGGGCACGGTGGCGTAGCCAAGTAGCCGGTCGGTGACGGCGGCGATGTCGGTGGGCAGGTTGCCGGTGGCTGCGTCGTACATCAGTTTCATCGTGGCCATGGAGAGGCCGTACATTAGCCAGAGGAAGGCGGCTAGCGCGGGGACCATGAAGAGCAGGCCGCGGATGCGGCGCTTTTGGATGACCAGTTGGCCGATGCCGGGGAGCACCAGGCCGGATAACAGGGCTGATTTGGTGGATTGTTTCATTCACTTCCTTTTTAAACCCAGTAAAGCAGGGTCAGACCCTTGGGTCTGACCCTGCTTTACCGGGTTGCAGCAAAAAAAACGCCGGCACCCGAAGGTACCGGCGTTTTTCATTTCAGGCAAGCGTGCGCTTATGCGTAGTCGCTGACTGGAATGCAGGCGCAGAACAGATTGCGGTCGCCGTACACGTTGTCGGCGCGGCCGACCGGTGGCCAGTACTTCTGCTTGCGCAGCGAAGGCACTGGGTAGGCGGCGACTTCGCGGCTGTACTTGCGTTCCCACTTGTCGGCCAGCAGTACTTCGGCGGTGTGCGGGGCAAACTTCAGCGGGTTGTCCAGCTTGTCGAATTCGCCCGATTCAACCTTGGCGATTTCCGCGCGGATGGCGATCATGGCGTCGATGAAGCGGTCCAGTTCGATCTTGGACTCGGATTCGGTCGGCTCGATCATCAGCGTGCCTGGTACCGGGAAGCTCATGGTCGGTGCGTGGAAGCCGAAGTCCATCAGGCGCTTGGCCACGTCTTCGTTGCTGATGCCGGTGGCATCGGTCAGCGGACGCAGGTCCAGGATGCACTCGTGCGCTACCAGGCCGTCGTGGCCCGAGTACAGCACTGGGAAGTGCGGCGCCAGGCGGCGTGCGACGTAGTTGGCGTTCAGGATTGCGGTTTCGGTTGCTGCGGTCAGGCCTTCACCGCCCATCATGGCGATGTACATCCAGGAGATCGGCAGGATCGATGCGGAGCCGAATGGTGCAGCCGAGATCGAGCCGATGCCGTCTTCGCTGCGCACGTAGCCGTTGGAGCGCTGGTTCGGCAGGAACTTGGCCAGGTGTGCGCCAACGCCGATCGGGCCGACGCCTGGGCCGCCACCGCCGTGCGGGATGCAGAAGGTCTTGTGCAGGTTCAGGTGGGACACGTCGCCGCCGAACGAGCCTGGGCCGGCTACGCCAACCAGTGCGTTCATGTTGGCGCCGTCCACATACACCTGGCCGCCGTGCTTGTGGACGATGTCGCACAGTTCGGTGATGCCGTCTTCGAACACGCCGTGGGTGGATGGGTAGGTCACCATCACGCAGGCCAGGTTCTTGGAGTGCTGTTCCGCTTTGGCTTTCAGGTCGACCAGGTCGACGTTGCCTTTGTCGTCGCAGGCGGTGACCACAACCTGCATGCCGACCATGGCGGCGGATGCCGGGTTGGTGCCGTGTGCCGAGGATGGGATCAGGCAGATGTTGCGGTGGCCTTCGCCGCGCGACTCGTGGTACTTCTTGATCACCAGCAGGCCGGCGTATTCGCCTTGCGAGCCGGCGTTAGGCTGCAGCGAGACAGCGGCGTAGCCGGTCACGGCGCACAGCATGTCTTCCAGCTGGGCGATCATTTCGCGGTAGCCGACGGTTTGGTCGTTTGGTGCGAACGGGTGGATGGTCGAGAATTCCGGCCAGGTCACCGGGATCATTTCGCTGGTGGCGTTCAGCTTCATGGTGCACGAACCCAGCGGGATCATGGTGCGGTCCAGCGCCAGGTCCTTGTCGGCCAGGGAACGCAGGTAGCGCAGCATTTCGGTTTCGCTGTGGTAGCGGTTGAAGGTTGGGTGCTCCAGGTAGGCGGAGGTACGTACCAGCGCTTCCGGGAAGTTGGTGCCAACCGCTGCTTCGACTGCGTCGAAGTCAGGGGCTGCTTTGCCGCCGCTGAAGACATTCCACAGTGCTGCCAGGGTGTCGCGGTCGCAGGTTTCGTCCAGCGATACGCCGATATGGCGGCTGTCGATCTTGCGCAGGTTGATGCCGGCGGCAACAGCGGCTGCGTGCAGCGCGTCTGCCTTGTCGGTGGCGATGGTCAGGGTGTCGAAGAAGCTGTCGTTGACCGAGTAGCCCAGGGACTTCAGGTTGGCAGCCAGGATGCCGGTGTAGCGGTGGGTGCGTTCCGCGATCTGTTTCAGGCCTTTCGGGCCGTGGTAGACGGCGTACATGGAGGCCATCACAGCCAGCAGTACCTGTGCGGTACAGATGTTGGAGGTCGCTTTTTCGCGGCGGATGTGCTGCTCGCGGGTTTGCAGGGCCAGGCGGTAGGCTTTGTTGCCGTTCTGGTCGATGGTCACGCCAACCAGGCGGCCTGGCATGGAGCGCTTGTACTCGTCGCGGGTCGCCATGTAGCCGGCGTGCGGGCCGCCGAAGCCCAGCGGTACGCCGAAGCGCTGCGAGTTACCGACCACAACGTCGGCACCCCATTCGCCTGGCGGGGTCAGCATGGTCAGGGCCAGCAGGTCGGCAGCGACGATCACCATGGCGCCGGTGGCTTTCACGGTTTCAACGGCGGCGCGGTAGTCGCGCACAACGCCGTTCACGCCTGGGTATTGCAGCAGCACGCCGAAAGCGTCGGTCACGCCAGCCAGTTCGGACGGGTCGAAGGTCTTGACGGTGATGCCCAGCGGCTCGGCGCGGGTCTGCACCACTTCCAGGGTTTGCGGCAGCACGTCGTTGGCGACGTAGAAGGTCATCGACTTGGATTTGCCGACGCGCTGGATCAGGGTCATGGCTTCCGCTGCGGCGGTGCCTTCGTCCAGCATGGACGAGTTGGCGATGGCCATGCCGGTCAGGTCGATCAGGGTTTGCTGGAAGTTCAGGATCGCTTCCAGGCGGCCTTGGGAAATCTCTGGCTGGTACGGGGTGTAAGCGGTGTACCAGGCTGGGTTTTCGAAGATGTTACGCAGTACCACGCCCGGGGTGTGGGCGTTGTAGTAGCCCTGGCCGATCAGGGATTTCAGCACCTTGTTCTTGGACGCGATGCCCTTCAGCTTGGCCAGTGCTTCGTTCTCTGGCAGCGGCTGGAAGAACTGGCCCAGTGGCAGTTCGCTCTTGTTGCGGATGCCCGGTGGGACGATGGCATCGATCAGGGCGGCGCGGGTGGCGTAGCCGAGCACGTCCAGCATTTGCTGCTGTTCTGCGGCGTCCGGGCCGATGTGGCGGGCGATGAAGGCATCGCGGGCTTCAAGTTGGGTCAGGCTGGTGCGGGTCATGGTGAAAAATCTCTTGGCCAGAATGTGGAAAGGGCCGGCATAGAGCCGGCCCGATGATGCGGTGTTTACTGTGCGACTTTGCCGTATGCGGCTGCGTCCAGCAGGCCGTTGATGGCGCCTGCGTCGCTTGGCTTGATCTTGAACAGCCACGCGGAGTAGGCGTCGGCGTTGATCGACTCTGGGGCGCCGGCCACGTCTTCGTTCACGGCAACCACTTCACCGGCGATCGGTGCGTAGATGTCGGAGGCGGCTTTGACCGATTCCACCACGGCGGCGTCGGCGCCGGCGTCGTAGGATTGGCCCACTTTTGGCAGCTCGACGAACACGATGTCGCCCAGGGCGTCTTGTGCGAAAGCGGTAATGCCGACGGTCACGGTGCCGTCTGCTTCAGCGCGTACCCACTCGTGGGACTCGGTGTACTTCAGGTCTGCTGGAATGTTGCTCATATTGGCTCCAAGGCTAGGTGATGTTATTCAGTTTCTGGTCAGGCAACCAGGATTTTACCGTTACGGACGAAAGGCAGCTTGACTACGGTGGCAGCCAGCTTCTTGTCGCGGATCTCAACGTGCACGGTGTCGCCGACTTGCACGCCCATCGGCACACGGGCCAGGGCGATTGCTTGCTGCATGGTCGGGGAGAAGGTGCCGGAGGTGATTTCGCCCGCGTCGCCGTTGGCGGCGATAACTTTCTGGTGGGCGCGCAGTACGCCGCCTTTTTCACGCAGGATCAGACCGACGAACTGGGCGTTCTGGCCTTTGGCTTGCAGGGCTGCTTTGCCGATGAAGTCGCGCTCGGAGACCAGGTCGATGGTCCATGCCAGGCCGGCGTCCAGCGGGTTCACGGTGTCGTCCATGTCCTGGCCGTACAGGTTCATGCCGGCTTCCAGGCGCAGGGTGTCGCGCGCGCCCAGGCCTGCTGGCTTGACGCCGGCGGCGTTCAGGGCGTTCCACAGTTTTTCAGCCTGGTCGGCTGGTACGCCGATTTCGAAGCCGTCTTCGCCGGTGTAGCCGGTGCGGGCCACCATTGCTTCGCCGAAGGCGGTGCCTGGCACCAGGGCCACGTTGAATGGCTTCATTTCAGCGGTTGGCGCTTTCGCTTCCGGGATCACTTCCCATACCTTGGCGCGGGCGTTCGGGCCTTGCACGGCGATCAGGGCCATCGCGCCTTCGCCATCGCGGCGCTGGGTGATGCTGATGCCGGCGCCGGTGGCGGCGTTCTGCTGGTTCATCCAGGCCACGTCTTTTTCAGCGGTGCCGGCGTTGACCACCAGGCGGAACCATTCTTCGTTGATGAAGTAGATGATCAGGTCGTCGATGACGGTGCCTTCCGGGGTCAGCATGCAGGAGTACAGGGCTTTGCCCGATACCTGCAGCTTGTCGACGTTGTTGGCGACCAGGCCGCGCAGGAAGGAGCGTACGTTCGCGCCTTTCAGGTCCACGACGCACATGTGGGCCACGTCGAACATGCCGACGTCGGTGCGCACGGCGTGGTGTTCTTCAATCTGGGAGCCGTAGTTGACCGGCATGTCCCAGCCGCCGAAGTCGACCATACGGGCGCCGAGGGCACGATGAGCGTTATTGAGTGGGGTTGCTTTGAGCGTCATTGATACCTCGGGCCTTAAGAGTAGGGTGTTAACTGAACGTAATTTCGCCTACCCCTCTGTCCTTGGTACCTGAGAGATAGCGGGAAGATATCCCGCACGCCCCTTCGGTGGGCCCTGCGCTGTGGCGGGCCGCTCTCCAGAGTTCAGCCCTTGTGGGCCCCTGACCGGTCCTTTTGCCTGAGAGTTTCTGGGTTATGCCCCTTCGGCGCCAGCGTGCGCTGGTCTCTCCCGATCAAGACTTGGGACTATATGACAGCAGGGCAATAAAGTCAATCTTGCGGGCGGCGGGAACTCGGGCGCAGGGGCGTGGTCAAAGGGCGCATGGAAACGCCAAATGACGACTATGACAACCCTTGGAAGGCCGGACTGGATCGGTATATCCGGGACTTCATTATGCTGTTTTGCCCAGGGTTGGCTGCTGAAATCGACTGGTCTGTGGAGCCGGAATTCCGCGACCAGGAATTGCGCCAGGTGGCACGCGGCGCAACAACCGGCTTGCGCCGGCTGGATAAGCTGGTGCGGGTGCAGTTGCGGGATGGCCGCGAACTGTTTATCCATATCGAGATCCAGTTGTCGCGGCAGCGCGGGTTCGCGGAGCGCATGTTTACTTGCTGGGGGCGCTTGTCCGACCTGTATGCGTGCCAAGTCGTTAGTATTGCCGTGCTGGCGGACCGCAGCCGGAGCTGGCGGCCAAACGCCGTTTCTTTCGATGCATGGGGAACCCGGGTGCGCTTCGAATTCAATGCGGTGAAACTGTTGGACTTTGTTCCAGCGGAGCCAGGGATGGCGGCGAACTTCTTCGCGTTGCTTGCAGAGGCGCATTTCGCGACCATGCGGACCAAACGTAATTCCGCTGCGCGCCTGGTGGTGAAGACGCTTTTGACCTAATGCGCGGCAAGCCTCGGCCTTCAGGCCGAGGTCAAGAGCGCGGATGCCGCAGGCATCCTTCCGTGCGACTGCGATACGGAATGCTGTATAAAATTACAGTATGGAGCGCCTTCAATCA
>NZ_WWCJ01000021.1 GCF_009857475.1 Pseudoduganella guangdongensis | reverse complement strand
TGGGCGGCGGCGCGCGGCGCGGCCGGCGCGGCAAAGCGCGGCGACTGGCGCGCGGCCAGCGCCACCGCCAGCGCTTCACACAGCACCTGCAGGCACTCCACCTGCTGCGCGGGGAAGGGCGCGCCGCTGCGCGTGTTCACCAGTTGCAGCACGCCGAGCAGTTCCTTGCCCTGGGCGTCGGCGATCGGCGCGGCCAGCACCTGGCGCGTGCGGTAGCCGGTGCGCTGGTCCATGCCGGGCTGGAATTGCAGCTGCGGCGAAATATCGCGCAGCTGCGAGGCGTCGTAGACGTCGGCGATATTCAGCGTTTGCTGGGTCAGCGCGACATAGCCGGCAATACTGCCCGGGGTGACGGCCACGCGGCTGTCGCGCGACACCAGGTAGTCCTTCTCCTGGTCCATCACGTACAGCACGCAGCGGTCGCAGTCGAACAGGTGGCACAGGTCGCTCGAGACGCTGGCCATCAGGGCCTCCAGGCCGGGCGCGGCGTGCAGGCGCGTGCTGACCGCTTGCAGCTTGCGGTACAGCTGCAGTTCGGAATCGCTCATAGCGTGACCTCCAGTCCTTCGTAAGCGAGCCTGACTTCCAGCCCGCCCAGCGCGCCGGCGTGGCGCGCCATGACGTCGGCGAAGACGGCCTCCAGTTCGTCGTCGCCGCGGGTCGGTTCGTGGTGGGTGCACAGCAGGCGGCGCGCGCCGCAGCGCAGGGCCATGGCGATGGCGCTGTCGAAAGTGCCGTGGCCCCAGCCGATCTTGGACGGGTACTCTTCACGCGTGTAGGAGCAGTCGATGACCAGGGCATCGACGCCGCGGACCAGCTCGTCCACCGCCGCGCTGCCGCTGGAAGGACTGGCTGGCGGTTCATAGTCGCCCGAGAAGAACAGCGACTTGCCGTTGCAGTCGATGCGGTAGCCCAGGTTGGTGACGGGGTGGCTCATCACCGTGTTGCGCACCGTGGCATCGCCCACCAGCACGCTTTCGCCCACTTGCAGCGTGCGCGCGGACAGGGTGGCCGACATCTCGGCTTCGCCCACCGGGAAGTAGCTGTACTGCAACTGCACACCCATGACATGCTCGATGCCCTTGCCGGTCTCGCTGTCGGCGGCGCCGTACAGGCACACCTTGCTGCCCCGGACGAACAGCGGCGAGAAGAAGGGCAGGCCGTGGATATGGTCCCAGTGGCTGTGGGTGATGAGGATATTGGCTTCGATCGGGCGCTGCGGCGCGGCCACCAGCGCTTGCGCCAGCGGGAAAATGCCGGTGCCGGCATCAATGATGAGCAAGGTGTCGTTGTCGGTGCGGACTTCGATACAGGTGGTGTTGCCGCCGTAGCGCACGGTGCGCGGGCCGGGCGACGGAATGGAGCCGCGCACCCCCCAGAACTTGAATTTCATTGTTGCCACATCCCCATTTTTTGTTGTCTATATTCCAAGTGCTCCCATGATAGCGCCAAATACGCAACACTCAACGGTGCGCCGCCGCGCAGGTGTAAAATATAACTGTCATTTTGCCCATCTCGTCCTAAACTGAGAGTAACAACAGTTGCTCCTTAGCTAGGCAAGGTGATTGCCGGGAGAGCGAAGATGAACAGCCCCGCACCGCGTATTCTGGGCCTGGCCGCGCTGGCCTGTGCTTGTGGAACCCTGGCCGCCGCCCCGCTGCGAGCGGAGCGGGAGCGAACGTCGCCTGCGGCGTTCGACCTCAGCGCAAGCCAGACCCGGCTCAGCGACTGGCCGGGCACGCCGAACTCGAATAATGTCACAGTGCGCCTGGCGGCGTCGCTCACGCAGTCCCTGCCGCGCGACTGGATGGTGCGCGCTAGCGTTAACACCCAGTACAACTCGGCCGACCTGAGCCTGCACGAGGCGCTGGCGCCGTCCGCCGCGACCTCGCTGCGCCTGATGCGCGACCGCGACGTGCTGCGCGATGGCGGCATCGGCAGCAATGTCGAGCTGTATTCGCCGAATATGTGCGCCTCCCTGCTGCGCAAGTGCCGCGGGCTGCTGTTCTATGACCGCAACTTCATCCGTTACAACCGCAATTACGCCGGGCAGCTGCGCAGCGGGCGGGTGGGCAGCGTCGGCATTGGCTTGCGCATGCAGCTGGACAAGCACTCGAGCATGCAGCTCGATTATGGCCGCGTAGTGCGTTCCGACCAGATGCCGGAAGATGGCCGCAACCGGCTGACCCTGCGCTTCGGCCATAACTGGTAAAAAGCGCTTGACCTTCCTATCGTGGGATACTTGATACTGGTCGCCAGAATAGAGGCGAGGAGTATCCCATGAGTCAGTTCCAGCAAACCGTCCGCATTGAAGGCATGAGCTGCGCATCCTGCGTGCGCCGCGTTGAGAAAGCGCTGGGCAGCGTGCCCGGCGTGTCGCATGCCGCCGTCAACCTGGCCACCGAGACCGCGCGTGTCGATTCCGACGCGCCGCTGGCGTTTGCCGCCTTGCAGCAGGCCATCGGCAAGGCCGGCTACAGCGCCAGCGAGGTGGCGGCGCCGGCCACGCAGCACGCGCCGCTGATCCCGGAAGGGCTGGCCGTGCTGCTGGCCGCGGCGCTGTCGCTGCCGCTGGTGGTGCCGATGGTGGCCGAGTGGTTCGGCGGCCACGTCATGCTGCCGGCGTGGCTGCAGTGGGCGCTGGCGACGCCGGTGCAGTTCGTATTCGGCGCGCGCTTCTACCGCGCGGGCTGGAAGGCGCTCAAGGCCGGTTCGGGCACCATGGACTTGCTGGTGGCGCTGGGCACTTCGGCGGCGTATGGCCTGAGCGTCTATCTGGCGCTGGCGCCGCAGGACGGCATGCTGCATTTGTATTTCGAGGCGTCGGCGGTGGTGGTGACCCTGGTCCTGCTGGGCAAGTGGCTGGAGGCGCGCGCCAAGCGGCAGACCGCTTCGGCCATCCGCGCGCTGCAGGAGCTGCGGCCGGCCACGGCGCGCGTGCGGCGCGAGGGCGAGTCCGATGCGGACCTGCCGATTGAACACGTGCGGGTGGGCGATATCGTGGTGATCCGCGCCGGCGAGCGCGTGGCGGTCGATGGCGAGGTGGTGGACGGCGCCAGCCATGTGGACGAGTCGCTGATCACCGGCGAAAGCCTGCCGGTGGCTAAGCACGTCGGCGACCGGGTGACGGGCGGCGCGATCAATGGCGAGGGCTTGTTGCTGGTGCGCACCAGCGCGACCGGGGCGGAGACCATGCTGTCGCGCATCATCCGCCTGGTGGAGGATGCGCAAGCGGCCAAGGCACCGGTGCAAAAGCTGGTCGACCAGGTGGCGGCGGTGTTCGTGCCGGTGGTGCTGGTGATCGCGCTGCTGACCTTTGCCGGCTGGTGGCTGGCCACAGGCAATGCCGAACCGGCCCTGATCAATGCGGTGGTGGTGATGGTGATCGCCTGTCCTTGCGCGCTCGGGCTGGCGACGCCGGCGGCGATCATGGCCGGCACCGGGGTGGCGGCGCGCCATGGCATCCTGATCAAGGATGCCGAGGCGCTGGAAATGGCGCGCCAGGTGGATACCGTGGTGTTCGACAAGACCGGCACCCTGACGCAGGGGCGGCCGGTGCTGGCGCAGCTGCTGCCGCACGCGGTGGACGCGGCGCGCGCGCTGCAGTTGGCCGCCGCCATCCAGCGCGGCAGCGAACACTCGCTGGCGCGCGCGGTGCTGGACGCGGAGGCGGCAGCCAGCGCATCGGCGCCGGCTGGCGCAAAACTGGCCGCGCTGGCGGCGAGCGAGGTGGTGACGCTGGCGGGGCGCGGGCTGCAGGCGCGGGTGGATGGCCAGGAGCTGTTGCTGGGCAGCGGCCGCCTGATGGCGGAGCGCGGCATCGACCTGTCGCCGCTGCAGCAGCGCGCGACCGAGCTGGAGGCGCAGGGCCACACCATTTCCTGGCTGGCCGACGCCGGCGGCGGCAATGGCGTGCTGCTTGGCCTGCTGGCCTTTGCCGACCAGCCGAAGGCGAACGCGCGCGCGGCAGTGGAGCGCCTGCATGCGCGCGGCATCGCCACCGTCATGCTGACCGGCGACAACCAGGGCAGCGCGCAAGCCGTGGCCCAGGCGCTGGGCATCGGCACGGTGGAGGCCAACCTCCTGCCGGCCGACAAAACTACCGTCATCGCGCGCCTGAAAGCGGAGGGCAAGCGGGTTGCCATGGTGGGCGACGGCATCAACGACGCGCCGGCGCTGGCGGCCGCGCATGTGGGCATCGCCATGGCCACCGGCACCGACGTGGCCATGAACGCCGCCGGCATCACCCTGATGCGCGGCGAACCGCTGCTGGTGGCCGATGCGATCGACATTTCGCACCGCACCTTCAGCAAGATCCGCCAGAACCTGTTCTGGGCCTTCATCTACAATGTGGCGGGCATTCCGCTGGCGGCATTTGGCATGCTGAACCCTCTGCTGGCCGGCGCCGCCATGGCATTCAGCTCGGTCAGCGTCATCAGCAATGCACTGCTGCTGCGCCGCTGGCAACCGTCCAAGGAGTAAACAATGAATATCGGCCAAGCCGCCGCCGCATCCGGCGTCAGCGCGAAAATGATCCGTTATTACGAGAGCATCGGCCTGGTGCGCGAGACGGCGCGCACAGAGAGCGGTTACCGCATCTACGGCGAGAACGACCTGCACGCGCTGCGCTTCATCAAGCGCGCGCGCAGCCTGGGCTTTTCGCTGGAGCAGATCAGCGACTTGCTCTCGCTATGGCAGGACACGGGCCGCGCCAGTGCGGACGTGAAGACGATCGCCATGTCCCATGTGGATGAGCTGAACCAGCGCATCGTCGAGTTGACCGAAATGCGCGACACGCTGGCCAGCCTGGCCAAGACCTGCCACGGCGACGAGCGCCCGGACTGCCCGATCCTGCAGACGCTGGGTTCAGCGCAGGAACATGTACACGGTGAGCACTGCGCCCACCAGCACGACAAAGATGCGCATCAGCTGGGGCGGAAGGCGGTAGATCAGCCACGAGCCCAGAAGCCCGCCCGCAATACCTCCCGCGCATAAGGCCAGCGCTGCAGCCCAGCTGATCATGCCGGAAAAGGCGAAGATCAGCGTGGCCGATGCGTTCATGGCCATGGCCAGCATGTTTTTGGTGGCGGTGGCGGCGCGGATCTGCTGGCCGGCGATGGTGAGCGCGGCCAGCATCAAAAAGCCGATGCCGCCGCCGAAGTAGCCGCCGTAGACCGCAATGCAGGTCTGGACCAGGGCCAGCGCCCATTTCGGCATGCTGGCGCTGGCCTGCACTGGCTGGCGGCGGAAGGCGCCCCAGGCGAACATGGCGGTGGCGAACAGCACCAGCCAAGGCACGAGTTTGGCAAAGAAGGTGGGCGGCGTAATCCACAACAGGATGGCGCCGGCGATGCCGCCTGCGAAGCTGATGATGAACAACTGCTTGAAGGTGAGGCCGCTGACGCCTTCGGCGATCTTGCGCCCGGCGATGGCGGAGGTGGCCTGGGCGGGGAACATGGCGACCGTGGAGGTCATGTTCGCGGCGACCGGGTTCAGGCCGGCCAGCAGCAGGGCGGGGAAGGTGATGAAGGAGCCGCCGCCGGCCAACGCGTTCTGCGTGCCGGCGAACAGGCCTGCTGCGGCGAGCAGCAAAATCGTTTGGAGGTCGGGCATCGGGCCATTATAGCCAAGCTGCCCGCGGCCTGCCGGCGCCTGCGCGGCGCGGCTCAGGCGACGCGGCGGGCGGCATCCGGCGCGCGCCTGGCGGCGATGGCTTCCGCCAGGCGGTCGGTCGCTTGCTCGGCTTCGGCGATGGAGCGCGCCAGCCGCTCGTCGCCGAATTCGTCGTACTCGATGGCGGCGCTGAAGGCCTGCTCCACGCCGATATAGCGGAAGGCGCTGCGCACCGACGCTTCCACGTGGTTGAGGCCTTCCAGGCGCTGGCCGGGACCGTAGCCATAGTCGCCGCGCGAGGACAGTATGACCAACTGCTTGCCGGCATCCGCCAGCAGGGGCCAATACGGCTCGCCTGGGCGTGCACGGTCGAAGCCAAAGGTGCGGCCGATGCGCACGATGTTGTCGATCCATGCCTTGAATTGCGCTGGCGGGCCGAAGTTATACATCGGTACCCCGGCCACGATGATGTCGGCCCGCAGCAGTTCGTCCACCAGCTGGTCGCTCTGCGCCAGCACCTCCGCCATCCAGGGCTCGCGCGCGGCGGGCGGCGTGAAGGCGGCATGGACCCAGTTGCCCGTGACTGGCGCCGGCGGCTCCGCACCGAGATCGCGATAGATGACTTCAGTTTCGCTATCGAGCTGACGGTAGCGCTCCAGGAAGCGCGCCGTCAGGCGGCGCGTGTGCGAGCCATGCGGCTGCGCGCCGGAACGGCCGGGACGCGCGCTGGAATCAAGGTGCAGGATGGTGGTCATTCAAGTTCTCCGGTGGGTTGCGATGACCATACTTTGAGGCCGCCGGGGGCCGCCGACAAACGATCATTTCTCAGCTCATGGCTGAATGGAATTCATGTATAGTGAATCGCATGAATCGTATGACTCGCCGCCTGCCATCCCTGTCCGCCCTGTACAGCTTTGAGGCCGCCGCCCGCCTGCAGAGCTTTAAGCTCGCTGCCGAGGAGTTGTCCGTCAGCGCGACCTCGATCAGCCACCAGGTGCGCGCGCTGGAGGAGGCGCTGGACGTGCGCCTGTTCCTGCGCAAGACGCGGGCCGTCGAGCTGACGCCGGAAGGGCGCATCCTGCTGCAGGCGACCGGCAGCGGCTTTGATGCGATTGCCGCCGGGGTGGAGCGCTTGCGCCATGAGCAGCGGCGCACCGTGACGCTGGCGACCACGCCGGCCTTCGCTGCGCGCTGGCTGGTGCCGCGCCTGGCATCCTTCAATGCCGCGCATCCCGGCATCGCGCTCAATATCCAGGCCAGCAACAAGCCGGTCGACCTGGCGGGCGGCGCCGCCGACCTGGCGGTGCGCGGCGGTTACGGCAGCTTCCCAGGGCTGCGCGCGACGCGCCTGATGCGGGCGGTGTTTGCGCCTGTTGCCAGTCCGCGCCTCAAACTGCGCAAGGCGGGCGACGTGGCGCGCCACCCGCTGCTGCACTTTGAATGGCAGCGCGGCTACAAGGGCGCGCAGACCTGGGAGAAGTGGGCTAAGGTAGCGGGTGTGGCACTGGACACCAGTTGCGGCCTGCGCTTTTCCGAGGAGTCGCACGCGGTGCAGGCGGCGATCGCCGGACAGGGCGTGGTGCTGACCGCGCTGGCGCTGGTGCGGGAGGAAATCGGCATGGGTTTGCTGGAGGCGCTGCCGGAACCGGCATTGGGCGGCTTTGACTTTTATGTAGTGCGGCCGGAAGGCGATGACCAGCGCGCAGAAGTGCGCACGGTCGAGGACTGGCTGCTGGCACAGGAGGCGGTGTGATGGAACCCTACCAGCTTTACTACTGGCCGACGATCCAGGGGCGCGGTGAATTCGTGCGCCTGGCGCTGGAGGAGGCCGGCGTGCCCTACGTCGATGTGGCGCGCGGCAAGGGCGGCATGAAGGCGATGCATGCGGTGATTGCCGGCGGCAGCGAAGGCTTCGCCGCGTTCGCGCCGCCGGTGTTGCGCGCGGGCGGGCTGCTGGTCGGGCAAACCGCCAATATCCTGATGTTCCTGGGCGCGCGGCATAAGCTGGCGCCGCGCGCGGAGGCAGGGCGGCTGTGGTGCAACCAGCTGCAGCTGACTATTGCCGACATGGTCGGCGAGGCGCATGACACGCACCATCCGATTTCGGTCAACCAGTATTATGAGGAGCAGGCGCGCGAGGCGCGGGCCCGGGCGCGCGACTTCGCGGTCGAGCGCATTCCCAGGTTCCTCGATTATTTTGAGTCGGTGCTGCAGGCGAACCCTGGCCGTGGCGGCTGGATGGTGGGTTCGCGTCTGAGTTATGTGGACCTGTCGCTGTTCCAGTTGCTGGACGGCCTGCGGTATGCATTCCCCAAGGTGATGGCGGCCTACCAGGGCCGCTGGCCGGGGCTGGCGCGGCTGGCCGGCAGGGTGGCGGCGCGGCCCCGCATCGCGGCCTACCTGGCGTCGCCGCGCCGCCTCGCCAACAATGAGGATGACCTGTTCCGGCATTACCCGGAACTGGAGCGGGGCGTGCGCGTCAGGCCGCGCGCGTGACCGGGTAGCCGGCGTCCACGATGGCAGCCTTGATCGGCGCCAGCGCGGCGGCAGAGTTGACCTTGACGTGCTTGCCCTTCAGGTCGACTTCCACCAGGGCGGCCGGGTCGACAGTGTGCACGGCTTGCGTCACGGCCGAGACGCAGTGGCCGCAGGTCATGTTTTCTACAGTGAGTTCGTACATTTTGAGATCCTTTCGTCTAATGAATAAACGTACTTTAATCCTTCCCACCATTGTAAAGTCAAGCGTGCTGGCGCTGTTGGTGCTGTCCGCGCTGCAGGGCTGCTCGCGGCCATACGCCAGCAGCGATATCGGCTACTCGTCTGCCGCCGCGAAAGAAGCGGTGGCCGGCGCGCAGCAGCCGGCGCGCGGCAAGTACCTGGCCTACGAGCATTCGGTCACCGTGGATGCGGCCGAGGGCGAGATCAAGCCCTTGCTCGACAAACTGGTCGCCGCCTGCCACGCCGACGTGGCGAACCAGTGCACCTTGCTCGCCTCCGGCGTGCAGGGCGGGCGCGAGTCCAGCGCGAACGTGCGTGTGCGCATCAAGCGGCCCGGCGTGGACAAGCTGGTGGCGCTGGCCGCAGCGGGCGGCGAGGTCGCATCGCGCCATACGGCGGCGGAAGACCTGGAAGGTCCGATCCGCGACAATGCCAAGCGTCTCGACATGCTGCGTTCCTACCAGCAGAAGCTGCAGGCGCTGGAAGCGAAGAGCAGCAACAATGTCGAAGCATTGGTTAAATTGTCGCAGGAGCTGGCCTCGGTGCAGAGCGAGCTGGAGGCGGCCACTGGCGCGGAGGCGCGCTTGCTGGAACGCGTCAATATGGACTTGCTGAACATCTCGATCCAGTCGCGCACGCAGCGCGGCTTCTGGTCGCCGGTCAAACGCTCGTTGAGCGATTTCGGCAGCAACCTGTCGGAAGGGATTGCCAGTGCGGTGACCGGCGTGGCGTACATGATTCCGTGGGCGCTGATCCTGCTGCTGGTCGGCGCGCTGGCGCGCAAGCTCTGGCGCAAGGTGCGCCGCCAATGAAACAGTCAATTGTGCATATTGCCCTGGTCGTGCGCGACTACGATGAGGCGATAGATTTTTACGTCAACACGCTCGGCTTCGAGCTGCTCGACGATACCCACCAGCCGGAGCAGGACAAGCGCTGGGTGGTGGTGGCGCCGCCTGGTGGCAGCGGCACCACCATCCTGCTGGCGCGCGCATCGAAAGCGGAACAGGAGCCCTTCATCGGCAACCAGGCCGGCGGCCGCGTGTTCCTGTTCCTGAACACGGACGACTTCTGGCGCGACTACGAGCGCTTGCAGGCGCGCGGCGTGCGCATCGTGCGCGAACCGAAGCAGCAGGACTACGGCATGGTGGCCGTCTTCGCCGACCTGTATGGCAACCTGTGGGACCTGCTGCAGCTGAACCCCGGGCACCCCATCGCACGCCGGAGTTAATCAGCCTTTGTTAAAGCTGGTAAACAGGTTGCGGTAGTCGGGGATATGGTTGGAGAACAAGTTACCCAGGCCCTCGATATCGTTGCGCCAGTCGCGGTGCAGTTCGCAGGCAACAGCGAACCAGCTCATAAGCTGCACGCCTGCCTGCTGCATGCGCGCCCAGGCGGCATCGCGTGTGATCTCGTTGAAGGTGCCTGAGGCATCGGTCACCACGAACACGTCAAAGCCGGCTTCGATGGCCGACAGCGCAGGGAAGGCGACGCATACTTCGGTCACCACGCCGGCGATGATCAGCTGTTTTTTGCCGGTGGCTTTGATGGCCTGCACGAAGTCTTCATTGTCCCAGGCGTTGATCTGGCCGGGGCGCGCGATGTAAGGCGCGTCCGGAAACTGGGCTTTCAGTTCCGGCACCAGCGGGCCGTTCGGGCCCGACTCGAAGCTGGTGGTGAGGATGGTCGGCAGCTTGAAGTACTTGGCGATGTCGCCCAGTGCCAGCACATTGTTCTTGAACTTGTCGGGATCGATATCGCGCACCAGCGACAGCAGGCCGGATTGGTGGTCGACCAGCAGCACGGCGGCGTCATTCTTGTCGAGGCGTTTGTACATGGGGTTCTCCTGTGAGGTGGTTAGGTGACTGCAGGATAGCCATGCATCAATCGCCGCGGTAGAGCGGTAAAATGTCCTCAGTGTTCTTTTGGTGGGACAACGATGGATGATTTGAACGATCTGTATTACTTTGTGCAAGTGGTGGAGCACGGCGGCTTTACGCCTGCCGGGCGGGCGCTGGGCATGCCGAAGTCGAAGCTGAGCCGGCGTATCGCGGCGCTGGAGCAGCAATACGACGTGCGCCTGTTGCAGCGAACCACGCGCCATTTCTCCGTGACCGAAACAGGGCGCGAGTTCTACCAGCATTGCCTGGCGGTGCTGGTGGAAGTGCAGGGCGCGCGCGAAGTGATGGAGCGCCAACGCTCAGAACCACAGGGCACGGTGCGCGTCAGTTGTCCGACCGCGCTGCTGGAATACCGCATCGGCCCGCTGGTGGCGCGCTTCATGAAGCAGTGGCCGAAAGTGCGCGTCATGCTGGAGGCGACCAACCGGCGCGTCGATGTGCTGGGCGAGGGCTTGGATATCGCGTTGCGCGTGCGCTTCCCGCCGCTGGAGTCGAGCGAGCTGGTGATGCGGGTGCTGGCCAATAGCCCGCAACGCCTGGTGGCCAGCCCGGCGCTGCTCAAGCCGCGCAAGTCGCTCAAGCACCCGGATGCGCTGGCGTTGGCGGGCTTGCCCAGCCTGGACTGGGGGCCGCCGCGCGAGCATGCATGGCAGCTGGATGGGCCGCGTGGCGCCAAGGCGACGGTGCCGCACCAGCCGCGTTACATTACGGACGATATGACGGCCTTGCGTCAGGCGGCGCTGGAGGGTATCGGCGTGGTGCAGTTGCCATGCATGGTGGTGGAGGATGCGCTGGCCAGCGGCAAGCTGGTGGACGTGGTGCCGGGCTGGGCGCCGCAGGTGGGCTTGATCCATGCGGTTTTCCCGTCGCGGCGCGGCTTGCTGCCTGGCGTGCGCTTGCTGCTCGACTTCCTGGCGGCGAATATCCAGCAGGACTAAATGAAAAAGCCCCGCACTGGGCGGGGCTTGGTGGTGGCGCGGGGCCGGGTTACAGCACGTCGCTCGCGTGGTCGGCCAGGCGCGAACGCTCGCCGCGTGCCAGGGTGACGTGGCCGCTGTGGGCCCAACCTTTGAAGCGGTCGACCACGTAGGTCAGGCCGGACGAACCTTCGGTCAGGTACGGCGTGTCGATCTGCGCGATGTTACCCAGGCACAGGATCTTGGTGCCGGGACCGGCGCGCGTCACCAGGGTCTTCATCTGCTTCGGCGTCAGGTTCTGCGCCTCGTCGATGATGAGGAACTTGTTGACGAAGGTGCGGCCGCGCATGAAGTTCAGCGACTTGATCTTGATGCGCGAGCGGATCAGGTCTTGCGTCGCCGCGCGGCCCCATTCGCCGCCTTCGCCGTCGGACTTGTTCAGCACTTCCAGGTTGTCGTCGAAGGCGCCCATCCAAGGACCCATCTTCTCTTCCTCGGTACCCGGCAGGAAGCCGATATCCTCGCCCACCGGCACCGTGACGCGGGTGACGATGATCTCGTTATACAGCTTGGTCTCCAGCACCTGCGCCAGGCCGGCGGCCAGGGCCAACAGGGTCTTGCCGGTACCGGCCTGGCCCAGCAGGGTGATGAAGTCGCACTCCGGATTCATCAACAGGTTCAGCGCGAAGTTCTGCTCGCGATTGCGGGCCGTGACGCCCCACACGCTGTTCTTGTTGTGCGAGTAGTCGCGCAGGGTTTGCAACACGGCGGTTTTGCCGTTGATCTGCTTCACTTGCGCGTAGAACGGCGCCTCGCCGCTGGTCGGCTCCAGGAACACGAACTGGTTCACCAGCAGGGACGGGATGAAGGGGCCGGTCACGCGGTAGAAGGTGCTGGACTGGCCGTGCTTGTTCTCCTGCCAGGACTCCATGTCCTTGCCATGCTTGTTCCAGAAATCGTCCGGCAGCTGGACGATGCCCGAGTACAGCAGGTCGGTGTCTTCCAGCACGTGGTCGTTGAAGTAGTCTTCCGCCGGCAGGCCCATGGCGCGCGCCTTGATGCGCATATTGATGTCTTTCGACACCAGCACCACGGCGCGGCCAGGCTGCTCCGCTTCCAGCGAACGCACCACGGCCAGGATCTGGTTATCCGCTTTACCCTGCGGCAGGCCTTGTGGCAGGTCCGCCACCTGCACCTTGGTCTGGAAGAACAGGTGGCCCTTGGCGTCCTTGTTACCCAGCTTGCTCAGCGGGATGCCGGCGTCCATGGCGTCGTCGTCGGTGTTGCTGACCAGGGCGTCGAGGGTGCGCGAGACCTGGCGCGCATTGCGCGCGACTTCGGACATGCCTTTCTTGTGGTTGTCCAACTCCTCCAGCGTCATCATCGGCAGGAAGACATCGTGCTCCTCAAAGCGGAACAGCGAGGACGGGTCGTGCATCAGCACATTGGTATCGAGCACGAACAGCTTGGTGCTGCCCACCACATCGGCCTTGCGGCTGCTGGCGGACTTGAGCACGACTTCGTGCGCCTTGTGTTTGGCCGGGTGCGGTGCGTCGGCCTTGATCGGCGTGACTTTGGCGCGCGCTTGCGGCGCCGCCTTGGTGCGCGGCGGGGCCGGCACGTCGTCCGGCAGCTTGGCGACTTTCAATGCGCTCGGCTTGGCAGCCTCGCCCTTTTTCGCAGCGGTCTTGGCCGCCGGCGCCGGGGCTACTGCTTTGGCAGCAGTCTTGGTCGCCGCTTTCTTCGGCGCTGGTGCTGCCTCTTCTTCGGTAGGGAAGGGAACCGGATTCGCTCCGCTCGCCTTCGGGTAGTCTTTAGCCAGCAGCAGGGTGGCTGGCTTGCTAGGCAGTTTTGGCAGTGGCATCAGGATCTCAATCTCAAAAAGGATGCATCCACGCGAAGGCAAACGCCGGTGCATGGACGATCATGGGGTAATCGGAAAAACTAAAGGATGCCTGGCGGGCGTCTGCGTCGCCCGAAAGCCGGTGGGCATTGTGCCACCGGGGACAGTGGGTAGAAGGACTTACTCGACTCAAAATCTGGCTGACACGATCAAATGTAAAGCTCCCGTTGAGCTAACACATTCGCAGCGAGGGCCTTGCCATCAGCCCAGGGTTGCCACGAATTCCAGCACTTCATCGACGTGACCTGGTACTTTCACGCCTCTCCATTCTTTCACCAATCGGCCTTTTGCGTCAATCACAAACGTGCTGCGCTCAACGCCGCGTACATCTTTACCGTACATTTTTTTCATCTTCATGACATTGAAGGCCAGGCACACCGCTTCGTCCGGGTCGGAGATCAGCTCGAAGGGCAGGCCCAGTTTGGCCTTGAAGTTTTCGTGCGAGCGCAGCGAGTCGCGGCTGATGCCGTAAATTTCAGCACCGGCGGCGGTGAATTTGTCGTGCAGGTCGCGGAACGCCATGTTCTCGGTGGTGCAGCCAGGGGTGTTGTCCTTGGGGTAGAAGAACAGGACGGTGGATTTGGCTGGACGGCCCGAGAGCTGGAAGGTCTGGCCGCTGGTCATCGCGGCGCTGAAGTCTGGGATGGTTTGGCTCATGCGCGTTTATTTAGGGGCAATGGTTTACTTTTCAATGATCAATGCCAGCAGGGCTTTGCGGCCTTCACCCATCAGGATGTTGTAGGTGCGGCAGGCGGCATTGGTGTCCATGCATTCGACGCCGATCTGCTTCGACAGCAGCGGCGCGGTCAGGCGCGGGTGGACAAAGCGCTGGCGTTCGCCGGTACCGAGGATGACCACGTCGGGCTGCTCGGCCAACAACTGCTCGAAGTGTTCGACGGTCAGTTCCGCGAAATTCGCCACCGGCCAGGCGCGCGGCGCCGTTTCCGGCAGCACCAGCAGGCTGTGGTCAAAGGGGCGGCCATTGATTTCAACCCCACCCTCGAAGTAGCCGGAAACGGTCTGGTACTGGCCGGTGGTGCTGGAGTGGAGCTTCATAATGACGATTCGCTATATTTAAATACAATAGAGATCTTATTGTAACGTTTTGCGTATATCGATGGTTGATTAAACCAATTTAATTCGGCAGAATGGGTATTTTCGCAATGCAGCATTTATACCTAAGGGATTGATTTTGCGTCCGGTTCAGAAATCCAACAAGCTTAACGAGATTTGCTACGAAATCCGCGGTCCGGTGCCCGAAAAGGCCCGCCTGATGGAAGAAGAAGGCCACAAGATCATCAAGCTCAACATCGGCAATATGCAGCCATTCGGCTTCGACCCGCCCGATGAAATCGTCCACGACATGATCCTGAACCTGCCGAATGCGGCGGGCTACACCGACTCCAAGGGCTTGTTCGCGCCGCGCAAGGCGGTCATGCACTACACCCAGCAGAAGAATGTCGCCGGCGTCACCATGGACGATATTTACCTGGGCAACGGCGCCTCGGAGCTGATCGTGATGTCGATGAACGCCCTGCTGAACAACGGCGACGAGGTGCTGGTGCCGGCGCCCGACTACCCGCTGTGGACGGCGGCGGTCAGCCTGTCCGGCGGCAAACCGGTGCACTACGTGTGCGACGAGCAGCAGGACTGGTTCCCGGACATCGACGATATGCGCAAGAAGATCACGCCGAATACCAAGGCGATCGTCGTGATCAACCCCAACAACCCGACCGGCGCCCTGTACCCGGACGAGGTGCTGCTGCAGATTATTGAACTGGCGCGCCAGCACCAGCTGATCATCTACGCCGACGAAATCTACGACAAGGTGCTGTACGACGGCGTGCAGCACACCTCCATCGCCGCGCTGTGCGAGGACGTGTTCTGCGTCACCTTCAACGGCCTGTCCAAGAGCTACCGCTCCTGCGGCTACCGCTCCGGCTGGATGGTGCTGTCGGGCGAAAACAAGAAATATGCGAAGGACTACATCTGGGGCCTGAATATGCTGGCCTCGATGCGCCTTTGCGCCAATGCGCCGGGCCAGTTTGCGATCCAGACTGCGCTCGGCGGCTACCAGAGCATCAACGACCTGGTGGCTCCCGGCGGGCGCCTGCTCAAGCAGCGCGACCTGGCATACAAGCTGTTGTCCGAGATTCCGGGCGTCAGCGTAGTCAAGCCAAAAGCTGCACTCTATATGTTCCCCCGCCTCGATCCGAAGATCTACCCGATCGCGGACGACCAGCAATTCGCTTACGAACTGCTGGAAGAAACCAAAGTCCTTATCGTGCAGGGCACGGGCTTCAACTGGCATAGCCCGGACCACTTCCGCGTGGTGTTCCTGTCCAATTCGGACGATATGGAAGATGCATTCGGCCGCATCGCGCGCTTCATGGAAGGCTACCGAAAACGGCACGGGCACGGCTAACACAATCAGGGAAATAGAAAGATGAAATCGATTAAAGTAGGTTTGCTGGGCGTAGGCAATGTAGGTGCCGGAACGTTCAGTGTATTGCGCCGCAACCAGGAAGAGATCCGCCGCCGCGCCGGCCGCGGTATTGAGATCGTGGCCGTATCGGCCCGCAACCTGGAGCGCGCCAAGGAACGCACAGAAGGCCAGTGCAAAGTCGTGGCAGACCCGTTCGAGATCGTCAACGATCCGGAAATCGATATCGTCGTGGAGCTGATTGGCGGCTACGACACCGCCAAGGAACTGGTGATGCAGGCCATCGCCAACGGCAAGCACGTAGTCACCGCCAACAAGGCGCTGCTGGCGCTGCACGGCACCGAGATCTTCGCCGCGGCCCAGGCCAAGGGCGTGATGGTCGCCTTCGAAGCCGCTGTCGCCGGCGGCATCCCGATCATCAAGGCGCTGCGCGAAGGCCTGACCGCCAACCGCATCGAATGGATCGCCGGCATCATCAACGGCACCACCAATTTCATCCTGTCCGAGATGCGCGACAAGGGCCTGGACTTCGCCACCGTGCTGAAGGAAGCGCAGCGTCTGGGCTACGCCGAAGCCGATCCGACCTTCGACATCGAAGGCGTGGACGCGGCGCACAAGGCCACCATCCTGTCGGCGATTGCCTTCGGCATCCCGGTGCAGTTCGACAAAGCGCATATCGAAGGCATCACCAAGCTGCAGGCGATCGACATCAAATACGCCGAGCAACTGGGCTACCGCATCAAGCTGCTGGGCATTGCGCGCCGCGCCAAGGTGGAAGGCGGCGAGGGCATCGAGCTGCGCGTGCACCCGACCCTGATCCCGGCCAAGCGCCTGATCGCCAATGTGGAAGGCGCCATGAATGCCGTGCTGGTGCAGGGCGACGCCATCGGCGCCACCATGTATTACGGCAAAGGCGCCGGCCCCGAGCCGACCGCCTCCGCCGTGATCGCCGACCTGGTCGACATCACCCGCCTGGCCACCGCCGACCCGGAGCACCGCGTACCGCACCTGGCCTTCCAGCCGAACGCGATGACCGACATCAAGATCCTGCCGATGGCCGACATCACGACCTGCTACTACCTGCGCATGACCGTGGCCGACCGTCCCGGCGTGCTGGCCGAACTGACCCGCATCCTGGCCGACGGCAGCATCTCGATCGACGCCATGATGCAGAAGGAGCCGGCGGAAGGCGAGACCCATACCGACATCATCCTGCTGACGCACCTGACGCAAGAGAAGAACGTCGTAGCCGCGATCGACAAGATCGAAGCGCTGTCCAGCGTGGTCGGCAAGGTCACCAAGATCCGCCTGGAAAACCTGGCGTAAAACCAAAATTCGGGGTCAGGTCTGACAATCGGACAAACTATGCGCGAAGCGCATAGTTTGTCCGATTGTCAGACCTGACCCCGAATTACTTACCAGTAGTGGCCGACACCGAAAACCAGGCGTTTTGCCGTTTCGCTTTCCCAGTGCAGACGCAGGTCGTAGGCGCTACCGAGGGCGTAGCGCGCTTCCAGCTCGGTGCGGCGGGTGCTGTTTGCCTGTGATCCGAGGTGGCGGCGCCATTCGTGGTTAACTCGCAGGCTGAAATCGCGTGTCTTACGGTACAACAGGCTGGCGCCGACCCGGGCGAAACCCCATTGGCCGTTGCCGGCGCCTGCCTGTAATGCGCCGCCGCCGTACGCGGTCGTCGTTATGCCGGCGGCACGAAATTCGTGACCCAGGCCTTTGTCGCCTTGGGCGCGCATCATGCGTTCTTCCCAGCCCACCCTGAAGCGCCAGCCGTCGCTGCGGTCGCCCGGCAGCCCGGTGACGGCGGTGTTCATGCTGTCGATTGCGAACAGGTCAAGGCGGCGCAACCGCGCATGACCGTGATCGACCGTCAGGTAGGTGTCGAACATGCTCAGTGCGCTGTTTTGCGGCTGGTTGCCGCTGCTGTCCATGGCGTCGTAGTAGGCGGGGCGGATGCGGATGGTGGCTTCGTTGCCGGCGCCTGGTTTGTGCGCCACGCCAAGCTGGACGTAGCTGGGCGGCCGGCCTTGGTCCGGGGGGACTGCAGTTGCCGGCGGCAGCACGACTTCTCCGGGCGGCAGGGTAAAGCGCTGCTTCAGCGCCGCCACGTAGCCGGCCGGCATTACGCTGCCAGTGCTGCCTTTGCTGCGCTCGCGGTGGAATTGGTAGTACTCCAGCAAGGTGTCGATGACGGCGTGCTGGCGTTCGATTGGCATTGCGCCCAGTTGCGGGCCGTCCACGGCTTGCGTTTGGGCGACAATGCCGGCGGCCAGGCCGCGCTCGGCGTCACTCAGGGCTGCATGGCGCCAGTACAGGCGGGATTGGCGCGAGGGGTGGTAAAGCACTTCGCTGACCAGCGGCTTGCCGGCATAGTCGGTGCGCGCCAGCTTTTGCAGCAGGGCTTGCGGCATGACCCAAGGGCGATTGCGCGGGATGATGTCGATGCCGTTCGCGATTTCCAGCAGTTCGGCCACGCGGTAGGCGCAGTTCAGACGCAGGAAGTAATAGGTGTACTTTTTCTGCGTGACTTCCCAGGCGTGGGCCACCACCAGGCGTAGCGCATGCTCCGGCAGGGCTAGCCGGTATTCCCACATGTCGCGTAATTCAGTTTCGCCGTAGGTCGCGTCGTGAAAATAGAATTCGATCGGGCTGAAGCCGCCGTCGTAACCGCCAGTCAGGCCCTTGACGATGTAACTGACCGGATTGTCCTGGTTGGCAAGCAGTGCGCCGTAATTGAGTGTGGAGTCGAGCAGGCTTGGCGTGGCGCTGGCTTTGCTGTGGTTGAACTTGAGGAAGGTGTGGCCGTAGTAAGAGGCCGGGTTCCCCAGGTAACCGTTGGCGAACACCAGGCTGACCGAATCGACGTGCGCCGGGCGTGCCCATTGCTGGAAGGCGGGGCAGTCGATCTCTGCCAGCTCGCTGGCATGCGCGGGCAGGCGCTGTGCCAGCCACAGGCGGCGCGCCGGGAAGCGGCACTTGGCATGCGTGTCGTTGTCGCCAGTTGCCGGCGCGCGCATGGCCTGGAGCGTGGCGTGAAGCTCGGCGCCGGGATCGGTCGCGCCATGCGCGGCGAGGAAAAATTCGGGGCTGTGGATGGCACTACGCAGGCCGCTGGGGCTGCCTGCATCGGCTTCATAAATAAGCAGACGCTGCCAGTCCTGGTTGAGGGCGAGATCTGGCAACTGGGCCATGGCCGGGGATGCGGCACCCAGGAGGAGGGCGGGAAACAGCTTGGAATTCATGCGGCGGTGCTAAAAAAAGAAAAAGCCCCGCCTGGGTGGGCGAGGCTGCTGCTGGCTGCACCCGCTGTGCGGGTGCGGCCGGCAAGCATTAGGCGGCTGCGGAGCAGGTCGCGGTCGCTTTTTCGATGGCGTTGAACATCTGGCCAGCTTGTTGCAGTTGTGGCTGAGCGGAGAAGCCTGGGGCGGTCACGACGGAACCGACCGCAGCGCGCACTTGCACCATGGTCTGCTGGCGTTGTGGCGCCGCGCAGTTGAACATTTCCAGTGCGGCTACGGCGTGCTCGCCCTGGCCACGGGCGAACTGTTCAGCCAGCTGCTGCTGGTGGTCGCGAACGAACATGGCGGTCTTTACCTTCTTGCCGGAGCAAGTTTGCGGGCTCATGGTCGCCGAGGTCACGGCGGTAGTGCCGATGTCCCAGATCACGTTGGAGCTAACTGCTGCCCAGTGGGTGTCCGGGAACAACGCTGCGCCAATGCCGCAATCGGTGAATGGGTTCGGGCCTTCACCTGGGTTGTCGCCTGCGAACGCGGACATGCTCAGGGTGGTGGCGAAAGCGGCGATGGCCAGTTGCGCGATAGTTTTCTTCATAAATTTCTCTGTATTCAATTTTAGTTTTAGTTTCGCAACAATGTTGCGAATTAGTATTATTACATACTCAATTACATATTTGCCAAAAAAGTAAGGTTTCTTGTTGGAAATTTGCCGAAAGCTTGGCTTAGTCCAAGGTCCAGACGTATTGCATGCGGAACCAGGATTCATAAGCCACGCCGTCCACCGTGCCGGGGGTGAAGCGGCACAGGGAGAGGCCGTTCACGGCGGCGCGGTCCAGGTCGCGTGAGCCGCTGGAGCGTTCCACCTTGGCGCTCGCTACCTTGCCATCCGTGCCTACCAGGAAGGCCAGCGCCACGGTGCCGGATTCTTCGTTGCGCAAGGCGGCGGCGGGGTAGGCGGGTTTGGCGCAATTCTTGGCGTCGATGACCGGCGCGACCCGTACCGGCGCGCGCTGCGCTACTTCCACTTTGCCGCCTGGGAGCGGCTCGCCCTCACCTGGCCCGACGGAGCGCGCGCCTTCGACCACCTCGTCCTTGCGTTTTGCGGTGACGGTTGGCTGCGTCGTCGTGGTTTCGATGATCGGGGGCGGCACGATGATCGGCGGCTCCTTGAATTTCGGTTCATGCTTCGGCTCCGCCTTGGGCTTTGGCGGCTGCGGTTTTTCCGGCACCGGCGTCACGATGAGGCCGGGCGGGGCGGCTGGTGCGAAGGTGATCGTGGAGTTCTTCACCGCGATGAAGACCGCCAACAGGTGCGCGGCCGTGACGAAGGCGATGCCCGTGTAGTTCTTGCGTGGGGTTTCGAAGTTCATGGAAGGCTTCCTTTCTTCTGGTTGGAATATTGGATTGCTAGGTGTTGGAAGCATATTCTTCCATCAAATAGAAATTGGCAAGCAATTTTTATTGCGATGCCTATGCGTGTTATCCTTCCATCTCCTAGAAACGGAACATTCCATGGATAAGATCAAAGTATTGCTGGCAGACGACCACCCGGTTGTGATGGGGGGATTTGCGATGGCATTGGCTGGTTTCGGCATCGATGTGGTAGGCCAGGCTCGGACGCCGGCGGAGGCGGTGCAGGCTTACCAGGATCTGGCACCGGACGTTGCTATCCTCGATATGCGCTTCGGCGAGCAGATGACGGGGCTGGATGTGGCGCGCCAGATCCTGGCGGCCGACCCCAAGGCCCGCATCATTTTCCTGACCCAGTTCGACCAGGATGCGCTGGTGAAGGAGGCTTACCGCATCGGCGCGCGCGCGTTGGTCACCAAGGATTGCGACCCGGCCGAACTGGCGGGTGCTGTGCAGAAGGCGCGCTTGGGCGAGCTGTATTTCATGCCGGCGATTGCGGAGCGCCTGGCCAGCCTGTCGGTGCTGGGCGAGCAGTCGCCGCAGGCGCTGCTGGATGAACGTTCGCTGGACATCTTCCGCATGATGGCGGAGGGGTTGACCAATGCCGAGATCGCGGACCGGCTGGGCGTCTCCAGCAAGACCATCAGCAATTCCAGCCAGGCGATCAAGGACAAGCTGGGCGTTGAGCGCGCGGCGGATATCACGCGCCTGGCCGTGCGCCACGGCCTGCTGCAGGCGTGAAGGCCACCATTGGCGGGCTCGCCGCACGCGTGCGGCTTGGCACGCGCGGCCGCCTGCTTGCCATCACGCTGCTGCCCATGCTGGCGCTGTGCGCCACGCTGACCTGGTACCACTACCAGTCGCGCCAGGCGGAGGTGCAAGCGGAGCTGGCTGAACGCGGGCGCCTGTTGGCCGCCGCCCTGGTGGCGAGCAGCGAGATCAGCTTGATGTACGGCCAGTTCGATGAGCTGCGCGCCACCATCAACGGCATGCTGCAGACGGATAGCGCGATCCAGCGTGTGACCCTGCTCGATGCGGGCCGCAAGCCTTTGCTGGACGTGGTGGCGCGCGGTGACGCGCGGCCGGAGGCGCGTTATTACGAAGCTGCCGTGCATAAGCGCCTGCTGTACGTGACCGGCGGCGGCAACCGCAATGTCGGTAACATGGGCTATGTGCAGGTGCGCATGACGCCGACCGCCATGCTGCACAAGGCGCGCCAGCGTTTGCAGGTGGAACTGGCAGTGGCGCTGGTTGGCCTGCTGGCCTGCGTGGCCCTGGCGTGGCGGATGACGAGCGGCTTTGCCGATTCCCTGCAGGCTTCGATGGCGGCGGTGCGCGCGGCGGATGCGGAAAAGCGCCGGCTGCTGCACCGGGTCACGTCGGCGGTGGAGGATGAGCGCAAGGCAATCGCGCTGGAGATCCATGACGAGTTGAACGCTACCTTGATTGCGGTGCGGCTGGAGGCGCAGCAGGTCGCGGCGCTGGCAGCCGGCCTGGCGCCGCCGGAAACGGCAGCGCAGGTGCGTGATAAGGCGCAGGCCATCACCAAGCTGGCGCTCGGCTTGTATAACAGCGGGCGCTCTCTGGTGCGCCGCCTGCGGCCGGAAATGCTGGACATGCTTGGCCTGGAGGGCGCACTGGAGGAAATGGTGCGCCAGGTTGGCAGCAGCCATCCGGCCTGCCGCTTCACGCTGCGGATGGAGGGCGACATGGGTGCGGTCGCGGGCGATGCCGCCATTTCCGCCTACCGTATCGTGCAGGAAGCGCTGTCCAACGTCGTCAAGCATGCGCGCGCCAGCCGCGCCAGCGTGGCGGTGTCGCGCCGGGGCGACGCTTTGCACATCGATATTGCGGATGACGGCACCGGTTTTGACCCGGCGCGCACCGCCGCCGGGGTCGGCCTGGCGGGCATGCGCGAGCGGGTGCAGGCGCTGGGCGGCAGTTTCGCCATGGACGCCAGGTCCGGCACCCGTATTTTCATAGAATTGCCACTGCAAAGTATTAAATAACGATACTTTGGCAAGCCGGGTTGAGCGGCTGGAAAATGTCCTGTATGTTGTCAGCACTTTCACTATTCCTGTGCCGCAACATGAGCCATCCCAGCCAGTTCGACCTGCTGAAACAGCGCCGCTTCGCGCCCTTCTTCTGGACGCAATTCCTCGGCGCGTTCAACGATAACCTGTTCAAGACCGCCCTCGTGGTGGCCCTGGCCTTCGACGCCAAAAACTGGACCGACCTGGCGCCGTCGCTGGTGACCAACCTGGTGCCCGGCCTGTTCATCCTGCCGTACGTATTTTTCTCCGCCACCGCCGGCCAGATCGCGGAAAAGGTGGAAAAGGGCAGCCTGGCGCGCATCATCAAATGGCTGGAAATAGGCATCATGGGGGTGGCTGCCCTGGGCTGGTTCACGCACAACCTGTGGCTGCTGATGTTTGCCATCCTGGGCATGGGCACCCACTCGACCTTGTTTGGTCCGGTCAAATACGCTTACATGCCGCAGCACCTGAAGCCGGAAGAACTCACCGGCGGCAACGGCATCGTGGAGATGGGCACCTTCGTCGGCATTCTGCTGGGCCAGGTATTCGGTGCTGTCATCGTCGCCCAGCAACCGAATGGCGTGGCATGGCTGGCTGCGGCCACGCTGTTCTTTGCGGTGCTCGGCTTAATCACCGCGTATGGCATCCCGCTGACGCCAGCGCCGCAGCCGGCCCTGAAGATCAACTGGAACCCGTTCACGGAATCGATCCGCAACCTGCGCTTCTCGGCGGGCAACCGCAGCGTGTTCCTGTCGATGCTGGGCAACTCCTGGTTCTGGTTCTACGGCGCGATTGTGCTGGCCCAGTTCCCGGTCTACGCCAAGGATTACCTGAAGGGCGACGATAGCGTCTTCGTGCTGCTGCTGACCATGTTCTCGCTGGGGATCGGCGCCGGCTCGCTGCTGTGCGAAAAGCTCTCCGGCCGCAAGGTGGAAATCGGCCTGGTGCCGTTCGGCTCGATCGGTCTGACCGTGTTCGGCATCGACCTGTACCTGGCGAGCCAGGGCTACAGCGCGCCCGGCCAGGTGAATTTCGCGTCGATGGTGATGCAGCCGGGCGCCTGGCGCATCATCTTAGACGTGGTAATGATCGGCGTGTTCGGCGGCTTCTTCATCGTGCCGTTGTTCGCGATGATCCAGCTGCGCGCCGACCCGCAGCACCTGTCGCGCACCATCGCGGGCATGAACATCATGAACGCGCTGTTCATGGTGGTAGCGACCGGCGTGGCGATCCTGCTGCTGAAGCAAGGCTTCACCATCCCGGAACTGTTTCTGGCCACGGCCATCATGAACGGCCTGGTGGCGGTGTATATCTTCTCGCTGGTGCCGGAATTCCTGCTGCGCTTCCTGGCCTGGATCCTGATTCATACCGTGCATAAGGTGAAGACCGTGGATGCCGACCGCATTCCGGAAGAGGGCGGCGCGGTCCTGGTGTGCAACCACGTGAGCTATGTGGACGCGCTGGTGATCGTCGCGGCCAGCCCGCGCCCGATCCGCTTCGTGATGGATCACCGCATCTTCAAGACGCCGTTCATCGGCTGGATCTTCCGCACGGCCAAGGCGATCCCGATCGCGCCGGCCAAGGAAGACCCGTGGCTGATGGAGAAGGCTTTTGTCGATATCGCGCAGGCTTTGCACGAGGGTGAACTGGTGTGCATCTTCCCGGAAGGGAAGCTGACGCGCGATGGCGAAATGAGCGAATTCAAAGGCGGCATCAAGAAGATCGTGGAGCGCTCGCATGTGCCGGTGATCCCAATGGCGCTGCGCGGCCTGTGGGGCCATTTGCTGAGCCGCAGCCAGGACAACCTGCTGGAGCGCGCCTTCCGCAAGGGCTTCCGTTCGCAGCTGTCGCTGGCGGTGGGGCAGCCGGTGGCGCCGACGGATGTGAGCCCGGAACTGCTGCATAGCCAGGTGGCTGAACTGCGCGGTAACTGGAAGTAAAAAAGTGTAGTTCCCGACTACATACTTCTACATACAAAGGCGTCGTTCAGGCGCCTTTGGTCCTTTTTACAATTGGGTCTTTCGAAACTTTTGTGAAAAGGGCAAATAATGAAAACCATCCTGAAGACCGGCCTGTCCGTAGCTATCCTGTCGCTGCTGGCGGCATGCGGCGGCGGGAATGAGGACAACAAGCCGCAGCGTCTGAGCATGCTGGTCGATTTCGACAAGGGCGTTACCGGTTGGGCCGGCGGCACTGCCGACTACACGCCGGAGACGGCGCCGGTCAACGTCAAATTCGAAGCCAAGGCGCTGCCGGCACCCCTGACCGGCAAGGGTTACCTGATTGGCGGCACCAATCAAAGCGACGACCTGTTCGTGTTCGTGAAAAAGCAGTTCACCGGTATGGAAAAGAACGGCGTCTATAACGTTACCTTCTCGGTCAAGTTCGCCAGCAGCGTGCCTTCCGGCTGCTTCGGCGTGGGCGGAGCGCCGGGCGAGGCGGTGTGGGTTTATGCCGGCGCAACCGCCACCGAGCCGAAGGCGATCACCACCAATGACGGCTATATCCGCATGAATGTCGACCGTGGCAACCAGGGCGGCGGCGGCAAGGAAGGCGATATCCTCGGCAATATCGCCAACGGCCAGGCTTGCGGCGGCACCCCGGCGTTTGCCAGCAAGACCCTGAAGAGCGAGAAGCCGTTGAAAGTGACGGCCGATGCCAACGGTGCCGTGTGGCTGATGCTGGGCATCGATTCCGGCTTTGAAGCGTATTCGGAAATCATCCTGCAAAGCGTGGAGATGGACGCGGTTCCGGTCACTCTGTGATAGGCTAGCGCCGGGGCGGATCCTCCAAGCCGGCCTGTTCTTGCCTTGTGCATGGACAGCCTCTGCGGGGCTACCCCGCGGGATATTGAAGGTCCTGCTTTACGCCGCATGAGCGTCTTTGCGCTACCGCGCAACTCTGCTCACGCATCACGAGACTCGTTGAAGGACTTCCGCCCCATTCGCCAGCATGGATATCGATAAACTTGCCGTGCTGGCGCTGGCCGATACCATGCTTGCCAGCGACGGCAGCATGGCCGCGCTGGTGGCGGCCTGCCATCGTGTCTTCGCCGCCCCGCAGCCCTGGGCGCCCCGGATATGCGCGGCGCTCATCGAGCATACTGGCGAGAACTTCCATTACTTCAGCCGGCACGAGCTGGCCGACCGTCTTTGGCAACTGCTCGGCCGCGCAACATCCGATGCCGATGTCGATGTCGACGATTTTGTGGCCCTTGCCGCGCCGCCCTTCATCGCATTGCCGCCCGTGCGGCGCTATTGCATCGACCTGCCGCAACGGCCGCCGGCACCCGGCTGGCTGGCCGCGCTCGCGTTGCCGGAACTGGCAACGGTGGGCGACCTGGCGGCATGGCTCGGCGAGCCGGTAGCGGCGCTGGACTGGTTTGCCGACCAATGGCGGCTTGACGGGCCGGCGCAAACGCCGCTCCAGCATTACCACTATCGCTGGGTGCCGAAACGCAGCGGCGGTTGGCGGCTGATTGAAATTCCCAAGGAGCGGCTGCGCCGCCTGCAGCAAAGGATCCTGCGTCAGCTGCTGGACCGGGTGCCGCCGCATCCCGCTGCGCATGGGTTCCGGCGCGGGCATTCGTGCCTCACGCATGCAACGCTGCACGCCGGCCAGCGCGCCGTGATCCGTATGGACCTGAAGGACTTCTTCACCAGTGTCCAGCCAGCGCGCATTCATGCCTTGTTCGCAAAGCTAGGCTACCCGCCAAGCGTGGCCGGCACCTTGGCCCGCTTGTGCGTCAACCGTGCGCCGCACGGCGTCTTGCGCGACAGGCAGGGTGATGTGGCGCTGCCCTGGAGTGAACGCCAGGCGTTGAAGACGCCGCACTTGCCGCAGGGCGCGCCGAGTTCGCCGGCCCTGGCCAACCTGTGCGCCTACCGCCTCGACTTGCGGCTGGCGGCGCTGGCGCGAACGCTGGGCGCGTCCTACAGTCGCTATGCCGACGACCTGGCGTTTTCCGGCGGCGAGGAGTTTGCGCGCGCCGCCGCACGCTTGCATATCCAGGTCGCCGCCATCGCGCTGGAAGAGGGCTTCCGGGTCAACACCCGGAAAACCCGCCTGATGCGCGCAGGCGCCAGGCAGCAGGTGACCGGTGTGGTGGTTAATGCGCATCCGAACCTTGCGCGCGACGAGTACGACAGGCTAAAGGCAATGCTGACCAACTGCGTGCGCCACGGGCCGGCGACGCAGAACCGCGCCGGTCACGCGGATTTCCGCGCCCACCTGGCCGGGAAAATCTCCCACGTGCGCATGCTCAACCCGCAGCGGGCGGGGCGCCTTCAGGCAGTGTTTGACGCGATTCGCTGGGATCTTCATTAATGTAACGGTATGTTGCTGACTCGGCAGTCAGATTTCGGGTTGTGTTAGAATGATCGTTCATTCTAGTTCTTCTCGGAAAAAAAGATGAAAAACATGCAAAAGAATTTCGTACTGCTGGGGGCCGCTGCTGCGGCAGTGGCAGTACTCGCCGGTTGCGGCGGCAAACAAGGCGGTCCAGCGCAAGGCGCGGGCGGCCAACAAGCGCCGGAAGTGGCGGTCTACACCGTGGCGCCGCAGGCGCTGGCCATGAGCACCGAGCTGCCGGGCCGCACCGCCGCCTTCCAGGTGGCCGAAGTGCGCCCGCAAGTCAGTGGCCTGGTGCAGAAACGGCTGTTTACCGAAGGCTCCGACGTCAAGGCGGGTGCCCAGCTGTACCAGATCGACGCGGCCACTTACCAGGCGGCGTTCAATTCGGCCAAGGCCAGCCTGGCAAAGGCCAAGGCCAACCTGGCGGCAGCCGCGCCAAAGGTGGCGCGCTATAAGGAACTGGTGGCGATCGAAGGCGTGAGCCGCCAGGATTACGACGATGCCGTTGCCGCCTACGAGCAAGCCAAGGCCGAAGTGGAAGCGGCGCAAGCCGCCGTGGACTCGGCACGCATCAATGTGGATTACACCAAGGTGGCGGCGCCGATTTCGGGCCGCATCAGCCGCTCCAATGTGACGCCGGGTGCGCTGGTGACTGCCGGCCAGGCGACTGCACTGACCACCGTACAGCAGCTGGACCCGATCTATGTCGACGTGACCCAGTCCAGCGAAGAGCTGCTGCGCCTCAAGCGCGAGATGGACAGCGGTTCGATCAAGAAGGCCAACGGCCAGGCCAAAGTCACCTTGCTGCTGTCGGACGGCACCAAGTACGCGCTGCCGGGCAAGCTGCAGTTCTCCGATGTAAGCGTTGACCCGGGCACCGGCAACGTGACCCTGCGCGCGCTGTTCCCGAATCCGAAGCATGATCTGCTGCCGGGCATGTTCGTGCGCGCCGTGCTGGAAACCGGTGTCAGCGAGCAGGCGATCGCCGTGCCGCAAATGGGAGTGACCCGCAACCCGAAAGGCGAGGCGACGGCGCTGGTGCTGAACAAGGAAGGCAAGGTGGAACAGCGCGTGCTGCAAACCGGCGGCACCATCGGCGACAAATGGCTGGTCAAGTCCGGCCTGGAAGCCGGCGACCGCGTGATCGTGGAAGGCCTGCAAAAGGTCAAGCCGGGTGCTCCGGCTGTCGTGGCGAAATCCACCCCGGCCAGCGGCGGCGACGCCCAGCGCCAGGCTGCAGCACGTTAAGCAGGGAGGCTGAACCATGTCCCGCTTCTTTATCAACCGGCCCATTTTCGCCTGGGTACTCGCCATCGTCGTGATGCTGGCGGGTGTCATGGCGATCAAAGGGCTGCCAATTTCGCAGTATCCAAGCATTGCGCCGCCGTCGATCTCGATCACCGGCTCCTATCCGGGCGCCTCGGCCAAGACGGTGGAAGACGCCGTCACCCAGATCATCGAACAGAAGATGAAGGGTATCGACGGTTTGCGCTATATGTCGTCCAGCAGCGATTCCTCGGGCGGCATCAACATTACGCTGACCTTCAACAGCGGCACCAACCCGGACATCGCCCAGGTGCAGGTGCAGAACAAGCTGCAGCTGGCGACGCCGCTGCTGCCTAGCGCTGTCACCCAGCAAGGCCTGGTGGTGTCGAAAGCCACCCGCAACTTCCTGATGGTGCTGGGCTTCGTCTCCGAAGACGGCAAGATGAAGCAGTCCGACCTGGGCGACTATGTGGCCGCCAATGTGATCGACCCGTTGAGCCGCGTGCAAGGCGTGGGCGATGTGATGCTGTTTGGCTCCCAGTATGCGATGCGCATTTGGCTCGACCCGCAGAAGCTGCAAGGCTTCCAGCTGACGCCAGCCGACGTGACGGCCGCGATCCAGGCGCAGAATGCCGAAGTATCCGCCGGTGAACTGGGCGGCGCGCCAGCCGTGCCGGACCAGCAATTGAACGCCACCGTGACGGCGCAAAGCCGCTTGCAAACGCCGGAGCAGTTCGGCGCCATCCTGCTGAAGACCACCGCCAGCGGCGCCACCGTGCACCTGCGCGATGTGGCGCGTATTGAACTGGGCAACGAGAACTACAACACTGTGGCGCGCTACAACGGCGCACCAGCGGTGGGCGTGGCGATCAAGCTGGCCACCGGCGCCAACGCGCTCGACACCGCCGAGGCGGTGAAGAAGAAAATTGAAGTCATGGGCAAGCAGTTCCCGCAAGGGATGAAGGCCGTGGTGGCATTCGACACCACGCCTTTCGTCAAGCTGTCTATTGAAGAAGTGGTGAAGACCCTGATCGAAGCGGTGGTCCTGGTGTTCGTCGTGATGTACCTGTTCCTGCAGAATTTCCGCGCCACCCTGATCCCGACCATGGCCGTGCCGGTCGTGCTGCTGGGTACTTTTGCCGTGCTGTTCTCGCTGGGCTACTCGATCAATACACTGACCATGTTCGCCATGGTGCTGGCGATCGGCCTGCTGGTGGACGATGCCATTGTGGTGGTGGAGAACGTGGAGCGTGTGATGACGGAGGAGGGCTTGTCGCCGAAAGAGGCGACGCTCAAATCCATGGGCCAGATCTCGGGCGCGCTGGTGGGTATTGCCCTGGTGCTGTCCGCCGTGTTCGTGCCGATGGCCTTCTTCGGCGGCTCCACCGGCGTGATTTACCGCCAGTTCTCGGTCACCATCGTGTCCGCCATGGCGCTGTCGGTGCTGGTGGCAATGGTGTTCACGCCAGCCTTGTGCGCCACCTTCCTGAAGCCGGGCTCGCATGTGTCGGAGAAGGGCTTCTTCGGCTGGTTCAACCGCAGCTTCGACCGCAGCAGCACCAAGTACCAGGGCTGGGTCGGCAAGATGATCACGCGCAGCGGCCGCTCGCTGGTGGTGTACGGCGCCTTGCTGGCCGTGCTGGCGGTGTCCTTCATGCGCCTGCCGACTTCCTTCCTGCCGGAAGAAGACCAGGGCATCCTGTTCTCCATGGTGCAGTTGCCGACCGGCGCCACCCAGCAGCGTACGCTGAAGGTGCTGGAAAAGCTGGAGCACCACTTCATGGAAAATGAAAAAGCATCGGTGGCATCCGTGTTCACCGTGGCGGGCTTCTCGTTTGCCGGTAACGGCCAGAACGCCGGCCTGGCCTTCGTGCGCCTGAAAGACTGGTCCGAGCGCCAGAGCCCGGAGCAGAAGGTGAAAGCGATTGCTGGCCGCGCCATGGGCGCTTTCTCGCAGATCCGCGAAGCGATGGTATTCGCCTTTGCGCCGCCAGCCGTGATGGAGCTGGGGAATGCCAGCGGTTTCGACCTGCAACTGCAGGACCAGGGCGGCCTTGGCCACGAAGCGCTGATGGGCGCCCGCAACCAGCTGCTCGGCATGGCTGCCAAGAACCCGCTGCTGATGGCAGTGCGTCCGAACGGCCAGGAAGATACGCCGCAGTTCAAGCTGGACATCGACCAGCAGAAAGCCACCGCGCTCGGCCTGACCGTGGCCGACGTCAACAAGGTGCTGAGCGTGGGCTGGGGCTCGGCCTACGTGAATGACTTCGTCGACCGCGGCCGCGTCAAGCGCGTCTACCTGCAAGGCACGCCGGAATCGCGCATGGCGCCGGAAGACCTGAACAAGTGGTCGGTGCGCAATGCGCACGGCGAGATGGTGCCGTTCTCCGCCTTCGCCACTGGCCGCTGGATTTACGCCTCGCCGCGCCTGGAACGCTATAACGGCGTGCCGTCGGTGAACGTGCAGGGCATGCCGGCGCCGGGCGTGAGCTCGGGTGTCGCCATGGCCGAAATGGAAAAACTGGTGGCCCAGCTGCCAGCCGGTATCGGCTACGAGTGGACCGGCCTGTCGGTGGAAGAGCGCGACTCCGGCTCGCAGACCACGGTGCTGTACGCGATCTCGATCCTGATCGTGTTCCTGTGCCTGGCCGCACTGTACGAAAGCTGGTCGGTGCCGTTCTCGGTGCTGCTGGTGGTACCGCTCGGTATTATCGGCACGGTGCTGGCGACCTGGGGCTTCCACCTGGCGAACGACGTGTACTTCCAGGTTGGTTTGCTGACCGTGGTCGGCCTGTCGGCCAAGAATGCGATCCTGATTGTGGAATTCGCCAAGGAACTGACGGAGCAGGGCATCGAGCTGCGTGAAGCCACGCTGCAGGCGGTGAAGCTGCGCCTGCGCCCGATCCTGATGACATCCATCGCCTTCGGCCTCGGCGTGCTGCCGCTGGCGCTGGCGAGCGGCGCCGGTTCCGGCAGCCAGAACGCCATTGGCGTGGGCGTGTTGGGCGGCATGCTGACCGCGACTTTCCTCGGCATCTTCTTCGTGCCGGTGTTCTTCGTGCTGGTGCGCGCATGGGTGGCCCGCAAGGGCACGGCCGCCGCGCCAGCCGCTATCGCCAAGGAGGCATGATATGAATAAGACGATCTTTGCCCTTGCAGCGGCGGCCTTGCTGGCCGGCTGCAGCCTGGCGCCGACGTATGAGCGCCCGGCGTCGCCGGTAGCCGCAGCCTGGCCGCAGGGCGAGGCCTACAAGCCGGTGCAAACCGCTGCCGACGCCAAGCCCGCCAGCGAAATCGCCTGGCGCGATTTCATCGGCGACCAGCAACTGCGCGACGTGGTGGAGCTGGCGCTGAAGAACAACCGCGACCTGCGTGTGTCGGCGCTGAATATCGAGAAGGCGCGCGCCCAATACGGCATCGACCGTGCCGCGCAACTGCCAAAGGTGAACGCGCAAGTCGGCCAGAGCGCAGCACGCGCACCGGGCGGCGACATCAGCCGCCAGTACAGCGGCGGCCTGGCCTTGCCGGCCTATGAGCTGGACCTGTTCGGCAAACTGCGCAATATGTCGGACGCCGGGCTGCAAGCCTACCTCGGCACCGAACAGGCGCAGCGTGCCCAGCGCCTTAGCCTGGTGGCCGAAGTGGCCAGCACCTGGCTCGGCCTGGCGGCCGACAAGGAGCGCCTGCGCCTGGCGCAGGACACGCTGAAAAGCCAGCAAATCACCTTTGAACTGAGCAAGCGCCGCTTCGCGGCCGGCGCCACCTCGGGTCTCGACATGTACGAAGCGCAGACCAGTGTGGAAGCGGCGCGCAACGACATGGCCCTTTACACCGCCCAGGTAGCGGCCGGCGAGAACGCGCTGGCCCTGCTGGTCGGTACCCAAGTGCCGGCCAGCCTGCTGCCGCAGGCCTTGCCGAGCGCCGTCAGCACGCTGGCCGAACTGCCGGAAGGCGTGCCCTCCACCGTGCTGCTGCAACGCCCGGACGTGCTGGAAGCCGAGCACGCGCTGAAAGCGGCCAACGCCAATATCGGGGTGGCGCGCGCAGCCTTCTTCCCGAGCATCACGCTGACCGGCAGCGCCGGTAGCGCGAGCGGCGCGCTGGGCGATTTGTTCAAGGCCGGCAGCGGCGCCTGGACCTTCCTGCCGCAACTGACCTTGCCATTGTTCGATGCCGGCGCCAACAGCGCCCGGCTGGATATCGCCAAGGCCGACAACGGCATTGCCGTGGCGCGCTACGAAAAGGCGATCCAGTCCGCCTTCCGCGAAGTGGCCGATGCGTTGGCCCAGCGCGGCACGCTGGACGAGCGGGTAGCGTCGCAGGCCGCGCTGGCGGAAGCGGCCAGCCGCAGCCACCGCATCCACGAGGCGCGTTACCAGAAAGGGGCGGAATCGTACCTGAACGCGCTGGTGTCGCAGCGCGCCCTGTACGCGGCGCAGCAAGGCCTGATCAGCGTACGCCTGGCCAAGGCAACCAACCAGGTCACCTTGTACAAGGCACTCGGAGGCTGGGCTTAATGCGAGGCTAGTCGATACCGGCGGGCGGCATCCACTCCATGACGTTGTAGATGCCGTCCACGCCCCGGATCTCGAAACCGCAGCGCTGCAGCAGGCGCTGTGCCGGGCTGCCCAGCATGACATTCAGCCGCACCGGCAGGCGCAATCGCTCGCCCTGGGCCTGCAGGCTGCGCAGCAGGCCCAGGCCGATGCCACGGTTGCGGTGCTCCGGCAACAGGCAGATATCGAGGATGCGCAATTCATCCGGCCCGTAATCGACATAAAGCCGGCCCACCGGACGCTCATGCTCCGTGATCAGCGCCAGGTCGGCATTCGGGTATTTGGTTTGGAACCAGGATTGCTGGGCCTTGAACTGCAAGCCTTGCAGCAGGTTTTCCGTCGCATTGTCGCAGCCCCCCATGCGGGCATCTGTACTGCGGGTGCTGGAGTACAGTTGCTGCATGAACGCCACATCGCCCGCTTCTGCGGGCCGCATCTCGATCGAGCGGGAGGTCTTGGAGGGCATATCGTTACACTCTTTCCTTGAAGAATGAAGTAACTGCCTTTCAATCATAGCACGTTGTAATTTGACAAAGTGCATTCCCTTGGACACAGTAACGCCTTATGACTGAAAAACGCCACAACGACCCAGAGCGCGCCGCCATCCGCCGCCGCCAGGTACTTGACGCCGCCGCCACCTGTTTCCGCCGCAGCGGATTCCACGGCGCCAGCATGTCCCAGATTTCCAAAGCCGCCGGCATGAGCGCCGGCCATATTTACAACTACTTCGACAGCAAAGACGCCATCATCGCCGCCTTCGTGGAGGACAACGTGGCGCGCGTGATGGAGATCATCCGCAAGATTGAAAGCCAGCCCGACCCGCTGCAAGCCATCCTCGATGATGTCGAGCAAAGCGTGCCGGAAAACCTGGACCCGGACCACTGGGCGCTGCCGCTCGAAATTTCCGCCGAAAGCGCGCGCAATCCCGTGATCGCCGCCCTGAGCCATGACGCCGACCGCCGCACGCGTGCCCGTTTCCTCGCCGTGCTGAAAGTCGGCCGCGCCATGCACGGCCTGAGCGCGGACGACGCCACGGTGGAAGGCCGCATGGAAGCCGTGATTTCGCTGTACCAGGGCCTGCACCTGCGCGGCGTATGCAATCCGCATATCCCGGTTGCCGCGCTGGCCGAATCGTTCCGCATCGCCTTGCGCGCACTTCTATTCACCTGAGGACAAAAGATGGCCGACTACGTTTTCCCGCCGCACCTGGTTGCGGCATTGCATATCGCCGGCACTGACGAGCGCTTCCCGGTGCGCCGCGTGTACTGCGTGGGCCGCAACTACGCCGGCCACGCGCGCGAGATGGGTTCCGACCCGGACCGCGAACCGCCGTTCTTCTTCTGCAAACCCGGCGATGCTGCCGCCGTGGTGCCGGTAGCGCGCGGCGCGCTGGCGGAGCTGCCGTATCCGCCGCAAACCAGTAATTTTCACTACGAGTGCGAACTAGTGGTGGCGATCGGGCAGGGCGGCAGCGATATCAGCGTAGCCGACGCGCCGCAGCACATCTACGGCTACGCCGTGGGCCTGGACATGACCCGCCGCGACCTGCAAGGGAAGATGAAGGACGCCGGGCGCCCGTGGGAAATCGGCAAAGCCTTCGACTATTCCGCACCGGTGGGCGAATTGCGCCGCGCATCGGAAGTGCAGGGCATTGAAAGCGCCGCCATTGCGCTGGCGCTGGACGGCGCGATCCGCCAGTCCAGCAGCACCGACCATATGATCTGGTCCGTGGCTGAAACCATCGCTAACCTGTCCACCCTGTTCCGCCTGGAACCGGGCGACCTGATTTTCACCGGCACGCCGGAAGGCGTGGGCGCAGTCAGCCGCGGCCAGTGCCTGACCGGCAGCATTGACAGTCTTGCCAGCCTGTCGGTGACTTTCGTTTAGACGGGTACGTATCGCGGCCTGGGGCCAAGATCCTGTCGATTTTGCTGTTGCTGGAACGTCGTTCGGATACGCGCGCACGAAGCGCGCCTTTCCGAACGGAGGACAGCATGAGAAAGTTCATCGCCGCATTACAGGTATCGCTGGATGGTTTCATCGAAGGGGATGCCGGCCAACTGGATTGGGTCGACAGCTGGGGGGATTGCTTTGACCTTGGGCCGCGGATTGACGCCTGCCTACTGGGTGGCAACATGTATCCCGCATATGAGCAGTACTGGTCCACGATTCTTGGCGACCCCACAGCCATCTTGCCGCATACCTGCAACCCTGCCACCGAGGGTGAGCTGGCATACGCCAGGTTCTCGCAAACAACGCCGCATTATGTCCTTTCGACCGGGATGGGCAAGCCTGCCTGGGAGCACACGACGGTCCTGCGCCACATGGATGACGTACATAGGCTGAAACAGGCGCCAGGCAAGGACATCCATGTGGTCGGAGGTGCCACGCTGGTTGCCAGCCTGATGAAGGCGGACTTGCTGGACGAAATGCAACTGGTGGTCCATCCCGTGTTGCTGGGGGCAGGAAAACCCCTGTTTTCGGGGTTGTCAGCGCAGAAGAGGCTGAAGGCCGGCACGTGTGCCCAACTGTCGGGTGGCCGCGTGAAGCTTACGTACTTGAGCAATTGAGCGCAACAAAACAAAAAAGGGCTACAGTCCAAAAACTGTAACCCTTTGATTTGTATGGTCGGGGCGAGAAGATTCGAACTTCCGACCCCCTGCACCCCATGCAGGTACGCTACCAGGCTGCGCTACGCCCCGACTCGAGCCTGGAATTATAGCAGAGCGATTTGAGCTTTTGTCAAAGTTACCGCAAACTACACAGATGCCAATCGATCTGACCCAGGCGGAGCGCGCCGCCGAACTTATCGCGCAAGCGGACGGGCTTGTTATCGCGGCCGGCGCTGGCCTCGGTGTCGATTCCGGTTTACCGGATTTTCGCGGCAATGAGGGCTTCTGGAAGGCCTATCCAGCGCTGGCGCAAGCGCGGATGGAGTTCTCCAGCGTCGCCTCGCCGCAAACCTTCCACGCCGATCCGGCACTGGCCTGGGGTTTCTACGGACATCGCCTGGCGTTGTACCGGGCCACGGTGCCGCACGAAGGCTTCGCTTTGCTGCGCGCCTGGGGCGACGCCATGGACCAGGGCAGCTTTGTCTTTACCAGCAATGTCGATGGCCAGTTCCAGAAAGCCGGATTCGAGGAGCGCGCCATCCATGAATGCCACGGCTCCATCCATCACCTGCAATGCCTGCAGCCTTGCTGCAGCAAGATCTGGCCGGCGGATGAATTCACCCCTGATGTCGATGCCAGCGCTTGCCGCCTGCGCAGTGCCTTGCCGCGCTGCCCGGACTGCGGCGGCCTGGCGCGCCCCAACATCCTGATGTTCGGGGACTGGGACTGGATCGAACGCCGCAGCGCGTTGCAGGCGGCCCGGCTGGAGTCCTGGCTGGAGCAGTTGCGCCGGCCGCTGGTGATCGAGCTGGGGGCGGGGACAGCGATTCCGTCGGTGCGCCATTTCGGCCACCGCGTCCTGCAGCGTGGAGGGCGTATGGTGCGCATCAATCCGCGCGAGTTCGCGGTTGGCAGCGCGGCCGACGTCGGGATGGCGGCGGGCGCGCTGGAGGGGCTGCGCGCGATTGCAAAATATTTTTGATAAAGTTGTCGATTCCGGTAAAGCTGGCGCGTCGTAGGAATAATGGCGGGGCTTCTGCCATCAACCAACCAAGAAAGTGAGACGCCAAATGAACAAGCAAATCTTCGTCAACCTGCCGGTGAAAAACCTGGAAAAGTCCAAAGCCTTCTTCGCAGCGCTGGGTTATACCTTCAACCCACAGTTCACCGATGAAAACGCGGCGAGTATGGTGATTCAGGACGGCAGCATCTATGCCATGCTGCTGGTGGAGGATTTCTTCCGCACCTTTACCTCGAAGCCGATCGCCAATGCGAAAGAAGCGACGGAGGTGCTGGTTTGCCTGTCGTGCGAGAGCCGCGAGGAGGTCGATGAGCTGGTGCGCAAGGCGGTGGCGGCGGGCGGCAAAACGCCGCGTGAGCCGAAGGACTATGGTTTTATGTACGCCCATGGCTTTGAGGACCTGGACGGCCATATCTGGGAGCTGGTCCACATGGTGGAAATGCCGCAGAAGTAATGAATTTTTTCGGTTGGTGACAATCGAATAGAATCTTGGCAAACTTGCTCGCTAAACTGGTAGGTGAGCAAGTTTGCCGGAGGTTACCGTGCTATCTTCGTGGGTTCGTTGGCTCCTGATCGCAACCATAGGTCTCGCAGCTTCCATGTATGCCATGGATACGGTGCGGGTCGCTTCTTTATTGCCAGTCCCGGCGTCTGCCAGCCAGGCGCATGAGTCCCAGAAGAATGAACGTCAGCCAGCCAATGCGGTCGCCAAAGCATCCCAGATGGATAAGGTGGCCGATGCCATGGCGGGCAATTAGCGGGGTACGATGCGAATTGCTGTTTTGTCGGATATCCACGGAAACCTGTGGGCGTTGGATGCGGTGCTGGACGACCTGGCGCGGCGCAATGTCGATGTAACTGTCAACCTGGGCGACATCCTGTCGGGCCCTTTACTCCCTGCCGAAACTGCCGAGCGATTGATGGCGCTGGGCTTGCCTACGATCCGTGGCAACCATGAACGGCAAATCCTGGAACATGATGCTTCGCGCATGGGGGCGTCCGACCGCTGGGCGCATGAGCATATCGCACCGGCGCACCGCGCGTGGATTGCGTCGCTGCCAGTGTCCATGCGTTTAGAGGATGATGTGCTGCTGGTCCATGGCACGCCGGAGTCGGACCTGGTGTACTGGATGGAGTCGGTGGATGCGGCGGGGCAGCGGACAGCGACCTATGCCGAGGTGCTGCAGCGGGCGGGCGAGGTGCAGGCTTCCCTGGTCCTGTGTGGGCACACGCATGTGCCGCGCTCCGTGCTGCTGGGGGATGGGCGATTGGTGCTTAACCCGGGAAGCGTGGGCTTGCAGGCGTATTCGGATGATCATCCGTTTCCGCATAAGGCGGAGAATGGCACGCCGCATGCGCGCTATGCGATTGTGGAGCGCGCGGCGTCGGGCGGTTGGGCAGTGGAACAGTATGCTGTTCCGTATGATTGGGAGGCGGCGGCGCTGGTGGCCGAGCAGCATGGACGGCCGGAGTGGGCCTATGCGCTGCGGACGGGGCGCATGTCAGTATAGGGCGAGTACTTTGGCGTACATGGCGACGATCAGGGCGGCCAGGGTGAGGATGGCGCCGCTGGTCCAGCGGAAGCCGGCGTTCATGTCCTTGCGTAGCTCGGCAAATTGCTGGTCGCTGTGTTGGCGCTGGTCCGCGAACTTCTGTTCGTCGCGAATGCGTTGCTCCTCGGAACTCTTGCGGATTTCGGCGACCATGTGATCGGTGTGCGCGCGCTGCGCTTGAAGCTGCGCGGTGAATTGATCGCGCATTTTTTCGTCCTGCGTGGTGAATTGTTCGCGTAGCTTTTCGTTTTGCGTGTCGAAATACTGGCGCATTTCTTTGTCTTGCGCGTCGAAATACGTGCGCATTTCTTTGTGTTGCGCGTCGAAATACATGCGCTGCTTTTCGATTTCCGATTGAAAATGCTTGTGCTGATCGGCGGCTTGCTCTTCGAAATGATCACGTTGCTTATCAATATGCTCCTGCAGTTTTTGCACCTGCGCTTCGGTATGCTTGCGCAACCCTTCAACTTGTGCGTCCGTATGCTCGCGTAGAGCTTTGACCTGTTGGTCCGCATGTAGGCGGTTTTCGTTGTTGCACTTGTGTAACTCATTGAGGATGCGCTCGTTGAATCCGCGCAGTTCGGCAATGGTGATGCCCTGGTTTTCCACATTGACCTCCAGCTTTGTAATTTTTTCGTCGTGCGCCATGGCCGCCTCCGTTATTGATTGCGCCACTTTGACGCAACACTGGGGGCGGTGTTTTGAGTTTGGACAGTAAAGCGGGCGGAAAGTTCCGGGAAATTTATCCGGGTCGGTGGCTGACTTCGATCAGGATGCCGCCGGGGGCCTGGCACCAGAAGGCAAGGCAGCCGTAGCTGACGGCGGGCGGGGCGGGCAGGGGGAGGCCGGCGTCGGCCAGCCGCTGGTAAGCGGCCTGCACGGCTGCGTCGGTTGGCTGCAAGAAGCCGACGTGGAAGCCGGCGGGGTAGTCGGCCTTGTCTGCCTGTTGCAAGATGAGCGCAAAGCCGTCTTCACCGCGCAGGATGGCCATGCCGCCAGCCGGGCCCGGCATCCGTTCCAAGCCGAAGCCGCGTTGGAAGTAGTCGGCGGCGCCTTCCAGGTCGGTAACGGGCAAATCTATGTGGTTGAGCCTCATTGTTGATGTCCGGTATTAGTGGCATATTTCTATCCTATGCCAGAAATGCAGGAGCGTCTCATGCCGAATCGCCTGTTGTGCGCGCTAGCGATGCCGCTGTGCTGCGCTGCTGCGCAGCCCGATGACTGGATTGCCACCGACCGTCCCGATTTCGTGGATGCGCCGGCGGTGGTCGGCAAGGGGCGGCTGCAGCTGGAAACGGGCTGGCTGCAGTCAAAGGAGGCGCGCAGCACGCCGTGGATGCTGCGTTTTGGCGTGACTGAGAATATGGAGCTGCGGATGGAATCGGATGGTCGCTTGACGGATCGCAGTGATCCGGCCCGGCTACGTGGTTGGGGCGATACGGCCCTGAGCGCGAAGTGGCGCTTGCGCGAGGCTGAGCGTGACGGCGGCGCGCCGGCGGTCGGCCTGGTCCTGCAGGCGGACTTCGCGACAGGCTCGCGCGGCTTCAAGGGCAATGGCACGCGACCTTCGCTGCGGCTGCCGCTGGAGTGGGACCTGCCGCAGGACCTGAACCTGGGCGTCATGCCTGGCTTGTATCGGGACTGCGACGACAGGGGGCGCCATGTGGCGGTCGGGCAGTTCGGCATCACGCTGGCGAAGAACTTCGGCGAGCGCGCCTATACCTTCATCGAGCTGGCGGCGCCGCGCATTGCACGCGGGCGCGATGGCGGCAGCACGGCAAGTTTCGATTTCGGCGGCGGTTATTCGCTGACGCGCGACCTGCATGTGGACGTCGGCGTGATGCTGGGCCTGAATCGCCGCACGCCGGACCACGCGCTGACCATCGGCCTCTCGGTGCGGCTGTGAAGAACGGCGTGCCGGGCCAGGTGGTGCTGGTGCTGCAGGGCGGCGGCGCGCTGGGCGCATACCAGCTCGGCGTCTACCAGGCCATGCACGAAGCGGGCGTGGAGCCGGACTGGGTGATCGGCACCTCGATCGGGGCGCTGAACGGCGCCATCATCGCGGGCAACCCGCCGGAGCAGCGCCTGCCGCGCCTGAAAGCGTTCTGGGAAGCGATGCAGCGGCACGATGCTTTCGCAGGACTGATTCCCGCGTTCGCCAACGCGCTCACCCTGTCCCAGGGCATCCCTGCCTTTTTCGAACCGAATCCGCTCGCATGGTGGAATCCTGCTGCGCCGCTGGGAGTGGAGAATGCCGCCTTCTATCGTACCAATGCCTTGCGCGCAACGCTGGAAGGGCTGGTGGACCTGGACTACCTGAACCAGCGCCACACGCGCCTGACCGTGGGCGCGGTGAACGCGCGCAACGGCGTGATGCGCTACTTCGACACGCGCAAGGAGGCGCTGGAGCTGGCGCATGTGATCGCGTCCGGCGCGATCCCGCCCGCGTTCCCGGCGGTGCGCATCGGCAGCGAGCCGTATTGGGACGGCGGCATTTATTCGAACACGCCGATCGAGGCGGTGCTGGATGACGAGCCGCGCCGCGATTCGGTGATTTTTTCGGTGCAGGTGTGGAATCCGGACGGCAGCGAGCCGCAGAGCATCCTGGACGTGCTGGAGAAGCACAAGGAAATCCAGTATGCCAGCCGCGCCAGCCATATCGAGCAGCAGCAAAAGCTGCATCGCCTGCGGCGGGTGATCCGCGAGCTGGCGCTGAAGCTGCCCGAGGCGGTGCGGCAGTCGCCGGAGGTGCGTGAGCTGGCGCAGTGGGGCTGCGGTACCTCCATGCACGTGGTTTTGCTCAAGGCGCCGCGCCTGAGCTGCGAGGACCATACCAAGGATATTGACTTTTCAAGCGCCGGCATCGGCCAGCGTTGGCAGGCCGGCTACGCGGATGCGCAGCGGGCGTTCCAGGCCAAGCCTTGGGCCGCCGCCACCGATACGTTCGAGGGGATCGCCATACACGAGCAATTTTAACTATCGGTTTCATAGAATTAATCAAATTTATTTATCGCTCGTGTCTCATTAGAATGATTTCACCGATCACATGAAGGAGCCAAGCAATGAGCCAAGACCCAATTACCACCGCATCCGGCATTCCCGTCGCAGACAACCAGAATTCCCTGACTGCCGGCCCGCGTGGCCCTGTCCTGCTGCAGGACTTCCATCTCATCGAGAAGCTTCAGCATTTCAACCGCGAGCGCATTCCAGAGCGCGTGGTGCATGCCAAGGGCTCCGGCGCTTACGGCACTTTCACAGTGACCCACGACATCAGCAATTACACCAAGGCCAAGCTGTTCTCTGCCATCGGCAAGCAGACCGACACGTTTGTGCGCTTCTCTACTGTCGGCGGCGAGCGTGGCAGTGCCGATACCGAGCGCGATCCGCGCGGTTTCGCGGTGCGCTTCTATACGGAGGAGGGCAACTGGGACCTGGTGGGCAACAACACGCCGATGTTCTTTATCAAGGACGGGATCAAATTCCCGGACTTCATCCACACGCAGAAGCGCGATCCGCACACCAACCTGAAGTCGCCGACCATGATGTTCGACTTCTGGAGCAAGACGCCGGAATCGCTGCACCAGGTCACCATGCTGTTCAGCGATCGCGGCACGCCGGATGGCTATCGCCACATGGACGGTTTTGGCAGCCACACCTTCAGCCTGATCAACGCGGCCGGTGAGCGCGTTTATGTGAAGTGGCACCTCAAGACCCGGCAGGGCATCAAGAACCTGAGCGCGGCGGAGGCGACGCGCCTGGCGGGGGCGGACCCGGATCATGCGCAGCGCGACCTGTTCAACGCGATCGCGGCTGGCAATTTCCCGCAATGGGAGGTGAAAGTGCAGGTAGCGACGGAGCAGCAACTGGCGGCGTGGGAGCAGCGCACGGGCTGGAATCCTTTCGACCTGACCAAGGTGTGGCCGCATGCGGACTTCCCGCTGCTTCCGGTGGGCTTGCTGGAGTTGAACCGTAATCCGGTGAACTATCACGCGGAGGTGGAGCAGGCAGCGCTGTCGCCGGCGAATGTGGTGCCGGGCATGGGCTATTCGCCGGACAAGATGCTGCAGGCGCGCTTGTTCGCTTACCACGATGCGCAGCTGTACCGCGTGGGTACCAATCATCAGCACCTGCCGGTGAATGCGCCGCGCTGCCCGTTCCACAACCAGCAGCGCGACGGGGCGATGGCGCTGGGCCATGGCGGCGCGCAGCAGAACTATGCGCCGACCGAGGCGGCCGGCAGCAATCCTCAGGGCATGGGGCATGGGGAGCCGGTGCTGGGGCTGAACGGTGGAGCGGGGCGCTACGATGGACGCGGCAAGGAAGATGATTACACCCAGGCGGGTAATTTGTTCCGTTTGCTGCCGGCGCAGGAGAAGCTTAACCTGTTCGATAATATTGCCGGGCCTTTGAGCCAGGTCAGCGATGAAATTATCCAGCGGCAGCTGGGACATTTCGATAAGGCGGATGCGGCTTACGGGGCTGGCGTGCGGGCGGCCTTGAAGGCGCGCGGGCGGAATGTGGACTGACAAGCGGGGAGCCGGGGACCCTGGTTTCCCGGTTTGAATGTGTACAATAGCGGTTCCGATCAACCCATGCATCTGAACGGGACCGCAATGACCATCAAAATCAGCCAGAATTTCGACTCTGGCGCCATCGAAGTAGTCCGCGCCGACAACGCCGCGAACATCGAACTGAACCTCCGCAAGGACAACGCTGCCGACATCCACCAATGGTTCCACTTCCGCCTGCAGGGCGCGCGTGGCGAAGCGGTGACGATGAAGTTCCTGAACGCCGGCGATGCCACCTATGCCAAAGGCTTCGAAGACTACAACGCCGCCGCCAGCTACGACGGCGAAAACTGGTTCCGCGTCCCGACTTCCTTCGATGGCCAGGTGATGACCATCAAGCACACGCCGCATAACGATAGCGTGTACTACGCCTACTTCGAGCCGTATTCGTGGGAACGCCACCTGCGCCTGCTGGGCGAAGTGGCCGAGAACCCGATCGCGCGCGTGCTCGATATCGGTTCTTCGATCGAGGGCCGCGACATGAACCTGGTCGTGATCGGCGAGCCGGAAGCGGAAAAGAAAATCTGGTTCATCGCGCGCCAGCATCCGGGCGAATCGATGGCCGAGTGGTTCATCGAAGGCCTGATCGATTCCCTGCTGGACGACGCCAACCCGATCGCGCGCAAGCTGCTGCAGCGCTGCTGCTTCTACATCGTGCCGAACATGAATCCGGATGGTTCGATCCGCGGCAACCTGCGCACCAATGCGGCGGGCGCCAACCTGAACCGCGAGTGGATGACGCCGACCCTGGAGCGCTCGCCTGAGGTGCTGTGCGTGAAGGAGAAGATCCACGAAACCGGCGTGGACATGTTCTTCGACATCCACGGCGACGAGGCCCTGCCTTACAACTTCGTGGCCGGCAACGAGATGCTGGAGAACTTCACGCCGGAGCAGATGGCGCGCCAGAAGAACTTCATCGACCGTTACAAGAACGCGACCCCGGACTTCCAGGACGCGGTGGGCTATGCGCCTTCCAAGTACAAGGAAGACATGCTGACGTTGGCGTCCAAGTATGTCGGCCACCACTTCCAGGTGCTGTCGCTGACGCTGGAAATGCCGTTCAAGGATAACGCGGACCTGCCGGTGCCGGCCGTGGGCTGGAATGGCTCGCGCAGCGCGGCGTTGGGCGCGGCGATCCTGCAGCCTATCCTGCTGTCGCTGGACGAGTAATCCAGATGGGCGTCGAGATCGAACGTAAATTCCTGGTCGCGGGGGAGGGCTGGCGCGCGCAAGGCGAGCCGGTGCTGCTGCGCCAGGGCTATCTGTCCTCGCAGGCGGAGCGCACGGTGCGCGTGCGGATCGAGGGCGAGCGGGCGGTTTTGACCATCAAGAGCAAGAATGTCGGCGCGGCGCGCGGCGAGTGGGAGTATGAGATTCCGGTCGTCGAAGCGGCGGAGCTGCTGGATGGTTTGTGCGAGCGGCCGCTGATCGAGAAGTATCGGCGCCGCATTCCTTTCGGCGGCTTTGTGTGGGAGGTGGATGAGTTCCTCGGCGAGAACGCCGACCTCGTCGTCGCCGAGATCGAACTGCCGGCGGAGGATGCCGTTTTCGCGAAGCCTGACTGGGTGGGGGAGGAAGTGACGCAGGACTTGCGTTACCTCAACTCCCGCCTGATTAAGCAGCCGTTCTCCACTTGGAAGTGACCAGCGTCCGGCGTATGCTGGACCCATGGACGACGATCAAAACTCCCGCCTCGCACGAATCGAGGCCATCCTGCCGACTTTGGCGACCAAGGCTGACCTGGAAGCTTTGCGCGCGGACATTTCGCGCTGGACACTGGCGACTGTCATGGGGCTGTTTTTGGGCTTCTCGGGTTTGATCATGGCGATGGGTAATTTGTTCTGGAAGATGCCACCGCCACAGGCTTTGGTGCAGTCGGCACCAGCGATCCAATGCCAGGCGTGTCCGCCGCCGCAGCCGGTGGCCCGGCCTGAAGAAAAAAGCCCGCGTTGATCGCGGGCTTTTTGCTTAGTGGAAGTGCTCGGTGCCGGTGGCGGCGTCTTCCGGCATTTCAGCGTGGACCAGTTCACCGGAGGGGTCGGCGAACAGCGGGGCGCCGCAGTCGTCGCAATATTCGGCGACATACTTTTCACCCAGCTTTTTCACCAGCGTGACGCCGGCGGCATTCAGGTGTTCGACGATTTCCTCGACCGGCGTGCGCGGCTTGAGCAACTCGGCCATGCTGCCGGACAGGCCTTCGGGCGGCGTGCCGTCTTCGTCTTCCTGGCCGTACAGCGGCCACACCACGCCGTACATCACATCGCTGTCGGAGCGGCGGGTGAAGGCGACGCGGTACTCGTCCACCTGCCCATCCGGCGCCGATTCGTCGCCAAAGCCGGCGATCACCGCGCGCAGTTCGGACGCGTCGCAATCGAGCGAGTGCGTCAGATAATGCACGGCGGCGCGGATCGACACCGGGCGTACCGATTTGTCGGCTTCGCGGCAGGCGGTGTAGTAGGCTTCCGGCAGCAGCAGTTCGATGCCGCAGCCCGGCAGCAGGCGCGCCACGGTCGGGGTGGCCTGCGTGGTCCACGCGGCCAGCGCGTCGCGCCGCGCCTCGGCCTGGGTGGTGTGCAGCGCCGGCATCTGCCAGCGGAACAGCGGGCCGTTGTGCGGGGTGACCACGGCCACCATCAGGTAGCGGGTGTCGGCCAGGAAGGGCGCCGTTTCCGCTTGTTTGGCGTCCGATTTAATGGCCTGACCCTTCAGTGCGGCTTGCGCCAGCTTGTGCACCTTGGAATAGGCTTCGGCGTGGGTGCGCGGCAGCTGGTCGATCGAGTACAGGGTGGACGACATGGCCATGTGCGTGCCATCGGCCAGCAGGTGGGCGGAGAAGTGCGCCGACAGGGTGTTCAGGATATCGGCCGGGATCTGGCCGGAGGCGATCGAGAAACGGGTCCAGGCCAGCACCGGGGCGGCGACCAGCAGGATATCGTACTCGCGCGACTCGCCGTCGACCTCCACCACGATGGTGTCGGACTCGCTGACGGCCTCCACGCCATCCATCAGGATGTCGTAGGCGGGCAAATCCACGCTGAACAGCGAGTTCAGGGCGGCATCGACCGTATCCTGGTGGCCGGTGCGCAGCAGTTTATGCAGCTGGATATCCAGCGCCCGTTCCCAGTGTCGCTCTTCAATGCGGCTGGCGGCCTGGCCCAAGGCTTGGGCGAGGGAGATAAGGCGCTGGCTGTCGGCAGATAATTTATGGGTTGAATCTTTGGATGGGCGACGCATAGCGCTTTTCTTAGTCAAAAAGGAAACTTGTTACGCCTATTGTAGTGGATTCGGAAAGGATTGGCGGTGCAATAAAAAAATGGGGACGCCCGCCATTTTTCGGGCAATAAAAAACGCCACCCGAGGGTGGCGTTTTTTGTTGCTCAAAAAATGGGGTACGTCCCCATTTTTTATTAAGCAGCCAGCAGCTGGCGCAGCACGAATGGCAGGATGCCGCCGTGCTTGTAGTAGTCCACTTCGATCGGGGTGTCGATGCGCAGCAGGACTTGCACTTCCTTCTTCGAGCCGTCGGCGCGGTGGATGACCAGGGTAGCTTGCTGTTGCGGCTTGATGTCGCCTTCCAGGCCCTTCAGGTCGTACACTTCCTTGCCGGTGATGCCCAGCGATTCAACCGAGTCGTTGCCGATGAATTGCAGCGGCAGCACGCCCATGCCCACCAGGTTGGAACGGTGGATACGCTCGAAGGAGCGGCAGATCACCGCCTTCACGCCCAGCAGCTGGGTGCCCTTGGCAGCCCAGTCACGGGAGGAGCCGGTGCCGTATTCTTCGCCGCCGAAGATCATGGTCGGGGTGCCTTCCGCCACGTACTTCATGGCCGCGTCGTAGATCGACAGTTGCTGGCCGGATGGCTGGTGGATGGTGATGCCGCCTTCCACTGCGGAACCGTCGGCCTTGGCCGGGATCATCTTGTTCTTGATGCGCACGTTGGCGAAGGTGCCGCGCATCATGATCTCGTGGTTGCCGCGGCGCGAGCCGTAGGAGTTGAAATCGGCCTTCATCACGCCGTTGTCCTTCAGCCATTTGCCGGCTGGGCCGTCTTCCTTGATCGAGCCTGCTGGCGAGATGTGGTCGGTGGTGATGGAATCGCCGAACACGCCCAGTGCGCGCGCGCCTTTGATGCCGGCTTCCGCCACTTTCGGGGTCATCTCGAAGCCATCGAAGAATGGTGGTTCCGCGATGTAGGTCGAATCAGGCCAGTTGTACACTTGGCCTTCGGTCGAGGACACGTTTTCCCACAGCTTGCCTGGGTTGCCCTTGACGTCGGCGTAGTTGGACTTGAAGACCTTGGAGTTCATCGCGAACTTCATCAGCTTCTGGATCTCGGCGGAGGTCGGCCAGATGTCGCCCAGGTACACGTCCTTGCCATCCTTGCCCTGGCCGACTGGCTCGGTCATCAGGTCGCGGGTCACGTTGCCGGCGATCGCGTAAGCGACGACCAGCGGTGGCGATGCCAGGAAATTGGAGCGGATGTTCGGGTGGATACGCGCTTCAAAGTTACGGTTGCCGGACAGCACGGCAGCGGCGACGATGTCGTTGCCGGTGATGGTGGCGTTCAGTTCCGGGGTCAGGTCGCCGGCGTTACCGATGCAGGTGGTGCAGCCGTAGGCGGTGACGCCGAAGCCCAGTTTTTCCAGGTATGGCAGCAGGCCGGCGGCGGTCAGGTACTCGGTCACAACGCGGGAGCCAGGCGCCAGGGACGATTTGATGTGCGGAGCAACGGTCAGGCCGGCTTCCACAGCTTTCTTCGCCAGCAGGCCGGCAGCCAGCAGCACGCTCGGGTTGGAGGTGTTGGTGCAGGAGGTGATGGCGGCGATCAGGACGTCGCCGTTCTTCACGTTTACGCCATTGCTGGTGGTGTAGGTCTTGGTCAGTTCGTCGGCCTTCTTGTTGAAGCCGTTCTCGGTGGTTGGCTTCGAGAACAGGTCGGTGAAGGTCGCTTTGACGTTGCCGATTTCGATACGGTCTTGCGGACGCTTAGGGCCGGCCAGCGACGGGGCAACGGTGGACAGGTCCAGGTGCAGTTCGCGGGTGAAGTCGATGTCGCCTTTCTTCGGCACGCCGTACATGCCCTGCGCCTTGAAGTAGGCCTGGAAGGCGGCGATTTCGTCCTTGGTGCGGCCGGTGCCTTCGAAGTACTCGATGGTGGCGTCGTCAACCGGGAAGAAGCCCATGGTCGCGCCGTATTCCGGTGCCATGTTGGCGATGGTTGCGCGGTCGGTCACGGACAGCGACTCGGTGCCTTCGCCGAAGAACTCGACGAACTTGCCCACGACTTTCTCTTTACGCAGCATTTCGGTGATGGTCAGCACCAGGTCGGTCGCGGTGCAGCCTTCGCGCAGCACGCCGGTCAGGTTGACGCCGATCACGTCCGGGGTCAGGAAGTACACTGGCTGGCCCAGCATGCCGGCTTCCGCCTCGATGCCGCCCACGCCCCAGCCCACCACGCCGATACCGTTGATCATGGTGGTGTGGGAGTCGGTGCCGACCAGCGAGTCAGGGTAGTACACGCCGGATGCGTTGTGCACGCCGCGCGCCAGGTATTCCAGGTTGACCTGGTGGACGATGCCGAAGCCCGGAGGCACCACGCCAAAGGTGTCGAAGGCTTGCATGCCCCACTTCATGAACTGGTAGCGCTCGTTGTTGCGCGAGAATTCCAGCTTCATGTTCAGGTCCAGGGCCTTCGGCTCGCGGAAGTGGTCGATGGTGACCGAGTGGTCAACCACCAGGTCCACCGGGACCAGCGGTTCGATTTTCTTCGGGTTCACGCCCATTTTGGAGGCGACGTTGCGCATGGCGGCCAGGTCGGCCAGCAGTGGCACGCCGGTGAAGTCCTGCAGCACAACACGGGCCACGACGAATGGGATCTCGTCGGTACGGGCCGCGGTGGCGCCCCAGTTGGCCAGCTGCTTGACGTGTTCTTCGGTCACTTTCTTGCCGTCGCAGTTACGCAGTACGGATTCCAGTACGACGCGGATCGATACCGGCAGGCGGGAAATTTTTGCGCCCAGTTCCTTCTCCAGGGCTGGCAGGGAGTAGAACTTACCCTTTTTGCCCCCGATTGGGAAATCCTTAAGCGTATTCAGTGTGTTGCGGGACATGACCTCTCCTTGTAATTAAAGTCCGAGCGCTTGTTCAGATGATTTGCATTCGTTTGCCAGTTGGCGGTTCACCTTGGAATCCAGCAGCATGCCTTTGGCAGGAATGCCGATCCAGATCAGGCCTGCCAGCTTGTTCTCGAAGCGCTGCGCACCGGTGGTGGTGGCTTCGCGAGTCAGGCGGTGCAGGCGGTTCTTCCAGCGCAGCGCGATGCTGTTGCTATCGTCGGCATGGCTGTAAATGGTGATCTTGTTGCCCAGTTCGCAGGCGTAGTCGGTGGCCTTGTGCTCGGCCACGCTCGGCTCGCCCTCGGCCATGGCGGCACCGGCCGCGCCAGCTGCCGCAGCGCCGGCGGCGGCTTTGGCTTTCTTCGAGACGGGCTTTTTGGCCGGGACTTTGGCGGCGGGCTTGGCGGCAGCTTTGGCCGGCGCGGCGCTTTCAGCGGCGTGGGTGAGCGGTGCGGCGATGGCTGCGATGCATGCCAGGGCGCAGGCGGTGAAGAGTTTCGAAATCGACATCATTGGGCTCCTTTGGCTTCGCCCGCCCCGAGCAGGGCGGCAACGGTGTCAGGCAGCGGCAGGCCTGCGAGCTTGGCACGCTGCAAAACCGTCCAATAATAGCGATAGCTGGCGCGGTCGTGCAAGCGCCCGTGCTGGCTGATGGGGCCCCACTGTACCTTCTCCGCCTCATGCAGGATGGTGGCGGCCTCGTTGACCTCGGAAACCCGTGGCGTAAACGCCTTGATCACCGGTTTGATCTGGTTCGGGTGGATGCTCCACATGCGGGTGAAGCCGAATTCCGCGGCCGCGCGCTGGGCGTCGGTGGCTACCACGGCGGAATCCTTGATTTCGGTCGTCACGTTATGCGACGGCACCTTGCCGTGCGCATGGCAGGCGGCGGCGATTTCCAGCTTGGCGCGCACCACCAGCGGGTGGGTGAACTGGCCCGGCGTGCGCATGGCGCTGCCCGGCACGGCGCCGTAGTGGGCCGAGACAAAATCCATGATGCCGAAGGACAGGCATTCGACCTGGGGCAGGGCGGCGATATCGTGCACGTCGCGCAGGGCGCCGTGGGTCTCGATCAGCACGTGCACCGGCAGCGGGGTGGCGCGGCCGGACGTGGCGGCGTGCTTGTTCACCAGTTCGATGGCGCGCGCGACTTCCTGCACGCCGTCCGGCTTGGGAATCACGATGTAGGCCAGCTTGTGGCCCGCCTCGGTGCAGATGATCTCGACGTCGCGTTCGAAATGGGGGCTGTTCACATCGTGCACGCGGGCGCCGATGCGGTTGAACTGGTTGGCTTCGTCCAGCAGCAGCAGGGCGACCAGTTTGGCGTGCGATTCCTCGTTGCCGGCGGCGGCGCCGTCCTCGCAATCGAAGGTGATGTCGAACAGGGGACCAAGCTCTTGTTGCAGGGCCATGGATTTGCGCATCAGCTTCTCATTGCCTGCGTAGTGGTCGCAGGCGGGAAGCAGCAGCGGCTGGCGTGTGCCCTGGAATAAAACCTCGGATGGATGCATTGGTGCGGTAGAAGAAACAACAGCCGCGCTGCCATCGGCAGCGCGGCGGGTACGGCGGATCGGTGGTTTAACCGGTTCCACTGTAAAAGACGGTTATGGCAGCAGGTGCTTCACGCCTTCACGCTCTTCGGTCAGTTCCTTCAGCGTGATGTTGATGCGCTCTTGCGAGAACTCGTCGATTTCCAGGCCCTGGACGATTTTGTATTCGCCGTTTTCGCAGGTCACCGGGAAGCCGAACATGGTGCCTTCAGGGATGCCGTAGGAACCGTCGGAAGGAATGCCCATGGTGGTCCACTTGCCGTTGGTGCCCAGCACCCAGTCACGCACGTGGTCGATCGCTGCCGAAGCGGCCGAAGCTGCCGAGGACAGGCCGCGTGCTTCGATGATCGCCGCGCCGCGCTTGCCCACGGTTGGCAGGAAGGTGTTGGCGTTCCATTCCTGGTCGTTGATCATGTCCTTGACCGATGCGCCGGCGATGGTCGCGAAGCGGTAATCGGCGTACATGGTTGGGGAGTGGTTGCCCCATACGCACATCTTTTCGATGTCCTTGACGGCCTTGCCGGTCTTGGTGGCGATCTGGGACAGGGCGCGGTTGTGGTCCAGGCGCAGCATGGCGGTGAAGTTCTTCGCTGGCAGGGAAGGAGCGGACTTCATGGCGATGTAGGCGTTGGTGTTGGCTGGGTTGCCGACCACCAGGACTTTCACGTTGCGGGAAGCGACGGCGTCCAGCGCCTTGCCTTGCACGGTGAAGATCTGTGCGTTGGCTTCCAGCAGGTCTTTACGCTCCATGCCTGGGCCGCGTGGGCGCGCGCCAACCAGCAGGGCAACGTCGGCGTCCTTGAAGGCGGTCATCGGGTCGGAGTGGGCGGTCATGCCGGCGACCAGCGGGAACGCGCAGTCGTCGATTTCCATCATGACGCCTTTCAGCGCTTTCTGGGCTTTCTCGTCAGGGATTTCCAGCAGTTGCAGGATGACTGGCTGGTCTTTGCCCAGCATGTCGCCGTTGGCGATACGGAACAGCAGGGAATAGCCGATCTGGCCGGCGGCGCCGGTAACGGCAACACGCATTGGGGTTTTAGCCATGGTGAATCTCCAAGGTGGATAGAAAACGGTGTAAGCTCGTAATGATACGACAATTTAAGTCGGGGCAGACCAGCTTCGACGGCGAGTTTAGGCCTCTGTTGGCGGCGTGTCAATCCTATCTTATGTCTTATATAAGACAGATAACTGAAGGGTTTTTCTGGACGCGCAGGGGTATTTGTGGTGAAATCCCGGGCTATGAATCCCGTCACGCCCAACCAGACCACTTCTGACGCCACCGGCGTGGCAGCCGCCAGCGGACAACCGTCCCCCACCTTCTCCCCCCTATACCAGCAAATCAAGGGCCTGATCACGCAGAGCCTGCAGTCCGGCGAATGGAAGCCGGGCGAAATGATCCCGAGCGAAGTCGAGCTGGCCAACCGTTTCAAGGTCAGCCAGGGCACGGTGCGCAAGGCGATCGACGAGCTGGCGGCGGAGAACCTGGTCATGCGCCGGCAAGGGAAGGGCACCTTCGTCTCCACCCACCATGAGGCGCGCGCGCATTTTCGTTTTTTGCGCTTAATGCCGGACGAAGGTGTGCCGCATTATCCGGAATCGACCTTTATTGAAGTCAAGCGCCTGCGCGCGCCGGCCGAAGTGGCGCGCCTGCTGGACCTGAAGTCGGGCGACGCCGTGGTGTACATCAAGCGGGTGCAGAATTTCGACGGCGTGCCGACCATCGTGGAAGAGCTTTGGCTGCCCGGCCTGATCTTCAAGGGCTTGACCGCCGAGCGCCTGAATGAATACAAAGGCCCGATGTACGGCCTGTTTGAGTCCGAATTCGGCACGCGCATGATCCGCGCGCAGGAGAAAATCCGCGCCGTTTGTGCCGAAGCCGGCGACGCCGCGCTGCTGCGCGTGGCGGCGGGCACCCCGCTGCTGTGCGCCGAGCGGGTGTCGTTCACGTACGGCGATAAGCCCGTTGAATTACGCCGCGGGCTGTACTTGACGGAGCGTCATCATTATCAAAATGACCTTATTTAGGTGCGTTGCAGCAGATTTCAATAGAATTTTTGGTGATATCTAACAATAGATATTGGTCTGAACAGCAAAAATCGGCGAAAATCGCAGTTTCGCCAACTTTGGCAAATCATTTGTAATAAAGCATAGGGAGGTTGTATATGACTGAAGCCGTGCGGGATAACGCAAAAAAAGAGCGGCCAGAATTCCGTAACATCCACGTTACGGATCTGATGAATTACCGGCTGCCACTGGCCGGCATCGTGTCCATCTTGCACCGCGTCAGCGGCGCCCTGATGTTCCTGCTGCTGCCATTCGTGCTGTACCTGCTGCAGGAATCGCTGCGCTCCGAGTACACCTTCGCCAACTTCATGATCATCGCCTCCCATCCGATCGCCAAGCTGGTCATGCTGGCCCTGATCTGGGGCTACACCCAGCACTTCTGCGCCGGCGTACGCCACCTGGTCATGGACGCCCACATCGGCCTGGACAAGGATTCCGCGCGCAAGTCGGCTTCCGTCGTGCTGGTGATCACTGTGATCGTGACCGCGCTGGTCGCCCTGAAATTGTTTGGAGTGTTCTAAATGGCTAACAATAACATCGGCCCAAAACGCCTGGTTGTCGGCGCCCACTACGGCGTCAAGGATTGGCTGGTCCAGCGTGTGACCGCCGTGCTGATGGTGGTCTACACCGCCGTCCTGTTCTTCCTGGTCTTCACCTCGTCGACTCCTTCGTACGAAGGTTGGGCAGGCCTGTTCGCGCAGCAGTGGTTCAAGCTGTTCAGCGCGGTGACCCTGCTGGCCCTGTTCTACCACGCCTGGGTTGGCGTGCGTGACATCTGGATGGACTACATCAAGCCGGTTGGCCTGCGTCTGTTCCTGCAAATCGCTACCATTGGCTGGCTGATCGCTTGCGCCGCCTGGTCGCTGCAAATTCTGTGGAGTGTTTAAATCGTGGCAGCTATCAAATCTGCAATCCCAACCCGTCGCTTTGACGCGGTCATCGTTGGCGCCGGCGGTTCCGGCATGCGCGCCTCCCTGCAACTGGCGGAAGCCGGCCTGAACGTGGCCGTGCTGTCCAAGGTGTTCCCGACCCGCTCCCACACCGTGGCAGCGCAGGGCGGCATCGGCGCCTCGCTGGGCAATATGTCGGAAGACAACTGGTACTGGCACATGTTCGACACCGTCAAAGGTGGCGACTACCTGGGTGACCAGGATGCGATTGAATTCATGTGCCGCGAAGCACCGAAGGTCGTGTACGAGCTGGAACACTTCGGCATGCCGTTCGACCGCAACCCGGACGGCACCATTTACCAGCGTCCGTTCGGCGGCCACACCGCGAACTTCGGCGAGAAGGCTGTGCAGCGCGCTTGCGCCGCAGCCGACCGTACCGGCCACGCACTGCTGCACACCCTGTACCAGCGCAACGTGAAAGCCCGCACCCACTTCTTCGTTGAGTGGATGGCCCTGGACCTGGTGCGCGATGCCGACGGCGACGTGGTCGGCGTGGTGGCCCTGGAAATGGAAACCGGCGAATGCATGATCCTGGAAGCCAAGACCACCGTCTTCGCAACCGGCGGCGCTGGCCGTATCTTCGCAGCGTCCACCAACGCCTTCATCAACACCGGTGACGGCATGGGTATGGCGGCACGCGCCGGCCTGCCGCTGCAGGATATGGAATTCTGGCAGTTCCACCCGACCGGCGTGTCCGGCGCGGGCGTGCTGATCACCGAAGGCGTGCGCGGCGAAGGCGGCATCCTGATCAACTCGAACGGCGAACGTTTCATGGAGCGTTACGCTCCGACCCTGAAAGACCTGGCGCCGCGCGACTTCGTGTCGCGCTCGATGGACCAGGAAATCAAGGAAGGCCGCGGCTGCGGTCCGAACAAGGACCACGTGCTGCTGGACCTGCGCCATATCGGCTCCGAGACCATCAAGAAGCGCCTGCCGTCGATCCTGGAAATCGGCCACAAGTTCGCCAACGTCGACGCGACCAAGGAACCGATCCCGGTCGTACCAACCATCCACTACCAGATGGGCGGTATCCCGACCAATATCCACGGCCAGGTTGTCACGCCAAACGGCGACGGCACCCAGAAGATCGTGAACGGCCTGTACGCCATCGGCGAATGCGCCTGCGTCTCCGTGCACGGCGCTAACCGCCTGGGCACCAACTCCCTGCTGGACCTGGTGGTGTTCGGCCGCGCGGCCGGCAACCACATCGTGGCGCAGAACCTGAAGCAGAAGGAAAACAAGCCGCTGCCGAAGGACGCTTCCGAGTTCGCCATGGGCCGCCTGGACCACCTGGAAAACTCCACCGGTTCCGAGCGCGTGCAGGACGTCGCCAACGACATCCGCGCCGCCATGCAGAAGTACTGCGGCGTGTTCCGCACCGACGAAATGCTGGCCAAGGGTGTGGAAGAGATCATGAAGCTGGACGAGCGTCGCAAGCACGTTTCATACAAGGACAAGTCCAAGGTGTTCAACACCGCCCGCGTGGAAGCGCTGGAACTGGACAACCTGATCGAAACCGCCAAGGCAACCATCGTCTCCGCCAACGCGCGTAAGGAATCCCGCGGCGCCCACGCCCAGGACGACCACCCTGCACGCGACGACGACAACTGGATGAAGCACACGCTGTGGTTCTCGGAAGGCAACCGCCTGGAATACAAGGCTGTCGTCACCAAACCGCTGACGGTTGATACCTTCAAACCGAAACCACGCACTTTCTAAGCAAGGGCCTCAGAACATGGCACGCACTCTCAAATTCAAGATTTACCGCTACGATCCGGACAAGGACGCCAAGCCTTACATGCAAGACCTGACGGTCGAGCTGAAAGACACCGACAAGATGCTGCTGGACGCACTGCAGCGCATCAAGTCCGACGTTGACGACTCGCTGTCGCTGCGCCGCTCCTGCCGCGAAGGCGTGTGCGGTTCCGACGCGATGAACATCAACGGCAAGAACGGCCTGGCCTGCACCACCAACCTGAACGAGCTGAGCGAGCCGATCGTGCTGCGCCCGCTGCCAGGCCTGCCGGTGGTGCGCGACCTGATCGTCGACATGACCCAGTTCTTCAAGCAGTACCACTCGATCAAGCCGTTCCTGATCAACGACTCGATCCCGCCAGAGAAAGAGCGTCTGCAGTCGCCTGCGGAACGCGAAGAGCTGGACGGCCTGTACGAGTGCATCCTGTGCGCTTGCTGCTCGACCTCCTGCCCATCGTTCTGGTGGAATCCGGACAAGTTCGTCGGCCCGGCCGGCCTGCTGCAAGCCTACCGCTTCATCGCCGACTCGCGCGACGAAGCGACCGGCGCGCGCCTGGACAACCTGGAAGACCCATACCGTCTGTTCCGCTGCCACTCGATCATGAACTGCGTCGACGTGTGCCCGAAAGGCCTGAACCCTAACAAGGCGATTGGCAAGATCAAGGAACTGATGGTCCGCCGCGCCATCTAAGAGAAGCTATGGCGGAACTGGAAAAACGTGCGCACCAGGCCGACCCGGCGAACCGCGCGCGCCTTCGCTGGCGCGCACGCCGGGGCCTGTTGGAAAACGACCTTATCCTGACTCGTTTCCTCGACGCGCACGAAACAGGATTGACCGACGAGGAAGTGGACGCGTTCACGCGGCTCCTCGATTTGTCGGACAATGCACTGATGGATCTGGTCTTGGCCCGTAAGGAGCCGGAGGGCGAAATAGACCTGCCGCATGTACATGCGCTGCTGGCACGCCTGCGCCAAGCCTGAGTAATTGGTTTTTTTATTGCTGCATCTCTCCTAAAGGAAGAGTCCATGAACATCTCTGATACCAAAGCCACCCTGTCGTTCTCGGACGGCAGCCCATCGGTCGAAATGCCGATCTACAAGGGCACTGTGGGCCCGGACGTCATCGACATCCGCAAACTGTACGGCGCCACCGGCAAGTTCACCTACGACCCGGGCTTCATGTCCACCGCATCGTGCAACTCCTCGATCACCTACATCGACGGTGACAAGGGCGAGCTGCAGTACCGTGGCTACCCGATCGAGCAGCTGGCCGTGAACGCCGACTTCCTGGAAACCTGCTACCTGCTGCTGAACGGCGAACTGCCGAACGCAGTGGAGAAGAAGAAGTTCGTCGACACCGTGACCAAGCACACCATGGTGCACGAGCAGATGCAATTCTTCTTCCGCGGCTTCCGTCGCGACGCGCACCCGATGTCGGTCCTGGTTGGTACCGTCGGCGCGCTGGCATCGTTCTACCACGACTCGCTGGACATCAACGATGCCAAGCAGCGTGAAATCTCCGCAATCCGCCTGATCGCCAAGCTGCCGACCCTGGTCGCCATGGCGTACAAGTACTCGATCGGCCAGCCGTTCGTGTACCCGCGCAACGACCTGTCGTACTCCGCCAACTTCATGCGCATGATGTTCGGCAATCCATGCGAAGAGTACAAAGTCAACGACGTGCTGGTGCGCGCCCTGGACCGCATCCTGATCCTGCACGCGGACCACGAGCAGAATGCTTCCACTTCGACCGTGCGTCTGGCTGGCTCCTCCGGTGCCAATCCGTTCGCCTGTATCGCTGCCGGTATCGCTTGCCTGTGGGGCCCTGCCCACGGCGGCGCGAACGAAGCTGCACTGACCATGCTGAAAGAAATCGGCTCCGTCGAGAACATCCCATCCTTTATTGAGAAGGTGAAGGACAAGAACTCCGGCGTGAAACTGATGGGCTTCGGTCACCGCGTCTACAAAAACTTCGACCCACGTGCGAAGCTGATGCGCGAAACCTGCCACGAAGTGCTGAACGAACTGGGCCTGCAAGACGACCCACTGTTCAAGCTGGCCATGGAACTGGAAAAGATTGCACTGAGCGACGAATACTTCGTTTCCCGCAAGCTGTACCCGAACGTGGACTTCTACTCCGGTATCGTGCAGTCGGCCCTGGGCATCCCAGTGTCCCTGTTCACCGGTATCTTCGCCATGGCCCGTACCATCGGCTGGATCGCCCAGTGGAACGAAATGATCGCCGACCCAGAGCAGAAGATCGGCCGCCCACGCCAGCTGTTCATCGGCTCGGCAGTACGCGACGTGCCTCCGCTGAAGGACCGCAAGTAATACTTGCCGGCCCCGGCCTCAAAAAAGCGAGCTTCGGCTCGCTTTTTTTTATCTATCGTTTGCGCTATTCGGCCTTGGCCTTCCGGCAGTCCGCCTAGACTGGGCCACATGCCGACCGCCCAGCGCGACAATTACGACAGCCCCTGGAAAAGTGCCGCCCGGCGCTATTTCCGCCATTTCATCCGTTTTTTCTTTCCTACACTTTATGTGCTGATCGATTGTTCGCGCGGATGGCGTTTCCGAGAGCAGGAACTGGAGCAGGTTTCGCTCAGCGATAAACCCTCATTCCTGATTGCTGACCTGTTGGTGGAAATTAGTCTGCGGGACGGGGAACAAAATGCGCTTCTACATATCGAAGTACAGGAAAAGGTGAGTCGCTCTTTACGACGCCGAATGTTCACGTATTTCGCGAGGATCTATACGTTAACCGGGTTGCCAGTTTGCAGTTTGTTGATTACGCCCAATGGTGTGTACTCGACACAACAATGTCGTGTTAAGGAACTTGAATTCAATCTTCTGCATATCGCAATTGAACGGCTGCCAATTGGTCTTGAGCAGCTGGTCCGGCATAAGAATCCATTTGGGTTGATTTGCGCGGCATATATCTGGGCGAAAAAGACGCACGGCAATTGCGAGGCGCGCAGGAAGGAGAAGTTAACGATTATCCACGCGATAACGGCCAAAGGTTGGTCTCGGCGAATGGCCCGTGACGTATTCCGGGTGGTTAATTGGATGATGCCTTTGCCAGCGGATATGGAGCGTGAACTTTGGCGACGAGTGCTAAGAAATAGGAAGGAGAACGATATGACTTGGATGTGTCCGATCGAAAAAATATTCTACGAAGACGGCGAAAAGAGTGGGTGCCGAAAAGGAATCGCGCTGGGTATTCAGCAGGGTATTCAACAGGGTATTCAACAGGGTATTCAGCAGGGACGCAAGGCTGCCATGAAAGAACTACTAGAGCGCCAAATGGAAGGCCGGTTTGGGCCGCTCTCTGAAAACGTCCGCAAAAGGCTGGAAAGGGCATCGTCCGAAAAACTTGCGGTGTGGGGCCTGGCGCTCCTTGACGCCAATAGCGTGGGACAGGTGTTCCGAAAAAAGCTGTGACGTGCCAGATGCTGGCATAATCAGGCTATTCTTTAGCGTAAAAGACTTGCTGAGCAGAGGGTAAGCACCCAGCGCTTGGACAAATGCATTAAGGTGCAAGGGAGGAGAGGCGTGCCACGACCTCAGCGAATGCTGGGCGCCCCTGGGGTGACGGGTGTAAGCAATCGTGCATCAATTGCTGCAGCGAGGGGATATTTGCATCGCTGCGTTCAAGCAACTCCTCGAGCAGGCAGCCAAATGCCCTGACTTCAATTTGCTCCAATGCGGACGATAATGAATCCCGAGGCTCGAATAATGACGCCGCGCCGAAATCCCCGAGTACAGCGTTGCCATTGCCGCAGTAAAGAATATTATGGCCATACAAGTCGCCGTGCATAATGCCTTGCGCGTGCAAGCGTTCGGCGGCAGATGCAATGCCAGACGAAATATTTAATACTGTATCGACGCTGAACCAGGCATCCTCGGCGTAAATATCGCGTGTACAGCTTTGCAGGTTAGGTGGGCCGGCGAGATTCCGCAGGCTGGAGTCAATCAGCGGCATTACCAGCGCCGGTACTCTTGCAGGATGATCGGGAATAATTCCCAACACGGGAATTAAATTAGGATGCCTGCCAGCACCAATACATGCTGCCATTTCGTGCTCAGGCAAACCATCGCTGGTCATTGCGCCCTTAAAAACTTTCACCGCCACATACTCGTCATTCAATTTGGCGCGGTGAATAATGCCGGACGCTCCTTCGCCTAATTTCTCCTGTAGCGTTAACTCACGCCAGGGGATATTCGTGACAGGCGGTGGCGCGGCGGTGTGTGTCGCGCTGAATGGATTCCCGGCAAATGCTAACCACGAGAGTCGCGGCATTGCCAGCAGCCATTGTGGCAATTCGGAAAGGTTATTCGCAGCAATGCGCAGTAATTCCAGTTTTTCACACTTCGCCAAGGTCGGCGGCAAAGTCCGCAAGCGATTCCCCGACAGCATTAACTTTTGCAGGTCAGCGCATTGGCCCAACTCGTCAGGTAATTGCTCGAGGCGGTTGTCGGTTAATACCAGCCAGCGCAGGCCGGAGGGTAGGGCGGAGGCTGGGACGGACGTGATTTGGTTCGCCCGGAAGCCGATCATGGTCAGGTTGCTGCAACTGCCCAGCACTTCCGGCAGTTTGGTGAACTGGTTGTCGGAGCAAAAGATAATGCGCAGGTGTTTCAGGAGCGGCAAGTTGTCCGGCAGGCGGGTAAGGGCGTTGCCGGACAGGTCGAGGATTTCCAGCGAATCGGCCAAGTCGAAGATCTCGTCGGGAAATTCGGTGAGGCCGGCGCGGATTTGCAGCCGCGTCACGCCGGCCAGTTCTCCGGCGCGCAGTTGTTCAAGAGTGTGCATCAGGAATTATTTCTCTTCGTCCAGCAGGGCGCGGATTTCGGCGCGCTCTTTGGCGCTGACGGTGCCGCCCTTCAAGGCAGCGAGTACCAAGGCCTTGCCGGAACCGGCAAATGCCTTATGAATCAGGTCCTTCAGCAGGGACGTCTGGATCGAGTCCTGCTGCTCGGCAGGGGAGTAGACGTGGGCGCGTTGGCTCTCATCCCGCTGCAGCAGCCCCTTGGTGTGCATGACCTGGAGCAAGCGCAGCACGGTGGCGTACTGCATGTCCGGGCGGGACTCGAGAGCGGCCTCATGCACTTGGCGCGCCGTCGCCGGGCCCAGTGCAAACAGCAGGCGCAGCATCTCCAGTTCGCTGGGTGTCGGTTTTGGCAGGCTCATAGTCAATCCGGGATAAACATCGATGGACCTAGAATAAATGATCTAGACAGAAAAGTCTACACCGGCACACAGGGGTGAGCGAACGTTTACTAAGCGCCGATTCGATTGAAATTAATCGAACGACAAGGAAAAGCATTTTTCGCTAGAATGCCGATTTTGCAACTGTTGCCGAGTGACAATTAAATGGCTAGCGACCAACTTGCTGGGCTTATTTCTGGGCTCATCCAGAACCGACGCATCCTCCAACTTCACACCCCAGCTTCCGCGCCGGACGCGGTCAAGCGGCTGGTTCCACTCCAGGTGGCCGGGCAGGAAGCGGTTTGCGGCGGCTTTCAATATCGCCTGCAATGCCTGAGCAATGACGATCAGTTGCCATTGAAAAAGCTGCAGGGCCTGCCGCTGGCATTTGCCATTGGTGACGATAGCGGTGAAGCGCGGCCGGTTTGCGGCATTGTCAGCCGCGCCGAATGCGTGCTGTCCGACGGCGCCTTAACTGTTTACGAATTGGTGCTGCGCGATGCCCTCAGTCTGCTGGCGCAACGTAGCACATGGCGCGTGTTCCGCGACGCATCGGTGCTCGATATCAGCAACCAGATCCTGTCGGAGCATATCCAGCAAAACCAGGTGCTGGGTGCGGCCTTCCAGTTCTCGCTGTCGGGCGCCAGCAAATCCTACCCGCCGCGCTCTTTTACTTTGCAGGCCGGGGAGAGCGACGCCGACTTCCTGACCAGGCTATGGCGCCAGGAAGGCATAGCCTGGCACTTCGACCACAAGCTGGACGATGGCCGGCCGCTGCACCGCCTGTGCCTGATCGATAGCACGGAAGCCTATCCCGACAATCCGGCCGGCACGGTACGCTTCCACCGCGCCGACGCCACCGAGCAGCGCGATACAGTCGTGGCCTGGCAAGCCTGGCGCGAACAGGCGCCGGGTGAGGCACGGCGCAGCAGTTTCGATTACAAGAGCGTCAACACCACCGAGGCCCAGGCCCCGGATATGCTGGAGCAGGGCGATGCCGGCAGCCGCCTGTCCGAAACACTGACTGACTACCAGTACGACGCCGCGCGCTTTGGCGCGGGTTCCGGACATTACGAGCAGCAGGCGCGCAGCCGCATGCTGGCGCACGAATACCTTTCCAAAGGCTTCAGCGGCGAAAGCGTGGTGCGCCAATTCCGCAGCGGCACAGTGTTCAACCTGAGCCAGCACGCGGAAATCGACAGCCACCCTGAATCCGAACGCGCCTTCATCCTGACCCGCCTGGAGCTGTACGCCCGCAACGGCATGCGGCTGGATGCCAAGCTGGCCCGCTCCCTGTTCCGCGGCTGGCCGCAAGCGATGCGCGGCGCCGACGGGCACCAGTCGAACGAAGCGCCGGTGTACTACAACCAGTTCGATTGCGTACGGCGCTCGATTCCGGTCGTGCCGCATTACGACCCGGCCAGCGTGCCGCAGGTGGGCATGCTGAGCGCCATCGTCGTCGGCGCCGAAGGCAGTGAGATCGACGTCGATGAAATGGGCCGCATCGCCGTACGCTTCCTGTTCGCCCGCCCGGAAGAACACGCGAAAGGCGCAGGCGCCAGCGGCACGCCGCGCGACTCGGCGCGCATCCGCGTATTGCAGCCGTGGGCCGATGCGGGATTCGGCACTGCGTTCTGGCCAAGGGTAGGCAGCGAAATCCTGGTCGGCTTTATCCAGGGCCATCCCGACAAACCGATTGCCTTGGGCGGCCTGTATGACGGCACCCACGACACGCCGCGCTTCAACGGCTTTGGCAGCCTGCCCGCCAACGCCGCCCTGTACGGCATGCGCACGAAAGAGCTGAAAGCCCAGCGTCACAACCAGCTGCGCTTTGACGATACCAATGCGCAAATCAGCACGCAGATCCTGTCAGAGCACGCAGCCACCCAGCTGAACCAGGGCTGGCTCGGTACGCCGCGCAGCGAAGGCAAGTCCAGCCCGCGCGGCGAAGGCTTCGAGCTGGCCACCGATGCAGCGGGCGCACTGCGCGCCGCCAAAGGCATGCTGGTCACCGCCTTCGAGCGCTTGAACGCCAACGGCAAGCAGTTGGACCGCAGCGAGACCTTATCCATGATGGAAGAGTGCCTCGGCCTGTTCAAAGCACTCGGCAAATACTCCGCCGAACACCAGGGGCAAGCAGCCGACAATGAGCCGCAAGCCAAACTGCACACCGACCTGCAGCAATGGGAGCAGGGCAGCAATACCGAACCGGGCGGCGCCGGCGGCCGCCAGCCAGTGATTGCATTAACCGCCCCGGCTGGTCTCGTGTTCAACACGCCCAAGGCGGCGGTTACCCATGCCGGCGAGAACATCGACCAGGTCGCGCTCAAGAACATGCAGCTGGCCAGCGGCGAACGCACAGTGGTCAACGCTGGCAAGGGCATCTCCATGTTCTCCCAGTCGGAAGACTTCAAGCTGATTGCGCATCAGGGCAAGTGGCTGGCGCAGGCGCAGCACAACGATGTGCAGGTGGATGCCGCCAAGAATATCAAGCTCAGTGCCAGCGGCGGCAAGGTGCAGGTGATCGCCAGCGAGGAAATCATGCTGGTGACCAGCGACGGCACGTTCATCAAACTGGGCGGCGGCAAGATCACCATGGGCTGCAACGATGCCGCCACGATCCACGCGGCCACGCACCACTGGACCAGCCCCGCCACGGAAAGCGCCGAGCTGCCCAAATTCGATAAAGGCGACGTGGGGCGCGTGCCGCAGCTGATCAATCCACTGACCAAGAAGGGCATTCCTGGAATGCGCTACGAGATCACCCGCAGCGACGGCAGCATTCTCAAAGGCGTTACAGATGCCGAAGGCCGCGCCGCCAAGATCGACCACGATGCCTTTGAGGGCATGAAGGTGCGCTTCTTCGATGCAGAGAACTAATTTTTAACTAGCTGAATATGTCTGATACGAGTCCAAGTAATCTCGATTGTGACCGCGTCCTGGGCGGTGGCAATTGCATGCTCTTGCCTGACAAGAGCGAAGCGAAATTCACCAGCAAGTTGCCCTTGCCTGGTGTGATTATTTTTGTGCACGGCGTGAACTCCGATGGCGAATGGTATGAGGCTGCGGAAGAGGGGCTTTGCGATGGACTAAATACGCGGCTTAAACGCCGTCCGTTACGTTCCATTGCTGAGGAGCGCGTTAATCCCTTTGTCAGCGTAAACGAAGGCTTGTTGACGCCCGCTCAATATACTTCTGAGTTAACTTCCTCTGGGTTTGTAGACGCCGAACGAAGTAGTAAAAACTTTATCAAGCCTGACGCTAATTATTCGCCCGTCATTCGCTTTCGTTGGGGCTACAAGTGCAGCATGGATGACGTGAAATTGTGGGGGAAACGAGTATGGCTCAATGAGCACGATTATTGGGGCGGGGGGCCCTTCGCAAACGGTTGTTCGGCCGTGGCGGACCTTTGGAACGATGGGGTTGATGATCGCCTCTTCGCCTGGATTACCGCTCAGCATCTCAACCCGGCCATCGGCCGGGATGTCTATAAATGCCCTTCACGTACATACTACGTTCATGCTGCCCTGCGACTGGCAAAGCTAATAAAGTCGATTCGCGAAAAGCAAGCGGATTGTCCTATTACGGTGGTGTGTCACAGCCAGGGCAATGTTGTTGGCGTTGGCGGCGCCTTCCTCGCAGATAAGCTTGGTATCCAGGCCGACAATTACATCTTGTGCAATCCTCCGCTCAGCCTTTTGACTAAGAATTTCATGGAGAATTATGCGCAGAGCGGAATGCGTAGTTCTAATGGCAGTCACGGTCGTGTGACTGGGCACGCTCGCGTTACTACGATGAAGAGCTATCTTGAGTTGCTACGTGCGCGCGCATCTTGTGCGCAATCGGATGCGGATGTCGATAAGGCAATGTCCGGCGGCCAGCCAACATCCGACAGTTTTAAAGCGGCAGAAGATAGGGCGCTTTATGGCTATAAGGGCGATCGCACCTATGGCCGGGTGACTTTGTACTGCAATCCCCATGATCAAGTGATTTCTGCAACTCCCATTCAAGGTATCGGCTGGCGCGGAGTAAGTCACGAGGAAATCAAGAAGATTGATCCCGCAGGCGATGTTTTCAGCCAGCGTGTATTCGCATCCCAGTACTTGACTGGGCAAGAACCGGGCAAGGGTAAGGCATCGACTTACAACTACTGGACGGATCGCTGGAATGCGAGCAAATCGGAACTGAAAGACGGCAAGCTCGGTGAAGAGCATAAGAAGGATTTCTGGTACCCTCCCTCACCAGTTGCAAAGTACAGCATCAAACAAGGTATCGAATCATCGGGAAATCTGTTGACAAAATCCCTCACAGTGGTCAGTGCGGTCGTCATGAAGCCTGGTCTCTATTTGGCATCTTCGCCAATCAACGCTGATCCGCCAAGCGATGGCGCGGGATGGGAAATACCGATTGACGCACCAAAGTTACCTATTGCCTTTTTGCCTGAGGCAAGGCGATTTGGGAAGTTGTCACAAAAATTTGATGAGGGGTATGACCCCATGGGGAATAGTCGCGATAGTAAGAAATCGGAGAAGTCTATCGAGGACCCGTATGACCAGCATCGGGATCAGGTTGGGAAAGACGGGCAAGAGGATAAGGCATTGGGCAATGAGGATAGTGAGAAGCAGCAACGATATGAAGATCGTGCAAGGCTACGGATGCAAGCTCGCCGCAAAGACTGGGTGGACGAGAAGTCTGGCTCTGTTGCTGGCGAAACAGAGAATGGTCCAGCCACAGAGGAATACACCGCGTGGCGAAATGATCAGATTAGCGAGTTCCTAAAAGTTGGGATTGATATTCCGGCGACCGACCATTCGACTATTGTGACCAACCCCATGCATGCGGAACGCGCGACTGCCTATGATGTAGCTATCGGTGTTGCCCGGCTGACGGATGACGACTGGCGCGACCTGAGAGTTGAGGCAGATTGGAGATACGTTCGGTCATTGGGCCCTGAGCATCCACATGCGTATCTCAGCGAGTATTTCGCCACTGGCTATATGAAGAAACAAGATATCGCTACCTGGGCCAACTCAGATGGTGACGCGCGCATGCCGGCAGCAATTCTGGATGAGCGTACGTCTGGAAAACCACGGGAAAGAGAGCGCAACGGCAAATGAACTACCTTCTCAACTTGTGCGTTATCAGTTGGCAGAGACGTCTATTTACCTCTCTCGTCATCGCCATCCTGGTATTTATCGCCACAATCTTCTGGCTGCGGCAACTCGATCCAAATATTACCAATCAAATGTCTAACGGAGCCTTTATGACCCGTCTGTTGGGAATTCCCGCGTTGGTGGCGCTTTCGTGTCTTGCGTTAACAACTGGGTGTAGTCAACTCGCAAATAGAACAAGTGTCGCGTCCGGAACTGCAGAAGTAGCTGTTGCTTCTAGCCAGCCGTTTAGAGTACAGGTCGTAGGCGTCCAGTGGCTTAATCCTTTAGTCCGTAGAGACTATCCGACTGAATGGCAGCTTCTTTGGACCTTGGGTTTGGTCAAGCCAAATAGGAACGATGAGAAAGTAAAAGAGAAGCCTGCGAAATTTTCTACTGTCCAGCCAATTGCTGCAATTGCTGTGAATTTGGGTAAGAACACGCCCGCTGGCTTTCTGGATGCCTACTTAAGTGACACCTTCAAGCCACTCAGCCGCGGCTATGCAACGGAGGCGAAGTATTTCTATACAGTACAGCCCGAAAAGGTGCAGTACTGGCGGGAGTTGCATGGCATTCACGTTGAGGTCGCTGTCCCGGATATTCCTCAGTTGGGTGCCGATCGAGTCACAGCAATGGTTGTTGATCAATTGGATGCTCAGTTTGTATTTCGCTCTGTCCCGAACCTTTCTACGGCAAACATCCCCGCCGACGTGAATACTACAGTTGGTGGGGCGAACGTCGGCTTCACTTCGCTTGCGAAAGCTATGGATTACTTGGAGAAGCACCCAAATAAGAGTGTCTGGGTCTATAGCTGGGATAGTCCTGATTTCCCCAAGGACGAGCAGATGTCTGAGAACAGTACCTTGCTTGTCCTCGCAGGCCCGACGTTCAACACAGAGCGTGAGCCGTTGGCGTGGATCAGCCGCCCCTCAGTACAGGAAGCCAAGACGTTTGAGGCGCGCGACGGCCAAAGTCGTGTTGCGCAAGCCTGGCAAACGGCGATCCGTAAGGCGAGCGAACAGGCAAAGATTGAACCAACAAAGATCAGCTATGTAATCCACGATGCAGGCTACGGGAATGATGTGAGCGGCGAGCGTCTCGGTATGTTAGGTCAAGCATTGGCGACTACGGCCCCAGAACTGGATTTCATGAAGCAGACCTTCAATACATCAAAGCTCCTTGGCGACATGCGCGCCGGCAGTGCGCTTACCAACATTGCTTTGGCAATCGCCTGGACGCACCAAAAAGGGCAGCCGGTGCTGGTGGCCGGCACCACGGAGCCCGAGCGCGCGACGGTCGTTGTGGTGACGCCTCCGGCGAAGCCGCGTTTGTATAACCCGGATAAGGACTGGTTCCGCGCACGCGGCGAAGGCACCACTTACTTGCCATGGTGGGGCATGCGCAAGGACGAGAAGTGGGATAGCTACATGCAGGGCTATTCCTTCTGATGAAAGGTGTCATTCGCCTGGGCGATCCGACCAGTCATGGCGGGAAGGTCATTAGCGCAAACGCGCGTAGTAGGGTACTGGGCATCACCGTTGCGCGCGTTGGTGACATGTGCGTTTGCCCGATTTCGGGGCACAGTGTCTGCGTGATTGTGGAGGGACACCCGACCATCAAGGTTGACGGCATTGCTGTCGCCTTCGAGGGGCATAAGACGAGCTGTGGCGCATCGTTGATTTCGACCGTCGCGAAGTCGGGAGCAAGTTAGGTGGCAATGAGTTCTTTTGGCGGACCTGCCCAGCGTGGCAGTGCTGCTCGGCCTGATGGCCATCTCAGCGCTCACGGGCGCGGACATGTTGCGACGAAGTCGAGCACCGCGCGGATCGCAAGTACTCAACCCTTCGCTACATACAGGGCTATTCCTTCTAATATAAAGGGACGATTATGCAGTTTCGACGATTTTTGCTTGCTGCGTTAACCAGCGCGCTTGTCACGGGCTTGGCCCATGCAGGGCAAGATGCCCCTCGTGTTCCTCACGCCATCTATACCCAGGCAGGATTCCAAGCGGATCCTGCGGCGAAGGAGTTCGCCGATTGGCAAAAGCGCTTTCAGGCTGATTGGGATGAGATGTACAGCAAGGCGAAGCCGAGCGAAAAGGAGGAATTGATCGAGCAGGCGCCAGGCTTGTTCTCCAATTCGATCGAATCAGGCAAGAAAGGAATCTCTTTCAAGTCCTATCTGGTGAAATCGCTATATGCGGGCGATGCCCGCATTACCAGCGCGGGCGTCATCGCCAAGCGCATGATGCTGCACGAATCGGTAAAGCCGGTTGGGTTTGGTGGAAAGTATGAGCAGGACGGCCACACGGTCGAGATCTGGTACATGGCGCTGCATGACATCAGCGCCTTGAGCATGGCCGAATTCCAATCGGCGGCGGCCTATTCGGCTTTTGAGAAGCTAGAGCTTCCGAAACTGAATTCAGGCATACGCGGCACATGGCCGGTCTTGCTCTTCACACGTAACAAAGCCGGGCAGCTCATGCTCTACGGCCACTCGAAGGAAATGCTGGATATCTCGGCGAGGGCGGCGGACCGGCAGTACTACTAGTGCCGAGCCCGTGTCAACCAAAGGGTCTGACCCCAAGGTTGACACGGGCTCGGGTGTGTTACCACTTCATTTCGCCTTTGGCGACCTTGGCGCTCAGTTGCAGTGCGCTTTCCAGGCCGGCGCTCGGGTAGGCGGACTTCATGGCGGCAATCAGGGCGGCGCTGTCGGCGGCGGCCGGGGTGGCGGCTTCGAAGCGGCGCACGTAGTCGGCGGTGTAGCTGATGGCGTCCGGCGTGTAGCTGATGCCGGGGGCGAAGTGGCCGGGGACGACGGTGGTCGGCTTCAGCTTGGCGATGTCGTCCAGTACGGACAGCCATTGGGCGCGCGATTCGGGCGTTTGGGTGTCGGCGATCCAGACGTGCAGGCCTTTGAACAGGACCACGCCGCCCACTACGGCTTTGATCGAGGGGATCCAGACATAGGTGCGGTCGCCTTGGCCCTGGATCTGCAGCTTCTGACCTTCCAGTTCGATATCACCTTGCAGCAGCTCGGGCATCACCACGCCGCTCGGGGCGTTGGCGCCGAGGATGGGGCCCCAGTAGGCGACCTTGGCTTTGCCTTTCTTTTCCATGGCGGCGATGGTGCTGCTGCGGGCCACGATGCGGGCTTGCGGGAAGGCGGCTTTCAGTACGTCCAGGCCGAAGTAGAAGTCGGGGTCGCCGTGGCTGATATAGATGGTGGTCAGGCGCTTGCCGCTGGCTTTGATCTGGGCGGCGAGCTTTTCCGCTTCGGCGCGGGAGAACTGGGCGTCCACCAGCACGGCGTCTTTCTCGCCTTTCACCAGTACGGAGGCGACCGGGAAGATGGCGGCTTCGCCTGGATTGAAGACTTCCAGCGTGAGCGGGGCGGCTGCGTTGGCGCTGGCGGTTGCGCCCAGGGCGGCGAGGGCTACGGCGGTAAGCTTGATCATGGTGCGGTTCCTTTGTGTTGGTTGATGCTTGCCAGTGTAGGGCGTCTGACATGATCGAAAAATAGGGTATATTGAAACGGTTTATTGCTTAACTCGTTCATATGGATAGGATTACTTCGGCCAATGTCTTTGTCACCATCGCGGAACGCGGCAGCCTGGCGGGCGCGGCGGAGGCGTTGGATATGTCGCGTGCGATGGTGACGCGCTACCTGGCGGAGATGGAGGAGTGGGCGGGGGCGCGTTTGCTGCACCGGACCACGCGCCGCCTGGGGCTGACAGCGGCCGGGGAGGTGACCTTGGCGCGTTGCCGTGAGCTGCTGGCACTGGCAGGGGCCATTCCGGCGGCGGGGGATGCGGGGGCGGGCGAGCCGCGCGGCTTGCTGCGGGTGGCGTGCGCGCAGTTCCTGGCGCAGACGGCGCTGGCGGAGGCGCTGGCGGGCTTCCTGCGCCGCTATCCGCGAGTAACGCTCGATTTACAGGTCGATAACCGGGCGGTCAACCTGGTCGAGCAGCGCATCGACCTGGCGATCCGTATTACCAATGCGCTGGAGCCGAACCAGATTGCGCGCAAGCTGGGCGAGTGCCGCTCGATGCTGTGCGCGGCGCCGGCGTACCTGGCTGCGCATGGGCTGCCCGCTGCGCCGCAGGACCTGGCACGGCATAATTGCCTGGCCTATAGCTATTTCGGCAAGAGTGTGTGGGAGCTGGCGCGCGCGCCGGAGGGGGGAGTGGCGGTGCCGGTGGGCGGCAATCTGACCTCGAACGAGTCGATGGCGCTGCTGGCGGCGGCGGTGCAGGGCGCGGGCATTGCGCTGCAGCCGCGCTTTGTGGTGCAGCCGCTGGTCGCGGCGGGGCAACTGGTGGAGGTCTTGCCGGAATGGCAAGTACAGGCGCTCGGCATGCATGCCATTTATACATCGCGCCAGCATATGCCCCCGTCGTTGCGGGCTTTGCTGGACTATCTGGCGGACTGGTTTACAAGGCGCGGAGCGGAGTTTTAGTTGTTGCAGTTCAATGACACGTGCTATCCTAAGCGACCGTTTTTGGAAATGCTGGAAACAATAAAGCCCTTCCCCACAACTTGATGTGCAATCCGCTAACCGGTCAGGCCGTGTCGCGGAAGGTTGATTAAACCCGCTAATTCCTCGCGAAGCGCGAAGAAAGGTGAGCAAAGAAATGATGCAACAAAAGACGTCCACGTCCTACCTCTTTGGTGGGAATGCGCCGTACGTAGAAGAACTGTACGAAGCGTACCTCGAAAATCCTGGCTCCGTGCCAGACAACTGGCGCCAGTATTTCGACGCCATGCAGAACGTGCCTGCAGTCGACGGCAGCGCTAAACCAGACGTCATCCACTCGTCCGTCATCGCCTCCTTCGCCGAACGCGCGAAATCGGGTCCGATCCGCACCATCGTCGCTTCGTCCGACGCGGAAATGGGCCGCAAGCGCGTGGCCGCTACCCAGCTGATCGCAGCCTACCGTTATTTGGGCTCTCGCTGGGCTAACCTGGATCCGCTGCAGCGCCAGGAACGTCCGAACATTCCTGAACTGGAACCGTCCTTCTACGGCTTCACCGATGCCGACCAGGACACCGTCTTCAACATCAGCAACACCTATTTCGGTCCAGAGACCGCGACCCTGCGCGACCTGACCAACCTGCTGAAGGACACCTACACCCGCTCCATCGGCGCGGAGTACATGTACATCTCCGACCCGGCCGAAAAGCGCTGGCTGCAGGAGCGCCTGGAGTCGATCCGTTCGACCCCGAGCTTTACCGCCGAAAAGAAAAAGCACATCCTGGAGCGCCTGACCGCCGCTGAAGGCCTGGAACGCTACCTGCATACCAAGTACGTCGGCCAGAAGCGCTTCTCGCTGGAAGGCGGCGAGACCTTCATCGCTTCGATCGATGAAATCATCCAGCGCGCCGGCGAAAAAGGCGTGCAGGAAATCGTTATCGGTATGGCCCACCGCGGCCGCCTGAACGTGCTGGTGAACACCCTGGGCAAAGCGCCTAAGGACCTGTTCGAAGAATTCGAAGGCAAGCACGCCGACGACCTGCCAGCCGGCGACGTGAAATACCACCAGGGCTTCTCGTCCGACATCTCCACCGCAGGCGGCCCGGTCCACCTGTCGCTGGCGTTCAACCCGTCCCACCTGGAAATCGTCAACCCTGTGGTTGAAGGTTCGGTGAAGGCGCGTATGGACCGTCGCGGCGACGCGCAAGGCGCGCAAGTGCTGCCGATCCTGGTGCACGGCGACGCGGCATTCGCCGGCCAGGGCGTTGTGATGGAAACCCTGAACCTGGCGCAGACCCGTGGCTACGGCACCGGCGGCACTGTGCACATCGTGATCAATAACCAGATCGGTTTCACCACCTCCGATCCGCGCGATGCACGTTCCACCATTTACTGCTCCGACGTCGTGAAGATGATCGAGGCGCCGGTTCTGCACGTGAACGCCGACGATCCTGAAGCCGTGGTTCTGGCTTCCCAGATCGCGATGGATTACCGCCAGCAGTTCAAGAAAGACATCGTTGTCGACATCATTTGCTACCGCAAACTGGGCCACAACGAGCAGGACACCCCGGCGCTGACCCAGCCGCTGATGTACAAGAAGATCGCCAAGCACCCAGGCACCCGCAAGATGTATGCGGACAAGCTGATTGCGCAAGGCGTGATTCCGGCCGACGGCGGCGACGCCATGGTGGCCGAGTACCGCGCTGCGATGGACCAGGGCAAGCACACCATCGATCCGGTCATCTCCAACTTCAAGAACAAGTTCGCCGTTGACTGGCTGCCGTTCCTGAACCGCAAGTGGACCGACGCGGCCGATACCGCCGTGCCGATGACCGAACTGAAACGCCTGGCCGCCGCCATCACCACCGTGCCAGCCGACTTCAAAGTGCACTCGCTGGTGGAAAAAGTGCTGGGCGACCGCGCCAATATGGGCAAGGGCGAAATGAACCTGGACTGGGGCATGGGTGAACACCTGGCCTTCGCGTCCCTGGTGTCCTCCGGCTACGCCGTGCGCCTGACCGGCCAGGACGCCGGCCGCGGCACCTTTGTGCACCGTCACGCTGTGCTGCACGACCAGAACCGTGAACGTTGGGACGCCGGCTCCTACGTGCCGCTGCAGAACATCTCCGAAGGCCAGGCGCCGTTCACCGTGATCGACTCCGTGCTGTCCGAAGAGGCCGTGCTGGCCTTCGAGTACGGCTACTCGACCGCTGAACCGAACACCCTGACCATCTGGGAAGCGCAGTTCGGCGACTTCGTCAACGGCGCCCAGGTGGTGATCGACCAGTTCATCAGCTCCGGCGAAGTGAAGTGGGGCCGTGCTTCCGGCCTGGTCATGATGCTGCCGCACGGCTACGAAGGCCAGGGCCCAGAGCACTCGTCGTGCCGCCCAGAGCGTTTCCTGCAGCTGTGCGCTGACAACAATATGCAAGTGGTGCAGCCGACCACCGCAGCCCAGATCTTCCACGTGCTGCGCCGCCAGATGGTGCGCCAGTTCCGTAAGCCGCTGGTGATCCTGACTCCTAAGTCGCTGCTGCGTAACAAGGATGCAGGTTCCCCGCTGGAGCAACTGGCCAAGGGTGCGTTCCAGACCGTGATCGGCGAAGTGGACGAGTCCATCGACGCCAAGAAGGTCAAGCGCGTGATCGTCTGCTCGGGCAAGGTGTACTACGACATCGCCAACACCCGCAAGACGCGCGGCGTGACCGACACTGCCATCATCCGTGTCGAGCAGCTGTATCCGTTCCCGCACAAGGCCTTCGCTGCTGAACTGAAGAAGTTCCCGAACCTGGCCGAAGTGGTGTGGACCCAGGACGAGCCGCAGAACCAGGGCCCTTGGTTCCAGATCCAGCACAACATCTTCGAGGCCATGGAATCGGGCCAGAAGCTGGCATACGCCGGCCGTCCTGCTTCCGCATCGCCTGCCGTGGGTTACTACGACAAGCACTACGCGCAGCAGAAAGACCTGCTGGAAACCGCGTTCTCGAAGCTGAAGGGCTTCATTCTGACCAAGTAAGCGCTTTTTAGCGGGTGAGCCGCCTGCCACGAGCAGGCGGCATACAAAAACACAAGATACGGAGTAAAAACCAAAATGGCACAAATCGAAGTTAAAGTTCCCCAACTGTCCGAATCCGTCGCTGAAGCGACCCTGCTGACCTGGCACAAGAAAGTCGGCGAAGCTGTCGCGCGCGACGAGAACCTGATCGACGTCGAGACCGACAAGGTCGTGCTGGAACTGCCGGCTCCAGGCGCTGGCGTTATTGTGCAAATCATCAAAGAGAACGGCGCGACCGTGGTTGCCGGCGAAGTGATCGCCATTATCGATACCGACGCTGCCGCCGGTGCCGCGCCTTCGGCTCCTGCTGCTGCCGCTGCGCCAGCTGCTGCCGCTCCAGCCGCTGCTGCCGCCGCCGACAAGTCCGGCGTGGCAATGCCTGCTGCTGCCAAGATCCTGTCCGAAGCCGGCATCGCCGCTTCCGACGTGGCCGGTTCCGGTAAAGACGGCCGCGTGACCAAGGGCGACGCCCTGGCAGCGGTCGCCGCACCGAAACCAGCTGCTCCAGCACCGCTGGCGCCTGCTGCTGCCAAGCCAGCACTGCCGAAAGTGGCTGCGCCATCGGCCGCCAACCTGGGCGACCGTCCGGAAGAGCGCGTGCCAATGAGCCGCCTGCGCGCACGTATCGCCGAGCGCCTGCTGGAATCCCAGTCCACCAACGCCATCCTGACCACCTTCAACGAAGTGGACATGAAGCCGGTCATGGACCTGCGCAACAAGTACAAGGACAAGTTCGAGAAAGAGCACGGCGTCAAGCTGGGCTTCATGTCCTTCTTCGTCAAAGCCGCTGTGCACGCGCTGAAGAAGTACCCGATCCTGAACGCTTCGGTCGACGGCAACGACATCGTCTACCACGGCTACTTCGACATCGGCATCGCCGTGGGTTCCCCACGCGGCCTGGTGGTGCCAATCCTGCGCAACGCGGACCAGATGACCATCGCTGAAATCGAGAAGAAGATCGGTGAATTCGGCGCGAAAGCCAAGGAAGGCAAGCTGACCCTGGAAGACCTGACCGGCGGCACCTTCTCCATCTCGAACGGCGGCACCTTCGGCTCCATGCTGTCGACCCCGATCATCAACCCGCCACAATCGGCCATCCTGGGCGTGCACGCGACCAAGGACCGCGCTGTTGTGGTTGACGGCCAGATCGTGATTCGCCCGATGAACTACCTGGCGATGTCCTACGACCACCGCATCATCGACGGCCGCGAAGCAGTCCTGGGCCTGGTGGCGATGAAGGAAGCGCTGGAAGATCCGGCGCGCCTGCTGCTGGACCTGTAATTGGCCACTGGCCGCCCGCAAGGGCGGCTTTTCGCGTTAATGAAGAGAGGTTAAATGAGCGTCTCCGAAGAACTGAAGCGCCTGCACGAGCTGCACCAGGCCGGCGCCCTGAGCGATGAAGAATTCGCCCGCGCCAAGGAAAAGCTGTTGCAAGGGCAGCCGTCCGGCGATTTCGCCACCGAGTTCAGCAGCCTGCGCCGCGCGCGCAATGACCGCTGGCTGGGCGGCGTGTGCGGCGGCATCGGCGCCCGCACCGGCGTCGAATCCTGGATCTGGCGCCTGGTCTTCGCATTGTTCACCGCCACCTTCGGCTTCGGCCTGCTGATTTACCTTCTCTTGTGGATATTCGTCCCTGAAGACGAAATGACTGGGATCTAAAACATGAGCAACAAACAATTTGACGTAGTAGTTATCGGCGCCGGTCCTGGCGGCTACATCGCCGCCATCCGCGCAGCACAGCTGGGCTTCTCCGTGGCCTGTATCGACGAATGGAGCAACGACGCCGGCAAGCCTGCCCCGGGCGGCACCTGCACCAACGTCGGCTGCATCCCATCCAAGGCGCTGCTGCAATCGTCCGAGCACTTCGACCACGCCTCGCACGGCTTCAAAGAGCACGGCATCAACGTGGAAGGCCTGTCCTTCGACGTGGCGCAAATGCTGAAGCGTAAGAACACCGTTGTGAAGCAGAACAACGACGGCATCCTGTTCCTGTTCAAGAAGAACAAGGTCACCTTCTTCCACGGCCGCGGCGCATTCGCCGGCGCCGCTGGCGCGGAAGGCTACCCGATCGCCATTTCGGGCCCGACCACCGACACCATCACCGGCAAGCAGATCATCGTCGCCACCGGCTCCAACCCACGCGCACTGCCAGGCGCGCCATTCGACGAGAAACTGATCCTGTCGAACACCGGCGCCCTGAACATCGAAACCGTGCCAGCCAAGCTGGGCGTGATCGGCGCCGGCGTGATCGGCCTGGAACTGGGCTCCGTATGGCGCCGCCTGGGTTCGGAAGTGACCGTGCTGGAAGGTCTGCCGACCTTCCTGGGCGCAGTCGACGAGCAGATCGCCAAAGAGGCGCACAAGCTGCTGGTCAAGCAAGGCCTGTCGATCAACCTGGGCTGCAAGATCTCCAAGGTCGAAGCGGGCAAGGACAACGTCACCGTTGAATACACCGACGCCAAGGGCGAAGCGCACAAGTCCGTGTTCGACAAGCTGATCGTGTCGATCGGCCGTACCGCCAACACCATCGGCCTGGGCGCCGACAAAGTGGGCCTGGCGGTCGACGAGCGCGGCCTGGTCACCGTGGACGAAGACTGCAAGACCAACCTGCCGAACGTATGGGCGATCGGCGACGTGGTACGCGGCCCGATGCTGGCGCACAAGGCGGAGGAAGAGGGCGTTGCCGTGGCCGAGCGTATCGCCGGCCAGCATGGCCACACCAACTTCAACACCATCCCTTGGGTCATTTACACCCATCCGGAAATCGCTTTCGTGGGCAAGAACGAGCAGCAGCTGAAGGCGGAAGGCATCGCTTACAAAGCCGGCACCTTCCCGTTCCTGGCCAACGGCCGCGCGCGCGCGCTGGGCGATACCAGCGGCATGGTGAAGTTCCTGGCCGATGCGACCACCGACGAGATCCTGGGCGTGCACATTGTCGGCCCGATGGCTTCCGAGCTGATTTCCGAGGCGGTTGTGGCGATGGAGTTCAAGGCCTCGGCCGAAGACATCGCGCGCATCTGCCACGCGCACCCGTCGCTGTCGGAAGCGACCAAGGAAGCAGCGCTGGCTGTTGATAAGCGTACGCTGAATTTCTAAACCGGTAAACCAGTGCCTGACCCGCAGGGTCAGGCACTGGGGCCCGCGACCGTCGCGTCATAGGTGTCTGACCCTGTGGGTCAGACACCGGTTTACCGGTTTTAATAAATGAACGTCCAAGAGTTTTACCAGCACGCGCTCTCGCAGCGCGACTTCAAAGCCGACGCCGCCCAACAGCGCGCCGTCGACCGCCTGCAGCAGTGCTACGACGAATGGGTGCAGTACAAATCCCAGCGCTCGAACAGCTTCAAACGCCTGATCAACCGTCCAACACCCCCGCGCGGCGTGTACATGTGGGGCGGGGTAGGGCGCGGCAAATCCTTCCTGATGGATTCCTTCTATTCGGTGATCCCGCTGGTGCGCAAAACGCGCCTGCACTTCCACGAATTCATGCGCGACGTGCACATGCAGCTGGACGAACTGCGCGGCATGGAAGATCCGCTGGACGAAGTCGCCAAACGCATCGCCAAGAAGTATCGCCTGATCTGCTTCGATGAATTCCACGTATCGGACGTGGCCGACGCCATGATCCTGTACAACCTGATGAAAGCGCTGTACGACAACGGCGTGTCCTTCATCATGACCTCGAACTACGAGCCGTCCACCCTGTACCCGGACGGCCTGCACCGCGACCGCATCCTGCCCACCATCGCCCTGCTGAAGGAGAGGATGGACGTGCTGAACGTGGACGCCGGCGTCGACTACCGCGGCCGCGCGCTGGAGCAGGTGGAGGCCTACTACACGCCGCTCAACGCCCAGACCGACCACCAGCTGCGCGAAGCCTTTGTCCGCATCGCCGAGACGGCCGATGAAGACCCGCGCATCCACGTCGAAGGGCGCGAGCTGAAAGCCCTGCGCCGCGCCGGCACCATCGTCTGGTTCGACTTCGCCACGCTGTGCGGCGGCCCGCGCTCGCAGAACGACTACCTGGAAATCGCCAGCCGCTTCCATACCGTGATATTGTCCGGTATTCCGATGATGTCGGCCGGCCAGTCGTCCGAAGCGCGCCGCTTCACCTGGCTGATCGACGTGTTCTACGACCAGAAGGTCAAGCTGATCATGTCGGCCGAAGTGGAGCCGGAAGAGCTGTACACGACCGGCGCACTGGCCAATGAATTCCACCGTACCGTGTCGCGCATCGTCGAGATGCAATCGCGCGAGTATATGGAGAAGGAACAGCGCGGCGCCGCCGACAAGCTGTCCTGAAATAGGAGAAGAAATTGAAGAACTGGATCTGGCTGGCTTGGATGCTGCCTGCGGCTGCCATGGCGCAGGACATCGGCCGTCCGGCGACGATTGGCGCCCCGCGCATCCCGCAAACCCACTCGCTCGAGCAGGCCGACGCGCGCCTGCTGCAGGTGAAGCAGGACCGCGAGGCGGTGGAGGCGGAGTACGCCGCCAGCGAACAACGCTGCGGCGAAAAGTTCTTCGTCAACGCCTGCCTGGACAAGGCCAAGGAGCAGCGCCGCCTGCGCCTGGCGGAGCTGCGTTCGGTGGAAGTGGAAGCGAGCCAGTACAAGCGCCGCCTGGCGGTGGAGCTGCGCGACCGCGAGCTGGAAGACCGCGCCCAGAAGGACGCGGCGGAAGCGGCTGACAATGCGGCCCAGCCCAAGCCGGCCAAGCCGGACCCGGACAGCAAGCCGGGGCCCAAGCCGGCTGCCGTATCGCTGGAGCAGCGTCAGGCCGAGCACGACGCGCGCGAGCGCGCCCGCGCCGCCAAGGCTGCGCAGGAGGCGCCGCAGCGCGCCGCCAAGGTGGAAGCGTTTGAGCGCAAGAAGGCCGCCGCCGAAAAGCGGCAGGCCGAAATCAAGGCCAAACTGGCTGAAAATGAAGAGAAGAAGCGCCGCGCCGAGGCGGCGCAGCAGAAGAATTAGATCGCCTTGCGCAGCTTCTGCACGGTGTAATTCACTTCTTCCTTGGGCGGGGCCACCAGTTTCAGGATGGCCATCGAGCAGTTGTCGCCCTTGCCCTGGGCCCGCTCGCGGGCCTTGTTGATCAGGAGTTCGGCCGCCTCGCGCGGCGACTTCTTGGCGATGACGGTGGCCAGTTCCACGTCCGCAAAATACGACCACAGCCCGTCCGAGCAGAGCAGGAAAGCGTCGCCGGCTTTCAGGTTTTCCTGCAGGCCGAAGGCGACAAACGGCTCCTTCTGCTTATTCCCCAGCACATTGTTCAGGAGCTTGGCCTGGCGGTGCTTGCGGGCCGCGTCTTCCGGCAGCTTTTCCTGTTCCATCAGGTGGGCCACATATTCGGCATCGCTGCTGCGGCCGACGCATTCCTTGTGGTCAAAGCGATACAATCTGGAGTCGCCCACGACCGCCCAGGCCGCCTGGCGCTGGGGCGTGAGCAGCATCAAGACCATGGAAGCCTGCGGTTCGCTGGCGCCGGTGCGCGGGTCCATCACCAGGATCTGGTGCACATCGTGCGCGATTTCGCGCAGGAATTCCTCGACACGGGCCAGGCTGACCGACTCCGAGGCGCGGTATTCATCAAACAATTGTTTGGCCGTGTGCAGCACTTGTTCCGCGCCGGCAGCCCCGCCGCTCAGGCCGTCGGCCAGCACAGCCAGTACATAGCCGGGGGCTTTCGGCGCTGTAAACAGCGCTACGCGGTCGTTCTGTTGGGGCCGGCTGCCGACATGCTGGGCGGTTCCGGCCTCGATCTTATACGTGCTCATAGGGTCTTGACAGCTTCTTTCCAATGTCCACCTGAGTTAAACTATGCACCTGTATGCAGTTTTGTTGCAAGTATAGATTGTTGTCCAAACGAAACTGTAAGTAAACGCTCAACGCAATCGTGCAGACGACTTTCGCCTTATGATCAACAAAGAAGAAATCCAGCGCCGCATTATAGAGCTCGACGTCGAGCACCGCGACCTGGACGCTGTGATCGAAATGCTGACCCTGGATGGTCACCATGATCAACTTCAGTTGCGCCGCCTCAAGAAGCGCAAATTGCAGCTGAAAGACTATATCACTCTGCTGAAAATGCAATTGGTGCCCGATGTACCGGCCTGAGCAGGGCCATTGATTCCACTACGAACTTGACTGATTCCCAACAGCCGTCGCCCGTTCCCGGCGCGCCGAATGAGCCCGTTTTCCCCGAGGGTGCCCACGACGCCGACATCGAACGCCTGTTCGGACCCGGCGGCCCGCTGGGCCCGGCGGTGGGCGGCTTTCGCCCGCGTAAATCGCAGACTGAAATGGCGAAGGCGATTGCCGACGCCATCGCCAAGCAGCAAACCCTGATCGCGGAGGCGGGCACCGGCACCGGCAAGACCTTTGCCTACCTGGTGCCGGCCCTGCTATGGGGCGGCAAGACCATCGTTTCCACCGGCACCAAGAACTTGCAGGACCAGCTGTTCCTGCGCGATATCCCGACCATCCGCGCCGCGCTGCAGGCGCCGGTCTCGGTGGCGCTGCTGAAAGGGCGCTCGAACTACCTGTGCCACTACCACCTGGAACGCACCTTGCAGAACGGCCGCATGACCTCGCGCGAGGACGTCGGCAACCTGCGCGAAATCCAGCGCTTCCTGAAGATGACCAGCACCGGCGACAAGGCCGAACTGGCGCGCGTGCCGGAAAACGCGCTGATCTGGAACCTGGTCACCTCCACCCGCGAGAACTGTATGGGGCAGGAGTGCCAGTATTACCAGGACTGCTTCGTGATGAAGGCGCGCCGCGAGGCGCAGCAGGCGGACGTGGTGGTGGTCAACCACCACCTGTTCTTCGCCGACGTGGCGCTGAAGGATACCGGCGTGGCCGAGCTGCTGCCCGCCGCCAACACCGTGATCTTCGACGAGGCGCACCAGCTGCCCGACACCGCCACCCTGTTCTTCGGCGATACCGTCTCCACCTCGCACATCCTGGAACTGTGCCGCGACGTGCTGGCCGAAGGCCTGGCCCATGCGCGCGACGGGGCCGAGTGGGCCAAGGTGGTGACCCCGGTGGAGAAGGCCGCGCGCGACCTGCGCCTGACCTTCACCCAGGACATCGTGCGCATGTCGCTGCCGCAGATCGCGCCCTCGAGCGATTTCTTCCCGGCGCTGCAGACCCTGAAGGACGAGCTGATCGACATGCTCGCCGTGCTGGAGAAAAACGCCGAGCGCGCCGAAACCATCGAGCAATGCCGCGTGCGCGGCAACGAGCTGTCGGCCAAGCTGGAAGCGTGGAAGTTCGACCCGAAAGCCAAGGTCGCGCCGGGCGAGGAGGCCGTGTACTGGGTGGAGGCGTTCCAAAGCTCGCTGCAGCTGCACAAGACGCCGCTGTCGATCGCGCCCATCTTCAACGGCCAGCGCGAGGGCGTGCCGCGCAGCTGGATCTTCACCTCCGCCACCTTGGCGGTGAAAAACGACTTCACCCACTTTGCCGAGCAAATGGGGCTGGAGAACGAAGTCGCGCGCAACTGGCCAAGCCCGTTCAACTACGAACAGCAGGGCATCCTGTATGTGCCGCAAGGCCTGCCGGATCCGAATTCCATGGGTTACACCGACGCCGTGCTGGATGCCGCGCTGCCGATCATCGAAGCCGCCGGCGGCCGCACCTTCCTGCTATGCACCACGCTGCGCGCCGTCAAGCGCGCCGCCGACCGCCTGCGCGACGAATTCGACAAGCGCGGCCTGAAATTCCCGCTCTTCGTGCAGGGCGACCGTGGCCGCACCGAGCTGCTGGACCAGTTCCGCAAGGCCGGCAATGGCGTACTGATTGGCTCGCAGAGCTTCTGGGAAGGCGTGGACGTGCGCGGCGACGCGCTATCGCTGGTGATCATCGACAAGCTGCCGTTCGCACCGCCGGACGATCCGGTGCTGGCGGCCCGCATCGATGTGATGGAACGCAAAGGCTTGAACGGTTTTATGGGGCATACCTTGCCGGAAGCCATCATCAACCTGAAACAGGGCGCCGGGCGCCTGATTCGAGATGAGGGAGACCGTGGGGTGCTGATGCTGTGCGACCCGCGCGTTATCTCCAAACCCTACGGCCGCCGCATCTGGCAAAGCCTGCCGCCGTTCAAACGCACGCGCGAAGCGGCGGAAGTGGTGGAATTCTTTAAAGGATTGTAAGCATGAAGCTGACACGCGCAATGTTGGACGAGGCGGCAAGCAAGGGTTTGCTGGATGCGGACCAGGCAGGGCGCTTGTGGCAGTTCCTGCTGGAGCGCGAGCAGCATACGCCGGGCTTCAAGCCGGCGCACATCCTGTACTACCTGGGCGGCCTGATTGCCATCGGCGCCATGTCGCTGTTCATGACCCTGGGCTGGGAAACCTTCGGCGGCGCCGGCCTGCTGTTCATTTCAAGCTGCTATATCGCGGCGGCCCTCGGCGCGGTGGAGTGGCTGCGCGCGCGCGGCCTGCAACTGCCGGCCGGCGTGCTGGCGGCGTTTGCCGTGGTGCTGGTGCCGCTGGCGGTGTACGGCCTGCAGCATGTGCTGGGACTGTGGTCCGCGGACGGCCCGGGCGGCGCTTACCGCGACTACCACTACTACATCGACTGGCGCTGGGTCCTGATGGAGCTGGCCACCCTGGCCGCCGGCGCCGTGGTGCTGTGGCGCTACCGCATGCCGTTCACGGTGATGCCGGTGGCGGTGACGCTGTGGTACATGAGCATGGACGTGAGCACCATGCTGCTGGGCGCCTATGGCTTCTTTTCGCACGAAGGCAAGATCATTTCGGCGCTGTTCGGCATGGCCATGACACTGCTCGCGCTGTGGATCGACTTGCGCAACCGTAGCAGCAAGGACTACGCCTTCTGGCTGTACATCTGGGGCGTGATCACTTTCTGGGGCGCCTTGTCGTCGATGGACTCGGGCAGCGAGTTCGGTAAGCTGGTGTATTGCCTGATCAATGTGCTGATGATCGGCATCGGGGCCGCGCTCTCGCGCCGCGTGTTCGCCGTGTTCGGTGGCTTGGGACTGGCGGGCTACCTGGGCCACCTGTCCTACACAGTATTCCGCGACAGCCTGCTGTTCCCGCTCGCCTTGACGGCAATCGGCGTCGCCATCATCGCCGCCGGCGTGTTCTGGCAGCGGCGCGAAGCGGCCATCGGCGCCGCCCTGCGCGGCGTGCTGCCGGCCGGCCTGCGCCTGCTGGTCGAACGCCGCGCCGTGGCATAAAGCGGATGCGCGCCCGCCCTGCGCGCCTGCTCGTTGTTGCCGGCGCCATCCTGCTGGCGGCGGCCGCGCTGTGGCAAGCCGGCACGCTGCTCTCGCAGCCGGTCAACCATCCCGTGCGGGTGGATGGCGAGCAATTCTCCATCATCCAGTTCGAGCGCACGCGCGGCTCGCTGCTGCGGGTGCCGCGCGCCACGCGCTGCGCCTTGCTGATGCACGGCGTGCGCGCCGACCGCAGCGTGATGGCGCCGCGCGCGCTGATGCTGCGCGAGCTGGGCCTGACATCGCTGGCGATCGACCTGCAAGGCCATGGCGAGACGGGCGGCGAGATGATCACCTTCGGCCACCGCGAGGCGCAGGATGCGCGCAACGGCGTCGACTACCTGCGCGGCCAGGGCTGCGCCAAGGTGCTGGTGATCGGCCAGTCGCTGGGCGGCGCCGCAGCGCTGCTGGGCGACGGCCCGGTGGCGGCCGATGCCTTCGTGCTCGAATCGGTCTACCCGACCATCGAGGACGCCGTCGCCAATCGCCTCGGCATGCGTTTCGGCGCGGCAGGGCGCCTTGCCGCGCCTTTGCTTTACCTGCAGCTCCCGTTGCGCGCTGGCGTCGGCAGCGCGGAATTGCGCCCGCTCGATGCGGTGCGCAAGCTGCGCGTGCCGGTGCTGGTGGCCGGCGGCAGCCGGGACTTGCAAACCCCGCCGGAAGAAACGCGCCGCCTGTTCGCGGCGGTCCCCGGCAGCAAGACGCTGTGGTTGCTGGAGGGCGCCGCGCACCAGGACTTGTACGCGTACGATCCCGCCCAGTACAAGGCAAAGCTAGCCGCATTCATCGAGGCAAGTCTCATCGAGTGACTTGCACACGATTGGATTCGCTTGGAGTGTTGTCGAATTTTGTATATTCTGCGCCAACCTTTTGACACTTCCAGGAGGTGGCCATGAAGTACCGTTCGATCCTGCCGGCGCTCTTGCTGGCGCTGGGCGCAGCCCAGTCGGCAAGCGCGCAATGCTGCGGCTATGGCATGAGCTACGACAACGTCGTGGTCTGGCCGCAGCCCGACTTGCGGGTGCCGGTTCCCACCGTGAGCGAGGCGAAGAAAGCCAAGCCGGTGCTGGCCAAAGCCAAGCCCGCCGTGAAAGAAAACGCCCGCAAGCTGTCCATGCATTTCCCGCCCGAGCAACGCGCCCAGGTGGAGAAGTACTACATTGAAAGCATGGCGACCTACCTCAAGCTGGAAAAGAAGATGGGCTGGGAGCCGCGCGACATGGCTGGTGGACTGGCGGCCTTCCTGGTCGGGAACTATATGGTCCTGCATGAGCGCAACGTGAGCGATGAGGAATATGCCGCCGTTGCCAGCCAGATGCGGGCGCAGCAGCAGATGCAGAAAATCACCCAGGCCAGCGACCAGGAAAAGCTGCGCGACGTGTTCGAGCAGAGCGCCATGGTGGGCGTGTTCATGGCGGTGGCCTATCTGGCACACCAGCAGAAGCCGCAGGAATCGGCCTTTTACGGCAACCTGCGCAACGCCGCCCGGGAAAACCTGCAACTGGTGCTGAAGTCCGATCCGGCCAAACTGAGCATCGACAAGAACGGCATGAGGTTCCAATGACGATCTACATTAAAAAACTGTGCAACGCCTTCATCACGGATGCCATCGTCAACCGCCGCCTGGGCGGCACGGCGGCGCGCAACGTGGAAGCGATCGGAAGCCTGATGGGCGGGCTGTGGGTGGGCGGCACGGTGACCGTGTCGGCCGAGGCGCTGGACTGGGTGCCGAACGGCATGAACCAGGCGCTCCACGACAAGCTCGAACCGGTGCATATCCCGCTGGCCGATGTGCGCACCGTGCGGCGCGTGTTCGGCATCCTGACCGGCATCGTGGTGGTGGAGCTGGAAGATGGCGGCGAGTTCCGCTTCCGCTGCTTCAACGCGCGCGCGGTGGCGGTCAATATGTCCGACCTGCTGCCAAGCCAGCTGATTTCGGCATGAGGGCGCGCGTGCGGATCGCGGCCGCCGCAGCGGCGGCGCTGCTGCTGGCCGCGCCGGCAAGCCGAGCGCAGGGCCTGGTCGGCCTGGGGCTGGACTACCCCTACACGGCGGCGCCGCTGATCAACTTCTCGCATATGTCGGCGATGCACAACAACGCCATGCTCAACGCCGCCAATTCGGCGCGCAAGCACGAACGTGACATCGCCAATGTGGCGCCGGCGGTCAAGCGCAACGCGCAGGAGCTGGCCAAGGTCTTCCCCGCCTCGAGCCAGGCATCGATGGTGCAGGTCTTTGTGCAAAGCATGGACGTCTACGAAACCATCGAAGCCAAAATGGGTTCGCCGCGCAAGGACCTGGAAATGGCGCTGGCCGCCTTCATCGTCGGCAATTACATGGTGTTCACCAACCGCGAAGTATCGGACGACGAATTCAAGGCCGTCGCCGAACAGTTGCGCCAGGCCGGCGGCACCAGCCGGCTGCGCGAGAAGGAACGCCCGGAAACCCTCCGCAACCTGTATGAGAAGAGCGCCATGGTTGGCGCCTTCATGGCGTTGGCCTACAAGTCGCAGCAGCAAAAGGCGCAGCCGGAGCAGGTCGCCGCCAATTTGCGCAACAGCGCGCGCGAGAACCTGAAGATCGTACTGGGCACCGATCCCGCGCGCCTGCGCATCGACGGCCGGGGTGTTAAGCTGCTCCAATGATGATTAGCGAGCTACCTGAACAAGCGCTGCTGCAGCGCTACCGCAGCCAGGGCGACTATACCGATTGCTTCGCCATCGACGTGCCGCAGGCCGTGAGCCACGCGGCGTTCGTGGAGGCCTTTTATACGACGGGCGTGTTCAAGCTGGAACGCGCGCTGCTGTCGCTGCTGGCTGCATGTCCTTCGCGCGACGCCGAGGCGCGCGAACTGGCGGCAGGCCAGCGCGAGCGGTTTTCCGCCTGGTCGGTGGAAGCGCACGCGCCGGGCCAGTTGCTGATGTGCGATCTGGCCGGCAGCATGCGCTCCTGGCTGATGGTGCTGGAGGCGGGGCCGGGCACGCGCCTGTATTTCGGCTCCGCCGTCGTGCGCAAGCGGCAGGGCGGCGCCTTCCGCGCCCTGCTTGGCTTCCACAAGCTCTACTCGCGCATCCTGCTGCGCGCCGCCGCCGCCCGCGCGCTCAGGGCAGGATGATGACCTTGCCCGTCACCTTGCGCGCCGCCATCGCTTCCAGCGCGCGCGGCGTGTCGGCCAGGGCGTAGCGTGCCGAGATATGCGGCCGGATCTTGCCTTCGCCCAGCCAGCCCAGTAGTTGCCGCATGCCCGCCAGGTTGGCCTGCGGTTCGCGCTTGACGAATTCGCCCCAGAACACCCCCATCAGCGAGGCGCCTTTCAGCAGGGGCAGGTTCAAGGGCAGCCTGGGGATCTCGCCGTTGGCAAAGCCCACCACCAGGTAGCGCCCGCGCCAGCCGATGGAGCGGAAGGCCGGTTCGGCGTACTCGCCGCCCACCGGGTCGTAGATGACGTCGGGACCCTTGCCGTCGGTGGCGGCCTTGATCGCCTCGCGCAGGTCGCTGTTGGCGTAGTTGAGCAGCACATCGGCGCCATGGGCCTTGCACACCGCCAGCTTTTCCTCGCTGGAGGCGGCGGCGATCACGCGCGCGCCCAGTGCCTTGCCGATTTCGATCGCCGCCAGGCCGACCCCGCCGGCTGCGCCCAGCACCAGCATGGTTTCGCCCGCCTTCAATTGGGCGCGGTCCACCACCGCATGGTGCGAGGTGCCGTAGGTGAGGGTGATGGCGGCGGCGGTGTCGAAATCCATCCCCGGCGGCATCGGCATCAGCGCCGCGGCCGGCACCAGCAATTGCTCGGCAAAGCCGCCGTGCGCGGAAAAGGCGATCACCTTGTCGCCCGGCCGATAGCCTTGCACGCCTTCGCCGACCGCCAGCACCACGCCGGATACCTCGTTGCCCGGCGTGAACGGCAGCGGCGGCTTGTACTGGTATTTGCCCTGGATGATCAGCACATCGGGGAAATTGACGGCGGCCGCCTTCACCTGCAGCACCACCTGGCCGGGGCCGGGCTGCGGATCGGGCAGGTCCTGCAGCACCAGCGTCTCGGGCAAACCCCAGTCCTTGCAAACAATCGCTTTCATTTGGTCTCCATGGTTATCGAACGCTCGTACGATTATGCCCGGGAACACTTTGCGCGGGAACAAAGTTTAATCCGCGCCGCGGCGCTACATTGGGCTGGCAGGGGAGGCGATTGCCATGAGTATCCGATACGGCTGTTTTTTCAGTTACGCGCATGGCCAGCACGCATTTATGAGCCATTTCAAGGACGACTTTGTCGATGCCCTGAAGTGCTATCTCGAGCCCCATTTCGACAACGAGACCGAATTGTTTGTCGATAGCGAGCAACTGGGTGGCGGCGACGATATCGACCGCCGCATCGCCCTGGCCATGTGCCAGAGCGCGACCATGGTCGTGATCTACACGCCCAAGTACGAAGCCCACCCCTATACCCGGCGCGAATTTGCCGCCATGCAGATGCTCGAGGCCGAGCGCAGCCAGTGGTACGAGCTGCCCTCGCACCTGATCATTCCCGTGATCATGACCCGCCACCCGCTGAGCCTGCCGCGCCAGATCAGCGAGCCGGGCATGTATGTGGATTTTTCGCGTTACACGCTGGCGACCGGGGATTTGAAGACCAACCCCGATTTCCTGCCCGATATCCGGCGCATCGTGGACCGCATCACGATGCATTACCACTGCGTGAAAGCGAGCATTCCGCCCGACCACGACTGCCGGCAATTCATCCTGCCGCCGGTACCGCCGGAATGGCGCCCGCCGGCACCGCCCCATTTCCCACGCTAACCCCAACGCCCTAAGGACCGCCATGGACCACCTACGCCTGCACCTGCCGTTGCTGCCTGCAGCCGGCGAAGTCACCACTTTCTACTCCTATAAGGGCGGCGTCGGCCGCACGCTGGCGCTGGCCAACCTGGGGCATTTGTTGGCCAGGCGCCACGCGCAGCCGGTGCTGCTGGTGGACTGGGACCTGGAAGCGCCGGGCCTGCACTACTACTTTCCCGCCGCGCCGCAAGCGCCCGGCGTGCTGGACCTGTTCGAAGCTTGCCGCGACGAGCTGCAGGAGCGCGCCGGGCGCTATGCCAGCGACACCGCGCTGGCCGAGGCGGTGCTGGACGCGGTGCGCTGGGAGCAGTTCCTGGTGCGGGCAAGCGATGACCGGCCTCTCTGGCTGCTGCGTGCTGGGCGGTGCGATGGCAGCCATGCGGAACGCGCGGCAATGCTGGACTGGCAAGGCATCTTCGATGCCTGCCCCGCGCTGTTCCGCACCTTTTCCGCGCGCCTGGCGCGCCACTTCGGCCACGTGCTGGTCGACGCCCGCAGCGGGCGCGCCGACAGCGCCGCCATTTGCACCACGCTGCTGCCGACGCGGCTGGTGCTGGTGTTCGCCCCCAACCGGCAGAACCTGGATGGGCTGCGCGAGCTGGTGTGGCGCGCCACCGGCTACCGCAGTTGCCACGAGGACGAGCAGCGGCCCTTGCTGGTGTACCCGCTGCCGTCGCGCGTGGATACGGCCGACGCCGCGCAGTACGCCCTGTGGCGGTACGGCGTGGACGGCTACCAGAGCGTGTTCGAAGCCGCCCTGGCCGATGCCTACGGGCTGCCGCAGCTGGACCTGGGCGACTATTTCGACGCCGTGCAGCTGCCGCACAGCGCCAGCCTGGCGTTTGGCGAAGCGCTGCCGGCCGTGGCGTTGCAGGAGCGCTACGAAGCCTTCCTGCACTGGTTCCGCGACGGCCTGTGCCCCTGGCAGCGCGCGCCGGCCGCCCCGCCCGCCGCCCTCAATCACCACCACGCCTTGCCGCTGCAGCAGGAGCGGGCAGGGTACTGGCCGGTGCCGGCAGCGATGTAGGGAAAGCCGGTGCGGAAAAATGGGGACGTACCCCATTTTATCCGCACCCGCTTTTTCCGGCGTTGCTTCAGGTAAAATTCCCTGTATGAGAATCCTTATCAGTAACGACGACGGCTACCTGGCGCCTGGCATCAATGCGCTGGCGGAAGCCCTGCAGCCTATCGCCGATATCGTGGTTGTGGCGCCCGACAGCAACCGGTCCGGCGCCTCCAATTCCCTCACGCTGGATCGCCCGCTCTCGGTGCATAAGGCGGCGAATGGTTTCTTTTTTGTCAACGGCACGCCGACCGACTGCGTGCACGTGGCCTTGACCGGCTTGCTCGACACGCTGCCCGACCTGGTGGTGTCCGGCATCAATAACGGGCCGAACATGGGCGACGACACCCTGTATTCGGGCACCGTGGCCGCTGCCACCGAGGGCTACCTGTTCGGCATCCCGGCTATTGCCTTCTCGCAAGGCTCCTATGGCTGGACGCATATCGACGACGCGGCCCGCGTCGCGCGCGACCTGGTGCAGCGCTATATGGAGCTGCTGCAGCGGCCCTATCTGCTGAACGTGAATATCCCCAACCTGCCGTACGAGCAGATGGGCCCCCTGACCCCGACCCGCCTGGGGCGCCGCCACCAGGCCGAACCGGTGGTCAAGGCGCTCGATCCGCGCGGGCGCGAGATTTACTGGATTGGCCCGCCCGGCGCCTGCAAGGATGCGGGGGAGGGCACCGACTTCCACGCGCTGGCCAGCGGGCGCGTGTCGCTGACGCCGTTGCAGATCGACCTGACGCACCGCCAACAACTCGATTCCCTGGCAAAGGCCCTCGCATGAGCGACAAGACCCGCACTTTCCCGCTGCCCCTGTCCTCCATCACCGACAAGAGCCCGACGAAGAAGCCGGTCTACAACGCCGTGGCCACGCCACAAACCGCCACCCAGAACGCCGCCCGCACGGCCGCCGCCAGCCCTGGCGGCTGGCGCCCGCCGCAGCCGGTCGCCTCGCCTTCGCGCGCGCACTCCTACGCCCAGGAGCGCGCCCAGGTGCAACTGGCGCCGGCCGCCGCGCCGCGCCAGCACGCCCTGGTGTCGGACGGCGTGCGGCGCGCCATGGTGCAGCGGGTGGCCAAACAAGGGGTAAGCGACGCGGTGGTGTTGGGCGCCCTGGACAGCGTGCCGCGCCACATGTTCATGGATGAAGGCCTGGCGCCGCAGGCCTATATCGACGCCTCGCTGCCGATCGGCCACCACCAGACCATTTCCCAGCCCTATATCGTGGCGCGCATGATCGAGGTGATGCGCGCCGGCCAGGACCTGCAGCGTGTGCTGGAAATCGGCACCGGCTGCGGCTACCAGGCGGCGGTGCTGGCCTGCGTGGCGAAAGAGGTCTACTCGATCGAGCGTATCAAGCCGCTGCACGAACTGGCCAAGGCCAACTTGCGCCCGCTGCGGGTGGCGAACCTGCGTTTGCACTACGGAGATGGTATGCTAGGCTTGCCGCAGGCGGCGCCGTTCGATGGCATCATCCTGGCGGCAGCCGGCCTGGAAGTGCCGCAGGCACTGCTGGAACAACTGAATATCGGCGGCCGCCTGGTCGCCCCGGTCGGGGCCCGCACCCAGCATCTCGAACTGGTCACCCGCGTCAGCAAGAACGAATGGGTGCGCCAGACGCTGGAAGATTGCCACTTTGTGCCGCTGCGCCCCGGCACCGTTTAACACACAGACATACAGAATGACGAAGAATTACTCCCTACTCCTGACGGCTGCCGCGCTGGCCGTGCTGACCGCCTGTTCGACCCCGCCCAATAACGTCCCGGTGGAAGACCGTTCGGTGCCGCTGCCGGTGGCGCCGGTGAAGGTGGCCCCGGTCGAGGAGCCGAAAGACAAGGAAGGCTATTACACCGTCCGCAAAGGCGACACCCTGATCCGGATCGCCTTCGACCGCGGCCTGAATTACCGCGACCTGGCGGCCTGGAACAACTTGGCCAACCCGGACGATATCAAGGTCGACCAGGTGCTGCGCACCACGCCGCCGGAAGGCGTGCAGACGGTCGCCGTGCCGACGCCGCCGCCGATTGAAAAGCTGCCGCCGCCGCCCCGCAAATCCACGCCGAAAGGCGAAAAACGCCCGTATTCCGAGACTGCCGTGGCGGAATTGCAAAAGCCGGAAGGGGAGAAGGCGGAGAAGCCCGCCATCGCGGCCAGCGCGCCAACTGCACCGGCGCCCGCCGCCCCGGCCATGAGCGCGGAAGACCGCGAAGTGACCTGGATCTGGCCGTCCGACGGCCGGGTGGTGGCCCAGTTCGACGAGGGCAAGAACAAGGGCATCGACATCGCCGGACGCGCCGGACAACAAGTGTTGGCTGCCAGTGCAGGAAAAGTGATGTATGCCGGTAGCGGCATCCGCGGATATGGTAATCTCGTCATTGTGAAGCACAGTAACAGCCTGTTGTCGGCCTATGCCCATAACCGCGCCATCCTGGTCAAGGAGGGGCAGGATGTGCGGCGGGGCCAGGCAATTGCTGAAATGGGGGATTCCGATACCGACGCCGTCAAGCTGCACTTTGAAATCAGGCAGCAGGGCAAGCCGGTGGATCCATCAAAATTCCTGCCTAACCGCTAGATACCACCCATGACACGCTCGCCGAATGACCAGCTGGAAGACGACTCGATTCCGGAGGACTTTTCGGACGAGCCGATCGACGAAAGTGTCGTCGATTCGATGGAGTCGGATGGCGAGGTTGCGGTCGAGGGCAGCAGCGCCGTCCTGGAAACGGTCGACGAGCTGAAAAAGGTGCTGGCGGCAGAGCTCTCCACCGACACCACCCAGCACTACCTGAACCAGATCGGCACGCGGCCCTTGCTGACGGCGCCGCAGGAAGTCCATTACGCGACCCTGGCCAAGCAGGGCGACTTCTCGGCGCGCCAGACCATGATCGAGCATAACCTGCGCCTCGTGGTCTCGATCGCCAAGCATTACATCAACCGCGGCGTGGTCCTGCTCGACATGATCGAGGAGGGTAATATCGGCCTGATGCGCGCCATCGACAAATTTGAGCCGGAGCGCGGCTTCCGCTTTTCCACCTACGCCACCTGGTGGATCCGCCAGAGCATCGAGCGCGCCATCATGAACCAGGCACGCACGGTGCGCCTGCCGGTGCACATGGTGCGCGAATTGAACCAGATCCTGCGCGGCAAGTACCACCTGGAGGCGCAGCACCACAACGGCAAGGACGCCACGGCGGAGGATATCGCCGACCTGGTGGGGCGGCCGGTGGAGGAGGTGCAGGACATCCTGGCCTTGTCCGAGCACGCCACTTCACTCGATGCGCCGCTGGACAACGATCCGCAATCCTCGCTGATGGACATGCTGCCGGGCGATTCCGAGGACGCGCCCGACGCGCGCGCCGAACACCATGAGATGACGGTGCTGGTGCGCGACTGGCTGACCAAGCTGCCGGACAAGCAGCGCATCGTCATCATGCGCCGCTTCGGGCTGGATAACGACGATCCGGCCACGCTGGAAACGTTGGCCGAGGAAATGGGCGTGACGCGCGAGCGGGTGCGCCAGATCCAGCAAGAGGCGCTGGTCAAGCTGAAGCGCGCCATGGCGGCGCGCGGCGTGGTGCGCGACTCGCTGCTTTAAGAGGCATCTTCTCTGCTATCATAGCGGGCTTTGGGCGCGCAATGCGCCGGCTGCAATCTTAATCGCTATGCAAGACACTATCGTCGAAATCAAATCCCTGGACATGGATGCCCGTGGCGTTGGCCACATCGAGAACGAGGACGGCTCGCCGGGCAAGGTGGTCTTCATCGAAGGCGCGCTACCGGGCGAAAAAGTCAGCTTCGAGCTGCTGCGCAAGAAAAAGAACTGGGAGCAGGGCCGCATGACCGCCCTGCACAAGGAATCGGCGATGCGCGTCAAGCCGAAGTGCGAGCACTTCGAAATTTGCGGCGGCTGCTCCATGCAGCACCTGGAAGCTTCGGCCCAGGTGGCGATCAAGCAGCGCGTGCTGGAGGACAACCTGTGGCACCTGTCCAAGGTCAAATCCGACACCATGATGCGCCCGATGTACGGCCCGACCTGGGGCTACCGCTACCGCGCGCGCCTGTCGGCGCGCTATGTGGCCAAGAAGGGCACGGTGCTGGTCGGCTTCCATGAGAAGAAATCGGTGTTCGTGGCCGATATCCAGAGCTGCCAGATCTTGCCCAAGCACGTCTCCGACATGATGATGCCGCTGCGCGCCCTGATCCACTCGCTCACCATCTTCGACAAAGTGCCGCAGATCGAGCTGGCCGTGGGCGAAGACAATACCGTGCTGGTGATGCGCAATATGGTGGCGCTGGGCGAGGGCGACGAAGACAAGCTGAAAGCCTTCGCCGACCAGTACAAGATCCAGTGGTGGCTGCAGCCCAAAGGCCCGGATACCGCCTACCCGTTCTACCCGGCCGACAAAGAGCTGTACTACACGCTGCCGGAATTCGGCATCAAGATGCCGTTCAAGCCGACCGACTTCACCCAGGTGAACCACCACATCAACCGCGTGCTGGTGCACAAGGCGCTGCGCCTGCTGGAAGTGCAGCAGGAAGACCGCGTGGCCGACCTGTTCTGCGGCCTGGGCAACTTCACCCTGCCGCTGGCGACCCAGGCGCGCGAAGTGGTGGGCATTGAAGGCTCGACCGCGCTGACCGAGCGCGCACTGGCCAACGCCAAGGTGAATGGCGTTGACGGCCACACCACCTTCCAGTGCCGCAACCTGTTCGAAATCACCAAGGACGACCTGATCGCCCTCGGCAAGTTCGACCGCATGCTGATCGACCCGCCGCGCGACGGCGCCATGGCCCTGTCGCTGGCGCTGGCCGAGCTGAAGGAAACGCATCCGGACCTGCTGCCGAAGCGTCTGGTGTACGTCTCCTGCTCCCCATCGACCCTGGCGCGCGACGCCGGCGTGCTGGTGCACCGCGCCGGCTACCGCATGTCACAAGCCGGCGTCATGAACATGTTCCCGCACACCTCGCACGTCGAATCGATGGCCGTCTTCGACCTCGAATAAAAATGTCCGTTTGGGGGTCAGGAAGAAAAGTGGACAAAAGTTGCATAAAAAAAAGCCGGCGCGAAGCCGGCTTTTTTGTTGGGGCGGGTGGTGCTTATTCGCGGTCGCCTGCCAGGCCCAGCAGTGAGAGCAGGCTGCTGAAGATGTTATACACGTCCAGGTACAGCGCCAGGGTGGCGGTGACGTAGTTGGTTTCGCCGCCGTTCACGATCTGCTGCACGTCGTACAGGATGTAAGCCGAGAAGATGGCAATCACCAGTACCGAGATGGCGATCGACAGCGCGCCCATGCCCAGGAAGATGTTGGCTACCGATGCCAGCAGCAGCACGATGACGCCAGCGAACAGCCATTTGCCCATCATCGAGAAGTCGCGCTTGGTCACGGTGGCGTAGCTGGCCAGCGCCATGAAGATCGCCGCCGTGCCGCCGAACGCGGTCATGATCAGCGTGCCGCCGTTGGCGAAGCCCAGGGTGCGGGTCAGCAAAGGCGTGAGCAGCAGGCCCATGAAGAAGGTGAAACCGAGCAGCAGCGCGACGCCGACGCCGGAATCCTTGTTCTTCTGGATGCCCCAGATGAAGCCGAACGCCACTGCCATGAACAGCAGGAAGCCCATGAAGCCGCGTGGGATCGGCACGGCGAACATGACGCCGATGATCGCGCCCAGCACGGTCGGGATCATCGACAGCGACAGCAGCCAATAGGTGTTGCGCAACACGCGGTTGCGGATCGCAGCGTTGTCAGTGGCGACAGCGCTACCAAAGTGATGTACGTTTTGCATAGTTAAATGCCTCCTTTACAAAAAGCATAGCATGGACCAGGCGCAATGTGGACTTTCTAACTTAGGAAATACTTAAAAACCCGTAAGGGAAGCCCATAGATGGCGCGCCGGCATGTTTCCTTGGGTGTCAAAGGTGAACTATGATAAAATCGAAGGTTGATCGGGAATCTAAATTCTTGTTTTAAACCTTTCTTTTTATTGGAGTTTTTCATAATGGCAATCGAACGCACCCTGTCGATCATCAAACCAGACGCAGTAGCCAAGAACGTGATCGGCCAGATCTACAGCCGTTTCGAAGGCGCAGGCCTGAAAGTGATCGCTGCCCGCATGACCCAGCTGTCCCGCGCTGAAGCCGAAGGCTTCTACGCTGTGCACGCTGCCCGTCCTTTCTTCAAGGACCTGGTTGACTTCATGATCTCCGGTCCTGTGATGATCCAGGTGCTGGAAGGCGAAGGCGCGATCCTGAAAAACCGCGACCTGATGGGCGCTACCGATCCGAAGAAAGCAGAAAAAGGCACCATCCGTGCTGATTTCGCTGACTCCATCGACGCCAACGCTGTGCACGGCTCCGACGCCGCTGAAACCGCTGCTGTGGAAATCGCCTACTTCTTCCCAGCACTGAACGTTTACTCCCGTTAATTTTTCGTAACGGTTGTAGTGTAGTAAAGTAGTATCTGCGCGTTTGCCCCGGGCCATGGTCCGGGGCAAAGCCATTTTTGAAATTGAGTAAAAAGCATGGAAACATCCCTCGTTAATCTGCTGGATTTCGATCCGGAACAATTAGTCGCCTACTGCGCCGAGTTGGGGGAGAAGCCTTTCCGTGCCAAACAGCTGCAGCGTTGGATCCACCAGTTTGGCGCGTCCGACTTCGACAGCATGACCGACCTCGCCAAGTCCTTGCGCGAGAAGCTGAAGACGCGCGCCCACATCGTGGCGCCGGCCATCATCAGCGACAACACTTCCGCCGACGGCACCCGCAAATGGCTGGTGGACGTGGGCAATGGCAATGCCGTGGAAACCGTGTTCATCCCGGAAGAAAACCGCGGCACGCTGTGCATCTCGACCCAGGCCGGCTGCGCCGTGAACTGCCGCTTCTGCTCGACCGGCAAGCAGGGTTTCAACCGCAACCTGAGCGTGGGCGAAATCATCGGCCAGCTGTGGATGGCCGAATTCGCGCTGCGCGCGACCAAGGGTATTGAGCCCGGCCCGAAAGGCGAGCGCCAGATCACCAACGTGGTGATGATGGGCATGGGGGAGCCGCTGCTGAACTACGGCCCGACCGCCACCGCGCTCAAGCTGATGCTGGACGATAACGCCTACGGCCTGTCGCGCCGCCGCGTGACCTTGTCCACCTCGGGCGTGGTGCCGAACATCGACAAGCTGGCGCAGGACGTGCCGGTGGCGCTGGCGGTGTCGCTGCACGCCTCCAACGACAAGCTGCGCGACGAGCTGGTGCCGCTGAACAAGAAGTACCCGCTGAAGGAACTGCTGGCGGCGTGCAAGCGCTACCTGGAGTTCGCGCCGCGCGACTTCATCACGTTCGAGTACTGCATGCTCGATAACTACAACGACTCCGACGAGCACGCGCGCGAGCTGATCGCGCTGGTGAATGATCCGGTGGTCGGTGTCAATTGCAAGTTCAACCTGATTCCTTTCAACCCCTTCCCGGAATCGGGCCTGCTGCGCTCCAAGAACCCGCGCATCAAGGCCTTTGCCGAAGTTCTGATGAATGCGGGCATCGTTACCACCATCCGTAAGACGCGCGGCGACGATATCGACGCCGCCTGCGGCCAGCTGGCGGGCGAGGTGAAAGACCGCACCCGCGTGGCTGAACGGATGGAGAAGATGGCCGAGTACCAGAAGAAGTTCGGCGCCGATTTCGGCAAGATTGTGGAGATCCGTTCCTGATGATCGAATTCGCCCAGCGCCGCTTCAAGTGCTTGGCCGCGGTCGCGCTGGCCAGTGTATTGGCGGGCTGCGCGACGGGGCAATCCCCGAGCGGCCTGGAAGACCTGAAAACGGCGTCCGATATGACGGCAGCGCAAAAGCGCGCCGAAATCCGCTTGCAGCTGGCGGCCGGTTATTTCGAGCAGGGTAACTACCCGGTGGCGCTCGATGAAGTGAAGAAGGCGATCGTCGCCGATCCGCAAAGCGTCAACGGTTTTAGCCTGCGCGCCGTGATCTACATGCGCATGGGCGAGAAGGCGCTGGCCAACGACAGCTTCCTGCAGGCGCTAAGGCTGGCGCCGGCGGATCCGGACGTGAACAATAATTACGGCTCTTTCCTGTGCCAGGGCGATCGCGTCAAGGAATCCTTCAAGCATTTCGATGCGGCGCTGGCGAACCGCCAGTACCAGTCGCCGGCCGGCGCCATGAACAATGCCGGCAATTGCGCGCTGAAGATCAAGGATTACGACCTGGCCGAAAAGTACCTGCTGCAGGCCTTGCAGCTGGCGCCGGACGTGCCGGAAACGAGTGTCGGCCTGGCCAGGGTGTACTATGCGCGGCGCGACTATCCGCGCGCCAGCTTCTTTATCGGACGCATGGCCAAGGTCGCGAAGATGGACAGCTTGCCAGCCGATGTGTTGTGGCTGGCGATTAAAGTGCAGCACAAGATGGGCGAGCAGGCGTCGGAGCAAAGCTTCGCCACCCAGCTGCGGCGTCACCACGCCGCGTCGCCGGAATACGCTGCGTATCAACGTGGGGCGTTTGATGAGTGAGAACGGGGAACGAATGGATTCTGAGCAGGAACAGCCGACCAGCCAGCAGCATGCTTCTACGCCCGGGGCAGCGCTGGTGGCGGCACGTGAGGCCATGGGCCTCACGGTGGAGCAGGTAGCCGACCAGCTGAAACTGGCGCCGCGCCAGGTGCTGGCGATCGAACAAGGTAATTACGACGCATTGCCGAACCGCGCGGTGACGCGCGGTTTCATCCGCGCCTACGCGAAGGCGATGCGCCTGGACCCGGCGCCGCTGGTGGCCATGGTGGAAGTGGAGGGGGCCGAGGGCCATGCCACCGCGACCGTGCGTCCGACCCGCGTGCAGGCCTCGTTCCAGGAGTCGCGTTTCCCGACGCTGACCGAACGCAATAACGGCAAGCCGCTGGGCAGCATCGTGGCCGGTGTGGCTGTGGTGGCGCTGGTGGGCGTGGCCGCCGCCTGGCAGATGGGCGTGCTGGCCCCGCTGACCCTGGCAACCCGCGCCGGCGTGGAGCCGGTGGCGGAGCCGCATGCCTCGGCCGAACACGCGGCCTCGCTGACGGTGGTGCCGTCCGCCGCGCAGCCGGCCGAGGTGCCGTTGCAGACGCAGAATGTGCCGCTGATTTCGGTGCCGCCGCAGCCTGGCAGCAGCAATGCGCCGGCGACCGTGCCGGGGGCAGGGGTTGCGGGCGGCGCCGGTCCGAATGCCGTGCCGTCCGCCGGCGCCGCGCCGGCCGCCGATGCACCGCTGGCCGGCGTGGCGCCGGCCAACCGTCCGGCCCCGAGCACGGCCGCCGTGCCGACG
>NZ_WWCJ01000020.1 GCF_009857475.1 Pseudoduganella guangdongensis | reverse complement strand
CGGCGTGGCCTGGGCAGTCAACGTGAGCGTAGTGACGGTTGGCGGTCTCGTACTCAACGTGTGCGGTGTTAATGGTAATGCCGCGTGCTTTTTCTTCTGGAGCAGCGTCGATCTGGTCGTAAGCTTTCGCTTCGCCGCCGAATTTCTTCGACAGAACGGTCGCGATTGCAGCGGTCAGGGTGGTTTTGCCGTGGTCAACGTGACCGATGGTGCCAACGTTCACGTGCGGTTTAGTCCGCTCGAACTTTTCTTTTGCCATTTTAATTCTTCCTCAGAACTTTAGATTTAAGGTCAATACCGGGTGGAAGGATCTCCCCCACCCGGGTAAATATCAATTTTACTTCGCTTTAGCGGTGACGATTGCGTCGATCACGTGCTTAGGAGCTTCAGCGTAGTGCTTGAACTCCATGGTGTAGGTCGCGCGGCCCTGGGTCGCGGAACGCAGAACGGTCGAGTAGCCGAACATTTCCGACAGAGGAACTTCTGCCTTGATGATCTTGCCGCCGCCGCCTGGGATCTCGTCCATGCCCTGCACCATACCGCGGCGGGACGACAGGTCGCCCATCACGGTACCGGCGTAGTCTTCCGGAGTCTCAACTTCCACAGCCATCATTGGCTCCAGGATCACAGGGGATGCACGTTTGCAGCCGTCTTTGAATGCCATGGAACCGGCCATACGGAACGCGTTCTCGTTCGAGTCAACGTCGTGGTACGAACCGAAGGTCAGGGTGACTTTAACGTCAACCACTGGGTAGCCTGCCAGCACGCCGCTGTTCAGGGTTTCACGCACACCCTTTTCAACTGCAGGGATGTATTCGCGTGGAACGGTACCGCCCTTGATCGCGTCCACGAACTCGAAGCCCTTGCCGGCTTCTTGCGGTTCGATGGTCAGCACAGCGTGGCCGTACTGGCCGCGACCGCCGGACTGCTTAACGAACTTACCTTCGGAATCGACCACCGACTTGCGGATGGTTTCGCGGTAGGCAACCTGTGGCTTACCAACGGTCGCTTCCACGCCGAATTCGCGCTTCATACGGTCAACGATAATTTCCAGGTGCAGCTCGCCCATACCACCGATGATGGTCTGGCCGGATTCTTCGTCGGTCTTCACGCGGAACGAAGGATCTTCCTGTGCCAGGCGGTTCAGCGCCAGGCCCATTTTTTCCTGGTCAGCCTTGGTCTTCGGCTCAACAGCCTGCTGGATCACCGGCTCTGGGAACACCATGCGTTCCAGAACGATCACAGCCGACGGATCGCACAGGGTTTCGCCGGTGGTCACGTCTTTCAGGCCAACTGCCGCAGCGATGTCGCCAGCGCGCACTTCTTTGATCTCTTCACGCTGGTTAGCGTGCATCTGCAGAATACGGCCCAGACGCTCTTTACGGTTCTTCACCGAGTTCAGCACGGTGTCGCCCGAGTTGATGGCGCCGGAGTACACGCGGAAGAAGGCCAGCTGACCCACGAACGGGTCGGTCATGATCTTGAATGCCAGCGCGGAGAACTTCTCGTCGTCCGATGCTTTACGGGTAGCAGGCTGCTCGTCGTCGTCAGTACCGGCGACGTCGTCGATGTCCACTGGGGATGGCAGGAACTCGATCACTGCGTCCAGCATGGCTTGCACGCCTTTGTTTTTGAAGGCGGTGCCGCACATCATCGGAACGATTTCCGAAGCGATGGTGCGCTTACGCAGGGCGGTCTTAATCTCTTCTTCGGTCAGATCGCCTTCTTCCAGGTACTTGTTCATCAGCTCTTCCGACGACTCGGCAGCTGCTTCGACCATCTTCTCGCGCCACTCTTGCGCGGTGGCAGCCAGCTCAGCTGGGATGTCACGGTAGTCGAACTTCATACCCTGGGACGCGTCGTCCCAGATGATGGCTTTCATCTTGACCAGGTCGATCACGCCGGCGAAGGAATCTTCGGCGCCGATTGGTACCTGGATCGGGACTGGGTTAGCCTTCAGGCGAGCACGCATCTGCTCGTAGACTTTGAAGAAGTTGGCGCCGGTACGGTCCATCTTGTTCACGAAAGCCAGACGAGGGACTTTGTACTTGTTAGCCTGACGCCACACGGTTTCCGACTGTGGCTGCACGCCGCCCACTGCACAGTAAACCATGCAAGCGCCGTCCAGAACACGCATCGAGCGCTCAACTTCAATGGTGAAGTCAACGTGCCCTGGGGTGTCGATGATGTTGATGTGGTGCGGCTTGAAGTTGTTGGCCATACCAGACCAGAAGCAGGTGGTCGCTGCCGAGGTAATGGTAATGCCGCGCTCTTGTTCCTGCTCCATCCAGTCCATGGTGGCAGCGCCGTCGTGCACTTCACCGATTTTGTGGTTCACGCCGGTGTAGAACAGGACGCGCTCGGTGGTGGTGGTCTTACCAGCGTCGATGTGAGCGGAGATACCGATATTACGGTAGCGCTCAATGGGGGTCTTGCGGGCCATAATTGATCCTAAATCTTTGAATGGACAAAACCGAGCAGCATTTTTGTAACAAAAATGTGCCCGGCTTGAACAAGGCCGGCCAAGAACGGCCGGCCAAACGTATTAGAAGCGGAAGTGCGAGAACGCTTTGTTCGCTTCAGCCATACGGTGGACTTCGTCACGACGCTTCATCGCGCCGCCACGGCCTTCCGCGGCTTCCATCAGCTCACCGCCCAGACGTTGTGGCATGGACTTTTCGGAGCGCTTGTTAGCGGCTTCACGCAGCCAACGCATGGACAGGGCCAGGCGGCGCACTGGGCGCACTTCGACTGGAACCTGGTAGTTAGCACCGCCGACGCGACGGGACTTAACTTCAACCATTGGTTTAGCGTTGTTGATCGCTGCGGTGAACACTTCCAGAGGATCCTTGCCGGATTTCGATTGGATGTGGTCAAAGGCACCGTAGATGATGTTTTCTGCGACCGACTTCTTGCCGGACAGCATCAGAACGTTAACGAATTTGGCGACTTCGGTGTTGCCGAATTTTGGATCCGGCAGAATTTCGCGCTTGGGTACTTCACGACGACGTGGCATGTCATTTCCTTTGTCTTCAGTTGAGTGCCGTGGCACTCGCGGAGGCCATCATAGCCTTCCACTTACTCGGTCTCGCGACCGGCTCAACTCAATTTAAATTGCAAGAATTACTTCTTAGCGGCTTTAGCGCGCTTCGCACCGTACTTGGAGCGAGCTTGCTTACGGTCTTTAACGCCCTGGGTATCCAGCGAGCCGCGGACCATGTGGTAACGCACACCTGGCAAGTCTTTTACACGACCGCCGCGCAGCAGAACAACGCTGTGTTCCTGCAGGTTGTGGCCTTCACCGCCGATGTACGAAATCACTTCGAAACCGTTGGTCAGGCGCACCTTGGCAACTTTACGCAGTGCCGAGTTAGGCTTCTTAGGAGTGGTGGTGTACACACGGGTGCACACGCCACGCTTTTGCGGGCAGTTTTCAAGTGCCGGCGATTTGCTCTTCACGACCAGCTTGGTACGTGGTTGGCGAATCAGTTGATTGATGGTTGGCATCGTTTTAAATCCAACAAAATTACTGCATTGACAACCCGGGCAATACTGCCCGGGGGCTAAAACGGTATCTCTTAGGGAGCGCTGAACGTCACTCAAAACGAGGCGTATACGATGCGCAGACTAAATTGAGAACTCGCGAGTATATACCTGCCGCACCGCCCAGTCAACCAGAATGCAATTTTTTTAGGCACCAACAACCGGTGCCAGGTCTGTCATTCGGACACTGGCGGCGCACCTTTGACCGATATCAAATCGCTTGGCAGGAACGGTGCTAGCCAATCCAGTGCCGCGCCCATTTTTTCGCTAGCACGAAGATCCGGTAAGCGCTTTGAGAAACCGCAATTGGGAGGGGTGGCTGTCCAAATGACAGACCTGGCACCGGTTTTGGGATAATACGGCCTCATCTAATAGTTCCGACCTGCAATGCGACTGCTGCTCCGCCCTTCCCATCTATTCATCCTGCTCAGCTATCTGGCGCTGTCGGCGGTGCCCTTCGTGCCTTTGCTGCTGGGGAAGCCAGTCGAGCAGCCTTGGCAGTTGCTGGGCATCGAGCTGGTGGCCTGGGTGGCGGTGTGGGCGCTGTTCAAGCGGCCAGCCTATTTCCATTGGCTGCTGATCCCAGCCTTCCTGGCGCTGCCGACCGAGATTTATCTGTTCGTCTTCTACGGCCAGGGCATTTCCACCCACCACCTGGGCATCCTGGCCGAAACCAGCCCGCGCGAGGCGCTCGAGTTCCTGGGCCAGAAGGTGTGGACCATGGCGGCGGTCATGGTGGCGGTGGCGGTGTGGTGGGTGCTGAGTTTCCGTGCTGCGCGCCAGACGCGTGAGCTGGATTGGCAGGACGGTTCGCGCTGGGTGGCGCTGGCCAGCCTGGTGGTGTTGTCGGCGGTGGCGGCTTGGGGTTATGAATTTGGCATCGCTGGCGCTCCTGGCGGCACGGCGCCAGGCAGCGCCGCGGCGAGCGGCAGCGGCCAGGCCAGCGCCAGCGGGGAGGCGGACGCGGACAGCGATCCGTCGCGCGCGGCGGTGGCGGGCGCCCGTACCTTGCGCCTGCCCGGCCCGCCCCTGCCGCATTGGGCCCGGTTGCCGCTGGAGCCGAAGGCTTTCGTCGAGTCCTGGCCTTTCGGCCTGGCCGCGCGCGGCTATGACTTCTATAAGGAGCGCCGCTACCTGTCCGAATTGAATGAGCGCAGCGCCAGCTTCAGCTTCGGGGCGCGCCAGCTGGACGGCACCGCCCAGCCGGAAATCGTGGTGATGGTGCTGGGCGAGTCCTCGCGCTACGATCGCTGGAGCCTGAACGGCTACAGCCGGGAGACCAATCCGCTGCTGGGCAAGGAGGGCAACCTGGTGGCGCTGTCCGATGTCATCACCTCGGTTTCCGCCACCCGCCTCTCGGTGCCGGTCATCATTTCCCGCAAGCCGGCCACGCAAAGCCTGAAGGACGGTTTCAGCGAGAAGTCCTTCCTCACCGCCTATAAGGAGGCGGGCTTCAAGACCTGGTGGCTGTCGAACCAGATCTCCTTCGGCCAGTACGACACGCCGGTCTCGGTCTTCGCCAAAGAGGCGGACGTGATCCAGTTCCTCAACCTGGGCGGCTTCACCAACCATTCCAACTTCGACGACGTGCTGTTCGAGCCGCTCAAGCGCGCGCTGGCCGATCCGTCGCCGAAAAAGCTGATCGTGCTGCATTCGCTGGGCAGCCATTGGAACTACAGCCAGCGCCATCCGAAAGAATTCGACAAGTGGCAGCCCTCACTGTTCGGTATCGATAAGCCGGTCTACACCGACCTGAAAATCAAGCCGCAGCTGAATAACAGCTACGACAATTCGATCCTTTACACCGACTGGTTCCTGGCGCAGGTGATCGGCGACCTGAAGGCCACCGGCCAGTTGGCCTCCATGCTGTACGTGGCCGACCATGGCCAGACGTTGTACGACGGTACCTGCAAGCTGGCCTTCCACGGCCACAACACGCAGTATGAATTCCACGTGCCGGCCTTCATGTGGTACTCCGAGCAGTACCGCGAGCGCTACCCGTCCAAGGTGGCGGCCCTGCACCGCAACCGCAAGGCCAAGCTGGCGACCGAGAACTTCTTCCACACCATGCTGGACGTGGCCGACATCCGCTATCCGGACGACCGGCCGTCGTGGTCTTTCCTGAACCCCGACTTCAAGCTGCATAAGCGCGTGGTGGACAGCTACGGCTGGACCAATTACGACAACGCCACCATGAAGGGCGACTGCCGCGAGGTGATGGACAAGGGCAAGCCGCAGAAGCAGGAGAAGTGACTCATGCCGGCTTGTGCACCATCAGCCAGTACACGGCCAGCATGGCGATGAAGGCCGGGTAGCCAAGCAGCTCCCAGCGCCGCGTGTAGCGCCAGTACTGCGGCGGCAGCGGCGTGCCTGCCGCGTGTGCGGCCAGCGCCATCCGGCCCATGCGGATCTGCAGCCACACCACCGGCAGCCAGCACAGGCCGGCCAGCGCATACAGCGCCAGCGAGGCTTTGATCCAGAAGGCGTCCAGCGGGTAACCGGCCAGGTGGATCATCCAGGCGCCGGACAGCGGCTGGATGATCACGGCGGGGGTGGTGAACCACCAGTCGGCGCGCACCACCAGGCGCGATACCACGGCGATCGCTTCCACCGAGCCGGAGCGGTTGGCGAAGAACAGGTAGAACGCCGTGCCGAAGCCGGTGCCGACCAGCAGCACCGAGGACAGGATGTGGATGGTTTTGAGGGTCAGGTAGTCCATCATTTTTCTTCCGCAGACAAAATAGCCAGGATGGCGAGGATGGGCAGGTTCTTGAGCAGCGGCCCGAAGGGGTGCCACAGGAACTCCGGCAGGCAGGCTGCGATCACGGCGCTGTAGCCGAGGATCAGGGCGCCCTGCGCCAGCCACAGTGCGCGGCGCGGCCACGCAATGCAGGCCACTCCGAAGGCGGCGTCCAGCGCCGCTGCGCCGTACAGGGCCAGCACGGCCGGGCCGCCCGTCAGCCCAACGCGCGCCAGCATGGCCAGGCTGTCGGCCTGCGGATAGACGAAGGCGCTCACCACCGCGGTCAGCAGCCAGACCAGCGCCAGCGTCCAGCGCAGCAGGGGCTTGCGCCAGCTGGCCAGGGCGCGCAGGCGCATCAGCTCGCGCTCAGCCGGGGCGATGAAGTCGGCGATGGCGCGCGGCGCGCGGCCCAGCAAGGTGCGCAGCGCAGCCGGGGCATGCCGGTCCTCCGGCGCCAGCGCGCTGCCGGCGCGCAGCATGCGCCAATTATCCGGCGTCAGCGGCAGCCCGGGGATCCTGCCTGCTACCCAGGCTGCGCACGCCATCAGCGGCGCGGGGATATGCAGCAGCGGCGCCGGCGCCAAACCCATTGCGGCGCGGTAGGTCGCCAGCATGGCGTCGTAGCCGACCGCGTCGCGCCCGGCGACGTCGACCACGCGCCGCGCCGGCGTGGCCGGGTCGAGCGCGGCTAGCACCGCCTGCGCCAGGTCGTCCACATGCACCGGCTGGAAGCGCGCCCCGCCCAGCGCCGGCGTAACCATGAGCGGCATGCTGGCCGCCTGGCAGAACATGGCCGCCGATGCGCCGCCAGGGCCGAACACCAGCGAGGGGCGCAGGATGGTCCACTCCAGCGGCAGCGCCAGCAAAGCTTCGTCGGCGGCGCGCTTGCTGGTGAAGTAAGGCGTGTCGCCGTTGCCCGCGCCCAAGGCGGAAACCTGCACCACGCGCCGCACGCCCGCTTCCGCACAGGCGGCAAACAAGGCCGCCGGGGCGCGCGCGTGGATGGCCTCGAAGCAGGCCGTACCGTACTCGCTGATGATGCCCACCGCGTTGACCACGGCATCCACGCCGCGCAGGCGTTCTCGCCAGGCGGCGGGCTGCAGGTCGCGGCCGTAGTCGATCGCCACGTCGCCCGGTCCCTGTACGCGGCGCACGCCGCGCAGCACCGCATGCCCCTGCGCCGCCAGCCGCGCGCACACGGCGCTGCCGATAAAACCGCAGGCGCCGCACACCAGGATCTTCATCACACTCACCTTTTTGACAGTAATTTCTGTAAAAACAGAAATAAAGGCCTCAAAAAAACGGGCATTGCTGCCCGCCCGCGTGCTTTCTCGCTCAACGCTTGCCGCGCATGGCCCGGCTGATTTTGGCGCTGACACCCAGGGTCTTCATCAAGGTCTCCGGCTTATAGCGCAGCAACTCGTCCGACAGGGTGGCCATGATTTCAATGAACTTCAGCGTTTCTTCAATGCGCTCGCGGGTGCCGTCATCCTCCTCCGCGATCGCCGGGTTGGCCAGGCACTCGGCCAGCGCCACCGCCGTCGGGTCGATCTCGCGCTGGCGGCGGCCGGCGACGATCAGCTTGAACAGCTCCCACACATCGGTCGAGGTTTCGAAGTGGTCGCGCCGGTCGCCCTTCAGGTGCACCACCTTGACCAGGTTCCAGGATTGCAGTTCCTTCAGGCTGTTGCTGACATTGGAGCGCGCCACGCCCAAGGTCTGCTGGATCTCCTCCGCATCCATCGGGCGCGCGGCCAGGTAGAGCAAGGCGTGGATTTGCGCCACGGTGCGGTTGACGCCCCAGCGCGAACCCATTTCGCCCCAGTGCAGTACAAATCGTTCGGCAATCGGTTTCAGTTCCATGCCGCCCATTCTATTCCTACATTAATTTCTGTCAAGAGAGAAATTACAGGCTCGGGCGCACGCGCTCCTCCAGCACTTTGAACTGGGCATCCATCAGCGCCTGGTTCGGGTCATGCCCGGCGCGCGGCACCAGTACCAGCGCCTTGCGCGGCGCTTGGATGCGCTCGAAGTAGCGGCGGGTGACGCTGGCGGAGGTCAGCAAGTCCTGCTCGCCCTGCACCAGGTAGACCGGCAGCTGGAAGTCCATGCCCAGCGCCGGCAGCTTGATCCTGGCCTGCATGCCATCGCCCTTCAGTCCGACAAACTGCAGGAAGGAGTAGTCCTCGCCCGACTCGTAATCCGCCATCGCTTTCGGCGTGGCGTAGATGGCGGCGGGCGTCCACCAATGCTTGGGGGCGGCGTCGGTGGCCAGGTTTTCATATTTGCGGATGGCGCGCCGCATGATGCCGAAGCTACGCGGGTTGGTCCACGGCGGCGTGCCGAGCGCCTCCAGGCGCGGCACATGCTCGGCATCGTTGGCCTGGCGCGCCAGCGCCAGCACGCGCGTGTAGGCGTCGATCCCGTTTTCGCGCTCATCGACCACCTGCGCCACGCCGACATAGGCATGGAACATGTCCGGCCGTTGCTTGGCCATGTGCACCGCAAGCACGGAACCCCAGGAGCTGCCCATCAGGATCAGCTTACGCTGGCCCAGATGCTGCGCGACCTGCCGCGCCACGGCCAAGCCGTCGTCACGCAATTGCTCGATGGTGAGCGGACTGCCTTCTGGCGCTGGATTGGCGCCGTACGTCATGCCCGAGCCGCGCTGGTCCCACAGCACCACGGTATAGCGCGCGCGCCAAGTGCTGAACAGCTGGTCGGCGTACGGCGTGAGCGGATTGCCCGGGCCGCCATGCACGTACAGCACGACCGGGTTGGCGCAATCGCTGCCGTCGATGGTGAGCCACTGCTGGATGCCGCCCGCTTCGATGAAGCGCTTTTCATGGATAGGGCCGGCTTCGCAACGGGCCACTGCGGGCGTAAGGTGGGTCGCGAGCAGCAACAGCGCGAGCAAAAGATGCATGGGACTCCCGGATGACGATTTGATAATTTGCCAGTATATTACGCTTGCAAAAAATTCAATGGGACTTCATCTGTGTTAAAGCAAATCACCGGCGCCGTGTTGCTGGCCGCCTGCGCTGCGGCGCATGGCGCCTCGCCCTGGGTTGACCTGGCCAAGGCCGACCTGGACTTCGTCTACCAGACCGTGCGCACCGATCATCCCGGCATGCTCGACCAGGACAACCCCTACTTCCGCGCATGGGCCGAGCAGGGTTACGCGCAAGCCGTGGCCGAACTGCCGAACGTGCGCTCGCTGCATGACGCGCAAGTGCTGCTGCGACGCTACTTCGCCGGTTTCGCGGATGGCCATATGTGGCTCACCTACCGTTACGAGAAAAGCGCGGTGCGCTGGGCCGGCCTGTTGGTGCAGCGCCAGGGCCAGCGCTATGTGGTTGGCCACAGCGAAGAAAGCGCGGTGCCGGCCGGCGCCGAGCTGCTCGCCTGCGACGGTCGCAAGGTCGATGCGCTGATCGAGCAGGATCTGATTCCCGGCGCCTTCAACAACCCGCAGCTGGATTGGCTGAAGTCCGACCTGGCCAACCATGTACTGGCGGTGGTGGAGCAGAACGTGCACCCGGAATATGCGCGCTGCACTTTCAAAGTGAATGGCGCGGCACGCGAGGTTGCGCTGGCATGGCGCGACTATGCGCAATACAGGTTCGATACCTTGCTGCAGTCGATCAAGCCGCAGCTGTCCCGCGACAGCAGCATCACGGAAATCAAGCCCGGTACCTACTGGGTGCGCCTGCCGCAGTTCCAGCCGAACGACGCGCAGGTCAAGCAGTTGAACGAGGTGGCGGCGCGCATGCCTGCACTGCGCCATGCGGAGCTGATCGTGTTCGACACGCGCGGCAACAGCGGCGGCAACTCGGTGTGGGGGCGACGGGTGCTGGCAGGCCTGGTCGGCGAAGAATACTTGCAGCAGCAGATCCGCGACCAGGACTACGCCGAGTGGCGCGCCAGTGCCGGCAACCTGGCCTATATCCGCGATGGCTTGCTGCCGCGCCTGACGCGCCAGTACGGCGCCGGCCATCAGGACCTGGCGGTGTGGGAGTCCCTGCAGCGCCGCATGCAGCACGCTATCGCGCAAGGCCGCCCCTTCGTGCGCCAGGACGAGGATGCACCGGCGCAGCCCGGCAAGGCGCTTGCTGCGCCGGTGGCGCCGCTATCGAAGGCGCGCATTGCGCTGGTCACGCAGTCCGGCTGCGCCAGCGCGTGCCTGGACTTTGCCGACTACGCGCTGGCCCTGCCGGGCACCGTGCACCTGGGCGAAACCACCGGCGCCGACACGGTCTATATGGACGTGCGGCCGCTCGCCCTGCCGAGCGGCCTGGGCCGCTTCTCGATGGCGCAGAAGGTCTATCGCGGCCGCGCGCGGGCACACAACGCCGCCTATGTGCCGCACATCCCCTATCCGGGCGCCATCCACGACACGGCGGCCCTGCAGGGGTGGGTCATGCAACAGCTGGACGGCAAAGCGCTTGCCCAGGCAGGCGCTGGCCGCGACAATCAAGGGAAATAAACCACGGGGGCACGGCAATGGAAAAAAGCTCGCGGCTGGCCAGCATCGACATGCTGCGCGGCCTGGTGATTGTGCTGATGGCCCTGGACCATACGCGTGACTACTTCGGCCCGGCACTGTTCGATCCGGAAGACCTGGCGAGGACCACGCCGCTGTGGTTTGCCACGCGCTGGATCACGCACTTGTGCGCTTCCACCTTCGTGCTGCTGGCCGGGACCTCGGCCTTCCTGCGCGGCGGCAAGGGCGGCATACCCGCCTTGTCGCGCTATCTCGTGACGCGCGGCTTGCTGCTGATCGTGCTGGAGGCCACCTGGATCAGTTTCAGCTGGCAGTTCGGCTACGGTGTCACCATCCTGCAGGTGCTGTGGGCGCTGGGGATGGGTATGGTCTTTCTGGCCGGGCTGGTGTGGCTGCCCCGGCCCGCTATCGCGGCCATCGCCGCGCTCCTGATCCTGCCGCACAACCTGCTCGACCCGATCCAGTCCAGCCATCCCCTGTGGCTACTCTGGCACCAGCGCGGCTTCTGGCCGGTGGCGGGCAACTACGGCGTCTTCATCGCCTACCCGCTGATGCCCTGGCTCGGGCTGATTGCGGCGGGCTACGCGCTGGGCCCGGTATTCCAATGGGAGGCGGTGCGGCGCCAGCGCTTCCTGCTTGCCGCCGGTGCGCTGCTGCTGTTGACGTTTGTCGTCCTGCGCAGCGGGAATTTCTACGGCGACCCGGACCCGTGGTCGGCGCAAGGGCGCGGCGGGGTATGGGACTTCATCTCCTTCATGCGGGTGCATAAGTACCCGCCATCCCTGCTTTACCTGTGCGTGACGATCGGCATTGCCCTGCCGCTGCTGGCGTGGTTCGAGCGCTTGCGGCCGGTGCCGCTGCTGATGCTGTTCGGCGCCACGCCGATGTTCTTTTATGTGGTGCACATCGCCCTGATCCACTTCATGGCCGGCCCCTACTTCCTGCTGCGCTACGGCGCCCTGCCCGAGGGCGGCCCGGCGGGCTTCACCCTGCCGCCAGGCTACGAGCCCTCGCTGGCCGTGGTGTACCTGGCGTGGATCGCCATGGTGGCGATCATGGCCGGCCTGACCAAACTCTGGCTGCGCTGGCGCAAGCGTGGCGCGCCAGCCCGGACCGCTCCCGCCTGAAGAAGGCGCTTGGGGATGTCACGCCGACAGCAGGCGGCCGGTCAGGCTTTTGTAGACTTCGCGGGCGCGCCGTTCGATGGCGGGGTCGAAGCCGGATTGCGCCAGCAGGGCCAGGCCGTTGGTTTCGGTCAGCACACCGGGCGTCAGCACCAGGCCGTTGCCGCGCTTTTGCACCAGCAGGGGCACGCAGCTTTTCTCCAGCAGCCGGGCCAGCACCACGTTGTGCGAGGAGACCAGCACCGTGCCGTGCGCCGCCAGATCGTCCAGCACGGCGGCGGCGGCGGCGACAGACTCCATGTGGTTGGTGCCGCGGAAAATCTCATCGATGATGTACACGGCGCGCTGCGGTTGGCGCGACAGCGCCAGCAACTCGTGGGCGCGCCGCAATTCGGACTGGTACAGGCTTTCGCCGTCGGCCAGCGCGTCCTCGTTCTGCATGCTGGCAAACAGCGGCAGGTTCGGCACCCGCGCTTGCGCGGCATAACAAATGCCGAAGCCGCGCGCCGCCAGCAGGTTCAGGCCGACCGTGCGCAGCAGGGTGCTCTTGCCGATGCCATTCTGGCCGCTGATAAAGGCGCTCTTGCCTTCCAGTGACAGGTCGAGCGCTTGCGCCTCGGCCAGCAGCGGGTGGCAAACGGCTTGCAACTGGATTTCCTGCTCCCAGCCCTCTTCCGCCCAGCACCATCGCGCTTGCTCCGCCAGGTGGCGCGCCAGGGCCAGGTCGGCGTCCAGATCGGCCACCTGCACATAGCTCTCGCGCAGGAAGGCGGCGTGCGCGCGCACCAGGCTGCGCGTCCGGTAATAGCGTTTCAGGTTCGACTGCATCAGCCAGTTCGCATACTCGGCGACGCCGGGAATGGCTTCGGCGGCGCCGCGCGCGAGCCGGCTACGCAGATCGGCCGCCTGCCGCGCGCCGGGAGCGTCCGCCTGCCGGCTGTGGACGTAAAGCTGCAACTGCAGCGCCTCGGCGACGGTCTCCCAATACTGGATGCGCGCCTGGTGCGAGACCTGGACCGCCATCAAGGCCATGGATAACACGGTCGTCGCCACCAGTGCGGGCAGCCAGAAGAAGCTGGCAGCGACACTGGCGAAAAAGGCCAGCGGCAGCAGCCAGATAAACGCAGGCCAGCGCGGAACGGGCGGCAGCGGCGAATCGGCCGCAACGCCGCCGGCATCGGCGCTGGCGGGCACGAAGATGGCTTCGGTCACTTCAGCCCGGGCTTGGCGCAGCGGCTGCAAGGCAGCCGTCCAGCGATCGAAGGCGGCGCGATCGGCCAGCAGCGCGGCGACGCGCTGGCGTCCGGCGGACAGCGCGTCCGCATCGCGTCCGCGCCGCAGGCGGCGATACAGCATCTGGCGGCCGAAAATGCTGGCGCCCGCGCCCACCGCCGCCAGATAGGTAGGCAGCAGCATGTCCTGCGCCGTCTGCGCATCCACCGCACCATTGCCCTGCGCGCCGGCCAGCGCGTCATAGCGCGCCACAGCATCTTCCGAGAACGGATACTCCACAGCCACACCCCTTGCCGTAAACACAAGCCTGCAAGTATAGCCGCTTACCAAAAAAACAAGTAGTCCGCTACGCCGCCCGGACGCCCGTGGACGCTGGCGGACAGCCAGCTCCGGCAGTGGTCGCCCTTACAAATCAATTACTTAAGGACTGGCACGCTTCATGCATTAAGCAAGATTAACCAAATCACCATCACCCAGGACAAGAACATGATTCGCGACACATCACACCAGGATCAAGTGATCGCCGCCCCCAGCGGCATGAAAACGCGCCGCAAGCTGATGCTGGTGGCTGTCGGCCTGGCGCTGGCCGCGTCCGCCGCCGTGCTGGCCAAGGGCTGGAGCAGCAGCGAGCAATCGGTCAACGCCGCCCGCCTGCGCATCGGTGAAGTCACGCGCGGCACCCTGATCCGCGACGCCGCCGTCAACGGCCGCATCGTGGCCGCCGTCAGCCCCACGCTGTACTCCACCTCGACCTCCACCGTGGAGCTGAAAGTGCACGCCGGCGACACCGTCAAAAAGGGCCAGGTGCTGGCCGTGCTGGAATCGCCCGACCTGACCGACGAGCTGAAAAAAGAGCAGACCCTGTTCAACGAGCTGCAGGCCGAAGTCGCGCGCCAGCAGATCCTGGCCCGCAAGCAGAAGCTGGCCGCCCAGCGCGACGCCGACACGGCCGAAATCGAGCGCCTGTCCGCGCTGCGCACCTTGCAGCGCTACGAGGGCGTGTCGAACGAAGGCATCATCGCCAAGATCGACCTGCAGAAAGCCAAGGACGCCCTGGCCGCCGCCGACATTCGCGCCAAGCACACCAAGCAGGCCGCCGAGCTGGAAAGCGACAATGTCTCGCTTGAACTGAAAACCAAGACCGCGCAAATGGAGCGCCAGAAGCTGGCGCAGGCCAACGCCCAGCGGCGCGTCGACGAGCTGACCGTGCGCGCGCCGGTGGATGGCTTTATCGGCACGCTGTCGGTCGCCAACCGCAGCATGGTGCAGCCCAATACCCCGCTCATGACGTTGGTCGACCTGTCGCAGCTGGAAGTCGAACTGGAAGTGCCGGAAACCTATGCCAACGACCTGGGCCTGGGCATGACCGCCGAAATCGAAGTGGCCGGCATCAAGACCAAGGGCAAGCTGTCGGCCCTGTCGCCGGAAGTGGTGAAGAACCAGGTGCTGGCGCGCGTGCGCTTCGACCAGCAGCCGGAAGGCCTGCGCCAGAGCCAGCGCGTCTCGGCGCGCCTGCTGATCGACGAGAAGAAGAACGTGTTGATGGTGCCGCGCGGCCCGTTCGTGGAATCGGAAGGCGGGCGCTATGCCTACCTGGTGCAGGACGGCATCGCCGTACGCACGCCGATCCAGTTGGGCGCCACCAGCATCAACGCAGTGGAAATCTCCGGCGGCCTGAAACAAGGCGACAAGATCGTGATCGCCGGCACCGAATCCTTCGAAAACGCCAAGCGCGTTTCGATCAACAAATAATCCCTACACTGAAAGGCACACCATGCTGCGCATGCAAAACCTGAGCAAAGTCTATCGCACCCACATGATCGAAACCCACGCCCTGCGCGGCTTCGAGATCGACGTGAAGCAAGGCGAATTCGTCACCGTCACCGGCCCTTCCGGCTCCGGCAAGACCAGCTTCCTGAACATCGCCGGCCTGCTGGAGGAATTCACCAGCGGCGAATACATCCTGGACGGCGTCAACGTCAAGGGCCTGGACGACAACGGCCGCTCGCGCCTGCGCAATGAAAAGCTGGGCTTCATCTTCCAGGGCTTCAACCTGATCCCCGACCTGAACCTGTTCGACAATGTCGACGTGCCGCTGCGCTACCGCGGCTTCAACGCCGCCGAGCGCAAAGAGCGCATCGAGGACGCCCTGGCCAAGGTCGGCCTGGCCTCGCGCATGCGCCACTTCCCGGCCGAACTGTCGGGCGGCCAGCAGCAGCGCGTGGCAATCGCGCGCGCCCTGGCCGGCTCGCCCAAGCTGCTGCTGGCCGACGAACCGACCGGCAACCTGGATACCCAGATGGCGCGCGGCGTGATGGAACTGCTGGAAGAAATCAACGCCGAGGGCACCACCATCCTGATGGTGACGCACGACCCGGAACTGGCCCAGCGTACCCAGCGCAACGTCCACATCATCGACGGCCAGGTGTCCGACCTGGTGCGCAAATCGCCGTCGCTGGTTGTCGCCAAGGAGGCTTGAGATGCTGGGCTACTACTTTATGCTGGGCGTGCGCAGCCTGCGCCGCAACCCGCTGCTGACCAGCCTGATGGTGCTGATCCTGGCGGTCGGCGTGGCGGCCAGCGTCTCCACCCTGACCATCCTGCACATCATGTCGGGCGACCCGATCCCGCACAAGAGCGAGCGCCTGATCGTGCCCATGGTCGACAATGCGCCCGCCGAGAACTACAGTCCCGGCGACGAACGCGGCGACGACCAGTTGTCCTACAAGGACGCGGTGGCGCTGCTGGCCTCCGGCCAGGGCGAGCGCCGCACCGTGATCCGCGGCGTGGGCGGCCCGATGGAGCCGCAGCGCAAGGACATCCCGATCTTCGCCAGCTCCGGCCTGTCGCTGACCAACGACTTCTTCGCCATGTTCGAAGTGCCGTTCAAGCACGGCAGCGCCTGGAGCGCGGCCGACGACAAGGCCGGCGCCGACGTGATGGTGCTGAGCGCCAAGCTGGCGGAAAAGCTGTTCGGCGACGCCAACCCGCTCGGCCAGCGCGTGCGCTTCATGGGCCAGGACTACGGCGTGGTCGGCGTCACCGCCGGCTGGAACCCGGTGCCGCGCTACCACCGCATCATCGGCGGCGACGGCGCCTTTGCCGAAGAGGATGAGTTCTACATCCCCTTCCATAACGCGATCCGCCGCGAAATGCCGCACAACGGCAGCATGAGCTGCAGCGACAACCGCGACCCGGGCTACCAGGCCCTGCTCGATTCCGAATGCACCTGGATCCAGCCCTGGGTCGAGCTGCACAGCGTCGCCGATCGCGCCCAGCTCAAAGCCTATATGGACGCCTACGTGGCCGAGCAAGGCAAGCTGGGACGCATGCCGCGCAAGGCGCCGTCCGAGCTGTACAACGTGATGGAGTGGCTGGAGCACCGCAAGGTGGTGGGCAACGACAGCCGCCTGTCGGCCATGCTGGCCTTCGGCTTCCTGATCCTGTGCCTGGTCAACACCATCGGCCTGCTGCTGGCCAAATTCTCGGTGCGCGCGCCGGAGGTAGGCGTGCGCCGCGCGCTGGGCGCCTCGCGCAAGGAAATCTTCACCCAGTTCCTGATCGAGAGCGCGGTGATCGGCCTGGCCGGCGGCCTGCTTGGCCTGTTGCTTGCGCTGGGTGCCCTGTCGCTGATCGGCAGCGTCTCCAAAGCACTGGAAATCACCACCCGCATGGACTGGCAAATGCTGATCGTGACCTTCGTCATGTCGGTCGCCGCCGCCGTGCTGGCCGGCCTGCTGCCGACCTGGCGCGCCTGCCAGGTGACGCCGGCCATGCAACTCAAATCGCAGTGAGGACTCCATGGAAATCAAACCTATCTTTGCCGCGCTGATGCGCAACAAAACCGGCCCGATCCTGGTCGCGGTGCAAGTGGCGCTCAGCCTGGCGATCCTGGCCAACGCCCTGCACATCGTCAACGTGCGGCAAGCCGTGGCGGCGCGCCCGACCGGCATCGCGCATGAGGAGGAAGTATTCACCATCCGCGTACGCCCCCTGACCATGGGCGGCCACCAGGAGCAGATCGCCACGCAAAAGGCGCAAGCGGCCGCGCTGCGCGCCGTGCCGGGCGTGGTGTCGGTGGCCGACACCAACCAGATCGTGCTGTCGAACTCGGGCAACTACAACGGCATCGGCAACACCCGCGTGCAGGGCGCGCGCCTGCCGACCGCGGCCGGCTACTTCACGCCCGACTCGCTGGTCAAGACCTGGGGCCTGAACCTGGTGGAAGGGCGCGACTTCAACGCCGGCGACGTGCTGGAGATCGACCAGAACGCCAGCAAGGACTTCCCCACCACGGTCATCATCAGCCAAGCCACCGGCCAGAAGCTGTGGCCGGACGCCGCCAGCTACGTCGGCAAGAAGCTGTATTTCGGCGCCGGCGACGGCGCGCGCGAAACCACCGTGATCGGCGTGGTGGAGCGGCTGCAGACGCCGAGCGCCCTGATCGGCATCGAAGGCGAGATGATCACCATGCTGCCGACCCGCCTGTCGGGCAATTCGCGCATCTTGTACACGGTGCGCGCCGAGCCGGGCCAGCTGGACCGCGTGATGAAGGACGCCGAACAGGCCCTGCGCAAGCTGCACAACGGCCAGGTGGTGGTGCGCAGCACCACCCAGGCCGAGGAACGCGTCAAGCGCTACCGCGCCGACAACGCGCTGGCGTGGATGCTGATCTCGGTCAGCGTGCTGCTGATGATGGTCACCGCCAGCGGCATCGTCGGCATGGCCAGCCTGTGGGTCACGCAGCGCCGCAAGCAGATCGGCGTGCGGCGTGCCCTGGGCGCGCGCAAGATCGACATCCTGCGCTACTTCATCACCGAAAACCTGCTGATCACCACCACCGGCATCGCCGGCGGGCTGCTGGGCGCCCTGGCGCTGAACCACCTGCTGGTGTCCAAGCTGGAGCTGGCGCGCCTGCCGGCCGAGTACATGCTGTTTGGCGCCGCCGCGTTCTGGGCGCTGGGCATTGCGGCGGTGTACGGGCCGGCCTGGCGCGCCGCCTCGATTTCGCCGGCGATGGCGACCCGCTCCGCTTGAACCCGAAAACCTGGGTCTGACGGGGACGCCGAGTCCCTGCGGGTCAGACCCAGGTTCCCCGGTTTTCCTGTATCCTTGCCCAAATGCCAACCGTACTCATCATCGACGACAACGCCGCCGTTGCGGTCGCCCTCGAAGTCCTGTTCTCCCTGCACGACATCGACGCCCTGCGCGCCGCCTCCCCGGACGAAGGCCTGGCCCTGCTCGACCAGCAAGGCGCCCGCATCGACCTGGTGGTGCAGGACATGAACTTCAGCGCCGACACCACCTCCGGCGAAGAAGGCGTCGCCCTGTTCCGCGCCATCCGTAAGCGCCACCCCGACCTGCCGGTGATCCTGCTCACCGCCTGGACCCACCTCGACGCCGCCGTCGACCTGATCAAAGCCGGCGCCGCCGACTACCTGGCCAAACCGTGGGACGACCAGCGTCTGGTGGCCACCGTGCGCAACCTGCTGGAACTGGGTCAGGCCAACCGCGCCCTGAACCAGCACCGCAGCGACGAGCTGCGCGGCCGCCGCGAACTGGAGCGCTACAACCTGCGCAATATGGTGTGGAACGACCCCGCCACTGAACGCGTGATCGCCCTCGCCTGCCAGGTCGCGCGCGCCGACGTGCCGGTCCTGATCACCGGGCCGAACGGCACCGGCAAGGAACGCATCGCCGACATCATCCAGGCCAACTCCGCCGTGCGCGAAGGCCCGTTTGTCGTGCTCAACTGCGGCGCCCTGCCCTCCGAACTGATCGAAGCCGAGCTGTTCGGCGCCGATGCCGGCGCCTACACCGGCGCCGCCAAAGCGCGCGAAGGCAAGTTCGAAGCGGCCGACGGCGGTACCCTGTTCCTCGACGAAATCGGCAACCTGCCGCTGGCCGGCCAGATGAAGCTGTTGCGCGTGCTGGAAACCGGCCGCTTCGAACGGCTCGGCTCCAACCGCGAACGGCAAGTGCAGGTGCGCGTCATCAGCGCCACCAATGCCGACCTGCCCGCCATGATCCGCGCCGGCACCTTCCGCGAAGACTTGTACTACCGCCTGAACGTGATCGAACTGCGCCTGCCGCCGCTGGCCGAACGCCCGGGCGACATCCTGCCGCTGGCGCGCCACTTCCTCGGCCCCGAACGCCACCTGCGGCCGGACGCCGAAGCAGCCCTGCTGGCGCACGGCTGGCCCGGCAATGTGCGCGAGCTGAAGAACGTCATGGCGCGCGCCAGCCTGCTCGCGCAAAGCGCCGCCATCAGCGTGCCCGACCTCGGCCTGCCCGCCGCCAGCGCCGCGCCCCAGGCAAGCGGCCACGGCGCCACCGAGCAAGAACCGGACCGCGACGCCATCGCCAGCGCCCTGCAGCGCGCCAACGGCGTGGTGGCGCAGGCGGCCGCCGACCTCGGCCTGTCGCGCCAGGCCCTCTACCGCCGCATGGAACGGCTCGGCATCGCCCGCCCATGAACGAACACGGCCCGAAAGCCTTGCGGCTTTCGCTACTGACGCGCTGGTCGGCGCTGGTGGGAACGCTGACCGCGACCGGCATCCTGATCGCGCTCGGGCTGGACCAACTGCTGCCCAACCATCCCTCCATCGTGGTCGGTATTTCGCTGCTGTGCCTGGTGCCGCTGGCGGTCATCACCATCCGCGCCCAGCTGCAGCGCCAGCTGTCGCTGTACCGCGCCCTGACCGGCACCGTCAGCAGTTACCAGGACGGCGACTTTTCCTTCAGCCTGCATTGGCCGCACAACGATGAACTGAGCGACCTGGTGGCGGCCCACAACGCGCTGGGCGAAGTACTGCGCGAGCAGCGCCTGGGCCTGGTGCAGCGCGAGCTCCTGCTCGACACCATGGTGCAGCACACCCCGGTTGCCATGCTGCTGGTGGCCGACGGCGGCGCCATCGTCTTCGCCAACACGGCAGCGCGCCAGCTGCTGCACGCGGGCCGCAAGCTGGAGGGCCTGCACCTGGCCGACCTGCTGGCACGCGTGCAGCCGGCCCTGCGTGAAGCCATGGACCGCGGCGGCGACGGCTTGTTCACCATCGGCGACAGCGAGGAGGAAGACGTGTTCCACCTGGCGCGCCGCAGCTTCAGCCTGAATGGCCGCCCGCACGAGCTGGTGCTGCTGCGCCAGCTGACCCAGGAGTTGCGCCGGCAGGAAGTGCAGACCTGGAAAAAAGTCATCCGCGTCATCAGCCACGAACTGAACAATTCCCTGGCACCGCTGACCTCGCTGGCCCACTCGGGCGCCGAGCTGGTGCGGCGCGGCCAGACCGAGCGCCTGCCGCAAATCCTGGCCACCATCGAGGAGCGCACGCGCCACCTGGAAAGCTTCATCCTTGGCTACGCCCGCTTCGCCAAGCTGCCCACGCCGCGCCTGGACCCGCAGCACTGGCGCACCTTCCTGGCCGCGCTGTCCGACCAGGTGCAATTCACGCTGCTGGGCGAAGTGCCCGACGAGCCGCACGCTTTCGATCCGGCGCAGATGGAGCAGGCCCTGCTGAACCTGCTGAAGAACGCGCATGAGTCCGGCTCGCCGCCCGAGCAGGTGGCGCTCGAAGTGCGGCGCGTGCAAGGCATGCTGCGCATCGAGGTGCAGGACCGCGGCCCCGGCATGAGTGAAACGGTGCTGGCCAATGCCCTGGTGCCGTTCTATTCCACCAAGCGCAGCGGCACCGGCCTGGGCCTGGCGCTGGCGCGCGAAATCGCGGAGGCGCACGGCGGCCGCATCACCCTCGCCAACCGCGAAGGCGGCGGCCTGGCCGTAACCATGATCCTGCCGTTGGCCTGATTAATTAACGAGGCTTTGATCCCGCTCAAGCGATGCGCTTGATGTCCTGCCAACACCAATCGTGCGGCGTAAGTTGAAGAGCGCAGGCGCCTTGCCTGTGCTCTCGGGAGAACGATCATGGAGATGCGCACCTTGCTGCCCGCCAGCGCGCTGGCAGCCCTGCTGGCGGCGGCCCCAGCGGCCCAGGCCGACGACCTGACCAGCAATGTCAACCTGGGCGGCAGCGCCGGCAGCCAGTCCGCCGGCTTCGGCGTCACGCACATCGAGCTGGGCAGCTTTACCGACATCTTTAATTTCTCGCCCAGCAATGGCACCTTCTTCGTCGACGCCAGCCTGGTCAGCATCGGCTTTGCGCCGGCGGCCGACGTGACATTGACTGCGGCCGCCATCAACGGCTACCTCATGAACCTGACCGGGCCCGGCATCTTTGAATACGGCTTCCTGACGCCAACCACCATCATGGGCCCGCTGGTGCTGACCGTGATGGGCTATGTCGATACGCCCGGCGGCGTGGGCCCAGCCTCGGCCAGCTATTCCGGCACGCTCAATATCAGCGCGGTGCCGGAACCCTCGGCCTGGCTGCTGCTGCTGGCCGGCCTGGCCGTGGTGGGCGGGAGCGGGCTGGTAAACTACCGGCATGGAAAACCAACGATTTAAGCAGCCGGGCTTCCCGCCCGCCACCATCACGGAGTTCGAAGGCGTACGTTCGCTGCACCTGGGCACGTCCTGGGTGCAGGGTGCGATGCGCATCAACAAGCCCGACCTGATCGAGCTCGACTACGTGCGCATGATGATGATGTGGACCCTGTTCCAGCACGCGCCGCGCCACATCGTGCAGCTCGGCCTGGGCAGCGCCGCCCTCACCAAATTCAGCTACCGCCAGTTCCCCAAGGCGCGCGTCACGGCGATCGAGCTCAATCCCAATGTGATCGCCATCTGCGAGGAAAAATTCGCCCTGCCGCCGAACGACGGCCGGCTCGACGTGCGGCAGATGAACGCCATGGATTTCGTGCTGGACGCGCGCAACCACGGCACGGTCGATGTGCTGCAGGTGGACCTGTACGACGAGGAGGCGCGCGGCCCGGTGCTCGACACGCCCGAGTTCTACCAGGGCTGCGCCGACTGCCTGGGGCCGGACGGCATCATGACCACCAATGTCTTCGGCGAGTTCGACAACTACGGCAAGAACCTGGAGCACATGGAGCAGGTGTTCGACGCCGTGGTCTGGCTGCCCGAGGTGCACGACGCCAATATCGTGGTGATCGCCTTCAAGCGCGCCCCGTCGATCGATTTTTCCGAGCTCTACGAGCGTGCCGCCCAGATCCGCAAAAGCATGAACCTGGACGCCCGCCCTTGGGTCGACGGGCTGCGCGACTGGATGGAAAGTTAACCCCAGCAGGAAAACGGTTACCACCGTCCCGGGCGGCATTCGCGCCGCCTTGCCCGCCCCCCCCGCCAACGCCCCTGCGGCCCCCGTCCGCTCCGTTCGGCCTGACTCGACGCGCGCCGTGCGCGCTGTCGCCGATGCCGCCCGGCGCCTTCACACAATCCATGACCCCTGCCGTCAGCGGGCGCGTAGTATAGCTACAGCCGGCTGTGCCATTCGTTTAAATAGTTGAAGTTTTTCAGGCACTTATTAAAATGTGGCAGGACCGCCCAACATTACGTTGCTGCTATTGCAGCGCTCCTGACAGTAGTTTATATTGCGGAGCGTCTTGTTTCAAAACGGAAACAATATTGCCATTTAGACCAAGATTAGACTGCGATGCCCGACGTATTCCTACAACAGCGCGAAGAGTTCAGCGCCTACACCATGAGCCGGATCGGCGTCTCGCGCGAACTGTTCGATGAATTCAATCGTTTACTTGCGCCGCACGTCACCCAGCTGCAGTTCCGCAAAGGCGACTACCTGCAACGCGCCGGCGTGCCCGCCAGCGTCGCCTACTGGCTGTACCGCGGCGTGGCGCGGCGCGGCATGCTGACCCGCGACGGCAGCGACGTCACCATGGCTTTCTCCGCCGAAGGCGACTCCTGCGGCTCGCACCACGACCTGCTGGCCGCCGCCGACGGCCAGCCCGCGCAGGAATTCATCATCGCCGAAACGCCGGTCACCGCCGTGCGGGTGGAATGGGCGACCCTGGCCCGGCTGCGCGAAGAGCACAGCATGATGCGCGAGTACTACCTGAAGGTCTCGGAACACTCGATTCGGCGCTACTCGCAGAGCTGCCTGATCCGCAGCATGACTTCCGCCAATTGCCGCCTGGCCGCCTTCCGCGAGCAATACCCCGGCCTCGAGCACCGCATCTCGCAAAAATCGCTCGCCTCCTTCCTCGGCATCACCCCGCAATACATGTCCACCCTGCTGCGCCAAGAAGTTCGGGGTCAGGTCTGACAATCGGACAAACCTTGCGCTGCGCGCAAGGTTTGTCCGATTGTCAGACCTGACCCCGAATTGTTCTTAGGCGGCCTCTTGCTCGCGGCGCATCAGCTGCGACAGGTAGGCCGGCGTGATCTGCAGGTAGGACGCCAGCACTTTCTGCGAGATGCGGCGTTCCAGGTTGGGATACTCGGTGCGGAAGTTGAGCAGGCGCTCGTCGGCGCTGGATGCGGTGTGCGTGACGAAGCGGCGTGCCTGGCTGGAGACGGCAAACTCCAGCATGCGCGTCATGTACGCCATCAGCACCGGATGCTGGCGGCGCAGCACGCTCATCTGCTCCCAGTCGAAGCGGAAGCCCTGCACTGAGGTCTCGGCCACGATGAAGGAGCGCGATGGCTGTTCGCCGCGCACTTCCAGCAAATCTTCATAGGCATTGGCAATATTGCTTTCGGTGGCGAAGCGCATCGTGACTTCGTTGCCGCCTTCGCTCACATAACCCACGCGGGCCACACCGCCGGTCAGCCAGAAGACCTCGCGCGTGGTTTGCCCCACGCGCTGCAGCAGCTCGCCACGGCGGGCGGCGAAAGGCACGGCCAGCGGCGCAATACACTGGCTAGTCTCGTCAAAGAGTTGTTCGTCGACGCCGTAACGCGCCATCATGTCGGCTTTGTAATGCTGCCGCAGCTTCAGGAAATGCTGATTCATTGCGCCCCAGTTATGTTTTTTGTTTTCACTACATCCGGTCAGGCCAGATTTAGTTCATTCTAAAAACAAGCGGTCGTTCGAATTAATCAACTATTTGAACTTTTGCTGGAAATTTTCATATACAGCCAGGTGTACAACACTTGCCAGGCGCCGCACCAGGCCATCCATCTGTTCCGGCGCCACCTGGCCGTAGCCCAGCGCCAGGCCATGCCAGAGGCTCGCCTCCCCCACCGCATGCACGCTGAGGGCATTGACGATGATGCCTTCGCTGGCGCGCGCGCGCCGGCTGATCTCCACGTCCGACAGGCGCGGGTCGTGCCAGCGCAGCGACAGGTGCATGCCGGCCGAGGCGCCCTCCACGCTGGCGATGCTGCCAAGGTGGGTGTGCAGGGCCTGCACCAGCGCGTCGCGCCGCTCCCGGTACAGGCGGCGCATGCGGCGCAGGTGCAGCGCGAACTGGCCGCTGCGCAGGAAGTCGGCCAGCGCCAGCTGGTCGGCGGCGCGTCCGCGCGAAGCCGATTGCTGGCGCATGGCCGCCAGCGGCTGCACCAGCCAGGGCGGCACCACCAGGTAGCCGATGCGCAGGCCGGGGAACATGGTCTTGCTGAAGGTGCCGCAGTACAGCACCGGGGCGTCCGGCTGCAGGCCCTGCATGGACGCCAGCGGCGGCCCGTCGTGGCGGAATTCGCTGTCGTAGTCGTCTTCGATGATCAGGGCGCCGCAGGCGCGCGCGCCGTCGATCAGGGCCAGGCGGCGCGCCAGCGACAGCACGGTGCCGGTCGGGTACTGGTGCGAGGGCGTGGTGTAGATCAGGCGCGGCGGCCGTTCGCGCCAGTCCTGCGGGCGCGGCGCGATGCCCTCGTGGTCGACCTCGATCGCCTCCAGTTTCAGGCTGGCGGCGCGGAAGGCGGCCATGGCGCCGCCGTAGCCGGGGTTTTCCATCCACAGCGTTTCGCCGGCGTCGGCGCAGGCGCGCCCGCACAGGTCAAGGCTGCTTTGGCTGCCGTCGGTGATGAACACTTGCGCCGGTTCGCACACCACGCCGCGCGAGGCGCGCAGGTAGTCGGCGATGGCTTCGCGCAGCACCGGTTCGCCGCACGGGTCGCCGTAGTTCAGCTTATCCGTCGGCAGGGTGCGCCAGGCGCGTTCCAGCATGCGCCGCCACAGGCCGATAGGGAAGCTGGGCAGGTCCGGCACGCCGGGCACGAAGGGCGCGCCGATGGCGGCCGAGACCGTGAGATTGCGCAGGTTTTGCGCGCGCTGCGACAGGCCTTGGTACGGCGCGTCGCTGCTGGCCTGGCGCCGCGGCTCGCAGGCCAGCGCTGCGACCACGGTGCCGCTGCGGTCCGTCGTCACATAGCCTTCGCTGCTCAGCTGCTCGTAGGCGTACAGCACGGTGTTGCGCGCCACGCCCAGTTCCGCCGCCAGGGCGCGCGTGGCGACCAGGCGCGTGCCCGGCGCCAGGGTGCCGTCGCGGATGGCGCTGCGCAGGCATTCGTGCAGCAGGCGTTGGCGCGGCCAGCCATGGTGGCCGTGGCTGGCGGTGAAATTGGCGATCAGCAGCGAGTAATCCAAAAACGTGGCTCCATGGTTTTGCTTGCCCCTGGATCTGTTGCAGGGGCCATCAAATGATTATATTCCGTTGCCATGAAAACATCACATCCACCTTCCGACCGCACCCGCGTGCGTCGTGGCGCCGGCAATGCCGTTTATGAACCTGCACTGGTGCGCGCCATCGTCGATGCCGCCTACCTTTGCCATATCGCCTTCAGCGACGCGCATGGCGCGCATTGCATCCCGACCGCCTGCTGGCGCGAGGGCGACTACCTGTACATCCACGGTTCGAACGGCAGCCGCATGCTGAAGCAGCTGATGGCGCAGGATGCCTGCGTCACCATCACCCACCTGGACGGGCTGGTGCTGGCGCGTTCGGCTTTCAACCATACGATGAACTACCGCTCGGTCATGATCTACGGCCGCTTTGAAATGGTGGACGAGGCGGAGCAGCGCCGCTCGCTGGATGCCTTCATGGAACACCTGGCGCCGGGCCGCAATGCGGAAGTCCGGGGCGGCAACGCCAAGGAGCATGCCGCGACGACGGTGCTGCGCATCGCACTGGCGGAGGCGGCGTGCAAGGTGCGCAGCGGCGGGCCGCTGGACGACGAGGAGGACATGGGCATCGCAGCCTGGGTCGGCGAACTGCCGTTCACGCACCAGCGCGGTGCGCCGGTCACCGATCCGGCCTGCGCGGTGGAGGCGCCGGCCTATGTGCAGCAGTGGGCCAGCAAGGGCTGATACATCAACGCCGCTCGCGCCACCAGAGCGCGAGCAGGCTGGCGGCAAAGGCCAGGCCGAGCAGCCAGCGCGGCAAGGCGCCGCCTAACGCGCCGGCGATGCCGCCCGCGCCTGGGCGCGGGACGCCGGCGCCCGGCTGGCCATCCGCGCCGGCGGCCACGGCCGAGTGCCCCGCGTCCGCGCGCGCAACCGGTTGCAGCGCCAATCCGGCGTAGCGCGCGGTGGCGTCGTGCCGCAGGGCGGCTTGCCACATCGGCCAGTCCTGCGCGCCGAACACGTACAGCTCACTGCGCTCGCCGCCGCTGGCCAGCGGCACCCAGCCTGCCTTGCCGGGCCAGAACGCGACGCACGCCGCATCCGCCCGGTCGCCGCGCGCCTGCCAGCGCAAGGCTTGCTGCCCGACGGTGACAGCGCCGCCAGTGGCCACGCCTTGCGCGCACACTTCACTGCGCAGGCCCGCCAGCGGCATCGGTTCGGCGTCGAGCCAGCGCATCTTCTGCGCGCTGCCCACGGCAGCCAGGTCGACCACCTGCTGCCACCAGGCACCCAGCGCCGCCGGCTCGCTGATCGCATGCCGGTGCCAGTCGCGCACGCCCAGCCACAGGATGCGCCCCTTCTGCCAGTCGCGCTGCCACAACCACGGCTTGCCGTCCTTGTCGCGCGCCACGATCTGCCACGCCGCGCCGCCGGCCGCCACCGGCAACTGCGCGCCGGGGGCGAACGCCAGCGTGGCGCCGGGCAGCGCCAGGTGGCGCACATCTTCCTGTTCGGTGGTGGCCGATAGCGCGGCCAGGCGCAGGCCCAGCTCGCGCTGCCAGAGCGCCGCATCGTCCGCATTGCCGCCCAGGACCAGCAAGGGCACGCCTTGCGCCGCCTGCGCCAGTGCGCTGCGCAAGCCGCCGCGTTCCAGCCAGGCGGCATCGGCCACCATGGCATTCGGCTGCGCCAGCGGCGCGCGCGCCTCCTCGCTGCGGGTGAGCGATTTGCCGAGCGTGGTTTGCCAATCGACGATGGCGTTCGAATCGGTCAGCAGCTGGTTCAGGGCGCGCGTGTCGAAGGATGGCGCGCCGAAGCGGCCTTGCACCTGCAGCGGCACGGCGTCCAGCACGCGCAGCGGCAGCGGGCCTTGAGCGACGGTTTTGCCTTCCTTGTCCAGCAAGCGCGCTTGCAGCACCATCGACTCCGGCATGGGCGGCTGCCATTGCACCGTCAACGCCTGCGTCGCCGCAGTGGCGCGCGACTCGGCCAGCACCTGCCCGTTTTCCGCCAGCAGCTGCAGGCGCCAGCCAGCCTGCGCGTTGCCGCCGCGCCGCGCGGTGAGCGCGAAGCTGCGGCCCAGCGGCAAGGCGCGCGGGAAATCGAGCCACAGCAGGCCGTCCTGCGCCGGCTGCCATTGCACGCGGCGCACCGGCAGGTCGCGCCATTGCGCCTCGTGCAGGCCGTGGCCGCGCACGTCAATGCTGTCCGCTTCCGGCAAACTGGCCAGCGCAGCAGCCATGCCATCGGCCGGCGCAAGCATGGCGCCGGCCGGCGCTGCGCGCCAGTCCTCGGAATCCAGTAGCACGGCCCGCCCCGCGGGTCCGGGCGCCGTGGGCGCGGCCAGCAACGCTGCCAGCGACACGCCCGCCAGTCCGGCCAGCGCCGCATCCGGCCAGCGCTTCTTGCGCGCATACAGGAATGCGCTCGCCGCGCCGGCAATGGCGGCGCCGCTGCACAGCAAATTAATATCCACGCTCACGGCGCTCCCTTCCCTTGCAAAGCCTGGCCGAAACGCGTTTGCGCCTGCGGGCGCGCCTGCAGCAGCACGACCGGTTGCGACACCGTCGCGCGCAGCCAGGCGCGCAACTGGGCGCGGCACGGCTGGCAGCCGTCGGCCACATCCTGCACCGCCGCTTGCGCCGCCAGGCGTTGTTCTTCATCCGCCATGCGCGCCACGGCCTCGCGTGCTGCCTTGCTCCACAACGCAGGCAGCGCGCCGTCGCCGCCAAGCACTTGCACCAGCTCGCGCACATCGGCCGGTACCAACTCGTTCGCCGCCGCCTGCGCGCGCCGGTAGCTTGCCGCGCCGGCCATGTCGCCGCTCATGCGCTTCTCTTCCTTGATCGCGGGCGGCACGAAAGCCGTGCGGTGCAGGTAGACGCGTTCGGCCTGCTGCAATTCCTTGATGGCGCCGAGCGCCTTGTATTCGGGCGGCAGGGCCGGTTTCGGCGCAATCGCGCGCAATTGCTTCTCCGCGTCCCACATGGCCGCCAGGGCGCGCCGCAGCACCTCCTTGGTGGCGGGGTCGAAGATGGTGGCGTTGCCTTCCTGGTCGTGGGCGTGGCCGAACTGCGAGGCGATATCGCCGGTGCCAAAGCCGCCCGGCCCCTGCGTCGCGCCGCCGCCCCCGGCGCCGCCGTGTTCGTGGCCGTCGCCTTCGCTATGCTCCTCCTCGCCGAACAGCGACGACTCCTCGCCCAGGAACTGGCCGTAGCGCAGGCGCAGCTTGGCCTGGTCGCCGGCGATCTTCTCGCTGCGCGCGCGAAGTTCGGCGGCGCCGATGCGCGGCATGTCGGCCACCAGTTGCTCGGTGTCGATGATGATCTGGCGCTGGCTGCGCAGGTTCTCCGGCTTCACCATGGAAGGCAGCGCGGTCGACTCCAGCGACTCGCCCTGCGCGCCGGGCAGGCGCAGCGTGTAGGTCGGCGACTGGGCGATATGCGGTTCGGGCGCGTTGTCGCTGGCGCGCACGAAGAAGTACAGCTCGTCGCCGGGCTCCATGCCCAGCTCCTTCAGCATCCATTGCTTGCTCCAGCTGCGCTTGCGCGGGTCGGCCGATGCGGGCAGCGGGCTTTCCTTGTCGGTGAAGCGGATGTTCTCGCCGCTGCCGCGCGCCAGCGTCATATGCAGCGTCGCTTTGACGATGGCGTAGTCGTCGCTGACGCTGACCGCGATCTGCGCGCTTTGCGCATCGGGCTTCAGGACGCTGACCGATTCATTGGGTGCGGAGATGGCGACTTGCGGCGCCTGGTCCGGCGTGACGCGGATGGTGTAGCGCTGCGCGCCGTCCTTGCGGCTGCGCCAGAAAACGGAGTCGCTGGCCAGCATTTCGGCGCACCCGCCTTGCGCGGCCTGCAGGGTGTGGCCGTCGCTCAGTTCAATCGTCGCGTCGGCGCCGTGGGCGCACCAGCGAAGCTTGCTGTGCTGCGGTACCTGCAGGTCGCGCGGGGCGCCGTCGCTGGGCTTGGCGCCGGTATAGGCTGGCGGGATGGCGTGCAGGCTGATGCCGGCTTTGGCGATGGCGGCCTTGGTCGCTTGCGTACCGCCCGCCGGCGCCATGCGCTGCGGGGTGTGCGCCAGGGCGTAAGCCCAGGCGCTGGCGGCGGCCAGCGCCGCCAGCGCCAATGGGATGGCGTTGAAGCGTGCTTTCTGGTTGGCGATGCCGCGCAGCCGCTGGTCGTCCAGGGCGCTGTCGATGCGGGCCAGCAGACGCTTGCGCTGCAGGTCGCCGAGCGGGGTGCCGGCGGCTGCGACCAGCAGGGTGCTGCTGTCTTCCAGCTCGGGGATGGCGGCGTTCAGCCATGCGGGGAGCTGCTCGTCGATGCGCTTGCGCCAGAGGGCGAAGTCGGCGGCGGCCCACAGCAGGGCTGCGGCGGCCAGGGCGAGGGGGACGGTGAGGCTGATGGCCCTGCCGTCGCGGGCGGCACTGGCGCTGTCGGCGGGGCCGAAGGCGCCGGCCAGGAGGGCGGCGGCCAGCGCGATGGCGGGCAGCAGCGGCAGCAGCCAGCTGGCGGCGCGGCGCCGGATCAGGGCTTGCAGCATGCGCTGGCGCACGCTGGCCAGGTGGTCAGCTGCGGCGGCGGACATGGGTCAGGGTCCTTTCGATGGCAAACAGCGCTAGCAGGGCGATGGCGAGCCATTCGGGAGAGCGGGCCAGCGGGGTTGGCAGTGGTTTGGTGCGTTCGGCGCGGAATTGCTGCGCTGGCAGCGGGTGCGGCGCCGGGCGCGCTGTGGCGGCCTGCCAGCGTTCGTACAGGGCGCGGGCGGCGTCGACCTCTTGCAGCGGCCATTGCGGCGCGGTCCAGGTGAGGCCTTGCGGGCTTTGGGTTTGTCCGGTGGCGGCGGCGGTGCGCCACCAGAGTTTGGCCTGCCAGGATGGCGGCGGTTGCGTGTCGGGCTTGTCCCAGACGATCAGTTCGGTCGATGCGCTGGGGGCGTCGCTGAGGACGTAGCGGTGGGCGCCGTCGGCTGCGGTGCTGAAGGCGGCGAACAGGGCTTGCCAGCGCGGCAGGCGGTCGGCACTCGTCACTACCACTACCTGCCGCTCGCGCGGTGCCGCGACCTTCGGTGCGGCGGCGGGAGCTGCGGCGACGCGCAGGTCGATGGAGTGGGCCAGGCGCGGCGGGAGCGCGGGCATGGCGGCAGCGGCTTCGGGAGCGAGGATCAGGAAGCGCGCTTCGGGGCGCCACTCATGCTCGTTGCGGGCGAGCCAGTTCCACGCGTCGTCCGGCAAAGGCTGGCGCGCAGCGCTGCCCATGCCGGCGGCGGCGATTTGCTGCTCGGCCCACGCGGAGCGTTCCAGCGCGGCGGCGATAAATACGGTATCGCCCTTCCACGGCATGGCCAAGACCGCCAGCCAGGCGATCAGGACGACCAGCAGCGCCAGGCGCGCCAGCAGCAGCGGCACGTCGGACCAGCGCAGCACCCGCTGCTGCTGCGGCAAGGCCGCCGGCAGGAAGCGCGCCGTGGCGAGGAAGTCGGTGCGCGTGCGCTCGCGTTTGCGCATATGCCACCACACCGGCAGCAACAGCAGCGGCAGGGCGAACCACCACAAAGGCTGCATGCTGGTCATGGCCGGCGCGCCTCCGGGTTGCGCAGCCACGCGCGCAGCACTTCCACCAGCGGCTGCTCGATGCGCGCCTCGCACAAGGGCACATCGTGCCGGCGGCATGCGGTGCGCACGGCCTCGAAATGGGCTTCGAGCGCTGCGCGGTAAGCGTCACGGTCGGCGCGGCTGAAGCTGTGCAGCCCCGCGCCCTCTTCCGGATCGCGGTAGGCGTGGCCCGGCGCGATGTTTCCTTCTGCTTCAGCCTCGGTGCGCAGGGCCAGCATGCGCACGTCATGCCGCATATGGCGCAGGCGCACCAGCGCCTCGCCCAGCGGCGACGGCCAGTCCAGCGCGTCGGTCGCGGCAAACACCATGCTTTGCGAGCGCGCGAAATGCAGGCTGGCGCGCAAGGTCTCCGCATCCGGCAATTCGCCGGACGGCGTGGCGCGCTGTAACGCCGCCAGCACGCGCTGCAACTGGCGCGGGCCGCGCGAGGCCGGCGTGAATTCAATGCGTCCGCCCGACAGCACCAGCAGCCCGAAGGCATCGCCCTGGCGCTGCGCAATCGCCGCCACGCAAGCCAGCGCGGTGCGCGCGAACCAGTGCTTGCTCAAGCCCTGCACCCGGCGGCTCGGTTCGGCCATGGAGGCGGTGGCGTCCAGCACCAGCCAGCTCGCGACGTGGCTGTCGCGCTCCGCCTCGCGCACGTAATAGCGGTCGGCGCGCGCCAGCAGCTTCCAGTCGACGCGGCGCCACTCGTCGCCCGGCGCATAGGCGCGGTACTCGGAGAATTCAACGCCGGCGCCGCGTTCGCGGCCGGCGTGGATGCCATGGCCGAGACCCGCCAGCACGTGGCGGATCACCAGCTCAAGGTCTGCGGAATGCGCCAGCAGCGCAGGGGTTTCCAACATTGCTCGGTCGACCGGGATTATTCAGGCTTGATGGCGTCGCGCAGCGCGGCCAGGATGTCGGCGATGGCAATGCCGTCCGCCTCCGCCTCGAAGTTGCGCAGCACGCGGTGCGCCAGCACCGGCAGCAGCATGTGGCCGATATCCTCGCGCGTCACGGCCAGGCGGCCCTGCATCAGGGCGCGCGCCTTGGATGCCAGCACCAGCGCCTGCCCTGCGCGCGGTCCGGCGCCCCAGCCGACGTGCTTCTTCACCGCCTCCACGGTCGTCTCGCGCGGACGGGTGGCGCGCACCAGGCGCGTCGCATAGCGCAGCAGGTGCTCGCCGATTTCGATATCGCGCACCAGGGCCTGCAGGCGCAGCAGCGATTCCACGTCCATCGCCGGCTCGGCGTCTTTCAGGCCGGCGTGGGTGGTGGCCGAGACCATGGCGATTTCCTCGTCCTCGCTCGGGTAGCCGACGTCGATATGCAGCAGGAAGCGGTCCAGCTGCGCTTCCGGCAGCGGATAGGTGCCGGCCTGCTCGATCGGGTTCTGCGTCGCCAGCACGAAGAAGGGACGCGGCAGCTTGTGCGTCTGGCCGGCGAAGGTCACCGAGCGCTCCTGCATCGCCTCCAGCAGGGCCGACTGCGTCTTCGGCGGCGCGCGGTTGATCTCGTCCGCCAGCAGCACTTGCGTGAACACTGGGCCTTGCTGGAAGCGGAACTCGCGCTTTTTGGTGGCGTGGTCTTCTTCCAGGATCTCAGTGCCGACGATATCGGACGGCATCAGGTCCGGCGTGAACTGCACGCGGCGGAACTCCATGTCGGTGGCCTGCGCCAGCGACTTGACCAGCAGGGTCTTGCCCAGGCCCGGCACGCCTTCCACCAGCGCGTGGCCGCCGGCCAGCAGGCAGATGATCAGCGATTCGATCACCTCTTCCTGGCCGATGATAACCTTACCCATGCTGGCCTTCAGGGCCTTCACCTTGGCGTGCAATACGCCGATTTCGTTCTCGCTCCAGCCGCTTTCAGCCACGGTCATGCTCCCAACGCGTATTGAATGATATTGACTGCGAAGCGCGTGTTGTCGATTGCCAGCCAGCGCTTGTTGCGGAAGTCATAGTCCCACTCGCAGCCATAGTCCTTATTGCTATACAAAAGCCTGATGCGGCCGTTGAATTCAACGGCTTTCAGGTAGTCGTGCACCAGGTCGTCGCCCCAGCCGTTCAACTCCATCGAGGTATTCGGCGGGCCGTCGAACTTGAAGAAGGCCGAATACAGCGGGTGGTTGTTGGGGATCTTGCGCAGCGCCTTGGCGCCGAAGATCTTCGCCACTTCCGCCTCGAACGATTTCGCGAACAGGCCGTCGATGTCGTGGTTGCAGTCGTCGACAAAGACGAAGCCGCCGCCCTTCACGTAGCGCTCGAAGTTTTTGCGTTCCGCCGCGGTGAATTGCACCAGCTTGTGGCCGGCCAGGTAGCAGAACGGCGCCTCCAGCATCTTCGGGTCGGACAGGGCCACGATGCGCTCGACGGGGTCAACTTTCAGGGTCGTGTATTCGACCAGCGAGTTGAGCACGTTGCTTGGCATGCGGATGTCCACGTCCCAGTCGCCCGATTCGTAGGTCAGGCGCGTGAAGTAGAAGTCGTAAGCTGGCATTTCTTAACCCTGCCAATGCAGGCTGCGCGGACGGGGTCCGACCCTCGGGTCTGACCCCGCTTTTCCGGGTTTAAACCGCATCCGACAGCGAAGTAAAGTTAAAGTCCCGCACCTTCATCGCAGGAATCATCAGCTTGCGCGCATCGGTATCGCCGATCAGCACCGGACGCCCCAGTTCATCGATATTGTTCAGCATCGACACCGGGCTGTCATTGAAGCGGAAGTTCTTCACCGGATGCTTCACCTTGCCGTTCTCGATATAGAAGGTGCCATCGCGCGTCAGCCCGGTCAGCGCCACCGACTGCGGATCCACCATGCGGATATACCAGGTGCGCGTCACCAGGATGCCCTTCTTGGTCGAAGCAATCAGCTCCTCGGTCGAACGCGAGCCGCCCGCCATGATGATATTGCCCGCCGGCGGCGTGGCAACCTTGCCTTGCTTCTGCGCCCAATAACGGTTGTAATCCAGCGAAGTGATCACGCCGCCCTTGATCAGGTCGCGGCGCGCGCGCGCCTGCATCGACCCCTGGTCCCACGGCAGCACCGGCGCGTTGGCATCCCACGGATCGGTCCAGACGTTCACCTGCTCGTCGAACAGCTTGTCGCCCAGGCGGTTCGCCCCGCCCTTCTTGGACAGGAAGCTGCGGCCCTCATCTGCAGAGCGCGCGTCGAAAGCGTTGAACATGAAGTTCAGCAGGTCGTTGGTGGCAGCCGGCTCCATCACCACGGTGTAGCGGCCCGGCTCCAGCGCCTTGGCATCGACCGAACGCAGGGCTTTTTCAATCGCGATATCGGAAGCGGCGCGCGGGTCGAACGACTTCGGATCGTAGGCAGCGCGGCTCACCCAGCCCGAACCCTTGCCGTCGTTAGTGCGGGTGGTCACGGTGAAGTTCAGGCCCGCCAGTTCCTGGTAGCCGAACACGCCGTTCGAGTTGGCGATGCAGTCAAAGCCCACGCTGTCGTTAAAGAAGCCCGCCGCCTGCAGGCCGGCCTTCTTGGCCGCCTCGATGCTGGCGAACGCGACGTCGGCGCGAAAATCCGGGTTGAATGCATCCGAATTGCGGCTGAAGGTGTTGGTCGCCTTGAAATCCTGCTTGCCCACGGCCGGCATGAACTCCGGATTCTCTGGCGCCAGGCGCGCGATTTCCTCGGCGCGGCGCACGGCGGCTTCCAGCGACTTGGCGTCGAACTGGTTGCAGGTGGCCGAGCCCTGCTTCTTGCCGAAAGCGACGCTCACCACCAGGGTGGTGTCCTCCACCTGGCCGGCGGTGGACACGCTGTTGTTCGCGTAGCGCACATTGCCTTTGCGGCTGCCGCCCAAGTTGATGCGGCACTCATCGGCCTTGGACATGGCCATCACTTTGTCGCAGATGCTTTTTGCTTCGTCTTTGCTCAAGAGTTTCATGTCGCGTCCTTAATCAATCTTGCGGGCAGTGTTGATCACATTGATAGCGTTAAAGCGGGTGGTCGAGGAACCGTGCGAAACGGCGCTGACCTGGCTAGGCTGGCCTTTGCCGTCGAAGAAGGAGCCGCCCATGCGCCAGTCTTTCTGGTCGCAGATCGCGGAGCAGGAGTTCCAGAACTCCTGGGTGTTCGACTGGTAGGCCACGTCGTTCAGCATCTGGCCCACTTTGCCGTCCTTGATTTCGTAGAACAGCTGGCCGCCGAACTGGAAGTTGTAGCGCTGCTGGTCGATCGAGTAGGAGCCGCGGCCCAGGATGTAGATGCCCTTCTTCACGTCCTTCACCATATCGTCCGGCGACAGGGTCTTCTTCCCAGCCTCCAGCGAGATGTTCGGCATGCGCTGGAACTGCACGCTGCTCCAGGAGTCGGCATACGAGCAGCCGTGCGACTCCTTCTCGCCGATGATGTGGGCCTGGTCGCGCGTGGCCTGGTAGTTGACCAGGATGCCGTTGCGGATGATGTCCCACTTCTTGGATGCGACGCCCTCGTCGTCGTAGCCCACATTGCCGAGCGAACCCGGGGTGGTCTTGTCGGCGAAGAAGTTGACGTTGTCGGCGCCGTACTTGAAGTTCTTGCCCTTCCATTTGTCCAGCGTGGCGAAGGAGGTGCCGGCGTAGTTGGCTTCATAGCCCAGCACGCGGTCCAGCTCCGTGGCGTGGCCGACGTTTTCGTGGATGGTCAGGAACAGGTGTTCCGGGCTCAGCACCAGGTCGTATTTGCCCGGTTCGACCGATTTGGCCGAGAGCTTTTCGCGCGCCTGCTTGCCGGCCGCGCGCGCATCTTCGATGATGTCGTAGCCGCCGTTATAGAGCTGGGTCACGCCGCCCGCCGCGCGCACCTTGTGCTCCGGTTTGGCGTCGAAGAACTCAAAGCCCATGCCGGCCGGCGAGGACAGGCCGTCGCGCGTGCGGAACTTGCCGGTCGCCTTGTCCACCGCGGTGGCGGTGAACGGCGACCACAGGCGGTGCACATCCTGGTCGATGTAGGAGCCGTCGGTGGAGGCGAAGTACTTCTGCTGGTTGACCTGGAACAGGCTGGAGGTCATGAAGGAGGCGCCCGCGTCCAGGCCGGCCTTGTTGGCGGCCAGCAGCAGGTCGGCCTTCTCCTTGACCGGCACGGTGCGCCAGTCCTTCTTGAAAGGCGTCTGCCACGCCACTTCGCCCACGCCCTTCACCGGCGCCAGTTGCACCGGCGCGGTTTGCAGGCGGGCGTTGGCGCGCGCGATGGCAACCGCCTGGCGCGCGGCATCGGCCACGGCGTCCACGGTCAGCGCATTGGTGGCGGCGAAGCCGTAAGCGCCGTTGGCGATCACGCGCACGCCGACGCCGGTCGACTCGGTGTTGACGATGTTTTCCACGCGCGTGTCGCGGGTGGTAACGAACTGGTTCAGGTAGCGGCCGATGCGCACGTCGCAATAGCTGGCGCCGGCCTTGGTGGCGGCGTTCAGGGCGGCGTCGGCCAGCTCTTTTTTGAACTTGCGCGCCATGGGGCTCATCAAGTCTTCGGCGGCAATGGCGTTACCGAAGACGGGGACCAGCATGGTACCGCCGGTTGCGGCGGCGACTTTCAGGAAGGATCTGCGTTCCACAATTACTCCAAAAACTAAAACCGGTAACCCGGTGTCAGACCCGCAGGGTCTGACACCTTGATGACGCGGCGGTCGCGGACCGGGTGCCTGACCCTGCGGGTCAGGCACCGCAGTACCGGTTTAAACAGCGTCCGACAAGGAGGTGAAGTTAAAGTCCCTCACCTTCATCGCCGGAATCAACAGCTGGAACTGCGACTCATCGCCCGCCAGCACTTCCGGACGGCCCAGCTCCTCGATATTGTTCAACATCGTCACCGGCGACTCATTGAAGCGGAAGTTCTTCACCGGATGCTTGATCTTGCCGTTCTCGATATAGAAGGTGCCATCGCGCGTCAGCCCGGTCAGCAGCACCGTTTGCGGATCCACCATGCGGATATACCAGGTGCGCGTCACCAGGATGCCCTTCTTGGTCGAAGCAATCATCTCCTCGGTCGACTTGGAGCCGCCCGCCATGATGATATTGCCCGGCGTGCCGATCGCGCGCTGGCCCTGCTTCTTGCCCCAGAACGGCGAATAGCCCAGGGAGGCGATTTTGCCGTTCTTGATGATGTCCATGCGCTCGCGCGCCAGCAAGGTCTGGTTATCCCACGGCAGCACGGGAATATCCTTGTCCCACGGATCGGCCCACACGTTCACCTGCTCGTCGAACAGCTTCTCGCCCATGCGGTTGCCGCCGCCCTTCTTGGCCAGGAAGCTGCGGCCCTCGTCGGCCGAACGCGCGTCGAAGCTGTTGAACATGTACGCCAGCAGGTCCGACGTCGCCGCCGGCTCCAGGATCACGGTATAGCGGCCCGGCTCCAGCGCCTTCGCCTCCGCCGAGCGGATCGCCTTCTCCATCGCCACTTCCGCCGCGGCGCGCGGATCGAAGCGCGTCACGTCCTGCGCATCGCGCCGCACCCAGCCCGAGCCGCGCCCGTCTTCGGTGCGCACGGTGCAGGTGAAGTCGATGCCGGTCTGCGCCTGGTGGCCGAACACGCCGCGCGAGTTGGCCACGGTTTCAAACGACGACTGGTCGGTGAAGAAGCCTGCAGCCACCAGACCCTTCTTCTTGCACGCCTCGATGCTGTAGGCCGCCACCTGCGCGCGGTACTCAGGATCGATGGCGTCGGTCGACTTGCTGAAGGTGGTGGACGCCTTGAACGCCTGCTTGTCCGGAGTCGGCATGAACTCCGGATTTTCCGGCGCCAGCTTGGCCAGCTCCTCGGCGCGCTGCACGGCCTTGGCCAGCGACTTGTCGTCGAACTCATTGATGACCGCCGTGCCCTGCTTCTTGCCGAAGGCGACCGACACCGTCAGCTGGGTGTTCTCCACCAGCCCGGCGGTCGACACTGCGTTGCGCGCATAGCGGATATTGCCGGTGCGCGCGCCGTTGATAGTGACGATGCATTCATCGGCTTTGCTCAGCGACAGCACCTTGTCGGCAATGCGCTTGGTTTCTTCCTGGTTCAGGATCTTCATTCCTTATCCTCCGGGATCAGCCGATTTTGCGGGCGGTGTTGATCACATTGATGCCGTTGAAACGGGTGGTGGAAGACCCGTGCGACACCGCGCTCACCTGCATCGGCTGACCTTTGCCGTCGAAGAAGGAACCGCCCATACGCCAGTCGCGCTCATCGCACATGGAATGACAGGCATTCCAGAATTCCTGGGTGTTGGACTGGTAGGCCACGTCTTCCAGCATCTGGCCGATCTTGCCGTCCTTGATTTCGTAGAACAGCTGGCCGCCGAACTGGAAGTTGTAGCGCTGCTGGTCGATCGAGAAGGAACCGGCGCCGACGATGTAGATGCCCTTTTTGACATCCTTCACCAGCTCGTCCGGGGTCAGCTTCTTCTTGCCCGCTTTCAGGGACACGTTCGGCATGCGCTGGAACTGCACATTGCTCCAGGAGTCGGCGTAGGAGCAGCCATGCGATTCCTTCTCGCCGATGACCGCCGCCTGGTCGCGCGTGGCCTGGTAGTTGACCAGGATGCCGTCCTTGATGATGTCCCACTTCTTGCACTTGACGCCTTCGTCGTCGTAGCCGACCGCGCCCAGCGAACCCAGGATCACCTTGTCGGCTTCGATGTTGACCAGGTCGGCGCCGTACTTGAATTTCTTCGACTGCTGCTTGTCCAGGGTCGCAAAGGAAGTGCCGGCGAAGTTCGCCTCATAGCCCAGCACGCGATCGAGCTCGGTCGGGTGGCCCACCGATTCGTGGATGGTCAGCCACATATGTTCCGGCGACAGCACCAGGTCGTACTTGCCCGGCTCCACCGACTTGGCGGAAAGCTTCTCCTTGGCTTGACGGCCGGCCGCCTTGGCATCCTCGATCAGGTCGTAGGAACGGTTGTACAGCGTCGCCACGCCGCCCGCCGCCTTGACCTTGTCCTCCTTGCGGCCGTCCAGGTATTCATAGCCCATGCCGACCGGGGTGCCCAGGTCCGAACGGGCGCGGAACTTGCCGGTCGACTTGTCGACGGCGGTGGCAAAGAACGGCACCCACAGGCGGTGCAGGTCCTGGTCGATATAGGAACCGTCGGTGGAAGCGAAATACTTCTGCTGGTTCACCTGGAACAGCAAGGACTGGATGAAGGAAGCGCCCGATTCCAGCGCGCCCTTGTTGGCGGTGATCAGCAGGTCCGCCTTCTCCTTGATCGGCACGGTGCGCCAATCCTTCTTGATCGGGGTGGCCCAGGACACTTCGCCCACGCCAGGGGTGGGCGCCAGCTGCACGCCGGCCGCCTGCAGCTTGGAATTGGCCTTGGCGATGGCAACCGCCTGGCGCGCCGCGCCGGCCACGCCGTCCGGCGACATATCGCTGGTCGCGGCAAAACCGTAGGCGCCGTTCGCGATCACGCGCACGCCCACGCCTGCGGACTCGGTATTGGTGACGTTTTCGATGTTCAGGTCACGGGTCGTGATGAACTGGTTCAGGTAGCGCCCGATGCGCACATCGCAGTAGCTGGCGCCGGCCTGGGTCGCCGCGGTCAGCGCGGTATCAGCCAGCATCTTCTTGAACTTCACTTCCACGGGCTTGATCAGCTCGTCGGCCGCGATGGCGCGGCCAAAAGGCATCATCATGGCGGCCATTGCCCCGCCGCTCATGTTGAGGAATGCACGTCGTTCCATAGTCTCTCCAGGGTTATCGTTTTTACCTAAGACAGCTTGCAGGAGTCCAATCGTACGCAATTTTTATGCCATTGTGTAAAGCTTGTACAAAGCTGAAACAATTGGGGGAAAACCGGTGCCAGGTCTGTCATTCGGACACGGGCTCGGCCGCTACGCGGCAGAGCCCGTGTCCGAATGACAGACCTGGCACCGGTTTTGCTGTCCGGGAAGTGTCCGCGCACCGTCCGCGCGGACACTTGACCGGGCGGACGGCTTGCCCGATCATCAAGGCCGGACGACCGGACCCGCCGCGTCGTCTGTCCAACGAAAAAGGAGACTCCTGCATGAAACAGTACGTCCTGGCCGGCCTGCTGGCCGTTGGCTTCACCAGTTTTTCCGGTGCGGCCCTGGCCGATCCTGCCCTGAAAGCGGCTGTCGCCAGCCCGACCCGCAATGCGGATAACGTCAAGCGCGACCAATACCGCCATCCCTACGAGACCCTGACCTTCTTCGGCATCAAGCCGAACATGACCGTGGTCGAGCTGTCGCCCGGCGGCGGCTGGTACACCGAAATCCTGGCGCCCTACCTGCGCGACCAGGGTAAGCTGATCACCGCCGGCGCCACCCCGGATTCGGCCAGCGAGAACGTGCGCAAGGGCGCGGCCCGCTTCCAGGAATTCCTGGGCAAGCAGCCGGGCCGCGACAAAGTGGTGCTGGGCGCCTTTGAACCGGGCAACGGCGTGTACAACTACGCGCCGAAGGGCAGCGCCGATATGGTGCTGACCTTCCGCAACATCCACAACTGGATCGGCACCGGCGACGAGAACATGAAGAAGCTGATGGCCAGCATTTACGACAGCCTGAAACCGGGCGGCGTGTTCGGCGTGGAAGAGCACCGCCTGCCGGCCGCCATGACCCAGGATGCGAAAGCCAGCAGCGGCTATATGCACGAGGCCTATGTGATCAAGATGGCCGAGCAGGCCGGCTTCAAGCTGGTGGCCAAGTCCGAAATCAATGCCAACGCCAAGGACACCGCCAACCACGAGAACGGCGTGTGGGCGCTGCCGCCGACCTTCACCAACAAGGACAAGGACCGCGCCAAGTACGCCGCCATCGGCGAGAGCGACCGCATGACCCTGAAGTTCGTCAAGCCGCAGTAAGTGCTACGGACGTTGCAACGCGCTGCCGCCGGCCTGCTGCTGGCGGCGGCATCCACCCTGGCCACGGCGGCCGCGCCGCCAATGCGCTTCGTCCTGCCCTCTGTCGCGCCGGGCGCGGAAGCGCAGGCCAACTATTTTCCGCAATTGCTGCGCCTCGCGCTGGAGAAGACCGAAGGGCCTTTCAGCATCGAGTTCTACCCGCACGGGCTGACCACCCCGCGCCGCGCGCTGGAAATCAAGCGCAATGGCGTCATCAACATCATGTGGGACGGCACCGACGCCTAGCGCGAACGCGAGCTGCTGCCGATCCGCATTTCGCTGGTGCGCGACCTGAACGACTACCGGGTATTCCTGATCCGCAAAGAAGACGCGGCGCGCTTCCGCTCCGTGCAATCGCTGGACGATCTGCGCCAACTGAGCGCCGGCGCCGGCGTCAACTGGCCTTCGGTGGCGGTGCTGCGCCACAATGGCCTGAAAGTGGAAACCGCCATCAACTACAACTCGCTCTTTCCCATGCTGAAGGCGAAGCGCTTCGACTACATGCCGCGCGGCGTGCATGAGGCGTGGGCGGAGGAGCAGCAGTACGGCCAGCAGGGACTGATGGTCGAGCCGACCATTTTCCTGCACTATAAGGTGCCGTTTTATTTCTTTATGAGCCGGGAAAACCGGCCGATGGCGGAGCGGGTGGAGCGGGGATTGAAGCTGGCGATGGCGGACGGCAGCTACGACAAGCTATTGAACGGCTACCCTGCTTTCCGGCGCGCCCTGACGGAAATCGCGGCGCGCAAGCGCAAGGTGTTCGAGCTGGAACTTCCTAGCGCGACTGCAAATGGCTCATCAAGGTAACAAAGCCATACACAGTGACAAACAGGCCGCCGCACACGACGGCAATCGACAGGATGAGGCTACTCATTGGGACTCCCAGAAACAGGACTGGCGCCATTATGCTGCATCGCCCACAAAAGAGCCTCTCCGAACCTCACCCCTTTGTATAAAAATTGTCAGGCGCCGTGCGCAGCGCCTGCTGGTAAAAAAGTCAAGGCTTCTTGGCTGGCGTGAACGACAAGTCGGCGAAGTCGTAGCTGAAGTCGGTCTCGGTCGACACCGGCGCCATCTTCATGCGCTCGATGCTGCCGTCCGGGTTGAGCGAGAAGGTCACGTAGGCATCGGCGTTGAAGTTGCGCTCCTTCCAGCGCACGATGAAGGTGTCGTGCTGGAAGTGCTCCATGGTGCCCGTCAGGTCCGGCGTGCGGCTGAAGGTCATCACCTGCTTGCCGCCTTCCTGCTTGATGTTCACCGTGCCGTACCAGGCGTCGTTGTAGTCGCCGTTGTAGGACGCCAGCGGCAGCGAAGGCTTGGAGGCCGCCGCGCGCGCCGAAGTCAGCTTGCCCTGGCGCGCCAGTTCCGCCTTGTGCATTTCCGCTTCCATCTCGGCGTAACGCTTGATCCAGTCGGTCGGTGCCGCGCCCATGTAATGGTCCAGGATGCGCCACTGCAGCGCCGTCATCGCCGGGCCGTTCTCCGCGTTGGTGAAGATCGCCACGCCCAGCTTCTCTTCCGGCACCAGCACGATGCGCGAGTAGAAGCCCTGCAGCGCGCCGCCGTGCATGGCCAGCTTGCGGCCGCGATAATCGCGCAGCTGGAAGCCCAGGCCGTAGGCCGCGAAATTCGGCTTGGTGGCGGCCAGCGGCGGCTTGGGCTCGCTGATTTTCATGGGCGTCTGCTGCGTCCACATCTCGCGCGCCTGCTTCACGCTGAACAGCTGCTTGCCGTCCGCCAGCTTGCCTTCGTCCAGCAGCACCTGCATCCACTTGGCCACATCCTCGGCGTTGGTCTGGATGCCCACCGCGCCCACCGCGTTCTGCACCGGCATCGGCTTCACCGCGGCGGCCTTGCCGTTGATCTTGCTGTGCGGCGCGGAGTAGTCGGCGCTCTTCAGCATGTCCGCCACGTCGGTGGTGGAGCCGTGCATGCCGACAGGCGCCAGCAGGCGTTCGCGGGTCGCCTCTTCCCAGCTCTTGCCGGACTTCTGCGCGATGATCTTGCCCGCCACAATGTAGAGCAGGTTGTCGTAGGCGTAGTTGTTGCGGAAGCTGGTGGCCAGCTTCACATGGCGCAGGCGGTCGATGATCTCGTCGGTGCTGAAGGTGGTGGTCGGCCACCACAGCAAATCGCCGGCGCCCAGCCCCAGGCCGCTGCGGTGCACCAGCAGGTCGCGCACGGTCATCGCGTGGGTCACGTACGGGTCGGCCATCTGGAAGTTGGGCAGGTGCCTGGTGACCGGGTCGTCCCATCCCAGCTTGCCCTCGTCCACCAGTTGCGCCAGGGCGGCGGCGGTGAAGGCTTTGGAGTTGGACGCGATCTCGAACAGGGTCTTGGCGGTGACCGGCGCCGGCTCGCCCAGCTTGCGCACGCCGAAGCCCTGGGTCGCCACCACGTTGCCGTCCTTGACGATGGCAATGGCGATGCCCGGCACATCGAAAGTCTTCAACGCCAGGTTGACGTCGCGCGCCAGGTCGAACGCGGGCGCGGTTTCCGCGCTGGCGGCGAGCGTGCCCGCCGGCGCCGCATGGGCTGGAGCGGCGATGGCGGCGCTGGCGGCAAAGGCCAGCACCAGCAAGGTGGCGAGTGGTTTCTTCAGCATAGTCATTTCTTCATCAGTTTATCGACGGAGCCCTGGGTCTCAGGGTGGTAGCGCGGGCGGGCCTTGGCGAAGACCGCCTTGGCCCACGCGGCCTCGTTCGGGTTGGCCAGCAGGGCTTTGTACAAAGGCACCACGAACTTCTGGCGGCCCACGCTCATGAGGAAGGCGTTCAGCGGCTCGCGCACGCCGTAGCCGGCATGCACCGACGCCAGGTAGAAGCGGAAGCCGATCTCGTTGTTCCCGGTCGCGCGCAGTTTGAAGGCCTCATCCAGCTCCTTCATTTGCGCCGCGTTGGCCTTGCCGTCGATGCCGTTCAGGAAGTGCATCCATTCCAGCGCGATCCAGGCTTGCGGCTCCAGCGCGCTGGTGGCCAGCTCGCCCTTCAGCCAGGCGTCACGCTTGGCGTCCAGCGCGCTCAGGCGCGGCGAATCGACGCGCTGCGCGCTGGCCGGGATGCCGCTGCCGTGCAGCCACTCTTCCAGCTCGGCGTCGCCCATGATGGCGGGATTCTTCGCCAGCAGGTTCTTGCGCAGGTAATCGACGAATTGCTCCGTCGTCGCCGACTTGAACGCGTGCTGGTCGAACCAGCCGCGCAGGAACGGATCGAACACCTCGCGCCCGGCGCGCTGCTCCAGCGTGTGCAGCAGCCAGGCGCCTTTCGGGTAGGCCAGGCCTTCGTCGGTATAGGTATCGGGATTGTCGTCGGCATCCTTGGTCAGCAAGGCTTGCTTGGCGGCCGGGATATCCTTCAGCGAGGCCAGGGCCTCGGCCTGCTCGACTTGCAGGTTCAGCTCCGCCACTTCCTTGCCGTACAGGCTTTCCAGGATGCGCGTGGTGACGTAGGTGGTGAAGCCCTCGTTCAGCCACCAGTGCTTCCACGAGGCGTTGGTGACCAGATTGCCGGACCAGCTGTGCGCCAGCTCGTGCGCGATCAGGTCGTTCAGGCTGCGGTCGCCCGCGATCATGGTCGGGGTCAGGAAGGTCATGCGCGGGTTTTCCATGCCGCCGATCGGGAACGACGGCGGCAGCACCAGCATGTCGTAACGCCCCCAGCGGTAGGGGCCGTACAGCGCTTCGGCCGCGTTCACCATTTTCTCGGTATCGGCCAGCTCCCAGGCGGCGGCATCGATGCGGCCCGGCTCCGCGTACACGGCGGTGCGCGGGCCCAGGTTGCGCAGCTCGATCTCGCCGATGGCGATGGCCAGCAGGTAGGCCGGGATCGGCTGCGGCATCTTGAACTTCCAGCCGCCCTTGCCCGTCGCGTGCTGGTCGCCTTCCGCGCTCATCACCACGCGCAGGCCGGCCGGCGCATCGATGCGCGCGCTGTAGGTGAAGCGCACGGCCGGCGTATCCTGCACCGGCGCCCAGGAGCGCGCCTCGATCGCCTGCGACTGGCTGAACATGAAGGGACGCTTGCCCGACAGCGTTTGCGCAGGGTTCATCCACTGCAGCGCGCTGGCGCTTGGCGCGGTGCGGTAATGGATACGGACTTTGCCCGGCTGCTCTTGCAGGGCGATGCGCAGCGCGCGGCCTTTTTTCGCATCGGTCTTGTCGAGCATGAAGGACGCCGGCGCCCAGCTGCCATCGGCGCGCTGCACCTGCACCCGCGCGATCTTCAGCTCGCGCGTATCGAGCACCAGGGTGCGCGCCGACTTGTCGAGCCAGTTCAGGGACAGCTCGGCAAAGCCACCCAGCGTCTTGCGCGCGAAATCGGCTTTCAGGTCCAGGTGCAGGTCGGTAGTGCGCACCTGGTCGTAGCGTGCATAACTTAGTGGATCCTGCGCCCAGGCGGGCAGCGCGAACGCTGCAGCCAGCGCTGCCGCAGGCAAAGACAGTCGGAACATGGCATCTCTCTGTTGTTACAAGCGCGCAGAGGATAGCACACCAAATTCGGGGTCAGGTCTGACAATCGGACAAATGGTGCCTCAAGGCACCATTTGTCCGATTGCCAGACCTGACCCCGACTTTACGCCTTGATGTCGAGCTCGTAGGTGGCGCCGTCATCCAGCAAGGTGATCTCGGTTGGCGTGGCGCGCTGCTCGCCGCGCGTGATGCGCAGGATGTAGGTGCTGCTGCCGTGGCGGTAGCGCAGGGTGAAGCCGGGCCAGGCGGCAGGCAGGCGTGGCGCCAGCAGCAGCTTGTCGCCGCGCTTGGTCACGCCGAGCAGGGACTCCAGCAGCAGGCGGTACATCCAGCCGGAGGAGCCGGTGTACCAGCTCCAGCCGCCGCGTCCGACGTGCGGTTCGACGGCGTACACGTCGGCCGTCACCACATACGGTTCGACCTTGTAGCGCGCCACGCTGTCGGCATCGGCGCCGTGCCGCACCGGGTTGATCATGCGCATCAGCTCCCAGGCGCGCTCCACATCGCCCATGCGGGCGAAGGCCATCACGGTCCAGATGGCGGCGTGGGTGTACTGGCCGCCATTCTCGCGCACGCCCGGCACGTAGCCGCGGATGTAGCCGGGATTGAGGTCGGCCTTGTCGAACGGCGGGTCGAGCAGCTGGATCAGGCCGAAGTCGCGCCGTACCAGGCGCGCTTCCACCTGCTCCATGGCGCCGGCCACGCGCGCCGGGTCGGCGGCGCCGGTCAGCACGCCCCAGCTTTGCGAAATCGAGTCGATCTGGCATTCCTCGTTCTGCGCCGAGCCCAGCGGGGTGCCGTCGTCGAAATAGGCGCGGCGGTACCACTGGCCGTCCCAGGCGTTGGCTTCGATATTGGCCGCCAGCCGCGTGGCCTGTTCGCGGCATTCGACGGCGAAGGCGCTGTCGTTGCGCCCTTCGGCCACTTCGGCGAAGCGCTGCAGGACGTCGATCAGGAACCAGGCCAGCCACACGCTCTCGCCCTTGCCATGCTCGCCCACCTTGTCCATGCCGTCGTTCCAGTCGCAGGAGCCGATCAGCGGCAGGCCATGCGCGCCGAAACGCAGGCCGTTGCGGATGGCGCGCACGCAGTGTTCGTACAAGTCGCCCGAGTGTGCCGAGCGGGCCGGCATGTCGTAGTAGGAGTCCTCCTCCGGCGCCACCGGACGCCCTTCCAGGTAGGGCACCATCTCATCCAGCACCGACATGTCGCCGGTGCTGAAGACATAGCGCCAGGCGGCGAGCGGCAGCCACAGATAGTCGTCCGAGCAGTGCGTGCGCACGCCGCGGTCGGACGGCGGGTGCCACCAGTGCTGCACGTCGCCTTCCACGAACTGGTGCGCGGCGGACAGCAACAGGTGCTCGCGCAAAATATCAGGGCGCGTGTGCACCATGGCCATCGCGTCCTGCAACTGGTCGCGGAAGCCGAAAGCGCCGCCGCTCTGGTAGTAGCCGCTGCGCGCCCACATGCGGCAGGCGATGGTCTGGTACATCAGCCAGCCGTTCACCAGCACGTCGAGCTCCGGCTCGGGCGTCTGCACCTGCACCGCGCCCAGCACGCTCTGCCAGTGCGCAGTCACCTGGGCCAGGGCCTGCATGGCGGCGCCGCGCCCGCCGTGGCGCTGCACCACATTGGTCACGTCGGCGTTGCGCCGGCCGCCGATGCCCAGCACGAACACGATTTCGCGCTCCTGCCCCGGCAGCAGTTCGAACGGTGCCTGGATCGCGGCGCAGGCATCGAGTCCGGCGCCGGCCTTGCCCGACAGGCGCATGCGGCGCAGGGCCGCCGGCCGCGCCAGGCTGCCGTTGCGGCCGATGAACTCCGCGCGGTCGCAGGTCACGGTGCGCACCGAGGCGTCGGCGTTGAAGAAGGCCACGCGCCCGGAGAACTCGGTGTTGTAGGCGTTGCGCGCGAACAGGGCGCCGCTCACCGGGTCGATCTCGGTCACGATGTGCATGCCGGACTTGGAGCGCATATCGCCCAGCACCCATTCCACATAGCCGGTCACCGACAGCTTGCGCGCGGCGTCCGACTGGTTGCGCACGCGGATCACGGTGTAGCGCACCGGCGCGTCCAGCGCCACGAAGGTGGTCATGCTGCTGGCAATGCCCGCCTCGGCGTACTCGAAGGTGCTGTAGCCGAAGCCGTGGCGCGTCAGGTAGCTGCCGGCGCCGGGCGCGGGCAGCGCGCTGGGCGACCAGAAGCGGCCCGTGGCTTCGTCGCGCAGGTAGAAGGCTTCGCCGCTCAGGTCCGACACCGGGTCGTTATGCCACGGCGTCAGGCGGAATTCATGCGCGTTCTCTTGCCAGGTGTAAGCCTGGCCGCTTTCCGACACCACGCTGCCGAAGTGCGGGTTGGCCAGCACGTTCGACCAGGGCAACGGCGTGCGCTGCCCCGCCCCGCTGGCGATCACGTACTCCTTGCCGTCCGCGGTGAAGCCGCCCAGGCCGTTGGCCAGCAGCAGGTCGGGCGGCAGCGGCACGCCGGCGGCGGCATCGCGCGCCGCTTCCGGACGCGGTTCGGTCAGCAGCGGCGGCATGCGCAAGGTGGGCGCCACGCCGCGCTTGAGCTGCTCGGCCAGCGTGCCGCGCTCGTCGCTCAGGAAGGCGCGCGCCACCGTCTGCAGCAGCACCCGGTCTTCCGGCGCAATGCCATCGGTCGGCCGCACAAAGATGCCGCCCGGGCGGTCGATGGCCTGCGCATCCAGGCCGGAAGCGATCAGGCCCATGATCTGGTCGTGCAGGGCCTGCCGGTAGCCGGAGCGGTCCTCGTACCAGATCACCAGGTCCACCACCAGCCCTTTCAAGCGCCAGTAGGCGTGCGCCTGCACCAGCTGGCGCGCCAGCTCGATATTGGCCGCGTCGCGGATTTCCATCAGCACGATCGGCAGGTCGCCGGAAATGGCGTAGGCCCACAGGCCCGACTGGCCGCGCTGGTTGCGCGCCAGGATGCCCGGCTCGGCGCGCAGGGCGGCATTCGGGTAGATCACATGGTTGGCCAGGCGCGCGTACAACTGCGCCTCGGCCTCGCTGGCATTCAGTTGGCGCAGCACCACTTGGCTGTGGGTCCAGGCCAGCTCGAACACGCGGTCGGCCATGTGGCGGTCCTGGTACTTGTCGATCAGGTATTGCGCCGCCTCGCGCGTGTCGGTCATGCCGGTCGCCACGTCGATCACCGAGACCTGGCCCGGCTCCAGGGCAATGCGGTAGCGGATCGCCACCACCGGGTCCAGCACCGAGCCCTGGCTGCCGGACAGCGGGCCCGCCTTCTGCAGCGCCAGCGGATTTTGCGCCGTGTTGCCGCGCCCGATGAAGCGCGCGCGGTCGGTTTCATACGACACCTGCTGGACCTGGGCGTCGTGCACCGTCGTCACATGCAGCAGATAGGGCGTCTGCTCACCCTTGCCGCGCGGGCGGCGCGTACACAGGATGGCGCTTTCGTCCGGCACCACCTCGGTCTGCACGAACAGCTTGCTGAACGCCGGGTGCGCGGCGTCGGCCGGCGCCGGCGCCATCACCACTTCGGCAAAGCTGGTGATCTCAATGATGCGGCGGCGGTCGGAATGGTTGCTGATGCGCGTGCGGCGCATTTCGATATCGTCCTCGGGCGACACCACCATCTCGGTGTACAGCTCGATCTCGTGGTCGCTGCGGCGGAATTCGGCGCGCCCTTCGGAGAAGATCACCTCCAGCCGCGCCGGCTCGGCCAGGGTCGGCTGGTAGGTGGTGGACCAGAAGGCGCCATCCTCCACGTCCTGCACATAGCAGAACTGGCCCCAGTTGTCGCGCGTGCTGTCTTCGCGCCAGCGCGTCACCGACAGGTTGTTCCAGCGGCTGTAGCCGCCGCCGGCGCTGCTCACCATCACATGGTAGCGGCCATTCGACAGCAGCTGCGTCTCCGGCACCGGCGGCGTGTGCTGGTGCAGCAGACGCATGGGCGCCGCCTGCTCCGGCACTGCGCTGCGCACCGAGGCCTGCTCCGCGCTGGCGGAGTGGAAGGCGCCGATGCGCGGGCTGCGCTCCTGCAGCACCAGCAGGGTCGATTGCAGCAGCGGGTCGGCCTCGAAGCGGCGCTGCATGGGGCGGTCGTTCAGCACATAGCTCAGGGCCAGCAGGCCCATGCCCTGGTGGTGCACCATGAAGGACTTGATGATGGCGAACTGCTGACCGCGCGGCAGGCGCGCCGCCGTGTAGTCGATCGCCTCGTAGAAGCCGTAGCGTCCCATGAAGCCCAGCGCGGCCATTTTCTGCAGGTTCTGGCAGGACGCATCGGGATCGACCATCAGCCCCAGCATGGTGGCGTAGGGCGCGATCACCAGGTCTTCCGCCAGGCCGCGTTTCAGGCCGATGCCCGGCACCCCGAAGGCGCGGTACTGGTAATTCAGCGCGGCGTCGGTGGTGTTGTAGCCCGATTCGGAAATCCCCCACGGCACATTGCGCTGGCGCGCGTACTCGATCTGCGCCGCCACCACCGAGCGGTAGGTCTGGTCCAGCAGCGTGCTGGAGTACGTCGGCATCACCAGCAGCGGCATCAGGTACTCGAACATGGAGCCGCTCCAGGACAGCAGCACCGGCTGGCCGTGCACCATGCACAGCTGGCGCCCCATGGCGAACCAGTGCTCCTGCGGCAGCTGGCCCTGGGCGATGGCGACAAAGCTGGCCAGCCGCACCTCGGAAGCCAGCAAGTCGTAGCAGCTGGCGTCGAGCCGGCGCTCGCTCAGGTTGTAGCCGATGGCCAGCAATTTGGTGGTGGGGTTGTACAGGAAGCCGTAGTCGACCTGGGCGAACCCGTTGGCCTGGTGCGACAGGCGGTTGAGCATGTCCAGCCGCTCGCGCGCACGCGCCGCGCCCTGCGCCACCAGCGCCGCGATGTGCTGCTGGCGTTCGCGCTCGTCCGGTGCCAGGTCGCTCTGCGCCGCGCCGGCCACCGGCCAGGCGGCCAGCTCGCGCAGGGTCGGCACACGGTCCAGCACGGAATCGTACAGGTCCTGCGGCGCACTGGTGATCCACGGCGCCAGCTCGTCCAGTTCATCCAGCGCGGCGCGGCATTGGCCGTGCAGCGCCGCGCCCCACGCCGCCAGTTGCGGGTCGAGCGGGGCCGTGCACTGGCGCAGGAACTGCTCGCAGCCTTCGCAGGCGCGCAGCAGCCAGGCGCGCTGCTGGCGCAGGCTGGCCGGCTGCGGCTGCGGCGGCGGCGGCGGCGGCGCGATAGCCTGCTCCAGCGCCGCCAGGGCATCGGCCGCCGCGCCGCCGGCGGACACCGCCGCCTCGCGCAGCAGGGCGCACGTGGTGGCCAGGCCGCGCGCCAGCTGCGGATGCACGATGGGCTGCTCGCCCACGGCCACCAGGCCGGCCTGCAAGGTCAGCAAGTGGCCGGCCAGGTTGCCGCTGTCCACCGTCGAAATATAGATCGGGTGCAGCGGCTGCATGCTCTGCGTGTCGTACCAGTTGTAGAAGTGGCCCTGGTGGCGCTCCAGCTGGGCCATGCTGTCCAGGGTGCTGGCGGTGCGCGCCGCCAACTGGCTGGCCGTCAGGTAGCCGAAGTCGAACGCCGTCAGGTTGGCCAGCAGGGTCATGCCCATATTGGTGGGCGAGGTGCGGTGCGCCACCACCTGGCTCGGGTGCTCCTGCATATTATCGGGCGGCAGCCAGTTGTCTTCCGGCCCGACAAAGGTTTCGAACCAGAGCCAGGTCTTGCGCGCCAGCTTGTGCAGGAACAGGCCCTGCTCCTCGTCGAGCGGCTTGTGCAGGCGCGCGATGGGCAGGCTGATCCACCATGCCACCAGCGGCGCGGCGCCCCAGGCCACCAGGAAGATCAGGGCCGCCTCGAAGGCGCGCGGGCGCAGCAGGGCCAGCGCGGCGCCCGCGCCCAGCGCCAGCAGCGGCGAAATCCACATGGTGCGCCAGTTGCTGGCCAGGCTGGTGCCGGCGCGCGACAAGGCGGAGGCGCGCCACTGCAGCAGGCGGCGGCGCGTGACCAGCAAACGCCAGCCGGTGCGCACCACCGCGTCCAGGCTGACATACGCCTCGTACGGCAGGAACACCAGCGTCAGCACGGCGTGCGCGAAATGCAGGCCGCTGCGTTCCAGCGAGGCCGGCAAGTGCTGGCTCCACAGCGTGTCGTCCGGCTTGCGCAGCAAGTCGACCAGCGCGCTGGCCAGCGGCGGCAGGAAGATGATGGCCAGCACCGCGCCGGTCCAGAACCAGGGGTGCGGCAAGGCGGCGAAGGCCATCAGCAGCGAGACGGTCAGCACCGGCGCCACCAGGCTGCGGCGCAGGTTGTCGAACAGCTTCCAGCGCGACAGGGCCGACAGCGGGTTGGGCTCGCGCCGCCCGCCGCGCAGCGGCACCTTGCGCAGCAGCCATGGCAGCAGCTGCCAGTCGCCGCGCATCCAGCGCTGGCGCCGGCTGATGTCGTCGCGGTAGCGCGCCGGGTAATGCTCGTACAGCTGCGCGTCGCTCAGCAGACCGGCGCGCAGGTAGCAGCCTTCCAGCAGGTCGTGGCTGAGGATGCGGTTGTCCGGCAAGCGCTCGCCCAGCACCTGCTCGAACACGTCGATATCGTAGATGCCCTTGCCGATGAAGGAGCCTTCGGCAAACACGTCCTGGTACACGTCGCTCACGGTGCGCGTGTAGGGGTCGATGCCCGGCTCGCCGCCGCACAGCTTTTCGTAGCGCGAGGCGTCGCGGCTGGGCAGGCTGACCGCCACCCGCGGCTGCAGGATGCCGTAGCCGGCCACCACGCGCCGCAGGCGCTGGTCGACGCGCGGCAGGTTGAGCGGGTGGCGCATGGTGGCGATGAACTGGCGCGCCGCGTCGCGCGGCAGCTGGGTATCGCTGTCCAGCGTGATCACGTACTTGAAGGACGCCAGGTCGTCGATCTCGCCCACCACCAGCGCGAAGGCGTGCGCCGCGCCGCCGCGCATGAAGCGGTTCAGGTCCGACAGCTTGCCGCGCTTGCGCTCCTCGCCCATCCAGGCCCGCTCGGCCGGGTTCCAGCGGCGCGCCCGGTGCAGCAGCAGGAAGGGCGCGGCGGCGCCCGGCTCCGTGTATTTGAGGTTGAGGCGCGCGATATTGGCGGCGGCGCGCTCGGTCAGCGCCGCATCGGTGGGCAGGCTTTCCTCCGGCGCGTCGGCGAAATCGGTCAATAGGCAGAAACGCAGGTTGGGGTCGCGGTTGGCCAGGAACCGCACTTCCAGCTGCTCGCACAGTTCGTCCACGTTTTCGCGGCTGAAGAGCAGGGTCGGCACCACCACCATGGTGCGCGCATCGGGCGGCACGCCGTGGCGGAAGTCCAGGCGCGGCAGCGGGCGCGGCTCCACAAACAGGGTGGCGGCCCAGTTCACCAGGGCCAGCGCCAGCTGGCTGCTGCCCATCAGGCCGAGGATGGCCAGCACCAGCAGGGCCCACGGCGCCACGCCGTCGCGCCAGGCGCGCTCCAGCATCAGGGCGGTGGCGATCACCGACAGCGCGCCGATGGCGCCAAGGTAGGACAGCAGCGGCGCGGTGCGCAAGGTGCGCTTGAGCGAACGCAAAGGCGGCAGGCGCACGCCCACCTGGCGCTCCAGCAGCAAGGCGCCCTCGCCCACCAGGTAGTAGCCGACATGGTGCAGGCGCGCGTCGTGGTCGCCGGCGCGCGCTTGCGCCAGCGCCAGCGCCTGCTGCGCCACCTCCTGTTCGCTGGCCGGCGAGTAGCGCGCCATGCGCTCGACGCAGTGGCGGTACTGGTCGCGCGTGGAAAAGTCCATGTCGGAATAGGTGCGCGAGGGATCCTGGCGCAAGACCTGCTCCACCACGCTCATGGTTTCGACAAACTCCTGCCAATCCATCGTGCCGAGGAAACGCAGGCTGCCGATGCTGTTGGCGATCGAGACCTGCTCCGCCGCCTGCATATGGATCTCGGCCTGGATTTGCTGCTCGATGGTCTGGCCCGACTCCGCCAGGCGGTAGGTGATCCAGTTCAGCGCCAGGGTCAGCACCGGGCTCTGGCCCTGCAGGCGGCGCGCCAGCTCGGCCACGAAGGCACTGGTGATGGGCGGCTCCGAGCGCGCCATATCGGCGACCAGCAGGATCAAGCCGCTCGGGTTCTTGTCCGCGATCTCGATCATCTGGTCGGCCCAGCTGTTGGCCAGGTCGCGCTGGAAGCGGTTCTCCGCCACGCGCGCCGCCACCCGCCGCAGGTTCTCGATCAGCGCCAGGCGCAGCATGATGGGGATGGCCCACAGCTCGCCCAGCTTGAGGGTGGCCTGCTCCTGGTAGGCCTCGACGAACCGGCACAGGCTTTCGGGATCGACGCGGCCGTCGCCGTGGGCAATGATTTCCAGTGCAATCTGGTAGACGCGCGGCGTGCCCTCGGGCGCCCCTTGCGCCAGGCGCGGCAATTCCTTGCTATAGCCCTTGGGCAGGTGGCGCCGCGCGGTGCGGATGTGGTCTTCGATCAGGTAGAAGTTATCCAGCAGCCACTCGGACGCCGGCGTCACCTGGCGCCCTTCCTTCACCGCCTCGGTCAGGCCCTCGCAGGTCGAGCTGATCAGCGCGGCATTTTCGCTCAGGCGCGCCAGCAGGCGGTCGCCGCCGCCGCGCGGGCTCAGCGCATGGCTGGCGGCCAGCGCCCGGCCATGGTGTTCCATTTGCTGCGCACTGAACAGCTCCGCACGGAGCGGTGAATCATCGTCTTCGCCCCCCTGCTGCAGGGAGCCCGACTCCGATTCCTTGAAGCCGGCAGTTGCTGCCGGCCATAAATAATGATGCTCTTTCAAGGGAGGCCTCGCGTTATTCTTGGCGCTGCCGCGCAGACAGGCAGTATGTTCCAAGCAATGTTATGCAGGCGCACGGCAGCGTACTGTTCGCTTGCGAACATTGCAGCTCATCCCGTGAAAATGACCGTCTGTCGCATTTGACTCATGGAAACAGTTGCCACTCTGTACAGTGCCAACCTCGAGCCATGTTATGTATTTGTATCCAGGTCCCCCTAACTGAACGGACAGGCTGCGCTCCGGTGTATCCTGTCGCGTTTCCAAGAAAAGCCATCGCTATTTGTATGAAGAAAATCGCCCTGCCCCTGCTGTTGATCGTGCAAGCCCTGAACACCGCCTACGCCCAGGAACCGGCCGCGCCCGCCCCGGAGAAAGTAATGCCGAAAGTGGAAGTCAAGGGCAGCGCGGCCATGGACATCCGCCGCAACGACACCGCCACCAAGATCGTGGTGACGCAGGAGGAAATCCTGAAGAATGGCGACACCAGCATTGGCGAAGTGCTCAAGCGCCTGCCCGGCGTCACCGTGGACGGCGTGCAGGGCCGCGGCGGTGCGATCCGCATGCGCGGCCTGGGCGCCGGCTACACCTCCATCATGCTGAACGGCGAACCGGCGCCACCGGGCTTCTCGCTTGATTCGCTGACGCCGGACATGATCGAGCGCGTCGAAGTGATGCGCGCCGCCACCGCCGAGTTCAGCACCCAGGCCATTGCCGGCGCCATCAACATCGTCCTGAAGCGGGCCATCACCACCGCCCAGACTGAAATAAAGACCGGCCTGCAGACCGATAACGGCAAGCCCGGCGTCAGCGTCAACCTGCAGATGTCCGACCGCAAGGGCCCCTGGTCCTACTCGATTGGCGGCGGTTTCCTGCACAACGACTTCGACCGCACGGCGCGCAGCATCACCGAGGCGAGCGGCACGGAAGCGCTGCTGCACCGGGGCGAAAACGGCAGCCGCGGCTGGTTCCGCAACTTCAATATTGCACCGCGCGTGAACTACGCGATCAAGCCGGGCGACGTGATCACCTCGCAAACCTTCATCGCGGTCAACCGTTTCCGGGGCACGAACACCGAGCGCATCCAGACCATTGCCGGCCTCGACCCGATGTTCAGCAGCCTGGACCAGGACATCCGCTCGCAAGCGGAAATGTTCCGCACCGACCTGAGCTGGGCGCACCCGCTGGCCGACGGCGCCAAGCTCGACCTCAAGCTGGGCGCCAACTACAACCAGCGCAGCAGCGAAGTGCCGAACCGCCAGAGCGGCAAGGAGTGGGAGCGCAGCCGCCGCGTCGACTCGTCGGCCAGCGACAAGGGCTTCACCACCACCGGCAAATACTCCAGCCCGCTGATCCCGGGCCACGCCCTGGCCACCGGCTGGGACATCGGCTACAGCAAGCGCGATGAGGACCGCATCCAGCGCGAGACCTACTTCCGCGCGCCGCCGCTGCCCGGCCCGGATGGCACGCCGGTGCCGGCCGACCTGTCCAAGCTGCCGAAGAACCTGGACGAGGTGTTCGCCGCCGACGTCACCCGCGTCGCCGCGTATGTGCAGGATGAATGGAATGTCAGCGAGCGCTGGTCGGTCTACTTCGGCCTGCGCTGGGAAGGGGTGAACATCAAGAGCAGCGGCAGCGATTTCGGCAGCGTGGACAGCAACTCCAGCGTCCTGAGCCCGCTATTCCAGACCCTGTACAAGCTGGGTGAAAAGAAGAAGGACCAGGTGCGCCTCGGCCTGACCCGCACCTACAAGGCGCCCAACGTGGGCGACCTGATCCCGCGCCGCTTCACCGCCAACAACAACACCGCCACCACTCCCGACTTCATGGGCAACCCGGACCTGAAGCCGGAACTGGCCTGGGGCCTGGACCTGGCGTACGAGCACTTCCTGGGCGAAGGCGGCGGCCTGCTGACCGCCAGCACCTACGCCCGCCGCATCGACGACGTGACGCGCCGCCGCGTGGACTTGATCGACGGCGCCTACGTTTCGCGCCCGGTCAATGCCGGCAACGCCGACACCTACGGCATCGAACTGGAAGCCAAGCTGCCGCTGCGCTCGCTGATGAAGGACGCGCCGGGCGTGGAAATGCGCGCCAACCTGACGCGTAGCTGGTCCAAGCTCGACACCGTGCCCGGCCCGAACAACCGCCTCGACCAGCAAGTGCCGATCAGCGGCACCGTCGGCGCCGACTGGAAGCTGGACAGCATGCCGCTGACCGTCGGCGGCTCCTACAGCTACCAGGGCGGCGGCGAAGTGCGCATCTCCGACAAGCAATATGCCTACTCGGTACCGAAGCGCGCGCTCGACATGTACGGCCTGTGGAAGTTCACGCCGAAGACCCAGTTGCGCGTCTCCGCCTCCAATATGCTGCACCAGGACAACCTGTCGCAATCGACCTACGTCGAAGGCCTGAACCGCCGCAGCGACACCAGCATCAACCCCACCAGCGTCGTCTTCCGCGCCATGCTGGAAATGAAGCTCTAAAAACAAATCGGGGTCAGGTCTGGCAATCGGACAAACTATGCGCGAAGCGCATAGTTTGTCCGATTGCCAGACCTGACCCCGATTCTTTAGCTACGTCCGATTACGCGGATTTGCGGCGGCGGCGGGCCAGGGCGACCAGGGCCAGGCCAAGGCCGGACAGGGCCAGCGAGGTCGGCTCAGGGACTGGCTCGAACTTCAGGCTTGCGCTGACGAAGTCGGAACCCGCATATTTGTAATTGTTGACTTGCGCGCTGTTCTGGACGGTGAAGTTGAACGTCTTGTCAGCGGCAAAAGTCTTGAACAGGCTGTCGGTCAGGCTGAATACCCAGGAACGCTGGATATCGTCGCTGTGACCAAGGTTGGTGACGGTGTAGCTGTCCACGCTCAGGCCGGCCACGTTGTTGAGGGCAACACCTTTGGCATTGTCCCACGCGCCGCCCAGCTTGAGCGGGCCAAAGCCTTCCAGTACCAGGGTCGCGAATTCCGAGGTCACACCGGTGGTGTAGTCGCCGTTCAGCACAACGCTGAACTTGGCTTGCTTGCCGGCGGCCGGCAGGCCGCCCAGCGAGAAGCTGAAGCCTTGATGGGAGCCGGTGATGGTTTCGGTCTTGCTGATGGTGATTGGCGCGGCGAAAGCGGTTGGTGCGGCCAGCATGAGGGCCAGGAGGGTGGTACGGAATTTCATTAACTTATATCCAAAATTAAACAGTTTTTACTATAAAGCAATTAACATGCCAGCATAGTAACGTTATGATTTGTCTAGCTTTTTGAAATTGACGCGCGACCCGCTGTAAAGTTTTCCGACAAAAAAACGGCGACCCGAGGGCCGCCGCAAACAGGATACAACTTTCAAACTTGGTGTCAGGCTGCCAGGGCCAGCCCCGGCGCGGCGAGGGCGATGCCGCCGCTCAGATGGTAGGCCTGGCGGTAGCCAAGGCGGCGCAGGCATTGCGCGGCTTTGGCGCTGCGGTTGCCGCTGCGGCAGAAGAACACCAGCGGCGCCTGTTCGGCGGCGCCCAGCCAGGCCGGCACAAACGCGGCCAGGCGGCTCAGGGGCACGCTTTGCGCGCGGCGCCCGCCCGGGATGCAGGCCGCCTGCTCATAGGCTTCGCGCACATCGACCAGCACGGCGTTCGGGTGCGCTGCCAGCAGGCGGGCCAGCGTGACGCTGTCCAGGTTGACGTCGGTGCTGATGGCTGCGGCTTGCGCTTCGGCGCGCAGACTGGTGCAACAGGCATTCACCTCTTCCCGCCCGGCGCAGAGCAGGGCGTCGGCCGGCACCCGGCCTTCCAGGGCGGCCAGCGGTGCCAGGCCGGTGAAGGCGTAATCGACTTTCTCGCCGCTACACAGCAGGTAGGCGTACCGCCCGCCAGCGAGCGCCACCCGGCGCAGCGTGTGCGGGCCGAAGGCGATGCTGTCGCCCGCTGCCGCCCAGCCTTCGCCGTCGCGCGTAGTAAGGCGTGCGGCCAGCTGGTAGCCGTGGCTGCGCAGCAGGCTGTCGATGCGTTCGGCCAGTTCGGCCTGGTGGTCGATCGCGATGCATTGGCGCGTGGCGGCGTCCAGCAGCAGCCAGCTATGGTTGCCGCCCAGGCTCAGTTGCAGCACGCCTTCCGGCACACTGGCGCCGGAGGTCGGCGTGTCCAGCATGCCGGCCTCGCGCAGCGCCTGGCCACAACGTTCGATGCGGGCGCAGGCTTCGTTGATGACTTCCGCGCTGGCCAGCGGGCCGAAGGACATGCGCACGGCGCTGCTGCTGCGCCAGGCCGGCAGGCCCATGGCGTCCAGCACATAGCTTGGCGCGGCCTTGGCGGCGGAACAGGCGCTGCCGGCGCTGACGCGCACATTGGCGGCGTCGAACACGTCCAGCAGCTCCTTGCTCGACAGGCCGGGGACGGAGAAATTCAGGGTGGTCGGCAGCGCCTTTTCAAACGGCGCGTTGAACACGATACCGGGCAAGGCTTTGCGCAGGCTGGCCGCCAGCTTTTCACGGAAGCCGTGCAGTTCGGCCGGCGAGCGGAAGGTGTCGCCCTCCTCCAGCGCGGCCAGCACGGCGCCCAGGGCGGCGATGCCCGCCATGTTTTCGGTGCCGGAACGCAGGCCGGCTTCCTGGCCGCCGCCCATCACCAGCGGCGTGTACGGCGCGCCTTCGCGCACATACAGCATGCCGATGCCTTTCGGCGCGTACAGCTTGTGGCCGGAGAACGGCGCGTAATCAATGCGCGTATCCCCCAGGTCCAGCGCCAGCTTGCCCAGGCCTTGCACGCAATCGACCATCCAGAGGGCCTGGCTGCCTTCCAGGGCGGCGGCAATGCCGGCCAGGTCACTTACCACACCGGTTTCATTGTTCGCCGCCATGGTACAGACAAAGGCGGCCTGCGGCGCCAGCGCGCGCAGGGCATCCAGGTCGTGGCGGCCGTCGCCGTCCACCGCCAGTTTTTTCAGTTCGAGCTGCAGTCCCAGCAGGCGGTTCCAGTGCGCCAGCGCTTCCGGCACGGCCTTGTGCTCGGTGGCGCCGTAGACCAGCAGGCGGCCGATGCTCTCGCCGCGCTCGCGCCGTTCACGCAGCGCGCACAGGGCGGATAGCACGGCGGTCTGGATGCCTTCCGTGGCGCCGCTATTGAACATGATGCGGCCGCCGCCCACGCCCAGCAGGCGTTTGGCGCGCTGGCGCACCGTGTCCATCATGGCCTTGGCTTTGAGGCCGGTGGCGTGGGTGCTGCTGGGATTGCCGAAACAGTCACGCATGGCCTGAACCGCCGCGTCGATGGCAGCCGGCAGCACGCAGGTCGTGGCATTTCCGTCGAGGTAAATTTCTTTGCTCATGCTAAATAGTGTACGAAATGGAGCCGAATCGCTTATGCCAAAATTACCCCAAACTCGTCCCAATGTAGAATAAGCATTCCAAATATCGATATAAACAAAAATGAACGATCTCGACCGCTTTGACTACGCCATCCTCGGTGCGCTGCAGGTGGACGGCACGCTCTCGGTCGCCGAGCTGGCGGAAAAGGTGGGCTTGTCGACCACGCCGTGCTGGAAGCGCCTGAAGCGGCTGGAGGAGGATGGCTATTTCGACCGCCGCGTCGCCATCGTCAACCGGCGCAAGGCGGGCTTGCCGGTGACGGTCTTCGTCAGCGTGCGCACCAGCCAGCACGACGAGAAGTGGCTGGCCAAGTTTGCCGCCGCCGTGGTGGCGCTGCCGGAGGTGCAGGAATTCCACCGCATGAGCGGCGATGTCGATTACCTGCTGAAGGTGGTGACCACCGATATCGAAGGGTATGACCGTTTTTACAAGAAGCTGATCAAGGCGGCCCAGCTCACCGGGGTGTCCTCGGCGTTTTCAATGGAACAGATCAAGTACACCACCAGCCTGCCGCTGGACCTGGTGTCGCACGGCGCGGGCGCCTGAAAGCCTGGCGCGGCCGTGGGATAATGGCGGAATGCTGAAATCCTGGCTCACCTCCCTCCTCCCCGCGCGCAGCAATACTTCCCAACGCGAACGCCTGCGCGCCAGTGCCGGCGCCCTGCTCGGCCTGGCCCTGACCAGCGCGGTCGCGCACTACCTGCTGGGCGACCACGCCATCTGGCTGGTGGCGCCGATGGGCGCCTCCGCCGTGCTGCTGTTCTGCCTTCCCGCCAGCCCGCTGGCCCAGCCCTGGTCCGTCATCGGCGGCAATGTGGTGTCGGGCCTGATGGGCGCGGCCTGCGTGCAGTACCTGGGCGCCGGCCCGCTGGCGGCCGCCCTGGCCACGCCGCTGGCCATTGCCGCCATGTTCGCGCTGCGCTGCCTGCATCCGCCCGGCGGCGCCACCGCCCTGATGATGGTGATCGGCGGGCCCGCCGTGCATGCGCTGGGCTACCGCTTCGCCCTGGGCCCGGTGCTGCTGGACTGCGTGCTGATGGTGCTGGCCGCCATGGTCTACAACAACCTGAGCGGGCGCCGCTACCCGCACCAGCAGCAGCCGGCCCAGCCGCACCCGCATGCGACCAACGACGCGGCGCCAACGGCGCGCTTCGGCTTCCAGCCGGAAGACCTGGACGCCGTGCTGCGCCAGTACAACCAGGTGCTGGATATCAGCCGCGACGACCTGCAAGCCCTGTTCCTGAAAACCGAGGAGCGCGCCTACCAGCGCCGCTTCGGCATCATCACCTGCGGCGACATCATGTCGAAAGATGTGGTGACGGCGGAATTCGCCACCCCGCTGGCCGAGGCCTGGCGCGAAATGCGCAAGCACCGCGTGGCGGCGTTGCCGGTGCTGAACCGGGTGCGGCGCGTGATCGGCATCGTCACCACCAGCGACTTCATGACGCACGGCGGCCTGGACGACTACCACGGCATGCGGCGCCAGTTGCGGGAGTTTTTGCGCCCGTCCGGCACCAGCCACTCGGAGAAGCCGGAAGTGGTGGGGCAAATCATGGTGCGCCAGCCGCGCACCGCCAACGTCGACACCCCGATCACCGAGCTGGTGCCGCTGATGGCCGATTCCGGCTTCCACCACATTCCCGTGCTGGACCACGAGGACCGTTTCGCCGGCATCGTGACGCAGTCCGACGTGCTGGCCGCGCTGTACGCTAGAAACGCTTGGACAGCGTCAGCATCCCCGACTCCGTCTTCATATCAAGGCGCTTGAGGACCGAGTTCCCGAGCAGGACCACCGGTAGGCCGGCCTCGTTGATCGAGGCTTCCACATTGGCGAACTCGAATTCGCCGACGCGCACGCGGTCAAGCTTGACGATCCACACCTCCGCCGGGCCGGCCGCGGTTTGCGAGAAGGCGCGGCGGCCCTTGAGGCGGTAGTCGATGCCGAACTGGCGCGCCATCGGCGCCGGAATCGACACCAGCGAGGCGCCGGTATCGACCAGCATCTTCACCGGATTGCCGTTGATTTCGCCCACCACCGAGAAATGGCCGTTGGCGTCCGGCGCCAGCACCAGCGCGTTGGCGGGAGTGCCCCCGCCCGCTGCGGCAAACTCGCCCAGGCGCACCGTGTAGCGCTTGCCTTTATCCTCCAGCGTCGCCGATTCCGGGCTCACCGCCACCAGCTTGCTGCCGTCCGGCAGGGTCGCGCCCACCGCGAACGTGCGCGGCGCGCCGCCATTTACCGACAACAGCGCCTTTTCTTTCATCGCCGCCACCAGCGAAACATCGGCCTGCGCCGACGCCGCAGCGCACATTGCTGCCGCCATCAATGCTAAACGCATGTAAAAAACTCCATTCAAATGTACATTTTGACACATAATCTTTCTTCAAATTACCCCTTTTTGATGCAACATTTGGATAGAATCGAGTCCTATGCAAACATTGAAACGGGTGCTTGCACTCGCCATTGAAGAAGCCCAGACCGGGTTCACCACCCTGTGCCGGCGCATGACCGACCGCGCCGACGAGGTCCTGGGCGAAGCCGTGCGCACCGCGCCCGCTGCCGACCAGCGCGGCGCCGCCGCCTGCCGCGTATTCCTGCGCGAGCAGGGCGCCACGCTGCGCGCACGCATGGAGCGCGCCTATGCCAGCCTGCTGGCGCGCGCCATGCAGACCATGCACACCGACCTGCGCACCGGCCTGCACGACTTCCGCGCCGACACCCTGACCCTGGTCGACGACGACGTGATGACGCGCCAGATCGAGGTGGAGCGCCTGCTGCTGCGCCTGCGCGACGCCGACGAACTGAGTCTCGGCCACCTGAACCTGATCATCGCCCAGATGCACGGCGACAGCGAAGTGCGCGAGCGCGAGAACCCGTTCCGGCCCTACCTGCTGGCGCGCACCCTGTACGACGCGCTGCATTCCATGGTGGAGGAGGAGGCGCACAGCAAGCTGCTGTTCGACACCCTGTCGCAGACGATGACGGCGGAGCTGGGCGACTTCTACACCCGCCTGCGCGAAGTGTTCGAATCGCGCGGCATCCGTTCCCGCCTGCTGGCCCGCCCTTCCGCGCTGGGCCGGCGCGAGCGCGAACGGCGCGACTGGCAGCGCGCCGCCGCCGGCCTGGCCGACGCCGACCAGGCCATGCGCCGCCGCGTGGCAGCCCTGGGCGCGGTACGCCAGCACGTGGAGCCCAACCAGGAATTGCAGGAGCTGGTGTTTAGCCTGTTCAACCCGGCCGGCATGCGGCGCGGCGCGCGCCCGGCGCAGGCGCCGGCGCCGCTGCAGATCGATGGCGCCCTGCGCCAGCTGCAAAGCGAGCACGCCGCCGCCGCGCAAGCCTCCCACGCTCCGCTGGCCCTGCGCGAACGCCTGAGCGGCCTGCCGCCCGGCCCGCAACGCGTGGTGGCGGAACTGGCCGGCATGCTGTTCGAATTCATCCTGAACGACGAGCTGCTGCCGCCGCCGCTGCGCACGCAGTTGTGCCGCCTGCATACGCCCTTCCTGCGCGCCGCCCTGCAAGACCAGTCGGTGCTGCAAAACGCCCACCATCCGGTGCGCCGCCTGCTGGACCGGATCGGCTCCGCCGCCGCCGGCATCGGTGCCGACTCGCCCTTGCTGCAGCCGCTACAAGGCGAGGTGCAGCGCCTGGTCGAGCGCGTGCTGCAGCAGTACGAGCACGACCCGGCGGTATTCGCCGACGCCGAACTGGAGTTCGACGGTTTCCTGGCCGGCCTGCTGCGCGAGTGCGAGCCGGCGGTGCGCCGTTGCATGCCGGCGTTCGAGCGCGCGGTACAGGTGGCGCCACAGGTGGCGGCCATCGCCGACGCCCTGCGCGGGCAACTGGAAACGGTCAGCATCGACCGCCGCATGGTGGACTTCATCAGCGGCACCTGGGCCCAGGTGATGGCGCACACGCAGGGGCGCGAGCCTGACCACAGCCAGCTGCTGCCGGAGCTGGTGTGGAGCGGGCAGGAGAAGATGCTGCCGGAGGAGCGCGCCGCGCTGATGAAGATGCTACCCGGGCTTGGGCGCCAGTTGCGAGCCGGCCTGGCCATGATCGGCATGCCGGAAGCGACCGCGCAGGCGGCGCTGGACCAGCTGGTGTCGCTGCATATGGATGTAATGTCGAACAAGCTGCCACCGGCCACCACGCCGCGCCTGGGCATCGCCGCCTTGCGCGAGCGCCTGGGCGCCACGGTGGCGCAGGCGCTGGCGGCGCGCGATGCCGGTGGCGCCGATGCAGGTGCGGCCGCTACTGCCGCTGCGCTGCCCGGCCACAGCCACTTCCGCGCGGAGTTTGCGCTGCACGGCCAGCAGGTCGCGGTGCAGCCCGACCCCGCCCTGTCCTCCGCCGCCCACGACGAGGACTGGCTGCAGTGGGCGCGCGCCGGCAACGGCTTTGAACTGCTATCCGGCGAAAACTATATGCCGCTGCGCCTGGACGCGGTGGCAGCACGCAATGCCGGCTTCCTGTTCACCGCCAGCGGCTCGCCAACCCCGCTGGTGTATTCGCGCGCCGCCTTGCTGGCGGCCCTGCGCGAAGGCAGCCTGCGGCCGCTGGAATACGCGCCGCTGTTCGAGCGCGCCGTGGAATCGCTGATGACGGGCGCCGAATCGCTCGACGCCTCGCGTTAAGTCAGGACGAAGGCGGCTTGCCCGCCTGGTCGATCTCATCCTGCAAATCGGGCGGCACCGGCAAGCGCTTGAACATGCTGATATCGCTGCCGCCGGTATTCCCGGTCGGCACCACGCCGACCGCCGAACCCAGCGCGCCGAGCACAATGCGCACCAGTTGCCCCAGCACCGCCAGCGGACGCCCGCGCCGCACTTCGATCTTCAGCATCAGCCAATGCGACAGCACATGCGGCCACACCTGCAGCTGCCCGATCACGTGGGCGCGCTCCAGGTGCCGCAGGGCCGCCTCCAGCTCGCCCGCCGCCATGCGCGTGCGCGCCGCCGCAATTTCCGCCTCGAAGCTCATAGCGGGCCGAATTCCTGGCCTTCGGACAGCTTATAGATCTTGATCTTGTCACCGGTGCGCACCATGCGCCGGTCCAGCGCCGGGAAATCCGCCACCTCGCACGGCAAGTCCTCGCCGCCCATCAGGTAGACCAGGTCCTCGCTGCCACGGTTGATCAGCTGGTGCGCCTTGGACGGCGTCGGGAAGCCGACAAAGTCGCCCGCCTCCAGCGTGTAATCCTCGCCGTCGATATGCGCTACGCCCTGGCCGGAGAGGATGTAGATCCACTCTTCTTCGTTATGGTGCAGGTGGTAGGCAAACGACTCCTTGCCCGGCTTCAGGCGCCCGATGCTGACCATGCTGCGCTTCAGCCCCGCCATGCGCGCCAGCTGCGAGCCGGTGATTTCAGAGGCGGGGTTCCATGGATGCGAGAAGGTACCTTGCGCCTCCTCGGCCTGCTGGCGTTTCACGATATGCTTGTATTGCTCGCTCATTCAATGCCTTTCCGCAGCGCGCCGCAACAGGGCGCTCGCCATCGATTCAATGTCATCCCGCATGTGAAGCTGGTCCAGCCAGGCGGCGGGAATGTGCCTGGCGCCGTAGTATGCCCCCGCCAGTTGGCCGACGATTGCCGCCGTGGTGTCGGCATCATCGCCAAGGTTGGCAGCCGCCAGAATAGTCGATTCGAGATCATCGTGCTTGGCGAAGCACCACAACGCCGCCTCCAGCGAGGCCACGCAGTAGCCCGACCCCGTCACGTCGCCTATGCCTTTGCCCGCATACGCGCGATCCGCGAGCTGCGCCACTTTCACTTCCGCGAAGCCTGCCGCGCCGACATCGAGCAGTGCATCGCGCGGCATGCCTTGTAATGCGCGCGACAATAACAGGCCAAACAAGCGGCAGCACTCCACCGCCTCCGACGCCGCATGCGTGGTGCGCGAACTCAATGCCGAGAACTCCAGCACGTCCGACTCGGATGGATGGAAGAACAGCGCCACCGGCGCCAGTCGCATGAGGGAACCGTTGCCCGCCGACTGCGGATCGCTGGAACCGGCGAAGGGATCGCCGTTGGCCTGGAAGCGCGATAGCGCCTGCCGCACCGTCATGCCGATATCGAAACACTCGCCGGTCGAACTCAGGTAGCCCCACTGCCACCAGTTCAGGTAGCGCGCCATCTGGTCATGCGCATCGAAGCCGCCCTTGGTCAGCAGGCTCTCGGCCAGGCACAGCGCCATCGACGTATCGTCCGTCCACTGGCCCGGCGCCAGCCCGAACGGCCCGCCGCCGCGCATGTCCTTCACCGGCACAAACGACCCGCGCGGCATAAACTCCACCGTCGTCCCCACGGCATCCCCGCAGGCCAGACCAAGCAGGCAACCACGATAGCGTTCCTCAAGCGTTGGTATCATGTCCCGGCATTCCTGGTATTTGTCGAAATCGCAACAGTGTAGCAGGCAACGCAGCGCGTCTGGGGCAGCCAAGACCAGCCTTTGTAGATGATTTAGGAAGCATCATAAGGATGAGTGTTCGTGGGAATTGAGTACAAAATTAAGTTTGCCATGCCGATGGACTTCGAACCGTCGGCATTGTTCAGAAAGTTACCGAGCCCAATCGAGCGCTCTGCTATGGCTGAGATTTACAACTACGCGGTTGAATCGGACGGATTCTATTTTGTCGACCACCTGGTGAATCGGGAGATTGCCTCAGTGGCGCTGCGATTGTTCATTGACGAGGCACTAACCCATTCTCCATCGATCCAGATCATCGAACCATGAAAACATGAGACGTGCCTTAACGGCCAGATGCGGCTGTCTGAGCATCATGCAAGTTACGCTCTTATCGCTGGTTTTTCCATGAACGAGACTTCTAAGTATGACTATTCGCACAAGGCGCAGCGATCTCCTCGCCCACGCAACTACAGGCTCTGGTTTCACCGATGACGACGTCGTCAGCGAGTTTGAGACGTACCAAACCAGCTATAGCGCGGAAGCTGCATTTTGCGGATTCCTTGGCATGGCATGTGAGATTGCAATTTAACGTCCGCAACTCATGGAAAAACTGCTCCCAACAGTCATAGATCCGGCGCATGCAATGGGAATTGATTCGTCAGAGGGATTCATTGAATATGCGAAGGTCTTGATTGAGCGCGACGCGTTAAAAGCCCCCCAATATCGGGAATTTTCGAAAAGCGGAACTGACTACTTCCAACAATTTATGAGCAGGCACCTCGCGGCAATACAGAATCTCCTAAACAAATTGAGTACACTTCCTGGTGCGTAATACGCCGGCCGGCCCGATGCGACCGCGTACAATCGGCCAAGAGCAGAAGTTCGATGAATTAGCGTTACAGATGCTAAGTTGTATGAAAAATGGAGCGAAAACTCTCCGACTTTTGAAACGGAAATTTGATGGGAATCGTAGCTTATTATCTCGATGTAGATGCAACTCAACTCGCCACGTTGAAGGCAACGCCAGCTCTTGTTTGGAATATCCACAGCGATCCAAGATTTGCAAAGGCGAGCATGATCGACAATGACAAGGACTGGGAAATTTTGTCTTGGCTTACTTCGCCAAAGAAGCGCGTTGAAAAGTGCCATGAAGCGGCGTGGGGACGGGCGCGTGACAAGGACGTAGACCAAAAAGCATCGCGAGAAGAGTTCAAGCAACTGGTCGCAAAGTCAATTGAAGAACTCGGCTGCCCCCCAGATACCCAGGAATCTGATTCACTTTTAAAGGCAATCGAGGGGCGCGGGGCCGCGAATGAACGAGAGCCGTCGTTGAACTTTGGACTTGGTGCTGCAAGAGTATTTCGGCCCGATGAAGTCAAACTGCTGGCGGTCTCGTTTGCGAAGTTCGATCTCACTGCGCTTCGAAAGCAGTTTGACCGAAAGGAGATGGCTAGATTTGAAGTCGGTGGCATGGATTGGGAAACTGAGCCCGACCAGGTGCTTGAGCAATTTCTCGTCCCATCCTTTAGAAAAATCAACGACTTCTATCAGCGAGCTGCACGCCTGAATCACTACGTGCTGGTCGTATATCAGTAGTCGCCTTGCGGATAACTTTGAATAGCTGAAGAAACGTTGGCTGCGACCGGCCAGAAGCGGACTACTCCGACGACGTTAGAATGATTTTCCTGAAATCGTATTTGGCTCGCCGTAAAGCATCGCCTTAAGTTGGACAGAATGAAAACCTGGATCGTAAACCTTACTGTTTCGCCCCCATTTGAACGTGCACATCAATGGGGAATGTATCTTCGTCTTGAGCTAAATGATTCATCTGGCTCGCATGCTCGCCTTTGGTCGCGTCGTTTTCAGGGGATGGATTGGATGCAGGAGCCACCATTGTCGGAGCTTCGTATAGGCAACCCTATCTTGTTAAGCGATCAGCTGAGCCAATCAATTTTGGAAACACTCGCTCAAGCGAAATTACAATTCGCTCCGCTCGAAAAAGTGGCGTCGATCCATCCGACGAGCTATCAGCTACAAATTGAGTCCGGCAGCCATTCATGTCAATTCAACTGGTTTGATGCTCTACCTCGCGAATGGTACGATTTGTCAGAATTGGTAAGAATTCTAGAAGCTCTGGGCAGGGAGCACTCAGTTCAGAATCCCGAGTGATCTTTTCTGCGTTTAACTTGCCGCCTTACGGGCTAAACGGCATTTGATAGGCTGGCTGCCCTCGGCCAACACCAGACTTCCAATTTTATTTGAGAGACACCATTGAGCTTGGTAATTCTTCAATTAGTGACTACGCGCATCGGGGACTGGACTGTATCGGTTCATTCTCGCCACGGCTCGAAAGAGCATGATAGAAAACACGTGCACATCAAGAAGCGTGGCTTGGGAGGGGAATATTCTTGGAACGTAGACGGTACCCGCCATGACAGTCATCGTTTCCCTGCGGGAGAGCAATGTATAAAAAGAGCAAAAGAATTAGCCGCAAATGCACTGAATATTCCTGCTAATACTATGCAGCTTCTTACAGGATTTGAAGGTGGCGTTTTTCTAAGTGTGCAAGATCACCTAGATGCGACTAACTCAGGTAAGGTATTTAATTCCTATGTTCATAAAGGAAAAATCGTTACAATATTTGGAGGGCATAGCGCGTTGGTGATCGTAATTGATAGCCCTTGAGCCCGCGATGAAAAATTAAGCCTGCACTCGGCTGCGGACAGTCATGCCAGTGTTGAAAATACAATGAATCAGACGGCGATACGGATTACCCTAAATGTGGAGGGTCCTTTGAACTCTGAACTCGAACGAGCAAAGAAATACAGCAATTCTCTCAATGAAATACGACTGAGGCTTGCCGTCCTTGAATCTATGTGCCAGGGATCCTTAACTACTGGAAGTGAATATTTTGATTACGAGTTAGCAGCTGTAAACCTTAGGAAAATATTAGAGAATATTGCTTTCGGTTCGCTCACAGCTAACAGTAGGGCTTACGAAGGCGTTTACGCCGGAATAGAGAAAATCTGGCGCGCGAAGGAATTATTAGACAAGTTGGAGCGGATGTACGTTGATTTCTATCCAAAACCGTTGGAGCCACCCGTCATAACTGATGGCATCCCGCGCAAACTTCATTTTGAATTGCTCACTTCAGGTTTCTTAACGCGTGTCGAATTCGTTGAGCTATACGACCTCTGTAGCAGCGTGATACATAGCCAAAACCCTTTTAAACCTAGCGCTACTATTAACTTCAGGCTGTCAGTTATGGAATGGGTGCACAGAATCCGTTCATTGTTAAGATTTCATTTTTTTAGGCTTTCTGGTCTGCCTCAGCTTTGGCTTGGGGAATTGGAAGGGCCCGATGGCTTTTCGCATGTACAAATAGCGTCACCGACCTAGATAATGTCTTTCGGTCTTAGTTATAGTCCGCAAAGGGGTGCGGAAGCAGCCTCCCGACTACCCAAGTCCATATTGAAGCGCCGGAACCCTTCGCGTATGCTTGTCGCTCCTTCATTTAAACGGACCGACAAATGAAACATCGTATTACCCTCGGCGCGCTGACCGCTGCCGTTTTGCTGGCTTATGCCCCTGCCTACGCCACCGCCGCTGCTGCCAAGCCGGCCGCTGTGGAAAAGGCGCCGGCCAAGAGCGATGAGGCGGCGAAGAAGCAGTTCTGGACCCTGGCGGACGAGTACTACGATGCCATCGCCAAATACGACCCGGTGGGCGCGACCCAGAACGGCGATAACCGTTTCGACGACCAGATCGGCAGCGCCATCGCGCCCGCCACGCGCGCCAAACAGTTCGACCTGTACCGCGCCTTCGCCAAGCGCCTGCAAGCCGTCCCGCGCGCGCAGCTGAATCGCGGCGACCGTATCAGCTACGACGTCATGGCCTTCGAGCTGAAAACCTACCTGGCCTACGAGCCGTTCCCGGAGCACCTGCTGCCGATCGACCATATGGGCAGCATGCCGGTCACCCTGGCCAACTTCTCCAGCGGCGACGCGTCGCAGCCGCTGACGACCGTCAAGGAATACGAGGCTTACCTGAACCGACTAAACCAGCTGCCGGCCTGGGTCGAGCAAGCCATCGCGAACATGAAGGAGGGCGTGGCCAAGGGCATCACCCAGCCGAAAGCCATCATGACCGCTGCCCTGCCGCAGTTCCAGAAACTGGTCAGCGAGACGCCGGAAAAGAACATCTACTTCACCCCGGTGAGCAAATTCCCAGCCAGCTTCAGCGACGCCGACAAGCAGCGCCTGGCCGCCGCTTACCGCGCCACCGTGGCTGACAAGGTCAATCCGGCCATCGCCAAGCTGGCGGCCTTCGTCGAGAAGGAATACATCCCGGCCTGCCGCACCAGCACCGGCTGGAACGCGCTGCCGAACGGGGAAGCCTGGTACAAGGCGCGCATCGCCGATTCCACCACCACCAGCAAGACCGCCGAAGAAATCCACCAGACCGGCCTGCGCGAAGTGGCGCGCATCCAGTCGGAGTTCGCCAAGGTCGGCCCTAAGCTGGGCTACAACGGTCCGGCCGCCGGCCTGCCAGGCTGGATCGCGCAGCAGCCGCAATTCTTCCCGTTCAAGACCGATGAGGAAGTGTTGGACGTGTACCGCAAGCTGGACAAAGTGCTGGACACCAAGCTGCCCGCCATGTTCACCCTGATCCCGAAGGCTAAGCTAGACCTGCGCCTGGAGCCTGAACTGAGCCGCGACACTGCGTCCGACCACTACACGGCGCCGGCGCTGGACGGCTCGCGCCCTGGCGTGTTCTGGTCCGTGGTCACCGATCCGAAAAAATACGGCAGCACCGGCATGAACACCCTCTACCTGCACGAGGGCAAACCGGGCCACCACTTCCACATCGCCCTGATGCAGGAGCTGGACATGCCGAAGTTCCGCAAGTTCGGCGGCAACACCGCCTTCACCGAAGGCTGGGCGCTGTACGCCGAAACCCTGGGCAAGGAAATGGGCATGTTCGAAGATCCGGCCCAGTACTTCGGCCACCTGAGCGACGAAATGCTGCGCGCGGTGCGCCTGGTGGTGGACACCGGCATGCACGCCAAGGGCTGGACGCGCGAGCAGTCCATCAAGTACATGACCGAAACCCTGGGCGACGAAGCCGTGGCGCGCAACCAAACGGAGCGCTATATGGTGTGGCCGGCGCAGGCACTGGCTTACAAGACTGGCTCGCTGAAGATCCAGGAACTGCGCGCCAAGGCCGAGCAGGCGCTGGGCAAGAAGTTCACGCTGGCGAAATTCCATGCCATCGTGCTGGGCGACGGTACTGTGCCGCTGGCCCTGCTGGAAACCAAGGTCGACGCCTGGATCGCCAGCGCCAAGTAAGCAGCAGCATGACTTTCGGCAGGTGCGCGTGCGCCCTGTCTTCCCTAAAGTGATGGCACGGCATGCACAGCGTGCCATCACTGAAAGGGATTCAATGAAACACCTCGTCACCATCATCGCGCTGGCCGCCGCCAGCATTGGCACCGCTAAGGCGCAGGACTACTTTGCCGGCGCCGCCATCATCGCCCCCGGCAACACCCACCTGGACACCGCCGCAGGCCGCGTCGAAAGCAAGAACGATCCGCTGCGCTTCAAGCTGTATGGCGGCATGAACTTCAGCGACAGCCTGGCGCTGGAAGCCGGCTACGCCCGCTTTGGCAAGGACCGCTTCAGCACCCCGGGTGCCGAGGTCGGCATCGCCACCGACACCCTGTACGTCGCCGCGCGGGGCACCTGGCACCTGAACGACTCGTTCGAACTGTTTGGCCGCGTCGGCGTGTCCGCGCAACGCTATAGCATAGACCAGCTGGCCGGCGCGCCTGGCCACAAGAGCGGCTTCTCGCCCCTGCTCGGCGTGGGCCTGGGCTACAAGCTGACGGACAAAGTGACGCTGACACTGGAGGCCGAGCACTTCGGCCGTATCGACATCAACAAGAACGGCCAGCGTTTCGGGCGCGGCGGCTACTCTGCCGGCCTGAAATACGCCTTCTAAAAACTGTACAGCAGCCCGGCGCTCCAGGCCACGCTGCTGCGCCGCTCCACGCCGGGCGCATGGGCGCTGCTGCCGGCCAGGCGGATGCCGGTGACGGACGTCATCAGCGTGTGCCGCCGGCCCAGGCGCCAGTACCAGCGCGCGCCAAGGCGATTGCTCCACAACTCGTCTTTTGCGGTGGCGGCCTGCAGCACCATGGTGTGGTCGGCATCCACCGGATAAAACCAGTTCAGCGCCAGCTCCGCCTTGACCGCGCCATCGCGCACCCCGACGCCCGTCAGCGCCACCAGCTCGACGTCGTGCAGCACGCGCCACTGCACAAAGGCACCCGGCGTCGGCTGGGTGCCGCCCACGCCTTGCGCGCGGCGGCTGAACGACAGCAAAGGGCCGTACTGCAAATGCTGGTCCTCCGACAGCTTCCAGCCCGCAGACAGCCCTTCGACAAAGGCGCCGTTACTCCACGCCATGGAAAGCCAGGGATAGACCGACGTCTCGCGCGTATTGCTGCCCTGCCGCGTCCACGCCTCGCCATAGGCGAAGCCGAAACTGCCTTCTCGGCTGCCCTCCGGCATCAGGGTGACGGGCGACTGGGCGCCGGCTTGGCCCGCTGCAGCGAGCAGCAGGGGCAGCAAGAGTATCGCGGCGCGCATCAGATCAGCCCCATTTCCAGGCCGTGCAGCACGGCGCGCACGCGGTCGCGCACGCCCAGTTTGGCCAGGATGCTCGACACATGGTTCTTCACCGTGCCCTCGCTCAGCGCCAGCGCCGCCGCGATTTCGGCATTGCTCAAGCCGCCGGCCATCAGCGCCAGCACCTCGGTCTCGCGCTCGCTCAGTACACTGGCCGCATCCGGCACGCCGCGCGCGCTTTCGAAGGCGGCGCGCGTGCGCTCGGTCAGTGCGGGGCGGAACAGGGTGCCGCCCTGCGCCACCGTGCGGATGCCTTCCGCCAGGCGCTCCAGCGAAATATCCTTCAGCAGGAAGCCGCGCGCACCGGCGCGCATGCCGTCGAACAGGGCCTCCTCATCATCGAAGGTGGTGAGCAGGATGGCCGGCGGCAGCGGCTGGCCGCTGCGCAACAGGTCGATGCCGGAGCAATGCGGCATGCGCACGTCCAGCAGCAGCACGTCGGCCTCGGTGCGCGCCAACAGCGCTGCCGCCTGCGCGCCGTCCGCCGCTTCCGCCACCACGCGGATATCGGGCGTCATATCGAGCAGGCCGCGAATGCCGCTGCGCACCAGCATCTGGTCGTCCACCAGCACCACGCGGATCATGGCTGCGCTCCCGCGTACGGCAGCGAGATGCGCAGGCCAAAGCCGCGCCGTGGCAAGTCGTCCGCCTCCAGCGCGCCGCCCAGCATGGCCAGGCGCTCGCGCATGCCGCGCAGGCCGTTACCCTCCGGCGCCGTGCCGCGTCCCGCGCCGTCATCCTCGATCACGGCATGCAGCCGCCCTTCGCGCACGGCCACGTCGATGACCAGGCTGGCGGCCTGCGCATGGCGCACCGCATTGCTGACAGCCTCCTGCACGCAGCAGAACATGGCATGCGCCACCGCCGGTTCCGCCGCCGGCAAGTCGTCCGCCACACGCAGCGTGATCGCCGGCTGCGGGATGCCTGCGCACAGGCGTTGCAGCGCCAGCCGCAAGTCAACGCCGGCCGCCGCCCGTTCGGACGCCACCACCGTGCGCACCTGCGCCAGCAGGTCGCGGGAAAGCTGGTGCGCCGTCAGCAGCGAGGCGTCGGCCTGCGCGCCGGCTTTGCGCCGCGCAATATCCAGGTGCAGGTTGAGCGCGGTCAGGTGGTGGCCGGTCGAATCGTGCAGGTCGCGCGCGATGCGCATGCGCTCGGACTCACGGATGGTATCGGCCAGCAGCACCTGGGTCGCCAGCAGTTCCGCATGCTTGGCGGCCAGCGCCTGGCGGCTGCGCCGCTCGCGCGACGCCAGCCAGCCCAGCGCGAAGGTGAGCAGCACGACCAGTTGTTCCAGCAGCACATACAGCACCGTGGCCGTGGCATTGCGGTCGTTGGCGGCCACGTCGCCCTGCAGCGCCAGCGCCGCCATCACGCCAATCGTCAGCGTATTCAATCCCAGCATGGCCGCCAACGCCGCCAGCGCGCGGCGCGGCGCCAGGTGGCTGGCCAGCATGGCCGCCAGCACCATCGACAGCACCACCGAATGCAGGGCGCAGGCCGCGCCCAGCTGCAACGCCAGCACCAGGCGCTCGGCGCCCGGCCCCAGCCTGCGGCGCGCCTGCAATTGCAACGCGGTGGCCGCGACAAACAGCGCGCACAGCAGCGCGGCCAGCAGCAGGAAGATGTGCAGTGCCACTGCGGCATGCTCGGAACCGGCGCGCAGCAGCGAGGCCGGCGGCGCAAACCAGCCGGCCAGGCGGCGCGCCAGCACGCCGGCAGGGCTGAACAGGTCGGCGCTGCCCGGCCCCAGGTACCAGGGCACCAGGATTTCGATGGCGGCGCCGGCCAGGCTGGCCAGCAGGATAACGCCGGCAGCACTGCCCGGGCGCAGGCGGAAGGGAAGAATGGCCGGCATAGGTAGCAAAAAGTAAATGGCGCCGCAATTCTACCCGGCCCCGGGGCGCGCCGGCAGTGGCGCCAGTCACGGCCATGACTTTCGGCAGGGGTGGCGCGCGCGGCCTGCACTACAATGGCGCCTCATGAATCGTCGAACCTTGCTGATAGTCGCCGCCCTCCTGTTCGCAGGCGCCGCGCGCGCGGAACAGGAACAGGAAATGCCCGTGGTGCAGGTGGTGGCGCCGGCCGACGCCGAGTGGCACAGCTACCGCCATGCCTACAAGGCGGCCAGCTTCTTTGCGCCCTATGTCGCCAAGCGGCCCCTGATCCAGGCGCACATGCAAATCCGTCCGCTCGATCCGGACACGCCGATGGACGGCCTGCGCCTGCAGCTGCAGGGCGAAAGCACCAATATGGAAATTGCGGTCGACGCCCTGGGCCGCGCCACCCTGCCCATGCTGAAACAGGCCTTTGACGAAGACGCCGTGCTGCGCCTGAACCGGCGCAAGGGCCACTACCAGTTCAGCGGCCGCTACTCGATCCGCATGCGGGACGACGGCGTGTACCCGCTCGCCATGCTGCGCGAAGCCTGCGAGCAGCTGATTTCCGCCCAGCGCGCCTCTGGCTACCGCCTGCGCCTGTTGGGCAAGGACTGCAAGGGCATCAAATTCATTTACGCTCCGGGCGACACAGCGGCGGCGGTGGAGCTGCGCCGCGACGACGGCACGACCCAGCGTATCGCCGCCCAGCCCGGCCTGCCGTTCGAAAACCGCAGCATGGGCTTGTACCAGGTGGCCACGGTGCGCCTGGACGACTGGCCGGCGCAAGCGCAGCTGCGGGTGGTGCCGCTGCCTGGCCTGCTGGGCATCGGCACGGTCTACGAATAAGCTACCTTTTCAGTGCATAGCGCTTGATGCGCTTGAGCACGATCTCGGGCAGCGGCGCGATCTGCTTGGCGTGGTTGGCGAACACGATCTGCTGCCGCCCCACCGACACCGGGTGACCTTCCGCATAAAAGCGGAATTCGAGCCAGAACGAGCAGCGCCGCACGTCGTAGGTATTCACCTCGCACGATACTTCCTGGAAGGGGAAGGTCTCCTGCAGGTAGTCGTTTTGGGCGTGCTTGGTGATGAACACCCCTTCCGCCTGCAGCATGTCACGCGAGATGCACTCGTAAAACCACTTCTCCCGGCAAATGCCCTGCCACTCGAAATAGCGCGCAAAGTAGGTATTGCCATAGGCGTTCGAGTCTTTCAGGAAGATGGACAGCTTGTGGTGGAAAGTCATCTCAGCGGCGGCAGAGGCATCGGAGGCGGGGGCGTACATATACATGAATCATTTCTCCTAAAAAGTAAGCGGCTTGTGCCAGCCACTACTTTTTACGATTGGCGCGCAGCACTCTTGATATTCCTCAATACTTGTCCATTTTTTACCAATAAGCTAATAAGAAATCGCAACCATCGCTGAGGATAATCAATGTACTCGCTCATACCGGCAGTGGTCTCCGCCCTGTTTATCGGGTATGGCCTGTACGTCCTGCGCTCGCGCGGCCCCAGCCGGGTCGGCCTGAGCTTCTTCGCCGTATGCGCCACGACTTTTTTCTGGCAAGCCAGCTGGTCGCTGCTGTTCATGACACACGACGATGCCACCGCCCTGGCCCTGGCGCGCCTGGGCTACCTGCCCATCTTGTTCCTGCCGACCACGCTCTACCACTTCATCATCGAACTCACCGGCAGCCAGGACGACCGCCCCGGCCTGTACCTGAGCTACGGCCTGGCCTGCCTGCTGGGCCTGCTACTCCCCACCACCGAAGCCGTGCTGTCGGGCTTGCAGCACTACTTCTACGGCAGCTATCCCAAGGCCGGCTGGCTGCATCCCCTGCACCTGGTGCAAACCGTGCTGGTCATCGGGCGCGCCGTCTGGCTGCTGTACCGCCGCCAGCAGCGCGCCGTCTCCACCGAGCGCACACGGCTGCGCTATGTGCTGGTCAGCATCCTGATTTACTTCGGCGCCGCCAGCGACTACCTGTGCAACTACGGTGTGGAAATGTACCCGCCCGGCGTGGCCTTCATCCTCGCCTCGCTGGGCCTGATCGCCCAGGCCATGGTGCGCCACAACCTGCTGGCCGACCCCATGGCGGCCGCCGCCACCATCGCGCACGAAATGCGCACGCCGCTGGCCAGCATCCGCAGCCAGACGCGCATGCTGTCGCGCTGCCTGCCCGAGCTGATCGCCGGCTACCGCCCCGAGCACAAGGGCGCCCTCGGCGCGCGCCAGCTGCAGCACCTGGGCGACATCGCGCGCAGCATCGATGCCGAAGTCTCGCGCTCAAACTTTATCGTGGACATGCTGCTGGCCTCGGCGCGCGACGGCGTCATGCAGCGCGAAACCTTTGCCGTGCACTCGGTGGCGGTGTGCGTGGACGAGGCGATGGCCTGCTATCCTTTTACCGGCGCGGAGCGGGCCCAGGTACGCGTGACGATCAGCAATGAATACAGCTTCTACGGCTCGGACGTGCTGCTGATGTTCGTGCTCTACAACCTGCTGAAAAATGCGCTGCAAGCGCTGCAGCTCAACGGGCGCGGCACGGTGGACGTGGAATGCTATTCGCGCGGCATGCAGAACTGGCTGGTGGTCACCGACACCGGCCACGGCATCGAGCCCGACGTGCTGCCCCACGTGTTTGAACCGTTCTACACCACGCGCCGCAACGGCTGCGGCACCGGCATGGGCCTGGCGTTCTGCAAGCGTGTGGTGAGCGCCTTTGGCGGCGAGATTGCCTGCGAATCGGAACCGGGGCGCTACACCCGCATTCTGATCAGCCTGCCGCGCACCACCGCCTCACCACGCGATCCGGCCCGTAAGCATATCGCGGAACATTACCCAGTCGCCCAGTAGGCTGAAAAAGGGGTATTTGAAGGTGGCGGGACGGTTATGCTCAAAGAAGAAGTGACCGACCCAGGCGAAGCCGTAGCCGACCACAGGCAGCAGCCACAGCAGCTTGAGTTCCCCGGTGATCATCACCACCGCCACTAGCAGCAGCACGATGCTGGAGCCGACGAAATGCAGGCGGCGGCAGGTGCTGTTGGCATGCTCCTGCAGGTAGAACGGGTAGAACTCCTTAAAAGTCCGGAAGCGCGTCTCCATGGTCATCCTCCGCGTGGATATCTTTAATGATGTTATCGAGGTCGGTATCGTCGCCCAGCACAAACACTTTGCGGTCCTCCAGCATCTTGACGATGAAGGGCTGCTGCTCGCGCAAGCGGCGCTGGAAGTCATCCACTGAATACAGGTTGGGATTAATTTTGCGGCGCAGGATGCGCTCGGCCACCGGCAGCCGGTTCAGCAGCTCGCCATAGGTGGTGTTCTCGCCGATCAGCAACAACTCGACCGCGCCGGTCGAATCTTCCGCTTCCTTGACCGTGGTGCCATAGACGAACGCCACACTGAGCTGGCGGCGCATGGGCGCCAGGGCGGAATTCAGCACGCTGACCAGGCCAAAGGTCTTTTTGACCAGGCTGGCCAGCTCGGCGTAAACCAGATTGTCTTTGTTAGGGCGGAACTGGCGTACATTACCAATGCGTTCGGAGACGATCAGTCCCGATTCATGCAGGCGTTTGAGCTCGCGCTGGGCCGAAGCGCTGCCCAGCCCCGTGAGGCGCATGATTTCATTGAGGTGGAACCCCTCATTCACGCGCACAAACAATAAACCCAGCAGCTTTTGCTGGGCAGGGGTAAACAAGGCGGAAGCGATCATATGCCAAATATTAGCATGATCTGCCGTGACTGAGTGACAAGCCAGATATCAGCATAAGCCAAGTCCGACTACTAGCCAATTGGAAAAAAAGCATGCATGCTTATGCGTGAAGCCCTTACCCATCCAAACGCATAGGACCTCCATGAGCACTATCCTCCGCCTTGCGGTTGCCGCCGCATTGGCCGGCGCCGTCGCTGCGCCAGCGTACAGCGCCCCTGCTGCCAAGCCGGCCGCCAGCGCCGCCGCCTTCGACCTCAAACCCTACACCATCCCCTACAAGAAGTTCACCCTGCAAAACGGCCTGACGCTGATCGTGCATACCGACCACAGCGTGCCCGTGGTCGGCGTGAACATGTGGTACCACGTCGGCTCGCGCAACGAGAAGCGCGGCAAGACCGGCTTTGCCCACATGTTCGAGCACTTCTTCTTCAACGGCTCGGAGAACTACCCGCACGGCTTCCGCGAAGCGATGGACGACCTGGGCGCCACCAACCGCAACGGCACCACCAACTACGACCGCACCAACTTCTTTGAAGACGTGCCGGTGTCGGCGCTGGAGCGCACGCTGTACCTGGAAGCGGACCGCATGGGCTTCCTCGGCAACTACATCAACAAGGAAATGCTGGAACGCGAACGCGGCGTGGTCTCCAACGAAAAGCGCCAGGGCGAAAACCAGCCGTACGGCCGCGTGTACAGCGAGATCGTACAGCGCATGTACCCTTACTCGCACCCGTATTCCTGGCCGGTGATCGGCTACATGGAAGACCTGCAGGCCGCCTCGCTGGAGGATGTGAAGGAGTGGTACCGCACCTACTACGGCCCGAACAACGCGGTCATTTCGCTGTCCGGCGACATCACGCCCGAGCGTGCGCTGGAGCTGGTGAAGAAGTACTTTGACGGCATCGCCCCCGGCCCGGCCCTGACCCGCACCGACGCCTGGATTCCCACCCTGGACCGCAATATCCGCGACACCATGGAAGACCAGGTGCCACAAGTGCGCATCTACCGCGCCTACCACATGCCGGGCTGGGGCACGCCCGACGCGCAGCGCCTGCAGCTGTTTGCCGACGTGCTGGCCGGCTCCAAGAGCGCGCGCCTGAACAAGCGCCTGATGTACGACAAGGGCCTGGCCACCGCCGTGGGCGCCGGCGCCCGCCCGTCCGAGATCGCCGGCATCTTCCAGGTCACCGTCACCCTTAAGCCAGGCGCCGACCCGGCCGAAGTGGAACGCGAGATCGACGCCGTGATGAAGGAGCTGCTGGACAAAGGCCCGACCGCCGCCGAACTGGCGCGCGTGAAGACCGCCAGCTTCGCCGAATTCTCGCGCGAGATTGAACGCCTGGGGGGCTTCGGCGGCCGCAACGACGTGCTGGCGCAAGCCATGACCTACGGCGGCTCGCCCGACGCCTACCTGGCCAACCTCAAGCTGATGGCCGACGCCACCCCGGCCGAGGTGAAAGCCAGCGCCGACAAATGGCTGCGCGCCAACCACTACACGATGACCGTCACGCCGGCCGCCAAGCTGGCCGCCGGCAAGACCAGCATCGACCGCAAGGTGCTGCCGGCACTGGGCGAAGCGCCGCAAGTCGGCTTCCCCGAGATGCAGCGCGCCACCCTGTCCAACGGCCTGAAAGTTATTTTGATGGAGCGCCACGGCGCACCGATCGTCAACGTCACCCTGGCAGTGGACGCCGGCAGCGCCACCGACAGCGGCGCCAAGTCCGGCCTGGCCTCGCTCACGCTCGACCTGCTGGACAAAGGCAGCAAAACGCGCGACGCCTTCCAACTGTCGGACGCGCTGGAATCACAAGGCGCACGCCTGCTGACCGCCACCACCGCCGATATGTCGCTGGTGCGCCTGGGCTCCACCACGCTCAACCTGCAAGCCTCGCTTGAGCTGATGGCCGATGCCGCCCTGAATCCAGCCTTCCCGGAAGACCAGTTCAAGCTGCAAAAGCAACGCCGCCTGGCGCAGATTGGCCAGGAAAAAGCCAATCCCCTGGCACTGGCCCAGCGCATGGCCGCCTTCGCCGCCTACGGCAACGACAGCGCCTACGGCCGTCCCGCCAGCGGCAGCGAGAAATCGGTGGAAGGCCTGACCCGCGGCGACCTGGCCAAATGGCACGCCGACTGGTTCAAGCCCGGCAACGCCACCCTGGTGGTGGCTGGCGACACCACGCTGGAGAAGCTGAAGCCGATGCTCGAAGCGGCCTTCGGCAAATGGCGCGGCGACGCAGCACCGAAGAAGGAAGTGGCAGCAGGCAGCAGCCTGTCCAACAAACGCATCTACCTGATCGACAAGCCCGAAGCGCCGCAATCGGTGATCGTCGCCACCCACCTGTCGCAGGCCCAGGGCCAGGCCGAAGACCTGGCGATGGAACCGGTGATGCAGAACTTCGGCGGCATGGCCACCTCGCGCCTGAACCGCAACCTGCGCCTGGACAAGCACTGGAGCTACGGCGTGCAAGGCCTGCTGACGAATGTCCGCGGCCAGCGCGCGTTCATGATCCAAGCCCCGGTACAGACCAACAAAACCAAGGAGTCCATGCTGGAACTGGCGAAAGAGATCAAGGACATCGCCGGCGCCCGCCCGATCGCCGGCGAAGAATACAAGAGCATCATGCGCAACATGACCTCGCGCCTGGCCGGCCGCTTCGAGACCCTGGCCTCATTGGAAAACGCCGCCCTGCAGACGATCAACCTCCAGCTGCCGGCCGACCACTGGTCCCGATACGCCGGCAACATGCGCGCGTTGAGCGAGCAGCAGCTGGGCGCCGCCGCGCCGAAATACATCAAGCCCGACGAGGTGGTATGGCTGGTGGTGGGCGACGTGAAGAAGATCGAGCCCGCGCTCCGCGAGCTCAACTGGGGCGAAATCATCCGCCTCGACAACGACGGCAAACCCCTCAACTAATTGTCCGTTTTGGGGTCAGGAAGAAAAGTGGACATTTCTCAGCTTCAAGCCCACTGCGCCGGCCTGCCCGGCGCGGATAGCCTGCTGCACCCGCCGCCGGTCAACGTACTCAGCTACAAGATCGGCGGCAAGACCTTTGCCTACTTCAAGACCAGCGAGCCCGAGCAGTGGCGCTTCAGCTTCCGCGCCACGCCCGACCGCTTCCTCGAGCTCACCGGCATGCCCGGTGTGAAACCGGCCCGCTATATGGGCCGCTTCCACTGGGTCACCATCGTCGATGTCAGCCGCTTCCAGGAAGACTACCTGGTCGAGCTGGTGCAATGGTCCTACGACAAGGCGCTGGCCAGCCTGCCGAAGGCGCACCAGCGCGCACTGCGCCCCGCCGCCGCCCAGGGTTGATACGCGCTCAGGGCTTGGGAAATGCGTAGGTCAGCGAATAGCTGCCCGCGCCAGAGTAGGACTTCACCTGCGCGTAATAGTAGCCGGCCGTGCCGTTGTAGCTGATCGACTCGCTGGAGGTGGTGTCTTCGCTGGCGGCGACCTTGGTCCAGGCGTTGTTGCTCCATTTGTACAGGTAGAGGTCGAAGTCGGTCCCGGCCGCTCCGCTCAGTTTCAGGCTGAAGGTGCCGGCGCCGGCCAACACATAGCCCGGCGATGCGCTCGGAGCGTAGGCGCTGCCGCCGTTCGCCAGCGTGCCAGTCTGGGTTACGCCGCCGCTGCCGGTGCCGGTGTACTTGGCAAAGACTTTCTGCACCGCGCCTTCGTTCACCGCGTGCCATGGATAGCCCAAAGTGCGCATGCGCGAGTTTTCTGTCGGCCGGTATTTGCCCGTCGCGCAATACTGGCCGCCCTGGAAGGCGCCCACCGTGCCGTTCGGATAGGCGCCAAGGCCGGTCGGCACCGCCGTGCTGCCGGAAATCAGGCCGCCCCATTTGACGCTACGCGTACCGTTCAGCGACACATTCACCTCGCTCGGTTCGCCGCTCGTGCTGCAGCTGCCGTATTCATACTCGTCCGCCAGCGCAAAGGCGGTATGGCCGATTTCGTGCAGCGCCACTTCGATCGATTGCGCGTGCATCGACAGCGTCGCCACCGCGCCGCCCGAGCCGCCGTAGCGCGTCGAGTTGGCGATGACGATGATGACATCGTGCGCATCCGGCGCCAGGACCGAGGCGGCGATATTGGCGGCCTTGGTGTTGTTCACGCACAGCAGGCGCTCGATGTTGTAGCAGGCGAACTCGCCGTCCATCGCGGTATCGCGATAAATGCCTTTGTCGATTTCATCCACCCCGGACTGGTTGCTCGCCACATCCACGCGATGCACGTTCATCGATGCGCGGTTGGCGTTGAACAGCGGGTCGGCCAGGAAGCCGTTGATCACTTTCTGCGCATCCGCGCGCCATTTATCCATCTCAGCCGCCGTGTAGCCGTCGCCGATGAACACATAGTCCATGCGCGTGCCCGCGCTGCCGCTATTGAGGATGGTGGTGGCCGTGGCAGCCGGTGCGGCGGCAAGTTTCGCCGACCGCGCATTGCCGACCGCCTGCTCCAGCGCAGCGCGCCCGAAGCGCGCCAGCGCAGCAGGCGCAGCCGCCGACTTTGCGTTCGCCCCGCCGGCCGGCTTGGGCAGCACTTCCACGCTCGCCGTGGCCTGGTCATAGGGCAGCGACACCTCGAAGCTGCCTTCGCGCTGCTGCACGGTGGTCGACTGCTCGATCGCGCCGGTGCGCGGGTTGAAGGTCTCCACATGGCGCCGCAAGCCGTTGTTGATGCTTACCTCATGCAGCACCCTGCCCTGCGCGTCCTTCGCCACAACCAGCCACTGGTCGCCCGCCGCGCCCTGGCGCACGTTCGGCGTCAGCGCGAATTTGCCCACCTCCGCGTGCAGGGGTTTGAATTCCGCGCCGCTGCGGCCCTCGCTGAAACCGATGCGCAGCGAGATGTTGTCCGCCTGCGCCACGCCCGCCGCCAGCAACGCCAGCAGCGCCGCGGAATATCGTATGAATGCCATGTCAGTCTCTCCATTCTTGTTTTAGGGTCTGGAGATTCTGTGGCCGCCGGCCATGCGCACGCTTGCACAAACGCGCGCAAATTGCACAAACCTGCTTTTAACAATTGTTACTGTGGTGCGCGCGCCATGCGGCCGGCGAGCGGCCGTATTCCGCAGTGAAAGCGCGCGTGAAATGGCTGGCACTGTGGAAGCCGAATTCGTCGGCGATGTCGCCGATGCGCGCAGTCCCGCCCGCCAGCGCCTTGCATGCCTGCTCCAGACGCTGGGTCAGCACGTAGCGGTGCGGCGGGGAGCCGACCGCGCGGTGGAACTCGCGCGAAAAATGCGCCGCGCTCATGCCGCACAGCGCCGCCAGTTCCGCATTTGCCAGCGGCGTGTCCAGGTGCTGCGCGATATGCCGCAGCACGCGGCGCAAGCGCGCCCCGCCCAGGGTGCTGGACGCCGCCGCGCACGGCTGCGAATAATGCTCCAGCAGGTAGCACGCCAGCGCGATCACGAGATGGTCGCACAGCTCGCCCGCCAGCGGCCCGGCCAGCGCCTGCGCGTCGAGCATCTTGCGCACCAGCTCGCACACCATGCGATCGGACGTGAAGGCGCTGGCCGCCAGGGTGGCCGCCGCGTCCTCGCCGCGCTGCAAGGCCAGCCGGTCCACCAGCGGCACCGGCAGGAACAGGTTCACGATATCGCAGCCGCTCAACTGGCTCCAGCGCCCCTGCTCGCCCGGCGGGCAAAGGCGGAAGCGGTTGGCCCCGATGGTGCCGCCCCACACCGGCGTATCGCCGTGCCAGATGCGCGCATCGAGCGGCTCCATGATGAGGGCCAAGCGATAGGTGCCCGGATGCGGGCTCACCGACATGACCGCCTGCGCCGGCACCTCGCTCGACCAGCGCGCCAACGCCGCCCCCGACGCCGGAAGCGGACCCACGCAAGAGCGCAGCGCCTCCACGCCCGCCCGCCTGAACCACTGCCGCAGCTCGTCTGTGTTCTCCATCGCCCCATCATATGTCCACTTCGGGGTCAGGAAGAAAAGTGGACATTTTTGCGCGGCAAGGGTGCGGGAATGGGCACAGGATTGTGGCGTGGAAGTAACGCCTGGCCGTGTTGATTAGTCGCCCGCGACGAAACTTGCGGCGCTCCTTCGGCCTTTGCGCGAATGCTATCTCGGCTCCCCTATACTCGTGGGCATGATGAGCTTCCGCCACCTTCTGTCGCTGCTCGCGCTCTTGGCGCTGGCGCCCGGCGCCTTTGCGCAGCCAGCTACCACGCTGAATGTCGCCACCTATAACCTGCGCATGAATACCGAGCGCGATGGCGCCAACGCCTGGCCGCACCGCAGGGAGCTGGTCAAGAGCCTGGTGCGCTATCACGACTTCGATGTGTTGGCGACGCAGGAGGGGTTGCCGGACCAGGTGGCGGATATGGCCGCCATGGCGGAGTACGCGCACGTGGGGCGCGGCCGCGACGACGGCAAGCACGCCGGCGAGCACTCGGCCATCTTTTACAAGCGCCAGCGCTTTAAGCTGCTGCGCAACGGCGACTTCTGGCTAAGCCAGACGCCGGACCAGCCTTCGCTCGGGTGGGATGCGACGTGCTGCCACCGCATCGTGTCGTGGGCGCAGTTGCAGGATCGGCAGAGCGGGCGCACGTTCTACTTCTTCTCCGTCCATTTCGACCATGAGGGCCAGGTGGCGCAGCGCGAGTCGGCCAAGCTGATGTTGCGCAAGGTGAGGGAAATCGCCGGCGCGGAACCGGTGATCGTGGCCGGCGATTTTAATTCGGTGCCGGAGACGGAACAGATCGGAACCATGAAGTCGCTGCTGGCCGATGCCTTCGAGATCAGCGCCACGCCGCGCTATGGCCCGGTGGGCACCTTCAACGCCTTCAAGATCGACAGCCCGCTGGACGAGCGCATTGACTACATCTTCGTCAGCCCTCGGGTGAAGGTGCTGAGCTATGCGGCGCTGACTGATTCGCGCCAGGGCCGCTTCCCTTCCGACCATCTGCCAGTGCTAATCAAAGCCCGGATCGCCGCGCCAAACCGCTGACCCTGCACCAAAGGGTCTGACCCCAAGGTTGCCACGGGCTGAACCATAAAAAAAACGCCACCCGAGGGTGGCGTTTTCGTTAGCGGGGTGAAGCTTACGCTTCGTCGCTGTGGTGCGGTTCGTCCGCTGGCAGTTCGGCCACGATGGCGGCGCGTTCGGCTTCCAGCAGCGCTTTGCGCTCTTCGGCTTCCCACACTTCCTTCTCTTTGCGGGCGCGGTGGAACGCGAGACCGGTACCGCCTGGGATCAGGCGGCCGACGATGACGTTTTCCTTCAGGCCGCGCAGTCCGTCGCGCTTGCCCATGATCGCAGCTTCGGTCAGGACACGGGTGGTTTCCTGGAACGATGCGGCCGAGATGAAGGAGTCGGTCGACAGCGATGCTTTGGTGATACCCAGCAGCACGTTTTCGTAGGTTGCCGGGATCTTGTTGGCGGCATTCATACGGTCGTTTTCTTCCAGCAGCTCGGAACGCTCCACCTGCTCGCCGACGATGTAGTCGGTGTCGCCGGCGTTGACGATCTGTACGCGACGCAGCATCTGGCGCACGATCACCTCGATGTGCTTGTCGTTAATCTTCACGCCCTGCAGACGGTACACGTCCTGCACTTCGTCAACGATGTAACGTGCCAGCGCTTCGATACCCAGCAGGCGCAGGATGTCTTGCGGATCGGCTGGGCCGTCCACGATCATCTCGCCCTTGTTCACCACCTGGCCGTCGTGCACCAGCACTTGCTTGTCCTTGGTAATCAGGAACTCGTGCTTGTTGCCGTCCATGTCGGTGATTTCCAGACGCTGCTTGCCCTTGGTTTCTTTACCGAAGGCCACGGTACCGGTAACTTCCGCCAGCATGCCCGCGTCTTTCGGCGAACGTGCTTCGAACAGTTCCGCCACGCGTGGCAGACCGCCGGTAATGTCTCGGGTTTTCTGCGATTCGGTCGGGATACGCGCCAGAACCTCACCCACGGACACTTGCTGGCCGTCTTTCACCATGATCAGCGCGCCGACCTGGAAGCCAATCGCCACTGCGTGTTCGGTACCGGCGATCTTCACTTCAGCGCCGTCTTCGTTCAGCAGTTTCACCTGTGGACGCAGGGCCTTGCCTGGCGAACCACGACGCTTGGCGTCGATCACCACCAGGGTGGCCAGGCCGGTCACTTCGTCGACCTGACGGGCCACGGTCACGCCTTCTTCGATGTTCTCGAAGCGGATGGTGCCACCGTATTCGGTAATGATCGGACGGGTCAGCGGATCCCAGGTTGCCAGTGGAGCGCCGGCCTTGATGGCCATGCCGTCCTTGACGATCAGGGTCGCGCCGTACGGCACCTTGTGACGCTCACGCTCACGGCCGTGGTCGTCGGTAATCAGCACTTCACCGGAACGGGAAATGACGATCTGGGCGCCTTTGCCGTTGGTGACGTAACGCATGGTGGCGGTGAAGCGCACCACGCCGTTCGACTTGGCTTCCACCGACGATGCCACTGCTGCACGCGATGCCGCACCACCGATGTGGAAGGTACGCATGGTCAGCTGGGTACCCGGCTCACCGATCGACTGCGCTGCCACCACACCGACTGCTTCGCCGGAGTTGACCAGCATGCCGCGGCCCAGGTCGCGGCCGTAGCACTTGGCGCACAGGCCGTAGCGGGTGTCGCAGGTCAGCGGGGTGCGGACTTTGACTTCGTCCACGCCCATGCGTTCGATCTCTTCGACCATGTCTTCGTCCAGCAGGGTGCCGGCTTCGTACACGGTTTCCTGGGTTTCAGGATTGACGATGTCGGTGCCTGCCACGCGGCCGAGGATACGGTCGCGCAGGGCTTCGATCACTTCACCGCCTTCGACCATCGCCTTCATCAGGGTGCCGTTGGAAGTGCCGCAATCGTCTTCGATCACCACCAGATCCTGGGTCACGTCGACCAGACGACGGGTCAGGTAACCGGAGTTCGCGGTCTTCAGCGCGGTGTCGGCCAGACCTTTACGAGCGCCGTGGGTCGAGATGAAGTACTGCAGAACGTTCAGGCCTTCGCGGAAGTTCGCGGTAATCGGGGTTTCGATAATCGAGCCGTCAGGTTTTGCCATCAGACCACGCATACCGGCCAGCTGGCGAATCTGTGCGGCGGAACCACGCGCGCCGGAGTCGGCCATCATGTAAATCGCGTTGAACGATTCCTGGGTCGACTTGGTGCCGTCGCGACGGATCACGTCTTCGACTTTCAGCTGGTCCATCATCGCCTTGCCGACTTCATCCGAGGTCTTGCCCCAGATGTCGACGACCTTGTTGTAACGTTCGCCGGCGGTGACCAGACCGGAAGCGTACTGCTGCTCGATCTGTTTCACTTCCGCTTCGGCGGTGGCGATCATGGTCTTCTTGACGTCCGGCACCAGCATATCGTCCACGCAGATGGAGATACCGGCGCGGGTTGCCAGGCGGAAGCCCGACTGCATCAGCTGGTCGGCGAACACCACGGTGGCGCGCAGGCCGCACTTGCGGAAGGACGTGTTGATCAGCTTGGAGATCTCTTTCTTCTTCAGCGGACGGTTCAGGACGCTGAATGGCAGGCCTTTCGGCAGGATCTCGGACAGGATGGCACGGCCAACGGTGGTTTCGTAACGGGTCAGGGTGCGCACGAACTCGCCGGTCGCTGGATCTTTTGGATTCTCAACGATACGGACGGTGATGCGGGTCGCCAGTTCGACTTCCTTGTTGTCGTAAGCACGGATGACTTCGGACACGTCCGGGAACATCATGCCTTCGCCCTTGGCGTTGACCGCTTCGCGGGTCGCGTAGTACAGACCCAGCACGATATCCTGCGAAGGAACGATCGATGGTTCGCCGTTCGATGGGAACAGGATGTTGTTCGACGCCAGCATCAGGGTGCGGGCTTCCATCTGGGCTTCGATCGACAGCGGCACGTGGACTGCCATCTGGTCACCGTCGAAGTCAGCATTGAATGCTGCGCAGACGAGCGGGTGCAGCTGGATCGCTTTGCCTTCGATCAGCACAGGCTCGAAGGCCTGGATACCGAGACGGTGCAGGGTTGGTGCACGGTTCAGCATGATCGGGTGTTCGCGGATCACTTCTTCCAGGATGTCCCACACCACCGGCTCTTGCACTTCGACCAGCTTCTTGGCGGCCTTGATGGTGGTCGCCAGACCCATCAGTTCCAGCTTGTTGAAGATGAATGGCTTGAACAGTTCCAGGGCCATCAGCTTTGGCAGACCGCACTGGTGCAGTTTCAGCTGTGGACCCACCACGATCACGGAACGGCCGGAGTAGTCGACGCGCTTACCCAGCAAGTTCTGACGGAAGCGGCCGCCCTTACCTTTGATCATCTCGGCCAGCGATTTCAGCGGACGCTTGTTGGCGCCGGTCATCGCTTTGCCGCGACGGCCGTTGTCCAGCAGCGAGTCCACTGCTTCTTGCAGCATGCGCTTTTCGTTACGCGTGATGATCTCTGGAGCGCGCAGCTCCATCAGGCGTTTCAGACGGTTGTTACGGTTGATGACGCGGCGGTACAGGTCGTTCAGGTCGGAGGTCGCGAAGCGGCCGCCATCCAGCGGCACCAGTGGACGCAGTTCCGGCGGCAGCACCGGCAGCACTTCCATGATCATCCAGTCCGGCTTGATGCCGGAACGCTGGAACGCTTCCAGCACTTTCAGGCGCTTGGCGTACTTCTTGATCTTCGCTTCGGACTTGGATTCCTTCAGTTCCACGCGCAGGGCTTCGGCATCGCGGTGGATGTCGATCGAGCGCAGCAGTTCACGGATACCTTCCGCGCCCATGTAGGCGGTGAAGTCGTCGCCGTACTCTTCGTACTTGGCGGCGTAGTCGTCTTCCGACATGATCTGGCACTTCTTCAGCGGGGTCATGCCTGGATCGGTCACGACGTATGCTTCGAAGTACAGGACGCGTTCGATATCGCGCAGGGTCATGTCCAGCACCATGCCCAGGCGGGATGGCAGGGATTTCAGGAACCAGATGTGCGCGGTTGGCGACGCCAGTTCGATGTGGCCCATGCGTTCGCGACGCACTTTGGCCAGGGTCACTTCAACGCCGCACTTTTCGCAGATGACGCCGCGGTGCTTCAGGCGCTTGTACTTGCCGCACAGGCATTCGTAGTCCTTGATCGGGCCAAAGATCTTGGCGCAGAACAGGCCGTCGCGCTCAGGCTTGAAGGTGCGGTAGTTGATGGTTTCTGGCTTTTTAACTTCGCCATAGGACCAGGAACGGATTTTCTCGGGAGAGGCCAGACCGATCTTGATCGCGTCGAACGACTCGTTTTGCTGTACTTGCTTGAATAAATCGAGCAGGGCTTTCATGTATCACTCCAGATGGTGACGAATTCTTTACTTTTAACCCCGGTAAACCCGGGTCAGACCCGAGGGTCAGACCCGCTCTACGCGGCGGTCGCGGACCTGGGTCAGGCCCTTGGGCCTGACCCTGACTTGCCGGGTCTTAGTTGCGCTCGAGGTCGATATCGATACCCAGCGAGCGGATCTCTTTCACCAGCACGTTGAACGATTCCGGCATGCCGGCATCGATCACGTGGTCGCCCTTGACGAGGTTTTCGTACACTTTGGTACGGCCGTTCACGTCGTCGGACTTCACGGTCAGCATTTCTTGCAGCACGTAGGAGGCGCCGTACGCTTCCAGTGCCCACACCTCCATCTCACCGAAGCGCTGGCCGCCGAACTGGGCTTTACCGCCCAGAGGCTGCTGCGTCACCAGGGAGTAAGGACCGGTGGAACGGGCGTGCATCTTGTCGTCGACCAAGTGGTGCAGCTTCAGCATGTGCATCACGCCCACGGTGACTTTGCGCTCGAACGCTTCGCCGGTGCGGCCGTCGTACATGGTGACCTGGTTCTTGGACGGGGTCATGCCCAGGTGCTTGGCGATGTCGTCCGGATACGCCAGGTCCAGCATGCGGCGGATCTCTTCTTCATGCGCGCCGTCAAACACCGGAGTCGCGAATGGCACACCCTTCTTCAGGTTGGCGGCCAGCTTCATGATCTCGTCGTCGGACAGGGAAGCGATGTCTTCCTTGGCGCCGGACTCGTTGTACACGGTGGTCAGGTACTTGCGCATCTCTTCGACCTTGATCTGCGCTTGCAGCATTTCGCCGATACGGATGCCCAGGCCCTTGGCGGCCCAACCCAAGTGGGTTTCCAGGATCTGACCCACGTTCATACGGGACGGAACACCCAGCGGGTTCAGCACCACGTCGGCCGGGGTACCGTCCGCCATGTATGGCATGTCTTCCACCGGCACGATACGGGACACAACACCCTTGTTACCGTGGCGGCCCGCCATCTTGTCGCCGGACTGCAGGCGGCGTTTAACGGCCAGGTACACCTTGACCATCTTCTGCACGCCAGGCTGCAGTTCGTCGCCCTGGGTCAGCTTCTTGCGCTTCTCTTCGAAGGCCAGGTCGAACTGGTGGCGCTTCTCGGCGATGGATTCCTTGATGGCTTCCAGGGCCTTGGCCATGTCTTCGTCGGCAGGACGGATGTCGAACCAGTGGAACTTGTCCAGGTCGTCCAGGTAGTCCTTGGTGATCTTGGCACCTTTCGCCAGCTTCTTAGGGCCGCCGTTGACAACTTGGTTGATCAGCATCTTTTCCAGACGCTGGAAGGCATCGCCTTCCACAATACGCATCTGGTCGTTCAGGTCCAGGCGGTAGCGCTTCAGCTCGTCGTCGATGATCTGCTGGGCGCGCTTGTCGCGCGGGATGCCTTCGCGGGTGAACACTTGCACGTCGATGACGGTACCAACCATGCCGGATGGCACGCGCAGCGAGGTGTCTTTCACGTCGGACGCTTTTTCGCCGAAGATCGCGCGCAGCAGCTTCTCTTCCGGGGTCAGCTGGGTTTCGCCTTTCGGGGTCACCTTACCGACCAGCACGTCGCCGGCTTGCACTTCGGCGCCGATGTAGACGATGCCGGATTCGTCCAGGCGAGCCAGTTGGTTCTCCGCCAGGTTCGAAATATCGCGGGTGATTTCTTCCGCGCCCAGCTTGGTGTCACGCGCCACCACGGACAGTTCTTCGATGTGGATCGAGGTGTAACGGTCGTCTTTGACGACGTTTTCCGAGATCAGGATCGAGTCTTCGAAGTTCAGACCATTCCATGGCATGAAGGCCACGGTCATGTTCTGGCCCAGTGCCAGTTCGCCCAGGTCGGTCGATGCGCCGTCGGCGATCACGTCGCCTTTGGCCACACGGTCGCCCACTTTGACGATTGGACGCTGGTTGATGTTGGTGTTCTGGTTGGAACGGGTGTACTTGATCAGGTTGTAGATGTCGACACCGACTTCGCCAGCCTGGGCTTCTTCATCGTTCACGCGGATCACGACGCGGCCGGCGTCGATGTAGTCCACCACGCCGCCGCGCAGGGCCTGCACGGTGGTGCCGGAGTCGACTGCCACGGTGCGTTCGATACCGGTACCGACCAGCGCCTTTTCAGGACGCAGGCAAGGCACGGCCTGACGCTGCATGTTGGCGCCCATCAGTGCACGGTTCGCGTCATCGTGTTCCAGGAATGGAATCAGCGAGGCTGCCACGGACACGATCTGGCCTGGGGCCACGTCCATGTACTGCACGCGCTCTGGCGACACCAGGATGGTTTCGCCCGCTTCACGGGACGATACCAGCTCGTCGACCAGCTTGCCTTCATCGTTCACTTTGGCGTTTGCCTGGGCGATGATGTAGCGGCCTTCTTCGATGGCGGACAGGTAGTCGATCTTGTCGGTGACCTTGGAGCCTTCAACCTTGCGGTATGGGGTTTCCAGGAAGCCGTATTCGTTCAGGCGGGCGTACAGTGCCAGCGAGTTGATCAGACCGATGTTCGGGCCTTCAGGCGTTTCGATCGGGCACACGCGGCCGTAGTGGGTCGGGTGCACGTCACGCACTTCGAAGCCGGCGCGTTCGCGGGTCAGACCACCAGGGCCCAGTGCGGAAACACGGCGCTTGTGGGTGATCTCGGACAGCGGGTTGGTCTGGTCCATGAACTGCGACAGCTGGGACGAACCGAAGAACTCGCGGATGGCAGCCGAAATCGGCTTGGAGTTGATCAGGTCGTGCGGCATCAGGTTGTCGGCTTCCGCCTGGCCCAGACGCTCTTTCACGGCGCGCTCAACGCGCACCAGGCCGGCGCGGAACTGGTTCTCGGCCAGCTCGCCCACGCAACGCACGCGACGGTTACCCAGGTGATCGATATCGTCGACTTCGCCGCGGCCATTGCGCAGTTCCACCAGGATCTTGATCACGGCCAGCACGTCTTCGTTGGACAGGGTCATGGCGCCGGTCAGTTCATCGCGGCTGATGCGGCGGTTGAACTTCATGCGGCCCACGGCCGACAGGTCGTAACGGTCCGGGCTGTAGAACAGGCCGTTGAACAGGGCTTCCACCGACTCTTCGGTTGGCGGTTCGCCAGGACGCATCATGCGGTAGATCGCCACGCGCGCGGCGGTCTGGTCGGCGGTGTCGTCGATCCGCAGGGTTTGCGAGATGTAGCCGCCCTGGTCCAGGTCGTTGGTGTACAGGGTCTGGATGGTGGTGATGTTGGCGTCGCGCAGCTTGCCCAGGGTTTCCTCGGTCAGCTCGTCATTCGCCAGGGCCACCACTTCGCCGGTTTCCTGGTCAACGATGTTCTTGGCCAGGACGCGGCCCAGCAGGTAGTCTTCCGGCACGGAAATGTGCTGGATGCCGGCTGCTTCGATTTCGCGCACGTGCTTGGCGTTGATACGCTTGTCTTTGGTGACAATGGTCTTGCCCGACTTCGGATCGACGATGTCGAAGCGCGCGACTTCGCCGCGCAGGCGTTCGGACACGAACTCCATCTCCGCGCCTTCCGAGCGCAGGTTGAAGTTGTCGAAGACGAAGAAGTTCGCCAGGATTTGTTCCGGGGTCATGCCGATCGCCTTCAGCAGGATCGATACCGGCATCTTACGGCGGCGGTCGACGCGGAAGTACAGGATGTCTTTCGGGTCGAACTCGAAGTCCAGCCAGGAACCGCGGTAAGGGATGATACGTGCCGAGAACAGCAGCTTGCCGGACGAGTGGGTCTTGCCGCGGTCGTGCTCGAAGAACACGCCTGGCGAACGGTGCAGCTGCGAGACGATGACACGCTCGGTACCGTTGATCACGAAGGAGCCGGTGGTGGTCATCAGGGGCAGTTCGCCCATGTAGACTTCCTGCTCTTTCATTTCCTTCACGACTGGCTTGGTTGGCGATTCCTTGTCCAGGATCACCAGGCGCACCTTGGCGCGCAGCGGCGACGCAAAGGTCAGGCCGCGCAGTTGGCATTCCTTGACGTCGAACGCCGGGTCACCCAGGACGTAGGACAGGAATTCGAGGCGGGCAAAGCCATTGTGGGAAACGATTGGGAAGATCGACGTGAAGGCGGACTGCAGGCCTTCGTTCTTGCGGGTGGCAACGGGAGTGTGCTCTTGCAAGAAGTTCTCGTAAGACTCAAGCTGGGTAGCCAGCAAGAACGGAACGTTGTGGACGTTGGCGCGTTTCGCAAAGGACTTGCGAATGCGTTTCTTCTCAGTAAATGAGTAGTGCATGGACACTCCGTGTGAGACAGGAAAAGGTAGAGAATTCAGCGTTGCGGGCGCGCTTCGCAAGACTCAATTCACTATAAAACAACAACTTCTACTTCACAGACGACAAAGGAGCCAAGGGCGGACCCACCCTTTCGGATGAGATCCGCCGCATTGGCTTCCTAAACTAAGGCAGTTACCCGCCTTGGTTCAATTACTTCAGATCGGCCTTGGCGCCAGCTTCTTCCAGCTTCTTCTTGCCAGCTTCAGCGTCAGCTTTCGACAGAGCTTCTTTCACGGTCTTCGGTGCGCCGTCAACCAGGTCTTTGGCTTCTTTCAGGCCCAGACCGGTGATTTCGCGAACAGCCTTAATCACGCCAACTTTGTTAGCGCCGACTTCGGACAGAACCAGGTTGAATTCGGTCTGCTCTTCAGCAGCAGCAGCAGCGCCGCCGCCAGCAGCAGCAGGAGCTGCCATTGCAGCTGCGGACACGCCGAATTTTTCTTCGAATGCCTTGACCAGTTCGTTCAGGTCCATTACGGACATTTCGGACACTGCGTTCAGGATGTCGTCTTTGGAAATTGCCATTTGAAACTCCTAATTTGTTTGTAGTACTACAGAATTGGTATTGACTAAGAAACTAAGCCAGCGATTAAGCGGCTTCGGTTTCTTTTTTGGCTGCCAGGGCAGCCAGGCCACGTGCAAAGCCCGACACCGGAGCCAGCATAACGCCCAACAGCTGCGAAATGAGGACTTCACGGGAAGGAATGCTCGCCAGCGCGGTAACAGCGGCTTGATCCAGCTGCTTACCTGCGTAGTTACCGGCCTTCAGAACCAGTTTGTCGTTGGTTTTAGCGAAGTCAGCGATGACTTTAGCTGCGGCAACGGCATCATCCGAGATCGAGTAGATCAGCGGACCGGTCATGGAATCGGCCAGGGCGGCGAATTGCGTGCCTTCTACTGCACGACGTGCCAGGGTGTTCTTCAGAACACGGATGTACACGCCTTGCGCACGCGCATTAGCACGGAGTTTAGTCAAGTGACCAACCTGGATGCCACGGTATTCGGCCACGACGATAGTTTGCGCAGTTGCTACTTTTGCGGAAACTTCGGCGACAACGGCCTTCTTGTCATTCAGATTGAGACCCACGGTCTTCTCCTTAAATAATGCTCGGCTTTCGCCTCGCATCGGTTCGAACAACGGCGTCCGAGGTTTAGGAGTCTATAGGACTACATAAACTTGTTCGGGATCACCATCTGCGTTGGGAGCCTCTCAGCTATTAACCGGTTGCCTACCTGATGCATCCGGCCCAACGGTCTTTGAAGGTTTGGCGACGGCTTGCGCCGCCGCCAACCCAAAGATCCGCCTGGTCTTCCGACCAGGACTTAATTCTTACAGACCAGCGTGGTCCACGCGTACGCCGGCGCCCATGGTGGACGACAGGGATACTTTGCGCAGGTAAACGCCTTTCGACGATGCTGGCTTAGCCTTGTTCAGTGCGTCGATCAGGGCAACCAGGTTGCTCTTCAGATCTGCGTCAGCGAACGATTTACGGCCGATGGTGGCGTGGATGATACCTGCCTTGTCGGTACGGTACTGAACCTGGCCGGCTTTCGCGTTTTTCACGGCGGTAGCGACGTCAGGGGTAACGGTGCCCACTTTCGGGTTAGGCATCAGGCCACGTGGGCCCAGGATCTGGCCCAGGGTACCAACGATACGCATGGTGTCTGGGGAAGCGATCACGATGTCGAAAGGCATGTCGCCGGCTTTGACGCGCTCAGCCAGGTCTTCCATACCAACAACGTCAGCACCAGCAGCTTTAGCTTGTTCAGCTTTGTCGCCGGTTGCGAACACTGCAACGCGAACGGTCTTACCGGTGCCGGCTGGCAGAACCACGGAACCACGTACCACCTGGTCGGACTTCTTAGGGTCCACGCCCAGTTGAACGGACACGTCGATCGATTCGTTGAACTTGGCAGTTGCCAGTTCTTTGATCAGAGCAACAGCGTTGTCGAAGGCGTACACTTTGGTACGGTCAACTTTAGCCTTGATGGCTTGAGCGCGCTTGGACAGTTTTGCCATGATTAGATGCCCTCTACGGTGATGCCCATCGAACGTGCGGAACCAGCGATGGTACGCACAGCGGCTTCCAGATCGGCAGCGGTCAGGTCCGGGGTCTTCAGTTTAGCGATTTCTTCAGCTTGAGCACGGGTCAGCTTGCCTACCTTGTCGGTATGTGGCTTAGCGGAACCTTTTTGCACGCCGGAGTGCTTCTTGATCAGGAAGGTTGCTGGCGGGGTCTTCATCACGAAGGTGAAGGACTTGTCAGCGAACGCAGTGATCACGACTGGGATTGGCATGCCTGGTTCCATACCTTGGGTCTGCGCGTTGAACGCTTTGCAGAATTCCATGATGTTCAGACCACGCTGGCCCAGTGCTGGACCGATTGGAGGGGATGGGTTTGCCTTACCAGCTGGAACTTGCAGCTTGATAAAGCCAATGATTTTCTTTGCCATTTGGGCACTTCCTATCGTTGGATTGAGTAGTAGCGCCCCGCACGCGGCGGGGCTCCTCTTGTTTGGCTGATTAGACGCTCAGCCAGGCGTTAAACTTTTTCGACCTGGCCGAACTCGAGTTCGACAGGCGTTGCGCGGCCGAAGATGGTGACAGAGACACGCACCTTGGATTTTTCGTAGTTGACTTCTTCCACGTTGCCGTTGAAGTCGGTGAACGGACCATCCTTGATGCGGACTTGCTCGCCCACTTCGTACAGCACTTTGGGACGTGGCTTTTCCACGCCTTCCTGCATTTGCGTCATGATCTTTTCGATCTCGCGCGCAGGAATTGGGGTTGGCTTGTTCGACTTGCCGCCGATGAAGCCGGTCACTTTGCTGGTGTTTTTCACCAGGTGCCAGGTTTCGTCGGTCATTTCCATTTCCACCAGAACATAGCCCGGGAAGAAGCGGCGCTCGGTAACGGACTTCTGACCGTTACGAACCTCAACGACTTCTTCGGTCGGCACCAGGATCTGGCCGAACTGGTCTTGCATGCCGGCACGCTCAACGCGCTCGGTCAGGGCGCGCTGGACGCTCTTTTCCATGCCGGAGTAGGCGTGCACGACGTACCAGCGCTTGTTGCTGACTGGGGTCGACACTGCCTGCGCAGGCTCTTCCTTGCCCGGCTCGTCTTGTACAATTTCGCTCATTATTTCTTCCAACCCAGGATGAGGTCGTACAACACAAATTCGAGGATCTTATCCGTGCCCCACAGGAAGATCGCCATCACCACCACGAACGCGAAAACGATCAGGGTAATCTGGGTGGCTTCCTTGCGGGTCGGCCATACGACCTTCTTGGTCTCGCGAACGGCTTCTTTCGCGAAGTTCAGGAAATCACGACCTGCTGCAGAGGTGTACGCGATGCCGGCGGAAATAAGCAAACCAACCACAAGCGCAGCTGCCCGCACCAGGGTTGGTTTACCGGTCAGGACGAAGAATCCGACCACGCCTGCAATCAACGCCACAACTGCCAACACGACTTTGAACTTATCGTTCGTCGTGCTAACGGTTTGCACGGATTGATTAGACATTTAACTTTTACTTTCGGTGCCCTGCACCAGATTCGGTGGCAGGGGCGGAGGGCATCGAACCCCCAACCTTCGGTTTTGGAGACCGACGCTCTGCCAATTGAGCTACGCCCCTACGTAAAACTTAACAGTGAATCCGTAATTCTAGCACCCCTCGTCGAGGAGCGCTAGTCTTGGCTGGATTCTTTCGACTTATTAGCCGATGATTTTGGCAACCACGCCGGCGCCAACGGTACGGCCACCTTCGCGGATTGCGAAACGCAGGCCTTCTTCCATAGCGATCGGGGAGATCAGCTTCACGGTGATGGAGACGTTGTCGCCTGGCATAACCATTTCTTTGTCCGCTGGCAGCTCGATGGAGCCGGTCACGTCGG
>NZ_WWCJ01000001.1 GCF_009857475.1 Pseudoduganella guangdongensis | reverse complement strand
CGGGGCGCCAGGCGCCGGCGAGGCGGCCGGCACCGCGGCCGGGGCGGCCAAGGCGGCGGGCGGCGCCACATGGCCGCCCTTGAGCGCCAGGTCCTCGGCCGAAATCACGCCATCGTTGGAGAACGCCAGCGCGCGTTCCAGGATGTTTTCCAGCTCGCGCACATTGCCCGGGAAGGTATAGCCCTTCAACACCTCCAGCACGCCCGGCCCCAGCACTGCCTTGTGCTCGAACGTGCCCAGGCGGCCCAGGATGGCGTCGATCAGCTCATCCAGGTCGTCCAGCCGCTCGCGCAGCGGCGCCAGGCGCAGCTCGATCACGTTCAGGCGGTAGAACAAGTCCTGCCGGAACAGGCCGTCCTCCACCAGTTTCTCCAGGTTCTTGTGGGTCGCGCTGATCAGGCGCACGTCGACCGGCTCTTCCGCCGTGGCGCCGATCTTGCGCACGCGCCGCTCCTGGATCGCGCGCAGCAGCTTGACCTGCATGGCCAGCGGCAGGTCGGCCACCTCGTCCAGCATCAGGGTGCCGCCATTGGCGGCCTGGAAGAAGCCGTCGCGTTCGTCGGCCGCGCCGGTGAAGGCGCCCTTGCGGTAGCCGAAGAACTCGGCCTCCATCAGCGCCTCGGGAATGGCGCCGCAGTTGACCGCGATGAAGGGCTTGTCGGCGCGCGAGCTTTGGGCGTGAATTTCACGCGCCGCCAGCTCCTTGCCGCTGCCGGACTCGCCGTTGATGGCGATCGGCGCCATGGAGCGTGCCAGGCGTGCGATCTGGGCCCGCAGCGACTGGATCGCCGCCGAGGTGCCGCGCAGGCGGCTGGCCGGCTGGCCGCGCACCGGCGCCGCCGCCGGCGCCGGCTCGTTCAGCCTGAGCGCCGACTGCACCAGCACCCGCAGCTGGTCCAGCTGCACCGGCTTGCTGACATAGTCGAAGGCGCCCGCCTTCAGCGCCACCACGGCGTTGTCGGCGCTGCCGAAGGCGGTCACCACCGCGACCGGCACGTTCTTGCCGCTGGCCGTCACCTCGCGCACCAGCTCCAGGCCCAGGCCGTCGGGCAGGCGCATATCGGTCAGCACCAGCTGGTACTCTTTTTCGGCAAACAGCTGGCGCGCGTGCTGCAGGGTTTCGGCGCTGTCCACGTCCAGCCCCATCTTCAGCAGGGTAATTTCCAGCAATTCGCGCAGGTCGGCTTCGTCGTCTACGACCAGGACACGTGGAGAGCTCATGTATTTTTAGCAAAGGTAATCACGAAGCGGCCGCTCGACTTGCGCGCGCCGCCCTCTGTCATGCCGGCGTCGAAACGGTGTTCGTAATCCAGCATGGCATCGTTATTCAAGCACAATTCGCGCGCCAGATACAGGCCCAGGCCCGTGCCCTTGCTCGAAGTGGTGTAAAACGGTTCAAACAGGTGGGCCCGCACCTGCGGCGAAATGCCGGGGCCGTCGTCCTGCACGTGCAATTCGAGCTGGCCGCCCGGCGTGGTCACCATGAAGACGCGGATGCTGGACGGGGTGCCGCTGGCGTAGCGCACCGCGTTGTTCAACAGGTTGATCAGCACCTCGCGCAGGTGCAGCGGGTCGAAGCGCACCGAGGCCTGGCGCAAGCCGCCCAGGCACAGGATCCGGCTGTCCAGCTTATGGGTTTCGTCGAACTCCGCCTTCAGTTCGTTGAGGAAGGCTTCCAGCTCCATCGGCTCGTGGTGGCTCTGCGCCTTGCGCGACAGCTGCAGGATGTCCTCCACCATGCGGTTCACGCGCGCCACATTGTCGCCGATGATCTTCAGCAGGCGCTTGTGGACCGGCGCCTGCAAGTCCTCCTCCAGCAAGGAGTTGGCGTGGCCGATGGCCGACAGCGGGTTGCGCACCTCGTGCGCGATGCTGGCCGTCAGGCGCCCCATGGAGGCCAGTTTCAGCTGCTGCGCCTTTTCCTCGATGCTGGTCACGTCCTCCAGGAAGATCACATTGCGCTCCACATCCAGGCCGGCCGTGTCGGCCGGGGCGAAGCGCAGCTTTAAATGCAGCGCCACATCGCGCCGCGCGCTCCAGGCGGCGATCAAGCCTTCCTGCGCCGGATCGCCATACGGCTTGATGGTGACGAAGCCGGTGGCCTGCACCGGGTCGGCGCGCCAGGCCTCATAGGCCGCCACCAGCGGCTGCAGCACGGCGCCCTCCAGCTTGGGCACGGGGCCGCCCAGCATTTGCTGCGCGGCCGGGTTGCTCATATAGACCGTGCCGTCCGGCCCCAGCACCAGGATGCCGTCGGCCGAATGCGAAATGACCAGGCGGTTGACCGCCTGCTGCACCCCGATCTCGATGCCGCGCTGGGCCGCCAGCTCCTCCTGCCCGATCAGGCGCGCCGCCATGCGGTTCACCACCAGCACCGCCGCGAACCAGGCAATGCCGTACAGGCCGGCCTGCACCATTTGCGACTCGTCCGCGACGATATAGGCCAGGTAGCTGCTGTGGGCCAGCATGAACAGGGTAGCCAGCGACGCGCAGAACAGCGCCAGCACCAGCGGCGCCAGGATGGCGCAGCCGGCCAGCGGGAACAGGTACAGGATGGCGAAGCCCGAGCGCATGCCGCCGGTGCTCATATACAGCAGGGATATCACGCTCAGGTCGCAGGCCACCTGCGACATCAGCTGCAGCATGAAATGGCGCCGCCAGCGGCTGGCCAGGGCCTGCAGGCCGGCGGCGGCCAGCAGGTAGGCGCCGCAGATTTCCACCGAGCTTTCGCGCGCCATGCCCTGGCCGGCGCTGAAGTACAGCAGCAGCACAATGGCGATGACAATGCGGGTGGCGCCCAGCGCCAGCAGCGAACGCCAGAACGTGTCGCGCGACGCGGCCGACAGGGAGTGGAGGCGGGCGAACACGCTGCGGCGGCCTTATTGCGGGGCGTGCGCCGCGCAGCAGTAATCGCGGCCGTTGGCCGGCACGTTCTCCGAGGCCGGGAAATGCACGCCGCAGTGGGCGCATTGCAGCATCTTCTCGGTGGCCGGCGGCGCCGGGCGCTGCGGCTGGCGCGGCGCCGGCTGGCCGCCCTGGCCGGGGCCGCCCATCTTGCGCAACTTGCTGCGGATGGCGGCGATTACCAGGATCGCCAGCGCAATCCAGAACAGGAGACGGGTCATGCCAAACCTCGATGTAACACTACTTCCATGACAAAACGGCTGCCGACATAGGCCAGCAGCAGGGTCGCAAAGCCCGCCAGCGTGAAGCTGAGGGCGGTCTTGCCGCGCCAGCCGCGGAACTGGCGGCCCGCCAGCAAGGCGGCAAACAGGACCCAGGACAAGAGGGTGAAGATGGACTTGTGGTCCCACTTCAGCGCGCGGCCGAACAGCTCCTCGGTGAACACGATGCCCGACAGCACGGTCAGGCTGAGCAGCACGAAACCCAGGGCGATCAGGCGGAACAGCAGCTTTTCCATGGTCAGCAGGGCCGGCAGCTGGTCGAGCGCCGTGGCCAGGATGCCGGGCCGGTCGCTGCGCGTATGCAGGCGCGACTCCTGCAGCGCCATCAGCACGGCATGGAAGGCCGCCATGGTCAGCGTGCTATAGGCCAGGGTGGCCACCGCGATATGCCAGCCCAGCATGGGCGAGCGGCCGGCGGTCTGGATCAGCGCGCCCGGAAAGCCGGCCTGCAGCGCCACCGCCAGCGCCGCCACCGGCATCACGATGCGGCGCAAGCCGTCCAGCGGGAAGTTGCGGTTTTCCAGCCAATAGGCGCCGACCGAGATCCACAGCGCCGACGACAGCATGGTGGCAAAGCCGATGCGCAGCGAGCCGGGCACCATGACATCGCTCCACAGCGCGACGCCGTGCAGCAGCCAGGCGCCGGCCGTCAATGCGGCAATCGGCACAGCCTTGCGGGAGGGAAGGAAACCACAAACCAGGTAAAGCAGCGTTGCTGCAATCAGGAAGTAAATTTGCATCCAGTAAGTTTAACTGCAAATTCGGGGTCAGGTCTGACAATCGGACATTTCTGCCGAGCAGAAATGTCCGATTGTCAGACCTGACCCCGAATGATTAACGGGCGGCGCGCTCGCGCAGCTGGGCCAGGCGTTCGCCGCTCAGCGGATGCAGGGCCAGGTGGGGGTGGTGCATGCCGTCCTGGGCATGCAGCGCTTGCGGCGCTTCCTGCAGGCTGCGCAGGGCCAGGCCGTTGTGTTCCAGCAGGTCGGCGGCATAGGCGTCGGCTTCCACTTCGGCCTGCTGCGCCCAGGCCAGCTGCGGCGCCAGGGCCGCGCTGCGGGCCACCAGCCAGTCCATGTCGCCGCTGACCATGCCGGCGGCGGCCGGCAGCAGGGCTTCCTGCACCAGGCGCTTCAGCATGTGGCGTCGTTGCAGGTGGCCCAGTTCGTGCGCCAGCACGGCCAGCACGGCGGCGTCATCCGGCAGGGCTTGCACCAGGGCGTCGTCCACGATGATGTCGCCCGACGGCAGGGCGAAGGCAACGGCGCGCGCATGGCCGGAGCGGAACAGCAGGCGGTGCGGCGGCGCGCCCTCGTGCGGCGCCTGCAGGCTGGCGAAGGCGCCGGCCAGGCGCTGCTGCTGCGGCAATGGCAGCCGGCTTGGCTGCAGGGTGTGGATGTCCAGTTCGCGCAGCATGCCCTGCCCCAGGCGCACTTCCTGCGCCGGCGTCATGGCCGCGGCCAGTTGCGCGGCCAGCAGCGGGCGCGCCAGCTGCCAGCCGGCCAGGCAGGCGCCGGCCGCCAGCAGCGCCAGCGCCATGCGCCGCCAGTGGCGCAGTACCCGCTGCCGGTGTGGCGCGGGGACGTCGATCAGCTCGGGGACCGCCAGCGTTTGCACAAAAACACCTCAAAAATTAACTTAACAACAAGATGCACGGCGATCCTGCCTCTTGTCAATAAGAAACTTTGTAAAAAGCATAAAGATGTGCACGGCAGTGACAATGTGTGAGCAATGCAGCGCCCTGCCGCCGGCCCCGGCTCCTAAGGTAGAATGGCGGGATTTTCCGCTTCTATCTAATTAGTAGGCCATCCATGCTAGACAACCTGACCCAGCGCCTTGCCAAAGTCGTCAAGACGATGCGCGGCGAGGCCCGCCTGACCGAATCCAACACCGCCGAGATGCTGCGCGAGGTGCGCATGGCGCTGCTGGAGGCCGACGTGGCCCTGCCGGCCGTGCGCGAATTCATCGCCAAGGTCAAGGAAAAAGCCCTGGGCGAGGAAGTGATTTCCTCGCTGACCCCGGGCCAGGCCCTGGTGGGCGTGGTGCAGCGCGAGCTGGGCGCCCTGATGGGCGCCGACCTGGGCCCGGAAGCGTCGCAGCTGTCGTTCGCCCAGCAGCCGCCGGCCATCATCCTGATGGCGGGCTTGCAGGGCGTGGGTAAGACCACCACCGTCGGCAAGCTGGCCAAGTACCTGAAAGAGCAGAAGAAAAAGAAAGTGCTGACGGTGTCGGCCGACGTGTACCGTCCGGCCGCGATCGCCCAGCTGCAATCGGTGACGCAGCAGGTGGGCGCCGACTTCTTCCCGTCCACCGCGCAGGACAAGCCGGTCGATATCGCCCTGGCCGCGCTGGACTGGGCCAAGAAGCACCACCATGAAGTGCTGATCATCGACACCGCCGGCCGCCTCGGTATCGACGAGGAGATGATGAAGGAGATCGCCGCCGTGCACGGCGCGGTCAAGCCGATTGAAACCCTGTTCGTGGTCGACGCCATGCTGGGCCAGGACGCCATCAACACCGCCAAGGCCTTCAACGACGCGCTGCCGCTGACCGGCGTGGTGCTGACCAAGCTGGATGGCGATTCGCGCGGCGGCGCGGCGCTGTCGGTGCGCCACATTACCGGCAAGCCGATCAAGTTCGCCGGCGTCTCCGAGAAGCTGGACGGCCTGGAAGCCTTCGACGCGCAGCGCATGGCCAACCGCATCCTGGGCATGGGCGACATCCTGGCCCTGGTGGAGGAAGCGCGCAAGGGCGTCGACGAGAAGGCGGCGGCGGAACTGGCGGCCAAGGTCAAGTCGGGCGGCAAGTTCGACATGAACGACTTCAAGGCCCAGCTGGCGCAGATGAAGAAAATGGGCGGCATGGCCGGCCTGATGGACAAGCTGCCGGCCCAGTTCCAGCAAGCGGCGGCCGGTGCCAATATGGACCAGGCGGAAAAGCAGGTGCGGCGCATGGTCGGCATCATCGACTCGATGACGCCGCAGGAGCGCGCCAAGCCGGAGCTGATCAAGGCGGCCCGCAAGCGCCGCATCGCGGCTGGCGCCGGGGTCCAGGTGCAGGAGGTGAACCGCATGCTGACCCAGTTCGAACAGATGCAGAGCATGATGAAAAAGCTGTCCGGCGGCGGCATGATGAAGATGATGCGCTCGATGAAGGGCATGATGCCGGGCATGCGCTAAAGCGCATTTTCCCTATGGCGCAGTATCGCAAAAGCCTCCCTCGGGAGGCTTTTTTGTTGACTAAGCCATGTTTCCCCCAAAAAACCCCACAAAACACTTGCATAAGCTGCAAATCCCCACCAATATTAGCCGTGCGATTGTATTCCGCAATTTTCTATGTGTATGTTAAGGAGGCTCGAATATGGCAACAGCCAAGAAAGCAGCACCAGCAGCAGCAAAGAAAGCCGCCGCCAAGCCCGCAGCAAAAAAAGCTGCACCGGCAAAGGCAGCAGCCAAACCAGCAGCAAAGAAAGCCGCAGCACCCGCCGCACGCAAGCCTAACGCAGCCTTCATGAAGGCCATGACCCCATCGAGCGCCCTGTCCGCCGTGGTTGGTTCCGCCCCGCTGCCGCGCACCGAAGTGACCAAGAAAGTTTGGGACTACATCAAGAAGCTGAACCTGCAGGACGCCGCCAACCGCCGCATGATCAACGCGGACGACAAGCTGAAAGCTGTTTTCGGCGGCAAGGCCCAGGTCTCCATGTTTGAAATGACCAAGCTCATTTCCGACCACCTGAAGTAAGCTGCTTCCGGCTGTTGCAGCCATGCGAGAAAGCCCCGACGCACCAGCGCGGGGCTTTTTTTCTTTTGCGCGCGCGCCATGAATTCTGCTCATCGACTTGCCATTCCGCTTGCCAGCCTGACGGCCCTGGGCTTGCTGGCCTCCGACCTGTACCTGCCGGCGCTGCCCGCCATGCGCGCCGAGCTGGGCGCGTCGATCACCGCGGCGCAAGCGACCATGGCGCTGTTCATGGCGGCGCTGGCGCTGTCGCAGCTGGCCTGGGGCTGGGCCGCCGACCGCTTCGGCGACCGCCGCACCATCGTCGCCGGCACGGTGCTGCTGGGCGGCGGCAGCCTGCTGTGCGCACTGGCGCCAAGCATTGAAGCCATGCTGGCCGGGCGCCTGGTGCAGGGCCTGGGCGCGGGCGCCGCCACGGTGGCGGTGCCGGCCCTGATCCGGCGCCGCTTTGGGGCCGCCGACGCGGTCAAGGCGCTGGCGGTGGTGGCCATGGTGGAGTCCACCATCCCGGCGCTCGGTCCGGTGGCGGGAACCGCCATCGTGCTGCACGCCAGCTGGCGCAGCACCTTCTGGCTGATCGCCGTGCTGGCCCTGCTGCTCTTGCCGCTGGTGGCGCGCATCGTCGGCGCCGCCCCCGCCCCGGCCCCGCCAATGGCCGGCACGCCTGGCGCCGCCGGCGGCTATCTGCCGCTGCTGCGCAACCGCCTCTACCTGCGCTACGCCCTGAGCTACGCCGCCATGTTCGGCGCCCTGCTGATGTATGTGGCCAGCGCGCCGGTGCTGGTGACGCACGCGCTGGGCCTGGGCATTGAAGCCTTCGCCGCGCTGCAGATCTTCGGCGTGCTGGCCTTCATGCTGGGCGCCGCCGTGGCGGTGCGCATGGTGAAAAAACAGGGAGAACGCTGGCTGATGCGCAGCGGCATGCTGCTGCAATACCTGGCGGGTGCGGGACTGGTGGGGATTGCGCTGGCCGCCTTGGCCGGCGCGGCGGGGCTGCTGGCCCTGGCCGTGGCGGCCGCCCTGTTCTGCGGCGGCCTGGGCTTGCGCGGCGCCGCCACCATGGGCGGCGCGCTGCAGGCCGCTGGCGACAGCGCGGGCAAAGGAGCGGGCCTGTTGATGTTCCTCTCCTTTGCCGCCGTCGCCGGCGCCACGCAGTTGGTGGCGCCTTTCCTGCATGCCGGCTTGCTGCCGGTCGGGGTGCTGCTGTTCGCGCTGGTCACTGCCAGCGCGCTGCTGCTGCCCCGCAGGTGATTACTTCTGCTGCTTGCGGCGACGGGCGCCGGCCAGCGCCAGCAGGCCCAGGCCGAACACGGCGGTCGATGCCGGCTCCGGCACGAACTGCGCGGCACCGCCGGTGGCGTCGTTGATGTAGTCCAGGTAGGCCTTCAGCACCATGCCGCCGAAGTAGGAGCCGAAGGCGCCTTCCTTGTAGCCGTGGGCGTTGGTGAAGGTGTTGGTGGCGATCAGCATCAGCTCACCGTACATTTCAACGAAGGACGGGCCGCCGGAGTCGCCGCCGCCGATGCCGGATTCCACATCGTTGGCCAGGGTCGGGGTGCACAGGCCGTAGCGGGTGCAGAAGGAATCGATGCCGTTGCCGTCGAAGTCGGCGTACCAGATTTCCTTGCCGCTGGTGCGGTTGGTCTCGTCGTCAGCGGCGAACAGGTCGATGTAGTTTTGGCCGCTGCGCTTGACGCGCCAGGCTGGCGCCACGTTGAAGCCGTTCACGCCGTCGCCCGAAGTGCCGTAGCCGGCCATGACGATGCGCGAGCCTTCCACCAGCTCGGTGGTGGCGATCTTGTAGATCTTGGCTTCCGCCGGCGCATCCTGGGACAGGGTGACCACGGCCACGTCGTCGTTGGTGCAGAAGCCGCTCACGCCGGTCGGGCACTTGCCGAAGCCGGCGTAGTCGCCGTGCATGGAAACGGCGGAGGCCTTGATCGCGTTGCGGCCCGGGCCGGTAGTGGTGGCGTTGAAGATCGCGTGGACCGAGGAGCCCGGCGCGTTCGGGTCGATCACCGAGCCGTTGCCGTTGGTGTCCACGCAGTGGCCGGCGGTGACGACCGAGCGCTTGCCGACCAGGGTGCCGGTACAGATGTAGACTTCGTTGTTCTTAACGATTTGCAGGCTGACCACGCCCGAGAAGCGCGACGATGCAACGTTAGGGTCGACGCGGTTGCCCGGCGAGTCCGGCAGCGCGCCGGCCGTGATGGCCGGGGTCTGCGGGCCGAGGAAACCAGCGCTCGGGGTTGCCGATGCGGTACCGATTGCGCCAATTGCCAGGGCGATGCCGAGCAGCTTTTTAAATGCAGTGTGCGTCAAGATGAAATGCTCCCTATTCATGATTTGAAAGTTGTATTTAACTGCTACAACATTTCCTAGCGAAAATCATGCCAATAAGAAAACTTCCATTACTTTCAGCTACTTAGCGTTTTTACAAATGTCTAAATTTAAACAAATGTAAAAATTTCCGACAATTTGATACATCCCCTTACAGGTGCCGGGCGGGGCTCAACCGTCGATGACGATGCGGGCGCGCCGGGGATGCGGCCAGCAGGCCACGCATCACAATTTCCATTTATTCCAGGCGGCGAGGACAGCGTTCGGGTATTCCGGCCGGCCGCGGCTGCCGTTGTAGCGGCCCAGCGCGAGGTAAAGGTTGCCCTGCTCCATGTCGATATACATGCGCAGGATGGAGCAGCCGTAGCGCAGGTTGGTCTGCATATTGAACAGCTTGGAGCGGTCGCGGTCGCCGATCACATTGGTCCAGAACGGCATCACCTGCATATAGCCGCGCGCGCCGACAATCGACACGGCGTACTTGCGGTAGGCCGATTCGACCTGGATCAGGCCCAGCACCAGGCTCGGGTCGAGGCCGGCGCGGCGCGCCTCGTACCAGGCGGTTTCCAGGAATTCGCGGCGCGTCAGTTCGTCCGGCAGCTTGCGCTTGAGGCGCTCGGACATGGCGGCGTGCCAGACGTCAAACTGCTGCTTGTCCGCCGCCACCGGCTTGGGCGGGCGCGCGTCGTGGATGGCGTTGGACAGCGCCACCCGCACGCCGTCGGCCAGCGCTTCCTCTTTCTGGTTGCCGGCAAAGCCGAACGGGGCGCACAGCACCCCGCCGGCCAGGGCCAGCGTGTGCCACCAGCGCAAGGGACGCGCCCACCAGCGGCGGCGCTCGCGTCCCTGCTTCAGCGTTGGCCCAGCCATGGCGCTCACTGCGCCAGCTTGCCCTTGATGAAGGCCAGGGCTTCGGCGACGGGTACGGCGGTGGCTTCGGTATCGCGGCGGCCCTGGTATTCCAGGTTGCCTTCCTTCAGGCCACGCTCGCCGATCACCACGCGGTGCGGCACGCCGATCAGTTCCCAGTCGGCGAACATGGCGCCAGGGCGCTGGCCACGGTCATCCAGGATGACGTCGATGCCGGCCGCCAGGGCTTCGTTGTACAGCTTCTCGGTTTCGGCTTTCACCAGTTCCGAACGGTCCATGCCCATCGGGCACAGCACCAGCTGGAACGGCGCCAGCGAGGTCGGCCAGATGATGCCCTTGTCGTCGAAGTTCTGCTCGATGGCGGCGCCCAGGATGCGGGTGATGCCGATGCCGTAGCAGCCCATTTGCAGCGGGGCCGGCTTCTGGTTTTCGTCGAGGAAGGTGGCCTGCATGGATTCGGAGTAGGCGGTGCCCAGCTGGAACACGTGGCCCACTTCGATGCCGCGTTCGATCGCCAGCACGCCCTTGCCGTCCGGCGAGGCGTCGCCTTCAACCACATTGCGCAGGTCGGCGACGATGGCCGGTTCGGCCATGTCGCGGCCCCAGTTGGCGCCGGTGTAGTGGAAGTCCACCTCGTTGGCGCCGGTCACGAAATCGGACATCAGCGCCACGGTGCGGTCGGCCACCACGGTGACCGGCGCCTTGGTGCCGATCGGGCCCAGGTAGCCAGGCTTGCAGCCGTACACTTCCAGGATTTCGGCTTCGGTCGAGAAGCGGTTCTTGGCCAGGCCCGGCACTTTGCTGGCCTTGATTTCGTTCAGCTCATGGTCGCCGCGCAGCAGCAGCATGAAGTACTTCTTCGAGCCGTCGTCCTCTTCCGCCGTCAGGGCGATGGTCTTCAGGGTCTGTTTCAGGTCGATGCCCAGCAGCTTGGCCACGTCTTCGCACTTGGCCGCTTTCGGGGTGGAGGTCTTGGTCAGCGCCGCGCCGGCAGCGGCGCGGGTGCCGCTGGCCACCGCTTCCGCCGCTTCCATATTGGCCGCGTAGTCGGAAGTCGGGCAGTACACCAGCGCGTCTTCGCCGGTGGAGGCGATCACGTGGAATTCATGCGAGCCGGTGCCGCCGATGGCGCCATTGTCGGCCGCCACCGCGCGGAACTTCAGGCCGAAGCGGGTGAAGATCTGGGTATAGGCGTCGAACATGATCTTGTACGACTTTTGCATGCCTGCCACGTCGCGGTCGAAGGAGTAGGCGTCCTTCATGGTGAACTCGCGGCCGCGCATCAGGCCGAAGCGCGGACGGCGTTCGTCGCGGAATTTGGTCTGAATGTGGTAAAAATTCAACGGAATTTGGCGGTAGGATTTAATCTCGCTCCGCACCACATCGGTGATCACTTCTTCCGACGTTGGCTGGATCGCGAAGTCGCGGCCGTGGCGGTCTTTCACGCGCAGCAGTTCCGGGCCCATTTTGTCCCAGCGGCCGGTTTCCTGCCACAGCTCGGCAGGCTGTACCAAAGGCATCAGCAGCTCAATAGCGCCGGCTTTATTCATTTCCTCGCGCACAATCGCCTCGACCTTGCGGATTACTTTCAGGCCCATCGGCATATAGGTATAAATGCCGGAACCGAGGCGCTTAATCATGCCCGCGCGCATCATCAACTGGTGGCTGACGATCTCCGCATCAGATGGAGCTTCCTTGAGGGTAGAAATAAAAAAACGGGATGCACGCATAATCGGTGAATTCTTTTTAAAAAGAGAGAGTTATAATCGACCTAATTTTAAAGGATTAGCTGGCCCGATGCGTCCAAACTTTATACAAAGAGCGCTATTGCAGTTGGATTTGTAGTCAAAAATATAAGAGGACGCCTCGGCCACGGAAAGTTTGAGGTGCAATATGCTCGATCGTGAAGGGTTTCGCCCCAACGTCGGCATCATCCTGCTCAACTCGCACAACGAGGTGTGGTGGGGGAAGCGGGTGCGCGAGCACTCGTGGCAGTTCCCGCAGGGCGGGATCAAGTATGGTGAGACGCCAGAGCAAGCAATGTACCGCGAGCTCCAGGAGGAAATCGGACTGCGTCCGGAGCACGTCAAGATTATCGGCCGCACGCGCGACTGGTTGCGTTACGAAGTGCCAGACCACTTCATCAAGCGGGAAATCCGCGGCCACTACCGTGGCCAGAAGCAGATCTGGTTCCTGTTACGCATGTGCGCGCGCGACAACGACGTGAACCTGCGCCTGACCGACCATCCGGAATTCGATGCCTGGCGTTGGCATGATTACTGGGTTCCGTTGGACGTGGTGATTGAATTCAAGCGCGAAGTCTATCAGCGCGCCTTGCAGGAGCTGTCCCGCTTCCTGACCTGGCCGCCGAATGGCGAGCGCCGCCACGCTTCGCGCTACCTGCGCCAGCCGCATGGACAGCGCGGCCAGCGCAGCACGGACAAGCCGCAGCAGCCTGCGGTCACGCCACCGGCGCCGGAAACTGAGTTGCTGACGAAAGAATGACAAACCGCCCTTCGGGGCGGTTTTTTTATGGCTGCGGCGCGCGCAGGGCCCAGCGCTGGGAGACGTAATCGAGCACCAGCTCCTTGCCCAGCATATAGTGCAGGCCGAGCACCCCGGCCAGCGGTGTGCCGGGCTGGAAGCCCATGCCGTCGCAATACGAGAAGCGGAAGGCCGGCAGCACCGGGCCATCGCCGATCTGCAGGCTGCGCGCCACCGTCCCCATCACGCAGGGCACCTGCCTGCCCCAGGAGTTGACGCTGAAACGGTGGGCATCGCGCAGCGTGCTGCCGTCGCGCGGGGCGGCGCCGGTCAGCCCGTCCCAGGCCTGGGCATCATGCGCGTTGAGGCCGAAGGCGGCGGAGCCAGTATCGAGCAGCGCCGGCTGCGGCGGGCCGCCCGCCACCCGCACCATCACCAGCGGATGCCCGCCCGGGCCACCCCAGCGCACATACTGCATGGGCTGCGCATCGGCCGCCGCCTGCAGGCCGGCGCCCTGGCGCCATTGGTAGCGCGCACCGGCCAGGTCCAGCGTCAGGGTGCCCTGCTCGAAAAATTCATTGCCGACGGTGGCGATCAGATCCTGCTGGCAGCGGCCCGGTTCCAGCATGGCCAGGTTGCTGGCGTCGGCTTCGACCTGGCGCCGCAGGCCGGCCAGTTCCAGCGTAACGGTTTTGCGCGGCGCGCCTTGCGCGCCACGGCGGTGCCAGATCACGGCACTGGGCGCACCAGTATCGAGCTGGGCGTAGCAGGCGATGCCGTCCACCGTGACCGGCAGCACGATACCGGCCGGCACCTTGGGCGCGCCCTGGTACAGGGCATAGTCGACGAAGTGAAATGGCAGCATTAGCAAAACATTATGGGAAAAGGGCCGCAGGGTACACCTTTGCGCGGCACGGTACAATGGCGGGATGTTTACCCCGTCTTCCCACGACGTGCGCCGCTTCTTCTGCGACGTCTACCGCAAAGCCAATGCCAATGAAATCATGGACCCGATCGAGCTGATCGCCCGTGACTGGATCATGGCGCACCCCGAATACCACGACCAGTTGAAGGACGTGGAAGCAGCGATCGCCCGCGACTACTCGGTGGAAGGCAGCGAAGCCAATCCCTTCCTGCACCTGTCGATGCATTTGTCGATCACCGAGCAGCTGTCGATCGACCAGCCGCGCGGCATCCGCGAAGCCTTCATCGGGCTGGCGCGCAAGCTGGGCACCGAGCACGCGGCGCACCATGAAATCATGGAATGCCTGGGCGAGATGATCTGGAATTCGCAGCGCCGCGGCGTGCCGCCGGACGGCGCCGCCTACGTGGAAGCGATCAAGCGCCGCCTTTAAGCCTGCGGTTCGGGCTTTTCCGCCGCCTCGTCCACGCGGACGATGGGCAGGTAGCAGATCAGTGCGAACACCAGCGGGCTGGCAATGGCGGCGAAGACGATGGCGCGCGGCAGGTGGCCCGAGCCGATGGCCAGCGCCGGCGCCACATTGATCAGCCACGGCAGGGTTGCCGCCAGCAAGGCCTGGGTCTTACGCCCCAGGCGGCAGGTCAGGCACAGCAGCAGTACTGCGGCACCGGCCAACAGCGCCGTTAGCAAATACACCATTTTCCGCACCTCCGCGATTGCCTGATAGAGCCATCATAGACCACTAGTTCCGAGTGGAAACTATCCAATTATCGCGCCGGTGCAAAAAAATCAGGCAAGCGTGAAGCCGGCTTTGGAGAACGGCAGCTCGGTCACGCGCTTGCCGGTCGCCGCAAACAAGGCGTTGGCCACCGCCGGCGCCAGCGGGCCGACCGCCTCTTCGCCGATGCCGCCGGGCGGCTCGCTGCTTTCGACCAGCGCGATGTCCATGCGCGGCGTTTCGGCCAGCGACAGCAGGCGGTAGTCGGTAAAGTTGGATTGCTCCACCGCGCCCTCCTTCACGGTGATCTCGCCGTAGAAAGCCGCCGTCAGCGCAAAGATATTCCCGCCCTCGACCTGGCCGCGCACATTGCGCGGATTGACCGCAATGCCGCAATCGACGACGCTGGTGATGCGGTGCAGCTTGACGCGCGCTGCCTGGTCCACCGACAGCTCGACCACCTGGCCAACGTAACTGCCATTGGCCCAGGTGAACGCCATGCCGAGATGGCGGCCCGGCTGGCGCTTGTCGCGCCAGCCGGAGCGCGCTTCCAGCAAATCGAGCACGGCGCGTTCGCGGCTGCCCGGCTTCATCATGGCGCGCCGGTAGTCGAAGGCGTCTTGCTGCGCCATGCCGGCCAGTTCATCGACGAAGGACTCGGACGCGAACACGTTCTGCGAACCGGCCACCGAACGCCAGTAGCCGAGCGGCACGCCCGCCTCCACCGTGGTCACGCGACGCAGCGGCACGGGGATGGTGTAGTACTGGCTCATGGGCACGCCGAGCGGGCTGCGGTCGAAGGGTTTGGCAGCCGACTTGTCGGCGCCGAAGCGCGAATAATTGAAGATCGAGTCGCAGGCCCAGTCCACGCGCATGGCCTGGATGGCGTGCTTGCCGTCGACATGGGCGCGCAGGCGCAACGCCACGGCGGGACGGTGGTAGCCGTGCCGCATATCCTCCTCGCGGCTCCAGGTCAGCTTGACCGGCACCCCGGCTTCGCGCGCAATCAGCGCCGCCTGCACCGCGAAGTCGGGTTCAATGCGACGCCCGAAACCGCCGCCGCTCAGGGTGGTATTGATGGTGACCGCTTCCGGCGGCAGGCCGAGCACCTTGCACACATTCTCCTGCGCGGTTTGCTGGGTCTGGGTCGGCAGCCAGAGTTCGGCCTTGCCGTCCTTGACGTGGGCGGTGCCGTTCATCGGCTCCATGGTGGCGTGGGCCAGCAAGGGCACGGCGTAGGTGCGCTCCACCACCTTGCCGCCTTTGGCGCTCGCGGCGCTGTAATCGGACAGGATGTCCTCCGCCTTTTTGGTGCGCGGCACCACCAGTTCGCCGTCCTTCTTCAGCGCCTCGTGCAGGCTGGCCATATAGGTGGCGCTGGTGTGCCTGCTGGCCGTGGCCAGGTCCCATTCCGGCTTGAGCGCGTTGAGCGCCTGCTGCGCGCGCCAGGTGCTGTCGGCCACCACGGCCACCGCATCCGGCAGGCGCACCACGCGCGTCACGCCGTGCTTGGCCAGCGCGGGCTGCGGGTCGAGCGCCGCCAGCTTGCCGCCGAAGTGGGGGCATTGCAGGATGGCGGCGTACAGCATGCCGGGCAGTTTGACGTCGATGCCGTAGACGGCGCTGCCATCGACCTTGCCCGGCAGGTCCAGGCGCTGCTGGTCCTTGCCGATGAAGCGCCAGCGCTCCTTCGGCATCAGCGGCGGGTCGGCGGGCACCGGCTGGCTGGCCGCGCGCGCGGCCAGTTTGCCGTAGGCGAGGCGGCGCTTGCTGGCGCGGTGCACCACGTGGCCGGCATCGGTATCGCACTGCGTGGCGGGCACCTGCCATTCATGCGCCGCCGCGCCGAGCAGCATGGCGCGCAACTGGGCGCCGGCCTTGCGCAGGGGCGTGAACTGGTGCGACACGCCGCCGCTGCCGTAAGTGGAGAATTCCTGCCAGCCGGGATTGGCGAAACGCTTTTCCAGCGGCGCCATTTCAACGCGGATGCTTGTCCAGTCCAGGTCCAGCTCATTGGCCAGCATCTGGGCAATGGCGGTGCCGGTGCCCTGCCCGATCTCGCTGGTGTTGGACAGCACGGTGACCGCGCCGTCAGGGGCGATGCGCACCCAGCCCGGCGGCTGCGCGGCCGGGGCGGCATCCGCCGCGCGGGCGAGCGGCGCGATGGCGACCAGCGCGCCGCCTGCGGCCAGGCTCTTGAGGAAGTCGCGGCGGCCGCTCATGCTGCGTCCTCCAGCTTCATGCCCGCCGCGCGGCGGATGGCGCGCCGCACGCGCGGGTAGGTTCCGCAGCGACACAAGTTGGTCATGGCGGCGTCGATCTGGGCGTCGCTCGGTTTGGGGTGAGACTTGAGCAGCGCCGCCGCCGCCATCAGCATGCCGGACTGGCAGTAGCCGCATTGCGGCACCTGCTCCGCGATCCAGGCCTTTTGCAAGGCATGCGAGCGGTCGGGCGACAAGGACTCGATGGTACGCACCTTGCCCTGGCCCACCGCGCTGACCGGCATGACGCAGCTGCGCACCACCTGGCCGTCAATATGCACGGTGCAGGCGCCGCACGCGCCGGCGCCGCAGCCGTATTTGGTGCCGGTCAGGCCCAGGGTGTCGCGCAGGACCCACAGCAAGGGCGTGTCGCCCTCGACGTCCGCCGAGCGGGCGGCGCCATTGATATGTAGTTTATAAATCATTGTCTCCCCCATAAGGTCGGGCTAGGTTAGCACCGCCGGGGGAGACTGGGTTACGGCAAGCTTAAGCCGGTTGCGCGGCGTCAGTTTTCCGGCACATAGACGATGGAGCCGTCTTTCATGCGGTACGCCGTGCCGGCCTTGTCGCCCTCGCCCTGGCCGATCTTGCCGGTGCTCTTATAGTGCTCGATCTTCTCGCCCTTCTTCACCACGACTTCCATGCCGGGCTTGCCGGCGTCAGTAATCACGGTCACGTCCTGCTTGCCGAAGGCATTCAATAGCGGGTTCTTGGCCACCACGATCAGCAGCGCCGCGATGATGACGAGGAAGACGTCGATCAAGTTGACCACCGACAGGATCGGATCTTCGGTTTCCGGTTCGTGCAGCAGCTTCATTGGGTAGCCTCCTGGCGCTGGGTGCTGATCTCAAGGATTTCTTCCGCCAGCCAGCGGCGCCGCACGTTCACCACCAGGAAGGTGATGGAGGCCGCGATCAGCGCCAGGATCACGGCGGAGAAAGCGACCATCAGGTTTTGCGACACGGCGCCCAGGTTGCCGTCGGAGAGGGACTTCATGGCGGGGCCCATCGGAATCATGGTCGCCACCAGGCCAAGCATGGGCGCGACGCGGGTGGCGATGCGGGCCGCCTCCAGCTCCTTGTGGGCGCGCACGTCGAGTTCATCGTCGCTGGCTTGCCTGTTGGCTTGCCACCAGGCAAGCAGCGAGCGGCCCTGGCCACGGCGGCGCTGCCAGCCTTGCACGGCAAAGCTGCCCAGGCTGTAAAAGCTGTACAGGAACAGGATGGCGATCAGGGCCAGCGTGGGCAGCAGGAAGACCTGGCCGAGCTGGTACATCAGGGTTTCAATCAAAGTTTGCATGGTGTGACTTTCAACGGGGTTGCGGGAAGGTGCTGGCCTGGCGCACAGCGCCGGCCAGTAAGGCGGCCAACATGACGAGCAGCGCCACGGCGAGCTGCGGGGCAGGTGATGGCTGCGGCGCTTCGACTTTGGTCAGCTGCAGGCCACGCACGGGTGGCGGTGCTGGTGGTGCAGGTGGTGCGGCGGGCGGCTCCGGCGGCGCGGCGGGCTTTGCGGGCGTGGCTGCGGCGCGCGGCGCTGGCGATGGCGATGGCGGCGGCGTTGCGCTTTGCGCGCCGGGCGGCGGGGCTGCGCCTTGCGTGCCGAAACCGGGTGCGACGAAAGCCTGGAACTGGAGGTTGTCGGTACGCACGTCGTGGCGCGCCGACAGTTCGCGCCAGCGCTCCTTCAGCTCCTGCACGGTATCGGCATCGGCCTGCCAATAGCCCTTGCGCGCGGCTTCCAGCATGCGCTCGATGGTCTGCGCCATGGCGTGCGGATTATCGCGCTCGAACCAGTCGCGCATGCCGAGCTTGTGCTTGTCGCGCACATAGACGTCGACAAACTCCTGCCACTGGTCGTCGCGTACGGTCTCGCGCGCCACCGCCTGCCAGCCCCAGAAGTTGTTGACGGCGTCGAGCACCTGCAAGGTGCCGGAATAGCCCTCCGCCATCAGGCCCTTGATATAGCCGGGATGGAAGTTGCGCGTCGCCAGTTCCTTGGCCAGGAAACCGGCCGCCGTTTCCACCCGGCCGCCGGACTGGCTGTTGTCGCGCAGGTTGGAAATGTACAGCTCGGGCGCCTTGCCATCCAGGCGCCGCACCGCTAGCGACAGTCCACCCAGGTACTGGAACGGATCGTCGGTGGTCAGCATGCCGTACAGGTTGGAGGTACGCGACAGCACCGCGCCCTCGGTGCCGCGCAGCGCTTCCGCGTACAGGTTCACGTTGCCGCCCGATTGGCCCCAGCGTGTTTCGTCCGGGCCGTAGGCGAACTGCATGCGCGCCAGGTACAGGTCGGCCAGCTTGCGATCGCCCTCCTCCTTGCCTTTCCAGGTATCGCTGGCCAGGGTGGCGTCATCCAGGCCGCTGCCGTAGTGGCCAGACTCGGACGAGAAGATGCGGGTCAACGCCGCGTTCTGGCGTTCTGCCTGCGGCACGCCGGCCTTGGCCAGCGCTGCCGCCATGGCGCGCGTGTTGGCGCTGACAGGGTTGTCGTCTTCATTCGCCTCGGCCGCCAGGCGCACGGCTTTCGCCAACTGCCGCATGGCGTTCGGGAAGTGGTCGCGATACAGGCCGGTGGCCGACAGCACCACGTCGACCCGTGGCCGTCCAAGCTTGTCACGTGGGATCAGCTTCACGTCGGTCACGCGGCCGCCGGCATCCCACACCGGCTCCACGCCCAGCGCCCACAGGGCCTGCGCTTCCAGGATGCCCTGGTGGCGCATGGTTTCCACCGACCAGAGCGAGAAGGCGAGCTTCTTCGGTGGCTGCCCTTTGGCCTTGCGGTGCGCGGCCAGCAGCGCATCCAGCGCGTCTTTGGCGGCGCTCCAGGCTTGCTGCGTCGGCACGCGCGACGGGTCGAAACCGTACAGGTTGCGGCCAGTCGGCAGCGCGTCCGGATTCTTGATCGGGTCGCCGCCGTAGGAGGTGGCGATATGGCGGCCATCCAGCGCCGCCAGCATGCCCGCCATTTCGCCGCCTGCACTCAGCGCCGCATAATAGGCTTGGCCGCGCTGCAGCAGCTCCGCCAGGCGCGCATTGCCCCGCGTGCTGGCTGGCAGCGGCTCGCCTTCGACGGTGTGACGCCGCAACAGGCGATATGGTGCCGATTCGGCCAGCTTGCTATAGTCCTCGACAAAGACTTCGTCCGGCTCGTCGCCCGGCGCGCCGGCCAGTTGCCAGTACTCGCGGCCCAGCATCAGCAGCACGGTGCCGAGGCGATGCTGTTCCTGCGGCGCCTTACCGAAAGTGTGCAGGCCGAGCGGCTGCGCTGTTTGCGCCAGCTCGTGCAACTGGCTGTGCAGCGCCTCCACAAAGCCGGGGAAGTCGGCGGCGATGCGCTGCGCATCCCAGGCCATGTCCTTGTCGATGTGCTGCGCACGCGCGGCTTGCAGCAGGTCGGCCGCCAGCTTGTCCTTGACGGCACCGCTGTCCTGCGCGATCCAGGCGTGCAGCAGGTCGTGCAGGCGCGACAGGGCTTCGTGCAGGCCGGCCGGCGCGAAGGGCGGCGTCTGGTGCGTGATGGTGACGGCGCGTCCACGGCGCTTGGCCTGCAGCGCTTCGCCGATATTGTCCACGATGTAGGGGTAGACCACCGGCACGTCGCCCACCGCCAGCAAGGGGTAGTCGTAGACCGACAGGCCGCGCTCCTTACCCGGCAACCACTCCTGCGAGCCGTGGGTGCCGTAGTGAACCAGGGCGTCGGCCTGCATGCCCTGGCGCGCCCACAGGTAGGCCGCCAGGTAGAAGTGGGAAGGATCGGCTTTCGGGCTGTGGTACAGGGCCTTCTCCTTGCCCTCCCATTTCTCGCCGCGCGGCGGCTGCGGCAGGATGGCCAGGTTGCCGAATTTGGCGCGTGGGATCACAAAGAATGCCTCGCCATCGCGCCGCAGCAGCATGGCCGAGCGCTCGGGGTCGCCCCAGCGCGCGTGCAGGGTTTGCTGCACCGCCTGCGGCAGGGTCGCCAGCCAGGCGCGGTAGGCAGGCAGCGGCAGTTTTTCGGCCAGGCCGTCGCGCAGCAAATCGTCCAGCGTATTGTCGCGGTAGAACGGCGCCAGCAGGCGCTGCAAGGTGGCGGTCAGCACTTCCTCATCCTGCGGCTGGGTGCTGTAGCCGGCGGCATGCAGCGCGGCCAGCGTGCCGGCCAGGCTGCGCGGCAGGTTCAGGTAGGAAGCCGACAGGTTCTTCTCACCCGGCGGGTAATTCCAGAAGAAGACTGCCAGGCGCTTGTCGCGATTCGACAGGCGCTGCAACTGCACCAGCTTGCGCGCCTTCTCCACAATGGCCTGCGCCTGTGCGGCGATCGGCACGATCTGGTCGTCGCTGGCGCGCGCGGCGCCGGTCACCATGGCGTCCACGATGCCGGCATACTCGCCCTGCGCCAGGTAGAACGGCACATCCACCAGCTGCACGCCCTGCGGGTCGGCTGCCCAGGCAGCCGCATCGCCCTTGCGGTAAGGCGTGGCCTGCACCACCGGAATGCCGAGCGCCTCGAACTCCTGCTTGCGCCCTTCCGGATTGAGCATGATCTGGGTGTTGATGATGACGTCCGGCAGCGGCTTGCCCGCCACGCTCATGACCGGCGCCATGGGCGCCATGGCCGGCCCGTAGAACGGCAGCGCCAGCGCGCCCGTCGCCTCGATGCGCGCGATCAGGTCGTCGATGAAGGCTGTCTGCTCGGCCGCGATATACGACTGGTGCAGGGCGATGCCGATCACCACCGGCTTGCGTTCCAGTTGCACGCCCTTCCAGCGCAGGTAGTCGGTCGCCGATGCGAAAATCTTGCCCGGCGCCTGCGGGTGGTACAGCGCCGCCTTGGGGAACACGACAGGCGGTGCGATGCCCTCCGTACTGCGGCCGCTCAAGTGCGCCACCAGCGTGCGCAGGAAGCCGCTGTAGTTGGCGCTGGAGCCGTTAACGTAGTAACTGAGAAGGCGGCGCGCCAGCGGCTCAGGCATGCCCTGCCACTCTGGCCGTTGCTCATGCAGCCAGAGCGCAGGCTGGCGCAAGCCCGGCAAGGCAGCCGCCAGGCGCGCCTTGCCGAATTCGCGCATATGGTCGCGCGGCAGGTCGAACAGCACCGCGTCGTAGCCTTGGAACAGCGACGCGCCGGGCTGCGGCGGCAACTGCTCCAGGTAGCGCACCTCGACACTCGCGCCGGCCGGCTTGCCCAGCTGCGCCAGCAGCTGGAACTTGCCGGTCGGCGTGGGGCCGCTGGTGACGAACAGCAGTTTGGCGGCATGAACGGGCGCCAAGGCGCCCGCCAGCAGCAGCGCGCATGCCAGCAGGCAGCGCGAAATCAGGCTTTGCATGGATCGGCCTTAGAACTGGTATGCCAGGCTGGCCGACAACTTGCGGCCCGGCTGCGTGTAGAAGTCGACACCGGTCGGCATGCGCGCATCGGCCTGGCGGATATCGCTCCACAGCCAGTACTTCTTGTCGAACAGGTTGTTGACCGACAGGTTAAGCTGCGCGCCCTTCGCTGGACGCCACCATAGCGACAGGTCGCTCACGCCATAGCCGGCGGGACGGAACCAGGCCCCGTCCCGATCGTCGGTGCGGGTCACCGCCTTGGCGGCGCGCAAGCGCAGCTCGGCGCCCCACTCGCCGGCATCGCGCAGCAGGCCGGCGCTCAGGCGCTGCGGCTCCACCGTGTTGATCGGCGCCCCGTTGGCCCGGTTCTCACCGCGCGCCATGGCCACGGCGCCGTCCAGCTTCCAACCCGGCGCCATATCCCACACGGCGCGCGCCTCGGCGCCGTAAATGCGCACGCGCGACAGGTTCTGGAACATGCTGGTCATGCGAATCGGCAGCGGCACGCAGCGCGGATCGCTCGGGCAATTCAGCTGCACGCTGGCGATGAAGTCGCGGTAGCGGTTGTCGTACACGGCGAACTGGCTGCGTACTGTATCGCTGCGCAGTTTCAGGCCCAGTTCCAGGCCGGTGCTCGATTCCGGCTTCAGGTCCGGATTGGGTACGATGCCGTACATCTGCGAGTTGTTGCGGAAGGCGCCGTTCACCTCCTCGTAGTTCGGGGCGCGGAAGCCGCGCGCCAGCTGGGCGTAACCTGACAGGTTCGGACTGAAGGCCCACATGGCCGCCAGTTTGGGCGACAGCGCGCCATCGCTCTGGCGCACCACCTTGCGGCCAATCCCGTCCAGCACGGCCTGGGCCAGCGCATCGACCTTCGGCGACAGGCGGCGCCAGTCATAGCGCAGGTTCGGCGTCAGGGTCAGGGCGCCGCCGGCCAGGCCGCTGATCTCGTCCTGCGCGAAGAAGGCGACGGTGTCGGTATTGCCGATGGCGAAATCGCGCAGCGGGAAGACATCCCCCGCCAGATTCTTGCCCACCGTGCCGGTGCTCAGGTTGCGCACGGTGGCGTCGCGCCTCTCTTCCGTCTTGACGCGCGAAGTGTCCAGGCCGTAGGTCAGGAAATGCTCCTGCCCCGCCAGCTTCAACGCGCTGTCGAACTGCAGGCTGCCGCCGGTGGCCGTTTGCGAGAACAGGAACTCCTGCGCGATCAGGCAGTTGTTGACGCCCACCGGGCCGGAAGCGGCACAGGTGGCGCTGGTCGCGTCGCGCTTCTGGTGGTTGTTGTTGCGAGTGTCGGCATCCTGGCGGTACAGGCGCGCTGTCAGGCGGTCGTACCATGCGCCTTTCGGCATATGCTGCCATTCCGCCGTGGCGCGCAGGCGCTTGCTGTGGTCATCGCCCCACATGGCGCTGACCTTGGGCAGCGACGCCGCCAGGCGCAGGATCTCGACATCACTATCGAGCTTGCGGCCTTCGACAGTCAGCGCCAGCTTGTGACCGGCGGCCGGGCGGTGGCCGAACTTCAGCAGCAGGCCCTGGTCGCGCACGTCCTGTGGATTGGGCAGGCTGCGGCTGGCGTTGCGCGTATCGACTGACCCCATGTTTTCAAAGGCATGCGCGGTCGCGCGCGAATAACCGAACAGTGCCTCGCTGGTCTCGCTGCGCCAGGCGCCCAGCAGGCTATGGCGCAGTGCATCGTTGGCGCCGATATGGCCCACGCGGTAGCGCAGCGCCGTGTTCTCGCCCGCCACCAGCATGTCGGCGGGGTCCAGCGTGAGGTAACCGACCACGCCGCCGATGGCGTCCGAGCCGTACAGGCTGGAGGCCGCGCCGCGCAGGATTTCCACGCGTTTGAGGAAGTCGGGCGACACGCCGCCCGGCGCATTCATGGTGAAGTTGGTAGGGCCGCCGCCGTTGTAAAAATCAGGCAGGCGTACGCCGTCCACCATCTGCGTCACACGGTTGTCCTCAATGCCGCGGATATTCACGCGCGTGGCGCCGAAACGACGCAGGTCGCGCGCCAGCGCCACATCCGGCTCGTCGCGCAGCAGGTCGGCGCCGTCGGCCGGCTGGCGGCGCTCGATGTCGGCGCGCTCCACCACGCTGACGGTGGCGGCCACGTTCTCGCCCGCCGTTTCGGTGCGGGTCGCGGTGACAGTGATGGTGGACAGGGTCTGGTCGGCCTGCGCATGCGGCGTGCCGAGGGCAAGCAACAGGGCTGCCGAAAGTGGTTTAAGCGGGAACATCGAGCCTCCGGTAAGTGGAACCGTGCGCGGCTGGCTGTTCGGAAAACCGAGGGGCTGACAATGACGGGAAAGGAATGCCGCTAGGTTAATTGCAAATGAGAACCATTCGCATTGATATAGATCAAGAAGTTCCCCGCGCTGAAAACAAAAAAGCCCGCACGCGGCGGGCTTTATGCGGGAGGCGCTGGATTAGCGCTTCAGTACCAGGCTGCCTGGCAGGGAATGGAGGTAGGCCGAGATGTCGGCGATGTCCTTGTTCGACAGCGGCTTGACCTGGCCCACCATGATGGCGTTGGAGCGGCCGTTCGGCGCGTCGCCGCGCTTGTAAGCGATCAGCGCGTGTTCCAGGTAGTCCTTGTGCTGGCCGGCCAGCTTAGGGTAGCTCGGGTCGATCGGGGAGTTGTAGTCCTTGCCGTGGCAGGCGGCGCAGCTGTATTTCTCAGCCAGAGCCTTGCCGTTGGCGATATTGCCGCCGGCAGTGGCGCTGAACGAAACGGCGGAGCAGAACAAAGCGATAATCAGTTTTTTCATGGTTCCAGGCCTCATTTCTGCTGGGAGTAGTAAGCGGCGATGTCGGCGATGTCCTGGTCGGACAGGCTGACGGCGATACCCTTCATGGACGGGTGCTTACGCTCGCCCTTCTGGTAGCCCTTCAACGCGTTTTCAATGTACTTGGCAGACTGGCCGCCGATCTTCGGCACCTGGAACACTTCTGGGAACGTCGCTTTATAGCCTGGGATTGCGTGGCAACCGATGCACATCTCGATCTTGCCTTTAGCGTTCTTGGCGTCGCCGACGATGTCCGCGGCTGCGGCAGCCTGCGCTACGGCGGCCAGCGCGAGGAGTGCGAAGATTTTTTTCATAGTGTGGGCTTTAATCAGTTGTAATCGAATACTGCCAAGCGCAAAAAAGATGGCCATCGCGCCCTCAACCTGCGATTTTACCTTACAAGTTGGGCAATCGTCCATAATCTGGATCTAGCTTATACTCAATAAGTACACATTTACCAGGAACACCAATGCAAGCCCCACAGCGATTCGAAGGCTCGGACAACTACGTCGCCACCAATGACCTGAAACTGGCCGTCAACGCGGCCCTGACCCTGCAACGCCCGCTGCTGATCAAAGGCGAGCCGGGCACCGGCAAGACCATGCTGGCGGAGGAAGTCGCGGCCGCCCTCGACATGCCCCTCATGCAGTGGCATATCAAATCGACAACCAAGGCCCAGCAAGGCCTGTACGAATACGACGCCGTGTCGCGCCTGCGCGACTCGCAGCTGGGCGACGAGCGCGTGCGCGACATCCACAACTACATTGTCAAAGGCGTGCTGTGGCAAGCCTTCACCGCGCCCGAGCCGGTGGTGCTGCTGATCGACGAAATCGACAAGGCCGATATCGAATTCCCGAACGACCTGCTGCGCGAACTGGACCGCATGGAATTCTACGTCTACGAGACGCGCGAAATGGTGCAGGCCAAGCACCGCCCGCTGGTGATCATCACCTCCAACAACGAGAAAGAGCTGCCGGACGCCTTCCTGCGCCGCTGCTTCTTCCACTACATTAAATTCCCGGACAAGGACACGATGGAAGCCATCGTCAAAGTCCACTACCCGCATTTGAAGCAGGAACTGCTGGCGACCGCCCTGCAATCGTTCTACGAAGTGCGCGACGTGCCGGGCCTGAAGAAGAAGCCGTCCACCAGCGAATTCCTGGACTGGCTCAAACTGCTGATGGCGGAAGACATTCCCGCCGAAGCCCTGCGCAGCAAAGACCAGAAAGCCATTGTGCCGCCGTTGCACGGCGCCCTGCTGAAGAACGAACAGGACGTGAGCCTGTTCGAACGCCTGGTCTACATGTCGAGGACCAACCGCTGATGGATGCACCAAACCCGGTCACGCTGGAGCTGAACGGCCTGCGCCTGGAGCCGCTCGGCCCGCAGCACGCCGACGCCCTGCGCGACGCCGCCCGCGACGGCGAGCTGTGGAAGCTGCGCATCACCTCCGTGCCCGAACCGCAGGACGTGGAAGCCTACGTCGCCGCCGCCCTCGACATGCGCCCTGCCCGCCTGGCCTTCGCCGTGGTGGAAGCGGTGAGCGGGCGCGTGCTCGGCACCACCAGCTACCACGACATCGTGCCCGCCCTCGACCGCGTGGAAATCGGCTACACCTGGTACCGCCGCAGCGCCCAGCGCACGCATGTCAACACCACCTGCAAGCTGCTGTTGCTGGCGCACGCCTTTGAAACCCTGGGCTGCGCCGTGGTCGGCTTCCGCACCGACAATTTCAACCACGCCTCGCAAGCCGCCATCGAACGCCTGGGCGCCCGGAAGGACGGCGTGCTGCGCCACCACGCCCTGCGGCGCGACGGCACCGTACGCGACACCGTCATGTACAGCATCGTGCGCGGCGAATGGCCGGAAGTGAAGGCACAGCTGCGCTACCTGCTGGCACGGAGGGCCTGAGATGCTGATCGACTTCTTCTTCACGCTGAAAGACGCCAGGATCCCGGTCACGATCAAGGAATTCCTCACCCTGCTGGAAGCGATGGAAAAGCAGGTGCTGGCGCCCTCGCTGGACGACTTCTACTACATGAGCCGCCTGTGCCTGGTGAAGGACGAGGCCAACTACGACAAGTTCGACCGCGCCTTTGGCCAATACTTCAAAGGCATCAACGCCGTCTTCGACACCACCAAAGAGATACCCCTCGACTGGCTGCTGCAGCGCATGAAGCGCGAGCTAACGCCCGAGCAGATCGCCGCGCTGGAGAAATTCGGCTACGACAAGCTGATGGACCGCCTGAACGAGCTGCTGAAAGAGCAGAAAGAACGCCACGAAGGCGGCAACAAATGGATCGGCAGCGGCGGCACCTCACCGTTCGGCAACGGCGGCACCAATCCGGAAGGTATCCGCATCGGCGGCAAGGGCGGTAACCGCACCGCAGTCAAAGTGTGGGAGCAGCGCACCTACAAGGACTACGACGGCGAACGCGAGCTGGGCACGCGCAACATCAAAGTGGCCCTGCGCCGACTGCGCAAATTCGCACGCCAGGGCGTGGCCGAAGAACTGGCGCTGGACCAGACCATCCGCGCCACCGCCAACAACGCCGGCTACCTCGACATCAAGATGCAGCCCGAGCGCAAGAACAACGTCAAAGTCTTGATGCTGATGGACGTGGGCGGCACGATGGACGACCATATCGAACGCGCGGAAGAACTGTTCTCGGCCGCCAAGACCGAGTTCAAGAACATGGAGTTCTACTACTTCCACAACTGCGTATACGACTACCTGTGGCGCAGCAACCGCCGCCGCAACGCCGAGCGCTTCGCCACCTGGGACGTGCTGCGCAAATACCCGCCCGACACGAAATTGATTTTTGTCGGCGACGCCACCATGAGTCCCTATGAAGTGCTGCAGCCGGGCGGCTCGGTCGAATACAACAACGAAGAAGCCGGCGCCGAATGGCTGCAGCGCTTCACGACCCACTTCCCCAAGTTCATCTGGCTCAACCCCGAGCCGGAAGGCTTATGGCAATACCGCCAATCGATCAGCGTGATCAAGCAGTTGATGAACAACCGCATGTTCCCGATCACCATCGAAGGCCTGGAACGCGCCATGCGCACCCTCTCCAAATAACACCCGCCAGCAAAATGTCCACATTGGGGTCAGGAAGAAAAGTGGACATTTCCTAGAAAAATGTCCACTTTTCTTCCTGACCCCAATGTGGACATTTCGGCTAGGCAAGCTGGAGGCGGTAGCCGACGGCGGTTTCGGTCAGCAGGTGCTGCGGCTGGGCGGGGTCGTCTTCCAGCTTGTGGCGCAGGTGGCCCATGTAGATGCGCAGGTAGTGGCTGTTGTCGGATTGGGCGGGGCCCCAGACGGCGCGCAGCAGCTGTGGGGCGGTCATGACGCGGCCGGCGTTGGCGACCAGCACGGAAAGCAGGCGGTATTCGGTTGGGGTGAGGTGGACGTGCTCGCCTTTCTTGGTTACGCGGCGATTCGGCAGGTCGACCACCACTTCGCCGAATTGCACCTGGCCGGCCAGGTCGGCTTGCGGTTGCCGCTGGCGGCGCAGGGTGGCGCGTACGCGGGCCAGTAATTCGCCGACGCCAAAGGGCTTGGCCAGGTAGTCGTCAGCGCCTGCGTCCAGCGCTTTGATCTTGTCGGATTCATTCACCCGGGCGGATAGCACGATCACCGGTACGTTCGACCATTTGCGCAAATCGGCGATAAAGTCGTTGCCGTCGCCATCCGGCAGGCCCAGGTCGAGGATCACCAGGTCGGGGCGGCGCGTGCCGGCTTCGATCAGGCCGCGCTGCATGCTGGCCGCTTCGTGCACATGCCAGCCCTCCTCTTCCAGCGCGGCGCGCACGAAGCGCCGGATCTGCGGCTCGTCTTCAACCAGCAAGGCGGTAGGCGCGATTTCGGTGTGCTGCATACTCATCATTCCTCAATTTCCGGCACTTGCGGCGGCGTGCCGACCGGCAGCGTGAAGACCACGGCGGCCCCGCCCAGCGGCGACTTATCGGCCGCGATGGTGCCGCCATGCGCCTCCACGATGGCGCGGCAGATCGCCAGGCCCAGTCCCACGCCTGGCTTGGCCGATTCCTTTTCGCCGCGCGTGAATTTTTCAAAGATGGCCTCTTCGCGCCCGCGCGGCAGGCCAGGGCCGTTATCGTACACCATGACGCGCGCGAATTCGCCGCGCTGCACGGCGTAGATCACGATCGACGAACCCTCCGGCGTGTATTTGGCGGCGTTCTCCAACAGGTTGCACAGCACGCGCTCGACCAGGACAGCGTCGAAGCGCAGCAGCGGCAGCTCGCGCGCGAGCTGGGTGCTGACTTTGTGCCCGGCCAGCGCCAGGCGGCTGGCGCGCAGCGCGCTGCCGACCACCTCTTCCAGCGGCTGCCATTGCAGGTTGAACTTCAAGCCGCCGCTTTCAATGCGCGCCATGTCGAGCAGGTTGGCGACCAGGGCGCTCATGCGCAGCGCTTCTTCGTGCAGCGAGCGCGCCATGTCCGCCTGCGATGCGGCCAGCGGCGGGCGCGATTGCGCCAGCGATTCGGACAGGCCCACCAGCGCGGTCAGCGGAGTGCGCAGGTCGTGCGACACGGCCGCCAGCAGCGAATTGCGCAGGCGCTCCGACTCCATATTGACCAAGGCTTCCTGCGCCACTTCGACGTAATGCACGCGCTCCAGCGCGATGGCGGCCAGCGCGGCAAAGGTCTCCAAATGCTGCCGCTGCTCGGGAATCAGGATCCAGCGCCGCTGCACCGGTTCAATGGCGAGCACGCCGCGCGTGCGCATCGGCGCCACCAGCGGCATGTAATACAACGCGCTGGCGGGCAGCGTGTCGGTGCCAAGCCCCGCGCGTTCCGCGTGGTCGAAGGCCCATTGCGCCACGCCCTGGTCCAGCGCCGCCGGCGTGCCGGCGCCCGGCGGCAGGTGCAGGCGGCCGTCGTTGTCGGGCACCAGCAATGTCGCCTTGGCGTTGAACGTCGCTTGCAGGAAGCGCGCGGTGGTGTCGAAGACCTGCTCCGTTTGCAAGGCGCCGGACAATTCGCGCGCATACTCGAACAGGGCGCGCGCCCGTGCTTCGCGGTGGGAGGCGATCCGCGCCTGGAAGCGCAGGCCGGCAGTCAGGTGGCCGGTGATCAGGCCGACCGCCAGCATCACGCCAAAGGTGATGATGTATTGCAGGTCGGAGACGGCAAAGCTGAAACGCGGCGCGACGAAGAAGAAGTCGAAACAGGCCACACCGACGCAGGTGGCCAGCACCGATGGGCCGCGCCCGTAGCGCACCGCCACCAGCAGCACCACCAGCAGGAATAGCATCGCGATGTTGGCCAGGTCGAAGTATGGCAGCAGCGGCGTGGCCAGCAGCGCCATGCCGACGCTGGCGGCTGCTGCGACCGCGTAGCCGGTGGCGCGCACTTTGGTGGCGCGCGCGTCCTCCTCCTCGTCGGTCGGGGCAAGGGTGCGCGGGGCGGCTTCGCGTTCGCTCACCGATACTTCGATCAAGTCGACGTCCGGCGCGTGGGCGGCCAGGCGGCGGCTATGCGCGCGGCGCCACGGCCAGCTGGAATGGCTGCGCCCGATCGTGATCTTCGAAAGGTTGTGGCCGCGCGCGTAGTCGGCTGCCGCAGCGGCGATATCGCTGCCCGACAGCACGGCGGTGCTGGCGCCCAGGTCCTGCGCCAGCTTCAACGTGCGCAGGATGCGTTCGCGCTCGTGCGCGGGCAGGCGCTGTAGCGCAGGAGTTTCGACGTAGATGGCATGCCACTCGGTGCCCAGTTGCCCGGCCAGGCGCGCGGCGCTGCGCACCACCTGTTCACTGCCGGGACGCGGCCCCACCAGCGCCAGCACCGAGGCGCCGGTTTTCCAGATGGTGTCGATCGACTGTTCGACACGATAGGCGCGTACGTCATCCTCGATGCGGTCGGCGGTGCGGCGCAAGGCCAGCTCGCGCAGGGCGATCAGGTTCCCTTTGCGGAAGAAATTGCGTGCGGCGCGCTCGGCCTGCTGCGCGTGGTACACCTTGCCGCCCTTCAGGCGCGCCAGCAGTTCGTCGGCGGGAATATCGACCAGCACCACTTCGTCGGCGGCGTCGAACACGGTGTCCGGCACGGTTTCGTTGACCTGGATGCCGGTGATGCCGCCCACCACGTCGTTCAGGCTTTCCAGGTGCTGCACGTTGACAGTGCTGTAGACATCGATGCCCGCTTCCAGCAATTCCTCGACGTCCTGCCAGCGCTTGGGGTGGCGTGAACCGGGCGCATTGGAATGCGCCAGTTCGTCGATCAGGATCAGGGGCGGACGCTGGGCCAGCGCCGCGTCGATGTCGAACTCGTTCAGTATCTTGTCGCGATAGGCCACCGCGCGCAGCGGCAATACGGGCAAGCCCTCAACCAATGCCGCCGTTTCGCTGCGGCCGTGGGTCTCGATGACGCCCACCAGCACCGGCTGGCCGGCGGCCTGCAGCTTGCGGGCGGCAGACAGCATGGCGTAGGTCTTGCCAACGCCAGCCGATGCGCCGAAGTAGATGCGCAGCTTGCCGCGCGTCGCCTTGCGCTCCTGGGCTTGTACTTGCGCCAGCAGCGCGTCTGGATCGGGCCGGGCGTCGTCGAGTGGAATCATATCAGCGAGTATGCGGTGTTTTGCCGTCCAGCGCCAGATTCAGGGCCAGGACGTTCACGCGCGCTTCGCCGAAGATGCCGAAGTATTGCCTGCTCGCGTGCTGCGCAATCAGCGCCTGCACCTGCCCGGGCGCCATGCCGCGCGCTGACGCCACCCGGTGCAGCTGGTACTGCGCAGCGGCCATGCTGATTTCCGGATCGAGGCCGCTGCCCGAGGCGGTCACCAGGTCGACCGGGATCGGCGCCCGGTTTCCTGGATCGGCGGCACGCAGCGCTTCCGCGCGGCCTTTCACTGCCTCGGTAAAGGCGGGGTTCAGGGGACCCAGGTTGGAGGCGGAGGAGCCGCTGGCGTTGTATGGCGCCGGACTGGTGGCCGACGGGCGGCCCCAGAAATAGCCGGGGGTGGTGAACTGCTGGCCAATCAGCATGGAGCCGATCGCCTTGCCGTCCACTTCGATGATGGAGCCGGCCGCCTGGTGCGGGAACAGGGCCTGGCCGGCGCTGGTCACGGCAACGGGGTAAATCACGCCGGTGGCGACGGTCAGTGCAGCGAACAGCACCAGGGCCGGACGAAGAGTCGAAATCATAGAGTTCTCCAGCTTAAACGAGGTTGAAGGCGGCCAGCAGCAGGTCGATCAGCTTGATGCCAACGAAGGGCAGCAGCAGGCCGCCCAGGCCATATACCAGCAGGTTGCGGCGCAGGAGCGCGGTGGCGCCAATGGCGCGATAGCGCACGCCCTTCAGCGCCAGCGGGATCAAAAACATGATGATCAGCGCATTGAAAATCACGGCGGACATAATGGCGGAGTTCGGGCTGCTCAGTTGCATGATGTCCAGCGCCTTCAGTTGCGGATAGGTGCCAACGAAGGCTGCCGGGATGATGGCGAAGTACTTGGCGATGTCATTCGAGATCGAGAACGTGGTCAGCGAGCCGCGCGTCATCAGCATCTGCTTGCCGATCTCCACGATCTCCAGAAGCTTGGTCGGATTGGAATCCAGGTCCACCATATTGCCGGCCTCCTTGGCGGCCTGCGTGCCCGAGCTCATGGCCACCGCCACGTCGGCCTGGGCCAGCGCCGGGGCGTCGTTGGTGCCGTCGCCGGTCATGGCTACCAGGCGGCCATCGGCCTGGTAGCTGCGGATAAGTTTCAACTTATCCTCAGGCGTCGCCTCGGCCAGGAAGTCATCCACACCTGCCTCAGCGGCGATGGCGGCGGCGGTCACCTTGTTGTCGCCGGTGATCATCACGGTCTTGATGCCCATGCGGCGCAGTTCGGCGAAGCGCTCTTTGATGCCGCCCTTGACGATATCCTTCAACTCCACCACGCCCATTACGCGGCCAGAATCGGCCACCACCAGCGGCGTGCTGCCACGGCGCGACACATCATCGACAGCGCGCGCCACTTCCGCCGGCCATGCCTGGCCGGCCTCCTCCACGTGCCTGCGCACTGCTTCCGCCGCGCCTTTGCGCACCTGGCGCCCCGCCATATCCACCCCGCTCATGCGGGTGTTGGCGGAAAACGGGATGAAGACGGCGTGCAGCGGCGACATTTCGCGCTCGCGGATATCGAACTTCTGCTTGGCCAGCACCACGATGCTGCGCCCTTCCGGCGTTTCGTCCGCCAGGGACGCCAGCTGCGCCACGTCGGCCAGTTCGCGCTCGGTCACGCCCGGCGCGGCGAAGAAGGCCGACGCCTGGCGGTTGCCAAGGGTGATGGTGCCGGTTTTATCCAGCAGCAGCACGTCAACATCTCCCGCCGCCTCCACCGCGCGGCCGGAAGTGGCGATCACATTGGCCTGCATCATACGGCTCATGCCGGCCACGCCGATGGCCGACAGCAGGCCGCCGATGGTGGTCGGGATCAGGCACACCAGCAGCGCAATCAGCACCGTGATGGTGATCGGCGTGCCCGCCTGCGCCGCCGCCACGGAGAACAGCGAGAACGGCAGCAAGGTCGCCGTCACGATCAGGAACACGATGGTCAGCGCCACAAGCAGGATGGTGAGCGCGATCTCATTCGGCGTCTTCTTGCGTTTGGCGCCTTCCACCATGGCGATCATGCGGTCGAGGAAGGTCTCGCCCGGATTAGCTGTGACCTGCACCACCAGCCAGTCGGACAGCACGCGGGTGCCGCCGGTCACGGACGAAAAGTCGCCGCCCGATTCACGGATCACCGGCGCCGATTCGCCCGTGATGGCGCTCTCGTCGACCGCGGCCACGCCTTCCACCACGGTGCCGTCAATGGGAATCACGTCACCGGCCTCCACCAGCACGTAATTGCCCTTGCGCAGGTCGTTGGCCGGGCACGGCAGCCAGCCCGTGCCATGCTTTGGCTTGGCCAGCTTTTTGGAGGTGACGCTCTGTTTCAGGCTGCGCAGGGAAGCGGCTTGTGCCTTGCTGCGGCCTTCGGCCAGTGCTTCGGCGAAGTTCGCGAACAAGACGGTGAACCACAGCCAGACCGCGGTGGCCAGGATAAAGCCCGGGCTGGACTCGCCCTGGCCGAACAGGGCCTGGACATACAGCAGCGTGGTGATAATGCTGCCGACGTAGACCACGAACATCACCGGGCTACGCAGCTGCACCGCGGGATTCAGCTTTTTGAAGGAATCTACAATGGCGGGCAGCACCAGCTTGGACTCGAACAGCTTAAGGCGCTGGCCAGCTTGGGCGACCGGAATCGCCTGGGATTGCGACATGATGTGCGCTCCTTATTTATACAGTTGCAGGTGTTCGATGACCGGGCCAAGCGCCAGGGCAGGAACATAGTTCAGGACACCGACCAGCAGCACCACGGCGACCAGCAGGAACACGAACATCAGGCCGTGGGTCGGCATGGTGCCGGCGTTGGCTTGCAGTCGCTGCTTGCCGGCCAGCGAACCGGCAATCGCCAGCACGGGCACGATCATGGCGAAGCGGCCAAACCACATGGCGATGCCCAGCATGGTGTTGTAGAACGGCGTATTGGCGGAGATGCCGGCGAAGGCGCTGCCGTTGTTATTGGCGGCGGAGCTGAACGCGTACAGGATTTCGGTGAAGCCGTGCGCGCCGGGATTGGCGACCGCCATCCTGCCGGCATCCGTCATCACGGCGATGGCCGTTCCCACCAGCACCAGGGTCGGCGTGACCAGGATGGCGATGGAAGTCATCTTCATCTCATAGGATTGGATCTTTTTGCCCAGGTATTCCGGCGTACGCCCGATCATCAACCCCGCAATGAACACCGCCATGATGGCGAAGACCAGCATGCCGTACAGGCCGGAGCCGACGCCGCCAAACACCACCTCGCCCAGCTGCATCAGCAAGGTCGGCCCCATGCCGCCCAGCGGCGTGAAGGAATCGTGGAAGCTGTTCACGGCGCCGCACGATGCCGCCGTGGTGACGGCGGCGAACAGGCCGGAGGCGGCGATGCCGAAGCGGCTTTCCTTGCCCTCCATATTGCCGCCAGCCTGCAGCGCATTGGCCGACTGGTCAACGCCCATCGCCTGCAAGGCCGGATGGCTGGACTGCTCGGCGGCCATAATGCCGCTGGCGGCCACCACGAACATGATGGACATGGCGCCCAGCACCGCCCGGCCCTGGCGGCGGTCGCCCACCAGTCGGCCGAAGGCGAAGCACAGGCCGGCCGGGATCAGGAAGATCGACAGCATCTGCGCGAAGTTCGTCAGCGGGGTCGGGTTTTCAAAGGGGTGGGCGGAATTGGCGTTGAAGAAGCCACCGCCATTCGTGCCCAGCATCTTGATCGCTTCCTGCGAAGCGACCGGGCCCATGGCGATGGTTTGCTGCGCGCCCTGCAGGGTTGTCACGTCCTGGTAGGTGGAAAAGTTCTGGATCACGCCCTGCGCCATCAGGAAGACGGCGAAGACAAACGAAAGCGGCAACAGCACGTACAGCGTAATCCGTGTAAGGTCGACCCAGAAGTTACCGATCGACTGGGTGGAGCGCGCGGCAAAGCCTCGGATCAGCGCGAAGGCGACCGCGATGCCGGTAGCGGCGGACAGGAAGTTCTGTGGCGCCAGCGCCAGCATCTGGCTCAGGTAGCTCATAGTCTGCTCGCCCACGTAGCCCTGCCAGTTGGTGTTGGCGACAAAGCTGATGGCGGTGTTGAACGAGGAGTCCGGGCTGACGTTGCCCAGGCCTTGTGGGTTCAGAGGCAGCCAAAGCTGCAGGCGCTGCACGGCATAGACGAACAGCGCGCCCAGGGTATTGAAGACCAGCAGCGCGATAGCGTAAGCCCTCCAGCCCATGCCCTGTTTTTCTGTCGCCAGCGGTATGCCAGCGGCGCGATACAGCAGGTTTTCCGCAGCGCCCAGCCAGCCCAGGCCTGGCACGGCGCGGCCATCCGCGACACGCGCGAGCCACCCGCCCAGGGGCCAGGCGGCGGCAAACAGCACCGCCATGAAAGCCGCCAGCAGTAAAAAGGATTGCGTGGTCATATTAGAGATCCTCCGCTTTCAGCAGGGCTACCAGCAGGTAGGCCAGCAAACCGGCCGTAGCAGCCGATCCAATGAGGTAAAAGAGGTTCATTGCCGCCCTCCCAGCTTGTCGCAGGCGGCGGCCATCGCGGCCACCAGGGCGAAAAAGGCGACGAGTGCGCCGACAAATACGATGTCCATTGGCTTGTTCGCTTCAGAAGGTTTTGCTGAGGGTCAGCTGAAAGGCGGTCCTGCCGGTGAATTTGCCGTTTGCCGGCGAGGCGTAGGCCACTTTGCTGGCATTAGTGCCGACGGCCGCCAACTGCAGGCTGGCGACGCCAAGGTCTTTGGTGACGCCCACTTTCCAGTCGGTGTAATCGGAGGCGCGGTTGCTGCGGATTTTCTGGCGGCCCGCATGCAGGTTGATGGTGTAGCCGCTGCCCGCGTCGAGATTGGCGCTCAAGTCCAGGTAGCCGGAGTTTTTGCTATCGACGAAGCCGAACAGGTTGGTCAGCGCGTGGGAATACTTCAGGGTCGCCGGCCCGTAGCCAAGCTGGGCATAGATTTCGGTGGTATCGGCGTTGGCAAAGCCCGCCACATGTTTCAGGCCATTGTTGGCGTAGACATAGGTCAACACACCCACATCGTAGCTGACGTCCGCAGAGACCTGGCCGCGCTTCCCGCCATAGACATCCAGCTCGACACTACCGCCACCGCCCGCATCCCTGGTCCACTTGATGGTGGAAGCCCAAGCCCCGGCGTAAAGACCGCTTTGGCTATCGACGTAGTCAACGCCGCCCTGCAACGCAGGCTGCAAGCGGGTTTGGGAAATGCCGCGATAGCGGTAGTCCGAAGTGAGCGCCGCATTAAGGCTGGTTTCCGCCGAAGCGCCAAAAGACGCCAACATCGCGGCAGCAAAGATCAGTTTTTTCATCATTCATCGAAAGGGTTAAGGTCCAACCACTCTATCGATCAACGCGTAAAAACAGCCTTAAAACACAGCCCACCCCTGTAAACAAACCGTAAAAAGGGAAAATGTCCACTTTGGGGTCAGGAAGAAATGTGGACATTTCCTCGAAATGTCCACATTTCTTCCTGACCCCAAAGTGGACATTTTTGCTCAGAGGCGCATGTATTTGCGGAGGACGGATTGAACCTGGTGTTCGGCGAGGGGTTTGTCCAGCATGCCGGCGGCGCCGGCGGCGCGGGCGCGGGTGCTGTCGTAGTCGTGGGCGCTTTGGGCGAGGAAGATCACTTCGGGCTGCCCTGGCTCGCTGCGCAATTGGGCGCACAGTAAATAGTGGTCGATGATGGGGGCGGCGAAATCAAGCAGCACCACGGCCACCGCCTGCTGGCGGCTAATCGCCAGCGCGCCGACGCCGTCCACCGCCCATAAGACGGCGGTACCGAACTGCTTCAACGATTTGCCCAGTTGTTCGCTGAAGTGCGCGTTGGCGTCCACGCACAGCACCGCGCCTTCACGGCGCGGCTTGCGCATCCTTTCATAGACGGCGGGTTCGGTCAGGTCGAGGTCGAGCCGTTCGCGGCGGCGCCGCTCGGGCACCAGCGGCTGGCCGGAGGCGGACAGGCCGGCCAGCACTGCGGCGCGGCGCGCCAGCAGGCGTTCCAGCTCGCCATGCAGGACGCTCCATTGCACCGGCAGCGGCAAATTCGGGTACGGCAGCGCCACCCCGGTCGCGCCCAGCACCAGGGCGGGCCGGATGTCGCCTGCCGCCAACGATGCGATCACGGCCAGCGCTTTCAGTTCGGTGCCGTTGGCGATGTACAGGCCGGGGTCGCGCAGGCTGTCTTCGGACAGGCATAAATAGCCCGCGCCGTCTGCCGGGGCTCGCGCCAGCCCCTGCGCGAGGGCCCGTTCGGCGTCCGGGGGGAAGCCGACCAGCCTGACTGCGAACGGGTGCCGATCTGTGGTCATAAACCCATTTTACCGCCGCGATTCCCTTGCGCCACCGGCCGTTGCGGATAGAATGCGCAGGCAAGAGCCCCGTCAAGACGGAAAATACTGTATATAATCACAGCACTTTGCACTACCAAGAACACGTATGGCCACTAAAAAACCAGTCTCCGACTACAGCGAATCATCCATCCGCGTCCTGAAAGGACTGGAACCCGTCAAGCAGCGTCCGGGCATGTACACCCGTACCGAGAACCCGCTGCACATCATCCAGGAGGTGATCGACAATGCCTCCGATGAAGCCCTGGGCGGCCATTGCAAGAACATTATCGTGACGCAGAATGCGGACGGCTCCATCACGGTGGAGGACGACGGCCGCGGCATCCCGGTCGGCCTGCACCCCGAGGAGAACGTGCCGACCGTGGAGATCGTCTTCACCCGCCTGCACGCGGGCGGTAAGTTCGACAAGGGCTCGGGCGGGGCTTACGCCTTCTCGGGCGGCCTGCACGGCGTCGGCGTTTCGGTCACCAACGCGCTGTCCAAACGCCTGGAGATCTCGGTGTGGCGAAAAGACGACGCCGGCAACGGTTTCCACCACCTGGCGTTCGAAAACGGCGACCTGGTGGAGCCGCTGGCCTCCCAGCCGGCGCCAAAGGACGGCAAAAAATCCGGTACCCGCGTAACCGCCTGGCCGGATGCGAAGTATTTCGATTCGCCGCTGATTTCGCAGGTCGAGCTGCAACGCCTGCTGCGCTCCAAGGCGGTGCTGCTGCCGGGCGTGACGGTCACGCTGAAGAACGCCAAGAACGGCGACGAGCAGACCTGGATGTATAAGGACGGCCTGCGCGGCTACCTGAATGAGCAGCTGGCGCAGACTTCCAACGGCGAGACCCTGATCCCCCTGTTCGAAGGCGAACAGTTCGCGACCCCGGACGCGGAAGGCTTTGCCGAGGGCGAAGGCGCCTCGTGGGTGGTGGCCTGGACCGAAGAAGGCGGCGTGGTGCGCGAGTCCTACGTCAACCTGATTCCGACCCCGAACGGCGGCACCCATGAATCGGGCCTGCGCGAGGGCCTGTTCGGCGCGATGAAGAACTTCGTCGAGCTGCATTCGCTGCTGCCGAAGGGCGTGAAGCTGCTGCCGGAAGACGTGTTTGCGCGCGCTTCCTTTGTCCTGTCGGCCAAGGTGCTGGACCCGCAGTTCCAGGGCCAGATCAAGGAGCGCCTGAATTCGCGCGATGCGGTGCGCCTGGTGTCCACCTTCTCCAAGCCTGCGCTGGAGCTGTGGCTGAACCAGCACATCGACTACGGTAAAAAGCTGGCGGAACTGGTCATCAAGCAGGCGCAATCGCGCCTGCGTTCGGCGCAAAAGGTGGAGAAGAAGAAGTCCTCCGGCGTGGCGGTGTTGCCGGGCAAGCTGACCGATTGCGAGTCGGACGAGACGGCGCGCACCGAAATCTTCCTGGTCGAGGGCGACTCGGCGGGCGGTTCGGCCAAGATGGGCCGCGACAAGGAATACCAGGCCATCCTGCCGCTGCGCGGCAAGGTGCTGAACTCCTGGGAGACCGACCGCGACCGCCTGTTCGCCAATAACGAGATCCACGACATCGCGGTGGCGATCGGCGTCGATCCGCACAGCTACGGCGATTCGCCGGATGTAAGCGGCCTGCGTTACGGCAAAATCTGCATCCTCTCCGATGCGGACGTGGACGGCTCGCACATCCAGGTGCTGCTGCTTACCCTGTTCTTCCGCCATTTCCCGAAACTGATCGAGAACGGCAACATCTGCATCGCCCGTCCACCGCTGTACCGCGTGGATGCGCCGGCGCGCGGCAAGAAGCCGATCCAGAAGCTGTATGCGCTGGATGACGGCGAGCTGGTGGCGATCGAGGACAAGCTGCGCAAGGATGGGCTGAAGGAAGGCTCCTGGACTATCTCTCGCTTCAAGGGCCTGGGCGAGATGAACGCCGAGCAGCTGTGGGAAACCACCATGAATCCGGACACCCGCCGCCTGCTGCCAGTGTCGCTGGGCGATTTCGACCACAGCTACTCCGCCTCGCGCTTCAATATGCTGATGGGCAAAGGCGAAGCCGCCGCCCGCCGCGCATGGATCGAAGAACACGGCAACGAAGTTGAAGCAGACATCTAATACACGCTACAAATATGACTCAAGCAAATCTCTTTGACGAGCCGATTCCGGAGCAGCCGGAAGGCGGCAACAACAGCGGCGGCGGTGACGACGGCGGTGAAACCCTGACCCTGTCCACCTTCGCCGAACGGGCCTACCTCGATTACGCGATCTCCGTGGTCAAGGGCCGCGCCCTGCCGGACGTGTGCGACGGCCAGAAGCCGGTGCAGCGCCGCATCCTGTATTCGATGAATGAACTGGGCCTGGGCCCGACCGCCAAGCCGCGCAAATCCGCCACCGTGGTCGGTGACGTGCTGGGTAAGCTGCACCCGCACGGCGACCAGTCGGTGTACGACGCGCTGGTGCGCATGGCGCAGGACTTTTCGCTGCGCTATCCGCTGATCGACGGCCAGGGTAACTTCGGTTCGCGCGACGGCGACGGCGCTGCGGCCATGCGATACACCGAAGCCCGCCTGACGCCGATCTCGCGCCTGCTGCTGGACGAAATCGACCAGGGTACCGTGGACTTCATCCCGAACTACGACGGTTCGTACGAGGAGCCTGCCCTGCTGCCGGCGCGCCTGCCGATGGTGCTGCTGAACGGCGCCTCCGGTATCGCGGTGGGCCTGGCGACCGAGATCCCTTCGCACAACCTGAGCGAGGTGGCGAAAGCCGCCGTGGCCATGATCCGCAATCCGAAGATCTCGCATGCGGAACTGATGGAACTGATCCCTGGCCCGGACTTCCCGGGCGGCGGCCAGCTGATCACCCCGCGCGCGCAGATCGATGATATGTATGCGTCGGGCCGCGGTTCGATGAAGGTGCGCGCACGCTGGAAGATCGAAGAACTGGCGCGCGGCCAATGGCAGGCGGTCGTGTACGAACTGCCGCCAGGGACTTCATCGCAGAAGGTGCTGGAAGAAATCGAGGAACTGACCAATCCCAAGGTCAAACTGGGCAAGAAAGCCCTGTCGCCGGAACAGGTGGCGCTGAAAGGCCTGCTGCTTGGCCAGCTTGACAAGGTACGCGATGAATCGGGCCGCGAGGCTGCGGTGCGCCTGGTGTTCGAGCCGAAGTCGAAGAACCAGAACCAGACTGAGTTCATGCACATGCTGCTGGCGCATACCTCGCTGGAGACGTCGGCGTCCATGAACCTGGTGATGATCGGCGGCGATGGCCGTCCGCGCCAGAAGGGCATCAGCGATATCCTGGCCGAGTGGATCGAGTTCCGCTTCGCCACCGTGACCCGCCGTACCCAGTACCGCCTGAACAAGGTCGATGAGCGCATCCATATCCTGGAAGGCCGCCAGATCGTCCTGCTGAACATCGATGAAGTGATCGCCATCATCCGTAATTCGGATGAACCGAAGGCGGCGCTGATCGAACGCTTCAAGCTGTCGGACCGCCAGGCGGAAGACATCCTCGAGATCCGCCTGCGCCAATTGGCGCGCCTGGAGGCGATCAAGATCGAACAGGAATTGTCCGAGCTGCGCAAGGAACGCGAAGGCCTGCAGGATGTGCTGGACAATCCGTCCACCCTGCGCCGCCTGGTGATCAAGGAAATCGACGGCGACGCCAAGACTTACGGCGACGCGCGCCGCACCCTGATTGAGGAAGCGCAGAAGGCTGTCGTTGAGCAGAAAGTGGCGGACGAGCCGGTGACCGTGATCATCTCGGAAAAGGGCTGGGTACGCGCGCGTACCGGCATTGGCCATGATCCGGCGCAGTTCACGTTCAAGGCGGGCGATTCGCTGTATGGCGCGTTTGAGTGCCGTACGGTCGATACGCTGCTCGGCTTCGGCGATAACGGCAAGGTGTATTCGGTGCCGGTGGCTGCCCTGCCAAATGCGCGCGGCGATGGCGTGCCGATTACCACGCTGGTGGACCTGTCGGGCGGTGCGCGTTTGCTGCACTACTACGCGGGCACCGGCGACAAGCAGCTGCTGATTGCTTCGGATGCGGGTTATGGCTTTATCGCCAAGGCTGGCGATATGGTGTCGCGACTGAAGGGCGGTAAGGCTTTCATCACCCTGGACGAGGGCTCGAAGCCGCTGCCGCCGACTGTGGTGGCGGAGAACGCCAGTGCGGTGGCTGTGATCTCGGAGAAGGCGAACCTGCTGGTGTTCGGCATGGATGAGATGAAGGTGCTCTCCAATGGCGGCCGCGGCGTGATCCTGATGGATCTGGCGGATAAGGAGAAGCTGGTGGCTGCTTGTGCGATTACCGATAAGGGCGTGACTGTGCTTGGTATCGGCAATGCGCAGAAGGCGAAGGAGGACCGCATGGGACCGACCGCGCTGGCGCCGCACTTTGGTAAGCGGGCGCGGAAGGGGAAACCGATGCCGGTGCGGATTAAGCCGACGGGGTTGGTGCCTAACACCTAAACCCGGAAAACCAGGGTACGACCCAAGGGTCGGACCCTGGCCTGCGACAGCCGCGTCAACTGGGTCTGACCCTTGGGTCTGACCCAGGTTTAACGGGTTTAGCGCGGAGCATAGAGATCGATCGTCTCCTGCACCGCCTCATTACACACAACGCAGAACGCCTCACTGCGGTCAAACATCAGGCATTGCTGCTGCGAGCGGAAGTAGCCGGTCGCTTCGTAATTCGCCCCTTCAAACGCGCCCACCGCCTTCCGGTTCGGCGCCGTGGAGAACAGCTTGTTCGTCCACGCCAGATCCTCCTTGAATAACTTGCTCATTTCCGATTCCGGGCGATTATCCTTGCGCAGTTGCGCGCGGATCTTCTGGTATTCGCGCGAATGCACCTCGTACTCCGCCTTCGGCCACGCGGTCGGCAGCGCCGTCCCCGCCGTCACATGCTTTTTCCACTTCACGTTGGCGGGCTCGAGCAAGGCCGTCACATTCGGCTCCCACGGTTCCATGCGCGCGCCGCCGGTCGCGTAGGCCACCGGCGAGGTGTAGTACTCGTCCGCCAGGCCGGCAAAGTGGTGGCCGAATTCGTGTACGAACAGGTAATTGGCCCAGTCGTTATCCGCCGCCGCTGTGCTGAACTGGCCGTAAATGCCACCGCCGCCATACGTGTCGTTATTGACCAGGATCTCGATAAACTCATACGGCGCATGCTGCGAGATCTCGCGCAGGGCGCGGTTATCCAGCGTCAGCACGTAACGCTCGCTGCCGAAGATGTCGTAGCGCGTGCCCAGCTTGGACGCCTTGTGCGCGCCGGTCGAGGGGCGCGAGGCGCCCGATTCCTGCGTCGGCACAGCCATCGCCCACACGTTGAAGTCCTTGGCGCGTTCCTTGAACGGCGACACGCTGAACAGGTAGTCGGACAGCTTGCGTGCGCGGGCTTCGAACTTGGCCATGTCGGCTTGCGTGTAGCCGTCGCCCAGGATCAGCAGGTCGACCTTTTTCTCGCTCGGGCCGTTAACGCGGATGGCGATCGGCTTGGCCGGCGCCGGGTCCTGCTTGCGCACCACGTCCATCGCGTCGGTATCAACTTCCACGCTCCACACCACGGAGAACTCATTGCGTTCGTCGCGCTTCAGAATACGCACTTTGACCGGGCGCTCAGGCTTGGGGAAGCGTACCGATTCGTGGAAGCCGCGCGTCAGCTTGGCCGCTTCCTCGGTGGACTTCCATTCACCGAAAATGGTGGAAAAGGTGCGGGTGTAGAGAATCTTGCCGGTCTTGGCATCGGCCACTTCGACCTTGTTCACGCCACGGTTGGTGGTGTCGATGGTCTTGGCCATATCGCCCGGCCACGGCAGCGGCTCAATCACAACTTGCTCGATGGCGTAGCTTTCGTTTAGCGCATTACCGGTGTGCATATAGTCGAGACGCACGGTGGCTGGCTGCGCGCCCAGCGCCTGGCTGGCGGCAACGCACAGGGCGGCGCCGGCCAGCAGCTTGTTCAGGTGAGGCATGGAATCTCCGGGTTGTTGTTTGCCCGGTATTCTACTTATATTTGTATAGCGGTCGCGTGATTTCGATCGGCCGGATATCGAGCCGGATATTCAGCACCGAGTAGGCCTCGCCCACGGTGGACACATAGCCCACGCTGTCCGGCGTTTTGGTAAAGCGGAATTCGAAACCGACTTCGGTGCCGCTGGCGCGCGGGTTGCCGCTGGCGATGCCGATCGCCTCTTCCTGGTTGCTGTCGATCAGGCGCTCCATCAGGTCGATCACCGCGCTGTTGCCCAGCACATCGTTGCTGTACACCGCGCCGCGCCCCAGCGTGCGGGTAGGGTCTATGCGTCCGCCCGCTTTTTCGGTGGCGGGCGTGAACATATGGGTGGCGATATTGAACTTGTCGCCGCGATCGAGATAGCTGATCACGGCATTGCGTACGCCGAAGTGCGGGTTGACCTTGTCCCACTCGGCGCGCGACAGGTCGATCAGCAAGGCACCCTTATAGCCGATCACTTCCACCTCGCGCTGGGCGTTGACCACCATCGCGCTGTCCTCATCGATGCCAAGGCCGATCTGGTAGCCCTTGGCCAGCATGGCGGGGATCATGCGCGCAAAGCGGCCGCGCACCAGCAGGTGCTGGTCGACAAACACGTCGTCGCCGATGAAGCCCAGGCCCGGGCCCAGCTCGCGCCCGTCCGCTATGCCGGTCTGCAGCATGGACAGCACCGCTTTCGGATTGGCGAACATGGTGCTGCTCATAATGGCCGCGCCGGCCGAAGTGCCGGCGATCACGCCGCCCCGGCGGTACACGTCCCACACGGCTTCCAGCACGGCGGTCTGCGAGCCGTCCTCGCGCACCAGGGCCTTGGTGATGCGCCCCTGGTCGCCGCCGGCGAAGTAGATACCGTCCGACTCGCGGATTTTTTTCGCCAGCGCCGCGTCGTCCGCATTCTTCTTGTAGTCGCTGCCCGCCAGGCGCACCGCAACCGGCACCAGGAATGCGTCCGCGCCCCATTTGCGCAGGTAGCCGATGATGATCTGGGCCGAGCCCTCGGGATTACCCGCCGCCGAAGGGAAGACCGCGATACGCGCGCCCTTGCCGCCGGCCAGCTTCACCACGCGCTGCCACACGTCCGCATTGTCGCCGCGCAGGCCGCCGCCAATGATGACCAGGGAGCCCTGGTGCGCCGCCACTGGTGACGGTGCGATGGCTGCCGAGCCGCCGCTGAGCGTGGCGCTGGCGCCCGCCACAATGCGTACCGGCGCGCTCAGATCGGGCGCCGGCGGCGCTTTGGCCGGCGTCTCCGGCGGCGGCGTCGTGCTGGTGCGCCCGCTCGATGCGGGAACGGGTTTCTTGGGTGGCGCTTCCTTGGCTTGTACCGGAAGGCCGCAGGCGGCTAGTAAGGCAAGGCCCAATCGGGCCAGGCTTGCGCGGGAACTCAGCTTCACGATGATCTCCTCCTCGACTTGCTCACTAGCATCGCTGGTAGACATCCGGGTAATACCTTTCCATCAGTGTAGCTGGACGCGAGGGTGGAGTAAAACCGAATTGCGCGTACAGTCCGTGCGCATCGCCCGTGGCCAGCGTGAAGCGCCGCAAACCCTGCAAATCCGGGTGAGCAAGCACTGACTCCATCAGGCGCTTGCTGTAGCCCCGGCCGCGCAACGCGGGCAGCACGAACACATCCACCATATTAGCGAAGGTTGCCCGGTCTGTGATTACGCGGGCAAACGCCACCTGATTTCCGTCAAGGTAGCCGCCGAAGCAGAGCGAGTTGGCCATTGCGCGTTCGACAAGTTCGCGCGGGATGCCGCGCGCCCAGGCCGATTCCTGCGACAGGAAGCGGTGCACCAGGCCCACATCGAGGCGGCCCGCATCGCAGCTGACCTCAAAGCCGTCCATCAGCGCGGCTTCAGGTAGCGCTCCGGCAGCGGCGCTTTCTCGCCTTCCGGTTGCCACAGCAGTTGCGAAATCCACCAGCGCTGGCCGTCGTTCACCAGCTGGATCGAATTGATGCCGCGCACAAACGGCTTGTCGCCCGGCGCGTGGCGCGCCTCGTAGGTGGTGAAGACGTGGGCAATCTGCCCGAAATGCTCACTGGTGCGCGCCAGTTCGGATTCGTAGAAGCCCTCCTTGGCAAACACCGGCGTGGTGCGGGTGATGTAGTCCTCGATGCTCAGCACGCGGGTATTCAGCACGCCCTCCTTGTTCGGGCTGTGCACCACCATGCGGCCATCGGGACGGAACAGGGAACGCAGGCGGTCCCAGTCGCGCGCCTTGCCGGCCGGGCCGGAAATCGTGTCGTACAGGGCGGCCACAATGCTGTCCACCGAGGCCACGTCGGCCGGGCGCGCACCCTGTGCGAAAGCACTGCCGGCGGCCAGCGCCAGCAGTAGCAAACTTGCTAACTTCTTCATTCAATCTCCTACTTGTTTATAATCGTCCGACTCTCACCGGAAAACCTACTATGACAGATCAATTCTCCAAGAAGGCGGAAGCCTGGTCCGCACGCTTCTCCGAACCCGTTTCCGACCTCGTGAAACGTTACACCGCCTCCGTGTTTTTTGACAAGCGCATGGCCAAAGCCGACATCCAGGGCTCGCTGGCGCACGCCGACATGCTGGCCGCGCAAGGCATTATCGCCGCCAGCGACCTGGCCGCGATCCAGAAAGGCATGGCCCAGATCAGCGGCGAAATCGACGCCGGCCAGTTCGAATGGCAGCTGGACCTGGAAGACGTGCACCTGAATATTGAAAAGCGCCTGACCGAACTGGTAGGCGACGCCGGCAAGCGCCTGCACACCGGCCGCTCCCGCAACGACCAGGTGGCGACCGACATCCGCCTCTACGTGCGCGCCGCCATCGACGACATCACCGGCCTGCTGCAGCAGCTGCGCGGCGCCCTGGTCGACCTGGCCGAGAAGAACGCCGACGTGATCCTGCCCGGCTTCACCCATATGCAAGTGGCGCAGCCGATCACCTTCGGCCACCACATGCTGGCCTATGTCGAAATGTTCGGCCGCGACGTCGAGCGCATGCAGGATTGCCGCAAGCGCGTGAACCGCCTGCCGCTGGGCGCCGCCGCGCTGGCCGGCACCACCTTCCCGATCGACCGCCTGCGCGTGGCGCAGTCGCTGGGCTTCGACGATGTCTGCCACAACTCGCTGGACGCCGTCTCCGACCGCGACTTCGCGATCGAGTTCACCGCCGCCGCCTCGCTGCTGATGATGCACGTGTCGCGCATGTCGGAAGAACTGATCATCTGGATGAGCCCACGCGTCGGCTTCATCGACATCGCCGACCGCTTCTGCACCGGCTCCTCCATCATGCCGCAGAAGAAAAACCCGGACGTGCCGGAACTGGCGCGCGGCAAGACCGGCCGCGTGTACGGCCACCTGATGGGCCTGCTGACCCTGATGAAAGGCCAGCCGCTGGCCTACAACAAGGACAACCAGGAAGACAAGGAACCGCTGTTCGACACCGTCGACACCGTGGTGGACACCCTGCGCATCTTCGCCGACATGGCCGGTGGCATCACCGTCAAGCCGGAAGCCATGCGCTCGGCCGCCCTGCAAGGCTACGCTACCGCCACCGACCTGGCCGACTACCTGGTCAAGAAAGGCCTGCCATTCCGCGACGCGCACGAAGCCGTGGCGCATGCGGTGCGCGCCTGCGACGACCTGAAGATCGACCTGTCCGAGATGTCGCTGGAGCAGTTGCGCGCCTTCTCGCCGCTGGTGGGCGACGACGTATTCGCCGTGCTGACGCTGGAAGGCTCGGTCGCCGCGCGCGACCACGTGGGCGGCACCGCGCCGAACCAGGTGCGCGCAGCGATTGCCCGCGTGCGCCAGCAGCTGGCCGGCTAAGCAGCCCCAAAGGCCGCCCACATGACATGCCGGCGGCCACTCCCCCGGACACCGGCATGCCAGCGACGCACATGACTTCCGCCACGCGCCCCCTCTGGCGCGCCACTTTGCTCGGCCTGGCAATCGCTGTTGCCGAGATCACCGCGCTTACGTTCAGCGCCGTGGCGCTGGAAGCTTTCGGCAAGCCGCCATCCGGCTACGCCGGCGCCGGTTGGGGACAGGGAATTCTATTTCTCTACTTGTTCTCGCTGGCTGCGTCTTCCACTATCGGCATCATTACAGGCGCAGCGCTATTTCGCCGCAAGCGCGGCTTTCTCGTCGAATGGAGCCTGATGCTGGGCTGCCTGCTTATCGTTGTAGCGATGCCGATCTGTTGGTTCATGCTTTAAGCGACGCCAGAGCCAGGCTGCCGCCATTAAGGCAAACTGCAGCGATATGCCGTAGTTAAGCGATACCACACACTTGACCAGGTACTGTCACGAGAAGTTTATAAAAATATCGGCCACGATTCGCGCGATGCCTCCCTGTGCGCACGAAGTACTTTGCTCGAACCGCCAACCCAAGCGCACCGAATAGCCAAACTTGAAAGCTAGCGCTAACGAACTCAGGGCTTCTGGCGGCTTGAAGAATAGCGATCATGAGGCGCTCCAGTTTTTTCAGCCTCTAGGACTGCCCGTGCGGATGGCTTTTCTGGCGCGGGGATCTGCCCTGAGCAGGAATTCACTGGGTCATTACAGAAGCTTGTCCCGGAAGTTGCAACATTTCTTTGAGACTTTCCATCAGCTGAAATCCGATATACACAGACCCCGCGAACCCGCCAACTAAAAATCTTCCGACTGGGTATGCCCTTTGCAATACGTCTGCCGTACGGCCATTGCTCCACGTTACTTGAACATCTGAAATCACGGCTCCGTAGCCGAAGAGCGAGGCTGCCCCAACTATCCAAGTCATAAACACCTATCTCATTGCGAGTACATAAACGAATTCGTCAGCTTCTGGCCGTTACGACCCGTCGGCTTCACTTTTCAGCAATTCGCCATCGAACCAAACATCTTCATAGTCTGGGGCAAGCAATACGCGCCAGCCTGGCGGTAATGCTAAATAAGGTACGATCTCCGGGCAAAGCTCAGGTAAGTGGTCAACGTGAAGTGCCTGGTAAAAATCAATTTCCGTTGAATGCTCGCCGCCGTAGATATACCAGCCGCACGTACCGCCTTCCGGGCGAAGCCGCACCGCATGAAGCGGTATATTTCCCAGCGATTCTAGTGCAATCCCTACCTTCAGACCAGCATCGGGAGGCATGTATGTCGTGCCGAATCGGCGGCAAATTTCGCTTGGATCGCTTTGCATGATTATGTCGCTTTGCTGCCTTAGTTTCTGAGTGACGGCTCCTGGCCGACTGTACGCGGTCAAATCGGGCTGCTCGCCTAATTTTCAACGTGTCGGACAGGGATACCATGTTGAAGCGCCGAATCGTACACACACTTGGCCAATTCATCATCCTCGATCACCAAAACTGATTTAGTTATCTCGTTTGTCGGCAGGAACTGGGGGGTATCGAGAATTTTTTCCAACACGCTCAAACCTTCGTTGCGACAAGCGTCCGCCACTCTACGAGCATACCTGGACTCAAATCGTCCTAGGAAAAAGATCGGACATCCGCGCAACCGCTCAATAACTTGACTAAGCGGCAGCGATTTATATTCCGACACGGAACGCCTCACCGCCATCAGTTCTCGAGGCGATGGGCCATCAGGTTGTTCAAACTTCAGAGATAGTCCGACATCATTTCCATAGAGGCGCGTCAACACCCAGCCGGGCTGAGAACCGTCCCAGAGATATTGAAAAGCAAGGACTTCCGATGAGCTCATAATTCTAAAAGTAGATATTTTGCGATAGTCCGAAACGCGGTGACCGCTCTTGGCCGGCTGATGCCAGTTGCCTAGTTCTTTCGCTAAGGATGTTCCCCACCACTAGATCGTACAAGAATACCTGCGTCCGAAAATCTTGCTCAATCTGATCAATAGCTTGCAATTCTTCGTTCTTGTTGGGGCTTTCAGGCATTCCTTTAGTCAGTCCCTTACAACGTAGTGATACATCTGTTCGGTTACCTCGCATCCCGTGCTACAGAGCACTCGCCTTGCGCCGTCAGGGCGGCATATACCTGTTGTTGAAGGGCTTCCTGCATGAAAGTTTCTTTAGCGCAACAATTATCAAATCGGCATACAATAGCAGAGATACAAAAACTGCGGCATGCGTGATTCGCGCCCGGAAGGCTGATATCCTTGCAACAACTAATCCAATAATCAGGAGATGCAATGCAGGGCTTACTCAAGCTGTCGCATTGGCTGGACCGCATAGGCTATCGTTGCGGGCAGCTGGCCAATGTGATGATCCTCGCCTCATGCTTTATCAGCGCCAGCAACGCCATGATCCGCTATGGCTTTGACTGGAGCTCGAACGCCCTGCTGGAAATGCAGTGGTACCTGTTTGGCGCCGCCGTCATGCTGGGCGCCAGCTACACCTTCCAGCGCAATGAGCATGTGCGCGTGGACCTGATCTACGGCCATGTCTCGGAACGCGCGCAGCTGTGGATCGACGTGTTCGGCATCATCGTCTTCCTGTTCCCGGCCTGCATCCTGTTCGCGTGGCTGTCGTGGGAGTCGCTATTCCTGCCGTCGTGGGCCATCATGGAGCAATCGAGCAATGCCGGCGGCCTGCCGCGCTGGCCGATCAAGTTCATCGTGCCGATCGGCTTTGCCTTGCTCACGCTGCAAGGCGTCTCTGAGCTGGTCAAGCGCATCGCCCACCTCGCGGGCCAGGCCCACCTGGACAGCAAATACGAAAGGCCGGTGCAATGATTCCTTTGGAGATGATGCCGCCGCTGATGTTCGGCGGCCTGGTGCTGTTCATGCTGGTCGGCTTCCCGGTGGCCTTCTCGCTGCTGGCGGTGGGCCTGTTCTTTGGCGTGATCGCGATCTTGCAGGGCTTCTTCGGCGTGCCCTTCATGCAGGCGGTGCCGCAACGGATTTTCGGCAGCGTGCTGGCCAATGACCTGTTGTTGGCGATTCCCTTCTTTACCTTCATGGGCGCGGTGCTGGAAAAGTGCCGGCTGGCGGAGGATATGCTGGACTCCATGGGCCGCCTGTTCGGCGGCGTGCGCGGGGGCCTGGGCTACTCGGTGATCATTGTCGGCTTCATCCTGGGCGCCATCACCGGCACCGTCGCGGCGCAGGTGATCGCGATGGCCATGATTTCGCTGCCGGTGATGATGCGCTACGGTTACCACATGCGCTACGCCACCGGCGTGCTGGCGGCATCCGGCACCATTACCCAGTTGGTGCCGCCGTCCCTGGTGCTGGTGGTGCTGGCGGACCAGTTGAAAACCCAGACCGCATCGGCCGACGTGGGCAGCATGTACCTGGGCGCGTGGGGGCCTTCGGTGATCCAGATCGCGCTGTTCGCGCTGTACACCTTTGTTCTGTCGCGCGTGAAGCCGGAATGGCTGCCGGCGGCACCGGAAAATGAGCTGGGCCCGCGCGGCTGGGCGCTGTGGAAGCAGTGCCTGCAGGGGATCATTCCGGCGGCGGTGCTGATCTTTATGGTGCTGGGCACCATGATGCTGGGCGTGGCCACGCCGACCGAATCGGGCGCCATGGGCGCGCTGGGCGCGGTGATCCTGGCGGTGATCCGCCATCCGGAATTCAGCGGACGCGATAAGCTGGTGTTCCGCGCCGGCATGGTGGCGCTGGGGCTGGCCGCCGTGATCGGTACCTTCTACTTCAAGGCGCAGGTGGGCATTGACGCTGCGGCCAAGCCGTATGTGCAGGCTTCGCTCGGCGTGCTGTACCTGGCCGTGGCCTGGATGCTGATCCGCGCCAGCCGCATCAAGCCGCTGCGCGAGCTGATCGTGCAAAGCTACCAGTCCACCATGCGCCTGACGGCCATGGTGGTGTTCATCCTGATCGGCTCCACCTGCTTCTCGGTGGTGTTCCAGGGCGTAGACGGCGGCCTGTGGGTCGAGCACCTGTTCAACGGCATCCCGGGCGGCTGGATCGGCTTCCTGCTGGTGGTGAACCTGTTCGTGTTCTTCCTCGCCTTCTTCCTCGATTTCTTCGAGATCGCCTTCATCGTGGTGCCGATGCTGGCGCCGGTGGCGCAGAAGATCCTGGCGCCGGAACTGGAGCCGATGATGGGCAGCCCGGAAGCGGCGGCATCGGCGGCGCTGGTGTGGTTTGGCGTGATGCTGTGCGTGAATATGCAGACCTCCTTCATGCATCCGCCGTTCGGTTTTGCGCTGTTCTACCTGCGCGGCGTGGCGCCGAAGGAAGTGAAGTCTTCCGACATTTACTGGGGCGCGCTGCCTTGGGTGGGCCTGCAGATGCTGATGGTGCTGCTGGTGGCGGCGCTGCCGCAGACGGTGACCTATTTCCTGGACCGCGGCGTGGGCGGCAAGGTGGAGTCGGGCGACCTGCAGATCGAGCAGCCGGCGATACCGGACTCGCTGCCGGCGCAAAAGCAGGACGATGAACAACAGCCGGAGCTGAACTTCTCCCAGCCGGAGGAAGAGAAGAAATAGCGCCTGGCGCCCGCTGGTGTTAGTCCAGCGGGCCGCAGGCGGCCTTGGTGTAGTCGCCTTCCAGCTTGTCGATCGACTTTTGCGTTTCGCCCATCGCGGCCAGGTTGCCGGCGCGGCGGTTGTCGTTGCGCTGGCCGTACAAATCCGCGCGCTGGCTGCGCAGCTTGTCGCAATCGGCTTTGGCGGGCGGCTTGTTGGCCGCCGCCGTTTGAGTCGCCGTCTCTTCGTCCTTGGCGCGCTGCTCGCGCTGGGCGCGGTTGCGCGCGGCCAGCTGCTCCATGCGCTCACGATCTTCCTGCGCGCGCGCCTGCGCCGCCTTGACTTGCGCCGCGGTCGGGGGCGGCGGCACGTCGAGCGTTTCGCCGCCCTTGGCGCAGGCCATGGACTGGTAGGTCACCTTGCCGTCCACGGTGCATTTGAACAGGCTTTGCGCACCGGCCTGGGTTGCGGCGGCCAGCCACAGGGCTGCGATTAACGGCGCTTTAATCATCTGATGCTTACTCCCAATGGGTCTGGGTCAGGAATTTGAGACGGTTCTTGTCGGGGTCGAGCACGGACATCATGCGCAGGTCGGGTCCCAGGTCGTTGTTCGGAGCTGTTTCCACCGTCACGCCGTACTCCAGGAAATCGTCGAACAATGCGTCCACGTCGGCTACGTAGAAGTGTACCAGCCCACCGGGCTGGCAGTCGCCCGTGTGCTCGCTGAGGAAAATCTCCATGCCGTCGAAGGCCATGGCCGCGAAGAGCGGAAAGCCCGGCTCGAACTGGTGCGTCCACTGCTCGCGGAAACCAAGCGACTCGTAGAACGGCTTGCTGGCGGCATAACTGGCCACCCGCAGCGCCGGCACCACCCGCTGCGTTTCGCGTCTCACGCCCATGCATTTCTCCCTGTAGGAACACCCTGCAGGGAGTGTACCTCAATGCTTGTGCGCAATCATGTTCGAGAGGACGCTGAAGGCGGCGCCTGTGTGTTCCTTCTCGATCAGCAGGGTCAGCTCGGTGTGGGTGGAGATCAGGTTGATCAGGTTGACCTTGTCCCAGGCCAGCTTTTTCAGGATGGCGTGGTAGATGCCGGGGGTGCGCCAGGAATCGGCGGTCAGCTGCAACGTCACCGCGTTCAGGTTCTCCAGCCGCGCCAGCAGGCGCTCGTTGGCGAACAGCTGCTCGACGATGCCGATGAAGGGGCGGCTGCACACCACCATCACCTCTTCGCTGCCGCGCGTCACGGTCAGGTACAGGCCGTGGCCGGTGCCGACACGTTCCAGCAGCAGCCGGTGGCAATCGTCGATGCGGTCCGAGCGGCGGAAGGTGAATTCAACCAGATCGGTGCGCGCGGTCAGCTGGCCCGACTGCTGGGCCAGCACCAGTTCCTGCGATTCCTTGTCGGGCAGGCGTTCGGCCACGCGGCGCAAGGCCATGACCACGGCCGCCTGGCCGACCGGCTTCCACAGGTCGTTCTGGAGCTGCGGTTGCAGCTGGCGCGCCAGTTCCGACAAATTGATCAGGCCACGGCGCAGCCCTTCGCTCAGGAAGGGCGACTCCGTGACGATCCTTTCGACTTTGGTAGATATGGACAACATGAGTGATTGCGCCCTCACTGAGTAATACGTCAAACAATTGACGGGCTAGTGTAAAACGCGAAATTCAACTAGTGCAACGTCGACGTGACAATTTGATACATATTTGTGTTGCATCAAACACGAAACTAGAAAAACCCCTCTATTTCGTTGTAAGTACCCGACATCTCAAGCCTATCGTGCGCCATCTTTATGCAAGTCACGCTAGCTCAGCGGGTAGCAAAATGTAATCAAATGTCTAGAAATGGACATTTTTTGTAAATCTGACTTTTTTCATAAGTTTTTTGACTTGCCCAAAAAAGAGGCATAACTTCCGCTCTCCAATCCACCCCACACAGCTCAAGGAGAGCCGATGAAACTTCGCAAAAGCCTGCTGGCCGCAGCCATTGCCGCCCTGCCCTTCGCCCCCGCCTTCGCCGGTGCGCTGCCGGACACCCTGATGGCCGCGCCAGCGCAGCCGATGAGCGTTGAAGCCAAGGCCGGCCTGGCGGCCCGCCTGGACGCCCGCCGCGCCTCCGCCGGCCTGGATAGCGAGCACGGTTACGCGCTGCGCGACCAGCACCCTGGCGCCAACGGCCAGCGCATCGCGCGCGCCGCCCACACCTTCCAGGGCCTGCGCGTGTTCGGCTCGGAGTCGGTGGTGGTCACCGACGAAAACGGCGACATCGTCAGCGAATCGGCCTCCGACCGCCGCAACGGCCTGGACGCCTCGCGCGCCGCTAAGGCCGCAGGTAAAGGCGCGCCGGACACCACGCCGGCCTTCAACGCGGAAGAAGCAATCCGCATCGCCACCTCGCGCGCCGGCGCCAGCGGCGGCGTGCATCGCTGGAAGCCGGAGGCGGAACTGCTGATCTGGCCGGTGGTGAAAAGCGTGCGCACCAAGGAAGCGGCCAACAAGCCGGAAAGCAAGCTGAATGCGCTCGACCTGGAAGAAGTGGTGGACCGCTACGAGCTGGCCTACCTGGTCAAAACCCGCATGTCGAAGGACAAAAAACCGGTCTATCGCGACACCGTGATCAACGCCACCACCGGCGCCGTGATCCAGCAGTGGGACGCGCTGCAAACCGTGGTCGGCACCGGCAACAGCCAGTACAACGGCCAAGTGCCGATCAGCACCTCGCTGTCCGGCTCCACCTACCGCATGCTGGACTCGACGCGCGGCACCGGCGGCCAGTTCGGCGGCATGGCCATCACCAACGCCAACCACGCGCCTGAATCGAACCCGACCCCGGGCCAGATCTACACCAACAGCACCAACACCTGGGGCGATGGCCAGCAGTACATCAGCGGCGGCAGCACCACCAACGCCAACGGCCAGACCGCCGCGGTGAATGCGCTGTGGGGCCTGATGAACACCTACGACACGATGAAGAACGTGCTGGGCTGGTCTTCGCTGGACGGCAACAACACCGCCACCTACATCGCGGTCCACGTCGACAACAACTACGACAACGCCTTCTTCGATCCGGGCTGTAAGTGCATGTACATCGGCGACGGCGGCACCATGTTCTACAACCTGGGCTCGATCGACGTGATCGGCCACGAAATGGGCCACGGCGTGATCGACGCCACCTCCAACCTGACCTACTCCGGCGAATCGGGCGGCCTGAACGAATCGAACTCGGACATCCTGGGCGAAGTGGTGGAAGCCTACGCCCGCGCCGGCGGCACCGGCACCACCATCCCTGCTACCGGCAACGATTGGATGATGGGCAAGGAAATCGGCCGCAGCGGCAACCCGCTGCGCTGGATGTGGAAGCCTTCCAAGGACGGTAAATCCAAGGATGCCTGGAGCAGCACCCTGGGCGGCCTGAACGTGCACTACTCCTCTGGTCCGAACAACCGCATGTTCTACTTCCTGTCCAAGGGCTCCAACTCGTCCTCGTCGAGCGAGATGTACAGCTCCTACCTGAACAAACAGCCGCTGGCGATGACCGGTATCGGCACCGACAAGGCCTTCCGCATCTGGTTCAAGGCCGCCACCACCAAGTTCACCTCGTCCACCAACTACGCCACCGCGCGCGCCAAGGTACTGGAAGCGGCCGAGCAGCTGTACGGCGTAGGCAGCGCCGAAGCGACCGCCGTCAAGCGCGCTTACGCTGCGATCAACGTCGGCACCGACGTCGATGAAGGCGGCAGCAGCGGCGGCGTGTCGATCACCACCCAGCCAAACAACGTGACCGTGGCAGCCGGCGGCACCGCCTCGTTCAGCGTGGCCGCATCGGGCGGCACCGCGCCTTACAGCTACAAGTGGTACCGCAACGGCAGCCAGGTCAGCGGCGCCACCTCGGCCACCTACTCCTTCACCGCGCAGGCGGCGGACAACGGCGCCGTCTTCAACGCCGTAGTCAGCGACTCTTCCTCGCCGGTGAAGACCGCCACTTCCAACAACGCCACCCTGACCGTGGGCAGCACGCCTCAGAACGAGCTGGTGGTGAACGGCGGCTTCGAGTCGGGCACCTCGCCATGGGCCGGCAGCACCGGCGTGATCGGCAACTACAGCGGCCAGACCGCGTATGAAGGCACGCGCTTCGCCTGGCTGGGCGGCAATGGCAGCACCGCCACCGAAACGCTGTACCAGACCGTGTCCATCCCATCCACCGCGACTTCGGCCAACTTCTCGTTCGCGCTGCACATCGACACGGCCGAAACCGGCAGCACCGTGTACGACAAGCTGGTGGTCACCGTGAAGAACACCGCCGGCACCACCCTGGGGACCCTGGCAACCTACAACAACACCATGCCGGCCAGCGGCTACCAGATCCGCAGCTTCAACCTGCTGCCGTACAAAGGCCAGACCGTGCGCCTGCACTTCAACATGACGGAAGACTCGTCCCTGCAGACTTCCTTCGTGGTCGATAAGGTCAGCCTGCAAGTGCAATAAGCTTTAGTAAGTTTTACTCCGCGCCGGATATGCGGCTATCGTCATCCTCCAATACGATAGCTGCATAACCGGCTTTTTTACGTCCCTGCGGTGCTATGATTGCCCCCTTGTTTTATAAGGAGGCGGTATGGGCGTAGGTATTGGCGGCAAGACAATGGAAGAGGCACTGGCAACCCTGTCGGACATGACAGCGGGCGCCGCGCCAATCAAGAAGGAAGAACACCTGGCCCGCATCGCCAGGGCGCAAACCTATATGCGCCAGCACGGCATTGCCGCCATCTACCTGAACGCCGGCTCCAGCCTGCTCTACTTCACCGGCACCAAGTGGTATCCGAGCGAACGCATGGTGGGTGCTATCCTGCCGGCCAGCGGCGCCGTGGAATACATCGCCCCCGCCTTCGAGGAAGACACGCTGAAAGACTTCATGCTGGTGGAAGGCGCCGTCAACTGCTGGCACGAGCATGAAAGCCCGTTCGCCCTGTTCATCGCCGTGCTGAAGAAAATGGGCATCGCGCCCAACAGCGCGCAGGCGCCGCGCATCGGCATCGACGAAAGCGCCGCCTTCTTCATTTTCGACGGCATCCGTCCGCTGGCCGAAGGCTATGCGCTGGAGAACGCCAAGCCGGTGACCGCGCACTGCCGTACCCGCAAATCGAAGGCGGAAATCGCCCTCATGCAGCGCGCCAAGGACATGACGCTGGCCGTGCACATCGCCACCGCCAGCATCCTGCGCGAAGGCATCACCACCACCGAAGTGGCGGAGTTCATCGACAAGGCGCACCGCAAGGTGGGCGCGCCGGCTGGTTCCTACTTCGTGATCGTGCTGTTCGGCGTGGCCAGCTCCTTCCCGCACGGGGTGAGCTATGTGCAAACGCTGAAGCAAGGCGACACGGTGCTGATCGACACCGGCTGCAAGCTGCACAACTACATCTCCGACATCACCCGCACCTATGTGTACGGCGAGCCGAGCGAGCGCCAGCGCGCCGTGTGGAATGCGGAAAAAGCGGCGCAACTGGCCGCTTTCGAAGCGGCCCAGCTGGGCGTACCGTGCGAGGAAGTGGATATGGCCGCGCGCCGCTCATTGCAGGCGGCCGGCTTTGGCCCGGAATACAAGCTGCCAGGCCTGCCGCACCGCACCGGCCACGGCATCGGCCTGGATATCCACGAGTGGCCTTACCTGGTGGGCGGCGACAAGACCCCTCTGGAAGTGGGCATGACCTTCTCCAACGAGCCGATGATCGTGGTGCCGGGCGAATTCGGCGTGCGCCACGAGGACCACTTCTACATGTCGGAAGAGGGACCGCGCTGGTTCACCCAGCCGTCCCACTCCATCGACGATCCGTTCGGGCTTTAACTAGCCAGCATGCTTTTCTTCAGGGTGGCGATGCACTCTTCGGTCGCAATCGCCAGCTCTTTTTTCAGGCCTGCCGCCTTGTTGTTGACCAGTTCATCGTAGGTCGGAGCATTAGTGTTCGATTCAGGCATGCGCGCGCACGAACCGGCGGCAATGACTTTCTTGCTGTCGACATCGATCAGGCGCGCCTGGGCGCCGTGCATCACGCGATAATGCGTCCAGTCGGTCGGGAAATAGGCGAACATCCAGCCCGTGGTCTGCACATCCAGTACATACTTGGCCGAACCATTGGCGGCAGCGACCAGTTGCTGCGCATCGTCGGTGTTCACGTTCAATGCGGGCGCCACGCTCATATTCCGGGTTTCCGCCAGGTGTTTGGCCAGTGCGTCACGGATTGCCACCGCCGGATCAGGCACGTCATTGTCGTTGATGATGGCGTTACCTTCCTTGATCATCAGCGCTGCGCCAACCAGCGCAAAAGCAGCTTTACCGGCGGTCATCGCGCTGAACGATGGTTTTTCCGCGCGTGCCGTCACGACGACGCTCTGGCCCTTGAGCGCCATGCTGTAGGCTGGATCCATTGGGATGTTCTGGATGGTGGCGCAGCCGGAAAACAGGGCTGCCACAGCGACTGCAAATGCAATTTTCTTCATACCGGCAAATTTATAATGTTTGGGGACCCGCATCATACTGGCTCGATACCATGCAAAAAATCACACAAACTCACATTGTCGTTATTCCCTGGCTGGCGCAGGCAAAGTAAGAGGGACCGCGCTGGTTCACCCAGCCGTCCCACTCCATCGACGATCCGTTCGGCCTGCAGGCCTGAATGCTTAGCGCTTGATGATCGTTACCGTGTAAGCACCTTCTTCCACGAAGGTGTTGGAGGTGACGATGATCTCGTGGAAACCGCTGAAGGTTGCCGTGTAGTTCACGGTGGCCTTGCCGGGCGCCGTCAGGCGCTTGGTCGCCACGGCCGGACTGGTCGGCGTGCGGTCGTCGCGCAGGATCAGGTATGGCGCAATCTTGGCCGACTCGAGGTTGATCTCCACGCTTTCGCCGGTTTCCATCAGCAGGATGTAGCGGTCCTCGATATCGCCCATGAAGGAGCAGCTGGTCGCCTTGGTCAAAGCCTGGGTGACGATGGAGCCGTAAGTCGCGAAGATCACCGGGCTGCAATAGGTGGCGTCGGTGATGGCGTTGGAGAAATCGCTGGACAGGTTCAGCGTGTAAGCGCCCGTAGTGGCGCTATCCGGCGCATACACGCGCAGCAGGTAATCGCCGGCCGGCAGGGTGTACTGCAGGGTCAATGGATTGACGTTGGCAGGTGCAAACGGGTCGCTCGGCATCTCGCCCACCACCCGGCCCGCCGCCGTGAACACGCGCAACTGGCGGCCGTCCGGACCGTTCAGGATGGCTTTGAAACCGGTCGGGTTGGCCAGCTTCAGGGTGTATTCGTCGTAACGCTTGTCCAGTGCGGAATCCAGGCAATCATCGGCAGACCAGCTGCCGTTCACCGCCAGGCCCACGGCAGCCGGCTGCTTCACGCAGCCTGCTGCCAGCAGCGCATTAACCGGGATGTCCAGCGACAGGCTGCCCAGGCTGGCGACCAGCTTCTGCGTGCCGACCAAAGGGCCCAGCGTCCATCCCGGAACGCGCGCCACGCCGGCGGCGTTGGTGACCGCCGTGGCGCCGGCCAGGCTGCCATGGTTGGCCGCCAGTGCAAAGCTGACATTGGCGCCAGCGACCGGGTTATTGTTTGCATCGGTAACCGTCACGCCAGGCGCGGCAACTGTAGTGCCGATATTGGCGCTCGCTACATTGTCGGCCAATGCAACCAACTTCGCGGGTGCGCCCGCCACGGCGCGCGCCGTCACGGTAACGCTGGCGGTTCCTGACGTCACGGCCAGCGACTGGTCGCCCGCCGTCTTGCCCAAGGTCCAGTCAGAGATGCTGATCTTGCCGCTGCTGTCGCTGGTGTAACTGGTGGTACCAAGCGAGCCGCCGCCGCTGGCGACACTGGCTGTGGCAGTGGCATTGCCTACCGCGCCACCGCTGCTATCCTGCAGAACCAGCACAATCGCTTGCCCCGGCTTGCTGCCTGCGGGCGCGCTTTGACCACTACCGCTGACGACTGCAATTGTCGCCACGACAGCCGGTCCTCCGCCCCCGCCGCCGCAGGCAACCAAGCCAATACACAACAGCATTCCCAAGCCCAGCGACCTGATCCCACCCATATTCATCCCCTCGTTGTAGTTAAGTGCGATTGACCAGTATAGCCAGCGGAAATCGGTCAAATCAACGGACTGAATGTCGGTCTACAACGCCTACATGAAATCACTTTTGCGCACGATTTCCAGCTTCACAATGGTTTCATACCGGGCGCACAATGGGCCGCTATCGTGGCGGCCATGGACAACTACATCTCCCTCCCGCGCGCCTTGTGCGCCTACCTGGCCGCCGTCACCATCGCAGCGCTGGTCTTCGTGTTGCCGCGCTTTACGCCTGCCACGCTGGTGCTGGCGTGGATCCTGGCCTTTGTGGCAGCCTTGCTGCCGTATGCGGCTGGCATCGCCTATGCCAACTGGCGCGGCATCCGCAGCTGGCGCTATTTCGTGGGCGGCGGCGCGGCGACGACGCTGCTGTATGCGCCGCTGCTGGCGGCAATCCACCGGCCCGCGCACTTCTTCGGTCTGCTGCCATGGCTGGTGCTATCCGGCCTGGCTGCCGGGACGGTCGCGCGCTGGCTTGTGATACAGTCGCCGCACAATGAAAATCCTGATCCTGTTAATCAGCTTCCTGCTGGTGGCCGCCATGGTCGCGGACCGCTTGCGCCAGTGGCGCGGATCGCGCCGCAATGAACGCGGCGCGTGCGCGCTGTGCGCCGCCGAAATCAAGTGGAATACCTACGAAGAGCTGCCGCTGGCCAGCGGCGGCGGCGCGAAGATGCGGGTGTGCCAGCGCTGCCACGCGCGCCATTACAAGATCAAATGGACGGCCGCAGCCCTGATCGTGCTTGGCTTTGCCGGCGCGATCTACATCCTGGCGGCCGCTTAACAGCGGCGGCCAGGATGCGCGCCACAAGCAGCGCCGTCAGGCGCGCTTGGAGACCAGCGTCAGGATGTCGTAGCTGGCCACCAGTTCGTCGTTCTGGTTGGTCACCTGTACGTCCCACGCGACGACGCCCTGGCCGCGGCCCTGGTCGTCGGTGCGGTTGCGGTCGACCTTACGCTTGCAGGTCAGGCGCGCGCGGATGGTGTCGCCGATTGCCACCGGGGTGATGAAGCGCAGGTTGTCCAGGCCATAGTTGGCCAGTACCGGGCCGGGCGCCGGCGATACGAACAGGCCCGCAGCGGCAGACAGCACGAAGTAGCCGTGCGCGATGCGCTTGCCGAACTGGGTGTCTTTGGCTGCGATCTCATCGAAGTGCATGTAGAAGTAGTCGCCCGAGATGCCGCCGAAGTTGACGATGTCGGCTTCGCTCACGGTGCGGCGGTGGGTCAGCAGGGAATCGCCCATCTGCAGGTCTTCAAAGCACTTGCGGAACGGATGCACATCGCTTTCGCGCACGGCGCCACCGCGCACGTATTCGCCGGTGATGGCGGACAGCATGGTCGGCGAGCCTTGCACTGCGGCGCGTTGCAGGAAGTGGCGCACGGCGCGGATGCCACCCAGTTCTTCGCCGCCGCCGGCGCGGCCCGGGCCGCCGTGTTTCAGCTGCGGCAGCGGCGAACCGTGGCCGGTGGAGTCAACCGAGGATTCGCGGTCCAGCACGTGCACGCGGCCGTGCGAGGCGGCGGCGATCGGCACGGCGTAGGCGGCGATGGCGGGGTCTTTGGTGATCAGCGACGACACCAGCGAGCCTTTGCCGCGCGCCGCCAGTTCCAGCGCTTCGTCGATGCCGTCGTAGGTCATCATGGTACTGACCGGGCCGAAGGCCTCCACATCGTGCACCGCGTCGTTGCTCAAGGCATTACGGCACAGCAGCAGGGTCGGTGCGAAGAAGGAACCGTTTTCCACGCCCTCGCCCACCAGCTTCAGCGCGCCCGCGCCGCCGAACAGGATCTCGTTGCCCTGCGCCAGTTGCGCCACACGCTCGGCGACGTCTCGCTGCTGGTCCTTGGAGGCCAGCGCGCCCATGCGTACGCCTTCCACCGATGGATCGCCCACCACCACCTTGGCCAGGCGCTCGCGCAGCTTATCGGCCACCGCGTCGGCATGCTGGCGCGGCACGATGATGCGGCGCACGGCGGTACATTTCTGGCCGGCCTTGGTGGTCATTTCGCGCTGTACTTCTTTCACGAACAGGTCGAACTCGGGATCGTCCGGGGTCACATCCGGCGCCAGGATGGCGCAGTTCAGCGAATCCGCCTCGGCGGTGAACGGCACCGAATTGGCGATCAGGTTGCGGTTGGCGCGCAGCTTGGCGGCCGTGTCGGCGGAACCGGTGAAGGTCACCGCGTCGGCGCCGCCCAGGCGGTCCAGCAGGTCGCCGGTGCTGCCGATGACCAGCTGCAACGCGCCTTCCGGCAGCAGGCCGGATTCATTGATCATGCGGATCAGGGCTTCGGTCAGGTAGGAGGTGGCGCTGGCCGGCTTGCCGATGCACGGCATGGCTGCCAGGAAGGACGGCGCGAATTTCTCCAGCAGGCCCCAGATCGGGAAGTTGAAAGCATTGATATGCACAGCAATGCCGCCACGCGGCACCAGGATGTGGGTGCCGGAGAAGCCGCCGCGCTTGCCCAGCGCCATGGCCGGGCCTTCGTGCAGCACGTTGGACGACGGCAGCTCGCGGCTGCCCATGCTGGCGTAGGCGAACAGGGTACCGATACCGCCCTCCACGTCGACCCAGCTGTCCGGGCGGGTGGCGCCGGTCAGGTGCGAAATCGCGTACAGCTCTTCCTTGCGCTCCATCAGGTAGGTCGCCAGTGCTTTCAGGCGCTGGGCGCGGGTCTGGAAGTCCAGCTTCATCAGCGCCGGGATGCCGGTCTTGCGGCCGTAGTGGACGGCTTCGGCGAAGTCGATTTGCTCCGCGTGGGTGTGGTAGATGACGCGGTTGTCCAGGGCGCTGTGCAGCGCGGTCGCGGCTTCCTTGCCTTGCCAGCGGCCGCCGATGAAGCTTTGCAGGGTGTGTACCATTTCGTAGTCTCCGTTATTTATTCTCGAATGCTTGCTTGTGCAGGTGCATGGGCAGCGAGCTGTCCCACTCCATGCGTGGGCGGTCGGGCGCCGCCGCGCTGTCCGGCTGGCATTCGCGCATGGTCTGCGCCGAACGCACCGCCAGCTCGTGGTACTGGTGGGTGCCCGAGCCTTTCCATTTCAGTTCCGTCTCCGTCACCTCGCGCAGGATGCGCGCCGGGGCGCCGACCACCATGCTGCGCGGCGGGATCTGCATGCCCGCTTTGACGAACGCCGTGGCGCCGATGATGCTCTCCGCGCCGACCACGGCGTTGTCCATCACCACGGCGTTCATGCCGACCAGCGCATTGCGGCCGATGCGGCAGCCGTGCAGCACGGCGCCGTGCCCGATATGGCCGTCCTGCTCCACGACAGTGTCGCCGCCCGGGAAGCCGTGCATCACGCAGGTGTCCTGCACATTGGCGCCCTCCTCCAGGATCAGGCGGCCAAAGTCGCCGCGCAGCGATGCCAGCGGCGCGACATAGCAGCGCGGGCCGACGATCACGTCGCCGATCAGCACGGCGGTCGGGTGCACGTAGGCGGTGGGATGGACCACCGGGCGCACGCCGTTAATCTCGTAGCACGGCATGCTCAGACCCGTTCGATCACGAGCGCGATGCCCTGGCCGACGCCGATGCACATGGTGCACAGCGCATAGCGGCCGCCGGTGCGCTCCAGCTGGTTCAGCGCGGTCGTTACCAGGCGCGCGCCGGAGGCGCCGAGCGGGTGGCCGATGGCGATGGCGCCGCCGTTCGGGTTCACGCGGGCGTCGTCGTCGGCCAGGCCGAGGTCGCGCGTGACCGCCAGGCCCTGCGCGGCGAAGGCTTCATTCAGCTCGATCACGTCCATCTGTTCAATGCTCAGGCCCAGTTGCGCCAGCAGCTTCTTGCTGGCGGGCGACGGGCCAAAGCCCATGATGCGCGGCGCCAGGCCGGCGGTGGCCATGCCCAGCACCTTGGCGCGCGGCTTCAGGCCGAACTTGTCCACGGCGGCGGCGGACGCCAGCAGCAGCGCACAGGCGCCGTCGTTGACGCCGGAGGCATTGCCGGCGGTGACCGAGCCGTCCGGCTTGACCACGCCTTTCAGCTTGGCCAGCGCCTCGATCGTGGTGTCCGGGCGCGGATGCTCGTCGGTGTCGACGACTTTCGCCTCGCCTTTCTTCTGCGGGATGGTGACCGGCACGATCTCGCCCTTGAAGAAGCCGGCCGCATGGGCGGCGGCCCAGCGCTGCTGGCTGCGGATGGCGAAGGCGTCCTGGTCGGCGCGCGCCACGGACCATTGCTCGGCCACGTTCTCCGCCGTCTCCGGCATGGAGTCGATGCCGTACTGCGCCTTCATCAACGGGTTGACGAAGCGCCAGCCGATGGTGGTGTCTTCGATCTTGGCGGCACGCGAGAAGGCGCTGTCGGCCTTGCCCATCACGAAAGGCGCGCGGGTCATGCTCTCCACGCCGCCGGCGATCACCAGTTGCACTTCGCCGGCCTTGATGGCGCGCGCCGCCATGCCCACCGCATCCAGCGAGGAGCCGCACAGGCGGTTGATGGTGGTGCCCGGCACTTCCACCGGCAGGCCGGCCAGCAGGCCCGCCATGCGGCCCACGTTGCGGTTGTCTTCGCCGGCGCCGTTGGCGCAGCCGTAGTAGACGTCGTCCACCTGCTTCCAGTCCACCGACGGGTTGCGCGCCATCAGGGCCGCGATCGGGATCGCCGCCAGGTCGTCGGCACGTACGCCGGCCAGGGCGCCGCCGTAGCGGCCGAAGGGGGTGCGCACGGCGTCGCAGATGAATGCTTCAATCATTTCTGTTCCTTAGGTCGTTTGTCTACTACACGTTTGGCTTTGCCGGTCGCGGTGCGCTCGATGCCGCCGACACCCAGCAGGGTGACGGTCGTGCTCACGCCGACATTGGTCTTGATGCGCTGCTCCAGTTCGCGCGCCACGTCGCTGGCGTCGGCGCGCGCCAGGCCGGCGCGCAGCTCCACCAGCACTTCCAGCTTGTCCAGGTGGCCGTCGCGAGTCACCACCAGCTGGTATTGCGGTTCGAGCTTGGGCAATTTGCAGATCTGCTCCTCGATCTGGGTCGGGAAGACGTTCACGCCGCGGATGATCAGCATATCGTCGGAGCGGCCGGTGATCTTGCCGATGCGGCGCATTGAGCGCGAGGTCGGCGGCAGCAGGCGCGTGAGGTCGCTCGTGCGGTAGCGGATCACGGGCATGGCTTCCTTGCTGAGCGAAGTGAACACCAGCTCGCCCTCCTCGCCGTCGGGCAGCACCTCGCCGGTTTCGGGGTCGATGATCTCCGGGTAGAAATGGTCTTCCCAGATCACCGGGCCATCTTTCGATTCAATGCACTCGCTGGCGACGCCCGGCCCGATCACTTCCGACAGGCCGTAGATATCGACCGCGTCGATGCCGGCGCGCTGTTCGATCTCGGCGCGCATGGCATTGGTCCACGGCTCTGCGCCGAAGATGCCGACCTGCAGCGAGGATTTGGCGCAGTCCAGGCCCTGGCGCTGGAATTCCTCAACGATGTTCAGCATATAGGACGGCGTGACCATGATGATGGACGGCTTGAAGTCCTGGATCAGCTGCACCTGCTTTTCGGTCTGCCCGCCCGACATCGGGATCACGGTGCAGCCCAGGCGTTCCGCGCCATAGTGCGCGCCCAGGCCGCCGGTGAACAGGCCGTAGCCATAGGAGATATGCACCATGTCGCCCGCGCGGCCGCCGGCGGCGCGGATGGAGCGCGCCACCACATCGGCCCACATGTCGACGTCGCGCTGGGTATAGCCGACCACCGTCGGCTTGCCGGTGGTGCCGCTGGATGCATGCACCCGTACCACCTTCTCGCGCGGCACGGCGAACAGGCCGAAAGGATAGTTGTCGCGCAGGGTTTTCTTGCCCGTAAACGGGAATTTGGCCAGGTCGGCCAGCGCTTTCAGGTCGCTCGGATGCACGCCTTTGGCGTCAAAGGCTTCGCGGTAATGCGCAACATTGTCGTAAGCGTGCTGCAGCGACCATTTCAGGCGCTCCAGCTGCAAGGCTTGCAGCTCGTCGCGGCTGGCGCGCTCGATCGGCTCCAGGTCGTTTGGTGCGGGGATGCGTTGAACCATTACAAAACACTCCTTCAGCTATGCGTCGGAACCACCTCTCCTGCCACGCGGTGCGATTTGCCACGGAAGGTGGCGATCATCTTGCCCTCCTGGTTGGTGACGTTGACATCGTAGATGCCGGTCTTGCCGGCCAGCGTGCGTTCCACCGCCTCCGCCATCAGCACGTCGTCCAGCCGCCCGGGGGCCAGGTAGTCGATCGTGCAGCCCGCGCCTACCGTCGTGTGGTTATGGCTGTTGCACGCAAAGGCGAAGGCGCTGTCGGCCAACGCAAAGATAAAGCCGCCGTGGCAAGTCTGGTGCCCGTTCAGCATATCGGTCCGCACCGGCATGCTCATACGCGCATAGCCGGGCCGGATTTCCACCAACTTCATACCCAGGCCCTGACTGGCGGGGTCGCGCGCGAACATCGCCGCGCCGGCTGCTTCCGCCAGGGCCTGTGGATTCATCCTGGGGTTATGCATGGATCGTCTTCCCGCTTTGCTGGCGGCGGCGCAGCAGCGGCGACACGCGGTAGCGGTCCTCGCCATAGCTCGCGGCCAGGTTCTCCAGCACGGCGACGATGTGCTGCACGCCCACCAGGTCGGCCCAGGCCAGCGGCCCGCGCGGATAATTGACGCCCTTCTGCATCGCCAGGTCGGCCGCCTGCGCGCTGCAGACGCCCTGGTTGACGGCATCCGCCGCCTCGTTGGCCAGCATGGCGACGGTGCGCATCACGGCCAGGCCGGGTACGTCGTCCAGGCGGGTTACGGTGAAACCGGCCGCCTGGAACATGCCGATGGCGGCGATCAAGGCGCGCTCGCTGCACTGGTCCGAGCAGCTGATGGCGATGCGCGGCGAAGCGCCGTAATCGAATACCAGGTCGTACAGCACCATGTCGTCGTGCTTGTCTTCGCGCGCGCGCCGGGTGGCACTGCGGCCGTCGGTCAGATAGATGGCGGCGCCGTTGCAGTGGAAGGCCGGCGCCTCGTGCGAGCGGTGTCCTTCGGCCGAATTGCGCTTGGTGACGGCCACGCCGCGCGCCTTCAGGCGCTCGATGATGGCGGTGGCGATGCCGGTGTGCTGCTCGCCCGGCTCAAAGCTATAGCCGATATATTCCGGCAGCGGCTGCGGCGCTTCGGCGCGCGGCTGCGGCGCGGTTGCGCCTTCGCTGTAGTCGTAGAAGCCGCGCCCTGTCTTGCGACCCAGGAAGCCGGCATTCACCATCTCTTGCTGCAGTACGGATGGCGTGAAGCGCGGGTCGTTGTAATAGGCGCGGAAGACGGATTCGGTGACGGAGTGGTTCACGTCGTGGCCGATCAGGTCCATCAGCTCAAAGGGGCCCATGCGGAAGCCGCCGCCTTCGCGCATCACCGCGTCGATGGTGGCGGCATCGGCGGCCTGCTCGTTCAGCAGGCGCCAGCCCTCCGCGTAGTAAGGGCGCGCCACGCGGTTGACAATGAAGCCCGGCGTGGACTTGGCATGCACAGGGTTCTTGCCCCAGGCGATGGAGGTGTCGTAGACCGTTTCCGCCACGGCGGCGTCGGTGGCCAGGCCGCTGATCACCTCCACCAGCGCCATCAGCGGCACCGGGTTGAAGAAGTGCATGCCGACCAGGCGCTGCGGCTTGCGCAGCTTGGCGGCGATGGCGGTGACGGAGATCGAGGAAGTGTTGGTGGCGAGGATGGCGTCGTCGCCGACGATGCCTTCCAGGTCGGCGAACAGGCTGCGCTTGACGTCCAGGTTTTCGACAATGGCTTCGACCACCAGCTTGGCATCGGCCACGTCGCCCAGGCCTGCCACGCCGTGCAGGCGGGCGCGCGCGGCATCGGCATCGGCGGCGCTCATCTTGCCTTTTTCAACCAGCTTGCCATACACCTTGCCGATATCGGCGATCGCCTTGTCCACCGCTTCGGCGCGGGTGTCGAACAGCTTGACCGTGTAGCCGGACGCCGCCGCCACCTGCGCAATGCCGGAACCCATTGCCCCGCTGCCGATGACGGCAACGACGCTGCCTTTCGCCAGTGCCGTCATGCCTATTCCCCTTTGAAGTTTGGTGCGCGCTTGTTGATGAAGGCGTCCACGCCTTCGCGGTAGTCGTGGCTGTAGCCCAGCTCGCGCATCATTTCGCCTTCGAGCTTGAGCTGGTCGGCCAGGGTGTTGCCGTAGCTGGCTTGCAGCGCGCGCTTGGTGAACGCCAGGCCCTTGGTGGGCGCGCTGGCGAAGTGCTTGGCCATGGCCATGGCTTCGTTCATCAGTTCTTCGTCCGGCACGGCTTTCCAGATCAGGCCCCATTGCTCGGCGCGTTCGGCGGACAGCTTTTCGCCCAGCATGGCGAGGCCGGTGGCGCGCGCGTGGCCGATCAGGCGCGGCAGGTGCCAGGTGCCGCCGGTGTCCGGGATCAGGCCCAGTTTGCAGAAGGCTTCGATGAAGCTGGCGGATTTGGCGGCGAGGACGATGTCGCAGGCCAGGGCCAGGTTGGCGCCGGCGCCGGCGGCCACGCCGTTCACGGCGCAGATGACGGGCATGGGGAGTTCGCGCAGGGCGAGCACCAGGGGGGCGTAGAATTTTTCGACGGATTCGCCGAGGTCGACGGCATCGCCGCCGGGGGCGACGGCGCGGTCGCCCAGGTCCTGGCCGGCGCAGAAGCCGCGGCCGGCGCCGGTCAGGAGCAGGACGCGCACGGACTTGTCGGCGCGCAGTTGCGCCAGCGCTTCGCGTACTTCGAGGTGCATCGCCTGGGTGAAGCTGTTCAGCTTATCGGGGCGGTTCAGGGTCAGGGTGGCGATGCCTTCGGCGATGCTGAATTTGATGTTCTCGTAGGTCAATTTTGTCTCCTTTTAAACCGGTAACCCGGTGCCTGACCCGCAGGGTCAGACACCGGTACGCGGCGTTCGCAGGTCCGGTGTCTGACCCTGCGGGTCAGACACCGCTTTGCCGGTTTTTATTCAGCCTGGTCGAAATCGACGACCACTTTATCAGTCACCGGGAAAGCCTGGCAGCTCAATACGAACCCACGCGCGATCTCGTAGTCTTCCAGCGCGTAGTTGACATCCATATCGACCTTCCCCTCCACCATCTTGCAGCGGCAGGTCGAGCAAACGCCGCCTTTGCACGAGTAGCGCATATCCAGCCCCGCGCGCAGGCCCGCATCGAGGATCGACTCCTTGTCCTTCTCCATGGTGAACGAAGCGGCATTGCCATCCATGATCACGGTCACTTCGGTCAGGTGCGGCGCTTCAGCCACGGCAGCGCGCGGCTTATGCTGGTGTTTCGGAATACTCGCCGCAAACAGCTCGATCTTGATCGCAGCCTTCGGCATGCCCGCCTCCTGCAGCGCAGCCGAGACGCCCAGCATCATGTCCTCCGGCCCGCAGATGAAGGCATTGTCGTAGTCCTTGATATCCACCCAATGCTGCAGGAACTGCTGCGTCTTCTCCTTGGTGATACGGCCGTTGAACAGCTCAATATCCTGCTGCTCGCGCGACATCACATACACGATGTTCAAGCGCTCCAGGTAGGTATCCTTCAGCTCCATCAGCTCCGTCTTGAAGATCACCGACGACGACGCGCGGTTCCCATAGAACAGCGTAAAGCGGCTGTTCGGCTCCGTCAGCAGCGTGGTCTTGATGATCGACAGGATAGGCGTAATGCCGCTACCCGACGCAAACGCCAGGTAATTCTTGCTATTGCCCGCATCCAACGGCACATTGAAGTGGCCCATCGGCGGCATCACCTCGATGGTGGCGCCGGGCTTCAGCGTATCGTTGGCCCAGGTCGAGAACTGGCCGCCCGGCGTGCGCTTGATCGCCACGCGCAGCGCGCCGTCCTGCACCGCCGAGCAGATCGAATACGAACGGCGCAGGTCTTCATCATTGATGGTCGCGCGCAGGGTCAGGTGCTGGCCCTGCTGGTACTTGAAGCTGTCCTGCAATTCCGCCGGCACGGCGAAGGTGACGGCGATGCAGTCGCGCGTCTCCTGCTGCACATTGGCGACGGACAGTGGATAGAATTTGCTCATGGTCTCAGTGGCACTTGAAGTAGTCGAAAGGCTCGCGGCAATCGAGGCACTTGTACAGCGCCTTGCACGGAGTGGAGCCGAACTGGCTGGTGATCTCGGTATGGCTGGAGCCGCAATGCGGGCAAACGACTTGCGGCGCCGGCACCGCGCCGCGCGCCACACCGGCACGCAGCGCGTCGAACGGCGCGGCTGGCGCAGTGCGCGGCGAGCGCAAGCCGCTGATATCGATAACGCTCTGCGCCGGCGGGGCAATGCCGTAGCCTTTCAGCTTGGCCTTGCCGGAAGTGCTCATCCAGTCCGTGGTCCACGCCGGCGACAAGCGCGTGATGATGTCCACCTGGCGGATGCCGGCGTCGCGCAAGGCGCTCTGCACCGCATCGGCAATCACCTGCATGGCCGGGCAGCCGGAATACGTCGGCGTAATCGTCACCGCGCACGAAGAAGGCCCGGTCACCTGCACATCGCGCACGATGCCCAGGTCCACCACCGAAATCACCGGGATCTCAGGGTCGGAAACCTGCTCCAGCAACTCCCATACGCGGCCCGCGTCCATTACCACTCCGAGCCGGGATAGGCGCGCTGCAGGAACTGCATCTCGGCCAGCAGGTAGCCCAGGTGCTCGCTATGGCGGCCTTGCTTGCCGCCTTTCTGCATCCACGCATCCGACGGCGGCATGCTCAATGTCGCCTCGCCGAGGATATCCGACACATGCGACAGCCACTGCTCGCGCAGGGCAGCGCTGGCAGGCGCCACGCCCTCGGCCACCATGGCCTCGTCCACCGCGTCGTAATTGAACACCTCACCCGTGTACATCCACAGCTCATCGACCGCGGTCTGGGTGAAGCGCTTGCTGGTTTCCGTGCCGTCGCCCAGGCGCACGATCAGGTCGCCGCTGCGGCGCAGGTGATAGGTCACCTCCTTCAGCGACTTCTCCGCGATTTCCGCAATGCGTGGATCGGAAGAACGCGTCAGGGAACCGATCAGGAAGTAATGCCAGGTATCGAAGAAGAACTGGCGCACCAGCGTGTGCGCATAATTCCCGTTCGGCTGCTCCACCAGCAGCACATTCTTGAAATCGTGCGCATCGCGCAGGTAAGCCAGCTTGTCCTCATCGCGGCCCTGGCCCTCCAGCTCCGCCGCATAGGTGTACCACATGCGGGTCTGGCCAAGCAGGTCCAGCGACACATTGGACAGCGCCATATCCTCTTCCAGCGCCGGGCCCTTGCCGCACAACTCGCACAGGCGCTGGCTCAGCACCATGGCGTTATCGCCCAGGCGCAGCAGGTAATTGACCTTGTTATCCATCGCAGCCGCGCCTTACAGGTTCTTCACTTCTTCCGGCATCGGGAAGAAGGTCGGGTGGCGGTACACCTTGCTGTTGGAAGGCTCGAACAGCGGGCCCTTGTCGCCGGGCGCGCTGGAGACGATATCGGCCGCGCGCACCACCCAGATGCTCACGCCCTCATTGCGGCGCGTGTACACATCGCGCGCATTGTTGATCGCCATCTCCGCATCCGGCGCATGCAGGCTGCCCACATGCTTGTGCGCCAGCCCGTGCTGGCTGCGGATGAACACTTCCCACAGTGGCCATTCTTTGCTCATCTTGTCTCCTCTCAGGCCGCAGCCTGCTCCTTATTATGTTTGTCGGCATAGGCCACCAGCGCATCGCGGAACCACTCGCCATCCTCATAGGCCTTAACGCGTGTGCGCAGGCGCTCGCGGTTGCACGGGCCGTTGCCCTTCAGGACCTGGTGGAACTCCTCCCAATCGATCTCGCCGAAGTCGTAGGAGCCGCGCTCCGCGTTCCACTTCAGGTCAGGATCGGGCACGGTCAGGCCCAGGAATTCCGCCTGCGGCACGGTTTGATCGACCATGCGCTGGCGCAGTTCATCGTTCGAGAACAGCTTGATGCGCCAGGCGCTCGATTGCGCGCTGTTGACGGAGGCCGCATCGGACGGGCCGAACATCATCAGCGACGGCCACCACCAGCGGTTCAGCGCATCCTGCGCCATCGCCTTCTGCTCCGGCGTGCCCTTGGCCAGCGACATCATGATGTCGTAGCCCTGGCGCGCGTGGAAGGACTCCTCCTTGCAGACGCGGATCATGGCGCGCGAATACGGACCATACGAGCAGCGGCACAGCGGGATCTGGTTGATGATGGCCGAGCCATCCACCAGCCAGCCGATGGCGCCCATATCGGCCCAGCTCAGGGTCGGGTAATTGAAGATCGACGAGTATTTGGCCTTGCCGCTGTGCAGGGCCGCCAGCAACTCATCGCGCGACACGCCCAGGGTTTCCGCGGCGCTGTAGAGATAAAGGCCGTGGCCCGCCTCATCCTGGATCTTGGCCAGCAGGATCGACTTGCGCTTCAGGGTCGGCGCGCGGGTCACCCAGTTACCCTCAGGCAACTGGCCGACAATTTCCGAGTGGGCGTGCTGGGAGATCTGGCGAATCAGGGTCTTGCGGTAGGCCTCCGGCATCCAATCCTTCGGCTCGATCTTGATGCCGGCGTCGATGCGCGCCTGGAACTCACGCTCCTGCGCGTCCATATCTTCTGCGGTCTGGACCTTCTTCAGGCCGGTTTCCACCATTTGTGCGTACATAAGGAGGGCCTCCTTGTTCGGGATAGACTCATAATACGATACAAAAACACGTTTGCAAACGAATTTTGTGTGTCATTTAAAAAATCTGTATCCAGATCAATGACAAGTATAGAATTAGTTCTATGCAAAAAAACCAGAACATCAATAGCTGGATAGAACAATTCCTGGCCGCCGAGCCGCCGCGCTCGAAATCGCTGGTGATGACCATTTTTGGCGACGCCATCGTGCCGCACGGCGGCATGGTGTGGACCGGCAGCCTGATCGAGCTATTGGCCCCTTTCGGCGTGAACGACCGCCTGCTGCGCACCTCCGTCTTCCGGCTGGCGCAGGAAGGCTGGCTGGGCGCCCAGCGCGACGGCCGCCGCAGCTCCTACGCCATCACGCCCGACGCCATGCGCCGCTTCAGCCGTGCCTTCCGCCGCATTTACGCCCCGTTGACCGCGCACTGGAACGGCCAATGGACCCTGGTGCTGGCCGCCGACGGCCTGGACGCCCCCGCCCGCAGCCAGTTGCGCAAGGAACTGCTGTGGGAAGGCTACAGCGTGATCGCGCCCGGCATTGCCGGCCATCCCGCCGGTGATATGGAAGCGCTGGAAGCCCTGCTCTCACGCCTGGGCCTGCTGTCCAAAGTGTACGTGGTGCAAGCCACCGAAGTGCCCGGCCTGCGCGCCCGCCCAATGGGCGACATGGTGGCCGAAGGCTGGGACCTGAGCGAGGTCATCGCCGGCTACGAGAGGTTCGCCGCCCAGTTTGAAGGCTTGCCCGCCCTCTTGGCTGACGCGGGCCAGGTCGATCCGCAACAAGCCTTTGTCCTGCGCACGCTGCTGATCCACGCCTACCGCCGAGTTCAGTTGCACGACCCGCAGCTGCCAGTCGAATTGCTGCCCAACCCATGGCCCGGCGCCCGCGCCTACGAACTGGCCAGCCAGCTCTACCACGCCCTCAGCGCCCCCGCCGAGCAGCACATCCTCGCTACCCTGCGACGCGAAGACCCCAGCGCCCCCCAGCCCGAATCCAGCTTCTACCACCGCTTCGGCGGCCTCCGCTAAGTCCGCAATAAAATGTCCACCTTTCTTCCTGACCCCGAAGTGGACATTTGTTGACTGGTGTATCATGTCGGGCTTCGCGCGCAGCGCTTCATTTTCGACAGGACACACCATGTCTATCAAGATCAGCAGCCAGTTCGATGCTGGCGCCATCGATGTGGTCAGCGTTACCTCCGCTGGCGATATCGATCTGAACATCCGCAAGGACTCCCATGCGGACATCATCCAGTGGTTCTATTTCCGAGTGCAGGGCGCGAATGCGGTGCCGCTGACCATCCGTTTCCTGAACGCTGGCAAGGCTGCCTATGCTGAGGGCTGGAAGGGCTATAACGCTGTCGCTTCCTACGACCGCGATACCTGGTTCCGCGTCCCGACTTCCTTCGATGGCGAAGTGATGACCATCGAGCACGCGCCGGAACACGATTCCGTCTACTACGCGTACTTCGAGCCATACTCGTGGGAGCGCCACCTGTCGCTGCTCGATTCGGCGCAGCAGCACCCTTACGCTGAACTGGTGGACCTGGGCAGCACCGTGGAGGGCCGCGATATGAATATGCTGGTCATCGGTGACCAGCAGGCGGAGAAGAAGGTGTGGGTCATCGCGCGCCAGCACCCTGGCGAGACCATGGCGGAGTGGTTCGTGGAGGGCATGATCGAGGCGCTGCTGGATGCGTCCAACCCGTACGCGCGCCAGTGCCTGCAGGATGCCTGCTTCTACGTGGTGCCGAATATGAACCCGGACGGCTCGGTGCGCGGCAACCTGCGTACCAACGCGGCTGGCGCCAACCTGAACCGCGAATGGAACGAGCCGACCATGGAGCGTTCGCCGGAAGTCTTCCTGGTGAAAGAGAAGATGAAGGAAATCGGTTGCGACCTGTTCCTGGACGTGCACGGCGACGAGGGCTTGCCTTACGTCTTCGTGGCGGGCAGCGATGCGCTGCCGAATTTCACCAAGGAGCAGAAGGCGCAGCAGGATAAGTTCATCGCTGACTTCAAGCTGGCTTCCCCGGACTTCCAGTCCGAGTTCGGCTACGGCGAGTCGCCTTACACCCCGGAGGTGCTGACCATGGGTTCGCCGCATATCACCCACCTGTTCGGCTGCCTGTCGCTGACGCTGGAACTGCCGTTCAAGGACAACGCCAACGATCCGGACGAAATCAATGGCTGGAGCGGCGCCCGTTCGGCCAAGCTGGGCGCGGACGTGCTGCAACCAATCCTGCGCAACCTGCGCAACTTCTAAGCTGTACCTGCGCGGCGCCGCTCTGCCGGCTGCCGCGCAGCGTCATCTCACAACGTGTCGGGGAAATAGCTGCACATCTGGCGGCAAATTTTCTCGTGCGCCGCCTCGAATTTTTCGACCTCCACCTCCTCCGCCTCCGCTAGTTCCTTGAGCTTTTGCGGGTCCGTGACGCCTTCTTTTTTGGCGCGAATGTTCTTCAGCCTTTGCTGATGCGCAGCCGTCTTATCCGCGTTGAGCTCATACAGCATCGGCAGGCATTTGCCTTCACACTGGGCTTTGGTCTGCATCTTTTCCTTCGCCAATGCTGTTGCCGCCATGGCGAGCAGCGCCATCGCCACTAAAGTCCTCTTCATTCGCTTAGTCTCCCAGTGTGGTGTCCAGTGATACCCGTAGCCGTGTATTCGAGTCCCTCTCGCTGTAGCCCGTGAGTGTCAGGCCCTGCGCGCTGTATTCATCGATCTGGCGGCCTTTGCGTTTGACCAGGTTGTCGATGCTGAATACGAGTCTCGTCTTCGGATTGACCTTCCAGGCGGCGCTGGTATTCAGCGTGAACCTGCTGGACTGATAGGCGCGCTCCACCAGGTTCTGGCGCGTCCAGTCGGACGGCAGCCAGTTGGCGTCGGCGTTCAGCTTGAGCGGCATGCCTGGCACCGAGTACGACAGGCCCAGCTTGGCGCGCCATGGCAGTTGGCCTGGGATGCGGTTGTCGGAGCCGGGCAGGTCGCGCAGGTGCGAGCGGGAGAAGCCTACGCTGCCGTTCAGGTCCAGCGCCGGAGCGTCTTTCCAGAAGTCTTTGGCGCTGCTGCGGCCTTCGAAGCTGATGCCGTAGATGTCGGCCTCGCCCAGGTTGGCGGGGCGTGAGACGTAGCGCGGCACATTGGCCCAGGCCACGCTCTCCAGCGCCAGCATGGTGCCGATCTTGTTGTCGATGCGGCGCGAGTACAGCTCTGTCGCGAACTCGCTGCCCGAGCCGAAGCCGTGCGAGTAGCGCAGGTTCAGGCCCAGTGCGCGTTCCGGCTGCAGCTTGGGGTTGCCGGACTTGTCGTTGGTGTCGGGAGTGTTGGCGCCGCACTGGCCGGCTGCATTGCAGGGGGCCAGGTAGTTGATGTAGGGCCGCAGCATAAGCTGGTAGTCGCCCGGCGCCTGGAAGGTGCGCGCGAGCGAGGCTCGTAATTGGCGCTTCCTGTCGCCGCCAATCTTGTGGGCGAAGTGCAGCGTGGGGGACCAGATGCGGTAGGTGCTGCGGTTTTCGTAAGGGCCTTCACGCAGGTCCAGTTCGTGTTCTTCGGTGGAGAGGCCGAAGCCCAGCGCGTTGGCGCGGTCCAGGCGCCAGTCGTCCTGCACGAAAAAGCGTGTGGTGGTGCTGCGCCCTGCCACTTTGTTACCCAGCACGCCGAAGCTCAGGTCGGGTAGGCCGTTCACCAGGTTCAGGTAATTGGTGTCGTCGCTGTTGCGGCTGAATTTCGCGCCGGCCGAGATTTCGTGGCCAGCGCCGAGTTCCGTGTTGTATTTCAGGTCGAGGATATTATTGCGGCTGTCCTTCTGCCACGCATCGAAGCGGGTGCGCGGCTGGCCCGGCGCCCATTGCTCGAAGCGCTGGTAGTCGTTATCCAGGTTCGTTGCTATAGAGCGCAGCATAAGCTCGAACCGACTCTCGTCATCGATGTTCCAGCTCCATGTGACTGCCGCCGAGCGTGTGGTCATCGGTGTCCGGCTTTGTTTATCAACGGCGAGGCGCCGCGCGTCCGGCCAAGTGCGCTGGTCGGTCGCGCCGCTGCTTTCCACAATGCGGCCCGCTTCGGCGCTGAAGCGCAGTTTATGAGCGAGCGTGAGCTTCACCTCCGCGTTGAAATCGCCGGTGAACATATCGAGGCGGCCGCTGGACGAGTCCTCCCCCTGGTAGAGCACGACCTGTTGGCCGCCGATCGTTTGCTCTTGCCGGTATTGCCTTAGGCCGGGCGTATTGCGCCGGTCTGCCACCAATGCGTAGTTGTAGCTCCACGGCGAAGCGTCCGGCAATTGGTTGCTGGTCAGGGTGACGCCGCCGCCGCCCTGGCCGCCTGCCATATTGCCGTTGGCGCGCACTTGCGTCATGGCTTTGCGTTCGACCTTGCGGCGCACGATGTTGATGGTGCCGGCAAGGCCGAATGGGCCGGTTTCGGCGGTGGCGGATTTGATGATCTCGATGCGTTCAATCTGCAGCGCATCCAGCTGCATCGGGTCGGCGGCGGTGGGCGGCTGGCCATCGACCAGGATCTGGGTATAGCCAGGCAGCCCCATCAGGCTGAGCTGGCCATTCTTGCCGACAGTCACGGCAGGTTCACGGCGCAGCACCTCGCCGGCATTTTGCGCGCCGCTTTCCGCAATTGCTTTCTTGCCGATGACCAGCTTGCCGGCCACGAAGTCGCGCTCCGCTTCGCCATTCACCACCACCTGTGCCGGGGCAGGTGCGCTCTTGTCCTGCGCCGCCGCTACCGGCGCCAGCGCCAGCAACAGCCATCCGTAACTCTTCATCCGCAATTAGTTAAATTATTAATAATATTAACGATATTAACTATAAGTTACCTTTAACGCAACAGAGCTTTAAATGCTTTCGGCATCCAGGGCCGCGCTGCCAGCATGATGGTGACAGCGCGCCGCTGTTCGAATGGCAGGCGGGCGTCGTCCTGGTGCTGCAGCGAAAACTCGTCGGCCACCTGCTTCAGGCGGTCCAGCAAGGCGCGCGTCGATTGCTGCGACAGCATTACGCTTACCAGGCGCTGCACCTCGTGGTGGCCGTCGAAACGGCTGTCGAAATAGTCGCCGTAGGCCTCGTCGCGGAAGAAGCTTTGGATCGGCCCGTTCGGCAGCCAGCTAAAGGTGCGCGACACCAGCAGCTTGACGCGGTTGTTCGGCTTGAGCATCAGGAAGCCAATCCGGTCCAGCCGCAGCAGGCAGGCCGTCGCTTCGGCGGCGCTGATCTTGTAGCTCGCCACCACCTCCTCGATCGGCACCTGGTTCAGCGCCAGCACCGCCACCACCAGCAGCTTGGTGTCGCTGATGATTTCCTTCTCCTGCGCGTAGGTGAGCTGGGAAACCAACTGCGGCGCGTCGGCGGCCGATTGCGCCAGTTCGGCAAAGTCCATTTCCAGCACGGCCAGCACCTGCTCCAGCCGGTCCAGCGTGAAATTGCGGGCGGCGAACATGCGCTTGATGCTCGGCTCCGAGAGGCCGATTTTCTGGCCCAGTTCAGCGTAGGTGATGCCGCGCGCTTTGAGCTGGCGTTTGATGGCGTCCACCAAGCGGGTAACGTTGGACATGCATGCCTCTCCGACAATAAAGTATCGAAATATGATACCACCGGCTCGCCCTGACGCGACAGTGCGCGCGGCGATTGCGGCGGCGCAGGCGGCGCAGCAAGATGGCGCCTCCAATCACTTGTGGAGCACAACAGAAATGAAACGCACCCTGATCGCAACCCTGCTGGCCCTGGCCTGCGCCAGCAGCCAGGCGGCCGACGGTTCGCAGGCTTCGATGCACGGCTTGAGCGATTTGACCGCCTCGGTGGCGGCGGGCTCGATACTGACCGTGTTCGCCGCCGGTTCGCTGGTGGTGGAGTCGGTGGAAACCATCGGCGACGGCGTGTCGGTGGTGTTGAAAAGCGCGGCCGATGGCAGCAAGGCCACGGTGCAGTTCAGCGGCAAGGCGCTGGAAGGCGTCTCGGTGGCCGCCGGCACGGCGGTGAGCGCGGTGGCCATGTCGGCCGGCCATGCCCTGGTCGTTTCCGGCAAGGTGATTGCTTTCCTGCCGAACGAGGCGGGCAAGGCCCTGCTGCACCACAGCCGCGTGAACTGAGCCATGCGACGCGCCCTACTCACCCTGCTGGCCGTTGCGGCCCTCGCCACCGGCACCGCCCACGCCGGCCAGCATTGCGAACACCGGCCGCTCTCGCTGGGCGATGTCGAACGTTCGCTGGACCTGGCCCAGCGCAGCTCGCAGGCGCTGGACGCCAGCGGCGCGCAGGTGGCGATCATCGCGCGCGCCGGGCAGGACTTGTCCGACTACGGCCTGCGCTTCTCGCACGTGGGCCTGGCCTGGCGCGACCACCCGGCCGGGCGCTGGGTGGTGGTGCATTTGCTGAACGACTGCGGCACGGCGCGCTCGGGGCTGTACAACGATGGCCTGGGGCGCTTCTTCCTGACCGACCTGTACCAGTACAAGGCGCAGCTGATCCTGCCGGCGCCGGCGGTGCAGCAAAGGCTGGCGCAATTGCTGGCCACGCGCACGCCGGTGCGCCTGCACGAGCCGCGCTACAACATGCTGGCCTACCCCTGGTCCACGCGCTACCAGAACTCCAACCAGTGGGTGCTGGAGACCCTGGCCGCCGCCAGCGCCGAACCGGGCCGGGTCGAAACGCGCGCCGAGGCGCAGCAATGGCTGGGCGGGGTAGGCTACGACCCCGGTTCGGTTCGTATCAACGCCGTGAAGCGCCTGGGCGGGCGCATGTTCCGCGCCAATGTCGCATTCGACGACCACCCAACCGGGCGCCGCATGCGCGGCGATATCGCTACGGTGACGGTGGATGGCATTGAACAATTCGTGCGCCGGCAAGATGGCGGGGCGCGGGTGCTGGAACTCTGAACTACCTGCGGCTGAGTTTTCGGATGCGCGTCACATGCTTGTGCCGCAGGCGCTCGATCGCGCGCGCCTGCGGGTAGCCGGGCTGGCCGGGAACGCGCTCGCGCAGCGCCGCCATGACCAGGGGTTCTGGTTCCAGGTACAGTGCCGGCAGGCGCTCGGCTTGTCGTTTGCTGGTCATGCTTCATGTTAGGCGGCGGCCGCCAAAGTTGCCAGATTTGCGGTGGCGCAAAGGCCGTGCTGTCATCTGCGCCGATCATGGGGCTTTATGGAGGCGAACATGAAGCGAATTCTCGCGGTGCTGGCTTGCGCTATGCTCGTTGGCTGCTCATCCATGCCCTACCGCCCGGCGCAGGCGGATGGGGCCTTCCCGGGCCTGGTCGACTTCGTGGCGACGGCGCCGGGACGCAGCGTCGACGTGCTGCTGGTGCACGGCATGTGCACGCACGACGAGCGCTGGGTGGTTGACACGGTGCTGCAGCTCAGTAGCGCGTTGCGGGCGCAGGCGCAATCAGCGAGCGCAGCGCCCATGGCCGTAGCGGAAGGCATCCAGCTCTTCGAACGCACCATCACACTGCGCCAGGGCGAACTACGCATCAAAGCCCTGGTCTGGTCGCCGCTGACCACACCCCTCAAGCACCAACTGGACTACGACCATAGCGACCGCCTGCCGGCGGTGCGCGCCAAGCTGAATGCGCGCGCCAAGGACCTGCTGATGAACGATTGCATTCCGGACGCGCTGATCTACCAGGGCGTGTCGCGCGACGCCATCCAGCAGCGCATGGCGCAGGCCATCCTGCGCGCCACCGAGGGCGCAGCGTCGGAGGCTCCGCTGCTGGTGCTGTCGGCCAGCCTTGGCAGCAAAATCCTGTTCGATACCCTGCTGCGCATGGACGTGGCGGCGCAGCGCACCATCGACCGCATCGCCTATCTGGTAATGGCGGCCAACCAGATCCCCCTGCTCGCGCTGGCGGACCAGCAGGCGGTGGCGCCAGGGCCTGGTGCAAGGCCAGCCACACCCGCCGCAACTGCGGCCCCTGGTGGCGACAGCCTGCAAGCCGTGCTGCGCAAGCGCCGCGCCGCGGCCACGCCGCGCGCGGCGCGCAAGCTGACGCTGGTGGCCTTCAGCGATCCGAACGACTTGCTGACTTATACGCTGGAACGCGAGCGCTATGCGCCGCTCGGCGTGGATGTGGTGAATGTGCTGGTCTCGAACGCGCCCACCTGGTTTGGCCTGCTGGAGCGGCCCGACCATGCGCACGGCAACTACCTGCTCAACCCAGACGTTGCCCGAATGGCCGCGTGTGGCCAGCCGCATAGTGCGCGTTGCGAATGATCTGGTAGACCTTGCGCGCATTGGCGATGGAGTCGAAGCGCGGCACGCCCTCCACGCCGGGCCAGGAGGCCAGGCCGCTGAAGTTATCGCCCGCCGCCGACACGCCGAAGGTAATGGTGCCCTCCCCTTTACCGTTTTCCGTCAGCGAGAAGTCGGCCAGTTCGCGCAGGGCAAGGACCTGCTCGCGGCGCCTGAAAATGCCGGAGCGGATAATGATGTTCTCGCTGTTTAGCTCGTAGTCGGTATTTGCGCGCTGCCACGCATCGACAAAGAAGCGGCCCGCGATCATGTGCAGGCCCACCAGCACAAACGGAATGCCCCACACGCGGAATAGCAGCGGCGCGTCGGCGCTTACCACCGAGTACTGCCAGTACAGGGCAAAGCCGCCCCATACCAGGCTGAATGGAATCATCAGGATGTCGGCGCCGCGCAGCATCAGCCCCTGGCGCGGGCGGCCACGCCACAAAGTGCGTTCATTGTTCATGGCGCCATCTTACCCGGTGCTGGCCGCAAAAATTCTGGCAGATTGTCACTTGAAGATAGAAAGCAGGCGTTGCCACCAGCTGCGGCGCGGCAGCGGCTCACTATGCACAGCGGGGATGATGCCGAAGTCGGTCACCAGCGCCACCACGCGGCCGGCGCTGTTGTAGCCGAAGTAGGAGGCATGGCGGCCTTCGTCCACTTCTGCGGCGAAGCTGACGGTATTGCCATCGCTGGCGAAGCAGGCGTTCCCGGAGTGCACGGTATAGCCGAAAGTTTCGCCCGGCTGCAGCGTGCGTGCATCCTGGTCGGCGGTCAGCGCGGGGTACCAGTGGGCGGCATCGGCGGCTGCGTCGAACAGCACGCGCGCATAGGCCAGGCGCGCCCCGGCCATGGCCAGCGTAACGGGATACTCGCCTTGCGGCACACATTGCGTGAAAGGAGCCAATGGTTCTTCCGACTGCGGATCGCCGGCAGCGACCTTGCCGGTACTGACGGCCAGCCGCCCGGCCTCAACCAGCGTGAATTGCAGTGGGGGTTCTTCTGACGTGAAGCGCTCCGCAGCAAAGGCGGAGCGCAGTCCTTCTGGGTGGGGCGCATAGCTCATGCGCCCATCATATTACTTTTGAAGGCGAACCAGCAATTCCTTGCCTACCAGCGGCGCGGAGGCGGGGTTCTGGCCGGTGATCAGTTCGCGGTCGGTGACGATATTGCCTTCCCAGTTAGCGGCCTTGGAGAACTTCAGGCCGGCTTTGACCAGCGCGGTCTCCGGGTAGAACTTCATCTCGCCACCGCCCAGCTGGGCCTTGGACGCTTCTTCTTCCGCGTTGCTGAACACGGTGACCTTGTAACCCGAGTAGATCCACTTCGGCTGGGCCGGGGCAGCGCCTTGCGCCAGCTTCATGGTGAAGCCTTTGGCGTCCGGCATGGCCGACAACAGGGCGATCGGGCCGTGGCATACCAGTGCGGTTGGCTTGCCGTCTTTGTGGAAGGCGGTCAGCACTTTTCCCAGCGCAGGGCTGGCGAGCAAGTCCTGCATCGGCGCGTGGCCGCCCGGCACATAGACTGCGTCGTACTTGGCATAGCCCTGCTGCTCCACGCGCGCCAGGCTGACTACCGGCGAGCTGTCCTTGTCGGTCAGGCGCAGGTGTTCCAGCAGTTTCACGTGCGCATCCAGCGCAGCCTGGTCACCACCGAAGAACATTGGGTTGACTGAGCCTTTGTCCAGGGTCGGCGCCTTGCCTTGCGGAGTGGCGAAGGTGATGCTGTGGCCGGCGTCCATCAGCATTTTCACGGGCTGCATCAGCTCATTCAGGTAAAAGCCGGTCTGGAAGGTTTTGCCGGCTTTCAGGTCCAGCGTGGCTTCGTCGGACAGGACGACCAGCACATTGCCGGCATTGGCCGAGGTGGCGGCGAAGGCGGCGGCAGCGAGGGCGATGGCGGTGAGTTTCTTGATCATGGTGTGCTCCAAAGAAGTTGATGACGCTACTTTATTCAATCCTCTATCGGCGATAAACTACCGCACAACCAAACCATTTTTCCCTTAAAAGCAATAATGAGCCGTAAATACGACCATTTGGGCGATGTCGAAACCTTCGTCACCGTTGTCGAGCGCGGCTCGCTGACGGCGGCCGCAGTCGCCCTGTCCACCACGCCCTCGGTTATCAGCCGCGCCCTGGCCCGCCTGGAAGCGCGCCTCGGCACCCAACTCCTGCGCCGCACCACGCGCAGCCTGGGCCTGACCGATGCCGGCCGCCTGTACCTGGAACAGACCCGCGCCGCCCTGTCGCTGATCGACGATGCCGAGCGCGCCGTGCAGGCCGAAGGCGGCGAAGTCACGGGCCGCATCCGCCTCAGCGCGCCCACAACCTTCGGCCACTACCGCCTGCCGGCCCTGCTGCAGCGCTTTGCCGAGCGCTATCCCGCCGTGCGGGTGGAGCTGAATATCAGCAACCGCAATGTCGACCTGGCGGCGGACAATTTCGACTTCGCCATCCGCCAGGGCTTCCTGAAGGACAGCAGCATGATCGCGCGCAAGCTGGAGGACGCGGAACTGGTGCTGGTGTGCGCGCCCGCCTATGTGCGGCGACGCGGCCTGCCGCGCGACCTTGAGGCGCTGGCCGAACACGATTGTCTGACCTTCCTGCTGCCCAGCACCGGCCGCTCCTTCCCGTGGCAGTTCATGCGCGATGGCGAGGAGCTGGACTGGCCGCCGGAAACAGCCTTGCAGGTGACCGATGACGCCTTGGGGGTGGTCTCGCTGGCCGAAGCGGGCCTGGGTATCTGCCAGACCTTCCGCTTCATTGCGCAGGAGCGGCTGGAACGCGGCGTGCTGGTGGAATTGCTGCCGGAGCTGAAGGGCCGCAGCCGGCCCTTTTCCCTGATCTACACACCGCAGCGGCGGATGACGGCTGCGGCACGCGCATTCACGAATTGCCTGCTCGACCAACCGTAAGATCTTCGCTCTACATTTAGAAGGCCCGCCACAATGCACGATGCGCGCAATGGCATCATAGGTAGGTTTTCGATACCCTTCCTGCCACTGTTTTAGGCCGATGCCCTATGCCTTACGAGAAGCCTCAATGCCTTCCAGCACTTCGTCAACGTGCCTGCGAAGTTGGTGTCGGTCGGAGTAGAAAAGATAGAAGTACAGAACAGGAGTTCTGGCAGCCAGAAAGCGCCCCTTGAGCATCGTGTGCGACTCGATAGCGCTTACCAGTTTGAGTTCAACGGGCAACGCTTCACCTTGTCGCGCTACTTCTTGATGGATTCGTCAATGCTCTCGGATCTGTTGGAAATCAAGAACGGCCAGGCTCGGTGTCGAGACAAATGCCACAACATGAGGTGCCAGGAAGCACGTTGCCGGTCAACTTGGCACCGAGCAATCCGACCGTGTCTTAAGTTGACTTTGGCATTCGATGACTGGTAAGGGCGTATAGCTCTGGGGTGGCGCTTACTACCATTTTTTTCCGCCAGAATTCTTGAGTTTTTCTGGCAGGTCACCACTTCCACACGGCGCCCCATGCGGGCCAAGCCCCTGACGTATGCGAGCAGTATGAACGCCAGATCATCGAGCTGCAGGAAGCATACGGTGAAGCGATGCTTGAACTGTGTGCCCAAGAAGTTGGGTTCAAAGTTTCGAACAGTAAGGCTGTACCAGTGGTTCCAGATACCGCCCCGGACCGTGTACTGCAAGTCCGTCAAGGCGGCGCCGAAGATGTAGCCGCGTTTTGCCGAATCAATCAAGGCCATGATCAACGAAGAACTCTCGTCTGGTTGTAGTACTGTTGCGGCCCTACTTGGGTTCAACAAAAACACCGTACAGCGCATCTTCCATCTGCGCGGCTGACAAAGGAAGAGGCGGCCGATTGGATTGCGACCACTCGTCCAGACACTGCCTTCCGTGGCTACGGCGTCGAATGAACGCTGGGCGACGGATCTTTGCCGCGTATGGGCCAGTCGAGAGGACTGGCTGGTACTGGATTTGGTAATTGACCGCCACCCGCCCGCGAACGATTTGGCTGGCATCTATCACACTCCGGCAAAGCCAAGACGGCGAAAGCCGCCTTGGAGCAAGGCTCCTTGCCCTGTATGGCACGCTGGGCCGCGTGTCTGCGCCGTTCTTGCTTCGCGTAGACAACGGGCTTGTTTTCACCAGCCGCAGTTACACGGCGCTGGTACGCCGCTAAGTCTGAGGCAGGAATTCATCGCGCCGCATGGCCCAGAACAGAATGGCATGGTTGAACGCGTGATTCGTACGTTGAAGGGGCAACGCGTGCATTGCCACCGCTTTAAGACTTTGGAGCATCCCAGCGATCATAGGCGAATGGATTTGGCTAGACGACAATCTGGCCCGCACCCGGCGCTGGGGCACCTGCTGAGGAATTTTATTTTAGTGGCGTGAGTTGAAAAGGAACTGCTAGGTCATTACGGCAGCGCATCAGATCTATTGATAGACCAGCATCGCCAAATAATTTCCGAGCAAAACTTAAAATAAATAACTCCCGTTTTGCAAGTAAATGCCGCTTAGTCGATGGAGAATTAATTTATTGACAGCGTTATTCAAAAAAATAATATTGCATTTCTTTCAATTAAAGGAGAATTACGAATGCTCTATCGTTACACGCTGGCATTTATATTTGTTATCGGCTGCTCCGCGTCTTATGCAGTTGCAAAAGATGTAGACGGTGAACCTCCTCTTTCCCCTGTAATGCAATGCATTGCAGATTGCTATGCAGCTTCGGGGTCAGTAGCCTGGATGCATGCGCCAACATGTGCTTGGCCCAATAAATGCAGCTTGAGCCCGCCAACCATGTTGGCGGGTTCTTCGGCGTCAGTAGTCATTTAACTGCAATGGCTCTACTACAGCAGCTATTTGTAGCGCGTTAGGATTACCCCAAGCAGTCTATTGGTAAGGATATGGTATTCTGCAAAGAATAGGGTCGAAGCACTGGGCCATTCCAGTTGACTTTCGAATTGCACTCTCGATTAAAAATTGTGTGAGGTACTTATTGAAAAAAATGTTACGTATTGATTTGGTTGACATGTGTTCTTTGCCCACTTAATGCGCAAGCACAGCTAATTCCGAGAAAACAAGCTGATTGCATTAGCGTTTGTCTTCAGCAAAAAGATATGAACTGGCTTTTCCGCCCTGCACATCTTTCACGAATGCAAAAGATACAGGAGAAGAAGAGGCTGGCAAGTGAGCCAGCACAAATTTCGGAAATCGAAAAAGAGGAAATGGAAGAACTCGAACGTTACGCTGACAAAGTGCAAGAGACGTGCGAATTCATCTGCCGAAACAATCCAAAATGAACTTGGTAGCCTGCCATACCAACAACTTTCGAATTGAGAATGTCGGTCTACATGCTGTAGCAGCGGCAATCGAAGGTGCAAGACTATCGATTGGGTCTTGCTTAGTCCTCCACCTGCGCGCCGCAATCGCATCACGCTTGCGGCGCGCTAACTGAATTACTTCCCTCCCCGCCCTGCCTTGATCAGGAAGTTCTGCATGGTGGACTCCGCCACCGACGCCCACTGGTTCTGGTCGTTGCGGAAGCGCTTCCACGGTTCGTAGATCTTGGCGAACTTGGCGTTCTTCGCAGCTTCCTCGTTCATCAGGTCATTAGAAGCCTTGTAGGCCGCTTCCATGATGTCGTTGGAGTAGTTGCGCAGTTTGACGCCGTTCTTCATCAAGCGGCCCAGCGCGGTTGGATTCTTGAAGTCGTACTCGGCCTGCATCACCACGTGCGCTTCATACGAGGCGCATTCCACCGCAGCCTGGTATTCCTTCGGCAGCTTCTCCCACTCCTTGATGTTCACGTACAGGGTGAAGGAAGCGCCCGGCTCCCACCAGCCCGGGTAGTAGTAGAACGGCGCCACCTTGTAGAAGCCGAGCTTCTCGTCGTCGTATGGACCGACCCATTCCGCCGCGTCGATGGTGCCCTTTTCCAGCGCGGGATAGATGTCGCCGCCAGCCAGCTGCTGCGGCACCGCGCCCAGGCGCTCCATCACCTTGCCGGCCAGGCCGGCGATGCGCATCTTGGCGCCTTTCAGGTCGGCCACGGACTTCACTTCCTTGCGGAACCAGCCGCCCATCTGGGTGCCCGAGTTACCGGCGATGAAGTTGATCACGCCGTAGTCTTTGAAGAAGCCGCGCAGCAGCTCCTTGCCGCCGCCCTGGTCGTACCAGGCGGTGTGCTGGCGCGAGGTCAGGCCGAACGGCACGGCGCAGTCGAGCGAGAAGGTGGCGTCCTTGCCGTAGTAGTAGTACGAGGCGCTATGGCCGCATTCCACGGTGCCCGCTTGCACCGCGTCCAGCACTTGCAGGCCGGGCACGATCTCGCCGGCGGCGAAGACTTTGATATTGAATTTGCCCCCGGTCAGCTGGGACACGCGTTTGGTGAACGTGTCGGCTGCACCGTAGATGGTGTCGAGGGATTTGGGGAAGCTGGATGCCAGGCGCCAGGTGACGGCAGGCAGTTCGGCAGCGATGGCCGGCGCGGCGATAACACCTGCGCCCGCGCCCGCGGCTGCCTTCTTGATAAACGAACGGCGTTCCATACGTTCTGTCTCCTTTAGGGGTGTAGTTCTCGAGACAGTGTATGGAAATATTTAATTTCCGGCAACCACCATCTTTTCAATCAGGATCGACCCTGTTTGCTTGGTGCCACGCACCAGGGTGTCGGTGCCGATGCCGACGATATCCTGGAACATTTCCTTCATATTGCCGGCGATGGTGATCTCTTCCACCGGGTACTGGATCACGCCATTCTCGACCCAGTAGCCGGAGGCGCCGCGGCTGTAATCGCCGGTGACATAGTTTGTGCCCTGGCCCATCAGCTCCGTCACCAGCAGGCCGGTGCCCATCTTGCGCAGCATGGCGGCGAAGTCGTCCGCCTTCTTGGTCAGCGAGGAGGTGATGGTCAGGTTGTGCGAGCCGCCGGCATTGCCGGTGGTTTTCATGCCCAGCTTGCGCGCCGAGTAGGTGGACAGGAAGTAGCCTTGCAGTACGCCGTTCTTGACCACGTCGCGCTTGTGGGTGCGCACGCCTTCCTCATCGAACGGGGCGGAGCCGATGCCGCCCACCACGTGCGGGTCTTCCTTGACCTGGATGTGGGCGGGGAACACCGGCTTGCCCAGCGAATCGAGCAGGAAGGTGGATTTGCGGTACAGCGCGCCGCCCGAGGTGGCCTGGACGAACGCGCCCAGCAGGCCGGCAGCCAGCGGTGCTTCGAACAGCACCGGGCAGGTGCGGGTGCCCAGCTTGCGCGCATTCAGGCGCGCCAGCGCGCGTTCGGCGGCGTAGCGCCCGACGGCTTCCGGACTGGCCATTTTTTTCGGGTCGCGCACCGAGGTGTACCAGTCGTCGCGCTGCATCTTGGCGCCCTTGCCGGCGATCGGGGTGACGGACAGGGTGTGGCGCGAGTAAGGGTAGCCGCCGATGAAGCCGCGCGAGTTGGCCGAGACAAAGTGCGACTGCTGCACGTGCACGCCGGCGCCTTCGCTATTGGTCACGCGCGGGTCGACCGCAAAGGCCGCCGCTTCGGCGCGCTGCGCCAGGACCACCGCTTCCTCGGTGCTGATGGTCCATGGGTAGAACAGCTTCAGGTCTTGCGGATTCTTTTCCAGCAGCTCTTCCTCGGCCAGGCCGGCGCAATCGTCTTCCGCCGTGAAGCGGGCGATATTGTAGGCCGCTTCCACGGTGGCCTTCAGCGAGGCGGTGGAGAAATCGGAGGTGCTGGCATTGCCGCGCTTCTGGCCGATGAAGACCGTGACGCCGATGCCCTTGTCGCGATTTTGCTCGATGGTTTCGATCTTGCTCTTGCGGACCGACACCGAGAGCCCGCTGCCTTCGCTGATTTCAACGGCGGCATCACTGCCGCCCTGCTCGCGCGCGTACTGCAAAACATCACGTGCAAGCTGTTTCAACTGGTCCTGCGAATAGGAGAAGGCGGAGTCGCTCATGGGTCTTTTTAGGGGTCGTAGCGTTAAAACAGTTATCATAGCAGCCGTTTACCGATTTCCTCGCTCTATCATGCCTAATCCAAACCGCGGCTCTGTTGGCTTCCAGTCCAACGAGTTCGAACAAGAATACGACCGCCCTTCTAAAACCGAGCTGAAACGCCAGTCCGACGCCCTGCAAGCGCTGGGCAAGGAACTGGTTGAAGCGCCGCGCGACCGCGTCAAGCGCGTGCCGATGCCGGAAGATGTGCGTGATGTTATTTTGGAATGCCAAAATATCAACAACCACGAAGGCCGCCGCCGCCAGATGCAGTTCATCGGCAAGAAGATGCGCACCCTGAGCGAAGAGGAAGTGGCGATCATCAAGCGCACCATCGAAGGCTGGAAGGGCGCCTCCAAGGCCGATACCGCAGCGCTGCACGCGCTGGAACGCCGCCGCGACAAGCTGCTGGCCGACGACAAGGCCCTGACCGCCCTGCTGGAAGAAGCGCCGCACCTGGACGTGCAGCACCTGCGCACCCTGATCCGCAACGCGCGCAAGGAGCAGGCCGAGAACAAGCCGCCCAAGGCTTACCGCGAAATCTTCCAGATCCTGAAGGATTTGAACAAGGCCGCCGCCTCCGCCCCATCGCCGGGCGAGGACGTCGACGTCGACGCGCCGGAAGGCGAAGACGATGAGTGAGGATACGCTGCTGGTTGGCCTGGTCTCGGTTTCCGACCGCGCCAGCGGCGGCGTGTACCAGGACCAGGGCATCCCGGCGCTGGAAGAATGGCTGCGCAGCGCATTGGCCACCCCGGTGCGCTTTGAAACCCGCCTGATCCCCGATGAACGGGCGCAGATCGAGTCCACCCTGGTGGACCTGGTCGACAACGTGCGCTGCCATCTGGTGCTGACCACCGGCGGCACCGGCCCGGCGCGGCGCGATGTCACGCCAGAGGCCACGCTGGCCATCGCCACCAAGGAAATGCCGGGCTTCGGCGAGCAGATGCGCCAGGTCAGCCTGGCGTTTGTGCCGACCGCCATCCTGTCGCGTCAGGTGGCTGTGATCCGCGAAACGCCTGATCACGCGGCGCTGGTGATCAACCTGCCGGGCCAGCCGAAAGCCATCAAGGAAACGCTGGAAGGGCTGAAGGATGCCGACGGCAAGCAGATCGTCGGCGGCGTGTTCGCCGCCGTGCCTTACTGCATCGACCTGATCGGCGGCCCGTACGCTGAAACCCATGACGCGGTGTGCAAGGCATTCCGCCCCAAATCCGCCATCCGCAAGAAGGACAACGCATGACCCACCTGCTCGACTCCATCGTCATCGATACCGCGCCGAACCCGCAAGTTTCCGTGATCTGGATGCACGGCCTGGGCGACAGCGGCGAGGGCTGGGCGCCGATCGTCAATGAGCTGGACCTGCAAGGCCTGCCGGGCATCCGCTTTATCTTCCCGCATGCGAACCAGATGCCGGTCACCATTAACGGCGGCTATGTCATGCGTTCTTGGTACGACATTGTGCACACGGACCTGGGCCGCCAGGAGGATGAGAAGGGCTTGCGCGAGTCGCAGATCCTGGTCGAGGCGCTGATCGAGCGCGAGATCGCGCGCGGCGTGCCGGCGCACCGCATTGTGCTGGGCGGTTTCTCGCAGGGCTGTGCCATGACCTTGCAGGCGGGCTTGCGCTATTCGCAGAAGCTGGCGGGCTTGATGTGCTTGTCCGGCTATGTGCCGCTGGCGGATAAGGTGGCCGCTGAGCGCCACCCTGCGAACCAGGAGACGCCGATTTTTATGGTGCACGGCACGATGGACCCGGTGATTCCGTTCGGCCGCGCGACCGCTTCGCGCGACCTGCTGGCGCAGCTGGGCTACAAGATCGAGTGGCATGAGTATCCGATGCAGCACTCGGCTTGTGCGGAGGAGGTGCGGGATGTTTCGGCTTGGCTGAAGAAAGTGCTGCTGTAAACCCCGGCAAAGCCAGGTCTGACCCGAGCCGGATGGCCGCGAGGCGGGGTCCGGCCCTTGGGCCGTACCCCGGTTTACCGGGTTTGCAGGTTGCCGTTTAGCTTAGCCAGCCCCGCCGCCAATCCTTCCACATCGGCCACCGAAATCGCGCAGGCATGGGCGATTTGCTCGCTCACCTTCAAGCCCTCGGCACGCAATGCGCGTCCTTTGTCGGTCAACGTCAGCACCAGGTTACGCTCATCCTCCGGCGAACGCCCGCGCGTAACATAGCCCTCCGCTTCCAGCCGCTTGACCAGCGGCGTGATCGAGCCCGGATCCTGCTGCAGCCGCTCGGCCACACCTTTAATGCCCAACCCCTCCTCCTCCCACAGCACCACCATCACCAGGTACTGCGGATAAGTCAGGTTGAGGGGCGCCAGCAGCGGCTTATACAACTGCGTCATCTTCAGCGAAGTCGAATACAGCTTGAAGCAAAGGTGCTGGTCCAGCGTGGGGGGCGTGCGGTTTTCCATGGCGCGTACTTTAACACGCCCTCCCATGCTCAACGCTTGGCTGCGGCCAGGATCACCTTGGCCACCGCCTCCGGCTGCGACGCCATCGGCACGTGGCTGGCCGCCAGGGTGGTGGTGGTCGCGCCCAGCTTGGCGGCGAAGGCTTTTTGCAGACCCGGGTCGATCATGCGGTCCTTGTCGGCCACGATGTAGTAGCTAGGCTTGTTCTTCCACGCCGCGTAAGTCACCTTGTCGCCGAAGGCGCTGGCCTTGATCGGACCCTGGGTCGCGCTCATCAGGCGATGCTCGGCCGGCTTCAGGTCCTGCGCAAAATTGACCGCCATCGATTCCGGCGACAGGTAGATGAAGCCATTCGCGTCCGGCTTCAGGCTGGCGATACCCGGCGGCAGCGGGAAGTCCTTGCCCACTTCGCCAATCACCTCGCCTTCCGACGGCGCGAATGCCGCCACATACACCAGCGCCTTGACCTTGTCGCTGCTGCCGGCCTGAGTGATCACGGCGCCGCCCCAGGAGTGGCCCACCAGCACCACCTTGCCGGTCTGGGTGTCGATCACGCGCTGCGCAAAGGCCACGTCGTCCGCCAGCGAGGTCAGCGGGTTCTGCACCGACACCACTTTCACGCCCTGCTTTTGCAGCAGTGGGATCACCTTGTTCCAGGCCGAGCCGTCGGCGAAGGCGCCGTGCACCAGCACCACGGTGGTGTCTTCGGCGGCATGGGCGGGCACCAGGGCGGCACCGGCGATCAGGGAAGCTGCGAACAGGGCGGATTTGATGGTCGATTTCATGGCTTCATTCCTTATGGTTTGTACGTTAATGGTTAGCGCGCTAAGCGCATGACTGAAATATAGCGCACAAATCGTTAGTGTGCAAATTAATTTTTATGGTTTTCCCGCTGGCGCAATCCATAATAGCCGGATGATCCGCAAAAAAACCACCACGCCAAGGTGCCGGTTGCTGGCCGCCGCCCTGCTGGCAAGCAGCCTGCCGCTCGCCGGTGCCGCGCCCCAGCCGGCCCAGGAAGCGCCCTGGTGCGACCGGCTGGCCACGCGCCTGCCCAATATCTCGGCCGCCGAATGCCGCCAGAGCGCGTTGGCGCCGAGCGGCGTCAAATCGCACCGCGGCTTCCCGATCCTGGAGCGCGACATCGCACCGGCCAAGGCCGACGCGCCGCGCGTGCTGCTGCTGGGCGGCATCCACGGCGACGAGCTGACCGCCTCCGCCCTGGTGTTCGAATGGCTCAAGCAGATGGACACGCCGGCCGCGCAGGCCATGCACTGGAAGGTGGCGCCGCTGCTCAATCCGGACGGCCTGCTGGCCGCCAGGCCGCAACGGGTGAACGCGCGCGGCGTGGACCTGAACCGCAACTTCCCCACGCCCGGCTGGCAGCAGGAGGCGCCACGCTACTGGGCCAAGGTGACGCGCAGCGACCCGCGCCGCTACCCCGGCAAGAAACCGCTGTCGGAGCCGGAAAGCCGCTGGATCAACGACACTATCGAACGCTTCCGTCCCGACCTGATCGTGTCGGTCCATGCGCCGTTCGGCGTGCTCGATTTCGACGGTCATATCGACCCGCCCAGCAAGTTCGGGCGCCTGGTGTACCGCAGCGTCGGCGTGTATCCCGGCTCGCTCGGCAACTACAGCGGGCGCCACAAGCAGGTGCCGGTGATCACGATCGAACTGCCGCATGCACTGGCCATGCCGCCGGATGCCGAGGTGCGCCGCATCTGGCACGATATGCTGCAGTGGATCGGGCGCAACCTGTAAACGCCCCGAAGGCTACGGCAGCGGCGCCGCCGTCGATGCGGGCGGCGCCGACTGCGTCGCATTCATCACCATGGCCAGCAAGGTGTAGTAGCCGTTCAGGCCCACCAGGTCGGTCACGCCGTGTTCTCCGAATAGCGCCACGGCGCGCTGCCAGGTGGCGTCGCTGACGCGCTTGTGCGTGTGCAGCTCCATGCAAAAATCGTAGACCGCCTGTTCGTCTTGCGCCAGCCCGCCTGGCGCGCGGCGCTGGGCGATGGCGTCGATGGCCGCTGGCGCAATGCCCTCCTGCGCCGCGATCGGGGCATGGATGGCCCACTCCACCTGCTGGTCCCATTGGCGCGCCGTGACCAGGATGGCCAGCTCCGACAGGCGGGTGCCGAGCGCGCTGCGGTAGCGCAGGTATTCGCCCATGCGCTGCGCGCTGGACATCAGCTCCGGGCTGCGCAGCAACGGCACGAACGGCCCGTATAAGGCGCCGCGCGGGCCGTCGATCACGGCCTGCGCGGCGGCGCGCTGCTCGGGCGTCATTTCCACCACAGGAATCGGGCCAAGTCGCTCTTTCATGACGGCCGATGGTCGCACAGGATGCGACAAAAATCAAAACGCCGGCGCAAGGTGCGCGCTAATGTCGCTGAACCACCAATCAGCGAGGAGCCGCCATGCACCACCCCACCCACCTGATCCACCGCGACCTGCGCCGCACGCCGCCGGTCGCGGTCTGCGCCTTCGGCCTGCAAGTGCGCGACAGCGCCGGCAACACCTACCTGGATGCCAGCGGCGGCGCCGCCGTCTCCTCGCTGGGCCACGGCCACCCGGACGTGCTGGCCGCCATGCAGGCGCAATTGAAAGTGGCGGCCTACGCGCACACCTCCTTCTTCACCACCGAGGTGGCGGAGGAACTGGGCGACCGGCTGGCGCAGGATGCGCCGGGCGACTTGAACCATGCCTACCTGGTATCGGGCGGCTCGGAGGCGGTCGAGGCGGCGCTCAAACTGGCGCGCCAGTATTTTGTGGAGAACGGCGAAACGCAGCGGCGCGTCTTCATCGCGCGCCGCCAGAGCTACCACGGCAACACGCTGGGCGCGCTGGCCCTGGGCGGCAACGAGTACAGGCGCCGCCATTTCGAGCCGCTGCTGATGGACGTGGCGCGCGTCTCGCCCTGCTTCGAATACCGCGAGCGGCGCGCCGGGCAGGACGTGCATGAATACACCGCCAACCTGCTGCAGGAGCTGGAAACCAAGATCATCGACCTGGGGCCGCAGCATGTGATCGGCTTTTGCGCCGAGACGGTGGTGGGCGCCACCAGCGGCGCGGTGCCGCCCACGCCCGGCTACTTCAAGGGCGTGCGCGCGCTATGCGACAAGTACGGCATCCTGATGATCGCCGATGAAGTCATGTGCGGCATGGGGCGCACCGGCACCCTGTACGCGTTCGAGCAGGACGGCGTGGTGCCGGACCTGGTGGCGCTGGGCAAGGGCCTGGGCGCGGGCTACCAGCCGATCGGCGCGGTCATCGCGCGCGACCATGTGGTGCAGCGCCTGCGCGCGGGCAGCGGGGTGTTCCAGCATGGGCATACCTATGTCGGCCACCCGGTGGCGGCGGCGGCGGCGCTCGCAGTGCAGAAGGTGATCCGGCGCGATTGCCTGCTGGGGGCGGTGACGGTGCGCGGCGCGGCTTTCCGGCGCATGCTGCGCGAGGCATTCGCCATGCATCCGCATGTGGGGGACATCCGCGGGCGCGGCATGCTGCTGGCGTTGGAGCTGGTGCAGGAGCGGGACGGCAAGCGTCCTTTCGATCCCGACTTGCAAGTGCATGCGGCGGTGAAGGAGGCCTGCCTGGAGTGCGGGCTGATGGTGTACCCGATGGGCGGCACCATCGACGGCCGGCGCGGCGACCATGTGCTGCTGGCGCCGCCGTTTATTGCGACGGAGGCGGATTTGCAGCAGATCGTGGCGCGCCTGGCCGATGGCTTGGAGCGGGCGCTGGCGCGCGTGCGGCCAGGTTAAAACTCCTGGTACCCGATCACATCCTGCTGCTGCTCGCCCAAGCCGGCGATGCCAAGGCGCACAAAGTCGCCCTTCTTCAGGTAACGCTTGCGCGCCATGCCGACCCCGGGCGGGGTGCCGGTGGCGATGATATCGCCCGGCTCCAGCGTCATAAAGCGCGAGATGTAAGCCACCAGCTGCGGCACCTTGAAGATCATGGTCTCGGTGCAGCCGGTCTGCATGCGCTTGTCGTTCACTTCCAGGTACAGGTCAAGCTTATTCACATCCCACACCTCGTCGCGCGTCACCAGCCACGGGCCGACCGGACCGAAAGTGTCGCAACCCTTGCCCTTGTCCCAGGTGCCGCCCTTCTCCAGTTGGAACTCGCGCTCGGACACGTCGTTCACCACGCAGTAGCCGGCGATATGCTTCTCCGCGTCCTTCTCGCTGACATTGCGCGCGCGGGTGCCGATCACCACGCCCAGCTCCACTTCCCAATCGGTCTTCTTCGAGCCTTTCGGCAGCATGATCGGGTCGTCCGCGCCGGACAGGCAGGTGATGGCCTTCATGAAGATGATCGGTTCCGCCGGAATCGGCAGGCCCGCTTCCGCCGCGTGGTCGGCGTAGTTCAGGCCCACGCCGATGAACTTGCCCACCCTGGCCACCGGCACGCCGAAGCGCGGATTGCCGCGCACCACGGGCAGGGTTTCGGGATCGATCTTGGCCAGCTTGCGCAGCACCTTGTCGGACAGGTTGTCGCCGTCGAAGTCGCCGATCTCAGCGGACAGGTCGCGCAGCTTGCCGAATTCATCGATCAGGCCGGGTTTTTCTTTGCCGATACGGCCATAACGAACCAGTTTCATTTCATCTTCCTTCTTGTTGAAGGCGATATTTTACCGGAAGCGTCGGAGCAGGTAGCGGCACAGGCCCGGCAACTGGATCAGCAGCAGCAAGCCGAAGGCGCATTGGTAGGCAACGGCAGGATAATGGCCCTGCGGCGAGGCCGGCCACAAGCCGAGCACCTGCCCGAATCCGGCCTGCACCGCGAAGGCGCCGGCGAAGATCAAAAGGTTCAGGCAAGTGGAAGCGCGCCCCGTCAATGCTGGCGGCATGGCTTGCGCGATGATCGAGTATTCCATGCCGGTGATGCAGCCGACCAGCATGAACAGCACCGGCAGCATTTGCTGCGCCGGGCGCCAGCCGCTGGCAAACGCGCCTTGCAGCAGCACGAACAGCAGCACGCCGCCGGCCGCCACATCGAGCGCGCGCCAACCGCGCCGGGCGGCCCATTCACCCAGCATGCCGACCGCGATCGAGCCGAAGATCACGGCCGCCATGCCAAGGTAGAGCAGCCAGGCGATGGCTTCCTCGCCGTAGCGCGGCACGTCGGCCATCCAGCGCGCGACCCACAGGCCCTGCACGCCGAAAAAGACGGTATGCGGCAGCAGCACCAGCAGCGCGGTTTCGCGGAACACCGGGTGGGCGAAGGTTTGCGCCAGCGCGCCGCGGCTGAAGGGGCGCGGCGCGGCGGCCGGCGGCGTGGGGGCGAGCAGCAGCACCAGCAGCGCCACCGCGATGCAGCAGGCGGCCAGAGCGATCATCAGCCACTGCCAGCTGGTGTGGTGCAGGGCCAGGCGCACCGGCAAGGTGGCGGTGGCGGCGCCCAGGCCGCCGGCGGCGATCAGGTAGCCTTGCACCGAGGGCGTCTTGTGCGCGGGCAGCCAGGTGGTGAGCGCTTTGATGGCGGCCATGAAGCAGCCCGCAAGGCCCAGCCCCATCAGGGCGCGCGCCACCGCCATGCCGGCGAAGTCGCGGCTGCCGGCGAAGGCCAGCGTGCCGAGCGCGGCTACCAGCAGCAGGCAGCATTGCACGCGGCGCGGCCCGTAGCGGTCCAGCGCCATGCCGACCGGCAGTTGCGCCAGCGCGAAGGCGAGGAAGTAGGTGCTGGTGAGCAGACCCAGTTCGGCCGATGTCAGTCCCGCCTGCGCCACCAGCTGCGGCGCCAGCATGGCGTTCACGCTGCGCAGCAGCCAGGAAAGGTAGTGGCCCAGCGCGAAGGGGATGAAGACCAGCAGCAGCGCGGCCGGCCCGGACAGGCTGCCCGGCACCCGCTCCCGCCCGCGCCACCAGCGCCCCGGCGCCGCCAGCCAGCGCCCGCGCCAGTCGCCGCGCACCGGCACCGACACCGCCAGCGCGGCGTGGATCTCGCCGTCCGCATGCGCGGGCGCGGCGGGCGGCCCGCTGCTTGCGGGTCGGGACGCTGACGCAGGCATGGCGCGGCCTCAGGCCACCAGCGGAATCACGCGGCGCGGCAGCGCCGTCACCTGCGGCCCGTGGCCGGCCTCCGGCATGCCCTGTCCCTCCTCCTCGAAGAAGAACTTTTCGCGCCCGAAGGCGGGCCGCAACTGGTCGAACCAGGTCGCCGCCGGATCGTACTTGGCATAAAACGGCTTACGCACCCAATCCGCATTGCGCGCCTGCAGGAACTGCAAGGCGAACACCTTCTCCCCGCCAATCTGCGCCACCCCGTCGATCACTACCTTGCCCGGAAAGGCGCTCATGGAAGGCCCGCGCACCGTGCGCGCCAGTCCCGACACCATCTGGTACGCCTGCTGGAACACCTCGTGCGCGCGCGCCAGCGGCAGCTGGAAGTACTCGCGCGGTCCCGTATCGCGCTCCACGAACATGTAGTACGGAATCGCCCCCAGCCGCACCCCGGTGCGCCACAGCTCGGCCCAGCTGGCCGGGTCTTCATTGATATGCCGGATCAACGGCCCCTGCATGCGCAAGGTCGCGCCGGTGCCCACAATGCGTTTGACCGCCTGCTGCGCCACCACCTGCCGCAGCTCCACCGCATGGTTGTAGTGCCCCATGACCGCCATGTTCTTGCCCGCCGCCACCACCCGCTCGAACAGGCGCAGCAGATCGTCCGCATCGCGGTCGCTGACAAAACGCTGCGGCCAGTACGACACCGACTTGGTGCCGATGCGGATGTTCTGGATATGCTCCAGCCCCGCGCCCAGCAAGGGCGCGATGATCTCCTCCAGCGAGCGCGTGTTCATGATCAGCGGGTCGCCGCCCGTGATCAGCACATCCGTCACGTCGCGGTGCGCTTTCAGGTACGCCACCAGCTCGCCCGTTTCGCGCGCATCGAACTTCATATCGTCCATGCCGACAAACTGCGGCCAGCGGAAGCAGAAGGTGCAGTAGGCGTGGCAGGTCTGGCCGGCGCTGGGGAAGAACAACACCGTCTCCTTGTACTTGTGCTGCAAACCCTTGAGCGGCGCATCGTTCACGCGCGGCACGTTGTGCGTCATCTGCCCGGCCGGGTGGGGATTCATGCGCAGGCGGATCTGCCGCACCAGCTGCTGCGCCGCCGCCTCATCCTGCTTCACCAGCAGCAGGTCGCGCAGCTGCCAGTACTCGTGCGCGGGCAGCATGTCGCGGTGCGGGAACACCAGCCGGTAGATCGGGTCGTCGGGGATATTCGACCAGTCGATCAACTGGTCCAGCACGTATTGGTTGGTGCGGAACGGCAGCACGTGCGACAGCACCTGCACCGCCTCCTGCTGCTCCGGCGCCAGCAAGTCCCACTGCGGGGCCTGGCGAATGGTCTGGCGGGTGTAGGGCTTGAACTTGGGCTGGATCGTGGGCTGGGCAGCGGCGCTCATGGCGTACTCCTGAAGGGGTGGGCTAGGACTTCATGATGGTCCGGTTCGGAAAGCGCCTATTGCCGTATCTCAATACTTGCCCGGAAAAATCCTACGAGCTTGCGTTTGCGCAATTCCCGCCTGCGCGCGCGGAAGTACATTGGCATCTCCATCCCCCACCAAGGAGTCCGGCAATGAAACGCATCCTGAGTGCACCATTGATCGTGCTGGCCATGGCCGCCGCGCATGCCAGCAACGAACCGACCGAGAAAGACGCCATCGCCATGGTGGAAAAAGGCGCCGCCTACATCAAGCAGCACGGCAAGGACAAGTTCATCGAGAAGGTCGCGGCCAAGGACCCGGACTTCATCCAGGGCGCGCTGTACGTCGATATCCGCGACCTGGCCAGCGGCATCGTGCTGGCGCATCCGGTCAATCCCACCATCGTCGGCAAGGACCTGACCGACGTGCCGGACGCCAGCGGCAAAAAGTACCGGCGCGAGATCATCGAGCTGGCCGCGAAAAAGGGCAAGGGCTGGGTCGACTACATGTACAAGAACCCCACCACCGGCAAGATCGAGCCGAAAACCACCTATATCCTGCGCGTCGGCGACGCCGTGCTGGAAGCCGGCATTTACAAAAAATAGGGGGTGCCATGCTGAACCGACTGCGGATTGGACCGAAGCTGCTGCTGGCGCCGGGCGTGGTACTGGCGCTGCTGCTGGCGACAGCAGCCTGCGCCTGGTTCGGCATGGTGCGGCAGAACGCATCGATGGAGAACCTGGTGCAGCTGCGCGCGGCACGCCTGCAGGCCGTGGCCGACGTGGCAGGCGAGGCGCGCATGGCGCATGCCAACATCTACCAGCTGCTGGCCTGGATCAACGGCAGCTTCGCGCAGGCGCGGCTGGATGCGCTGGCGGCCCAGATCCGCAACCGCCACGGCGCGGTCGGCGGCCGGCTGGAGCAACTGGCCAGCGGCGCCGAGGCCGATGAACAAGGCTTGCTGGCCGGCTCGCGGCAGGCCCTGGCCACCTACCGCAAGGCAGTGCAGGAAACCATGGAGCTGGCGGCGGTGGACCAGTCCATCGCCACCAACGCCATGGCCAAGGCCGAGCGCCAGTTCGCGGCGCTGGACCTGCAGCTGGCGCAGCTGGCGGCGCTGGAAAAATCGCTGAGCGAGGCGGCCTATGCCCAGGCGCGCCAGGAGTTCCGCCGGCTGGGCATGACCATGGCGGGCCTGCTGCTGCTGTCGGTGGCCTTGTCGCTGGCGGTGTCGATGCTGGTGCGGCGCGCGCTGCTGCGCGACATCCACGCCATTGGCGAGGGCGTGCGCTGCCTGGCGGCGGGCCAGCTGGCGCCGCGTCCGCCGGCGCGCGGGCGCGATGAAATCGCCGACACCGCGCGCGCGCTCGACAGCAGCGTGGCGCAATTGAACGGCACCATCGGCGCCATCCGCGGCGCGGTGCAGCAGATCGACCTGGCCTCGCGCGAAATCGCCACCGGCAATATGGACTTGTCGGCGCGCACCGAGCTGCAGGCCAGTTCGCTGCAGGAAACCGCCAGCGCGGTCGATGCCCTGGCTTCGGCGGTGCGCGGCAATGCCGAACATGCGCGCGAGGCCTGCCAACTGGCCGACAACGCCAACCAGCTGGCCGCGCGCGGCGGCACGGCGGTGGCGCAGGCGGTGCAGACCATGGAGGCGATCCGCGCTTCCTCGCGCAAGATCGTGGAGATCATCGGCGTGATCGACGGCATTGCGTTCCAGACCAATATCCTGGCCCTGAACGCGGCGGTGGAAGCGGCGCGCGCGGGCGAGCAGGGGCGCGGTTTCGCGGTCGTGGCGGCGGAGGTGCGCACCCTGGCGCAGCGCAGCGCCACGGCGGCGCACGAGATCAAGGCGCTGATCAGCGCTTCGGTCGCCACCATCGACAGCGGCGCCGGATCGGTCGGCGTGGCCGGCGGCAGCATGGGCGATATCGTGGCGGCGGTGCGGCAGGTGGGGCGCATCATCCAGCGCATCAGCGAGGCCAGCGCCGAGCAGGCGCGCGGGATCATGGAGGTCAACCAGGCGGTGGCGCAGATCGACGATGTGACGCAGCAGAACGCGGCGCTGGTGGAGCAGGCGGCAGCGGCGGCGGCCAGCCTGCAGGAGCAGGCGGCCGGCCTGGCGCAGGCCGTGGCCGTGTTCCAGCTTGAGACCGATGGCGCGCCCGCCAGCCTCGTTGCGCCCGCGCCTTTGGCGGCGGCCGCCAACAGCAAAAGCGCCGACGCATGGCGCGCGCCGGGCGGCACTGGCGACGTCCCGGCGCGTGCCGGGCGGCGGACGGCGCAAAGCGCGATGCGCGGCGCGCGGCGCTGACGCGCTGGCGGCAGAAGGTGATGAGGGCCGCCGGGGCGAGCCTAGCGGAACGGCCGGCTGAGGTAGGGCGAGCCGGCCAGGCCAAAGCGCCACGGCACCTCGACCGCCTTGGAAATGCCGATGCGCGGCCCGACCGCCACCTGCACCCGCCCCTTGCGCGGCAGCAGTTCAAACGGCGCCGCGTCCAGCGCCATGGCATTCAGTTCGCGCGTCACCCCCAGCGCCTGCCCCAGCCGCCCCGGCCCGGAACACAGCAGGCGCGCCTCGGCCAACCCGCGCCGCGCCGCCATCTGCTCCAGCCCGGCCAGCGGCTCGAGCGCGCGGATCAGCACCCCGGCCCCGTGCCCTTCCTCGCGGCACACCAGGTTCAGGCACCAGTGGATGCCGTGCGACAGGTAGACATAGGCATGGCCCGGCGGCCCGAACATGGCGAAGTTGCGCGCCGTCTGGCCGGAAAAGCTATGCGAGGCCGGATCCTCGCGGTCATAGGCCTCGACCTCGACAATGCGGCCGCCCACGCCATTGACGAGCAAGGTGACGCCGATCAGGCGCCGCGCCACCTGCGGCGATGGCGCGCTGAAATCGATACCGGCCAGGATGTGACAAGACATGCTACGGATTGTAGCAATGCTGCCATTTCGGCATGAAAAAAAACTCACCCGCGCCCCGGGCAAAGCCGGAAAAACAGGCGATAATGGCGAAGCCCGCCTCAGCAGAACAACCCACGAAGCAAAATGACAACAGCAGCAGCCCGGCTCCCGGCAGAAAACACGACCGCAGAAGACGCGCTGTTGCGCTCCATCCGCATCCCCCCGCGTCCCAGCCTGCTGGTCGACCTGCAGCGCGAACTGGCGCAGGAAGACCCGTCGCCGCGCGCCATCGCGCGCATCATCGGCAACGACGTCGGCATGTCGGGCGCCCTGCTCAAGCTGGCCAACTCGCCGTTCTACGGCGCCGCGCGCAAGGCCAAATCGGTCGAACAAGCGATCAACTTCCTCGGCATCAACCAGTGCGCCGCCATGCTGACTGGCATCCTGGTGCGCGAGACCGTCGGCGGCGGCAACGCCGCCCTCAACCAGTTCTGGGAAGTGTCGTCCTGCCGCGCCCAGGCCCTGGTCTTCATCTCGCGCAAGCTGCGCCTGGCGCCGCCCGACATCGCCCACACCTTTGGCCTGTTCTGCGACATCGGCATCCCGATCCTGCTGGACCGTTTCGCCGACTACCAGCAAACGCTGGACCTGTGCAATGGCAGCGCCGCGCGCAAGTTCACCGAGATTGAAGACGCGCGCCACAGCACCAACCATGCCGCCATCGGCTGCCTGCTGGCGCGCAACTGGGGCTTGTCGCCGGACGTGTCCTGGTCCATCCTGCACCACCACGACTACGAGGTGCTGTGCGACGACGCCACCGACGACGCCATCCGCTCGCTGGTCGCCGGCGCCGTGCTGGCCGAACGCGCCATCCAGCGCTACCACGGCAACAGCGCATCGCTGGAGTGGGAAAAAGGCGGCGCGGCCGCCTGCCGCCACCTCGGCCTGAACGAGGATGAAAGCGCCGACCTGCTGGACGAGCTGCACGAAACCTTCCATATCGAACCCTGAACCCTCAACCCTGAACGCCACTGAGCCGAATGCAAAAGAACAAGCGCCCAGCCCCCCGCAAATCGCCCGCCCCCACCCTCGACAAAGAAGAAACCCTGAGCCAGGAACTGTGCAGCCTGGCGCTGGCGCAGGAACCTGAGCTGCGCCACGCGGTGCGCCGCTACCTGCGCCAAGGCAAAGACGCCGTGCTGTTCGGCGCCATCGAACTGGCGCGCGGTGAAGACGTGGAAGCCTACCGCCTGCTGAAGGAAACCGTGGAGGAGGACGCCGGCACCGTCCTGCTGCGCAAGGGCGACGGCCCGGAAATGGAAATCAACGCCTTCGCCATTCCGCTCTTCGTGCACAGCCAGGGCGGCCTGCGCGAAGCCGACGGCTTCCAGGACGAGGCCGCCTACGCCGCCCTGCTGGACAGCTTCACCAGCGCCGGCCTGGAAGGCCCGAAAGCCAAGGTGGTGCTGGTGCAGCACGCCTACGACCTGGCCGAGATGGACGCCATCCGCCCCAGCCAGCTCAACGCCATGGTGAACGAGGCGGCGGCCGCCCTGCTGGACAAGAAAGTAGCCGACGCGCCCGCCCTGCTGCGCAGCATCGCCGGCTGGCAGCCCGCCTCCTTCGGCGCCGCCGACGAGGCGGTGGAGCTGCGCTTCCTGCTCGGCTTCGCGCTGAAGCGCGCCGACGACCCGTTCTACAGCGTGCCGCCGGCCGGCAAGAAGCAGGACGCCTGGTTCGCGGCGCGCATGCAGCGCTACCAGGACTGGACCGTGTCGGCCACGCCGCTGCTGCAGCGCTGCCTGGCCTGCGCCGCCCAGGCCCCGGCCCTGCGCATCAACTTCCTGTACCAGGACCTGTTCTACGGCGCGCTGCAGCAAGGCCGCTCCGAACACTGGATGCTGGCCATGATGGCCGATTTCGGCGCCGCGCTGGCGGCCGATGGCGGCGCGCGCGCCGTCATCACCCTGGTGGAAGGCGAGGAGGACGCGGCCCTTGGGGTGCAGCTGCTCGGCAGCAGCGGCGAACTGGCGCACGCCGACCGCCGGCTCGACGTCGGCGATGACGTGGAGGCGCAGATCGACGACCTGCGCGACGCCCTGGCCACCCTCGGCATCGAGGACGTTACGGTTGAATTGACAGCCCCCTGAGACGCGCACATACTAGTTTCATATAGGGGGAGGAGACGCCGCCATGAAACTACTGTCAACATTGATTTTCGCCGCGCTGCTGGCCGGTTGCGCCAGCGCGCCGTCCGCGCCGCCCATCGCGGTGGAACGCGCGCTGTTCAACGACAGCGCATTCCCCAAGCCGGACACCATCATGGCGCCGGAGCAGATCTTCGCCCTGACGCCGGAAATGAAGGCCTACGTCGGCAAGATCATGCAAAGCCACCGCCCCACCAACGACCTGCACCAGGCGCTGATCGCGGCGCTCTACCAGCGCGACCAGCTGCGCCTGGAGTACGACTCCGAATTGACGCGCACCGCGGCCCAGGCCTTCGACGCGCGCTCCGGCAACTGCCTGTCCCTGGTGATCATGACCGCCGCCTTCGCGCAGGAGCTGGGCTTGAAGGTCAAATTCCAGCGCGTCACCAGCGAAGACACCTGGAGCCGCAGCGGCTCGCTGTATTTCAGCAGCGGCCACGTCAACCTGGTGCTGACCAAGGCCGCCAGCCACGTCTATAACCTGATGGACAGCAAGCACTCCGTGACGATCGATTTCCTGCCGCCGCCGGACGCGGAAATGATGCCGACCGAGGAGATTTCGCAGCGCGCCATCGTGGCCCTGTTCATGAACAACCGCGCCGCCGAGAACCTGGTGCAGGGCAAACTGGACGAGGCTTACTGGTGGGCCCGTTCCGCCATCGAGTACGACAACACCTTCCTGCTCGGCTATAACACCCTGTCCACCATCTACCAGCGGCGCGGCGACGTCGACCGTGCCGAACAAACCCTGCGTTTTGCGCACCGCCACGACCCGAACAATACGGTGATCCTGTTCAACCTGGCCGAAGTGGCCACGACGCAAGGCAAGCTGGAAGAGGCGGCGCGTTTCAAAGCCATGCTGGCACGCCTGGAACCCTACCCGCCCTTCCACTTCTTCAACCAGGGCCAGCAAGCCATGCAAGAAGGCGACTACCGCAAGGCGCGCGCCATGTTCGTGCGCGAGGTGCAGCGCGCGCCCTACTACCACGAGTTCCACTTCGGGCTGGCCAAGGCGGCGTTCGCCCTGGGCGACCTGAAAGAGGCCGACAAGCATATGTCACTGGCCCTGAACAACAGCACCACCCGCAGCGAGACCGCGATCTACGCCGGGAAATTAGCCAGCCTGCGCCTGTATGAGTCGCGGGCCCGTCTTCGACAAGGATTCTAAAAAATAGCCAAGGACATGCTGGACACATTCCAACCCCTCGCCTTTTCCCTGACCCTGACCCTGGCCTTTGCAGGCGCCGCCCACGCGGCGCCTGACGACAAGCCGGACCTGCGCGCCGCCTACACCAAGTACGAATTCCGCATCCCCATGCGCGACGGCGTGCGCCTGTTCACGTCGGTCTACGTGCCCAAGGACAGCAGCAAGAGCTACCCCTTCCTGGTGGAACGCACGCCCTACAGCGCAGGCGTGAACGTCGACGGCCAGCTGCGCTACGGCGTCGACTTCTACCCGCGCCGCCTCGGCCCCTCGGCCGACTTCAGCGACGCCGGCTACATCTTCGTGCGGCAGGACGTGCGCGGGCGCTATATGTCGGAAGGCAAATGGCAGGAAATGACGCCGCATGCCAACAGCAAGCTCCAGCCGGGCGAAGGCAACGAGAGCCGCGACATGCACGACACCGTCGACTGGCTGCTCAAGCACGTGGCCAACAATAACGGCAAGGTCGGCATCCACGGTATCAGCTACCCCGGCTTCTACACCGCGGCCAGCATCATCGACTCGCACCCGGCGATCAAAGCCGCCTCGCCGCAGGCGCCGATCACCGACCTGTACATGGGCGACGACTCCTACCACGGCGGCGCCTTCATGCTGGCAGCGAACTACGACTTCTACGCCTCCTTCACGGAAGAAAAGAACCCGACCCCGCTGCCCAAGACCTGGACCGATTTCGATTACGGCACCACCAGCGGCTACGACTACTTCCTGCAGCGCCTGACGCTGTCGAACATCCTGGCCGGCCTGGAGCCCAAGCAGCAAGCCTACCTCAGGCCGACCATCGAGCACGACACCTACGACGAGTTCTGGAAGACGCGCAACCTGGCGCCGCACCTGAAGAACGTGAAAGCCGCCGTGCTGACCGTGGGCGGCTGGTTCGACGCGGAAGACCCGGCCGGCCCCTTCGCCACCTACCGCGCCATCGGCAAGCACAATCCCGGCATTTTCAACGGCCTGGTGGTCGGCCCGTGGGTGCACGGCGGCTGGGCCGGCGGCGACGGCAAGCGCCTGGGCCATGTGCAGTTCGACAGCAAGACCAGCGAGCATTTCAACCAGAAGCTGCTGTTCCCCTTCTTCGAGCAGCAGCTGAAAGGCGTGAAGCCGGCGCAGCCGATTGCCGCCGTCAACACCTTCGAAACCGGCACCAATGTCTGGCGCCAGTACAGCGCCTGGCCGCCAGCGCCAGCCAGGGCCAGGATGCTGTACCTGGGCCCGAACGGCACCCTGAGCTGGCAGCAGCCGGCACAAGCCAACGCCTTCGACGAATACGTGAGCGACCCGCGCAAACCGGTGCCCTTCATCGGCTACCCGGCCACCGGGGTGCCGCGCGAATACATGGTGTCGGACCAGCGCTTCGCGTCCAGCCGTCCCGACGTGCTGGTGTACCAGAGCGAGGTGCTGGAAGAGGATGTGACCATCGCCGGCCCGGTCACGCCCAAGCTGTTCGTCTCCACCACCGGCAGCGACAGCGATTTCGTGGTCAAGCTGATCGACGTTTATCCGGCCGACTATCCGGAGCACGCGGAGGAAGCCACCTCGCGCGACGTGGCCCCGCCTACGCTGAAGATGGGCGGCTACCAGCAGCTGGTACGCGGCAATCCGCTGCGCGGCAAGTTCCGCAACAGCTTTGAGAAGCCCGAGCCATTCGTGCCCGGCAAGGTGGAGCCGCTCAGCTACCAGCTGGGCGACGTGCAGCACACCTTCCGCCGCGGCCACCGCATCATGGTGCATGTGCAGAGCAGCTGGTTCCCGCTGGTGGACCTGAACCCGCAGACCTTCACCAGCATCCCCAAAGCCAAGCCGGAAGACTTTGTCAAAGCCACCCAGCGCGTGTACCGCGCGCCGGGCAGCGCCTCCGGCCTGCAGCTGATGGTGATGCCCTAAGGGAGTTCCGGGGCGTTCAGCAGCTCTCGTACTTCCAGTGCCGCTTCTTGCCCTCGGCAATCCACTCGACCGCCTGGGCCATGCGCTTGTTGCGCGTGGCCTCGGTCAGCCAGTCGCAGTAATCGCGTTTGGCGCTGGTTGAAAAGCCGTTGAACACTTCGTACGCGGCGGGATTGCCCTCCAGCGCCGCGATGAAATAGTCCGGCACCAGCAACTCGCGCGGCGCCGCCTTGGGCCGCGCGACTTTCACGCCTTCCTCATTCAGCTTCATGGCCTTCTTGATATAGGCCGTCAGCACTTTCTTCGACGGCAAGTCCTGCACCGATGTAATGCGGCCGAACTGGCCCATCGCCTCCTTGCCCTTGTCGTCCTCGCCCGCCAGAAGCAGCTCCCCCTTCCAGAAGCCGAACGCGCAATGCTGCTTGAAGCTGGCAAAGTTGCATAGCAAACCATGGTGTTCAAAGTTCGGCATGCTCCATTTGATGGTCTCCTTCACCTCCGGACAGGCAGCATGGATCACGCCGCGCAAATGGGCCAGGATGGGCTGCGCGAATTCGGCGGAGTTGGCGATGTACTCATCGACACGCGGATCAATGGTGGGCATGGTTATCCTTATAAGAAGCAGTTTCGAATGCGTGTTGCCGCAATCGGACATTAGTGCGTTGCTTAACGCAGTTTACTCAGCATTAGGAGCATACTAGACCTCATGAGCAATTCACGCAAAATGGCAGCTACCGCAGGTGCTATTGGCTTTGCATGGGCCGGGTTGACGGCTTTGCTGATGGCCGGCCAGCGCAAGCTGCTGTTCAATCCCACCATCAAGCGCGAAGTTGAAAAACCGCGCAGCAGCGGCCACCGCACGCGCGCAATCGTGCTGCGCGGCGGCGACGGCACGCGCCTGGCGGGATGGCTGATGACGCCGCGCGAACCAGGCATACGGCCGGCCGTGGTGTATTTCGGCGGGCGCTCGGAAGAAGTGTCGTGGCTGGTGCGCGACGCCGGCAACCTGTTCCCCGGCATGGCGGTGCTGGCCCTGAATTATCGCGGCTACGGCGAATCGCACGGCGAACCGGGCGAGGACCTGCTGGTGTCCGACGCCTGCATGCAACTGGACTGGATATGCAAGCACCACAAAGTCGATCCGACGCGGGTGGCCGTGGTCGGGCGCAGCCTGGGTTCCGGCGTGGCGGTGCAGGTGGCGATGCAGCGCCGGGTGCAGGCCACGGTGCTGATCACGCCTTACGATTCGATCCTGGCGCTGGCGCAGCGCAAGTTCCCGGCGCTGCCGATCTCGATGCTGCTGCAGCACCGCTTTGAGTCGGTCAAGCATGCCACCCTGGTTGCGGCGCCGACCTATGTGCTGCGCGCCGCCAGCGACGATATCGTGCCGCACTCGCACACCAATGAACTGGTGAGCAAGCTGTCCTGCCTGCACCACGACGAAATCATCCCCGATTCCGACCACCTGAACATCCCCTACCTGCCCACCACGCAGCAGAAAATCGCCAGCTTCCTGCAGTCGCAGTTCACGCGGCCGGCTTGAACACCGCGCGGAAGGCGCGCATGGCGCCGGGGTGGCCGATGGTCATGTGCGTTTCGTCCAGCATGGGCGCCATTTGCCAGCGCAAGCCCTCGACCTTGACGCCTGACAAGGCGCCCTCCAGCTGCCTGGCAAGTTCCGGCTGCCCCTTCTCGCCGCTGGTGGCGACGAACAGGGTCTTGTCCAGGCGTTGGCGCGCGCCGAGCAGGCCGCTCGCCGTTTTCAGGATGTGGCGGTCGTTCCACCACAGCGTGGGGTCGATGGCGATAAAGGTGTCGAACATTTCCGGCGCGTGCAGCAACGTCTCCAGCACGAACATGCCGGCCAGCGATTCGCCGATCAGGGCCGTCTCGCCGGTGGTGTTGTAGCGCGACTTCACCAGCGGCATCAGCTCCTCCCGGATGAAGCGGCGGAAAGCCGCCGAGCCGCCGACAACGGGCGCGATTTTCTTGTCCTCCGCACTATCGGTCGGCGCCGTCATATCGCGCCGGCGCACCGTGTTCTCCATCCCCACCAGCATGAAGGAACGCATGGTCAGGTTGGCCACCGACACCTGCAGCAGGCCAGCCGTGTGTACGAAGTCCTCCGCCACACCGCCATCCAGCATGAACAGCACCGGCAGCGGCGCGTCCGGCTTCACATCCCAGGCGCGCGCCGAATACACATTGATGCGGCGCGTCTCGCCCAGCACCGTGGAATGCAGCGTGAACGTCTCGCCAATCGCCAGCGGCGCGGCCGGCGACGCCGCCGGCACCTGGCCAGCCGCCCGCGCCGATCCTGCGACGCCCGCCACCCCAGCCGCGAACGCGCCCGCCGCCAATCCCAACATCTGCCTCCTGCTCGCCATCCCCGACTCCCTAAAAGTTCAAACAACCGCGATAGGCCCGCGGCGCCACCACCGACAGATAACCATGCACCGCCTGCCGCACCAGCGCGCGCAAAGCCGCCGCATCCGGCCGCTCAGTGCGCGCCATCAAGGTCTGGGAAACCAGGCTATACGCAATGGCATGCGCCGCAAACGCAGCATCCCCCAACGCCGCCCCGGCCGGCCAATCGCCGCCAGCGCCAAGCCCGCGCTCCCAGAGCAAGACAAACTCCCGATACAGCTCCCTGAACGCCTGCGGTTTCGACACTTGCCGTTCCAGGTGAAACAAGGCCGCCCACTGTTCGGGTTCCGCCAGCGGCGCCTGCAGCTGCGCCGCCAGCAAAGCGTCCACCCGCTCCGGCAAGCTTGCCGTCGCCGATGCCAGCACAGCCGCCTGCAACGCCTCCGCAATTGCCCGCACACGCAAACGGATGCATACCGCCGCCAGCGCCTCCTTGCTGGCGAAGTACTCATAAAAGCTCCCCGCCCCCACGCCCGCCAGCGCCAGCACCTGGCGGATCGTCACCTGCGCGTAGCCCTTCTCCACCAAAAGCTGCACGAACGCCTGCTCAATAGCCTGTGCCGTGGCACGCGCGCGCGACTGCGTCGGTTTTCGCCGCTTCGGCGCGGCGGGAAGTGATGCCTGCATGGTCAAAATCCGAACACCCGGGAAAGCGCCGAGCATTACACTTTCTTGCACAATAATCAAGGAGGCACGATGGACAACCTGACCCGCGAACTGAGCGGCTACAACCTGTACACCAGCGACCTCGCCCTGCAGGAAGGCGTCTGCCGCGCCGGCGCCGGCGCCCACGAAGCCGAACTGGAAGCCTACGGCGCCCTGCTCGGCAGCCAGTCCACCCTCCGCATGGCCGAAGAAGCCAACCACCACAAACCCGAACTGCACACCTTCGACCGTCAGGGGCGCCGCATCGACCGCGTTGAATTCCACCCGTCCTGGCACGGCATGATGCGCATGGCGCGCGAACACGGCATGATCACCCAGCCCTTCGCCGACGACCGGCCCGGCGCCTGGGCCGCCTACGCCGCCGCCTTCTCCATGCACCACCAGATCGAATCCGGCTCGCAATGCCCGCACTCGATGACGCTGGCCAGCGTGCCCGTCCTGTGCCAGGACCCGGAGCTGTTCGAAGCACTGGCGCCCAAGCTGTTCTCGCGCCGCTACGACCCGCGCGACATCCCGCTGGAACAGAAGGACTCCATCCTGGTCGGCATGGGCATGACCGAAAAACAGGGCGGCTCCGACCTGCGCACCAACACCACGCGCGCCGAGCCGGTGGCAGGCGGCTACCAGCTGACCGGCCACAAATGGTTCTTCTCCGCCCCCATGTGCGACGCCCACCTGGTGCTGGCGCGCAGCGACGGCGGCCTGTCCTGCTTCTTTGTGCCGCGCTACCGGCCGGGCGGCAGCAAGAACGCCGTACAGATCCAGCGCCTGAAGGACAAGATCGGCAACCGCTCCAACGCCAGCAGCGAAGTGGAATTCCACGGCGCCTGGGGCCGCATGGTCGGCAAGGAAGGGCGCGGCATCCCCACCATTATCGAAATGGCCAACATCACCCGCCTGAACTGCGTGATGGGCGCGGCCAGCCTGATGCGCCAGTGCGTCACGCAAGCCATCCACCACGCGCGCCAGCGCCACGCCTTCGGCAAGCGGCTGGTGGAACAGCCCTTGATGCAGAACGTGCTGGCCGACATGGCGCTGGAAAGCGAAGCCGCCACCCAGCTCATGATGCGCATGGCCGAAGCGTTCGAGCGCGACGACAGCCCGCTGGAGCGCGCCTACCAGCGCATCGTCACCCCGGCCGGCAAACTGTGGAGCACCAAGCGCTCGATCGAACTGTCGGCGGAAGCGATGGAAGTCTTCGGCGGCAACGGCTACATGGACGAAGGCCCGATGGGCCGCCTGTACCGCGAAACGCCCGTGCTGTCGATCTGGGAAGGCTCCGGCAACGTCATGGCGCTCGACCTGCTGCGCGCTATCGCCCGCGAGCCGGAGGCCATGCTGGCCCTGCGCGACGACCTGCGCCAGGGCTGCGCCGGCGATGCCGCGCTGCGCCCGCACGTCGCAGCCCTCGACGCCCTGCTGGCGCCGAGCGCCGATCCATACCTGCAGGAAGCCCAGGCCCGCCGCCACGCGCAGCTACTGGCCACCCTGATCCAGGCCCGCCTGCTGCGCGAACGCGCCCCGAGCGCGGTGGCCGACGCCTTCATCGCCAGCCGCTTCGACCACGCCCACGGCCGCATCTACGGCACCCTGCCCGCCAGCGCCGCCCTGCGCACCATCATCGACCGCGCCTGGCCGGTATAGCGGATGCCAGGATCGCCATAAAGGAACCCGATACGCCGCCGCCCGGAGCCCACGCGATGGGCTCCCCGTAACGGCTTCCGGTATAATCCTGCCCCATGAACGATACTACCCGCCCAGACCTCCCGGACCATCTGTCGATCGACCCACGCAGCCCGCACCACGTGGCAGCCGTGTTCGAGCATGACATTGGCATTACTTTCAACGACAAAGAGCGCTTTGACGTTGAGGAATACTGCATCAGCGAAGGCTGGATCAAAGTCCAGCACGCGACGGCCAAAGACCGCCGCGGCCAGCCGATGCTGATCAAGCTGAAAGGCACGGTAACAGCCTTCTACCGCTAAGCGCTCCGGGGCCAGCTTTCGCTGGCCTTTTTCATGGCCTGCAGGCCATGCCCCACCGCCGCCCCTGCCCGCAGGGCGGCTGCAATAAACACCACTTCCGCAATTTCCTGCCGCGTGGCGCCCGCCTCCAGCGCATTCTTGGTGTGGACATCGATGCAATAACTGCACTGCGTCGTCAGCGCCACCCCGATGGATACCAGCTCGCGGTACTTGACCGGAATCGCCCCATCTTCCCGCTCCGCCGTCGCTTTCAAGCCGAGGAAGGCTTTCGCCTCCAACGGCGCCAGTTCGATCAGGTCCCTCGCGTATTTCATATCGTCCATCACGTCTCCTAAGTTGGTTGCTGCTCCCCTAAGAGGGGCAGAACAGCCAAAAGGATTCGCCGCGCCGAAAATATGCTTTTATCTACATGCCAATATGGCGGGCGCCGACAGCGGCAACGCCATGGCCCTGCAAAACCAGGCCGCCGACCGGGTGGAGCGCGCCTGCGCCTGGGACTCGCTCAGCGGCCAAGTGGCTCAGGGCCACCAGTCCTGATACGGGCTACCGGCCGGCTTGCCGGCAGCATCGGTCCAGATATCGTCTGGTTGCGAGCGGTCCCGATGCAGCACGCGGTCGTGGTCTGGATACGTGATCCGGTCAAGCTGCGCGCGCGTGCCGACGATCATGCACTTGGCCGGCAAGGCACTCTTGTTCCATAGGTAGTGCCCAAGCGGGCTGTCTTTCGGGAATGCGGCCGCATCGCCCGGGCCAAGCAAGTGCTCAGCCTCGCCTTCGACCAGCGTGACTTCGCCCTCCAGGACAAAAGCAAGTTCGTCCTCCGACGCATGCCAGTGCTTGATGCTCGAGCGCGTGCCCGGCGCGAGGACGTGGATGAAGGCGCCAAACTGCGTCAGCCCACCAGGCTCACTGATCCACTCCTCCCGGTTCTCCACACCGGGCTGCGAAGTCTCTCTCGTTTCCACCTGCCGCTGCGCGGCGCGAACTACTGGCATGTCAGATCTCCCATACTCGCAGGCCCGAATGAAAGCGTAGCGGGACTCGAACTAGCGGTGCGCCGCTTCGGCGCCGAAATGGACCATGTGTTCGACGTGTACCTTGATCTTACCATCCAGGCTGGCGAATTCGCGGCGCAGCTCGCGCGCGGAGTCGTCGCCGATGCCGTCGACGGTAATACAGTGCTCGTAACAACCGCCACGGCGCGAGATGACCCATTTATCCACGTGCGCGTTGGCGCCCTTCAGGGTCGATTCCAGCTGGCCGGTGGTCAGTTCGTTCGAGCCGAGCACGATATGGAAAGTGTGCGTGAGGCGGAATTGGTCGCGCCAGGCGCTGAGGTCTTGGGATGGGGTGTAGGACGCTTGGCTTGTCATGGTTCTCTCCTGAGAGCTTGGCCCGATTCGGAGCAAACCATGTCGCGCCCGCTTCGTTGCCGTTAATAGGCCGCATCGCCGTGATGGCTTCCACCTTGCCCGGGTAGGCAGGTTGGCGTCGGTTAAACCGACTCTTGATGCTAAGTTGATAACCTAAACTCGTTGTGCGAATTTCGTTATACAGAACTTGGGTTCAATATATCGGAAATCTCCCGAGCCCGCAATAGGCCCGTGCGTGCTTATTCAACAGGCAATAGCACGCTCACCGCCAGCCCGCCACCATCCAGCCCCGGTCCGAGCAGCACCTGCGCCCGATGGAGTTCGGCCACGCGCGCGACGATCGACAGCCCCAATCCGCTGCCCGGCAGGGTCGCTCCCGCCAGGCGGAAGAAGCGCTCAAACACGCGCTCGCGCATCTCCGGCGGAATGCCAGGCCCCGAATCGGCCACGCGCAGGAAGCTGCGCCCCTCCTGCCGCCCGCAACTGACGACGATACGGCCGCCCGCCGGCGTGTAGCGGATGGCATTTTCGACCAGGTTGCGCAACAGCATACGCATGCTGTCGGCATGCAGCGCGCACGGCGCAGAAGCGATGTCCAATTGCAGGCGCAAGTCCTGCTGCGCGCAGCCGGCCTGCCAGTGCGCGGCCTGCTCGCGCAGCAATTCGGCCAGGTCGCCCTGGTCCGGCGTGGCCACGGTGCCGGACTGCGGGTCCATCTTCTCCAGCATCAGCAACTGGTCGACCAGGCGCGTGGCGCGTTCGACGCTGGCGCCCAGGCCGCTGATGAATTCATCCCGTTCCGCGTCGCTGCGGGCGCGCTGCAGCACCTGCAGGTTGGTCTTGATGGCAGCCAGGGGCGTGCGCAGTTCATGCGCGGCATCGGCGGTGAAGCGCTGCTGGTGCTCGATGGTGTGGCGCACGCGCCCGAACAGGCGATTGATCGACAGCAGCAGCGGGTGCACCTCGCTTGGCACGCCGTTCAGGCTGACTTGCGCCAGGTCGTTCGGCGTGCGCGCCGCCACTTCGTCCGCCGACCGCTGCAAGGCGCGCACCACGCGGCTGATACTCCACCAGATCGCCGCCGTGGCCAGCACGGCCAGCAAGCTGCCGAAGATCACGATCTTGTAGAAGAAGCGGCTGCTGATGTCCTCGCGGTGGCTGGTGGGCTCCGCCACCACCAGCGCCAGTTCGTGCCGTTCATCCCACAGGGTGAACAGGCGCCAGCGCTTGCCGTCGATCTGGGTCCACGACAAGCCGTCCGGCGCGTCCGGCGCCAGCGCCGCATCGCCCGCGCCGTCGTTCTTGTACAGCACACGGTGCTTCGCGTCGCGCACCTGGAACAGCAGGTAGCGGTGCGAATTGGGATGCCCCTTCATCGACAGGACGATGGGCTGCCCCAGGCCGTGCTCGCGCACTTCGTTCTCCACCAGCGACAGCAGCAGATGCGCCGTCTCCATCAGCGACTGGTCAAACAATTCATCGCTTTCCTGCTGCGCCTCGACATAGACGATGGCTGCGCTGCTGGCCCACAGCGTCAGGGTCAACCCGAGCAAGGAAGCGAGCAAGGTGCGCTTGAGCGACCATTGCTTGCCGAATGCACTGCGGATCATGCCGGCACCGCCTTGTCGATGCAGTAGCCCACCGCATGCACGGTGCGGATCAAATCGCGCCCGAGTTTGCGGCGCAGATGATGAATGTGCACTTGCACCGCATTGCTTTCCACCTCCTCGCCCCAGCTATACAGGTTCTTTTCCAGCTGCTCGCGGCTCAGCACACGGCCGGCCTGTTCCAGCAGCAGGAGCAGGATGCGGAACTCCTTGGTGGTCAGGGTCACCGGCTGGCCCGCCAGCGTCGCGCTGCGGTCGGCGATGTCCAGCACCAGGTCGCCGTGCACCAGTTGCTCGCGCAGGCGGCCAGCGCTGCGCCGGCTGGCACTACGGATGCGCGCCGCCAGTTCGTCCAGGTCGAAGGGCTTGATGACGAAATCGTCGGCGCCGGCATCCAGTCCAGCGATGCGCTCGCGGATCTGGTCGCGCGCCGTCACCACCAGCACCGCGCCCTGGTAGCCGCCGTCGCGCAGGCTGGCCAGTGCCTGCATGCCATCCTGGTCCGGCAAACCCAGGTCGAGCAGGATGCAGCCGTAGTCGTGCAGCCGCACCGCCGTGTGCGCATGCGCGGCCGAGGTGACCCAGTCGACCGCATAGCCATTCTGCTCCAGGCCGATCTGGGTGGCACGGCCAAGCTGCGGGTCATCTTCAACGAGCAGGATACGCATAGGGTTCGTCAGGAAAAGGGATGCCTGGATGGTAAGGAGCACTTGTTAAGAACCTCTTAAGAAGTCCTGAGCACCATCGGCGCCACCTTCCCAGCCAAAGAATCGACCATGTTGAATGCCCTTCTCATTGTATCCGCCGCCGCCGTGGCGCAGGCCCCTGCGCCGCAACAGGTGCTGATCAGCCAGGAACAGATCAACCGAGCCGGCATCGCCACCATGCCGGCGCTGGCCGCGCTGCCGGACGACGGCACCGCCGGCGGCGACGCCATCGTGCTGGCCGGGACCGTGGTTGCTCCCGCCACCGCGGTCGTGGTCAGCGGCACGCCCTGGGGCGGCATGGTACAGGAAGTGCACGTGACAACTTTGCAAAAAGTGAAAGCCGGCGCCCCCTTGCTTACCTTGTTCAGCCAACCGTGGCTCGACCTGCAGCGCGAGTACGTCGAGCTGGCGGCCCGCGCGCGACTGGCGACGGAACAACTGGCGCGCAGCGAAGGCTTGTACGCCGACGGCATCATCGCCCGCGTGCGGCTGGACGAAAACCGCGCCGCCGCGCAACTGGCGCAACTGGCGGCGGAGCAGCGCGCGCAAGCACTGCGCGCGGGCGGCATGGGCCAGGCCGCACTGGCCAAGCTGGCCGGCACACGCCAACTGAGCCCATTGCACACGGTGCGCGCCCAGGCCGCCGGCACGGTGCTGGAGCTGCCCCTGGCCTTGGGCCAGCAGGCCGAAGCCGGCAGCAGCGTCGCCCGCATCGTGCGCGACGCGCCGCTTTGGGTCGAGCTGCAGGCATCGCGCCAGCAGCAGGCAGCGATTGCAGTGGGCGACAAGCTGACCGTGGCGCCAGGCTGCCAGCTGAAGGTCAACGCCATCTCGCCGTTGCTGAACGGCGCCAACCAGACCGCCCTGGTACGCGCCGAGCAAACGGAACGCACCAGCTGCCTGCAATTGAATGCCTACGTCGAAGCGCGCCTGGCACGTCCGCGCAACCAGGCCGGCGCCCTGGCGGTGCCGGCAGCGGCCCTGGTACGGCGCGGCGCGGCCAGCTATGTCTTCGTGCGCAATGCCAAAGGCTTCCAGGCGGTGCCGGTGCAGCCTGGCGCCGCCGCCGGCGACCAGGTCTGGGTGCGCGGCGCACTCACTGCCGGCGCGCAGGTGGCGACGCGCGGCGTGGTCGCCATCAAGGGCGCCTGGAGCGGACTGGGCGAAGCGGCTGCCGACGCGAAAGGGCAGCCATAATGCTGGGCCGCCTGATCGCCATGTCGCTGGCGCAGCGCCTGCTGGTGCTGGTGCTGACCGTGATGATGGTGCTGGCCGGAGCGCAGGCCGTGGGTGCGCTGTCAATCGACGCCTTCCCGGACGTCTCCAGCACCCAGGTGAAGATCATCATGAAGGCGCCCGGCATGACGCCGGAGGAAGTGGAAAGCCGCATCGTGGCGCCGATCGAGCAAGAGCTGCTGGGCATACCGCAGCAAGCGGTGCTGCGCTCGCAATCCAAGTACGCGATTGCCGACATCACGCTGAACTTCCAGGAAGGCACCGACATGTACTGGGCGCGCCAGCAAGCCGCCGAGCGCCTGGCCGCAGTACTGAAAGACCTGCCCGAATCAGCCAGCGGCGGCCTGGCGCCCATCACCACCCCGCTGGGCGATGTCTTCATGTTCACCATCGAAGGCCCGCTGTCGCTGATGGAAAAACGCACGCTGCTGGAATGGACCATCCGCCCGCAGCTGCGCAACATCCCCGGCGTGGCCGACGTCAACTCGCTGGGCGGCGCGGTGCGCAGCTTCGAAGTGGTCCCCGACCTGGCCGCGCTGGCCGCGCGCAAAGTGTCGCTGTCTCAACTCGAACAGGCGCTGCAGGCCAACAACCGCAGCGACGGCGCCGGCCGCCTCGCCAGCGGCGAGGAATCCTTCCTGATCCGCAGCGACGCCAGCGTGCGCACACTGGCCGACGTGGCGGCCATCAGCATCACCAGCCACCACGGCATGGCCGTCACCGTCGGGCAAGTGGCGCAGGTGCGCATCGGCGCCTTGACCCGCTACGGCACCGTCACCCAAAACGGCCAGGGCGAAGCGGTGCAAGGTCTGGTGCTGGCCATGCGCGGCGCCAACGCCTTGCAGGTGGTGGACCAGGTGCGCCAGCGCCTGGACGAGATCGGCAAGTCGCTGCCGGCCGGCACCAGCATCAGCACCTTCTACGATCGTGGCCACCTGGTCGAACGCGCGGTGCAGACGGTCGGCAAGGCGCTGCTGGAAGCGACCGTGCTGGTAGTGGTGCTGCTGTACGTCTTCCTTGGCAATGTGCGCGCCGCCGTGGTGGTGGCCTGCATCCTGCCGCTGTCGGCACTTGGCACCTTCCTGCTGATGCAGCAGTTCGGCCTGAGCGCCAACCTGATGTCGCTCGGCGGCCTGGCCATTGCGATCGGCATGCTGGTCGACGCCGCCGTGGTCGTGGTGGAGAACATCGAAGCGCACAGCAACAAGGCGCAATCCGGCATGTCGTGGCTGCACGTGATCTACCGCGCAGTGCGCGAGGTGGCGGTGCCGGTGACGGCCGGCATGGTGGTGATCATGGTGGTCTTCATCCCCCTGCTCACGCTGCAGGGACTGGAGGGCAAAATGTTCGCGCCGGTGGCCATGACGATCATCTTCGCCCTGGGCGCCTCGCTGCTGCTGTCCCTGACCGTCATCCCGGTGCTCTCGTCCTTCCTGCTGAAGGCGCAGCACGGCCCGGCGCCACGCATCGTAGTGTGGCTGGAATCGGTCTACCAGAAGCTGCTGCAACGCGCCTTGGGCCACGAGCGGCTGGTGGTCGGCAGCGCCGCCGCCGCGCTGGTGCTGGCGCTGGGGCTGTTCACCGTGGTCGGCAAATCCTTCATGCCCGTGCTGGAGGAAGGCGACCTGATCATGCAGTCGGAAAAACTGCCATCGGTCAGCCTGGAACAATCAACCGCCCAGGACCTGGCCATCCAGCGCCGCATCCTGCAGCAAGTACCCGAGGTGACGCGCATTGTGGCCCGCCTCGGCACCGACGAACTGGGGCTGGACCCGATGGGACCGAACGAGAGCGACTCCTTCCTGGTCCTGAAACCGCGCGCCGAATGGCGCAGCCCCGACAAGGAAGACCTGGTTGACGCGCTACGCAAGGCCACGGCGGACTTCCCCGGCATTAACTTCAGCTTCACCCAGCCGATCGAGATGCGCACCTCGGAAATGCTGTCCGGCGTGCGCGGCGACCTGGCCCTCAAGATCTTCGGCCCCGACACGCAAAAGCTGGGCGAACTGGCCGAGCAAGTGGTCGGCGTGCTGCAGGCCATCCCGGGCAGCGAAGACGTCCTCACGGTCAAGAATGAAGGCGTGCAGTATATGCAGGTCGACATCGACCGCGTCGCCGCCGGCCGCCTGGGCCTGAGCGCCGAACAGGTGCAAAACGACCTGCGCACCATGATCGAAGGCCGCAATGCGGGCATCGTTATCGACAACGCACAGCGCCTGCCCCTGCTGCTGCGCGGCGGCGACGCAACGCGCATGTCGCCCGAACTGTTCCAGCAACTGCGCCTGCCCCTGGCCGATGGCCAGGCGGTTCCTCTCAGCCAGCTGGCCACCCTGCGCATGGTGGACGGCCCGGTCAAAGTGGAACGCGAGAACAGCAGCCGCCTGTCCGTGGTGCGCGCCAATGTGCGCGGGCGCGACCTGGTCGGCTTCGTCGAAGAAGCCAAGGCCGCCGTCGCGCAAAAAGTGAAGCTGCCAGCCGGCTACCGCCTGTCATGGGGCGGACAGTTCGAAAACCAGCAGCGCGCCGCCGCCAGGCTGGCGCTGGTGGTGCCGGCCGCCCTGGCGCTGATCTTCCTGCTCCTGTTCACCACCCTGGGCAGCGTACGCCAATCCATCCTGGTGTTCGTCAACATCCCGTTCGCGCTGATCGGCGGCGTGGTGGCGCTGGCGGTGACAGGCGAATACCTGTCGGTGCCGGCCTCGGTGGGCTTTATCGCCCTGATGGGCATCGCCGTACTGAATGGCCTGGTGATGATCACCTGCTTCAACCAGATGGCGGCGCGCGGCGTGCCGCTGGCGCAGGTCGTAGTACAAGGCGCACTGCGCCGCCTGCGCCCCGTGCTGATGACCGCCAGTATCACCGGCCTTGGCCTGGTGCCCCTGCTGCTGGCCAGCGGCCCCGGCTCGGAGATCCAGAAGCCGCTCGCCATCGTCGTGATCGGCGGCCTGCTCAGTGCAACCTTGCTGACCCTGATCCTGCTGCCGCTGCTATTCCGCCGCTTCGGCGTGCCAGGCAACCCCAAAACGGATACCGTATGAAGACTTTGCCCAACGATACCTTGCTGACGCTGGTGATCCCCGTCAGCCTGGAAGAAGACATCCTCGATTTCCTTCTGCTGCACCCGCAGCTGGCCAGCGGATTTTCGATCCTGGCCGCCCAGGGCATGGGACAGGGCGCGCCGCTGCAATCGGCGATGGAACTGGTGCAAGGCCGCAGCGCCCGCAAGCTGGTACTGATTGCAGGCCGCCTGGAGCCGCTGCAGCAACTGGTGCAGCGGCTTGGCGAAGAAATGCCGACGCCGGACGTCGCCTACTGGATGACGCCTCTGCTGGCCAGCGGGAGACTGGCATGAAGCGCGCCCCTGTCAGCCTCGCCCTGGCCGCCGTCCTGAGCGTCCTTGGCGCCCTGGCACCCGCCGCCCGCGCCGCCACCTTGCCGCTGGCCGGCGACAGCCTGTACGCCCTGCCGCCGGAAGCCGCCGTTCGGCGCGCCCTGCAAGCCATGCCGCAACTGCGGCTCGGCGCCATGAACGAAGAACTGGCCGCCACCGAACAAGCCAGGCTGAATGCCGGCCCATACGAATGGATCGCGCGCGCCGGTACATCCCAGCGCCGCGTGGCCGGCGTCGAACGCTTCCGCGAACACGAATGGGGGCTGGAGCGCGGCGTGCGCTGGTTCGGCAAGGCCGACCAGGACCGCGCCATCGGCGAGCAAGGCATGACGCTGGCCGCCGCCCAGCGCGCCGACGTGTGGCACGAAGCCTGCCGCACCCTGATGCAGGACTGGTACAGCGCCCTGCGCGCGCAAGCCGTCCTGCAACGCCTGGGCGAACAGCACGCGCTCGTGCAGCAACTGAAAGCCGTGGCCGAACGCCGCGTCAAGGCCGGCGACAGTCCCGCGCTGGAAGTCCTGCAGGCCGACACCGAATTACGCCGCTCGGAAGCGCTGGTCGAGCAAGCCAGGCAGGACGTGGCGCAGGCACTCGCCCTACTCAGCGCCACCTACCAGCAGTTGCCGGCACCCGCGCCCACAGGCTTGCCCGAGCCGCGCACCGCCAGCGAGACCATGCCGGCGCAAGTGTCCCGCATCACGCAGGACAACCACGAACTCGACCTGGCGCAAGCCGAAGCCCAGCTCTACCAGTTGAAAGCACGGCGCGCCGCCAGCGAGCGCACGCCCGACCCAACCATCGCCCTGCGCGCCACGCGCGAGCGCGACGGACAAGAGCGCACGGTCGGCCTGAGCGTATCGATACCCCTGCCCGGCCAGGTGCGCGCCAGCGAAGCCAGCGCCGCCACGGTGCGCGCCCGCATGGCCGAGGAACGTGCTCGGCAAGTCGAAGCCAAAGTGCAACTGGACGCGCAACGCGTGGTCGCCGAAGAGCGGCACAGCCACCAGGTGTGGGCCAGCCTGCGCGCCGTCGCCGAGCAAAGCGCACGGCAAGCGCAGCTGATGGAACGCGCCTACCAGTCCGGCGAATCCAGCCTGAGCGACGCCCTGCTCAGCCGCCGCCAGGCCCTGGAAGCCGCCCTCGCCGCCCAGACCGCGCAGATCAACGCCCTCGCCGCCAGCGCCCGCGTACAGCTCGACGCCCACGCCCTCTGGTCCATCGACTAGTTCCCCCCGCGCAAATGTCCACTTCGGGGTCAGGAAGAAAGGTGGACATTTCTTCAGGAAATGTCCACCTTTCTTCCTGACCCCGAAGTGTTATAGGATGTCAGAAAAATACAATAAGACACCATAGTTTTGCTCGCCATCGGTAGGCAATCTGTAGCAATGACTGCTTTTCTGCTCCCATCGAGATTCGTTTTGTGATCTCATATGTTCATAGATTACATATGATATGAGCCTATGTGCCGTCATGGAGTGGACGGCAGGCGATCTAACTGCGCATCCAATTGGGGAGCGGTCATGGATTTCGTATCGGTTCGCGCCAAGGTCCTCAGTGACTCGACCGGCGCTGTTTCGGAAATTCCAGTTCTGCTGACTGATGGCGGACCATTGCAGATATTGGTCGATTACCTTCTCTGGCGGCGCCATGATCGTAGCCTCGCCTGGATGCGTAAGGTTGTTCACGACGTGGCTCTGCTTCTGAAGTATATGGAGGTGAACGCCCAGCACCATTGTGATCCGGAAACGCTGTTCAACTCATTTGTCCAACGACTGTATAGCGGCACGATTGGATTAGACGGCATCGACCCCAGCGGCTTGTATTGGCGTCCATTCGATCACCGTGTCATCGGTAACGTCGTCACCCGCATCACTGACTTTTCATGTTGGGCCGCCGAGCGACAAGGCACTACGCAGGTAAACCCTTTGACGGCTTCCAGTTCATACGACGAGATGGTGGCAGTGGCGGCATCGATGGCTAGGCGGGACCGCGCATTTCTGGGGCATACCTGGCAGAAAAGGAGTTTTAGTCAGACGCCGAGCGGGCGGAGCACCCTTCCCCGCCGTCCACCTAAGGTAAGCGTTTCTGACGATGCAGTAGCCTTCCCGGAAAAGCATTTCGAGAATTTGCTATTCCACGGATTCCGTCGCCGAAACGGCGAGGGACAACCGGATCTTTCCAAGCGCTTGAACCTTCGCGATTGTCTGATTACGCTCCTAATGCATGGGGCAGGTTTCCGGCTATCGGAGTGCTTCCACCTGTGGATTGGAGATGTACAGTCCCATCCGCTCGATCCATCCACGGCTCACGTCCGAATTCACCATCCAAGCCTTGGAGACGCACCGGGCGACTGGCTTGACGAGCGAGGCAATCCCATCAAGTGCAATCGTGGTGCCTACCTGGCCGGCAAGCACGCGCTGAAGCCAAGAAATGAAATAATGAGCAAGCACTACGCCGGCTGGAAAGACCCCAGCCTGGACGGGAACTATTACATGGAAGCGTACTGGTTTCAGCCTGAGCTTGGTCGCTTATTCCTTCACCTATGGATGCTCTATCTGAAAGAGTTGATCGCGTTGCCTCGCTCTCATCCCTATGCCTTTGTCGTTGAACAACGCGACACCGCCGGCGACTTGTACAGCATCGACAACTACAAACAGGCTCATGCCAGAGCGGTGCGCCGCATCGGCCTAGTTCCTAGTAAATCCCTTGGAACTTCTCCACATGGCCACCGGCATGCGTACGGCCGCCGACTAATGCGCAGCGGGGTCGCAGTTCAAGTGAAACAGAAGGCGTTACATCATAAATCCGTCGCCTCGCAAGCAATCTACACCGCGCCTAATGCGACGGACGTCAGCAACGCACTGACCGAGGCAACACAAAATCTCAATCGCTTGGCGGCAGATGGCAATCATGTGAAGCCGACGTTTGATTTCGATAAATTGCTGGCTCACGGCTTCGAAGACGTCGATCCCGATGGCTTATTCTCTGGCCCCAACCCGAAACTGAGGTAATCGCGATGCCCCGAACAAGAAGAAGCAAACGCACACCTGTATCGGCCGATGTCACTTTCGAATGGATGACTCGCGAACTTGGCGAAGACTTCGCGGAATGGAGAGCTTGGGCAGCGGCCTGGCTGGCTACGCAGCCCTTGGGGCTGGCCGACCGGATCAATGGCTTACGGGCTTTTTTCAAGCATTACATACATCGACTAAAACTACCCGTCTCCCCATCGATACTCTTGCGTCGAGAGCAGCCACTGCCCGATTTTTTCGAGACCTCCCTTCCTCAAACGCACGGCGGAATAAAGTGGAATAACAAGGCCAGGATTTTTATTGACTGGTATTGGAAACTCACTTCTCCGAACCGGATGACAATGGTCGCCCCGTAGTGAGTCCAGCTTTTTGGAATCCCGTCGCATACCGCAGCCAAACCGGGAAGATTCGCCCCAACGAGTCGGTACATTCTCCACTACCGTATCGGTATATCGTAGAACTGCGTGAGCGGCTAGCACCCGGAAAAAACTTCCGTGACTGGCAATGGACTCATAGTGTGGCTCATGGCCAGCACGGTGTGCGCAACGACTGGTTCGAGGTTGATGAAGACAAGATCGACTATGAAGATCCTGACTGCGTATGGCGAACACGCAGGACCAGCTATAAGCGTGGAAATCGACAGATCTTCGAATTGTGGAGTCCCGTGCGGGCGGTAGTCCTGCTTACAAAGCTCATGATTCCGCTTCGAACGCACCAGGTCAGGGTCTTGGATTCGGGTGAGGCAGACACCTGGCGCTATGCTGCCACTGGTTGGACCCTCAACAAAGGGCAGCACGCAGAGGGATCGAAGAGAAAGCCTGTCGAAAGGGGCGTCTTCCGGCAACAGCGCGATCTTGATTTGGATGAAGTTCGTACTTCTCTCTATATCAACACGAACAAGACAGCGGACATCACCAAGCAAGGCGAAACCGGCTATATCATCCCTTGGCAATATGCGGAACTGCTGTACTGGCTAGAGAAGTTACGCAACTGGCAGGAGAAATACAACCCGGTTCCGAATCCGATCAGCTGGCACCATCTAGACCATCGTCACTTACGCGGCCCTCGGTCCGATTATCAACTCTCGCGCATGCCAGACACCTGCTTCTTGTTCCGGGATGCGGCATCACATGGCGACGATAAGTACAAGCCGATTATCGACGACCCTATATTCTCACTCTGGTACAGGCTGCTTCTGGATCTGGAGCAACGCTGCGCCGCGCGCGGCGAGACCGGGGCCAATGAAAAAGCTCTGCGGTTTGTAGCAGACAATACGAATCGCACAACCCTTTACCCTCTTCATAGTCTGCGGGTTTCGCTGCTGACCTGTCTCGCCGTCGATGCTGAAGTTCCTCTTGTGGTACTTGCCAAACTAGTGGCCGGCCACAGCCGTGTGATCATGACCCTCTACTACACGAAAATTGGCGTCACGCAGATGACGCGAATCCTTGATGCCGCGAGTAGCAAACTACAAGAAACGGCCGAGGCCGGATTGCGACGTTTTTTAGCTGAAGCAGAGTACGACGAGTTGACGAACAAGGTCGTGGCAAACAACTGGGAAGGACTAAAGGCATCGCTTGTCATTCGACCTGCCGATCGCAATCCAGCAGGCTGGATGGCACGCAGTTATGGAATGTGTTTGGTGGGCGGAAATTCATCTTCCGACGAATTCAATGGCAAGGTCGGTGGATGCTTAAACGGTGGAGAACTCTTACGCAGCAATACAAAGGACGTATCGAACAATATCTATGCCCCCGTCCCCGGCGGACCGGGTAATTGCGTTCGGTGCCGCTGGTTTGTAACTGAACCGCATTACATCGATGCGCTTCGTGCCCACTTTAACAATCTGGGCTATCACTTGGTCGAACAAGCAAAGGTCGCCAAGAAACACGAAGTAAAGCTGGAGACCTTGAAGACGAAGCGATATCAAGCTGAACAGACCGATATTCCGTTTACCGAAAACGCCGAACTCGCCAGAGCAGCAACGCTATGGGAAATGGAAATCGCCAAAACTGACGAGCTTGGCCACGATCTGATCGCTACCTTCCGTCTCATCAAACGATGTTTCAATCTGATAGAGAAATCCTCAAATGCCGGGAAGGCCAGCCAGCAAATTGTGGCAGTCGGCGGAATGGCGGATTTGAAGCTAGTATTCGAAAACACTCAGTCCGAACTGCTTCAGATATCAGGCATTTGTCAGGACGCCGAACTCTATCCCGACGAGAATCCCGGCCAAGCAATATTCCGAAGGTCTCAATTATTAGATAGCGCGTTGTACCGGGAACGCTACCAGCCTGTATTCGCGCACCTGTCTCGCGACGAGCAACTTCGCGTGGGTAATCGTTTCATGGAGCATCTAGCGGTCCTAGCCCAATCCGACGACCCAGCGCAAGGATTGCGACGTGTGGTCGGGATGATTGAAGCTGGACGCAGCCTGGCGGATCTCGGACTTGAAGACGACTGGGCAGTTCATCTCGACCCGAAATTGGACCAGGGAGCAGCACGCGTCTATGATCTTACGAAAACCTCAAAAGCTCTGCCACTTACCAAACAGTCCCCTCGATGAGTAAAGTTCATCCAAGCGAGTTGCTCAAGACGCTGACGGCTGAGGCCCGGCCGCAGAAACGCCGGAACCTGGAGGTCATGCACGAAGTCTGCGCGGAGCTATACAGGCTCGGGAGCCTCGACTATTCCCTGGCAACTGTTGGTCGCTTATCTCAAGAGCGAGGAGGCATGTCACAGCGAGCGCTTTACAACTCCACGTCTGGCGACTTCAAGACGCTAGTTCGGGCATGGGCAAACTTCGCGGCGCCGATTAAGAAATCGCCTTCCGACTCGCGATCCCGCGACAGCCTGCTGACCGATAACGATTTACTTCAGAAAATAGCTGACCCCGCTTTGCGGGTGCTTCTGGGGCATATCATTGCCGAGAGAGATCGTCTTCGCGGTGAGGTCAAACTGCTTCGGGCAAACGCCAGCGTGGTAGTTGATCGGCGTGTTCTGCCCGGCCACATCAACGTCACACCGAAAGGCGAAGTAATTCAAGTGATGAGTAGCGCCGGCCTATCTGACACCGAAAAGCAGGCTCTGATACGAGCCATATCAGCAGAATTTTTGAGTCAAGAAGGCTGGTCAGAAGGCGCTAACGGCGAGATCCTCAACCCGCGAGGTAGAAAATTGTTTGATATCGGCTTCATCAACGCAATCAAAAAAACACTCGCTTCATGATCACGCTGGAAATCCAACTCTGATGACCAGAGTACTCTATCGCTTGCCTTACTCAGGGTCTAGTTTTTTGACTTCGCCTGTGACGGCGTGTTGTCATCAGTCATCAGTGAATCCGGATCAAGCGTTAGAGCACATTGACGCGATCCATACCAACTGCCTTCTCATTCATATCCAACTCAACCCGAAGCCGGCACATGCCGGCTATACGGCCTACCGCACCAGGCTTTGTTCAGTGGGATCAAATAGCCATGTCGAACTCCTGTGCTTGAACTAGGCCAAGAACATTAAAGAAGTCAAGGGCGGAAGAAAGTATGCGGATTGGAATAATGTCGCCAGGTCGGCCTGGAACGCACCGCCTGCAAAATTTAGCGCTGACGATCGGCTCATAGGCTCGCTGCACCGCAAAGGTCTTTACTACTGCTTGCTTGCATGTGCGCTTCGACCGCCGCGCTGACACACATGAAGCATTTATGAAGCTCGCCTGTTGTCTTATTTGCTGGCGTACGCTTCGCCGGGCCGAAACTTCACTTTGAAACAGCCTCTTAGCGCGTCGGGGACTGACTTCGAGCGAGACCCTCGTTAATTTTACGAATTATTTGTTCGGCAGGCATTCCAAGTTGCGGGGAACTGCTGGTGCGGGAAATAGCCGCTACAAAGTCTGCGCATCCACTTGGCAAATGTATCAGTGGATTATGCTGGACGACGCTCAATAGGTTCATTAGCGACTTATTGCGATCAAAAAATGAGGCCGAACTTTCGAGAGCTGAACACGAACTCTGAACAATTAAGTCTGACTGCTCAGCTGTAGCAAACTTTGCCAAAGTAGATGTAATCCGTCGGGCTGCGTTGCGCACGTTCTCATCCGGATCATCAGAAAGTGTTATTCCTTTACTCAAAGCTACAGATGGCAATCCTAAGTATGGGAGAAGCGAAACGCCTGCTATCCGCTCAAGTGCGGAGCAGCTCTCGACAGAGCTCAAGACATCTGATGCATATCTTAGGACCTCCTGTTGAATTGGAAAATCCTTGTGGCGCTCATCCAATTTGAACGAATCGTCAATTTGGATAGGAGAGTTAAAATCTAATCCTCTTATTTCATTTAACTCGCTTTGCAGAATAGAATCATACAATTTTCGGATGAGGTCTCCATTCGGACCAACTTCTTTACAGGGGCCCTTCATGCCATTTGTCTTGGCCTGTTGGTAACCGCCGACCTGGACGACGTATAGAGCTGTGAAGTGCTCCATTTCGATCGCAGTGCACCTTACTTCGCGAAGCTTTAAGCCTTCACGAACGTTTGCGCAAGCCTTTGCCAGCAAAGGGGAATTAATAGGATATCGATCGCCGGACTTAATGTTTGTGAGCTCTCTGATCTTGTCCACTTTGTTGAAGTCCATGGTGACGACATCCACCCCAGTCCAAGTATAGTGAACTGTTGGCGAACAGATTGCTCGGGTGGCAATCAACATTGTGCAACCGAATACGAGTGCAAATTTACGAGGAGTAATCAACAGAAGTAGCAGTAAGGATTTTTTCATTTTCTTTCTCATCTGCCAATAATTCCGAGAATCGTTGCGTTTTTGCAACATCGGTCATTCTATTAATTTCAGACCCTGGAATATAAACAAAATCGTCACTAGGTTTCAATAGAAACTGTGTCATAGCGTCTAGGATTGGAAGTTGCGGAGCCAGCGTTTCCATCCATAAGAACTGACCTGCTTCATTTACTTCAAAAAATACCCAATTTCCGTTGGAGTCCACCGCGAAGTCAAAGCTTCCATGTACAATTTTGAGCTTAGTCATTAAGCGGACGCAAAATCTGTGAACACTGTCGGGGACGACTATCTCTGCAACATTCAACCTATACGTGTCTACAATTCTCCAGTCTGTTTCAGCTCCACAGATATCTTGGCTGTGAAGCTTCAATGCAAAAGATTGTTTTCCAAAGAAAACGATTCGAACTTCGAATTCCTTCACTATCTTCTTTTGATAAATGCTCGGACACGCACGGATTGCATCGTCGGCGGGCAGGGCATCAACGGCTATATCACTTGTGTATGAAACAAATACACGTCCGTCCTCAATCCAGCTTGTTCCGAGAATGGGCTTAACGATGCAGGCATCGTCAGATGAATCCAGAAATTCTCGGATGTCATTAGGGTTATTTGAAACTAACGTTGTCGGGACGGGAAAACCCAGTGAGACGGCCTCTCGTAATTGTAGCAATTTACTATTGGCCCGACGCCTACCTTCCATAGAATTTACCCAAACAGCACTGTCCCAGGCGCTAAAAAAAACCGATCGAACAAAATGGTCGCATTCCTGCTTAGCCATTTTCCCATCTCGCGGGTCCAAATTGTTGGGAATTCTCGGCCATCGAGGTCGCCGTAACCATACCACATCGAAATCTGAGAACGCTATACGAGTGCGATCATTAATGCATTCATAGTAGCCCGTGAATTTTCCACCATCGCTCACATATAATGAGCTCGTCTGTTGAGTTGGGAAATTGTCTCCAATCATTCGGACTGCTCGTGCACCCTCATTCTCAAGTGCAATTTTAACGAATATGGAATCGGTGTCGCCGATCATGGATGGAATAAATACAGAATGCATTTCTTTATCTTAAAGAATTTTAAATGAAAGCGGCAGTCCGTCTGCCGCCATTTCGACTTAATCCCAGTCGGCTAAAGAGGTATCAGGATCTTGCGGCCCGCTCGGATCAGGACTAGAGGACTTTTTCGTCGGTTGACCTCCTGTCACGGCCCCCCCAGGCTGCTCTACACCACCAGAAACTTCGGACAACTCTGCTTCGTTCAGTTCCCGCGCTACTGTGCGCAATACAATGCGATCCATCAACTAACTCCTCTATTAATACTCTCGCAGGATTACGAGAGTGAAATATTATTATATGATAAATTCAATTTATGCAATATAATTATTCCACAAATTTCCTCTTCCTCGACCTTGCCTGGTTTGCAAGTCACCATTAACTAGTGATTTGAAAGTTTTAGACCATTTCTTGAGTAAGGTCCAAAATACTGTAAACGGGAATTTCGTCCCACCTTCCAACTTAAAGAAGCATTCCAAAATGGTTGCTCCAGGGCACCCCGTAAGCGTAAAGCCAGCAACGTCTGGAAGTAGGGATCGTGACCTGCTTTGAAATAGCCGCCGTCGCTGCGAATTCGGGGCCATTATCGACGGTCACCGAGCTTGGTAGGCCCCGCGATTCGGCGAGACGTTCCAGCACCGAGGCGACACGCCAACCAGGCAGCGAGGTATCGACTTCGATGGCCAAACACTCTTTCGTAAAATCATGCACGATGTTCAGGCAGCGCAACCGCCTGCCATCGACAAAGCCACCCGACACGAAGTCCATCGACCAACTTTGATTCGCGCGCGCAGCCAACACCCTGACGCTGCATTCGACCCCCGCGATGCGTTTGCGCTTCCTACGCCGAACCATCAGGCCTGCCGCGTGGTACACGCGGTAGGTACGCTTCCAATTGAGCGTCCATCCTTTTCGGCGCAGCAGCACATGCAGGCGACGGTAGCCATAGCGCCGCTTCTGGCCAGCCAGCACGGTCAGCCTCGCCAATAGTTCTCCATCGTCCGGGCGCTTCGCCACATACCGGGACAACGATCTAGAGATTCCGATCAGCCCACAGGCCCGCGTCACGCCCAACGCATGGGTAGTCATTAAATGGGCCACGGCGAGCCGCTTAGCCTGCGGGCTTACCACTTGCGACTGACCACATCCTTTAACGCCGCGTTGTCCAGCATGGCATCAGCCAACAAGTGCTTGAGCTTCGAATTTTCAGATCCCAGCTCCTTCAATCGCTGAGCTTCCGAGACCGTCATGCCGCCGAACTTTGTCTTCCAGTTGTAGAACGTCGCTTCGGCAATGCCATATTTCCGGCTGAGATCAGCTATTCGGGCGCCTGCGTCAGCGGGTAGCAGGTCAGTCAGACTTAAAACCGATCAAGGAAATAAATCTCGAACTTGTACAAAAGGAGCCCCCGTCTCGGCAGCGTGACGGACTTTGCGCTCCAACACATGATTCAGAGGAATTTCTCGATTCAGCAAATCGTAGAGATCTAAGCCACTCATGCAAATCAGACTTTTCCCTCTGCCAAAAGCAGCGATCCCCTCAGCCGTGAAGCCGCTATCACTGACGAACAAGCCACGAGCCCACGCCGCTTTCTCTCCAATTTTCCCTTCGAACACATGGAGGTCGGCAGCGCCGATTGGCGCGCCTTGCCACTTGGCTTCCAGCAGGTAAGTCTCGTGGCCCAGTTGAAAACTGCCATCTATTTGTTCACCATGTAACCGAAAAGCCTGTCGAGCTTCAAGCCCAAATGCGTCGAACAGTTTCTTAAGGAATTTTTCGTAAGCGAAGCCACGCGGCTGTGGCGCAAGCGCTGCGAGTGCCAGCAGGTCCGCTTTCAACTGCGAAATAAGTTCTCGATTAAACGCAGGCTTCGGAACTGCCGGCGCCACGGGCGCCGCAGCGGGTTGTGTTCCTTGGATACGATTGAGCAAGTCCAGAAACCGACCGTGTGCGTTTACTACCTTGTCTTGCTCATTCGTCCGCTGGCGGATCGCCTCGCGATAATTCCAAAGGGCTTTTAGCGTCCGGACAAGCGTCGCTTTATCAACTATTTGAAGGAAGCATCGGAGTCGCTTGGCCTTTGATGTCCCGTCACGATAGTACTGTTGCTCAGTAATGTCGATATTCAGTTCTTCTGCAAAGAAGGCGGCAAACGTGCGATCCGAAAAATCCAACACATAACCGCCACCCATATCAAAAACGTCGTCGATGAAACGCATGTCGATTGTGCGGATGTTACTCAATCAAATTCCCTTTCAAATAGTCAAAGCGAATAGATCACTTAACTGCGGTGACCTTAGAAAGATTCAGCGAACTCCTAGTTTGCCCCTCTTACCACGCAGGACGGAGCGGCGCTTCCTGCATCTTGGCAATTTGCTCCCGAATCTCAAGAATTCGATCCTGCCAGTAGCGTACAGTACCGAACCAGGGGAACGCGACCGGAAATGCTGGGTCTTTCCAACGGCGGGCGATCCACGCGCTGTAATGAAGCAAGCGCAGTGTGCGTAACGCTTCGATCAGGTACAGCTCTCGGTCGTCAAATTCTGAGAAGGTCTCGTAGCCACGAAGAATTGCGGCAAGCTGGGTACGTGCATAGACTTCGTCACCCGACAAAAGCATCCAGAAATCTTGGATAGATGGTCCAGATCGGCTATCGTCAAAATCAACAAAATGAGGGCCGTCATCGGTCCACAAAACGTTCCCTGCGTGGCAGTCACCATGAAGTCGCAGCATGCGAACATCGCCGGTACGTTGATATGCAGCCCTCACAGCCTCGAGAGCTTGGTCCACGACGCTAACCCATGCAGTCAGCAATTCTTCAGGCAGCCAATTGCCTGCAACGAGAAAATCTCGAGAGTCAATGCCGAAACTTTGAATATCGAGCGATGGTCTGACTTGGTAGGTTTCAGTGGCACCTTTAGCGTGAATGCGGCTGAGGAAGCGCCCCATCCATTCAAGAGTATCCACTCGATCCAGCTCCGGCGCTCGGCCGCCGCGCTTCGTGAACAACGCAAATCGGTGGCCTTCACAATGATGCAGGGTTCGCGCATTGAAACTTAATGGCGGAACAACTGGAACTTCCTGCATCGCTAAATCGAGCGAAAAATCATGCTCCTCAAGAATGGCCTCATCACTCCAGCGCCGAGGACGATAGAACTTGACGACGTATTGCCCCCCACCTTCGGTCCATACCTGATAGACCCGATTCTCGAAACTATTCAGCTGAAGGAGACGGCCATCACAGCTAACCCCAAGGCTTTCAATTGCAGTAAAAATGCATTCGGGCGTTAGGTCGGAATAGGGAGTTTCAGCACTTAGTTGTTTGTTTTCCACAGGAGAGCCACTTGATATTGTTGGGCGCAAAATGCACGTGCAACTTATTGTATACAACGGTTCGGAATCCCTTCAATGAAGGGTGCTCTCCAAAACTATGGTAGCTTGACATCCTATAACAATCCGGACATTGCTTTAGAAGAACTCGTCGAGCATGAGGTGGAAGTTGAGCTTTTCGCGGTCGAAGTGGGGGATGCCATATTGCCGGAGGAATTCTTCTTGCAGCGATGCGCCGAACTCTTCCAGGCAATTCCAGGCGATAGCGATGTCCTGGTAGCGGTCCGCTATGCCGGCCCGTCCGACGTCGATGCAACCCGCGACTTCCCCGTCGCAGATAAGGATGTTGTCGAGTGAGTAGTCGCCGTGCGTGACCACGGGATCCGGAGCCAGCGGCAGCAAGGCTTGCAGCGCAGTCCATACCTGCTCGCCGGTCCAGCCGGCGCGCGCGTCGTCGAAATCACCCTCATCGACCAGCTTGGCATCCAGGCGCTCCCGGGCACGGGCCAGTCGGTACTCATAATGGCTGGTGAAGGGGCAAGCGCTGGCCGGAATGGCATGGATGCTGCGCAAGAATTTTGCGATGGCCGCGACCACCGCCATGCGCTGGGCAGGGAACTGCTCCATTACCTGGTAAGCCGTTTTCCCTGGCAATGCGGTCATCAGCAAGGAGGCCTCATCTGCACTGCGGGTGAAGCGCACGCATGCCGGCACGGGAAGGTAAGCGCCTAGCCAGCGCAGCCTGGCCATTTCGTCGGTGATGTCATCGGCCACTGCATCTTTGCCATGCTTCAGGAACAGGTCGGGGCCGCCCGCCTTGTGGTGCAGGCGGTACACCGCGCCGCCGGACTCGCCGACCATATCGCGCCGCCACTCGTACCCTTCCAGTTCCTGGGCATTCATTGCGATATTCACTTCGTGCCGCCCTCCATGAATTCCGCAATCGCAGTGCCTGCACCTGCCCTCAAAACGGCGGGCGTTTTTCCTACGAGTGTCAGGGTGTAGGCGGGGCTGCTTGACACGGGAATTCCGTTAAGGTCCGATAAAGATCTAGCCGTCATTCTACTTCTTGTGCAACTCTCAATAGCACTCCATGTCAAGTCAGCTCTGGATTGCTACGTGATTGGAAAGACAGAAATGGCAAAAACTCATTGATTTCATGAGGACGTAACCATTGAGATGTTTCAGAAAGACCCGTCGCTGGCCGCCGACTACCTCAACGACGTACTCGCGACTGGCGATGAAGTAGATCTCATGTTGGCACTGCGTTACTTAAGCACTGCATTCGGAGGGGTTCAGGAAATCGCGCACCAGGCGGAAGCCAATCCCAACACCATGTACCGCATGTTGTCCGAACGAGGTAACCCCTCTTTGAAAACCCTGCGAGCGATCTTGAGCGCAATGGGATTGCGTTTGGCGGTACAGCCAGCTTGGATGAACCATTCCTAGCGTAGAAAAACCAAAGCAGACTGTCAGCTTGATCATACTAGGGTGCTGCCTATCCAGAACTCAGCGCAAGGGACCGCGCTGCATGACGGCGATTAAGTAGCGGGATCCCACAACAACGCGAGCGCAAGCGCGGCCAAGGTGACCGGTTCACGCAATGCATTGCCGGACGCTGGACGCCACAGGCGCGGCGTCAGGCCATTGAGTTCGATGGCACCGACCGCTTTCCCGTCATGTCTGAATACGTACCCGATTGGTGCCTCCAGCGACAGCGATGAGCCCCGCACCTCGTGAACCGATTGCACCTCGAGCGTGGTCCCCCCCATCGAGAATTGGCCGCTACGCTCGGCTTTCATCGTCAGGCTGACCACGGGGGCGTTCATCTTCAGCTGCGCGCTTCGTGCCCCACGCCACTCGCAGTCGAACGAGAACGGCTTTGCGTTGGCTGCTATGGCCTTCCATGTCGCCTCGACCACCTTGCCGCTGCAGGCCGCTTCGGTGCGACTGCCATCCGCGAGCACGAGCGAGTAGCGCGTCGAGGCACTGCTCCAGTTCACCACAGAGAACAGGTCGACGCGATCGCGCCCGCGGCTGAAAGTGCCCGTCTCCGGAGACAACGAGAAGCTGCCGTTCCGCCCCCCTCCAAGGCCCTGCACGGTTTCAGCGCGTTCTGCGGCAATAGATGCGGGGAGGCTCATTTCTGCGGCGGGCAGGCTGGCGCAACCAGTCAATACGACTGTAGAAGCGGCACATAGAGCGAGGAATAAGATGCGCAGCATGAGGATCGGTCGGCAGGAATGTACGTTACGAAAAATTATAGCGACGCTGGTCGGCCCAATTGTCGTCATTTTGTCGTGATAGTTGCGTAACACGCTTCGCTACAAACGTCCGCTTGTGGGAACTTAGCGAGGTTGATCACACGGCAAAATTCCGCCGATCGCGAGTGCTAGCTCATCGTCGAGAACTTCAGTTTCATCCGTATAGCCGGATGCAATGCGCCGTTGCGCCTCGGGCACCACTAGGTCCAAGGCTATTTGCTGGCGAATGAAGGCGGCCAGTACATAGTTCGAAATTTCGCCCACAGGCACCGACCAGTTGTCGCGACAACGATCAATGAGGCTCGATTCGAAGCCCGGATCAACCCAGGGGCCAACGATATCTGCAACTGTTCGTTTTTCCATTTGGTTCTACGCCATAACGCTCGAAAGTTTTCTCACCGGCTGCTTGTGGTCGGTTGTGGTCAAACGGGATAGTTTGTGTCAAAGTCGTAGCCCCGTAGGCGCAGCGTCTTTACGACCGTATCCAAGACCGCATCGTTCGCTCGTTGATGTACGAAATACCTGCCATTCTGCAAGGCTGCCATAGCATCCGGTAGAGCATACAATTTTTCGCTGAAGTTCCGAATTCCGCCTTCCAGATAATAGTTCCACTCACGCGCAACATTGTCCTTCCGAGCAAAGACGAGGTCGAATTGCTTCAACCATTTTGCAAATTGCATGGAAATCTTGTTCAGTTCCGGAAACTGAGACCTCAGCGGCGTGGCGGTGAAGCAGACCTCGGCATCGGTCCACAATATGTCACTTCGCTTTTTGGGTTTTGAAATCCACACCAACGGTGTCGTTTCCTGATTTATATGCTCAGAATCGGGCAGAGGCTCCGTAGCCATCGCACGAAAGTAGAGCCAGGTTCCATCCGGACGCTCCTTCATGGTCGTTTCATATTCAAGTGCCGCAAACCAGGTCGTGACTAATTGATAGTCCCTTTCTGAGGCTAAAAAATGATAGCTAACGGACATCCATCAACCTTCCTAAACACGACATTCAAAAAAACTCAGTATCCGTGAAGGGCAGCTCTTGGCCGACAGCGGCGTAGTCACGAAGTCTGCCACATTGCTTCAAAGTCTTGTGATGCAACTGGGCTGTACAAGGGCACAGATAGATCAAGTGGTACCAAGGCAAGTCCACCAAACTCATCCTCTGCGTGCTGTTCGCCGTAACGCAATTGCACGCCAGATTCATATTGCTCAATCTGCCGAAGCACCCTGCCTTGATCATCAACCTCGAAGTACCACCAAGAGGTTCCCCAAGCGTCATGCGCGTCACCACGCAGCTCATTCCAGTGTCGTTTAACGTACGTCGCCATATTCAAATAGATTGCATAAGGTCAGCGTCTGCAAGTGGCCGATTGTACCCAATCACGTCGCTATCCCAAAAAATGACGTTTACTTATCGCCAAATTTAGGGAAGGCACAAGGCACTAGGATCTTCTAACAGCATTCCGCACATAGCGTCTAAGCTCGGCGCGACTTCGTTGGTCGAATTACCATCAAATGAAAAATCCATGTGGACTGAAGCGCTTGATGCGTCCTCAAAGCGCAGACAATAAAGTTGCGCGGAAAGGAAACCTTCAGCGAAAGGAAGGAGCGAATACGGAAAATTTTTTGCGTCATGCAACAGGCGTTCCAGCGGCCACAATTCAAACCAGTTGCCATCAACGGTACCCCTTGGCATACCACCACAGAGGAAATATAGGAGCTCAACATCCGCAGATAAGCTGATGTGTCCCATCTTGGCAAGACTGCGAATTTCTTCTATGTCGAGTCCAGGCAATAACGGAATGCCTTGTTCTCGCCATGACAAAACTGCTCGACGTATATTGCTTATCAAAATTTATCCATTTGTTCTAGAGTTCTCAGCGTGGGACGTCTGCTTCTGGCCGAATGAAGTAAGCTCCGCAGCTCTATCGTAGCTCAAGTATCTCTCTTTCCACTTCCGCTATAAGATCACCGAGCACACGAGGCGTTGGTGCGGAAACGTACGCTGCCGCCACTTCAAAAGGGTCGAGCATCAATGCTCGCTGGCTCGGAATATTGAATTTTCCGACGACAAACCTAGCAAAGTAACGAGAATCCGAAATTTCATTCACATACCAACACCCCGCGTGCTTTTGCACGAAATACTCACCAATGTAGTAACCCATGCGCGTCACGAGCCAAGTTCTATCCTCTTCATTATCGATGGATAAATTCCCTGTCGCCTGTGATACGAAAGGTTCGAATTGGACGGCGTGGTTCAGCACTTCGTGCGACGGCTCAATTCCAATCTTTCCAATGAAATCTACAAGGCACGGCAGAAGCTCAGCGTAGAAAGCTGAAAAATCGTTCTGCCGTTTCTGGAGTAGTACGCCTTCTTCTAATGACATTCTTGCCTTTTTTTGATCCCAATCGTGTGTGTCTGGTTTTGCGTAACAGGCTCGCGTGCTTAGGCCAAATGTCGGTGCGTAAGCTCCAACCCCACCGAGGACGCCACCACAGCTGCTTTTTCTAGGAGTTTCATGCCCGATTCGGGTATCGGGAACTTCGTAACAATATCTACGACTAGGCCTTTGCCTTCAGCGTTAGGATAGGCTTCGTAGATTTGACGTGAATCTACAAACGAGAAATATGCGTTGAGCTTTGCTTGAAGGGTTTTCAAGTGTTCGCTCTCATCCGTCCAGTCCCAGGAATCCAAGACACTCAGGACTATCTTTCCGGTGCTAATGTCGGTACCAACAGCATCAACGATATCGCAGTTATCTAAACCCATTTAATAAATCTCTCAAAACTACTTCGCATGTTGCTTGGGATGACCGTTTTTGGCCGGACTGGGACGAATACTATTCTTCACGTTTTTGAAATCGATCGCCGTCCGGATCCAGATCCCGATGTTCACGCACGACGGGTAATTGGAGCTTAAACCAGAGGTCTCCCATAACTTCACCAAGTCCGCGCATATGCTCAGCTCGCTCAGTCTCTGGAAGGTTGTGAACTAGATTGCATGCATCATTCAACGCGACAGCGACACGTCCATAAATGGCCATCAGCTCTTCAGCACTATTACGATCCACTTCATTTCCCCATATTAGCAGGCAGCAATTGGCCGACTACGGAACCAAGTGATTTCAAGCTTTGGCCCATGTCAGCCCCTTGGTGGCGTGATTAGCTTCGGTTGGCGGGCTGTCGCACTCAGTGAAGCTAATGCTAGAGGCATCCAGCTCAAGTTGGTTTACGAGCTTAAACAGTGGTAGTGATTTGAGTTCATCAATAAAAGTCAGGACATCAGCCTTACTCCAGCAATCGACAACCGACTTAGCCGCATTGAGTTGAAAGAACTCAAGGGGCGGCTTGTAAGTAAGCGAGAGGCGGAGCTTATAGCCAGGGGCCCACTCCCAGAAATTCGCACCGTCAATTGGCGGGAAGCGCAAGATACGATTAATTCCGAATTCTAGAACAGAACCTCGTCCCCTATTCAGTAGCTCAAAATAGGCTACCAAGCCATCACCCTGCATTGGCCTTAGGCCATCAACTTCGGTCGATTGCCAATGTTCAGTAACAAAACGCAGTGCACCCAGCGCGTCCAAATCTTTCAGTTGCTGCCCTGCGGAACGCAACGACTGGCGCAATGACTTTTCTAGTTCAGTGGCAAGCATGCCCAGCAAATCCTAAGAGTTGAAATATTCGTCTAAATGTCCAGCATGCGCAACGGCTGCTGTTGGCCGAACACAGTCGGATACTGGTTCTACAGAAAGTCGAACAGTTCAGCCGCTTCGGCATCGGAAATGCGTTCGCTGCGCAATTGAACTCTGACACCACCTCGAAATTGCCGCCCACCGAAGCCCAGCTTACTTGTGAATAGAAGTATCACCCCGATTTGTCGGGTGTCACCAAAATCTACGATGTGATGAAAAAGCTTAGCTGTTTTATCTGCGACAGTTACTTCCACACCCTTTTGAGTCAGTTGCATCAACTCGCACGGGGAAAGTCGAGCGAGACGGTCAACTTCTTTGCTTACAAAGGCATTACATGTGATCTCGAAATCAGTTTCCATTTTCCCTCATGTTCAGGTGTCGGGTTCTGGCCGACTTCGGTCAAACCGTGGCTAATTCAAATGCACGTCTTACCTCATCTGGAACGTTGGTCCAAGTCGTTGCAGTGACCTGTAATCGCACATCTATTTCGTTTTCAATCTCTTCGAGAACATCAGAGAACCAGGTGGCACATTGATTATGGTTTTTCATATCAAACCAAAAAGCGCTTATATCGTTGTGCCACTCGACTCCTGTCACAGTGTAGTTCACTGTCTGGTACCACGGCTTACCGCTGCTCACGAGCCGAACTCTCAACATCCTGTCAGAGAACGCAACTTCAACGGTCTGTACAGCTTCTACGGTCATTTGATAGTGGGTATAAGTGGTGGTCCGTTATTGGCCGCTTATTGCCGCCCCGCCGAAGTTGCGGCTTCTTTGTAACGATCGAGTTTACCGTGGCTATGGTAATTTAAGAAGTCAGCCATCGCCGGCGTTAATTCCGTTTGCGCTGCGATATCCCAAAATCTTGCTTCGCCAAGCATTGGGATGAGCCCTTCGATTAAGCCTTGACTACAATTATGGCTTGCAGAAGTCAGCCAATGCTGCAGCAACCGGGTAACTTCTTCAATCGGGAGTTGGGATGACCTGACGAGGGAGAGCGCGTACCTATAGTTTTGAGGAAAAAGCGCTTCTATAAATCCTATGCGCTGCGGCACAGCTTGGGAACGTAGCCATCGGCGAAGCTCCGTATCAATTTTGGCGTTACCTGAACGACGTGTAAATTCCTCAGGTGTGTAACGTGGTTCATTCATTTGAATTGCAGGATCGGTGGCACCATTACATTTACCCTCGGAGAGGCCGCTCGTGGCCGTTAAGGCACGTCACAAGCTTTCATGGTTCGATGATCTGGATCGACGGCGAATGGGTTAGAGCCTCGTCAATGAACAATCGCAGCGCGACGGAGGCAATCTCCCGATTCACCAGATGGTCGACAAAATAGAATCCGTCCGATTCAACCGCGTAGTTGTAAATCTCAGCCATAGCAGAGCGCTCAATTGGGCTCGGTAACTTTCTGAGCAATGCCGACGGGTCGAAATCCATCGGCATGACAAACTTAATTTTGTACTCAATTCCCACGAACATTGATCCTTCTGATGTTTCAAAATCCGCCCGCGACGACTGGTCTTGGCCGGCCTCTGCCGGCGACTTGGCTGCCAATGCCATCCTTTATCGGGTATAACATGCCTGTAGTTTGGGCGCCAATGCGTCAAACCACGATTGCTTTTGCATTGGCAGTGCTTCGCCGCTATGAACCCGAGCGAGCCATTCGTCGAGTTGATCCTGCGGGACGCTGCTCATCGCCATACCAACGCATATGCATCTTACATTTGCAACAGCAAAATCGGTTTGTCGTGAATTGAAATTGGCTTTGATGCAGTCATTGAATAGACTACGGTCACGCCTAGCACGCGGATCGGGCCGAGTGGCTTGGTAGGCGGCCACCATGGATTGCAGATCGTCAGTGGACACACCTTCAATATCGAGTTTCCCCGGAGCGTCGTTTCTTACCAAACTCTCGCATTGTTCGAAGGAGACGTTGCCGCCCCCATCCTGACTAGGAAGCGAGGGGAATTCTGAATCGATCATCGAAGCCGCTAAAGCTATTCGAACGCCTTCAAAAACCTCGAACCGCCGGGAATCCCAGAATTGCTTGACATAGCGCGAATCGAGGCCCGCTTTTCGAAAAACGGCGTCACAACGATTTAGGGTTGCGTATACGCTGGCTCGTCCTTCCATAACACGGAGTGCGGCATTGCGGAGCTGATCATTGGGCTCGGCAGCCAACACAGAAGCTGCACAGGCCAATAATCCAACGACGAATGAAGTCTTCGAAACCGTGGCGAACTTTTGAATATTCATCTTGATGTAGCGAATTGATGCATTATTAGGCGACTGCCCGGTTATGGCCGAATGTACTTACCCCTGAATTTTCCAGGTCTGTCGCTTTGTATCAAACGCCAGAAATGGCGAACCCTGGGAGCCTTCTGGCGTAATTATCGCACTTACACCAACGGCGTTCGATGCGCCGGCCACAAACTTTAGTAGCGCCGCATGTTCGGTTTCTCCAAGGATTTCGCCAGGATCGACGTCGAGCTCAATTTCATCATCTTGGAAGAAGTGGCAGTTAACAGAAACATCATCGATCCAAATCGAAAGGCAATGGCTCGTATCAATGCGACGAAACACTTCCCCCAATCCAGGGAAAGCTGCGTCTTCTCCATCAGCCTTATAAGTAAGTCTGTATGCAGACGCATATTGAATGAACCGTTCCCATCCGTGAATATCAACACCGGTGAGATAAACGTCTCGAAGGGAGCCGTCTCGCTCCCAGAGTTCTGGCAATTGGGTGATGCTCGGTTGGCTCATCGCAAAATAAGAGGTGATAGATCTCGGTTCGACTGGCGGAACGGCAGCTGCTGGCCGAACTCCGTCAGCGCTTTAAGGTCAAAGCTCACTGGCGGACGAAGGCAACCTGAGGAGCGCATGGTCGGGCGCTTCCTACTTGAATTTCATATGCACGCAATCCGAGTTTGCACGAAGTATATCCACAATGAGCGGCCAGATCGCCTTCTCGTGACGCTCACTAACTCTGAAATCCAGGGTCCTCGAACAATGCTCCGATCCCAAGATCACCATTTCGTAAGGGACTTTGTCCGGCCAAGATAGGTAATCATTCAAAGCATCCAGGTGCCCATTCCATTTGCCCCCGACAGATTCAATGAAGCCCTTGTTGAATTTGTCGATTAGATCTTCGAACGATTGAACATCACGGCAGTCAATTACATACATCGCTCTGCATCCCAAGGGGTGTATATCGCAAATTGGCAATATAACATCAGCGCATGCGAAATAACATCGGCAGGCCATCGACCAGGAACCTAGATCGAGTTATGGTCGTTGGCACCAGGTGTCCGCAAGTGGCCGTTGCCGCCTACGCCTTAACTTGTTCGATAAACGGTGTCCAAAGCGTGCGGCATGGAGGTCGTCTGGCTGATTAATGGGATGGTTATTGAATTATGGTTCTTTGGGGCCCAAGGATGCAACATGTCGCTTGAGCGCCTCTGCAAACATATCCTCTGGAAAAGCCAACTCACTTGGCGGGTCTGTTCGCCAGCTCTGCCGGTCAACAGAATAACATTCCACCGCATACTCCAAGGCTTCAGAAAGCGTGAGAAAGAAACTATCGCCCTCAATATCTTGTTTCTGATAGTCGAAATACCTCACCAGAAGGCAAGATGTGTCACCTACTAAACCTCCGCATGGTTCAATCGAAATTGCATCTAAACAAAAACTTCCAATGTCGGGTAAGACGATAGGTATAACTGTTGACACTAGTCGCATGCGGAAGATTAGGTTGTCCAACGGTTTTGCATTTCAAATTGGCAAAATAACATGGATGACCGCAGTTGGCCGTACGTGGTCAAGGCTGAACAGTGTGCTCGTAGGAATGCCACCGCCGCACTATTGTCCGAGCTTTGTGACGGAGTTCCTGCGAGAGCTTTTCCGCAGTCGCGATCACGTTAAGGAACTCCACCAGTTCAGCATCTATGGGCGCCCCTTGCTCAATCCATTCAACGGCCAAGCCTTGCCAATAACCGGCCAAGGTATCAGCGGGCCAGCTCAGTCCAGCAAGAATAACATCACGTGCGCTGGCATCATCCGCGCAGTAATCTGCAAACGGTGTTTGAAGTCGCACAACTAGCGCACGCTGGTCCATATCAGTTTCCAATACCTTCGATTAAATCAAGGTCCGCACTTGGCCGAGTTCAGCCCAATTTAGGCCACCGAAGTGGTTAGAATGCAGCGGGTTCTCACCTGCTTCTTGAACTTAGTATATCGGACACGTCTCGCCAGTTGATGAACGGCGGTAGTTCATTCCCACCAAGAAATGCGGTGAATACTTCCGCAATTTCTGTATGGTTAAACCATTCATCCGATTGCAAAGCAATCTCGCCGGCCCCGAATACTAGTCGAGTCCCATCTGGATAGTTGGAGTTTTTCTCCAGCTTGAATCCACGAAAATGGCGGCCCGTAGCCGCATCACGACGCTCCAGCATACAGGTAATGCCGCCACCTGCGACTTGCAAATAATTTCCGTGAACGTCGCTTAATGAAGCGAACGAATTCGGACCAAAGCTTTTAAGACGCGCTATGGCGTTTCTTACCTGCGTCTCATTCGGAGCGAGGATTGGGGACTTCATCTCGACTTCTAGTTTCATAAAATTCGTTGTTCAGCTTTTGGCCGTTTGCTTCGTTAGAAATCGAGTAGCAAGCCCGACTTCCCTTTGAAAATGACTTCCAGAGTGCCTTTGATCTCTTCAACAGTCTGACTGTCAGGGGCGAACTCTATTGCGTATTCGAGATGACCATCCATTGCCCTTGCGGCTAAATCGTTCAGCTTCATCAGAAGTCCGGTCCGAGAAAGCGTCACATTTAGCTCTTTGCAGCGATAGTTGAGCTGGTCGGACACCATGACTTCAATGTCGTTGGAATCCAGTGAACGAGAAAGGGAAAACCAGTAAGCGGTTTCCGCGTCACGCATCCAGATGTGCGCCATATCTTCAAATTCTTCATCGGCTGCTGAAGCGAACACAATGCCGCGTAGTTTCATGGTCACCAGGGTTTTCAAAATCGGTTCAATGAGATGTCTGCTTGTGGCCGTTTTCGGTCGTCAGCGGATTCGGAAATTCGTTATGCAGCCAGGACCGAACGTAAAGTTCGCCACTGCCTGGCTTTGTCTGCGTAACTCAAGGTATGTGCTGGGCTACTTGATGGCAGTTCCACGATACTGTAACCAGTAGCTGTCGCGCCCAACACTTTAAGTCCCAGTCGCCCAGCCGTCCCACCATTAAATGCAATCGCCTTGATCTGGGAATGGCGCGCAAGCAAACCGAGCAGGTCGTTGTCGTTGCGCTGTTTGATCTGGCTGTCCAGGCTCCCTTTTCGATGCGCCTCCGCAACCACGTCCCACAAGCCTACGCCGTGCGCCAGCAATGCTTCCAACCTCGATGCATAGTCGAGGGGAACGAGCTCCACGCCGATCACCTCTGACATAAGAAGCCAGAACTTGTTCTGGCGATTGCCGTAGTACTCCTGCACGGCCAGCGATTTGTCGCCGGGCAGGCTGCCCAGTACGAGCAGCCGGGTGCGGTGGTCCACCACGGGATCGAAACAGCGCTTCAACGTCATGGCTTAACGGCGGGGATCTCGTCGAGGCTGCGGTAGACCAGCAGGCCGAGCTGCTGCGCCAGCGCTACCATCGCGTCGGCGCCGACGGAAGCGCCGCCTACGCGCAACACGGCGTCGCAGTGCGCCAGCAGGCGCTCGCAATGGGGATGGAAAATCTGTTCGTACACGGCGTCGCCCACCTTCTGCGAGCCGGCGGCGTGCAGCACGGGCAGCGCCAGCCATTCGCCCAGCACAGGCGTGTGGCCGCGTTCATACAGCGGCAGCACGTACGCTTCCATCGCTGCCACATTGGCGGCCATGCGGCCAGGGTCGTCGCCGGTGCCGGAGCGGTATGGGCCGGCAATCAGGATCAGCATGCTGCGCGGCGGCAGCACATGCAGGTGCAGGTACTGCAACAGCATGATGGTCTTGCCGTCCATGATTTCGCCGCTGGCGGTCATGGCCAGGGCCTGGTCGGCGTCGAGCTCGATGACTTCGATATCCTCGCCTTCATGTTCCAGCCCGCCGCCGCTGCCGACCTGGGAGTCGGCGTCGTACTCGCCGACGAAGAAGTGCAGCCGCTCGGTGACGGAGCCGGGGCTCATGAACACGTCGAACACTTGCTGCAATTTGGCGACCTTGTGGCCGGTTTCCTCTTCCAGTTCGGCGTGCATGCGCTCTTCGGGATGGGCGTCATCCAGCATGCCGGCCGGGGCTTCGATCAGGTAGCCGTCGTGCTGGTTGACGTAGGCCGGAAAGCGGAACTGGCGCGTCAGCAGCACGGTGCGGCGGGCGCGGTTGTACAGCAAGGCAACCGCGCCGTTGCCACGGTCGTATGTTTCGCGCGTCATGGTTTGCCAGCGGCCATCGCGCCGGCGCAGGTCGAAGGTGGTCTTTTTCAGGACATACCAATCGTCCGACAGCAGTTGCACTGTCTTGACGCGGACATACTCTTGCATGGTGTGCTCAGTTGTGGATGTACTTGGTGAAGACATCGCTGAAGTCACGCTTGGTGTGCGTGTCCAGGATGGCCGTGTTGACAGCTGCCAGCAGTTCGCCGAACTGTCCGGCAACGCTGCTGCCAGGCTGCACGCCGTTCAGTTTATACATGGAGGCGGTGGCGTCCAGCGCGCGCACGGCGTTCTCGCGGCCGATGGCGTCCTTGTGCTGTTGCTTGCCGATCGAGATCAGCGCCTTGTAAATGTCTTTCAGCTGCTCGATATGGGATTTCTTGACGTCGATGCTGAACAAGGTGTCGCCGGCGCTGAACTTGAGTTCCACGTCCATATCCAGGGTGCCGGCGGTTTCGATGCTGACGTTGCCGATATAGGAGGAGCTGTAGTCGTAGCGCTTGATCGAGCGCTTGGACGACACCGCGGAGTCGCCGTCCACGTGGACGATGGCCAAGTTGGTGAAGCAGTATTCGTCCTTCTTGCTCTTGATCAGGAAGAAGATCTGCTCGCCGTCTTCCGAGAACAGGTAATCGTCCGCATCGACCTTGTCGTAATCGTTCGGCGAAACAATCACGCCGATATCGCTGATACCCAGGGCCTCTGCGGCCAGTCTCTTAAACATGTCTTGTCTCCTTCGGCAACCGGCCGGGACGGGGTGCAATGTGCCCGGCAAGATTAGCATTTATGCAAATGTGCGTCCATACCGATCGCGTGTAGAATCGAACGGTAGTGCTATACAAATAATCACACGGAGACCGACATAATGCCTGATGCACGTGCCATCGATACCCTGCTGGCCAAATACAGCGAAAGCCATCTCGACCCGACCAACGAGGCGATCCATTGCGCCTGCGTGCCGTTGATCGTGTTCAGCCTGCTGGGCCTGATCTGGGCCATCCATCCGCTGCTGGCCCTGGCCGGCGCTGCGGCGTCCATGGTCTACTACTTTAAGCTGTCGCGCAATTTCGCGCTGGGCATGCTGCTGATGGCGGCGTTCATGCTGGCGGTGCTGGCCGCCCTGCCGCCGGGCGCGGTACTGCCGCTCAGCATTGTGATCTTTGTGCTGTCCTGGATCGGCCAGTTCATCGGCCACAAGATCGAGGGCAAGAAGCCTTCGTTTTTCGATGATTTGCGCTTCCTGCTGATCGGGCCGTTATTCGTGCTGGGGGTGCTGTACCGCCGCCTGAAGCTGGCTTACTGAGGGACCGGGGCGGCGCCCTGCGCTGCCCTAAAGAAACACTTATACTGGCGGGATGCCTTCTCCCTTTCTCTTTGTCGTTGCCTGCCTGATCTGGGGTTCCACTTTCTGGGCCATCACCTTGCAACTGGGCCACGTCGCCCCGACCGTTTCCATCGTTTATCGCTTTGCCATGGCGTCCAGCGTGCTGTTTGCCTGGTGCCTGCTGCGCGGGGACAAGCTGCGCCTGCCCTGGGCGGCGCAGCGCTGGACGATCCTGCAAGGCTGCTGCAGCTTTGGCCTGAGCTATATCGGCACGTATTTTGCGGAGCAGTATGTGGTGTCGGCCCTGGTGGCGGTGCTGTTCGCCCTGATGGTGTTCTGGAACCCGATCCTGAGCCGCTTTGCCTTCGGCACGCCGCTGACCTGGCGCACCTGGGCCGCTGGCAGCGTGGCGGTGGGCGGCGTGATCTTGCTGTTCTACCATGCAATTGCCGAGTCGCTGCGCGATGTGCTGGCAGGCGGCGAGGGGCATTTCATCCTCGGCCTGTCCCTGGCCCTGGGTGCGACGATTGCGAGCACGGTGGGCAATACCCTGGTGGTCAAAGTGCGCCAGCAGGAATCGAATGTGCTGCTGAGCATGGCGTGGGGCATGTTGTGGGGTACCTTGCTGGTGGCCCTGTTTGCCGTGGTGCGCGGCGATGCCTTTGCGTTGCCGAGCTCGGTTTCGTATTGGGGCGGGCTGATCTACCTGTCGCTGTTCGGCTCGGTGATCGCGTTTGCCTGCTATTTCACGCTGATTGACCGTATCGGCACGCAAAAGGCGGTATATATCGGCGTCGTGACGCCTGTGCTGTCAGTGCTGATGAGCATTCAGCTGGAGAATTTCCGTCCCGGCTGGATGGAGGTGGCGGGCATGGTGCTGTGCATTGCCAGCGTGGCCTGGGCGTTGCAAGCCCCTTCCCTGCCGGCGCGTCCGGCTGTTGTTGAACCTGAACCTTTAGAGAAAGCAGTATGAGCAATTTGATTATCCGCCCTGCCCGTCCGGATGACGTGGCGGCCATCATGGCCATGATCCGCGAACTGGCCGTTTTCGAGAAACTGGAACACCTGGTGGTGGCTGACGAGGCCATGCTGCTGGAGGAAATGTTCGGCAGCAAGCCCGGCGTGGAGGGCATCGTGGGGGAGGAGGCGGGCGAGGTGGTGAGCTATGCCCTGTTCTTCCATAACTTCTCCACCTTCCTGTGCAAGAAGGGTTTGTACCTGGAAGACTTGTACGTGAAGCAGGATCGCCGTGGCGCGGGCTTTGGCAAGCAGATGCTGGCGGCGCTGGCGAAAATTGCGGTGGAGCGCGAGTGCGGACGCTTTGAGTGGTCGGTGCTGGATTGGAATGTGAATGCCATCAAGTTCTACGAACAGATGGGGGCGGATGTGCTGCCGGATTGGCGCGTGTGCCGTGTCACCGGGCCGGCCTTGCAGGCGTTGGCGGACGCCTGACCCGCTCGGGCAAAAAAAATCCCTCGCGGCTCGTGTGTGATCGGGCGAGGGACTAGAAACCCAGGTGTCAGTTGGGGAGGGGAGATGAATCGACGGTTTCAATATAGTCCCGCTCTCCCACCCTTGCGTGGTCACTTACAAATTTTTACCGACAGGCTAGATCTCCTTACATTTGATGTAGCGCAATAGGTGCTGCCGGGAAATTTGCAGAATAGATAGTCCCGCTACTTTGCCGGAGACTGATCATGTTGAAAGCCGTTCATCGGGCGTACCTGCATTTCCTGCTGGGCCACTACCTGCGGGAGCTACAGGTGCGGGCGGCGCAGCGCGCGAACGATGCGTTGGCGGAGCAGTTGCTTACGCACGAAGCCGAGCAGGTGCGCGTGCGGCTGCAGATGCTTTGAATCCCCTCTCCATCCATTCGAACAGCCCTTGCGTGAGCAGGGCGAGGACGGCTGCCGGCAGTGCGCCGGCCAGCATCAGGGTGTTGTCGTTCAGGGCGAGGCCGGTGGTGATGCGTTCGCCGTAGCCGCCGGCGCCGATGAAGGCGGCGATGGTGGCGGTGCCGACGCTCATGACGGCGGCGGTCTTGATGCCGGCCAGGATAGTTGGCGCGGCCAGCGGCAGTTCGACGTAGCGCAGGCTTTGCGCGCGGCGCAGGCCGAGGGCTTGGGCGGCTTGCTTTTGGCCTGCGGGGATGCCGCTCAGGCCGGTGCAGGTGTTGCGGACGATGGGGAGCAGCGCGTACACAAACAGGGCGCACAGGGCGGGCAATGTGCCGATGCTGCCCAGTAGCGGGATCAGGATTGCCAGCAGGGCGAGCGAGGGGATGGTTTGCAGGATGCCGGCGACGGCCATCACGGGTTCGCGCCAGGCCGGGCGATGGGCGGCGAGGATGCCGAGGGGGATGGCGATCAGGCTGGCCAGTGCGACGGACAACGCAACCAGGAGGATGTGTTGACGGGTCAGCGGCCAGAAGTCGTCTGCAAACATGCGCTGCCAGAGGCTGGGGCTTGCCTGCGTGGCGGCGGCTTCCGATCGTGGCGTAGCGCCGGCGGAGGATGCAACGTCTGCACTGGTGGCGGACGGGGCGGCCGCTGCTTGCGCGGAGGTCGCCGGGTGCGCGATGCCGGCGGTGGGCTGCGGGATAGCAGTGACGGAATGCGCGGCAGAATCGGACGGTTGCGGGGCGGCGCCGGGACGCGTGGCGATGGCAGCTGGCGGGTGGCGGGTGAGCCACTCGTGGGCGATGGTGGCGAAGGGTTGGCGCCGCAGCTCGGCGGCGGCGTTCATGGCGATCATGTCGGGGGCGCTGATGCGGCCTTCCAGCCCGCGGATGGCTTGCCAGGCTGCGGGGAAGCGCTGGGCAGCGTCCAGCCGGTACAGCAGCACGGCGTCGTAGCGCGGGAAGTAGCCTTGGTCGTCTCCCAGCACGCGCAGGCCGTATTGGCTGATCTTGGCATCGGTGGCGTAGATGTCGATCACGTCCACCTGCTTGCGCGCCAGCGCTTCGTAGGCGATGCCGTGATCGAGGCCGCGCGGCGTACTACGGATGCCGTAGCGCTGTGCAAGCCCTGGCCAGCCGTCCGCGCGGCCGATGAATTCGTGCGACAGGCCATAGCGCAGCCCGCGCTGGGCGGCCAACTCGCTCAGGCGCTGCGGGCCGCCGCCATCGCCGCGCACCGCCAGCGCGTAGGTATTGTTGAAGCCGAGCGGCACGGCAACGCCCAGCCCCTGCGCGGCCAGTTCGCGCTGCATCTGTTCGATGGATGCGGGTCGGGCGTGCTTCAGGATTTCCAGGCTGATGGTGCCGGTGTATTCGGGATAGACGTCGATGCTGCCCGACTTCAGCGCGGCCAGCACGATGGCCGTATTGCCCAAGCCCTGCTTGTGCTCCACCCGTGCATGCGGCGCGGCGGTTTGCGCGAGCAGTTCGCCCAGGATGTAGGACTCGGTGAAGCGCTTGGAACCGACGCGCAGCACAGCATCCGCGTGGGCCGCCGAGGCGAGAAACACGGCCAGCGCCGCCAGGGCCAGGAAGGCGGTGGCGGCGCGGCGCAGCAAATCAGGCGCCTGCGCCCGGGAGCGGCGCAATGCCGACGACCGGATCGCGCCACACGCCGCGATTCACCACGGCGACGCAAGGATTAAAGCCGAAGGCATAGGACAAATCGGCCGGACGCGCAATCTGCCACAGCGCGAAATCGGCCCGCTTGCCCACTTCCAGCGTGCCGACCTCGCCCTGCAGGCCCAGCGCGCGCGCGGCGTGGACGGTGCAGCCGGCCAGCGCTTCGAGCGGCGTCAGGCGCCACAAGGTACACACCATATTCATGGCCAGCAGCAGGGACGTCATCGGCGATGTGCCGGGATTATTGTCGGTGGCAACCGCCATCGGTACCCCGGCCGCGCGCAAGGCGGCCACCGGCGGCGGCGTGGTGTCGCGCAGGAAGTAGTAAGCGCCCGGCAGCAGCACCGCCACCGTGCCCGCGCCAGCCATGGCGGCAATGCCGTCCGCCGTCAGATGTTCCAGGTGGTCGGCCGACAGGCCTTTGTAGCGCGCCACCAGCGCCGCGCCGCCCTGGTCGGACAATTGCTCCGCGTGCAGCTTGACCGGCAAGCCATGCGCGCGCGCGGCGGCAAAGATGCGCTCCGTCTGCGCTGCGCTGAAGCCGATGCGCTCGCAGAAGGCATCCACCGCATCCACCAGTCCATCACCCGCCAGCGCCGGGATCATGGCGATCACCGCGTCCACGTAATCGTCGGCGCGGTCTTTGAATTCAGGCGGCAAGGCATGCGCGCCGAGGAAGGTGGTGGCCACCGAAACCGGCATCACCTCGCCCACGCGGCGCGCCACGCGCAGCATCTTGGCCTCGGACTCCAGCGACAGGCCGTAGCCGGACTTGATCTCCAGCGTGGTCACGCCCTCCGCCAGCAGCGCCGCGATGCGCGGCAAGGACTGGCGCAGCAACTCCTCGTCGGAAGCGGCGCGGGTCGCGCGCACGGTCGACATGATGCCGCCGCCGGCGCGCGCGATATCCTCGTAGGTGGCGCCGTTCAGGCGCGCCTCGAATTCGTCGCTGCGGTTGCCGGCGTGGACCACGTGCGTATGGCAATCAATCAGGCCCGGGGTCAGCCAGCAGCCGCCGGCATCATGCTCCAGCTCCGCGCTGCCCGCCGCCGCCGCATCCTCGCGGCGGCCGATCCAGGCGATGCGGCCGTTGTCGACCGCGATCGCCGCATCGCGGATCTCGCCATAGCCCTCGCCCACCATGGTGGCCAGGTGCACGTTGGTGATCAACAGATCCCACTCTACTGCCATGTTTTTACTCTTCGTTCGGGAAAATATCGACAATGAACACGGTGGCATGGCCCGCTTCCAGCGTCCACACATCATCTTTGTCCAGCACCACCGCATCATAGCGCACCAGCGAAATGCGCTCACTGGCGCTGGCCAGGTTCAGGCTCTCGCCTTCCGCCAGGAATACCACGGTGGTCGGGCTGCGCCGCTCCAGGGTGGAAAAGTCGCGCACCACGCGCCGTTCCAGCTGATGGTTGCAAATGGAACGCCGCGTCATCACGTTGAAATCGGTGGTCGGCGCCCCCTCCACCGTGGCGCTGACCACGCTCTCGCCCGGGAAGGCGATCACCGGCTCGCGCTCGGACAAGGCCACGCGCCGCTCATTGCCCACATCCAGCACCACGCCGCCGCCCTCGACCAGGGTCAGGGTGCGGTCGATGCCGGGGAAGACGGAGAACGGGCCACTGTGCGCGATGGTGGCCAGCGAAATGCGCCATTCGAACGCGTCAAAGCTGGCGCCGGGCGGCATGACGCACAGTTCCGTGGTGCTGCCGCCGCCGTTCTTCCAGGGCGTGGTGTGCAGGCTTGCATACTGGATGATTTGGGTCATGCTCGTAGCTCGCGCAGTTCGGCCAGTGTCTTTTTGAAACGCGCGGTGATGGCCTGTTGCGCCGCGTGCTCCCGGCCGCGCACCACCCAGTGGCCGCCGACCATCACATCCCTGACAAGATTATCATTTCCGCTGAAAACGAAGCACCCCAATACGTCGGCGGCGTCGATTCCATCAAGATTAGGGTGGTCATCATCCAACACTATCAGGTCGGCGCGCTTGCCGGCGGCCAGTGCGCCCACCGGACGGCCCGCCGCCTGCGCCCCGCCTTGCAAGGCGGCCTGCCACAGGAAGTCGCCCACGCGGCGCTCGCTGCCCGAGACGGCGATATTGCGGCGCTGGTGCAACAGGCGCTGGCCGTATTCCAGCCAGCGCAGCTCCTCCACCGCGCTCTGCGAGACATGGCTGTCGCTGCCCACGCCGATCCGGCCGCCCTGCTCCAGGAAGCTTTCAAGCGGGAACAGGCCGTCGCCCAGGTTGGCCTCGGTGGTCGGGCACAGCCCCGCCACGGCGCCGCTTTGGGCAATGGCCGTGACTTCGTCCGGCGTCAGGTGCGTGGCGTGCACCAGGCACCAGCGCGCATCGACTGGCAACTGCTGGTACAGGTACTGCACCGGGCGCTTGCCGCTGAAATCGAGCGACTGCTGCACTTCGCCCTGCTGCTCGGCGATGTGGATGTGCACCGGGCGCGCTTTGGGCAAATGCGCCAGCACTTCCTTGATCTGCGCCACGGAGGCGGCGCGCAGCGAATGCGGCGCCACGCCCACTTCCACCTGCGCGTCGCGCAGGGGTTCCAGTTCGCCGATGATCTTCAGCACGTCGCGCGCATCGGTGCGGAAGCGCGCCTGCTCCGGCTTCAAAGGCTGCTCGCCAAAGCCGGCGTAGGAGTACAGCACAGGCAGCATGGTGATGCCGATGCCGGTCTGGCGCGCGGCGGCAATCACGCGCTGCGCCGTTTCCGACGCCTGCGGGTACATGCTGCCGTCTGGCGCGCGCTGCACGTAATGGAATTCGCACATCGAGGTGTAGCCGTGGCGCAGGCACTCGGAATACAGCTGGGCGGCGATGGCCTCCATCTGCTCCGGCGTGATATTGCGCGCAAAGCGGTACATCAGGTCGCGCCAGGTCCAGAAACTGTCCTTGGCCTCGCCCGCGAACTCGGTCAGCCCGCCCAACGCGCGCTGGAAGGCGTGCGAATGCAGGTTGACCATGCCCGGCATGACCAGGCGCGCGCTCGGCAGGCCGGGCGCCGCCACGGCATCGGCTTGCACGGCGCTGAAGTTGCCGCGCTCGTCCCATTGCAGCAGAACGTTCTTGCGCCAGCCTTCCGGCAACAGCGCGTGGTGTGCGAACAGGGCCTTCATTTGCGCACCCAGTCCGCAGCGGCCTGCACCAGCTGGCGCAGCAGCGGCTGTACGTCGGCCGCCAGGTCTGCGCGATAGCCGAAGGGCGCCGTCTCGTCCATATAGGTGGACTGGCACATCTCCAGCTGGATCGCATGCACGCCCTGCTCCGGCTTGCCGTAGAAGCGCGTGATGTGGCCGCCCTTGAAGCGGCCGTTGACGGCCACCGTGTAGCGCTCGTCGCGCCGCGCCACGCCGGCAATCGCTTCGGTCATGGCGGCATCGCAGCTGGCGCCGTCGGCGCTACCAAAATTCAGGTCGGGCAGCTTGCCTTCGAAGAAACGCGGCACGATGGAGGCGATGGAGTGGGCGTCCCACAGCACCACCTTGCGGTGGATCGACAGCAAACGGTCCAGCTCCGCGCGCAATTGCGCGTGGTAAGGCTGCCAGTAGGCGGCCAGGCGGCGCTGCACCTCGGCCTGGTCGGGCTGGCGGCCTTCCAGATAGAGCGGCTCGCGGTGGAAGGTGTCCAGCGGGCACAGGCCCGTGGTGTCCTGGCCCGGATACAAGTTGGTGTTTTCCGGCGGACGATTCAGGTCGATCACATAGCGCGACCAGCGCGCCGACAGCGTGGACGCGCCGAGCGCGCCCAGGAAGTCGTACAGCTTGACCAGGTGCCAGTCGGTGTCGGCCTTTTCGGTCGCCGCCGGCGCCATGCCGGCGGCGATATCGTCCGGGATGTCGGTGCCCACGTGGGGCATCGACACCAGCAAGGGAATACTGCCTGCGTTGAAGCGGTAATCCATGTAACCCTCCTTACGGATGCAGGGCGCTGAACAAGCTCTTGCAGGTGGCGCTCAGCTCACCGTTCACCACCATTTGCTTGGCTGCCTCGATGTCTGGCGCAAAGAAGCGGTCGGCGTCGAAGAATGGTACCTTGGAACGCAGCTGGGCGTGCACATGCTCCAGTTGCGCCGAGGTTTTCAGCGGACGGTGGAAGTCGATGCCCTGGGCAGCGGCCAGCAGTTCAATGCCGAGGATGACCGCGGTATTCTGCGCCATATCGTGCAGGCGGCGCGCGCCGTAGGTGGCCATCGAGACGTGGTCTTCCTGGTTGGCCGAGGTCGGAATGGTGTCGACCGAGGCCGGATGCGCGATCGACTTGTTCTCCGACGCCAGCGCGGCAGCGGTGACGTGGGCGATCATGAAGCCGGAGTTCACGCCCGGGTCGCGCACCAGGAACGGCGGCAGGCCGGACAAGGTGGCGTCGATCAGCAGCGAAATGCGGCGCTCGGAGATGGAACCGATTTCCGCAATCGCCAGCGCCAGGGTGTCGGCGGCGAAGGCCACCGGCTCGGCGTGGAAGTTACCGCCCGAAACCACGACAGGACCGTCGGCGTTCTGGAAGATCAGCGGGTTGTCGGTGACGGCATTGGCCTCGATCAGCAGGGTGCGGCCGGCGTTGGCGATGATGTCCCAGCAGGCGCCCATCACTTGCGGCTGGCAGCGCAGGCAGTACGGGTCCTGCACGCGCTCGTCGCCCACCAGGTGCGAAGCGCGGATCGCGCTGCCCGACACCAGTTCGCGGTAGATGCCGGCGGCGGCGATCTGACCCGGCTGGCCGCGCACTTCGTGGATGCGCGCGTCAAACGGCGAATCCGAACCCTTAGCCGCGTCCAGCGACAGGGAGCCGGTGACCATGCCCGCTTCCAGCAGGCGCTCGGCCATGAACAGGCCGTGCAGCGCCAGCGCGGTGGAAGCCTGGGTGCCGTTGATCAGCGCCAGGCCCTCTTTCGCGGCCAGCACCACAGGGGCGATGCCGGCGGCTTTCAGCGCGACGGCCGCTGGCACCAGCTCGCCCTTCACGCGCACGTCGCCCACGCCCAGGATGGCCAGGGTCATGTGCGACAGCGGCGCCAGGTCGCCGGAGGCGCCGACCGAACCTTTGGCCGGGATGGCAGGCATGATGCCGGCGTTGTACAGCGCGATCAGGGTATCGATCACGATCGGACGGATGCCGGAGAAACCGCGCGCCAGCGAGCTCAGTTTGGTCAGCATCAGCAGGCGCACGACTTCGTCGGACATCAGCTCGCCGGTGCCCACCGAGTGCGACAGGATCAGGTTGCGCTGCAGTTGTTCCAGCTTATCGTCCGGGATGCGGGTCTTGGCCAGCAGGCCGAAACCGGTGTTGATGCCGTAGGCGGCGTCGCCCTTGGCGACGATGTCCTGCACGGCTTTGCAGGAGGCTTCCACGGCGGCGTAGGCTTCTTTCGCCAGCGCGATCGGGGTGTGGGCGGTCCACACGGCGCGCAGGTCGGTCAGGGTCAGTTTGCCAGGATTCAGGGTCAGTTGGGTCATAGTTTCGCTTCTCGTATTCGTTTGCTTTTCAAACCGGTAAACCGGTGCCTGACCCACAGGGTCAGGCACCATGTACGCGGCGGCCGCAGGGCAAGTGCCGGTTTTACTTAATCATCGGCAGGTTCAGGTGGTTACGCTTGGCGCATTCAATGGCGCTCTCGTAGCCGGCATCCGCATGGCGCATCACGCCCGAACCGCAGTCGTTGACCAGCACGCGCGCCAGGCGCTTGGCAGCGGCTTCGGTGCCGTCGGCCACAATCACCACGCCCGAGTGCTGCGAGTAACCCATGCCCACGCCGCCGCCGTGGTGCAGCGACACCCAGGTCGCGCCACCGGCAGTATTCAGCATAGCATTCAGCAGCGGCCAATCGGACACCGCATCGGTACCGTCGCGCATGCCTTCGGTTTCACGGTTGGGCGACGCCACCGAACCGGTATCCAGGTGATCGCGGCCGATCACGATCGGCGCCTTCAGTTCACCGTTCTTCACCATCTCATTGAAGGCCAGGCCGGCGATATGGCGCTCGCCCAGGCCCAGCCAGCAGATCCGCGCCGGCAGGCCCTGGAAGGCGATGCGCTCGCGCGCCATGTCCAGCCAGCGATGCACGTTGGCGTGGTGCGGGAACAGCTCCTTGATCTTGGCATCGGTCTTGTAGATATCCTCCGGATCGCCCGACAGCGCCACCCAGCGGAACGGGCCACGGCCCTCGCAGAATTGCGGACGGATGTAAGCCGGCACAAAGCCCGGGAAATCAAACGCGTTCTTCACGCCCTTGTCGAACGCCACCTGGCGGATATTGTTGCCGTAGTCGACCACCTTGGCGCCCAGCGCCTGGAAGTCCAGCATCGCCTGCACGTGCACCGCGCAGGAAGCCGCCGCCGCATCCACCAGCTTGGCATGCTGCGCCGCGTCGGCCTGCGCCGCCTTCCACTGCGCCACGCTCCAGCCTTGCGGCAGGTAGCCGTTCACCAGGTCGTGCGCGGAGGTCTGGTCGGTCACCAGGTCCGGCATGATGCCGCCGGCCTTGGCGCGCTTCACCAGCTCCGGCAGCACATCGGCCGCATTGCCCAGCAGGCCGATGGAGATCGCATCGCCGCGCTCGGTATGGAATTTCACCAGCTCCAGCGCCTCGTCGATGTTGGCGGCCTGCTTGTCCAGGTACTTGGTGCGCAGGCGGAAATCGATCGACGACTGCTGGCACTCGATATTCAGCGACACCGCGCCGGCGAAAGTCGCCGCCAGCGGCTGCGCTCCGCCCATGCCGCCCAGGCCGGCGGTCAGCACGAAGCGGCCTTTCAGGTCGCCGCCAAAGTGCTGGCGGCCCGCCTCGGCGAAGGTTTCATAGGTGCCCTGCACGATGCCTTGGGTACCGATGTAAATCCAGGAACCGGCGGTCATCTGGCCGTACATGAACAAGCCCTGGCGGTCCAGCTCATTGAAATGCTCCCAGGTGCCCCACTTCGGCACCAGGTTCGAGTTGGCCAGCAGCACGCGCGGCGCATCCTCATGGGTCTGGAACACGCCGACCGGCTTGCCGGACTGGATCAAGAGGGTTTCGTTAGCTTCCAGCTTTTTCAGGGAAGCGAGGATCTGGTCATAGCACTCCCAGTTGCGCGCCGCGCGGCCGATGCCGCCGTACACCACCAGGTGCTTGGGATTCTCCGCCACTTCCTTATCCAGGTTGTTCTGGATCATGCGGAAAGCGGCTTCGGCGCCCCAGGTCTTGCAGCTCATCTCCGTACCGCGCGGGGCGCGGATATCACGGGTGGCGTCGTAACGGGGATCGTTGTCCAGGTGCTGGGTGCTCATGTCATCTCCTCAAGTTGGTGATAGCAGGCCTGCACAGGCCCGCGCATTTTCACAGCTTAAGTTGTATAGACAACTGAGTCAATAAAAAATTCGGGGTCAGGTCTGGCAATCGGACAAAAGATGCCCAAGGGCATCTTTTGTCCGATTGCCAGACCTGACCCCGAATCTTATTTACGGAAAACTTGCTTGCCGCCGACCCAGGTTTCGAGGACGCCGATCTTGCCAATCTCTTCGGCGGGGACTTTGAACAGGTCGCGGTCGGTGATGATGAAGTCGGCCCACTTGCCCTGCTCCAGGCTGCCGATGGCGTGCTCCTGGTGCGCGGCCCAGGCGGCGTCCAGGGTGAAGCAGCGGAACGCTTCGGTCAGCGTCATGGCCTGTTCTTTGTACCAGCCGCCGGTCGGTACGTTCTGCATATCCTGGCGCGTGACGGCGGCGTGGATGCCGTGCAGCGGGTTGGGCGATTCGATCGGGAAATCGGAACCGCAGGCGATGCGGCTGCCTTGCTGGAGGAAGGTGTGCCAGGCGTAGGCGCCTTTGATGCGCTGCGGGCCCACTCGCTGCTCGGCCATGTTCTGGTCGGACGTGGCGTGCGTCGGCTGCATCGACGGCACGATGGCCAGCTGCTTGAAACGGGGGATGTCGGACAGCTGCACCACCTGCGCGTGCTCGATGCGGTGGCGGCGCGCGGCCAGCGGGTATTGTTTGCCCAGCCTTTCAAAGCTGTCCAGGATCTGCTTGTTGCCGGCGTCGCCAATGGCGTGCACATTGACCTGGTAGCCGGCCTTCATCGCTTTTTCGATCTTGCTGCCGATGGCGGCGTCGGTGTTGAACAGCAAGCCGCGCGTATGCGGGGCGTCGCTGTACGGGTGCACCAGGGCGGCGCCGCGGCTGCCCAGGGCGCCGTCCGAATACAGTTTGACGGCGGACAGTGCGTAACGCTCGCCGCCATAGCTTTTCAGCGGGCCGCTCTTGGCCAGTTGGTCAAAGTCGGCGCCCACGTCGCCGATCATGGCGTACACGCGGGTCGTCAGCTTGCCCTGGTCGGCGTAGGCGCGGAACAGGCGGTCGGAGCCGACGTCGACGCCGGCATCGTGCACGCTGGTCAGGCCGACGCTGGACAGGATGCCCAGTGCGCCGTCGAGCATGGCGCGCGCCTCGGCGTCGGTCGGCTTGGGCAGGATCTTGTAGACGTAATCCATCGCGGTATCGACCAGGATGCCGGTGGCGTTGCCCTGCGCGTCGCGCTCGATCTTGCCGCCCTCCGGGTCCTGGGTGTCGCGCGTAATGCCGGCGGCTTCCAGCGCCTTGCTGTTGACCCACATGGCGTGGCCGTCGATGCGCTCCATCGCGGCCGGGCGGTCGCCTACCACCGCATCCAGTTCGGCCACGGTCGGGAAGCGGCCCAGCTTCCAGATCTCCTGGTTCCAGCCTTTGCCGATCACCCATTTGCGCTGCGGATTGGCTTGCGCGAACTTGGCGATGGAGGCTTGCGCCGCCTGCAGCGACGCGGGCGAATACAGGTCGGCGCTGGTGGCCACTTCGCCCAGGCCGAAGACGTGGCCATGGGCGTCGATCAGGCCTGGCAGCACGGTCTTGCCCTGCACGTCCACGCGCTTGAAGCCTTTGGCTTTAGCCGCCACTGCCTTCGCGCTGCCGACCGCGACCAGCTTGCCGCTGTCGTCGAAAGCCAGCGCCTTGAACTGCACCAGCTGGCCTTTGGCATTCAGCGTATAGCCATTGGCATTCTCGATCATGGTACCGGCGTTGGCGGTGGCGGCGACAGCCAGGGCGGCGGTGGCCAGCAAAGTGCGGCGGAAGTGCATGGGTCCAGTCCTTTCGAATTCAAAAGCAAGAATTTGCAGAGTGTACCCGTTGACTCGTTCATTTACACGTGTAATCATTCGCCATCGATTACACATGTAAATGATTATGACCATCCAGATCAGTGAAGCCGAGGCGCAGGTGATGCAAGTGCTGTGGGAGCGCCATCCGCAAACGGCGGAGGAGGTGTGCGCCGCGCTGGCGGGCCAGGGCTGGCAGGATGCCACCATCAAAACCCTGCTGAATCGCCTGCTGAACAAAGGCGCCCTCAGCGCCCGCAAGGAAGGCCGGCGCTACCTGTACGCGCCGCTGCTGGCGCGCGAGGACTGGCTGGCGACCGAAAGCCAGGGCTTCCTCGACCGCATGTTCAACGGCCGCCTGGCGCCGCTGGTGGCGCACTTCAGCCAGCACAAGGCTTTGAGTAAAGCCGATATCGCGGAACTGAAAAAACTCGTCAAGGACCTGGAAAATGACAAGTGACTGGCTGCTGCGCTTTCTGCTGGCCAGTGCAGCCTCGAGCGCGCTGGTACTGCTTTTTCGTCCGGCATTGCGCCGCCTGTGCGGCGCCGGCAGCGCCTACCTGTCATGGGCTTGCGTGCCAGCCTGCATGCTGGCAGCCCTGGTGCCGCAAGGCGGCCGCATCGAGTTCGCCGCGCTGCCGCTGGCTGCACCAGCCGTCTCCTCCGCCGAGGCCTCGCAAATCACCCATGCCGCGGTGACCGACTGGAGTTCCATCCTGTTGGCCGCCTGGCTGGCCGGCGCCCTGCTCATGGCCAGCTGGATGGCCTGGCGCCAGTGGACCTTCCAGCGCAGCCTGCGGCACACGCCGTGGCAAGGCGGCCCGCTGCTATTGGGCGTATGGCGCGCGCGACTGGTGCTGCCGGCCACCTTCCGGCGCGACTACGACAAGGCGGAGCGGCGCCTGGTGCTGGCGCATGAACGCATCCACGCCGAGCGCGGCGACTTGCTGGCCAATACCGTGTGCGCCCTGCTGCAATGCCTGGCCTGGTGCAATCTCCTGATCCATCTCGCGGCGGCCCGCTTCCGGCTCGACCAGGAGCTGTCCTGCGACGAAGCAGTCCTGCGCCGGCACGGGCAGGCCGCCACCTACGCCAACGCCATGCTGAAAACGCAGCTGGCGGCGCAGGGGCTTCCCCTGGCTTGCCAATGGCAGGCCGTCCATCCACTGAAGGAGAGAATCATGCAGTTGAAATCAACCGTATCCTCTGCCCGCCGCCTAGGCGGCAAGTTGGCCGCAGCGCTGCTGCTGGCCGCATCCAGCGTGGCCGGCCTGTCCGCCCATGCCGATACAGCTGTCGCCAAGCGCTACTACATCCAGCTGGAAGTGGGCGGTGCGACGCCGGCCCTGCTGGTCGATGCGGGCGGGCCGGGCAGCGTGAAAGTGGGCCAGGGCGCGGATGCCTGGAGCGCCAGCTTTGTCGTCGAGCCGAAGGGAACCGAGGTGCGGGTAAAGACCAAAGTAAGCGTGGGCGATACGGAGTTGAACAGCTTCACCCTGGGCATGGCGAACGGTGAGCGTGGCAGATTCCGCGTATCGGATGGCGCGGGCAAGAACTTTGAGGGGGCCATGCGCGTGACGGAAGTCAAGTAGGCGCAAGAAGCGGAGTGTGGTGAAACGTGGCAGCTGGTCCAATCGGTGTTTTCACCAAAGGAGTCCTGCCATGATGACGCTGTACGATTACCTGCCTTCCCAAAACGCCTACAAGGTGCGGCTGCTGCTGTCGCATCTCGACCTGCCGTATCGCACCGAGATGGTCAGCATCTTTGAAGGTGCAGGGCAGCATCCGGACTACCTGGCCATCAATCCCACCGGCGCCGTGCCAGCACTGCAGCTCGAAGACGGGCGCGTGCTGGCGGAGTCCAACGCCATCCTCACCTACCTGGCGACCGGTACGCCTTATCTGCCTTCCGATGCCTTTGCGGCGGCCAAGGTGCAGCAGTGGATGTCGTTTGAGCAGGACTATGTGCTGAATATCGCCTCGCTGCGTCACTGGACCATGACGGGCAAACTGGCGCGCCGCCCGGCGGCGCTGGTGGAAATGCGGCGCGCCGGCGGCCTGCGCGCGCTGCAGATCCTGGAGCGCGAACTGGCGCAGCGGCCTTTCATTTGCGGCGACAGCTACACCATCGCCGACATCTCGCTGTTCGCCTACACCCACCGCGCGGACGAGGCGGGCCTGCCACTGCGCGAGTTCCCGCACGTCTGCGCCTGGCTGGAGCGCATTCGCGCGCAAGCCGGCTTCTACGCTGAGCATCACCCCTATGCCATCGACCCGCATTCGTCGGCGGAACTCCCGTAAGGACATAGGGAAGGGGCCTCGATCCGCGGCCCCTTCCACCTCACAGGGCGTCGTGGAAGATGATGCCCAAGGTATGCCGGTGGCCGCTGCGCAGGCGGCTCACGCCATGCCGCATGTTCACGCGGTAGCTGCCGCGCGCACCCTGCACCGGGCGGTGGAAGACGGGAAAGATAACGCAGTCGCCCTGCTGCAGCGGCAGCACTTCCACCCGTGATTGCATGCGCGGGCGCTGCTCGGTCAGCACGAACTCCCCGCCCTCGAAATCGCGCCCCGGTTGCGACAGCAGGAAAGCCGCCTGTAGCGGGAACACATGCTCGCCGTACAGGTCCTGGTGCAGGCAGTTGTAGTCGCCTGCGCCGTATTGCAGCAACAGCGGCGTGGGACGCAGCTGGCCGGCGGCGTGGCAGCGGGCGATGAAGTCGGCATGCGCCGCCGGGAAGCGCGCTTCCAGGCCCATGCTGGCGTACCAGCGGTTGGCGATTTCCGCCAGCGGCGGGTACATGCCGGCGCGCAGGCCCGCGACCAGGTCCGGCAGCGGATAACGAAAATACTGGTACTCGCCTTTGCCGAAACCGTGCCGCTGCATGATGACGCGGCTGCGGTACAGTTCCTGGCGCGCAAAGCCGGCCGCCAACTGCGCGCACGCTTGCGGCGCCAGCACCCCACGCACCAAGGCACAGCCGAATTCATCGAGGTCAGCGGCAATGCGCGCCCAGTCGAAAGCGTCCGGGCGCGCGGCGGCGGTCTGCCGGGCTATCGCGCGCGCGCTTGGCGCAATCGACGCAGGGGACGCAGGGCTGGCATCGGGCGCTGCGAACAGGTCGCCCGTCATGCCACGGCCTCCGCCGGCGCATGGGTGCCGGCGGTGCGGGCGTCGGCATCGGCCTCGCGCGCCAGCAGGGTTGCCTTGCGCTCGACACCCCAGCGGTAGCCCGAGAGCGAGCCGTCATTGCGCACCACGCGGTGGCAGGGAATCGCCACCGCGATGGCGTTCGCCGCGCAAGCACCGGCCACGGCGCGCGCGCCGTTGGGCGCTCCCACGCGCGCTGCCAGTTCGGCATAGCTGACCGTGGCGCCGGCGGGAATCTCGCGCAAGGCCTGCCACACGCGCTGCTGGAACGCGGTGCCGCGCACGTCGAGCGGCAGGTCGAGCCCGATCTGCGGCGCCTCCACGAACGCGATCACGCGCGCCACCACCTGCTCGTAGTCGGCCTGCGCGCCCAGCAACTCCGCCTGCGGGAAGCGGTCCTGCAAATCATGCGCCAGCGCCTGCGGATCATCGCCCAGCAGGATGCAGCAGATGCCGCGCTCGGTGCTGGCCACCAGGATCGCCCCCAGCGAGCACTGGGCAATGGCAAAGCGGATCTGCGCCCCGCGCCCGCCAGCGCGCCAGGCCGAGGGCGTCATGCCCAGCGCGCCGGGGGTGGCGGCGTAAAAGCGCCCGGAGGAATTGAAGCCGGCCGCGTAAATCGCCTCGGTCACCGAGGCCTCCCCCGCCAGGCCGGCCTGCATGCGCCGCGCGCGCGCCGCCGCGGCGTAGGCTTTCGGCGTCAGGCCGGTCTGCGCCTTGAACACGCGGTGGAAATGGAAGCGGCTCATGCCGCCGGCCGCCGCCAGCGCGTCCAGGTCCGGCGCGACCTCGGCCGCATCGATCAGACGGCACACCTGCGCCACCATGGCCGCGTGGCGCTCGGCCAGCGGCGGCTGCTCCGGCTTGCAGCGCTTGCAGGGACGGAAACCGGCCGCCTGCGCCGCTGCGATGCTGGCGTGGAACGCCACGTTCTCGCGCAAGGCCGGGCGCGCGCCGCAGGAGGGCCGGCAAAACACGCCGGTGGTGCGCACGGAATAGTAAAACTGGCCGTCGGCCGCGCTGTCGCGCGCCTGCACGGCGGCCCAGCGCTCGTTGTCGGTCAGATAAGGATTCATGTCAGGCTCCACTCGGTAGTATGCCACCATGCTAGGCCGCCCGCCCGGCCGTCGCACTCCGCCGCTTGCTATTGAATTCCCCGGTGCTACAATCGCCACACCTATTGCATGGAGCACAAGCCCGGAGCCCGGTTTGGACGAACAACAACAAAACGACACCCCCATTTTTCAGCGCATCAAGGATCACCTGCTGGCGCAGATCGCCGCCGGCACCTGGAAGGAAGGCGACGTGATCCCTTCCGAGCAAGCCCTGGTCAAGCAGTTCAGCGTGTCGCGCATGACGGTCAACCGCGCCGTGCGCGAGCTGACGGCGGAAGGCGTGCTGACGCGGCGCCAGGGCGCCGGCACCTACGTCGCGCCGCAGAAGTACCAGGCCACGCTGCTGGAGATCAAGAGCATCGCCGACGAGGTGCGGGCGCGCGGCCACGCCCACCGCAGCGTATTGCAGCTGCTGGAACGGGCCAAGGCCAACGACCTGCTGGCCAAGGCCTTCGCGCTGCCGCCCGGCCACGAGCTGTACCACTCGGTCATCGTGCACTATGAGAACGGGGTGCCGATCCAGGTGGAAGACCGCTGGGTCAACCCGCTCTGCGCGCCCGACTATATGGCGCAGGATTTCGGCCACATCACGCCCAATGAGTACCTGGTGCGCGCGGCGCCCCTGCAGGCCGCCACTTACAGCATAGAAGCCTTGGCGCCGCCGCGCGAGGTCGCCGAAATGCTGGCGATGGACGCGCGCCAGCCCTGCCTGGTGCTGAAACGCCAGACCCAGTCAGCCGGCCGCATCGCCTCGCTCGCCACCATGTGGCACCCGGGCCATCGCTATCAATTTGGCGGGAGCGTCCCAGCCTGAGCAATGCTATAGTTGTCCGCACATGCCAGCGGCCACGCTGGCCAGAAAGGGATGCCTTGCCGCCACCGAGCCTGACCGCCGCCTCGCCAGCCCGTCCGCGCCGCCGCGCGCGGCGCGCGCTGGCCGCCGTGCTGGCCGGCGCGCTGCTGGCGGCGGGCGCGGCGCACGCCGACGAGGCCGTGACCATCCAGCTCAAATGGCGCCACCAGTTCGCCTTCGCCGGCTACTACGCGGCGCAGGCCAAGGGCTATTACCGCGAGGCCGGACTCGACGTGACCCTGCGCGAAGCGGGACCGGGCCAGGACCCGGTGCAGTATGTGCTCGACGGCGGCGCGCAGTACGGCATCAGCAACAGCTCGCTGCTGCTGCGGCGCGGCGCCGGCGCGCCGGTGGTGGTGCTGGCCACCATCTTCCAGCACTCGCCGCTGGCGCTGGCGGTGCGCCTGGACGAAGACGGCCAGCGCCGGCCCTGGCGCGGCAGCCGCATCGCGCTCGGCACCGAAAGCGAAGAGCTGCGCATCCTGCTGCAACGCAGCGGCGTGCCGCTGGACCAGGTCACCCTGGTGCCGGGCCAGAACAACCTGGACGAACTGATCGCCGGCCGCCTGGACGCCATCGCCACCTACGCCAGCTCCGGCCCCTTCGCCATGGCGCGCAGCAACCTGCGCTTTGAGCTGCTCAGCCCGCGCAGCGTGGGCATCGATTTTTACGGCGACAACCTGTTCACCACCGAAGCTGAGCTGCGCGCCCATCCGGAACGCGCGCGCGCCCTGCGCGCCGCCACCCTGAAAGGCTGGCACTACGCGCTGCAGCACCCGCAGGAAGTCGTCGACCTGATCCGCGCGCGCTACCCCGAGCGCAAGTCGCGCGAAGCGCTGCAGTTCGAAGCGCAGCACCTGCTGCCCCTGCTGGAACAGCACCTGATCGAACTCGGCTACAGCAACCCGCAGCGCTGGAAAGCCATTGCCGACACCTATATCGCGGCCGGCATGCTGCCGCCCGGCTTCCGCCTGGACGGCTTCATATACCAGGACACGGCGCGCCTGCCGGGCTGGCTGCTGGCGCTGGGCGTAGCGCTGGCCCTGTTGGCCGGGGCCGCCCTGTGGCGCCTGGTGCGCGTCTCGCGCGCCCTGAAAGGGGCCGAGGGGCGGCTCGACGACGCCGAGCGCATCGCCAGCTTCGCGCTGGAAGGCGCCGGCGAGGGCTACTGGGACTGGCAGCCGCAGGTGCCCTCCCTGCACCTGTCGCAGCGCTACGGCGAAATCCTCGGCTACCCGGCCGGCACGCTGCGCCTGTCCACGCTGGAGCAGTGGCTGGCCCTGGTGCACCCGGACGACCGCGCCCGCGTCACCGGCGAAATCGCGGCGCTGGACGACCCGGCCGCCGGGCGCGCGCCCTTCACCATGGAATTCCGCATGCAATGCCGCGACGGCAACTGGACCTGGGTGCTGGCGCGCGGCATGGTGCTGGCGCGCGACAGCGCGGGACGCCCGCTGCGCATGTCCGGCACCCTGGGCGACATTTCCGACCGCACGGCGGCCGAACTGGCGCGCCTGGCCGCCATGCTGGCCGCCCTGCCCGGCGCCCTGCTGGTGGCCGACCGCAGCGGGCGCGTACGCCAGGCCAACGCGGCCGGCGACGCCGTCTTCGCCGCCGCGGCCGGCCAACTGGCCGGCGCCTCCATGGAACAGTTGATCCCCGACGTCATGCGCGACACGCCGGGCCGCCCGCGCGAGCTGTTCGCCCGCCCGCAAATGCCGGGCCGGGTACTGACCGCGCGCCGCCTGGACGGCAGCCACTTCCCGGCCATGGTGCACCTGGCGCCGATCCAGCTGGCCGGGCAAGGCCTGGTGGTGCTTTCGCTGCGCGACATGACGCAGCGCCAGCGCGCCGAGGAGGCGCTGCAGGCGTCCTCCGAGCGCTACCGCCTGATCGTGCAGACGGCGGCCGAGGGCATCTGGATGTGCGACGCGGCCGACCTGACCAGCTTCGTCAACCCGACCATGGCGTTCATGCTGGGCTACGAGGTCGAGCACATGCTGGGGCGCCCCATGGCCGATTTCATGGACCCCGACTGCGCCGCCCTGCGCCAGCGCCTGGCCGCCGGCGACGTCCACGGCGGGCGCCCGGAGCCGGCCGAGGGCCGCTTCTACCGCCAGGACGGCTCCTCGCTGTGGGCCCTGTTGGCCACCAGCCAGGTCAACGCCGACAACGGCAGCTACGCCGGCACCCTGACCATGGTCACCGACATCACCGACCGGCGCCTGGCCGAACTGGCGCTGCGCCACTCCAACCAGCGCCTGGCCTCGGTCTTCAACGCCGTCACCAATGGCCTGGTGGTGTTTGACGCCGCCGGCAATATCGTCGAATGCAATGCCGCCGCCAGCCGCATGCTGGGGCGCGCCGCCGCGCGCGGCGCCGGCCAGTGGGACGGCGTGCACGAGGACGGGCGCCGCTTCGACGCGCCCGAGCACCCGGTGGCGCTGGCCCTGGCCGGCGGCCAGCCGGTGCGCGACGTGGTGATGGGGGTGGCGGCGCCGGCCGGCGCGGCCGAGGAACGCTGCTGGCTGTCGGTCAATGTGGAGCCGCTGCGCGACGAGTTCGGCCCCGGCAGCATGGTGGTGGCCAGCCTGACCGACATCACCTACCGCAAAAAGAGCGAGGACGCGCTGCGCCAGGGCGAGCAGCGGCTGCAGGAAATCATCCAGATGATGCCGATCGGCCTCTTCATCAAGGACAAGGACAGCCGCCTGATCCTGATGAACCGCGCCTGCGAGCAGCAGTTCGGCTACACCTTCGATGAACTGAACAACGGCGACTACACCGTGTTCCACGCGCCGGAGGAGGCGGCCGCCTTCCGCGCCAAGGACCTGGAGGCGTTTGCCGGGCGCACCCTGATCGATTTCGAGGAAACCATCTGGAACCCGGCGCAAGGCGCGCCGCGCCAGCTGCGCACCTTCAAAAAGCCGGTGTACGACGCGCACGGCGCGCCGGCCTACCTGATTTGCATGGCGATCGACATTTCCGACAGCAAGGCCGCCGAGCGCGCGCTGCGCGAACTGAACGAGCACTTGGAGGAGCGGGTGGCGCAGCGCACCGCCCAGCTGGAAGAGGCGCGCCAGCAGGCGGTGGAAGCGTCGGCCGCCAAGGGCCAGTTCCTGGCCAAGATGAGCCACGAAATCCGCACCCCGATGAACGGCGTGATCGGCATGGCTTACCTGGCGCTGAAGACCGAGCTCGAGCCGCGCCAGCGCGACTACCTGGAAAAGATCCGCTTCGCCGGCGAGCACCTGCTGCGCATCATCGACGACATCCTCGACATTTCCAAGATCGAGGCCGGCAAGCTGGAAATCGACGAGGTCGACTTCTCGCTCGACCATGTGATCCAGACCCTGACCACGGTGGTGGCGCCGAAGGCAGCCAGCCGCGGCCTGCGCCTGAATTTCGAGCTCGACCCGGCGCTGCCGCCGGTGCTGCGCGGCGACCCGCTGCGCCTGGGCCAGGTCCTGATCAACTACGTCAACAACGCCATCAAGTTCTCCGAACAGGGCAGCATCGACGTCAGCGTGCGCCAGCTGCTGGCCGATGACACGGCCTGCCTGCTGCGCTTCGACGTGCGCGACCACGGCATCGGCCTGACGGAGGAGGAACAGGGCAAGCTGTTCCAGGCCTTCCAGCAGGCCGACACGGCGATCACGCGCGAATACGGCGGCACCGGCCTGGGCCTGGCGATCTGCAAACAGCTGGCCCAGCTGATGGGCGGCGAAGTGGGCGTGCACAGCGTGCCCGGCCAGGGTTCCACCTTCTGGTTCACGGCGCGCCTGGGGCAGTCGGCGCGCCGCGTGCCCGAGCTGATCAACGAAGTCAACGCCGCCGCCGCCGCCCTGCTCGACAGCGCGCGCAGCGCCGCCGCCATGCAGGCCCTGAAGGACGCGCGCATCCTCCTAGTCGAGGACAACACCTTCAACCAGCAAATCGCGCTGGAAATGCTGGAGGAGGCCGGCTCCTCGGTGTGCCTGGCCAACAACGGCGCCGAAGCGCTCGACCTGCTGCACCAGGCCGACTTCGACTGCGTGCTGATGGACGTGCAAATGCCGTTGATGGACGGGCTGGAAGCGACGCGCCGCATCCGCGCCGACCCGGCCCTGGCCGCCACCCGCGTGCTGGCCATGACCGCCACCGCCACCAAGGACGACCGCGAACGCTGCCGGCAGGCCGGCATGGACGACTTCATCGCCAAGCCGATCCAGCCGGCCCTGATGTACCAGACCATCGCCAGCTGGCTGCCCGAGCGCAGCGCCGACGCCGCCGCGCCCGACCCGGCGCGCGCCGCCCGCCCCAGCGGGCGCGCCGCGTTCCGCCCCACCCTGGCCGGCGACCCGGCCATCATCGACCTGTCGGTGCTGGCCCAACTGCTGGGCTACCACCCGCACAAGATCCGCAAATTCGCCTTCAAATTCCTGCAAACCACCGAGGCCGGCCTGAATGAGATGGAAGCGGCGCTGGCCGGCGCCGAGCTGCAGAAGGCGCGCGAGCTGGGCCACCGCATCAAGAGCAGCGCGCGCGCCGTGGGCGCCCTCGGCATGGCCGAGCTGTGCCAGCAGCTGGAGCAGCTGGCCGAGGACAGCGGCGCCGCCGCGCGCGCGCGCAGCCTGCTCGACCAGCTGTGGACCCTGCTGCACCAGGTGAGCGAACACATCATGACCAACACCACTTTTGCCGACGATGACTGAACTTTCCCCCCCGCCCAGCCCCCCCTTGCGCATCCTGCTGGTGGATGACGACCCCTTCATGCTGAGCATGCTGGCCGATATGCTGGAAGACCTGGGCCAGCTCAATGTGCGCAGCGAAAGCGACGCCCGCCAAGCCCTGCTGGCCCTGCCGCAATTCCGGCCCGACCTGCTGATTTGCGACCTGTCCATGCCCGAGCTGGACGGCATCGAATTCCTGCAGAAGGCCGCCGACCGCCACTTTGCCGGCGCCGTGGTGCTGCTGTCCGGCATGGACGCCAGCGTGCGCCAGGCCGCCGACACCCTGGCCCGCGCCCACGGCCTGTCGCTGCTGGGCACCCTGGCCAAACCCGCCACCCCTGCCGCCCTGCGCCAGCTGCTGGGGAAAATTCGGGGCCAGGTCTGAAAAAAAATGGGGACGTACCCTATTTTTTGCTGCGCGAAGAATGGGTACGTCCCCATTTTTTTAAAATCGGGTATTATTTGGCCCATTCCCGCCCTGATTCCCTGTTAACCTCCCAGTATTGAATTAGTGCAGTTCGTCGCCAGATGGGCGATAACGGCAAGGGATTTTCCCGGGCGAACTAATCAATTAAGGACAAACAATGAGCGACCTGATCAAACACATTACCGATGCTTCCTTCGACAGCGACGTGCTGAAGGCCGACCGCCCTGTGCTGGTGGACTTCTGGGCCGAGTGGTGCGGTCCGTGCAAGAGCATCGCCCCGATCCTGGAAGAAGTGGCCAAGGAATACGACGGCAAGATCACCATCGCTAAAATGGACGTGGACAGCAACCAGCAAGTGCCGGGCAAGTTCGGCATCCGCGGCATTCCGACCCTGATCCTGTTCAAAAATGGCGTGCCGGCCGCACAAAAAGTGGGCGCCATGGCAAAAGGTCAACTCACCTCTTTCATTGACAGCAATATTTGATGTAAGATAGGCGGTGCTGCGCCCGCAGCCCGCCTGATTGGCGGGGAAAGTGCCCAAAAACCTTTCCCTTTAATTTAGAGATCCACGTAGTTCCCTCCCCTACCCTTACTTTCCCGTCACGGGACACTCAAACAGCTATGCACCTTTCTGAACTTAAGGCTATGCACGTTTCAGCTCTGCTGGAAATGGCAATCAGCCTCGATATCGACAATGCGGCCCGCCTGCGTAAGCAGGAACTGATGTTCGCGATCCTGAAAAAACGCGCCAAGGCCGGCGAACAGATCTTCGGCGACGGCGCCCTGGAAGTGCTGCCGGACGGCTTCGGCTTCCTGCGCTCGCCGGACGCGTCGTACATGGCGTCGACCGACGACATCTACATCAGCCCGTCCCAGATCCGCCGCTTCAACCTGCACACCGGCGACTCGATCGAAGGCGAAGTGCGCACCCCGAAAGACGGCGAGCGCTATTTCGCGCTGGTCAAGGTGGACAAGGTCAACGGCGAATCGCCGGAAGCCTCCAAGCACCGCATCCTGTTTGAGAACCTGACCCCGCTGCACCCGACCGTGCCGCTGCGCCTGGAGCGCGACATGGCCGGCACCGAAAACATCACCGGCCGTATCATCGACCTGGTGGCGCCGATCGGCAAAGGCCAGCGCGGCCTGCTGGTGGCCTCGCCCAAGTCCGGTAAATCCGTGATGCTGCAGCATATTGCGCACGCCATCACCACCAACCACCCGGACGTGACCCTGATCGTGCTGCTGATCGACGAGCGCCCAGAGGAAGTGACCGAGATGCAGCGCTCCGTGCGCGGCGAAGTGGTGGCCTCCACCTTCGACGAGCCGGCCACCCGCCACGTACAGGTGGCCGAGATGGTGCTGGAAAAAGCCAAGCGCCTGGTCGAGATGAAAAAAGACGTGGTGATCCTGCTGGACTCGATCACCCGCCTGGCGCGCGCCTACAACACCGTGATCCCGGCTTCCGGCAAGGTGCTGACCGGTGGTGTCGACGCCAACGCGCTGCAGCGTCCGAAGCGCTTCTTCGGCGCCGCGCGTAACGTGGAAGAAGGCGGCTCGCTGACCATCGTCGCCACCGCCCTGATCGAAACCGGTTCGCGCATGGACGACGTGATTTACGAGGAATTCAAGGGTACCGGCAATATGGAGGTGCACCTGGAGCGCCGCCTGGCCGAGAAGCGCGTCTACCCGTCGATCAACCTGAACAAATCCGGCACCCGCCGCGAGGAACTGCTGATCAAGGCCGACCAGCTGCAGAAGATCTGGATCCTGCGCAAGCTGCTGTACTCGATGGACGAGATCGAAGCGATGGAGTTCATCCTCGACAAAATGCGCGCCACCAAGAACAACGGCGAGTTCTTCGAGATGATGCGCCGCGGCGGTTAAAAAAAATGGGGACGTACCCCATTTATTGTTAGCCACCGCAAAAGTGGGGACGTCCCGGAAAATGGGGTACGTCCCCATTTTTTTTGCTATAATCGCGAGTTCATTTTTAACCACCGGCAAGTGGATGGCAATCGGGTCGAGAGGCTGTAGTGACCGACGAAGTGCTGTTTGGCTACCAATATTGAGAGAAAAGCATGAAAGCTGAAATTCATCCAGATTACCGCGAAGTTCTGTTCCACGACGTGTCCTGCGACTTCAAGTTCGTGACCCGTTCGACCATCCAGACCCGCGAAACCGCGACCCACGAAGGTAAAGAGTACCCTCTGATCAAGATCGAGGTGTCCTCCGAGTCGCACCCGTTCTTCACCGGCCAGCACAAGATCGTCGACACCGCCGGTCGCGTGGAAAAATTCCGCCAGAAGTTCGGCAAAGTCGGTTCCAAGACCGCCGTCGCCAACGCCTAATCGCGTCCGCTTCGAAAAAAAGGCAGCTGCGGCTGCCTTTTTTGTTATTTGCCCGTCATACTCCTGCTTTCCTAAGAATAAAGTCGACCGATGAAGCCAGTCCGTCTTCCCGCCGCCGCCACCCGCACCCTGCCGCGCTGGGCCATTTTCGCCCTGGGCCTGTTGTACATCCTGCCGGGCCTGATCGGGCGCGAGCCGTGGAAGAACGACGATGCCGCCAGCTTCGGCGTCATGTGGACCATGGCGCATGGCACTTGGCAGGACTGGTTGTGGCCGAATATTGCCGGCCTCTCCATCACCGACGAGGGCCCGCTGGCCTTCTGGCTGGGCGCGCTGGGCATCAAGCTGTTTGGCTGGGCCCTGGGCGATGTCTTGGCCGCCCGCGTCGCCACCCTTGGCATCTTCCTCTTGGGCGTGAGCGCCGTCTGGTACACCACCTTTAACCTGGGCCGCCGGCCGGAAGCGCAGCCGCTGCGCCTGGCCTTCGGCGGCCAGCCCGAGCCGGACGACTTCGGCCGCACCCTGGCCGACGCCGCCGTGCTGATCTACCTCGGCTGCCTGGGCCTGCTGGTGCACAGCCATGAAACCACGGCCGAGCCGCTGCAAGTGGCGCTGCTGGCGCTCACCCTGTACCGCAGCGTGCGCTATATGGAATTGCCGTCGCTGCGCAACGCCGCCCTGGCCGGCATGGCGCTCGGCCTGCTGACCCTGACACGCGGCTGGGTGGTCCCGGCCGCCCTGCTGCTGGCCCTGTTCGCCTGCACCCGCTTCCTCGCCATGCCGGCCGGCCGCTCGCTGCGCGACCTCGGCCTGGCGCTGCTGGTGGCCGCCGGCGTGACCGCCCTGTGGGCCGTGCCGGCCCTGCTGGCGCGCCCTTACGGCCAGGAGCCGCTGGCGGCCTGGCTGGCCTGGAACGCGGCCCAGCTCAAAGTGGGCGGCTTCGAAGGTTTGCGCAACTTCTTCCGCGTCGGCATCTGGTTCTTCTGGCCGGCCTGGCCGTTCGCCGCCTGGGCCGTATGGGCCTGGCGCCGCCAGAGCAACCTGCTGCACATCGTGGTGCCGATCACCTTTGTCACCGCCGCCGCCATCCTGGTGCTGCTCAACCCGCTGCCGGAACAGGGCCACCTGCTGATGCTGCTGCCGCCGCTGGCCATCATGGCCGCCTTCGGCCTGCTCACCATGCAGCGCGGCGCCATCAATGCCATCGACTGGTTCAGCGTCATGGTGCTGACCCTGTGCGCGGCCGTGCTGTGGATTTTCTACTATGCCCAACTGACCGGCTGGCCGGCCAAGCCGGCCCATAACGTGCTCAAGCTGATCCCCGGCTTCACGCCGGAAGTGCGCTGGCCGGCCCTGCTGGTGGGCCTGTGCGCCACCGCCGGCTGGTTCATGCTGGTGCACTGGCGCATTTCGCGCCGCCCGGCCGTGCTGTGGCGCGCCGTGGTGCTCTCGTCCGGCGGCCTGATCCTGATCTGGATCCTCTTGATGACCCTGTTCCTGCCGAATGTGAACTACAGCAAGAGCTACGCCGCCGTGGCGCGCCAGGCCGCCGCCGCGCTGCCGGCCGACACCGACTGCGTGCAGACCAATGTCACGCCAGCCCAACGCGCCTCCTTCGCCTATTTCGGCCACCTGCCGTTCACCGGCGTCAACGGCGGCCAATGCCGGGTCTTGCTGTTGCAAGATAGCATCAAAAATCGTTCGCTCCAGCAACAGCCTGATGCCGAATGGAAACTGCTGTGGGAAGGCCGCCGCGCCTCCGACCGCAGCGAGCGCTTCCGCCTGTTCCAGCGCGCACCGTAATTGTCGCCGCGCCGCCCTTGCTGCTATCCTGTAACCGGATGGTGCAATGAGGGCGGCATGGCAACAGCACTAAGTTACTTCGCAATATTGCTGGCTACCAGCGCCCCGGCGCTGGCGGCCCCGCCCGGCATGCCGCCGCTGGTCATCACCGCCGAGCACGCGCCGCCGGCCAGCATGAAAGTGGGCGACGAAGTGATCGGCCGCGAAAGCGAAAAAATCCGCGAGATGCTGGCCCGCAGCGGCTACCGCTACAGCATCGATGTGCTGCCCTGGAAGCGCGCCTACACCATGGCCCAGCGCGATCCCTACACCTGCGTCTACTCCACCTCGCGCACCCCGGAGCGCGAAAAGCAATTCAAATGGGTCGGCCCCACCGACGAGGCGGAATGGATACTCATGGGGCGCGCTGGCCGCGCTTACCAGCTGAACACCCTGGAGGACGCCCGCAAACTGCGCATCGGCACCTATTACGGCGACGCGCGCGACGAATTCCTGCGCGCGCGCGGCTTCGACGTGGACCCGGCGCAGAACGATGCCTCCAACCCGAAAAAGCTGCTGCTGGGCCGCATCGATCTGTGGGCGGTGGGCGTGCGCAACAACGATATCAGCGCCCTGGCCCAGTTCGCCTCGCCGGAGCAGTTGGTGCCGGTGCTGGTGTTCCACCGCGTCAAGGTCTACCTGGCCTGCAACCGCTCGGTGCCGGACGCCATGGTCGAGCGCATGAACAGCGCCCTCGACAGCATGCGCAAGGACGGCAGCTTCGCCAGGTTGGAAAAGAAATACGAACAGTGGCAAGTCCGCAAATAACTTGCCATTTCTTACTGTTGCGCAACGAAAGTTTTTTTAACGAACAGCCGACACAAGCTTGGCAGACCTCGCTATAGTCCCCATATACGGAATGTTGCCGTGAAGCATTTCTGATAACAGGGCCAGCCGAGGCGTCAGCCACCGGCCATAGGCCCACCCGAAACCTCAGCGTTTTCCAGGCCTATGTTTAATATCTACAAGCTCCAACTCGCCCTCAAAAACCCCATGGTGCGCATCACCCTGGTGCTGCTGGCCACTGCCGCCCTGGCTTTCGTCCTGCTGCGCGGGGAGGTGGCGCAGGATGCCGCACCGGTCATGCGTTCGCAGAACATCGGCGAAATCACGGCCCTGGTGGCGCAGCGCGACAAGCTCGATTACCTGCTGATCGCCCGTCCGCTGGCCGATTCGCCGCGCTATATCTACAAGTACAAGAACGAGGCCACGCTGCACGTGGTGGTAGTGCCGAGCACCTCGCACCAGAGCCTGGAGCGCGAAGTCCTGCTGCGCAATAACATCCCCTACGCCATCGCCAAGGACGACTACCTGGCCGCGCACAAGGGCGTGCTGCTGGACGACGGCGGCCAGTGGGCCTCGGTGCAGGCATTCCTGAAACGCCACGCTTTCGACATCTTCGTGGTCGGCCTGGTGCTGTTCGTGCTGAAGTGGGGCATCCCGGGCATGGGCCCGAACGCCTCCGTCATCACGCCCGACAAGCTGAAAGGCTCGATGGACGACCTGATCGGCATGGAGGACATCAAGCAGGAAGTGCTGCACCTGGAAGACATGATCCGCAACCGCGAAGTCTACAAGCAGCACAATATCGACAAGCCGTTCAACGTGATGCTGACCGGCCCGGCCGGCACCGGCAAGACCAAGCTGGCTGGCTACCTGGCCAAGAAACTGGGCTATCCCCTGATCCAGGCGTCCGGCTCGGCGCTCGAATCGGGCTATGTCGGCGGCGGCTCCAAGGCCCTCAACGCGCTGTACAAAAAGGCCTGCGCGCGCGGCAACTGCATCATCTTCCTGGACGAGGCGCAGGCGCTGTTCATGCCACGCGGCCGGGGCGAAAAGAAATGGGAAGACGACACCGCGAATACCCTGCTGGGACTGCTGGACGGCGTGAAGAGCGAGCAGGGCCAGGGCGTGATCTGGATCGTCGCCTCCAACTTCGACGACAACTCGACCGCCATGGATGAAGCCATGCTGCGCCGCTTCTCGGTGAAGATCAATTTCCGCCTGCCCAACAAGGGCGAGCGGCGCGCCCTGCTGGACGCCATGCTCAAGCGCAAGCAGGAGGGCCTGGTGGACTGGGCCGACATGGACCTGGAGCAGGTGGCCGACATCACCGCCAACCTCAGCCCGGCCCTGCTGGAAACCGTGGTCGACCGCGCTTCCATGATCTCGATCCAGGAAAAATGCGTAATCACCACCGACCTGATGTTCCGCGCCTTCGAGCGCGCCACCATCGGCCTGACCGACCGCGCCACCACCGCCGAAAAGACGCGCCAGCGCGAGCGTATTGCGCTGCATGAGCTGGGCCACTTCTTCATGCAGATCGACCCTTACCTGCGCGCCGGCCTGCCGCTGGCGGAGGTGAAGGAAAAATCGCACCTGCTGAAGATTTCCACCGAAGCGGTGTCGAAAATGAACGCGCTGGGCTATGTGTTGAGCGCGGGCGACGATATGTCGCTGCGCACGCTGGAGGAGATGGAGCGCGACGTGATGCAGCTGTACGGCGGCGTAGCGGCGGAGGAATTGTTCTACGGCGCGCGCGGCATTTCCGTGGGCAGCCAGAACGATATCGAAAAAGCCACCAAGATGCTGAACATGATGGTCAACCGCCTGTCCATGTATTCGCGCTCCAAGCTCGATTACAGCCAGCTGCGCGGCGACACCGGCGACGAGCACACCCTGCTGCAGGTGGAGTCCAAAGCCGACGAGTTGTACAGCACCACCCTGGCCGCCATGCGCGACTACCAGGGGGTGATGGACTCCATCAAGGATGAACTGATGGAGCGCTACGTGCTGTCCAAGGATGCGATTTTCACCTTGCTGGAAGAGCGCCTGGATACGGCGCCCCTGCGGCAGGCGGCCTGAGCGCGCCCGCCGCCGCGACCACTGCTTTCAGCGCCTCAACGGGCTGCCACCATGCGGACCTTGCTTGCGCCCAGGGCGGCCGAGCTTGGCAGGCGCTCGAAGTTATCGATCGCCACTTGCTCGCCCTGGTCGCTGAACTCGACGCGGGCGCCGGCCTGCGTCACGAACACGTTGGCGGCCACCGGATACAGCTCTACTTTGTCTGCACTGCCCAGGCTGGCCCAATAGCGGCGGCCAGTCTGGGTGAAACGGATCGCCTGGGCGTTGGCCAGGACGTAGACGTATGCAAAGTCCCTGAATTCCTGGGCATGCAATTTGTAGCTCGCTTGCGGCGCTTTGATCTGGACCGACGGATCATCCGGCCCGGCGGCCAGTGCGGCGCCACCCACCAAGAGTGCGGACATGGCACCCAACATCATCAGCTTTTTCATCATCATCTCCGATTGGTTTGCCTGCAGCCCCGCCATCAGAATGGGTGCGGGGTCAATTTAAAATTAGCAAAGGGGTTGTCGGATGTGCAGGGTCCGGCGACAGTCGGCATGTTCCGGGGTACCGGCTGCATGCGGCGCGGACGAACTGCATGGCGGCCTGGAGCTCCAAAACGGGTGGGATGCATCCGTTCCAACAGCCCAAACCTGGTTCCGTCGCCGGCTAAAAGTCCGGCCCGGCCTGCTTATTGGCCGCTTTGCCCCTTCCCCAACACCGTTTAAGTGCTTAAATCGCGCGGCAGGGTTGCCGCAAGGTGGCAAATCGGTAATAATGCTCGTCGCGTTATGTGGCCCGAGTGGTGAAATTGGTAGACGCAGCGGACTCAAAATCCGCCGCCGCAAGGCGTGCCGGTTCGATTCCGGCCTCGGGCACCACCTAAACGATCTCCTCTGCGTTCATCCCTTGTCTGCGCTGCGGCTTCGGTCGCCGCCGTCGGCAAAGCCGGCCGGACGCCCGCTGCTTCCCACCCGTTGTTTTTGATCCAGGCAGCTCGACAGCTTGCGCGATCTCCGGCCACACCTCCATTTAAGCAAACAGGCGCCCGATTGCAAGCAGGCAAACAGATAAGTCCAACCGGCAGGGGTGGGCGGCTCAGGCCGTCAGCTTGCGGTACAGTGCCGCGTAGTTTTCCGCCATTTTCTCTGCCGTGAACAGTTCCCAGTAGCGCGCTTCGGCGCGGCGCCCCATGTCGGCCGCCAGTTGCGGGTTGTCCCACAGGGTGCGCATGGCTTGCTCGAACGCGGCCGGGTCGCTGGGCGGCACCACCAGGCCGGTCTCGTTGTCGATATTGATGTAAGTGGTGCCGGTGCCGATCTCGCTCGAGATCATCGGCTTGCCGTACATGGCGCCTTCCAGCAGGGAGATGCCGAAGGCTTCCGAACGCAGGTGGGATGGGAAGGCCATGGCATAGCACAGCTTGAGCAGGGCCACCTTGTCCTCTTCATCCACCGCGCCGACGAACTGCACATGGTGCAGGCCGAGGCGCTCGGCATGGGCTTTCAATTCCTGCTCGATCGGGCCGGCGCCCACGATCACCACCGGGTAATCGGTCTTGGCCACCGCGTCCAGCAGGATGTGCAGGCCCTTGTAGTAGCGCAGCACGCCGACGAACAGGAAGAAGCGCTGGCCCTCGGTGCGCGCGCGCCATTTCTCCAGGACTTCCGGGCGCGGCTCCACGTAGGTGGCGCGGTCCAGGCCGAACGGGATGACGCTGACTTTGTCGCGGTAGCGGCCCAGCACTTCGGACGAGGCGAAGTAGTTGGGCGAGGTGGCCACGATGGCGTCCACGTCGTTCAGGAAACGGCGCTTGAGCGGGGCGTACACGCGCAGCAGGGTTTTCTGGCGCACGATGTCGGAGTGGTAGGTCACCACGCTCGGCTTGCCGGAGCGCGCCATGAAGTGCGCCAGGTCCATGAAGGGCCAGGGGAAATGGTAGTGGATCACGTCCGCTTCGCGCGCCAGGCGCGCCAGCTTGCGGATGGCCGAGAACGAGAAGGCGTTGGAGGCGATCTCGAAGTCCAGCGCCACGCGGTGCACGGTGTGGCCTTCGATCTGCATGGTTTCCGGCCCGCCGTTGCGGGTCAGGGTCAGCACTTCGTTGCTCACGCCCAGGCGCGCGGTACCCACGCACATCTGGCGGATCACCTGTTCGATGCCGCCCCAGGAGTCCGGGTAATAGGTCTTGTAAAAATGGAGTACGCGCATGGTGGATCTACTGCTTCAAAAAAATCACGCCTCGTACATCCAACGCAAGGTCTGCTCCAGCGGCAGCGGGTCGATGGCGCCCACCACGCCGGCCAGGCGGCGGTTGTCGCCGGTCAGGCGCACCACTTCGTTGGCGCGCACGAAGGCCGGGTTGACGTGGACGTTGATCTGGTAGCCGGCGATCTCCTCCATCATGCGCAGCGCCTCGCCCAGCGAGTACGCCTTGCCGGAGCTGACGTTGAACACGCGGCCCGCCGGCGCCGCGGCCAGCAGGGCGCGGTAGGCGGCGGCCACCACGCGCACGTCGGAGAAGTCGCGCCACACGTGCAGGTTGCCCAGCTCGATGTCGGTGGCCTTGCGGCGGAAATGGGAGACGATCTTCGGCAGCAGGAAGTTCTCGGCCTGGCCGACGCCGGTGTAATTGAACGGGCGCACCATGATGATGGGCAGCTTGTCCATCCACAGCCGCGCCGCGTATTCCATGGCCAGCTTGGAGACGGCGTAGTCGTTGGCCGGCGAAGGCGGCGCGTCTTCGTGCAGCACTTCGAGTTCGGAATTGCCGTAGATATTCGCGCTGGAGGCCAGCAGCACGGCGCAAGGCTTCTTTTCCAGCGTGGCCAGGGCTTCCAGCAGGTGGCGCGTGGCCACCACGTTCACTTTATAGATTTGCTCGACATCGCTGTGCGCCACAAAGGCGATGGCGGCCAAGTGCACCACCACGTCCGGCTGCACTTCGCGCACCACGGCGGCCAGCGCCAGGCGGTCGGTCAGGTCGACTTCGACGGTGCGCGCGCCGTCCATGGCGTGCGCGTGGCCCGGCGCCGCGGTGCCGACCACCTCGTAGCCGGCCGCCGCCAGTTCGGCCAGCACATAGTGGCCGGTAAAGCCGTGCAGGCCGGTCACCAGGGCGCGCTTGCCCGCGCCTTCGCGCGCCGGCGACAGCAAGGCCAGACTGTGCGCCATCAGAGCGAGACGCCTGCGGTGTTGCGGCGCAGGTCGGCGTCCACCATCATCTGGCACAGTTCTTCCAGCGTGGTGTTCGGCTGCCAGCCCAGTTCCTTGCGCGCCTTGGCCGGGTCGCCGATCAAGAGCTCGACTTCGGCCGGGCGGTAGAATTTCGGCGACACGCGCACCAGCACCTTGCCGGTCGCGGCGTCATGCCCGGTCTCGTTCTCGGCGCTGCCCTGCCATTCGATGGCGATGCCGACGGCTTTAAAGGCCATGGTCACGAAATCGCGCACGGTCTCGGTGCGGTTGGTGGCCAGCACATAGGTGTCCGGCTTATCGGCCTGCAGCATGCGCCACATGCCTTCCACGTATTCCTTGGCGAAGCCCCAGTCGCGCTTGGCGTCCAGGTTGCCCAGTTCCAGCACCTCCAGCTTGCCCAGCTTGATCTTGGCCACCGAGTCGGTGATCTTGCGCGTGACGAATTCGCGGCCGCGCAGCGGCGACTCGTGGTTGAACAAAATGCCCGAGGCGGCGAACATGCCGTAGGACTCGCGGTAGTTCACGGTCATCCAGTGCGCATATAGTTTGGCGACGCCGTACGGGCTACGCGGGTAGAACGGGGTGTCTTCTTTTTGCGGGATGGCCTGCACCTTGCCGAACATCTCGGAGGTGGACGCCTGGTAGAAGCGGATCTTTGGATTGATGATACGGATCGCTTCCAGCAGGTTGGTCACGCCGATACCGGTGATTTCGCCGGTGGTGACAGGCTGCTCGAACGATACGCCCACGAAGGATTGCGCCGCCAGGTTATAGACCTCATCGAAGTTACCCTGCTGCAGCAGGCGCAGGATGCAACCCAGGTCCGTCAGGTCGAACTCCACCAATTTCAGGTTCGGGTGGTCCTGGATGCCCAGTTCCTCGATACGCCAGAAATTAACCGAGCTGGTACGGCGGAAGGTGCCCGTGACGGTATAGCCTTTTTCCAGCAGCAGTTGTGCAAGATAGGCGCCGTCTTGACCGGTGATGCCCGTGATCAGGGCGCGTTTCGTGGTTTGCATTGTCTTATCCAAACTGCAGCTTTTCAAACGAAGTATTGTAGCAGAGGGCCTCCTGCCGCCCGGTCTGGGACGGCAGGGCCTTACAACAGTTACATCTTGTTACGTGGAAACTTTTTGAGCGCGCGCTTCAAACGTAGCCGATGCCGCGCGCCATGGCGGCGGCGGCGAACGGCAGCAGCGCAAAGACGTGGATTTCGATCATCAGGACCTTGCGGATGGCGCGCACTTCCACCTCTTCCGGGGCGTAGCCCGCGTCCGAGGCTTGCGCCTTGCGCCAGCGCAGGAAGGCGCGCGTCGGCTTGATCGAGAACAGGCCGATGACGCCGAACAGCGCCACCTTGGACCAGAACACATGGTTGTGGAAATAGAATTCCGAGCCCTTGGCGCCGAAAAACACGCGCAAAAAGCCGATCGCCAGCAGCGACAAGGCCATGATGCCGAGGGCGATGTCGTACTTGGCGGCCAGCTGCACGGCCGGCGGCTGCATGCCCGGCCGCACCAGCACCAGCTGGGCGGTGATGGCCGCGGCAATGCCGAAGGCCAGTAGGTGATGCACGATCGCGAGCGACAGGTCGAGCATGGCCGCCCTTTCCTTATGCGCGTTCCGACACCGCGTCCACCACGCACAGCGCCGTCATGTTGACGATGCGGCGCACGGTGGCGGACGGGGTCAGGATGTGCACCGGCGCGGCGCAGCCGAGCAGGATCGGGCCGATCGCGATGCCGTTGCCGGCCGCGGTCTTGACCAGGTTGTAGGCGATGTTGGCGGCGTCGATGTTCGGCATCACCAGCAGGTTGGCGTCCTGCTTCAGGGTGGTGCCCGGCATCAGCTTGTGGCGGAACTTGGAGTCCAGCGCGGTGTCGCCGTGCATTTCGCCGTCCACTTCCAGGTCCGGCGCGCGCTGGCGCACCAGCTCCAGCGCGGCGCGCATCTTCTGCGCCGATTCGCTGTTGTGGGAGCCGAAGTTCGAGTGCGACAGCAGGGCCGCGCGCGGCACCAGGCCGAAGCGCTTCATTTCCTCGGCGGCCATGATGGTGATGGCCGCCAGCTCGTTGGCGTTCGGGTTTTCGTTGACGTGGGTGTCGACCATGGCCAGCTGGCGCTCAGGCAGCACCAGGATGTTCATGGCGGCGTACACGCAGGCGCCCGGGCGGCGCCCCAGCACCTGGTCGATATACTTCAGGTGCAGGTCGGTGGTGCCGAAGGTGCCGCAGATCATGCCGTCGGCGTCGCCCTTCTTGATCATCATGGCGCCGATCAGCGAGTGGCGGCGGCGCATTTCCAGCTTGGCGTATTCCTGCGTCACGCCCTTGCGGCTGGTCAGCTCGTAGTAGGCCTGCCAGTATTCGCGGTAGCGCTCGTCGAAGTCCGGGTTGATCACGTCGTAGTCCAGGCCCTGCTTCAGGCGCAGGCCGAATTTCTGCACGCGCGCGTCCAGCACGGCCGGGCGGCCGACCAGGATCGGGCGCGCCAGCTTCTCGTCCACGATCACCTGCACCGCGCGCAGCACGCGCTCTTCTTCGCCTTCGGCGTAGACGATGCGCTTCATCTCCGGCGGGGTCTTCTTGGCCACCGAGAACACCGGCTTCATGAAGGTGCCGGAACGGTAGACGAATTGCTGCAGGCTGTCGGCGTAGGCTTCCAGGTCCTTGATCGGACGCGTCGCCACGCCGGAGTCTTCCGCCGCCTTGGCCACGGCCGGCGCGATCTTGGTCAGCAGGCGCGGGTCGAACGGCATCGGGATCAGGTATTCCGGGCCGAAGGCCAGGTTGGCGATGCCGTAGGTGGTGGCCACGATGTCCGACTGCTCGGCGTGCGCCAGGTCGGCAATCGCGTGCACCACGGCGATTTCCATTTCACGCGTGATGGTGGAGGCGCCGGAGTCCAGCGCGCCGCGGAAGATGTACGGGAAGCACAGCACGTTGTTGACCTGGTTCGGATAGTCCGAACGGCCGGTGCAGATGATGGCGTCGGCGCGCACCGCCTTCACGTCTTCCGGCAGGATTTCCGGATTCGGGTTGGCCAGCGCCAGGATCAGCGGGTTCGGCGCCATGCGCTTGACCATGTCCTGTTTCAGCACGCCGCCGGCCGACAGGCCGAGGAAGATGTCGGCGCCGTCGATGCATTCATTCAGGCTGCGGTGCGGGGTGTCGCGCGCGAAGCGTTCCTTGTCCGGGTCCATCAGCTCGGTGCGGCCCTTGTAGACCACGCCGGCCAGGTCGGTGACCAGGATGTTCTCAATCGGGAAGCCCAGGTCGACGATCAGGTCGAGGCAGGCCAGCGCCGCCGCGCCCGCGCCGGACACCACCAGCTTGACGTTCTTGATGTCCTTGCCGATGTATTTCAGGCCGTTCAGGATGGCCGCGCCGACGATGATGGCGGTGCCGTGCTGGTCGTCGTGGAAGACCGGGATCTTCATCTTCTCGCGCAGCTTGCGTTCGATGTAGAAGCACTCCGGCGCCTTGATGTCTTCCAGGTTGATGCCGCCGAAAGTCGGCTCCAGGGAAGCGATGATGTCGACCAGCTTGTCCGGGTCGTTCTCGTTGATTTCGATGTCGAACACGTCGACGCCGGCGAACTTCTTGAACAGCACGCCCTTGCCTTCCATCACCGGTTTGGAGGCCAGCGCGCCGATGTTACCCAGGCCCAGCACGGCGGTGCCGTTGGAGATGACGGCCACCAGGTTGCCGCGCGCGGTGTATTTATACGAGTTGGCGGGATCGATCACGATCTCTTCGCACGGCGCGGCCACCCCTGGCGAATAGGCCAGGGCCAGGTCGCGCTGGTTGGTCAGTTGCTTGGTGGGGGTGACGCTGATTTTGCCCGGCTTGGGGCACTCGTGGTACTCAAGTGCTGCCGCGCGCAGTTGTTGGCGAAGTTCTTCTTTCTTGTCGGATCCCGAATCCATGCTGTACTGCCCCTTCTCTTGTGCTGTCCCGAAAGTGTTCGATTCTAGCAGACGAAAAGAATACGCAAACCTAGGTATTTTCACGAATGCCGAATTTTCGTCGGTTTCCCGGTCAGGTGACCGTGTCTGATTGCCGCACAGAAACGCAATTTTCCATCGCTACACTCTGTCGCTGGAACGACAATGCTGACTTGCGGCACGAAACCCTAAAATCTTGTTGCGCCAAAACTCAAATAGTTGGAATATTCGTCGATAACAACTTTACATATAGCATTTCTGTTCCTAGACTGAGTTTATTGGTACTTTACGGAAGGAAAATACCATGCGTCACGCACTCTGGCATTCCTGGTCCCGTCTGTCCGGCGTCCTGTTTCCCGCGAGCGTCGCTGTCCTTTTCTTCACCCCGCAGGACTCAAGCTATGTGGTCATGCTGGCCATGGCAGCCCTGGCCTCCGGCGGCACCTGGGTCTATCTGCGCGATAAGCACGAGTAACAAGCCTAAGGACGAAGCTGGGCTGCCCCGCTAGAATGGCGGGATGCTCTCCGAATTCGACCTGATCAAACACTATTTCGACCGCCCCGTGCCGGGGCGTGCGACCCTTGGCATCGGCGACGACTGCGCCCTGCTGACCCCGGCCCCCGGGATGCAGACAGCCATTTCTTCCGACATGCTGGTCGAGGGCCGGCATTTCTTTGCCGGCGAAGAGGCCCAGCGCCTGGGGCACAAGAGCCTCGCCGTCAACCTGTCCGACCTGGCCGCCATGGGCGCCCGTCCCGTCGCCTTCACCCTGGCCCTGGCCTTGCCGGCCGCCGACCGCGCCTGGCTGGAAGGCTTTTCGCGCGGCCTGTTCGCGCTGGCCGATGCCCACGGCTGCGAACTGATCGGCGGCGATACCACCAAGGGGCCGCTGACGATCTGCATCACCGTGTTCGGCGAAGTGGCGCCGGGACGCGCCCTGCGCCGCAGCGCGGCCGTGGCGGGCGACGATGTCTGGGTCTCCGGCACCCTGGGCGATGCGCGCCTGGCGCTGGCAGGCTACCGCCAGGAGCCGGCCCTGGCCGCCCCGCTTAACGCCGCCGACCTGGCCGCCGCCGGCAGCCGCATGCACACGCCGACGCCGCGCGTGGCGCTGGGCGTGCTGCTGGCCGAGCGCGGCCTGGCGCACGCCGCGATCGACATCTCCGACGGCCTGGTGGGCGACCTGGGCCACATCTTGGCGCGCTCGGGCGTTGGCGCCACGCTGGACGCCGATGCGCTGCCGGCCGGACCGGTGCTGGCCGCCCAGCCGCTGGCCCTGCGCCGCGCCTTCACCGCCGCCGGCGGCGACGATTATGAAATCTGCTTCACCGCACCAGCCGCGTCGCGCGCGGCAATCGCCGCCGCCGCGACCGAATGCAGCACGCCGGTCACGCGCATCGGCCGGATCGATGGCGCGCCGGGCTTGCGCTGGACCGATGCGGCCGGCGCCCCGCTGGCGCTCGAATTGGCCAGCTTCGACCACTTCAAGTAAGCGCGCGGCGGTACGCGCCGGGCGGCTTGCCGACCAGCGCCGTGAATTCGCGGATGAAGTGGGCCTGGTCGAAATAGCCCAGGTCCTGCGCCAGCTTCGCCAAACTCGCCCGCTCCGGCGCCGCGCCGGCCTGCAACCGCGCCACCGCCTCGTGCATGCGGTAGCGTTTGATGACCCACTTCGGGCCCACGCCCACGTATTGCTGGAACAGGCGCTGCAGGGCGCGCTGGGTCATGCCGGCCTGCTGCGCCAGCGCCTCCACCGTCAGCAGCGCCGGATCGACCGCAATGGCCGCCACCAGCTGCGCCGCCTGCTCCGCGTCCGCATCCGGCGGCGGCAGGCGCGCCAGCAGGAAGTTGCGCGCCACCTCCGCCATCGCGCGCGGCAGCGCCGCCGCGTCGGCGTCCGCCAACGCCCTCAGCTCCCGCACCAGTTCCATGCCCGACGCGCCGAACAGGCTGGCCAGCGGCACGCGCTGGTCCGCGATCTGCGCCACCGGACGCCCGAGGAAAGGCCGGAAGCCGCCCGGCCGGAACTTGACCCCGAATGCAAAACCCTTCCCCGCCAGCGTCTTGCTATAGCGCGCCGTATGCACGCCATACACGCCCTCCGCCTCGTGTTCGACCACCAGGTGCACATTCGGGTGCGGCAGGGTTTCCTGCTGCCGCGCCGGCAGCCCCGCCATATCCCAGCCCACGAACCAGTAGTGCTCCACCAGCCCGGCCAGCGCGGCGCACGGCGCCAGGCGCTCGTGGCAGAATGCACCGGTGGCGAAGCCCGGCACCAGGACGCCACGCGGCGCCGCATCGATTTGTCGCGTTTTTCCAATCATAAGGGTGGGGAATCTAGCACACTGGCCGCCATGAAAACACTGATCCCTTTACTATTCGTATTGGCCGCAACCGCGGCGCACGCAGGAGACAAACCCATGCAGCAAATCGAAGGCAGCTTCGACGTCAAACTCACGCCGCAACCGGCAGCGGAAGGCCAGGCCTGGGGCCGGCAAAGCATCGAGAAGACCTTCCACGGCGCGCTGGCCGGCAGCAGCCGCGGCGAAATGCTCGCCGTGCGCACCGCCGTGCCAGGCTCCGCCGGCTACGTCGCGCTGGAAGAAGTCAAAGCCACGCTGGAAGGCCGCAGCGGCAGCTTTTTCCTGCAGCACTTCGGCCTGATGGACAAAGGCACGCCAAGCCTGACCGTCAGCGTGGTGCCCGACTCCGCCACCGGCGAACTCACCGGCCTGCAAGGCACGATGCAGATCGACGTCACCGGCGGCCAGCACCGCTACACCTTCACCTACAAGCTGCCGGCCAAATGATGTCATGCGGCGGTAACACGGGCGGCTTAAGATAGCGCCTGTCTCAACATTCAGTACCAACTCCCTACGAATGTATTTGGGGCCAGTTCCGGCGGGTGGAACTGGCCCCTTTTTTTATCCGGTGAGGGCGGTGTGGTCTTCGCCAGGCTCGCCGGCGCGGCGGCCGCTGCCGTGCATCAGCCAGTAGTGGTGGAAGGCCAGGCGGATGTTGTCGCGCAGCTGGGTGTCATCCCAGGGCTTGGTGTAGAAGCGGTAGATGGCGCCGCGGTTGATCGAATCGAGCACGGCCTCCAGCCCGGTGTAGCCGGACAGGATGATGCGGATCGTGTCCGGGTACATCTCCTTCACCTTGGCCAGGAATTCGGTGCCGGACAGGATCGGCATGCGCTGGTCGCACACGATCACCTGCACCGGATACAGCGCCAGCAGGTCGAAGCCTTCGGCCGGCGACACCGCCGTCAGGATGCGGTAGCCGTCGCGCCGGAACAGGCGGTGCAGCGAGGACAGTACGTTCACGTCGTCATCCACCAGCAGCAGGGTCTGCGGCGGTTCGGCCGCCACATTGGGGTCGGGCGGCAGGGCCTTGCCCGATTCGGCCAGCGCGCCCATATCCGCCGCCGCCAGCGGGCGTGAGAAGAAATAGCCCTGGATTTCGTCGCAGCGGTTGCGCCGCAGGTATTCCAGCTGCGGCCGGGTTTCCACGCCTTCCGCGATCACGCGCAGCTTCAGGCTGTGCGCCATGCTGATGATGGCCAGCGCGATCGCCGCGTCGTTCGGATTGGTGGTGATGTCGCGCACGAAGGCGATGTCGATCTTCAGCTTGTCGATCGGGAAGCGCTGCAGGTAGGCCAGCGAGGAGTAGCCGGTGCCGAAATCGTCGATCGCCACCTTGATGCCCAGGTCCTTCAATACCGTCAGCACCTGGATGGTGCGCTCGGCGTTCGACATCAGGGCCGTCTCCGTCAGCTCCAGCTCCAGCAATTCCGGCGGCACCTGGTGCCGCTCCAGCGCTTGCCGCACGTCGCTCTCCAGGTCGCCCTCCACGAACTGGCGGCTGGCGACGTTGACCGCCACATGCACCCCGCCCACCGGCGTGCGCAGCCAGGCTGCGATCTGGCGGCAGGCGGCGTCGATGATCCAGCTGCCGACACGCACGATCAAGCCGGTGTCTTCCAGCACGCCGACGAATTCGGCCGGATACACCAGGCCGTAGCCGGGGCGGTTCCAGCGCAGCAGCGCTTCCGCCCCGCTGATGCGGCCCGTGGTCAGGTTCACCTTGGGCTGGTAGTGCAGCTCCAGCTCATTGTTCTCCAGCGCGCGGCGCAGCGCCATTTCCAGGTCCAGCCGCGCCAGCACCTGCACATTCATGCCCGCCGTGAAGAAGCGGTAGCCGTCGCCGCCGGCTTCCTTGGCGCGTTCCATCGCCGTGTTGGCGTACTTAACCAGGGTCTCGGGATCGCTGGCGTCGTCCGGGTACATGGCGATGCCGATGGAGGCGGTCAGCGTGGCTTGGTGGTCATCCAGGTCGAACGGATTGCGCAGCGCCTCGCGCACCTCGTTCGCGACCAGCACCGCGTCCTGCTGGTCGCGCGTCATGCTCAGGATCAGTGCGAACTCGTCGCCGCCCAGCCGCCCTACCGTGTCGCGCAGGCGCACGCACTGCACCAGCCGGTTGGAAAATTCGTGCAGCAGGCGGTCGCCCATGGCCGCCCCCATCGAATCGTTCACCTTGCGGAAGCGGTCCAGGCCGATGAACAGCACCACGATGCGCCACTCCTTGTCCTGCGCCAGCTCGATCGACTCGCCCAGGGTCTCGAAGAACAGGGTGCGGTTGGGCAGGCCGGTCAGGGCGTCGTAGTGCGCCATGTGGCGCAGGCGCTCCTCCGCCAGGCGCCGCTCGCTGATGTCGCGCGCCACGCAGATCAGGGTGCGGTGCGCCGACTCGCCCTCGCTTTGCAGCAGCCAGTACACCTCCACCGGCACCGCCGCGCCGTCGCTGCGCAGCAGCTCCCCTTCCGCCAGGTCCGGCGCGCGGTGCGGCGCGGCGGCGGCCTGGCCGGCGCGCGCCGCCTGCTGCGCCAGCTCCTCGCGCCCGCCCAGTCCCAGGCGGCCCGCCTCCTGCGCCAGCAGCTGCGCGCGCGGGTAGCCCAGCATGCGGCCGGCACCCTCGCTGGCGTCCACCAGCGCCAGGGTATCGGTGTCGATCAGGAAGATGGCGTCGGCGGTGGCATCCATCGCGCTGCGAAAGCGCTGCAGGTCGGCGGTGCGGGCGCGCACGGTCTGCTCCAGCACTTCGTTGTGGTCGCGCGCCTCGCGGTGCAGCAGGCGCACTTCCAGCATATTGTGGATGCGCGTCAGCACCTCCACCGGGTCGAACGGCTTGCTGACGAAGTCGCGCGCGCCGGCGTCGAGCGCGGCCAGCTTCTGGTCCGGCTGCGCCGTCACCACCAGCACCGGCAGGTATTCCGGCTCCAGCGGCTTGAGGGCCTCCATCACATCGAAGCCGCTCATGCCGGGCATGTGCAGGTCGAGGATGATCAGGTCATAGCGGTGCGCTTCATGCCAGGGCGCCACCACGCGCGGGTCGGTGGTGGAGCTGACCTGGACATAGCCGCTGGTCTGCAGCAGGTATTCCAGCAGCTGCACATTGACCGGCTGGTCATCCACGATGAGGATGTTGGCGTTGAGGATATCGTCGCGGCTGATCACTTGGACGTACTCCCTTCCTCTTCCCGGCGCGCCAGGAAGGACATGGTGCTGTTGATCGCATCCGTGAACTCGTCGATGTTGATCGGCTTGATCAGGTAGCGGAAGAAACCGGCCGCCAGGCCTTTCTCCACGTCGCGCGGCATGGCGTTGGCGGTCAGGGCAATCACCGGGATGTGGGCGGTGCGCGGATCGGTGTGCAGCAGCTTGACGGCATCGAGGCCGCTCAGGCCCGGCAGGTTGATGTCCATCAGGATCATGTCCGGCTGGTGGGCGCGCGCCAGCTCGATGCCCAGGTGGCCGTCCGGCGCCGACAGCAGTTTCAGGTCGGGGCGGAAGCTGATGATTTCCTCCACCAGCTTCAGGTTAGCCGGGTTGTCTTCCACATACAAGATGGTGGCCGGTTCGCCTTGCGCGTGGCGCGGCAGCGGCGGCACACTCTCCGCGTCCGGGTCAATGCGCGACGGCGTCGGCTCGGTCGACGCCAGCTCGATCCAGAACATGCTGCCCGCGCCCTGGCTGCTGGTAACGCCGATGGTGCCGCCCATCAGCTCGACCAGGCGCTTGGTCACCACCAGGCCGATGCCGGTGCCCTCTTCCGTGCCGCTTTCCTGCCCCAGCCGGTTGAACGGCTGGAACAACTGCTTGACCTGCTCCGGCCGCAGGCCCATGCCGGTATCCTGCACCGACACGCGCATCAGCCCTGGCCCGCCCGGGCTGCAGTCGACCACCACCGAACCGGCCTCGCGGTTGTACTTGATGGCGTTGGACAGCAGGTTGAGCAGGATCTGCTTGAGGCGCGTGCGGTCGGCCGTGACATTGGCCGTGCAGGCGTCCGGGAACAGCAGGCGGATGCCGCGCTGGTCCGCCAGCGGCGCCACCATGCCCTCGCACTCCTGCAGGATTTCCTGCAGCGCCACCGGCTCCAGCGACAAGGCCACGGCGCCCGACTCGATCTTGGCCAGGTCGAGGATTTCGTTGATCAGGGTCAGCAGGTGGCGGCCCGACTTCAGGATATGGCTGGCGAACTCGCGCTTTTGCGCCAGGGTCGACGGCAGCTTTTCCGAGGTGAGGATTTGCGCGAAACCGAGGATCGCGTTGAGCGGCGTGCGCAGCTCGTGGCTCATGGACGAGAGGAAGGCCGACTTGGCCTGGTTGGCGCTCTTGGCCTCCTCCATGGCCAGGGCCAGCTCGCTGTTGGCCTGCTCCAGCTGCAAGGTGCGCTCGTGCACGCGCAGCTCCAGCTCCTCGTTCAGGCGCATGACTTCCTGCTGCGCCTTGCTGCGCTGCTCGGCCTCGCGCGCGATCTCGCTGTTGGAGTTTTCCAGCTCGCGCGTGCGGCTCTCGATCACGCTCAGCATCTTGTTGAAGGAGGCCGCCAGCTCCGCCACTTCGTCGTTGCTGGTGCCGGGCGCGCGGCGCGAATAGTCGCCCGTCTCCACCACCTCGCGCGCCACATCGGCAATGGCCAGCACCGGCTGCGTCACCACCTTGTTCAGGGGCCGCATCAGCAGGTAGGCGATGCCCAGCGCCAGCAAGGTGGCGATGATGGCGATCATCGCGTAGTCGCTGAAGCGGCTGAGGATCTCATAGTCGGCCTGCAGGTAGACCGTGCCCAACACCTCGCCGTTATCGCGGATGCGGCGGAACAGCAGCATCTTGCCGTTCACGAAGGCGACGCCGTCGGCGCGCGGCGCCTGCGGCACCTGGACATCCAGGCCGGGCGCCACATAGGTGGCAAACAGCTGGCCGCGCGCACTGTAGATGGCGCCCGCGTTGACCTTGGGTCGCAGGCGCAGCAAGGCCAGGTTTTCCTTGGCCAGGCGCTGGTCGTCGAAGGTCAGCGCCGGCGCGCTCATATGCCCCAGCAGCTCGGCCTGGGTGGTCATGTCGGCCGTCAGCGACTGGTGGTAGGCGCGCAAGTCGTAGGCCAGGATGGTGCCGAGCGACACCAGCAGCGCCGCCAGCGTGACCAGCATGACCACGCCCAGCAGCTTTTGCGGCAAGGAGCGGCGCCGGCTCATCATCCCGCCACCTGCTGCACGCGGTACGCCGCCGACAGCATGCGCGCACTGATTTTCAGGCGCGCCGCGGCAGCCGGCTTGAGCGACACCTCAAAGCGCAGCCGTTCATCGGCGATGACGAAGTTGATCATGCTGCCCAGGCCAAAGGTCTCGTCGGCATCGGTCACGGTCAGCACCGGCTGGCCGCGGCTGGCGCTGAGCAGGTCCTGCGCCAGCGTTTTGTCCTGCGCCGCCACGAACAGCATATGCACGCCGGCCAAGCCGTCGCCGCGCCGGATGCGGCGCACCTGCAAGGGCCGGCCATTGGCGCTGTGGCCGGCCACGGTCTGCTCCAATTGCCCGGCCAGCGCGTCGGCGCCGACCACGCCGATCACCACCGCGCTGTCGGGACGGCTGAAACTGCCTTCGGGCCACTCGACAAAGCCGGCAAACTTGAGCAGGTAGGCCGCCTTGACCTGGCGTTCCAGCGTGCTATTGGTCTGCGCCAGGGCAAGCAGGGGCCACAGCGCTGCCAGCAGCACTGCCACCCAGACACCGGGACATCTTCCTTGGAGCGTCCTCACCACCTTGCCTCGCGAACAGGGGACTGCGCCATTCTATCGCTGAGTCCAAAAACCCGGCGCATTTCTTGATTTACCGCACCACAGCGGCCCTGCGCGACTTGCAAGTTAGTCGTGATGCCACATTATTGCGCTGCAGCGTGGTCAATGTGCACAGCAGCGCGCTAGAATGGGGTCAACCGCATTTGTTTGCTAAAGGAGCCACAAGTGAGTACCGATATCAACGAATTGGCCGCCCAGGTGGGCAAGGCCCTGCAGGACAAAGGCTTGCTGTTGGCAACCGCAGAATCGTGCACCGGCGGCGGCATCTCCACCGCCATCACGGAAATCGCCGGCTCCACCGGCTGGTTCGATTGCGGCTTCGTGTGCTACTCCAACGCCTCCAAGACCGAGATGCTGGACGTGCCGGCCGCCATGATGGCGCAATTCGGCTCCGTCAGCGAAGAGGTGGCGGCCGCCATGGCGCAGGGCGCCATCGGCAGCAGCAATGCGCACGTGGCGGTATCGGTGACCGGCATCGCGGGCCCGACCGGCGCCGTACCGGGCAAGCCGGTCGGCACCGTCTGTTTCGGCTGGGCCAACGGCGACACGATGCACACCGAGCGCCTGGTGTTCGGCGGCGACCGCCACGCGGTGCGCCAGCAGACCATCGAGCATGCGCTGAAAGGGCTACTGCGCTTTATTAATTGACTGCGTTGAGCAGCCGGCTGCGCTGCGCCGCGTGCGCCGCGTCCGGCTCGAACAGGGTCAGCCCCGCGATCGCGCGGCTGATCGCCACATACAGGTAGCGCCGCTCCTCGGCGAATTCCTCCGCGTTGCGCGTCACGCGCGGGAACTGGCCATCCTCCATATAAGGCAGCAGCACCTGCTGCCACTCCCTGCCCTTGGCCGACTGCACCGTGGCCAGCGCCAGCGCCTTGCTCGCGCCGCTCTTGCCGCTCTTGCCGCGCGTGGCCACCTGGCGCCGGCGCAGCTCCTCCAGGAAAGCCGGCGCTTTGGCCTCGCCCTGGCGCCGGGCAAAGTCGAGGAAGGCGCGCAAGGTGCGCAGCACCGAATCGGCATGGGCGCGGTTGACGAAGGTGCGGCGCGTGGCAGCCGGCAGGTCCAGACCGTCGCTCGCCAGCTGCAGCAGCTGCGCCGCGCTGGCGCTGGACGCCTGCGCTTTCATCTGCTCCAGCACATTGGCCAGGCGCTGCTTCCAGCGCCGCGTAACGCCCGTATCGTAGGGCTGCTCCACGCACAGCAAGCCGCTGAACATGAATTCCAGCGTTTCCGGATCGCGCACCACGGCATCCTTCTGCTGCTTATAGGCGTCGCCCGAGCCGTAGATCGCGTGGTCCGCATCGTAGTCGCTGCGCTCGCCGGAGACCGCGAAATAGGTCTGCAGCCCGTCCACCATCAGCTCGCAGCTCTCCTTATCCGCCTTCAGCGTGCTGTAGTCGCCGCAGGCCACGTGCAGCAGCGCGCGCAGCGCCATGATCTCGGGCCGCTGCAGGTAGGAGGCAAAGCCGTCGCAGTTATAGGGCAGGCCCGCGTCCAGCAAGGCGTTCTCGATTTCCACGCTCTGATCCACCTCGCGCAGGATAATGGCCAGGTCCGGCCCCCTGGCCAGCTCCTGCGCCCGCGCCACCACGGCGCGCGCGCAGGCCTGCGGATCCGACGGATCGTATTCCGCATGGCGCACTTCGGAATAGGTATCGGGATGCGACTCGAAACCGCACTTGGGCAGGGCGCGCTCCAGCAGCTTTTTCAGCGACACGCCGCAACGGCGCGACTGCGACAGCGGCAAGCGCTCCGCATCCGGGAAGGCCAGCTCGAAGCCGCCGCCAGAGAAGCGCGGATCGGCGCCGCGCTCGGCGTTGATGACCTGGTGGCGATCGCCCACCACCACCAGGCGCGCCTGGCGGCGGAACAGCTGCAGCAGCTCGAACTCTGCCGCGTTCACATCGTGCCACTCGTCGACCAGCAGCAGGTTCGCCTGCGGCATATCATGCACCGCCTCCGGGAAGCGGCGCAGGATGGACACCAGGTCGGTCGCATAATCGACCGGCGCCTGCCACAGGATATGGCCGGCCTGCGGCTGGCGGCGGCGCTCGAACTCATGGAAGATCTCCACGATCTCGCGGTCGTCCAGCTCGAACTGGCTGCACAGCTCATCGAAGGTGAAGTCATCGAACACCTCATCCTCGAAGCGCAAGGTGGCCAGCGTCGCCTTCATCTGCGCCAGCAGCTGCAGCATCATCTCCACGCGCTGCGTGCTGCGTTCGAAATCGAAGTCGAACTCCGTATAGCGGCCCGCGTGGCGCTGCCACACCGCATTGGCCGCCGCCACCAGCATCGGGCGCATCTGCTCCAGGCTGGACCAGCGCTGCGGCAGGTCCAGCCAGCTGCCATGCTCCGCGATGCGCGTCAGCTGCGAACGCGCCAGCGCCTCCACGGTCAGCACCTGCACCTTGCGGCCCGGGCACTCCAGCGCCAGCTTCTCATAGAAGCGCAGGCGCGCCCCCTCCGAAAAACACAAGCCCAGGACCACGCCCGGTTCCTGTGCCGCCAGCATGGCCAGCGTGGTAGTCTTGCCAGTCCCGGCGCGCGCCTCGATCATCAAGGTCTGGGCGCGGGATTTCAGGATCGCTTCCTGCTCGCTGGATGGTAAAACTCGCATGCCTGTTCAATGGTGCCAATGAAAACACGCATTCTACCTTGGCTGGCGCTGGCCGCCGCCGCGCCCATGGCGGCGGCCGGCCCGCTCACCGTCTACGCCGCCGGCGACATCGCCGACTGCCGCTACACCCGCGCCGCCAACTCCGGCGCCGCCGAAACCGCCGCCCTGATCGCCCAAGGCGACCCCAAGGCCCTGGTGCTGTCCCTGGGCGACCACACCTACCCCAATGGCACCGCCGCCGAATTCCGCGACTGCTACACCCCCACCTGGGGCCGGTTCAAGGAACGCACCCGCCCCGCGCCCGGCAACCACGAATACGGCAGCGGCAACGCCAACGGCTACTACGACTACTTCGGCGAGCTGGCCGGGCCGCGCGGGCGCGGCTATTACAGTTTCGACAAGGGCGGCTGGCACTTCATTTCCCTGAACAGCCACCTCAACCCCGCCGAGCACCAGCGCCAGCTCCTGTGGCTGAAAGACGACCTGGCCGCCAGCCAGGCGCGCTGCACCCTCGCCTACTGGCACGCGCCCATGTATAGTTCTGGCGGACACGCCCCGAGCAAGAAGATGCAGGACGTCTGGCACGCGCTGCACGGCGCCGGCGTCGAACTGGTGCTTTCCGGGCATGACCACGACTACGAGCGCCTGGCCCCGATGGACGCCGAGGCCCGGCCCGACGCCGCGCGCGGCGTACGCCAGTTCGTGGTCGGCACCGGCGGCGCCTACCTCACGCCCTACCTCTGGATTCACGACCAGAGCGAAGCGCGCATCAACTGGCGCACCGGCGTGCTGAAACTGAAATTGAAAGAGAACGGCTACGAATGGGAGTTCCTGGCGGTCGAACCCAGGACCGCACCGGAGCACCCGCAGCAGGAAGCCAGCGACAGCGGCGCGGCCGACTGCCACAGATAACAGGAGCATCAATGCAAAACACGGTTCACTTCGTCCTGCAAGGCAAGGGCGGCATCGGCAAAACCTTCGTCTCGACCATCCTTGCGCAATGGCTGCAAGGGAAAAGCGAAACCCCGCTGCGCTGCTACGACACCGACCAGGAGAACACCACCTTCTCGCGCTACAAATCGCTGAATGTGAAGCACGTGCCGGTGATGACCGAAGCGCGCACCATCGACCCCAAGCGCTTCGACGCCCTGATGATCGACATCCTGGAGCAGGACGGCAACTGCGTGATCGACAACGGCGCCAACACCTTCTCCCCGCTGATGGCGTACTTGATCGAGAACGACTGTTTCAACCTGCTCGAAGAATCCGGGCGCAAGGTGTACATCCACACCATTGTCGGCGGCGGCGACACGCTGCACGACACCGCCATGGGCTTCGTCACCACGGCCAAATCGACCCAGGTACCGCTGGTACTGTGGGAAAACGAGCATTTCGGCCTGCTGCAATCGGCCTCCGGCAAATCCTTCCTCGAATCGCAGACCTACGCCGACAACTCGGCGCGCGTGCGCGGCCGCATTGTGCTGAGCGCGCGCAACGCCGACACCTTCGGCGCCGACGTCAAGAAGATGAACACCGGCCGCCTGACGATCGACGAAGTGAAAGCCAGCGACAAATTCAACGTGATGGAAAAGCAGCGCATCAAGGTCGTGTTCCGCGACCTGTTCGAACAACTCGACCTGGTGAACTGGTAATGGCCCTCGACCCGCACAAGCTGCGCCTGCACGTCTTCGAAAAGACCGGCATCAAGGTCGACGTTGACGACCCCATTTTCGCCCTGGTCGCCCTGAACGAAGCGGTGCTGGAAGAAGCGGTCGAGCGCCACCTGGCGCGCCTGGACAGCGTCCGGCCCGCTGCAGCACCGGCCAGCGCAAACGCAACACCTGGCGCCGCGTACGTCCCGCCGCCCGGCGCCCGGCCCATCCCCACCTCGCACGAACCGTTTTCCCGCCGCGAATTGCGGCTGCTGGCCGCCGCCGCCGGCGTCGCCATCCTGACCGCCGCGCTGGTGCTGATCGGCCAAGCCATCTTCCGCCAGCCCGCCGGCATCCCCCCGGCCAAGCTCGAGCGCGCCCTGCAAACCCTCGACGCCCCCACCCGCGCCAAATTCGAAGCCGCGCTCGCCAAATAAGCGGTGCCCAAACCGGTGCCAGGTCTGTCATTTGGACAGCTAGCGCTAACGTTTGACGTTTCTCAATACGCTGATTTCCCTGAAATCGCGTATTGAGAAAGATCAAAGAAGCTGCTTGCGTGTCCGAATGACAGACCTGGCACCGGTTTTAGCCCGAATTTCATGCTAACATATGAATACCTATTCATTTGTTTGCTATGGCCATTTATCCTGATAACGATGCTTCCGTGGCGGAGCTGGCGGATCTGTTTCATTTGCTGGGCGATCCGACCCGGCTGCGTATCGTGCTCGCTTGCCTGGAGCAACCGATCGCGGTGAGCGATATCGCGGCGTCGCTCCAGCTGAGCTCTTCGCTGGTGAGCCACCACCTGCGCTTGCTGCGCGCGGCGCGTATCGTGAAGTCGGAGCGCCAGGGTAAGCAAGTCTTCTATTCCACCGCCGATGCCCACATCAGCGGTGTCCTGCGCGATATGCTGGAGCATATTGCCGAACCTTCCAACGGGAATTAGCTATGGGCGCGCACCATCATCACGGGCATGGCCACGATCACGGCCACCATCACCACCACGGCGATCCGGGCCACGGGCGTGCCTTCGCCATTGCCATTACTCTCAATGCGCTCTTTGTGGCGATTGAGTTCTTCTACGGGTTCCTGGCCAATTCGACGGCACTCATGGCCGATGCGGGCCATAACCTGTCGGATGTGCTGAGCCTGATGCTGGCCTGGGGGGCGGCGATCCTGGCCAAGCGGGAGCCGTCGGGGCGCTATACCTATGGCTTGCGCAGCAGCTCGATCCTGGCTGCGCTGTTCAATGGCATGCTGCTGATGGCGGCGACCGGGGCCATTGCCTGGGGTGCGGTGGAGCAGTTGATGGCGCCGCGTCCGGTGCAGGGTTTGACCGTGTCCATCGTGGCCGGCGTCGGCATTGCGGTGAATGGCATCTCGGCCTGGCTGTTCATGAAGGGCAGCAAGGATGACTTGAATATCCGTGGCGCTTACCTGCATCTGGCGGCGGATGCGGCGATTTCGCTGGGCGTCCTGGTGGCGGGCCTGCTGGTCATGTACACGGGCTGGGCCTGGGTCGATCCGGCGGTGAGCCTGGTGATCGTGGTGCTGATCATGAAGAGCACCTGGTCGCTGCTGCGCGAGGCGCTGGATATGACCCTGGGCGCGGTGCCGGGCAATATCAATGCGGCGGAGGTGGAGAAGTTCTTGCTGGCGCGCCCTGGTGTGGCGGGCATGCATGACCTGCATATCTGGTCCATGAGCACGACCGATGTGGCGCTCACTTGCCATCTGGTGATGCCGGGCGGCTATCCGGGCGATGTGGCCATCGATGAGATTGCGCGGGGCTTGAAGGAGCAGTTCGGCATTCAGCATACGACCCTGCAAACCGAACAGGGCACCACGCAGCATGAGTGCAGCCTGCATGGCCACAGCCCTGGGCCGGGCGGCAGCGCTGGCGCGCCCGGGCACGCTCATGGGCACGGCCACGGCTGCGACCATGGCCATGCCCACTAAGCTTATTTGACGTCCATCAGTTCCACGTCGAAGATCAGGGCGGAGTTGGCGGGAATGCCGCCCATGGCGCGCGCGCCGTAGGCCAGTTCGGCCGGGATGATCAGGGTGCGCTTGCCGCCCACTTTCATGCCGACGATGCCCTGGTCCCAGCCTTTGATGACTTTGCCGCTGCCCAGTTTGAAGTCGAGCGGCTCGCCGCGCGGGAGGGAGCTGTCGAACTGGCGGCCGCGCTGGTTCTTGGCCAGCGGGCGGTACAGCCAGCCGGTGTAGTGCATGTAGACGGTGGCGCCGACCGTCGCTTCGGCGCCTTTGCCGATTTTATTGTCGGTGACGATCAGTTGCTCGGCGGCGGGGCCGGGCTGGGCCGAACCGGGCACGATCGGTTCCGACTTGGCCGGCGCGGCGGCTTCCGCCTGCGGAGCCGGCGCGGGTTCTTGTTGGGTTGGCTGCTGTGCTTGCGCCAGGCCGGCTGCAGCGCACAGGATGGCGAACAGGATCGAAGTGCGTTTCATGTGATTTCTTTACAGAGTATTAAGGCGGCTGCAATGATAGCAAAACAACCCGCGCACAAACTGTTTTTTGCACTCTGGCCGGACGCGGCGACGCGGCAAGCTCTGGTCCGCCTGCAGCAACCGGTGCACGGGCGCCTGATTCCGCCGGACAAGCTGCACCTGACCATGGCCTTCCTGGGCCAGCAGCCGGCCGCGGCGCTGCCGCTCTTGCAGGCGATCCTGGCGGCCAGCGCCATGCCTGCGCTGACGTTGCACATCGATTGCTACGGCTATTTCACGCGCCCGCGCATTGCCTGGGCGGGGATGCGGGCGCCGCCGGCGGCCCTGTTGGCGGCGCAGGCGGATCTCATGGCGCGGCTGGAAGCGGCGGGGTTTAGTGCGGCAACGCATGGCGAATTCAGGCCGCACGTCACTTTGGCGCGGGAGGCCGAGGCGGCGCCGGCGGTGTTTGGCGCGGCGCCTGTGGTGTGGCAGGTCGCAGGACTCGCGCTGGTCGAATCCATGCCCGACGGCGCTTACGTGCCGCTGGCGCTCGCGGGCGCCGGGGCGGCATCGGGCACCGGCTCGGCCACCTGATCGGCCAGCTTGCGCAGCAGGTGGCCGGCGGCCACCATGCCGAAGGTCGCGGTCACCACCATGGCCGAGCCAAAGCCGGCGCAATTGATGCCCGTCACGCCTTGCTGCGGGGCGCGTTCGTCGCCGTCCACCGTGCACACTTCGCCGCTTTCCGGGAATTTCAGCGGTTCCATCGAGAACACGGCGTCCACCCCCAGCTTGTTTTTGGAGTTGGGCGGGTAGTTGAACTGGCTGCGCAGGCGGCGCCGCACTTTCTTGAGCAGCGGTTCCTGTTCGGTCTTGGACAGGTCGCGCACTTCGATGCGGGTCGGGTCGGTCTGGCCGCCGGCGCTGCCGATCACCACCAGCGGGATTTGCTTGCTGCGGCAATAGTGGATCAGCGCGGTCTTCGATTTGGCGGAGTCGATGGCGTCCACCACATAGTCGAAGTTGTGCGCGCCCACCATCTGGTCCAGGTTGTCGGGCGTGATGAAGTCTTCCACCTGCACCACTTCGCAGAAGGGGTTGATCTGGGCGATGCGCTCGGCCAGCGCGCTGATCTTGGCCATGCCGATGGTGCCGCTCAGGGCCTGGATCTGGCGATTGATGTTCGATTCGGCCACGTTGTCGAGGTCGATCAGGGTCAGCTTGCCGATCGCGGAGCGCGCCAGCGCTTCCACGATCCACGAGCCGACGCCGCCGACCCCGATCACGCACACATGTGCTCCACGGAAACGGGCCAGGGCTTTTTCGCCGTACAAGCGGGCAATGCCGCCAAAACGGCGGTCAAAATCGATATCTTCCAGAACTGGATCAACTATTTGCGGGGAATTCATCCCGTTATTTTAGCCGAGCCGGGCTACAATGTTTTCTCTTGCCAAGTTCACCAGACCCGCACCATGAGTAATTCCCTGATCGACACCGCACCGGGCTACGACCAGCCCATCGCCGTCCTGAAGCATTGCCACGACAAGATCCGCAAGCAATTGCAGACCCTGCAGAACCTGCTGACCCACCTGCCGCAGCATGGCGCGGATGCGGATGCCCAGCAGGCGGCCCAGGCCGTGCGCAAGTACTTTAACAAGGCGGCCCACCTGCACCACCAGGACGAGGAAATGGACCTGTTCCCGCTGATGACCGCCGCCGCCCAGGGCGAGGATGCGGCCTTGCTGGCCGAACTGGGTCCACAAATCGTGGCGCACCACCAGCAGATGGACCGCGACTGGTCCACGCTCGATCCGCAACTGGAGAAAATCGCCAGCGGCGCCAGCGCGGCGCTGGCTGCGGCGGATGTCGAGCGTTTCGTGCAAGCCTACAGCGCGCACATGGCCACCGAAGAGGCGTACATTGCTCCCATGGCGAAACGCATCCTGAGCCCGGCCCAGATGACCATCCTGGGCGAGGCCATGCAGCAGCGCCGCGGCATCTTGCCAGCAGCCGCTGCGGGCGGCATCGCGCTGGCGGATTTGCGCATGGATTATGGCCGCGCCAGCCTGTCGGAGGCGGATACCCTGGGCGAGCCGATCGCGCAGTTTGCCAAGTGGTTCAATGAGGCCATGAAGGCCCAGGTAAACGAACCGAACGCGATGAGCGTGGCGACGGTGGGCGCGGATGGCCGCCCGAGCTCGCGCATCGTCCTGATCAAGCAGTACGACGAGCGCGGCTTTACCTGGTACACCAATTACCAGAGCCAGAAAGGCCAGCAGCTGGCGGCAAACCCGCACGCGGCCATCCTCTTCTTCTGGCCGGAACTGGAGCGCCAGGTGCGGATCGAGGGCCGGGTCGAAAAGACGGCGGAGGAAGAAAGCGACAAGTATTTCTACAGCCGTCCGGTGAAGAGCCAGCTGGCAGCGATCGCGTCGCAGCAAAGCCGCGCGGTCGCCAGCCGCGAGCAGATGGAAGAGCAATATGCCGCTGTGGAAGCGGCCAGCGGCGACCAGCCGCAACGACCGGCGCATTGGGGCGGTTACCGCCTGGTGCCGGAACGGGTGGAATTCTGGCAGGGGCGCGCGTCGCGCTTCCACGACCGGATCGTGTACACGCGGCAGGCGGATGGCAGCTGGCGCAAGGAGCGCATCCAGCCATAATCCACTTGCCTGGGAGGGGGGCACATGTTCTTACAGAACCGCATCAATAGCTGGATCAGCAGCGTCGCCCCGCACAACGCCCTGCCCTTGCGGATTGAGCTGTGGAATGGCCGCAGCTTCGATTTCTCGCCTGAAGCGCCGCGCGTGACGATCCGCGTGCCCCGCCCGTCCGCCGCGCGCTACCTGCTCTCCCCTTCGCTGGCCAACCTTGGCACCGCCTACGTCGAGGGCATTATCGAGGTGAAGGGCCGCGCCGCCGACATGATCAAGGTGGTCAACGCCCTGGCGCGCAGCTCGCTGCGCCAGACTGGCCGCCTGGGCCGCGTCGTGCGCACCTACCGCCACAGCCGCCGGCATGACGCGCAAGCGGTACGCTACCACTACGACGTTTCCAACGAGTTCTACCAGCAGTTCCTGGATCCGAACATGGTCTATTCCTGCGCCTACTTCGAGCACGGCGACGAGGACCTGGCCACGGCCCAGCTTAAAAAGATCGACCACATCCTGGCCAAGATCCGGCTGCGGCCGGGGCAGACCTTGCTCGATATCGGCTGCGGCTGGGGCGCCCTGGTCATCCGCGCCGCGCAGCAGTATGGCGCGCGCTGCGTCGGCATCACGCTCTCGCAAAACCAGTTCGCGCTGGCGCAGGAACGGGTGCGCGCGGCCGGCCTGCAAGACCTGGTCGAGATCCGGCTGCAGGATTACCGCGACGTGCAGGGCACGTTCGACCGCATCACCAGCGTCGGCATGTTCGAGCACGTGGGGCTGAAACACCTTGTGGAGTACTTCGCAATTATCAACAGGCTGCTGGCGACCGACGGCCTGGCCATGAACCACGGCATCACCAGCACCGATCCCAACAATGGCGAAACCCCTTACGGCGGTGGCGAATTTATCGAAAAATACGTGTTCCCGCACGGCGAACTGGCCCACCTGGGCGAAGTGCTGCGCGCCATGCAGCAGGGACAGCTGGAGGCCTACGATGTGGAAAACCTGCGCCGCCACTACGCCCGCACCTGCGCCATCTGGACCGAGAACTTCGAGGCGCACGAGGACCAGGTGCGCGCGCTGGCGGGCGACAAGCGCTTCCGTATCTGGCACGTGTACCTGGCCGGCTGCGCCTATGCTTTCGAGCAGGATCTGATCAGCCTGTACCAGATCGTCTGCGGCAAAGCCGGCCGCAATCCGGCCGCCATGCCTTGGTCGCGCGGCTACATTTATGCATCAGAAAGCTAAACCATTGCTGGTAAAAGCCGGCAATGAAAAATTCCAAGAACTATGCCCTGGAGGGCTTGCTGGATCTATGCACCACTGACGGTGTTTGCCATCGCCACCGTGGACCCGCTCAACGCCCCGCTCGACGGCCTGTTCTTCGTGGGCGCCTTCCAGCTGATCCTGAAAGAACGCTTGCTGCCGCCGGAGGTCTGGTCCTATTTCCCTTACGCCAGCGGCGCCATTCTGCTGGTATGGGTGGCGGTGGGCGACAACGCGGTGTCGCGCTTCCTGTCCAGCAAGCCGCTGCGCTGGCTGGGGCACAAGTCTTTCTCGCTCTACCTCTTGCACAGCTTCATGCCGGCCTCGGTCGGCATGGCGGTGTACAGCGCCACCGCAGGCATGGATTTCCTGGCGCGCGTCCTGCTGTCCACCGCCGCCGTCCTTGCCAGCTCGGCCGCCGTGTCGGTGCTCTTCGCGCGTTACGTGGACGACGCCTCGGTGCGGATCGCCAACCGCTATGCCCAATTTGCCTACGCGCGCAACACAGCGCGCACGGTTACTTTTGGAGAGTCTTTTACGGCCGGGTGCAAGTAAGATACGGGCAAATCCAGCCTGGGAGTCAGAGATGGGAATACGAGGTTGCTTTGCCGCTGTTCCGCCTGCAACGCTACAAGAACTGCGGGAGGACGAAGACGCTGTGGAAGAGTTCCTGTTCTCCGAGGATGACGATGCGGAGCTCGAGCATTTCATCGAAATCGACAAGGCCTGGCACGGCATCCACTACCTGCTGACCGGCGATGTGGATGGCGGCGAGCCGCCGTACAGCCTGGCGGTGCTGGGCGGCCAGGAGTTCGGTCCGGACCTGGATGGCGGCCCGGCGCGCTTCCTGACGCCGGAGCAAGTGGCGCAAGTGGCGCGTACGCTGGCGGACATGCCAGCCGAATCGCTGGAACCGCGCTACGCGCCGCAGGACATGCAGCGCAAGCAGATTTACCCGGATGTGATCTGGGTGCGCGATGGCGAGGAGTCGCTGCGCTACCTGCAGTACCACTACCGGGAGCTGGCCGCTTTTTACCGCAATGCCGCCGCACGGGGCGACGCGGTCATCCAATGGCTGTCCTGAATGCTGTTTTCGATCATCGCTCGGCGATGCTGCCCGGCTTGCACGCGGCGCCCCTGTTTGAGTTGAGCGAGGAGTAAGGAGCTTACCCATGGATCACAGCCCTGGCCCGTTCCGGGCCGTCGACACATTCCTGCACCTTGGCCCGGCTGGCAGCGCGCTGCCGCTCGAGGTCAACGACGCGTTCTGGGAAAAACTCAGCACCGGCGGCTTGGACCACCTGGGCCCCGGCCGGCTGGTCTCGACCTACGATTTCAGCGCCGACTGGACTGGCTGGGAGCGCCATCCCGCCGGGGAAGAAGTCGTGGTGCTGATCGCCGGTGCGCTCGAGTTCGTGCTGGCGACTGCGCAAGGCGAGCGCACCATCACGCTCGAGCAACCCGGCCAGTTCCTGCTGGTGCCGCGCGGCGTCTGGCACACCGCCAACGTGGCCGCGAGCGCGACCGCCCTGTTCATCACACCCGGCGACGGCACGGAGCACCGCCCACGATGAAGCGCCTGGCTTTTGCCGTCCTCATGCTATGCGCCGCGCACGCTGGCGCCCGCACCAAAGACCCCTTGCCCACCCATTGCCGCGCCGGCGAACATGCGCTGGTCGATGCGTGGTTCGGGCCGCTCGACTATGAGGCCACCGGCATTGAACGCTTCCTGGAGGGTGGGAAACTGCTGTCTCTCTGCGCCGACCGGCGGGAAGAACCGTTCTCGAAAATCGCCTACCGCTACGGCAAGCTGGGCAAGCCAGAGATGGAAGCCATTGCCACGCCGGCCTCCAGGGCAGGCATCTTCAACCGCCAGACCACCCCGCATACCGGCCAGGACATCGTATTTTTCCAAAACGGAGCGTACACCTATTATGTGGTGATCGCCGGCGGCCAAGCCCATGGCGTGACCTTGCTCGCTTTCAAAGGCGAGCAAAAACTGACCGAACGCTTCTCCGGCCTCGACCAAGGCATCGCGTATCAAACCGGCCCTGCGGAGCTGAGAACGTGGGAGCGGCGCAGCCTGTCGCCCGTAACCACCTGGATGCAACCACCGCACCGATTCTGACCCCATGCTGAACTACCGCAACTGCCTGCTCGCGGCCGCCCTGCTGCTGCCCACCCTGCCCGCTTTCGCATCGACCGTCCCCGGCGCCGGCGCCGAACGCCTGGTCGCCATCCTGGTTTTCACCCTCGCCGGGGGCGCCATTGGCGGCATCGGAGCCCACTTCCTGGTCAAGGATAGCACCACCCCCCTGTTCGCCTTCCTGTGGCCTTTGTTGGCCATTTCGTCCTTCATCGTGTTCCTGAACCAGGATCTCGACGCCGGAAATTTCTTCGCCGCCTTGCTGATGTGCGGCATCCCATACCTCGTGACATTTGCGATCGCCGCGGTGCCGTCAGCGCGGCGCGCGCGTGCCTTCCGCCACCAGCTGGGCGCCCAGTACATCAGCCGTCCCAACCTGGTGCCCAGCGATGTGGCACTGCCCCAGCTGCGCGAGATTTTGGCAAAGGAAGTCGAGGCTGAACGGAACGGCGGCGGGCAAGATGCCGACCTGGCCCTGCTGTGCAGCGTCCAGCTGTTCGGCCGCGGCCTGCTGGAAGACGTGTTGCGCATCTGGGCCGCGAAAACCGCCAGCCCGGCGCTTGGCCGCAAGCTCGACGCGCGCCTGCTCTGCGGCGCGGGCCTGCCGGCAACCAAGGCGTTCCTGGCCGCCCAGCCCGGCGCGGAAGCGGCCGAAGCCCTGCGCCACCTGGAACAACGCGAGGAAGCGGGCTACTTTGCCGAATTTTCCACCCAAGCGCACCTGGACAGCTACCGGACCTACTTCGGGCTGGAACCAGCCCAAACCGCGTGAGGGGAACGGTAAGCCTGCGCCACAGAAACCAACGCCAGGCCCGCTGCGCCAGCGACGAGCCGTCCGGCGCTGGGCACGGCTACCTGAGCTTGCTAGCGTAGGTTTTGCGGAACTTGGCCACCTTGGGCGCCACGATAAAGGCGCAATAGCCCTGCAGCGGATGCTGGGCGAAGTAGTTCTGGTGGTAATCCTCGGCCTTGAAGAACGGCGCGGCGGGCGCCAGCTCGGTCACCAGCGGCGCGTCCCACACATGGGCCATCTCGGCCATCACCTGGCGCGCCGTGGCCTCCTGCTCGGGCGACTGGTAGAAAATCACGGAACGGTACTGCGTGCCGACATCGTTGCCCTGGCGGTTCAGGGTGGTCGGGTCGTGGATGGTGAAGAAAATCTCCAGCAGGTCGCGATAGCTGACCTCGGCCGGGTCGAATTCCAGCCTGACCACTTCGGCGTGCCCGGTCTCGCCGGTGCAAATCTGCTCATACGTCGGATTGGGCTGCGCGCCACCCGTGTAACCGGACTCGACCTTGGTCACACCGCGCACTTCCAGGTACACCGCCTCGGTGCACCAAAAGCATCCACCGCCCAGGATTGCCACATCAGCCATATGCCCTCCTCACGTACTGGAAGTATTACTGTAGCGCAAAACTGCGCCCCCTGCTCAAAAAGTGCCGCCTTAGCTAAAATCCCCGTCGCTTTCGCCAAAGGTTAGACTATCGTTCTTTGGCATAATCTCTTTGAAACAAACAGGTCCCGCATGAATACCAGCTCCCCACGCGCCACCGAGCGTGAATTCGACAGTGTCCATTTTCGCCAGGCACTGTCGCAATTTGCCACAGGTGTGACCGTGATTACCACGCGGCTCGCTGATGGCAGTTTCCGTGGCTTGACGGCCAGCTCCTTCAATTCCGTCTCGCTCGACCCGCCATTGGTGCTGTGGAGCCTGGGCAGTGGCGCCAACAGCATGCCCATTTTCAGCGGTAATTCGCACTATGTGATCAATGTGCTGAGCGCCGACCAGGCCCATTTGGCCAAGCTGTTTTCGACCCGTTCGGAAGATCCGTTCGGTACGGTGGAATTCGAGCTGTCGCGCACCGGCCAGCCCGTCCTGAAGGGCGCTGCGGCGTGGTTTGAATGCCACAACCGCAGCCGCTATCCGGAGGGCGACCACGTGATCTTCGTGGGCGAGGTCGAGCACTGCGAGTTCGCCGGGAACGCACCGCTGGTCTTCCACGGCGGCCGCTTCCGTGACTTGTTGGAATGATTGATTTTTTATAATGTTTTTATAAAGAGAGACGTAATGAGCAAAGCCGCATTCCACTGGGACGATCCCCTGCTGCTGAACGACCAGCTGACCGATGACGAGCGCATGGTGCGCGACGCCGCCGCGGCTTACTGCCAGGACAAGCTGCAGCCGCGCATCCTGGAAGCCTTCCGCCACGAGCAGATGGACACCTCCATCTTCCGCGAAATGGGCGAACTGGGCCTGCTGGGCCCGACCATTCCGGAACAATACGGCGGTCCGGGCCTGAACTACGTCGCCTACGGCCTGATCGCGCGCGAAGTGGAACGTGTCGACTCCGGCTACCGCTCGATGATGTCGGTGCAGTCGTCGCTGGTGATGGTGCCGATCTATGAATTCGGTACCGAAGCACAGAAACAGAAATACCTGCCGAAACTGGCCACTGGCGAATGGATCGGCTGCTTCGGCCTGACCGAGCCGAACCACGGCTCCGACCCGGGCTCGATGATCACCCGCGCCAAGAAGGTGGCGGGCGGCTACTCGCTGACCGGCGCCAAGATGTGGATCACCAACTCGCCGGTGGCCGACGTGTTCGTGGTGTGGGCCAAGGACGACGAAGGCGCGATCCGCGGCTTCATCCTGGACAAGGGCATGAAAGGCCTGTCCGCCCCGGCCATCCACGGCAAGTTCGGCCTGCGCGCCTCGATCACCGGCGAAATCGTGATGGACGAAGTGTTCGTGCCGGAGGAAAACGCGTTCCCGGACGTGCGCGGCCTGAAAGGCCCGTTCACCTGCCTGAACTCGGCCCGCTACGGCATCGCCTGGGGCGCGCTGGGTGCGGCGGAAGACTGCTGGCACACTGCCCGCCAGTACACCCTGGACCGCAAGCAGTTCGGCCGCCCGCTGGCGGCCAACCAGCTGGTGCAGAAGAAGCTGGCCGACATGCAGACTGAAATCACGCTCGGCCTGCAAGGCTGCCTGCGCCTGGGCCGCATGAAGGACGAAGGCAGCGCCGCCGTCGAAATCACCTCCATCATGAAGCGCAACTCCTGCGGCAAGTCGCTGGACATCGCCCGCGTGGCGCGTGACATGCTGGGCGGCAACGGTATCTCCGACGAATTCGGCATCATCCGCCACATGGTGAACCTGGAAGTGGTCAACACCTACGAAGGCACGCACGACATCCACGCCCTGATCCTGGGCCGCGCGATGACCGGCATCCAAGCCTTCCAGTAAAAAAAAATGGGGACGTACCCCATTAATTTTTAGCCGCTGACGCAGTGGGGACGCCCGGAAAAAAAATGGGGTACGTCCCCATTTTTTTTGCTAGAAGCGGTAGCCGAGGGCGAGGCTGATGGCGGTGGGGTCGATCTTGATCGGGAGCTGTTGGCCGCTGTTGAAGTGGGCGCTGGTCTTGAGCTTGCTCTTCACCAGCATCAGGTCGGCGAAGAGGCGCTCGCTAAGCTTGGCCGATACGCCGAGCGCGAGGCAGAGCGTGTGCTTGGAGTCGAGCGTGTAGGTGCTGGGCGGGCCGCCGGGATTCATCATGGACGTCATCTGCGCGGAGCCGGTCTCTTTCTGGAAGTAGACGTAGCTGTAGCCCAGGCCGAGATAGGGCCGCACCGTAGCCGCCGGGCCGAACAGGCGGTAGTGCAGGAAGGCGGTCGGGGGCAGCACTTCGGAGGTGCCGATCTGGCCGATGCCTTCCACGCTGCCGGCGCCGTACAGCTTGTGCTCGTAAGGCACGCCGAGCAGCACTTCCGCGCTGAGCTGGTCGCTCAGCATATAGCCAATGGTGAGGACGGGCTTGGTGTCCGGCCCGACGTCGCCTTTGATGCCAGGCTTGGCGGGCGCGCTCATCTCGCCGGAATTAACGTGCGGCGTGATCTTGTTGGCGCCCAGCTTGAGCAGCCAGTCGCCTTTGGCTTGCGCCTGCGCGTCCGGGGCGGCGCCCAGCGTCGCCGCCGTGGCCAGTGCCAGGATTGCGCAGTGGATGCGTTGCGTCATGGTGCGTCCTTTCCCGTTTTACAGCCAGCCTTTGGCGATCATCTTTTCGGCCACCTGGCGCGCCAGCAGCCATTGCAGGTAGGGCGTGGGGTTGACCAGGTCGGCGTAAGCGTAGTGGCTGACGTCGCCGGCTTTCAGGTTGCTGCCATTGCACACCAGGGCGCTGCCCAGCGGGTTTTTGGCGGGGCTCAGGTCGCAGGCGGTTTCCCGGTTGTTGGTCAGACCGTAGGGCGTGGGGTTGCTGAACTGGTCGCGGCTGTTGGTGAAGGCGTCGATCAGCAGCACCTTGCCTTCGCCGGCGAACCCGGCGGCCAGCGTGTCGTTGAAACTCTTCACGATGGTGTCGATCAGGGCGCGGATGGCGGCCGGCTGCGACTGGCCGGCGGGCGAGCTGGAGACGTCCGGCATATTGATCACGGCCACGTAGTTGGCGCCATTGCCGAGCAACTGCCCTTTGACGATGCTGACCACTTCGCCTGCGGTGCGCGTCATGCTTTGCACCAGCAGCGGTCCTTGCGCGGCGGCGTAGGCGTTGCCGGCGGCGCTGCCGGCCGCGGCGGCCTCGGCCTGCGCCTTGGCGGCCATCGGCCCGAACACGGCGGGCGAGGCGGCGCCGCTATTGCCGGCCAAGACGGCGGCGTTCACGCCGGCCAGCACAACACTGTTGTCGTCGCTGCCGGGCCGGGCTGCTTCGGCGGCGATGGCGGCGCCGATGGCTTGCGCGGCGCTGCCCGGGTCGCTGGCGCCGGCGGCCAGCTGGCTGGCCAGGCTGGTGGCGAAGGCGGTGCGGCCGGCACTCGAGCCGGCAGCGCTGGCGTTGGCGGACAGCTCCGTCAGGCCGAACATCAGGTCGATATTGCCGATCGCGACAAAGACAATTTCATCGCCCTTGAATTTGCCGCCGACCTTGGCCAGGTGGTTTTGCACCTGGGAGGCAAAAGGCCAGGTCAGCGCGCCGAGCGGGCTGCCGGTGGCTTTGTGGCCCTCGCCGACCGGGTGCGCCACGCGCGCCCCGCCCTGCGCATAGGCGAAGCAATTGGGCTGGGCCTGCACCGCCACGCTGAAGCCCAGGGCGGGATCGCCGTCGAGCCCGGTCACGGCGGGGCACGGCGCGGGCAGGCCCAGTTGCGTGGCGATCAGCTCTGACCAATTCTTGCCCGTCAGCGCGGGATAGGTGGCGCTGTTGTTGCCGTTGATGGTGAAGGTGCCGCCGCCCATGGCGGCAATCGCGCCGACCTTGTAGGTGCCAACGTCCGAGATATTGTCGCCGAAGGAGACCTGGGACGAGAACTTCAGCCGCGGGCTTTGTTCGCCGGGGCGCGGGCCGTTCCCGCCGCATGCGGCAAGCAGTGCCGCTGCCATGCTGCACATGGCGAATATGGGGTGGCGCATTGGGTCTCCTGAGGGATTGCTCAGCCAAACCAATATGCCAGCGCTTGAATCTTAGTTACAAGCGGATTCTTCGTGACTGTCGTTGCCGCGCATCATGCCGCTTTGCCCCTTATAATTCCTGCAATGAAAATCCCTCACCTGCTCCTCGCCCTGGCCAGCGCCGGCGCGCTGTACGGCGCGCCCGCCCGCGCTGACACCATCACCTTCACGCCTGCGCAGTTGCAGCAGGATTTGCAGTTCGTGCGGCAAGCCATCGAGGACACGCATCCCGAACCGGCCTTGCGTTCCGGCCAGGCGGCCTATGAGCAGGCCTTCGCGGCGGCGCGGGAGCGGCTCAAGCAGCCGCTCTCGCGCGACGAGGCATGGCGCGCGCTGGCCGCGATGAACCCGGTCTTCAACGATGCCCACCTGGGCGTGGTCTTGCCGGACTGGCGCGCTGAAACGCGCGCGCACCTGGCGGCGGGCGGCAAGCTGTTCCCGTTCGAAGTGAGTATCGACCGCCAGGGCCGCCTGGTCATCGTTGCCGCACTGGGCGGCGGCGCCTCGGCGCTGGCGGGACGCGAGGTCGAGACGATCAACGGCGTGCCGGCGGCGCAGGTGCTGGCCAAGCTGGGGGCGCTGGTGCATGGCGATACCCCAGGCTTCCGCAACAAGCTGCTGGAGCGCCGCCTGTGGCTGTACTACTGGAAGACCTATGGCGCGACGGACAGCTTCACCTTGGGCGTCGGTGGCAAGGCGCTGAGCGTGCCGGCGGCGTCGGCAACGCCTGTTGTCATGCAGGGCGATACGGCGTTCGAGCAAACCTTCCAGTTCCGCCTGCTGCCTGGCGGCGTGGGCCTGCTGACAATCAACGCTTTTTCCTGGCCGGACAAGCAGCAGTTCTACGCCTTCACTGAGCGCGCCTTCACGACGCTGCGCGATGCGGGCGCGCAGACCTTGCTGATCGATATACGCGAGAACGGCGGCGGCGATGACGATATGTGGAAGACCGGCATCCTGCGCTACATAGCGGACAAGCCTTACCGCAACGGCTCGAGCTACGTGAAGAAAGTGCTGGAGGGACGCGCCGGGCCAAACGAGAAAGTGGGCGATGTGGTGCATGGCGCCGTCGACAGCTGGGTACAGCCAGAACCCGCGCATCCGTTGCGCTTCCGTGGCAAAGTGTATGTGCTGGTGGGGGATATGACTTACTCGTCGGCCATCCTGTTCAGCAACACGGTGCAGGACCATGGCTTTGCAACACTGGTCGGCGCCGGCGGCTACGCCTACGTGCGCCAGACCGGCGGCACGCAGAAGCAGCACGTGCTGCCCAACACGAAACTGGAAGTGGTGGTGCCGCGCTTCGTACTGGACCGACCTTCCGGCAAGCGCGCGCCGGCGCTGCTGCAGCCCGATATCGTGCTGGCGGACGATCCTGCCGACCGCTCGGCGCTGGTCAATGCCTTGCTTAAGCAGCTCCCTGGCCCAAACAAATAACTTCCGGGCTGGCGACCTTACCAGCTTAATGCGTGGCCAACGCCTCGGGCCTGGCCAGCAGTGCGTCGAAGTAGCGGCGCGCCGCCAGCAGGCAGGGGGCGCCGGCCATGCGGGCGTGGTAGCCCTCTAGCATCAGCTCCTGTGCGCTGCGACCGGACTTGGCCGCCTCCTCCTGCGCCCTGTGCGCCAACTCGTCGCGGATCAGGGCGAAGGCGCGGCGCGGCAGGCCGAAGTCGTCGGGCGCGTCTTGCTCTTCCAGGTCCACCAGCGTGGGCGGCGCGCCGCGCTGGGCGAAGTATTGCGCCGCCTCGGTGGCGTTGAAAAACGGTACGGACGGGTCTTTGCTGCCGCCGCACAGCAACAGCGGGCTTTGCGGGGTGTAGTTGCGCAGGTCGTTCTTCAGCATCCACTTGCGCAGGTTGTGCGCGGGCGTGCAGGCGCCGTCGTCGCAGGGATGGGCCGCCAGGTCCTGCAGGTAGGCTTCGCGGTAGCTGGTGCGCACCAGGTGCGGGCTGCTGAAGTAGGCGGCGGCGCCGCTGGCTTGCGGCTGCGAATCGCGGGCGAACAAGGCGCGCCTGGGCAGCTTGCCTTGCTTGACCAGTTCCTTCGGCTTAAGGCTATTCGGCAGCAGGCTTTCGATGCCGCTGGCGTACTGGCTTTCGTACAGTTCTTCCGGCCTGCTGTAGATGGCGGCGCCGGCGCGCTGGGCGGAGGTGGCGATCAGCGGCAGGTAGAGGGTGATGCCGGCATTGGGCTGGCCGCCGAAGACGGTGTCGGCGAAGCGCGCCATGGCGTAGGGGCCGGACAGGCCGGCGGTGGCGGTGACATTGAACTCGCTGCCTTGCTGCATGGCGCGCTGGGTGGCCAGCGCGACGTGGCCGCCTTGCGAGTAGCCGGCCAGGAATAGCTGCGGGCCGGGCTGGATTTTCAGCTTCTGCATCGCGGCGCGCGCGGCGCGCAGGGCGTCGATCATGTCGGCAGCTTGCTGCTCGGCGTTCAGGTAGGGGTGGTAGGGTAGCGAGGAGCCTTCGTATCCCGCGTAATTGGGGGCGACCACGATGTAGCCCTGGGCGGTGAAGAGCGCAGCCACCAGCTTGGCCTCGCCGCGCAGGCGCGCCATATTGTGGTCTTTGGCGATGGCGGTGCCGTGGGCGTACAACAACACGGGGCGCGGGCCCTGGCAGAGCGGGTCGCTGCCGGAGGGCAGGATCAGGGCGGTGCTGGCGTCGGTCGCTTCGCCGCTGCCGCCGATGGTGCTGTAGCGCAGGCTGTAGGTGGTGATGGTGCAGCGCGGTTTGCCGGCCACGTCGGCCAGGGCGTCGCCGGCCTTGTCCAGCGCTTCGGCCAGCATGGCGGGGGCGATGCGTTTAGAGGTCGAGAAGATGCCGGTCTCAATGCGCGATAGCGTAGGGCCTGCGAGCAAGCTGCCGCGTTCCGGCGCGGACAGCATGGCGCGCGCGCCGGAGGAGGATTCGGCAGCGGCGGCGAACGGCGCCATGGCCAGCAAAGCTGCGGCGAGGGCGAAGGCTGCCGACGTGGCGCGGGTGGCGGCGGGAACGGCGACCGTGGCGTGGGATGTCATGTGCGCGTCCATCACGACGGATGCTGGCACGTCGGCGCGCACGCTGCGCGCCGGGGCGTAGGGCAAGTTGCGGGACATGGCTGCCTCCTCGCTTGCGCAGGAGACAGGTTGCCCCGCTGCGCTTACGTTTTCAGGAAACGTTCAATGATGCCGGTCGAACCGAAGGCGGCGCGGCGCAGGCGATCGTTGACGCCCAGCCAGGCATCGCCGGTCGGCGGCGCTTCCACCAGGATCAGCTCCACCTGCTGCTGGTCCATCGCGCGCAATGCGGCATACACACCATAAGCATACCCCTTTGGCTCGGCAGGCAGCGCGACATTTGGATGAGCGCCCGGGAAGGGCGTGTAATGGATCAGCGCGGCACACCGCCCTTGCAGCTTGAGTTGCGCAAGGGTTTTTTCAATGTCGCCAGTCGGCAACAGCGCGACCGGTGCCTTGGGCGCGTAGTGCGATTCAAGCGTGCCGGAGGCGCGCGGCGCGGCCTGGTCCGGCTGGCGCGGCATGACCCCGATCACGTCGGCGATCTGCTGCGCGCTGATGTGGCCGGGGCGCAGCAGCACCGGGCCATGGGTGGCCAGGCGCGACAGGTCGAGGATGGTCGACTCAATGCCGACCTGGCTGGAACCGCCATCGAGCACCGAGTCGATCACATTGCCCTGCCCCACTTCGTCGTGGAACTCGTCGCGCACGTGCTGCGCGGTGGTCGGGCTGACGTTGCCGAACTTGTTGGCCGATGGCGCGGCGACGCCGCCCTTGCCGCCCTTGAAAGCTTGCAGCAGCTGCATGGCGACCGGGTGCGAGGGGCAGCGGATACCGACCGTATCCTGGCCGCCGGAGACGGCGTCGGGAATGTGGGTATTGCGCTTGAGAATCAGGGTCAGCGGGCCGGGCCAGAAGTGCTGCACCAGCGCGCGCGCTGCGTCCGGCACCTCGCTGGTCCAGTAATCGATATCGGCGCCCGGGGCGACGTGCACGATCACCGGGTGGTCTTGCGGGCGCCCCTTGGCGGCGTAGATTTTGGCCACGGCCGCCGGGTTTTCCGCGTCCGCACCAAGGCCGTACACGGTCTCGGTGGGGAAGGCGACCAGCGCGCCCGCCTCCAGCGCCGCAGCGGCTGCGGCGATGTCGGCGGGCGCGGCCGCGGCTGCGGCCAGGGCGCGGGATGCTGCGTCGGTCATGGTTCGATACCCAGGATGGCGCAGGCGGCGTTGAGGTGCTGCTGCGCTTGCGCCAGCGTTGGGGCGACGAAAGTCAGGTGACCCATCTTGCGCGCGCGGCGTGGTTCTTCCTTGCCATACAGGTGCAGGTTGGCGCCTGGCAGCGCCAGCACCTTGTCCCACGCCGGTTCGCGTACATCATCGCCCTCGCCTTCGTACCAGATGTCGCCCAGGATATTCAGCATGACCGCCGGCGAATGCTGGCGCACATCGCCCAGCGGCAGGCCGGCCATGGCGCGCACCTGCTGCGCGAACTGGCTGGTGACGCAGGCGTCGATGGTGTAGTGGCCACTGTTGTGCGGACGCGGCGCCATTTCGTTCACGACCAGCGAACCATCCGCCAGCACGAAGAACTCGATGCACAGCACGCCCACATAGCCCAGCTCAGCCACCAGCGCTTGCGCCGCATGCTGCGCCTTGGCGGCGCAGTCGGCGGTGATGTTCGGTCCCGGCACGGTGGTGGTGAACAGGATACCGTCGCGGTGCACGTTCTCGGCGATCGGGTAGACCACCGAAGAACCATCTGCGCCGCGCGCGGTCAGCACGGACACCTCGTACGCCAGCGGCAGCATTTTCTCCAGCAGGCAGGCGACCTTGCCCATGGATTGGAAGGCGGCGCGCACCTCGTCGCGCGACTTGACGCGCACCTGGCCCTTGCCGTCGTAGCCCATACGGACCGTCTTCAGGATACCCGGCAGCAGGTCTTCGCTGATGGCGTCGATGTCGGCGTCGGTCGCGATGACCTTGTGCGGCGCCGGCAGTACGCCCGACTTGGCAGCGGAAGCGACGAAGAAAGCTTTCTCCGCGATGCGATCCTGCGCCACGGACACGCCGTGCGCATTCGGCGCCACGAAAACCGATTGCGCCAGGCGCGACAGGCTGTCGGCCGGCACGTTCTCGAACTCGGTGGTCACGGCCACGCATTGCGCAGCCAGCGCATCCAGTCCCGCCACATCGCTGTAGCCGGCCTGGATCAGACGATTGGCAGCCTGCCCCGCAGGGCAGTCCGCTGCCGGCTCCAGCACGGCCACGTTGTAGCCCATGCTTTGCGCGGCGTGCGCGAACATGCGGCCAAGCTGGCCGCCGCCCATCACGCCCAGCCACGCCGGAGGGTTCTTCACATTACTCATACTGGCAATACCATTGCTTTAGCAGCGGCGGTCTGGGAAGCGCGGAATTCTTCCAGCTGGCCCGCCAGGGTGTCGTCGGTGGTGGCGATGATCGCCACGGCGGTCAGGGCCGCGTTGGCGGCGCCAGCCTCGCCGATGGCGAAGGTCGACACCGGCACGCCCTTCGGCATCTGCACGATGGACAGCAGCGAGTCCTCGCCGCGCAGGTATTTGGACGGCACCGGCACGCCCAGCACCGGCACAATGGTCATGGCCGCGACCATGCCCGGCAGGTGGGCCGCGCCGCCGGCGCCGGCGATGATGACACGCAGGCCGCGCTCGCGCGCGCTCTTGGCGTAGGCATACATTTCGTCCGGCATGCGGTGGGCGGAAATCACTTGCGCCTCGTACGGCACGCCGAATTGGCTCAGCACATCAACGGCGTTCTTCATCACGTCCCAGTCCGAGGACGAACCCATGATGATGCCGACCAGTGGTTTGATGTCGGACATGGCTTAGTCCTTCAGCTTTTCGCCGGTCAGGCGTTCGATGGCTTCGAAGTACTTGGCCTGGGTTTTTTCGATCACGTCGGCCGGCAGGGCTGGTGCTGGCGGGGCCTTGTTCCAGTCCTTCAGGGTTTCCAGGTAGTCGCGCACGAACTGCTTGTCGTAGGACGGGGGCGAGATGCCCGGACGGTAGGAGTCGGCTGGCCAGAAGCGCGAGGAATCGGCCGTCAGCACTTCGTCCATCAGGTGCAGCACGCCGTTGTCGTCCAGGCCGAATTCGAACTTGGTGTCGGCGATGATGATGCCCTTGGTGGCGGCGTAGTCGGCAGCGGTGGTGTACAGCTGGATCGCGATGTCGCGGATCTTGGCGGCCAGTTCGGCGCCGATTTTCTTTTCCATCTCTTCGAAGGAGATGTTTTCGTCGTGCTCACCCAGGTCGGCTTTGGCGGCCGGGGTGAAGATCGGGGCTGGCAGCTTGTCGGCTTGCTGCAGGCCTTCCGGCAGCTTGATGCCGCAGATGGAGCCGGTGCTCTGGTAGTCTTTCCAGCCGGAGCCGATGATGTAGCCGCGTACAACCGCTTCCACCAGGATCGGCTTCAGGCGCTTGGCGACAACCGCGCGGCCTTTCACTTGCTCTACTTCGTCTTGCGCCACGACGGACTCTGGGCTTACGCCGGTCAGGTGGTTAGGGACGATGTGGCCCAGTTTCTCGAACCAGAAATCGGTCATCTGGTTCAGGACCTTGCCTTTGCCAGGGATCGGTTCGTTCATCACGACGTCGAAGGCGGACAGGCGGTCGGTGGTGACGATCAGGATCTTGTCGTCGCCAACGGCGTAGTTGTCGCGCACTTTACCGTGGCCGAGCAGGGGGAGGGATTTGATGGAGGTTTTGTACAGGCTGTTCATGGCGGGGCTATCTGAGATTTTTAAACCCGGTAAACCTGGGTCTGACCCAAGGGTCAGACCCTGTATGACGCGGCGGTCGCGGGCCGAGGGTCTGACCCTTGGGGTCGGACCCTGCTTTACCGGGGTTGATTACTTAACGATCTGGGCCAGCTCACCGGCCTTGTAACGCTCAGCCATCTTCTCCAGCGAGATCGGCTTGATCATCGACGCACGGCCTTCGCAGCCGAACGACAGGAAGCGCGCCTTCACAACTTCTTCCGCAGCAGCACGGGCCGGCTTCAGGAAGTCGCGCGGGTCGAACTTCGATGGGTTCTCGAACATGTACTTGCGCACAGCAGCGGTCATGGCCAGACGGATATCGGTATCGATATTGATCTTGCGCACGCCGTGACGGATGCCTTCCTGGATTTCTTCCACAGGCACGCCGTAGGTTTCCTTCATATCACCGCCGAATTCGCGGATGATCGCCAGCAGTTCCTGCGGCACGGAGGAGGAACCGTGCATCACCAGGTGGGTGTTAGGAATGCGCGCGTGGATTTCCTTGATGCGGTCGATCGCCAGGATATCGCCGGTTGGCTTGCGGGTGAACTTGTAAGCACCGTGCGAAGTACCGATCGCGATAGCCAGCGCATCGCACTGGGTCTTCTGCACGAAGTCGGCAGCCTGCGCCACGTCGGTCAGCAGCTGTTCGCGGGTCATGGTGCCTTCCGCGCCGTGGCCGTCTTCCTTGTCGCCCTTCATGGTTTCCAGGGAACCCAGCACGCCCAGTTCCGCTTCCACGGTCACGCCGATGGAGTGCGAGAACTTCACCACTTCCTTCGACACTTCCACGTTGTACTCGTAGGAAGCGACGGATTTACCGTCAGCCATCAGCGAGCCGTCCATCATCACGGAGGAGAAGCCGGATTTGATCGCGGCCATGCAGACCGCCGGCGACTGGCCGTGGTCCTGGTGCATGACGACAGGGATGTGCGGGTAGGCTTCGATCGCTGCGTCGATCAGGTGACGCAGGAAAGCTTCACCAGCGTACTTACGCGCGCCGGCCGAAGCTTGCATGATCACCGGCGCGTTGACCGCGTCGGCAGCGGCCATGATGGCCTGCACTTGTTCCAGGTTGTTAACGTTGAAAGCCGGGATGCCATAGCCGTGTTCAGCGGCGTGGTCCAGCAGTTGACGCATGGATACGAGGGACATGGTATTACTCCAAACAATAAAGAAATCGTTAGAAACCGCCGCTTAACGCGCGGTGTCGGCGCGGTGGGTGAACTCACCCACTTTCACGATACGCAACGCGTTCGTGCCGCCCACTTTGCCCATCGGCGCACCCCAGGTAACCACAATCATATCGCCCTTCTGGGCGATACCCTGTTTTACCAGCAGGTCTTCGGCGGCGCGCAACACGACATCGGTCGGCGCGTCCTGCATCAGCTGGTGGGTGCAGACATTGCGGTACAAAGCCAGCTTACGCTGGGTGGTGGTGCTCGGCGTGAGCGCAATAATCGGGGTGTCGATATTGTGGCGGCTCATCCACAGCGCGGTGGAGCCGGATTCGGTCAGGGCCACAATCGCCTTCACGCGCAAGTGGTGCGCAGTGAACAGGGCGCCGTATGCGATCGACTGGTCGATACGGGTGAAGCGGGCGTTCAGGAAGTCCGCCTCCTGCTTGTTGTACTCGGACTGCTCGGCCTCGGTGCAGATGGCCGCCATCATTTCCACAGTTTCCACCGGGTATTTGCCGGACGCGGTTTCGGCCGAGGTCATCACGGCATCGGTACCGTCCAGCACCGCGTTCGCCACGTCCGACACTTCGGCGCGGGTCGGCACGGCGTTGAAGATCATCGACTCCATCATCTGGGTCGCGGTGATCGCGATCTTGTTCGACTCGCGCGCCATGCGGATCATGCGCTTTTGCAGCGCCGGCACGGCAGCGTTGCCCACTTCCACCGCCAGGTCGCCGCGCGCCACCATGATGCCGTCCGACGCGTTCAGGATTTCCTGCAGCGCCGGGATGGCCTCGGCGCGCTCGATCTTTGCGATCATCATCGGCTTGAAGCCGAACGGCTCGCCGGCGATATTGGCCAGCTGGCGCGCCATTTCCATATCGGTCGCGTTTTTCGGGAAGGAGATCGCCAGGTAATCGGCCTGGAACGACATTGCAGTCTTGATGTCCTCCATGTCCTTGGCGGTCAGGGCCGGCGCGGTCAGGCCGCCGCCCTGGCGGTTGATGCCCTTGTTGTTGGACAGCTCGCCGCCGATTTTCACGGTGGTGTAGATTTCGGAGCCGACGATCTTGTCGACCACCAGCACGATCAGGCCATCGTTCAGCAGCAGCACATCGCCGGCGCGCACGTCGGTTGGCAGGCTCTTGTAGTCCAGGCCCACGCGCTCCTGGTTGCCCAGTTCGCCGTTCTCGCCCCACTTCGCATCCAGGATGAACTTGTCGCCCTTGGCCAGCTCGATCTTATTGTTCTCGAATTTGCCGATGCGGATCTTCGGACCCTGCATGTCGGCCATGATCGCCACTTCCTTGCCGCATTCCGCAGCCGCCTTGCGCACCAGCGCAGCGCGGTCGATATGATCCTGCGCCTTGCCATGCGAGAAGTTCAAACGGACCACATCCACGCCCGCCTTGATCATTTGGATCAGGATGGACAGGTCGGTCGATGCCGGGCCGATAGTTGCGACGATCTTGGTACCACGTGCCATGAAGGTTTCCTTCGTGTGAGCTTAAAAAAGTTCAAAAGGCGCCTTGCGGGCGCCTTTTACCGTGTTACTGGGCGCGTTGCGCCAGGATTTCCACTGCCGGCAGGGTCTTCCCTTCCAGGAATTCCAGGAAGGCGCCGCCGCCGGTGGAGATATAGCCGATCTTGTCGGTGATCGCATACTTGGCGATCGCCGCCAGGGTATCGCCACCGCCGGCGATGGAGAAGCCTTTGGAATTCGCGATCGCCATGGCCAGGGTCTTGGTGCCCTCGCCGAACTGGTCGAACTCGAACACGCCGACCGGACCGTTCCAGACGATGGTGCCCGCTTGCGCGATTTGCGCGGCCAGCTTGGCGGCGGTTTTAGGACCGATATCCAGGATCATGTCATCGTCCGCCACGTCGGCGACAGCCTTCACGGTAGCGGTTGCGGTTGGCGAGAACTCCTTCGCGCAGACCACGTCTTCCGGAATCGGCACTTGGGCGCCACGGGCAGCCATGATGTCGATGATGGCCTTGGCTTCCGCGACCAGGTCCGCTTCCGCCAGCGACTTGCCGATCTTCAGGCCGGCAGCCAGCATGAAGGTATTGGCGATACCGCCGCCCACGATCAGGTTATCGACCTTGTCGGCCAGCGATTTCAGGATCGACAGCTTGGTCGACACTTTGGAACCGGCCACGATGGCCAGCAGCGGACGGGCTGGCGCGCCCAGGGCCTTGCCCAGCGCATCCAGCTCAGCGGCCAGCAGCGGGCCGGCGCAAGCGATCGGCGCGAACTTGGCGATACCGTGGGTGGTGGCCTCGGCGCGGTGGGCGGTGCCGAACGCATCGTTCACGTACACGTCGCACAGCTTGGCCATTTTCTCGGCCAGCTCATCGGAATTCTTCTTCTCGCCCTTGTTGACGCGGCAGTTTTCCAGCAGCACTACCTGGCCGGCGGCGACTTCCACGCCCTCCACCCAGTTCTGCTTCAGCTCAACCGGCTGGCCCAGCAGCTCGGACATACGCTTGGCGATCGGCGCCAGGCTGTCTTCGGCCTTGAACTCGCCCTCGGTCGGACGGCCCAGGTGGGACGTCACCATGACTTTCGCGCCAGCGCCCAATGCAGCCTTAATCGCCGGAATCGAAGCACGAATGCGGGTATCTTCGGTGATATTGCCCGCATCATCCTGCGGCACGTTCAGATCTGCACGGATAAAGACGCGCTTGCCTTGCAGCGCGTTGTGCGCCACCAGGTCTTCCAGACGGTTGAATTTCAGCATTGGTTACTCAAGGGTCATAATTGGAAAGACCGCTATTTTACCTTAAGCCGCGCCCCCTTACCCGCTTGTTAACCTCGGGTAAAGCCGATATTTAGTTGCCAATACGAAAACTTCAAACCGGTGCCAGGTCTGACATTCGGACACACTCGCAGCACGTTTGATCTATCTCAAACCGCTGGCGCGGATTTGTGCTGGAGCTGGGGCGGGTCTAATAGCGGATTTCGAGGTTGTGCCCGTCCGGGTCTTCGAAATAGCAGGCCAGCGCCAAGCCACGCGCGCCGTATTGGGGTTGAGGCTGGCTACCGGTGCGATCCATATGATTGCCGCCAAAGGGAATACTGCGCTCGCGCAGTTGTGCCATAACGCGCTCGAAATGCGCCGGGTCGACACGGAAGGCAAGGTGCAGGCGCTGGCCAGGCGGCTCGGCCAACAAGTCCAGCGTGAAGCCCGCGCTGACGCGCACGATGTCGAACGGCCCCGCCCTGCCCTCATGCGTGAATCCCAGCACATCCTGGTAGAAGCGAATTGACTGCGCGGGATTGGTAACACGCAGGATCAGATGGTCAATCTCAGCCATGCTTCCTCTCATAGATTTTGCATATTATCTTTGAGATTTCTCAAAGGTGCGCGCAGCGTGTCCGAATGACAGACCTGGCACCGGTTTTGGCACCGGTTTTGGCACGGTCTAGGAGAGCAGCAAGCGGAGGGCGGTGAAGCAGGCCATGCCGAAGATGATGGTCTCGAGCATGTTGCGGCGGGCCAGGTAGTAGGCGATGGCGGCGGCGCCGGCGATCAGCTTGTAATTGTGGAAACTGAATTCGACCGCGCCTTGCGGGTCGAGCAGCAGGTCGGGGCCGATGATGGCGGCCAGGGCGCACGAGGGGGCGTAGCGCAGCATCTCCTGCACGCGTGTTGGGATCGAGACGTGTTCGCCAATCACCCAGAACGAGGAGCGTGTGACGGCAGTGGCCAGCGCCATGGCGAGGATGGTGAGCCAGATTTCGAGGTCAGTCATTGGCGGCCTTGCGTCGTTCGATTTGTTCTTCCACCACCATGGCGGTGATCATGCCGACTATGACGGCGGCCAACAGGCCCAGCTTATACGGCATGTCATGCGCGAGCACGGCGGTGACGGCGGCGACCAGGGCACCCACCAGCGCCGGCCGGGTGGCGACCATCGGGACCGTGATGCAGACAATCGCCAGCGTGCCGGCGAAGCCCAGCCCCCATTCGGCGGGCACGGCGCTGCCCAGGAAAATGCCGGCAATCGAGCCGATCTGCCAGGCGAACCAGTTGGGATATAGCAGGCCGCGCAGGTAGGAGACTTTGCCCTCTTCCGGCTTTTCGCTCGGGTAGCGTTGCAGGAACATGGCGGTGGTCATGTCGCCGGCGCCGTAGCCAAGCAGGAAACGGCGCAGCAGCGGCAGCTTGGCAAAGTGCGGCGCCAGCAACGCGGCGAAAATCACGAAACGCAGGTTGACCACGACGGCGGTCAGGAAGATCACCCAGATCGGGGCGGCGGCAGCAATCAGCGGCAGCGAGGCGAGTTGGGCGGAGCCGGCGAACACAATCAGTGTCATGCCCAGCGCCTGCATCACCGTCAGGCCGGATTTGACCATGGCCACGCCCACGACCAGTCCCCAGGCGCCAATGCCAAACAGGGTTGGCGTGCCGTCTTTCAGGCCGGCGCGCCAGGAGGGTTCGTGGTGGGCCGCGACGTCGGGCTCGCTATCGGGATGACTCATGTGGTGTATTTGCCACGGCTGCAAGATGTGCCGCTTGGGAAAGCCGACATTCTACCGGCAGATTCTTATCATTGCTCGAATGGATTAAAATCGAGCTTTTTGATATAGCGGAGTGTTACAAGATGAGCAACGCCAACCAGCCAGTCGAACTCGATGGTAAAGACCTGCCGGCCCACTGCCCGAATCCGGCCATGCCGCTGTGGTCTACCCACCCGCGCGTGTTCCTGGACTTCAAGCATGGCGAAGCCAAATGCCCTTACTGCGGCACCCAGTACAAGCTGAAGCCTGGCACTGAAGTCGGCCACCATTAATTTATTCCTGGAGCCCGGATGGCACCTCGTAAACATCAGAATGGCAGTGCGGCAGAAGTCGAGGCGGCCTTTTACGATGCCTTGAACCGGGCCGACCTGGAGGCTTTGATGGCGCTGTGGGCGGACGATGAGGAAATCGTCTGCGTGCATCCGGGCGGCCCGCGCCTGATCGGCCACGCGGCCATCCGCGATTCCTGGCGTGCGCTGCTGGAACACGGTGGGCTGCACATCCGCCCTTCCCAGCTGCATGAAACACACAACCTGATGAGTTCGGTGCATACTGTGATCGAAGGCGTTACCGCCGCGAGCGGCGAGCCGGCGCACCTGATTGCGACCAATGTGTACGTTAAGACACCGAAGGGTTGGCGCATTGTGTTGCATCATGTCTCTGTCGCGCCGGGAGCTGTTCCCGTCGATCCGCGCGCTCAAATACTGCACTAGAACAAGGGGGATCGCGCCCGCTGGGACGATCCCAGCCGCGCTATGAACTACATCGCCCCTTTCTGGCTGCCCAGCGGCCATTTGCAAACCATTTATCCGGCGACCTGCATCGCCAAGCCCGATGTGCGTTTCCGGCGCGAGCGCTGGCATACGCCGGATGCGGATTTTATCGATGTCGATTTCGTCGACGGCGAACCGGGCAAGCCTTTCGTGGTGCTGTTCCACGGCTTGGAGGGTTCGTCGGACAGCCATTATGCGCGCGCCTTGATGGCGGAAATCACACGCCGCGGCTGGTCGGGCGCGGTGCCGCATTTCCGCGGCTGCTCGGGCGAGCCGAACCTGGCGCCGCGCTTTTACCATTCGGGCGATTCGGGCGAGCTGGACTGGATCATCCGCCGCATTCATCCGCGCGCGACGGGCAAGTTCTATGCGTGCGGCGTGTCGTTGGGCGGCAACGTGCTGCTGCGCTGGCTGGGCGAGTCGCAGCACCAGGCGGAGTTTGTCGATGCGGCATGCGCGGTGTCGGCGCCGCTGGATTTGGCGCAGGGCGGCAATGCCTTGTCGCGCGGCGTGAGCCGCCTCTACACGCGCATGTTCCTGCAGACGCTGAAGCCGAAGTGCGTGGCCAAGCTGCGCCAGTTCCCGGGCCTGTTCGACCTGGATGCCTTGCTGGCGGCGCAGGACCTGTACGCTTTCGATAATGTGGTGACGGCGCCGCTGCACGGCTACCGCGATGCGGACGATTATTGGGACCGGGCCAGCGCGAAACATGTGCTGACCGATATCACGGTGCCGACCCTGGTGTTGAATGCGAAGAACGATCCGTTCATGCCGGGCGAATACCTGCCGCGCCAGGCGTCGCGCCATGTGGTGCTGGACTATCCGGAGCAAGGCGGGCATGTGGGCTTTGCGACCGGTGGCTTGCCGGGCAGCCTGGATTGGCTGCCGCTGCGCATGCTGAATTTTTGCGAGGCTTGAGGGATGGATGAAATCGTTGTTCAGGCCATGGCGAAGTGGCCGAATGTGCCGCATTGCTACGGTTGGCTGGCGCTCGATGCGCGCGGCAACTGGCGCATGCGCGATGAGCGCGCGCAGCATTTCAATGAGGCCGGCGACAAGCTGACCAATCCAGCGCTGGTGGGCTTCATCACGCGCAATTACCAGAGCGATGAACGCGGCTGCTGGTATTTCCAGAACGGGCCGCAGCGGGTTTACCTGAACCTGGAGGCGACGCCCTTCATTGCACGTACCGATCCGCAGCAAGGCTTCGTGCTGCACACCGGCGCCCCATTGGGCGATATCGATGCCGCCTGGCTGACCGAGGCGGGTGAGCTGCTGCTGCGCAGCGGTGATGTGCTGGCGCAGCTGGATGACCGCGATTTCGCACAACTGCTGCCGCAGCTGGAATTGAATGGACGGCCGGTGGGCGATAACGCCTTGCTGGCCTGGCTGGATGCGGCGGCCAGCGATCCGGCCAGCCTGTCGCCCCTCACCTTGCGCGTGGGTGAGCGCACCGTGCCACTGGCAGCCATGGCGCGCGATGGCGTGCCGCAGGCCTTCCATTTCCAGCGCCAGCCGCAACCTTGACCAAAGGTCAACTCCGGGGCAAGATGCCGGGATAACAACACCCCGGAGACTCCCGAATGAAACGTGTCGCAAAATGGCTGGGCGGTATCACGCTCGGCCTGTTCGTCCTGGCGCTGGCCCTGGTCGCCCACACCTGGTATTTCAAGCCGCTCAAACTGGACTGGTTCTACACCCGTGTGTTCGCGGCATTCGCCGTGGAGAGCCCGGAAATGCTGTCCTCCATGCGCATCCTGCCAGGCTGGCTGGACTTCTACAGCAAGAAGCTGGATGACGCCTCCCCTGCCCATACCGCCAAACAGTTCGCGAAGCTGAAGCAGGACCTGGCCGTCCTGGAAAGCTATGGCACCGAAGGCCTGGATGCCGAAGGCAAGCTGTCTTACGAATCACTGCGCTTCTTCCTGAAGAACCAGGTGGAAGGCGAGCCGTTCATGCACCATGGCTTCCCGGTCAACCAGATGATGGGCGTGCAAAGCATGCTGCCGCAGTTCATGACCGACGTGCACCAGGTCACCACCAAAGGCGAGGCGGAAGCGTATATCACGCGCCTGGACCTGTTCCCGACCAAGTTCGGCCAGGTCGCCGAATCGATCAAGCTGAGTGAAAGCAAGGGCATCGTGCCGCCGAAATTCACGGTCGATAAAGTGCTGAAGGAAATGCAGGCCGTCGTGGCGCAGCCAGCCAAAGAGCATGTGCTGTACACGAATATGCGCGACAAGCTGGCCAAGGTAAAAGACCTGGCCGACGCTGACCGCGCTGCCCTGCTGGCGCAAACCGAGAAAGCAGTGAAGGACAGCGTCTATCCCGCTTACGGCAAACTGATCGAAACCTTCACCGCCCTGCAGGCGAAAGCCACTGCCAACCAAGGCGCCTGGAGCCTGCCAAACGGCGAGGCCTACTACGCCTGGTCCGTGCGCTCGCATACCACCTCGAACATGACGCCGCAGCAGGTGCATGACCTGGGCCTGGCCGAAGTGGAGCGCGTTGGCGCCGAGATGGATGCCATCCTCAAAGGCGAAGGCCTGAACGAAGGCACGATCGGCAAGCGCGTGCAGCAGCTGGCTTCACGTCCGGAGCAGCAATACCCGAATACCGACGAAGGCAAGAAAGCCATGCTGGCGGAGTACCAGGCGATCCTGGACGAAATCAATAAAGGCCTCGATCCGGTCTTCGATGTGCGTCCGAAACTGGGTGTGGAAGTGCAGGCGGTGCCGGTGGCATCGCAAGCCACGGCGCCAGGCGCCTATTACATGCAGGGCTCCTTCGACGGCAGCCGTCCGGGCGTGTTCTATGCGAACATGCGCGCGCCGGGCGAAACGCCGAAATTCGCAATGCGCACGCTGGCTTACCACGAAGGCATTCCGGGCCACCACTTCCAGATCGCGATCCAGCAAGAGATGACCGGCGTGCCGTTCTTCCGCAAGATCATTCCGTTCACGGCCTACCATGAAGGCTGGGCACTGTACGCGGAACGCCTGGCGGCGGAACAGGGCTTCCAGAAAACCCCGCTCGACAACCTGGGCCGCCTGCGCGATGAAATGATGCGCGCCACCCGCCTGGTGGTCGATACCGGCATCCACTACAAACGCTGGACGCGCGAGCAGGCCATCGACTACATGATGAACAGCACCGGCATGAGCGAAGGCGATGTAACGGCGGAGATTGAGCGCTACTTCGTCAATCCCGGCCAGGCGCTGGCTTACAAGGTAGGCATGCTGAAGATCCTGGAATTGCGCGAACACGCGAAGAAGGAGCTGGGCGCCAAGTTCGACTTGAAGCAGTTCCATAACGAAGTGCTGGTGCACGGCGCCCTGCCAATGACCCTGCTGGAAGGCGTGGTCAATGACTGGATCGCCAAGCGCAAGTCGGCGTAGGCTATTCCTTCTTCTTATCGCCCATCATTTCACGACGCTTGGCTTGCAACTCCCGCTCGCGGGCGTCGATCACGGACTGGTCGTAATAGGTGGCGTCCGGCGCCTTGCGCGCTAACGCCAACTGGTCCAACGCGGCCAGCACGCCGCCCAGCAGCACATACGATTCCGCCAGCGAAATATGCTGCAGGGCGATCTTGCCCTGCTTGGCATAGGCCTGCGCCATATAGTCATGCAGCTCCGGCTCGCGGCGGTACATCTGCAACTGGTCGCGCAGGAAGCGCGCCGCGTCCTCATACTTGCCGCCCTTGATCATGGCGTCCGCGTACTGCCACACAATCCCGCGCGACAGCGGGAAGCGCGCCTGCGCGGCCTTCGCCTCCTCAATGGCGGCGGCGATCGTCTCCGGCTTGTCCTCCTGCGCCAGCTTGATCTCCAGCGACATATAGGCCAGCGCGGAATCGCTGATGCCTTTCGGTATCGGCGTGCTGAACGCGCCCGCCATCGGCGGTTTATCGATGGTGGCGCGGGCCTTGTCCAGCCACTCCTGCGCGGCGCCGTATTCCGAGCGCTTGAGCGCCAGCATGGCCAGACCGTACTGCCCGGCCGCCACGTTCTGGCGCCCAGGCTGCGTCAGCTGGTTGCGGAACACGGCTTCGGATTCGGACAGGCCCTTGCTGCTGCTATCCTGCAGCACGCGGGCACGCGCGCGGATCAGGTGGAAGTCCATGCCGTCCACGCGCGGGCGATATACCTGCTCGCGGATACGGGCCTGAATGTCGGCGATCCGTTCCGTGGTCAGCGGGTGCGACATCAGCCAGGGCGGCATCAGGTCGCTGTACAAGCGCGTGCTGTTCTGCATGCGCTGGAAGAAAGCCACCATGCCGCTGGCGTCATAGCCTGCCGCATTCATGATCTGGAAGCCGATACGGTCCGCTTCGCGCTCGGCATCGCGGCCGAAATTCAATTGGCGCTGGATCGCCAGGCCCTGCCCGCCCATGAAGACGCCCATGGCGGCATCAGGGCTGGACTTGGCGGCCAGGGCAGCCAGCAGCATGGCGGCCAAGGGGATCAGCGCATCGTTTTTCTGTGCCCCCAACTGGCGCGCGATATGGCGCTGCGCGACGTGGCCGATTTCGTGCGACAGCACGGAGGCCAGCTCGGATTCGGTCTGCGCCGCCAGCAGCAGCGCGGAATGGACGCCGATATAGCCGCCAGGCATGGCGAAGGCGTTCAGGTTTTTGTCGCGGATGGCGAAGAAGTAGTAGTCCAGGTTGGCGTCGCCGCGCGCGCCGGGCCGGGCATCCACCAGCTTGGAGCCGAAGGCGTTCAGGTATTCGATGATGGGCGGATCGTCCAGGTAGTCGCGCTCAAAGCGCAAGCCCTGCATGATCTCTTCGCCCAGGCGCTTCTCCATCACCGGCGACAGATCTTCGCGCGAGGCGTCGCCCAGCGTGGGCAAATCAGGCTGTTGCTGCTGCGCCTGCCCCGCCGGAGCGGCCATCAGCAAGCCGGAAACCAGGGCCGCCAGCAAGGGGCGGCGAAAATGTAGTGCATTCACAGTGCTATCATACCCGTTCAACAAGAGACTTCTGCAATGACCGAACACCTTACTCATTTTGACGCTGCCGGACAGGCCCATATGGTCGATGTCGGCGCGAAAGCCGAAACCCACCGCATTGCCGTCGCCACCGGCAGCATCCGCATGAAGCCGGAAACGCTGGCGCTCATTCTATCGGGAACCGCAAAAAAGGGGGACGTGCTTGGCATCGCGCGCATCGCCGCCATCATGGCGTCCAAGCGCACGGCTGACCTGATCCCGTTATGCCACCCGCTCGCCCTGACCCGCGTCGCCGTGGACTTTACCACTGATGAAGCCAGCAGCGCCGTGCACTGCCGCGCGCAGGTGGAAACCTACGGCAAGACCGGCGTCGAGATGGAGGCCCTGACCGCCGTGCAGGTCGGCCTGTTGACCATCTACGACATGTGCAAGGCGGTGGACCGGGGCATGGCCATGACCGATATCCGCGTGACCGAAAAGGCCGGCGGCAAGTCCGGCGACTGGAAGGCTTGATGCTGCGCCGCGCCGCCCTCGCCTGCTGCCTCGCTGTGCTTACCGCCTGCGACAGTGGCGATGGCGGCGGCGCGGCCAGCGTGGCCAATGTCGAATGGCACCGCACCGACCTGAATGCGCACGTGGCACGCTGGCTGTCGCTGGCGCCGCAGCCTTCGGGCCAGATGCAGGGCGAGTTTGAGCGCGGCTGGCAGCCGACCCGGAACGGTGTTGGCGAGCTGACCTTGCATAGCCGCGTGGTCTACACCATGCTGGTCGGCTACGAGGCGACCGGTGACCAGCGCTACCTGGATGCGGCGCGACGCGGTACGGACTACATGCTGCAGCATTTCCGCGACCCCGAGTTTGGCGGTTTCTTCCAGCGGCTGGATGCCCAGGGCAAGCCGATCAATCCGGTCAAGAACACCTACGGCCACGCTTTTGCCCTGCTGGCACTGGCGCATGCGGCGCGTGTAACGGGCGACCCGAAATACAAAGACGCGGCGCTGGCGGCCTGGCACGATATCCGCAGCAAGCTGCGCCACCCGCAGGGCGGCCTGCGCATGATCGCGCCACGCAATTTCGCGCCGGGCGATGGGCGCAATTCGCAGAACCACCTGATGCATATGTTTGAGGCCTTGCTGGCCCTGATCGACGCGACGGGCGACCAGGCGGTGGTGGCCGATGCGCGCGAGCTGGGCGACTTTGTGCTGAACAAACTGATGGTCGGCCTGCCCTCGGGCGGGGCCTATATCCCGGAGTGGTACGACGCACATTGGCAGCCGCTGGCGGGCGGCGAAGGCTATATCGACCTGGGCCACCAATTCGAGTGGACGCATTTGCTGCGCAGCGCGGAACGGCGCGGCTTGCCGCCCATCTATTCCGATGTGGCGGACCGTTTGCTGAAGTACGCGGTGGCGACCGGGTATGACGAGCAGGATGGCGGCATCTTCAATCGGGTCTACTCCGATGGCCGGGTCGACCGCAGCAAATTCTGGTGGCCGCAGGCGGAAGCAATGCGGGCTTTTCTGGCGCTGCCGGGGCGGCCGGACATGGTGCGTCGTTACCTGGAGACACAAGAGTTGGTCGACCAGCAATTCCTGGACCGGGAGAACGGCGGCTGGCACCTGGCGCCGAAAAAAGCGTGCGGCGGGGGCGCTTGCGGCAAGCTGCAACCCGACCCGTACCACCTGGTTGGCCTGCATTGGACTGCCCTGTCATCGAAATAATAGTCACTGCCCATCATTATTGTACAATGAGCAATTGCTTACGAATGGACAATAACGACGATGGCGGGCGAAAGCAAGTTGCAGGAATACGCGTTTGAGCAGATGAACCTGCAGGTGGGTGGCCGTATCCAGCTGATCACCCATCGCACGCTGCGTCCCATCCAACATTTCTCCACTGTGATCGGCTGGGTCAAGGACGAGTATATGATCGTCAAGATCCCGCAAGAGAATGGCATGCCAATCGCGATCAGCGAGGGCGACAAGCTGACGGTGCGCGTGTTTTCGGGCGTGAACGTGTGTTCTTTCTCGACGGTGGTTCAGCGTGTTTTCCTGCGGCCATTGATGTACGCCCATGTCAGCTTCCCCAACGATATCCAGGGAACCAGCTTGCGCGCGGCGATGCGGGTCAAGGTCGATATCCCGGCGCAGATGGTCCGCGACGATGGCCAGCATGCTTCGGTATTCATCACCAACCTCAGCGTCTCCGGCGCCCTCATCGAGTCGGCGCAGCCGCTCAGCCGCGAGGGTGACGTGGTGCAGCTGGACTTCACCTTGCTGGCGCCGCCGGATGACCGCCAGGTGCGTATCAATACGCCGGCGCTGATCCGCAATGCCAGCGTGGCGCAGTCGCAGAAGGTAGAGGGGAAGGATGTGTTCAGCTACGGTGTGCAGTTCACCGGGCTCGATCCGGCGCACTTTACCTTGCTGCAAAATTTGACTTACGAGGCGATGCTGGCCGATCGCCAGAAGATCGTCTGACCAATGAAAAATGCCGTTCAGTCTACACTGAACGGCATTCTTTTTACTTCAGCTAATCAGATTACTTGTTGTTCTTCATCAGCGCTGCTTTAGCGACTGGGTTGACCACGGTGGTGGACACGGTCCAGACAACGTTGGCGGCAGCTTTGCCGGTGACAGGGTCGATGAAAGATGGGGTGAAGACGACGTCTGCATCTTCTGCAACATCGGTACCCAAGCCCTTAGCCAATTTCGCGGTCAGAGCGCCGTTGGCCTTAGCGTAGGTCACAGATTTAACTTCTTTGGTTGCCTGGAATGGAGGTACGCCGTTGACGGTGGTGCCGTCTGCCAGGGTACCGCCTACGTCACAGAACTCCAGGTCACCGCCAGCTTCTTGCACGCAAGTCACAACTGCGGTTTTCACCGATTCCACGCTGCCCAGGACGTTGCCCATTTTGGCTTTGATGGTGTAATCGGAGTAGGCCGGGATTGCCACTGCGGCCAGGATACCGATAATTGCCACAACGATCATCAGTTCGATCAGGGTGAAACCGGCTTGAGCTTGGCGCTTGATCATTTTCAGGGATTTCATTTTGCTACTCCTCAGGTGAAAAACTAAAATTTGGGTCCGACACCTGGGTATTCGCAACTGGCGTGCCAGCTCGTTTTTGCCTAATCTTTAAGCAAAAACGCCCTGAAATTGTCACGGATTGTCACTTTCAGCCTGCACTCTGACGATTTTTGTCGTGCCGCTGACAAAAATGGGCAAAAAAAACCGGGCTGACGCCCGGTTTTCTTCTTAAACAATATTACGGAGCTGGGGTTGCAGCAGCGAGGTTGTTCTTCTCGATCGCTTGAATTGCAGCCTTATTGGTGACGCCGGAGTGGCCGTTGGTCCAAACGACGTTGGCTACTGGCGCCTCAGGGGTACCAAAGTCGCCAGCCATGGTGATCTTCGCGGTGTCGGAAATTCCAGAACCCAGGCCTTTCTGCAGCACAACGGTCATGGTACCGATGTTAGACGAGCCACCTTCCCAAGTGATGTCGGCGATTTCTTTGGTTGGCTTAAACGGTGGAACAGGGCTGTCTTTCACGCCAGGGCCGCACTTGGAGCGGTCACCTGCAGCTTCTTCTACGCAAGTTGCGATCTTTTTCTTAACGTCGCCAGCCACGTCCAGCACGTTGCCGATCTTCGCTTTCAGGGTGTAATCAGCGTAGGCAGGGATTGCAACTGCGGCCAGGATGCCGATGATCGCAACAACGATCATCAGTTCGATCAGGGTGAAGCCGGCTTGTGCTTGCTTTTTAATCATTTTCATCGATTTCATCTTAATAATTCCTCACAGTGGAAAAAGCGTTAAAGTTGCTGCCATTCACTATGAGCAATTGGCGTGCCAGCATCTATTTTCCCCAAAACAACTTGTTTTTGGACAATTAGTGTCACTTTTGGCACTATTGACTGACAATAATTGTCGAAAGACAATAACTTGTCAAATAGCAGTGACAAAAGTTGTCAGAAAAACTGACGCAATGTGTCAGTTAGGCAAGGCGAAATGCCATCTGGATACCGCTGAGGTCGAGGACGTCGCCTGCTTTCAGGCGTTGCGGCTGGCGCGCCAGGGGGGCGCCGTTCAACAGGGGGGAGTTGGCGCCTTCCACATGGGCGGCGGAGTAGCCTTCTGCGGAGCGGGCAATCACCACCACTTGCACGCCGGGGCGGCCCAGGCTGGTGACGGCCTTGGTCAAGCTGAGGGTTTTACCGGCATTGCTGCCGTTGAGGACTTCTATATGACCGAGCGGCAACTGGGCGGCTTCGGCTGGCGGCGCGGGCGGTGGGGCCGGCATAGCGGGGACCGTGGCGGCGTGCGCGGCCAGCGGGCGGATGCCGTCGGCGATGAATTCGAGGTGGTATTTGGCCATTTTGATCACATCCTTGTTTTGCAGGAAGTGCTTACCGATGCGGTGGCCGTTGACGAAGGTGCCGTTGGTGCTTTGCAGGTCTTCGAGGAAGGAGTCGTCGAGGATGGTCGTGATAATGGCGTGTTCGCCACTGACCGCGCCATGGGCCAGGACGATGTCGTTGTGCTTGTGGCGGCCAACGCTCATGCGCTCTTTAGTGAGCTGCACGGTTTGTTCCACTATGCCTTCGCGCATCACGAGGAGTTTTGCCAAATCGATATCCTCCGAACAAATAAAAACGGGGAGCCGAGGCTCCCCGTTATCATACAGCTACTATTACAGCATTGCCTTCAGCAGGCGAGCCATTTCGGATGGGTTCTTGGTAACCTTGATACCGCAGGCTTCCATGATTTCCAGTTTGGCTTGCGCGGTGTCGTCGCCACCAGAGATCAGCGCGCCGGCGTGGCCCATGCGCTTGCCTGGAGGAGCGGTGACACCGGCGATGAAGCCCACGACTGGCTTCTTCATGTTGTCCTTGATCCAACGCGCTGCGTTGGCTTCGTCCGGACCGCCGATTTCGCCGATCATGATCACAGCGTCGGTGTCAGGATCGTCGTTGAACATGCGCATCACGTCGATGTGCTTCAGGCCGTTGATCGGGTCGCCGCCGATACCAACTGCGGAAGACTGGCCCAGGCCCAGTGCGGTCAGCTGGCCGACTGCTTCATAGGTCAGGGTGCCGGAACGGGAAACCACGCCGATACGACCCTTCTTGTGGATGTGGCCTGGCATGATGCCGATCTTGATTTCGTCAGGGGTGATCAGGCCTGGGCAGTTCGGGCCCAGCAGCAGGGTCTTGGAACCGGCTTTAGCCATGCGATCCTTGATTTCCATCATGTCGCGGACTGGGATGCCTTCGGTAATGCAGATGGCCAGGTCCAGTTCAGCTTCTACGGCTTCCCAGATGGCGGCAGCGGCGCCTGCTGGTGGAACGTAGATGACGGAAACGGTCGCGCCGGTTTCCGATGCTGCTTCCTTGACGGAGGCGTAGATTGGGATGCCTTCGAAATCTTCGCCGGCTTTCTTCGGGTTCACGCCAGCGACGAACGCTTCACGGCCGTTCGCGTAGTCGCGGCACATGCGGGTGTGGAACTGGCCGGTCTTGCCGGTGATGCCCTGGGTGATGACTTTGGTGTCTTTATTGATCAGGATAGACATATCGATTCCTTAATTATTTACCAGCAGCGGCGGCAACAACGGCCTTGGCTGCATCTTCCATGGTGTCAGCGGCGATGATTGGCAGGCCGGAGTCGGCCAGCATCTTCTTGCCCAGGTCTTCGTTGGTGCCCTTCATGCGGACGACCAGCGGTACTTGCAGGGACACAGCTTTGGAAGCGGTGATCACGCCTTCGGCGATCACGTCGCAGCGCATGATGCCGCCGAAGATGTTCACCAGGATGGCTTTCAGCTCTGGGTTTTTCAGCATGATCTTGAACGCTTCGGTGACCTTCTCGGCCGTTGCGCCGCCGCCCACGTCCAGGAAGTTGGCCGGCTCGCCGCCGAACAGCTTGATGGTGTCCATGGTGGCCATGGCCAGGCCGGCGCCGTTCACCAGGCAGCCGATGTTGCCGTCCAGGGAGATGTAGGCCAGGTCGAACTTGGAAGCTTCAACTTCCGCTGGATCTTCTTCGTCCAGGTCGCGGTAGGCGACGATCTCTGGGTGACGGAACAGCGCGTTGGCATCGAAGTTGAACTTGGCGTCCAGGGCGATGACTTTGCCGGAACCGGTCAGGATCAGCGGGTTGATTTCAGCCAGGGATGCGTCGGTGTCCCAGTATGCCTTGTACAGGCCTTGCAGGTTGGTCACTGCGTCAGCGATCGAGCCGTCCGGCACGCCGATTTTGCGCGCAACGTCAGCTGCGTCGGCGTCGGTCAGGCCGACGGCTGGATCGATGATCACGTTGTGGATCAGTTCTGGGTGCTTTTCAGCGACTTCTTCAATGTCCATGCCGCCTTCGGAGGAAGCCATCAGGACAACGCGCTGGGAAACGCGGTCGGTCACCAGGGAAACGTACAGTTCCTTCTTGATGTCGGCGCCTTCTTCGATCATCAGGCGGCGAACTTTCTGGCCTTCCGGGCCGGTCTGGTGGGTCACCAGCTGCATGCCCATGATCTGTTCGGCGTACTCTTTCACCTGTTCCATGGATTTGGCAACTTTCACGCCGCCGCCTTTACCACGGCCACCGGCGTGGATCTGTGCTTTTACAACCCATACTGGGCCGCCCAGGGTTTCAGCAGCTTTCACTGCCTCTTCCACGGACATGCACGGGATACCGCGCGGTACGGTCACTCCGAATTTTCGGAGGATTTCTTTGCCTTGATACTCATGGATTTTCATGCTGGCTTTCCCTTCTTTCGAATACCTGTAGATTTGGTTAGATGTATTTTGTACAGCACCTAGGCTGCGTCCGCCTTGTTGACGGACCAGCGTGGGTAGAACTCGGCAACTGCCCCGCCATCGGTCTTGAGGGCGTGGCACTTGTCAAGCTGGAACGGTTTTTCAGTCGCAGTGCTGGAGCGCTCGTTCACCGGCCAGACGTCGTTGGCAAAGGCTTGCACGGCTGCCGTGGGCAGCACCTGGGCCAATTCAGTCAAGTGGGTACAGCCCTGCACACCGGCCAGCCGCTCCTTGACCGCTTGGCGAAAACCCTTCATCAGGTTCAGGCCGATCAAGGCTTTGTAGGCTGGGCCAATGGTGTTGCAATGGCCAGGATAAGGAACGGCGTCCGAACATGCTTCGGCATCGATGATGGTCAGCTGCTTATCGACAGTCACGCGCAGCCATAGGTCGTGCAGGGCTTCATTGCCCTTGCGCGGGCCAGATGCCAGCATGGTGTCGAAGGATTTAATGTCCGTGATATGGGCGTCAAGATCCCACAGGCCATCCTCGCGCGCGAACGCCTGGATGTCTATGGCGCGCGTGTGCCGCAGCGCTCGTCGGGAGACAGGATTTGACAGGGACATAAGACCGATGCCACAAAAAGTGGCCAAAATTATAAGCAGCTAAACAGTACGCCGCAGCTTCTACGGACAACCACCGCACCCGCGGTGCTGCATAAAACTCTCGAAGTGTAGCATACCTTTGGTGTCCTTCCGCCTGCAAAGGCCAGCGGAATCACGAGCTAAACAAAGCAAACTGCCTAAAATTTTGCTCGTATGGTTCCTGCTGCTGGCAGCTTTGCAACGCTACTCACTTCACAGGCGATTCGGGCGCACCCCGCCCTTAAGACATTAATTGCGCCAACCAAATCGGCGTGCGCACGATAGCCGCAAGCGATGCAGGCGAATTCTGCCTGGCATTTTCTGTTTTCCGCTGCAGTTACTCCACAAGACGGGCAAGTGCGACTTGTGTTGCGAGGGGAGACAGGGATGAGTATGCCGCCTCGCCATTGCAGCTTATATTCTAGTTGCCTGCGAAATACTGATCAACCTTGATCACGTATCGATTTGTTTAGTCCTGCCTTGCTCCGAACGTTTGTTCCTGGATTCTCTTTAGTGCCAACAGCGGACTTAGACACACCACTGCGTGTTTTTTGCAAATGGAGGCTGTGACCTTGTGAATGAAGTCGCGACGAGAATTAGCGATATGCATGTCAATACGTTGAACTTTTTCCTTGGCCTTAGTCCAGTTCTTGCCAAATTTCGTTTTGCGACTCAACGCCTGCCGGGCCTTGCGGAGCCTGCATTCGTTCTTCCTGTAACTGTTAACGGGCTCAAAGAAGGAGCCGTCTGAAAGCGTAGCAAAACGCGCAATGCCGACGTCGACACCAACGACCTTGACCTCATCGGAGATCGGTGGAGCAGTCTCACGTTCCGTCAAGATGCTCGCAAACCACTTACCTGCACAAAGACTTACTGTGACACTCCTAACAGTACCCAATACTTCTCGACTTTTTCGGAACCGAAGCCAACCAAGCTTAGGCAACTTTAGACGAGCATTCGATTGATCGCGTTTAAACTGCTTCGAATCCGGAAATCGGAAGCTATCCCGCTTTCCTTTTTTCTTGAAGCGCGGGGCGAAGGCTTTTTTCGAGGTGAAGTTTGCGTACGCACTGTCCAAATTTTTCAACGCTTGCTGCAACGTATGCACTGGTGACGCTGTCAGCCAAGACATGAGAGAGTCGCTACGCCACACAGTCAACTGCTTACATAGCTCAACAAAACTTAATCTCGGCAGGCCCTGCGCCAAGCGTTTTTCTTGTAAGGCTAGTGCATGATTAAAGACATAGCGACAAGCACCGGCAAAACGACACATCTGCAATCGTTGCGTGTCGTTAGGGATCAACTCAAATTTAAAGGACTGATAGCACATAATACTGTAATCATATACAGTATTATGTGCCTCGAGCGCACGCTTGCGTGAGCAAACGACTACAAATCCTCGTCGGGCATAGTGCCTTTCATGGCGGTGCGGATGGCTTTTTGCGAGAAGCCGCGCGCCATGAGGAAGCGCATTTGCTTTTGGCGGCCTTCGGGATCCTCGGCCACTTCGCCGAATTTGCGGCGCCACACTTCGCAGCAGCGCTCGACTTCGTCTTCTTTCAGGCTTTCTTTGACTTCGGCCAGCATCTCGCCGCCGATGCCGTGGTGCTGCAACTCGGCGACGATGCGGCTATTGCCGTAGCGCGCAGCGCGGCGGTGGACCAGGTTCTCGGAGAAGCGCTCTTCCGATAACCATTTGTTTTGTTCGAGGAAATTGAGCAGGGCTTCGACGTCGTCGCCCTCCTCCGCGTGGCGTTGCAGCTTGCGGGCGAGTTCGAGGCGGGAGTGCTCGCGCTGGCTTAACAGGCGCAGGGCGCGGGCTTTTAGGGTGGGTTTGGGGAGGGGCATGCTTTTTTGACCCGGTAAACCTGGGTCAGACCCAAGGGTCTGACCCGGTATATGCCGGAGCCGTTGGCCATAGAACCGACTGGGTCTGACGGGACGGCCATCCGGCTTGGGTCCGACCCAGGTTTACCGGGTTTTAGTCGACAGCTTTGAGCTTAGGCGCTGGCGCCTCGTCACCATCGGTCACGGCAGGCAGCTCACGCACGCCCAGGGCCGCGCGCACCTTGTTCTCAATCTCGCGCGCCAGTGCCGGACGCTCTTTGAGGAAGGTACGGGCATTGTCCTTGCCTTGGCCAATACGCTCGCCGCCGTAGCTGTACCACGAACCCGACTTCTCAACGATCTTGGCATCCACGCCCAAATCGATGATCTCGCCTTCACGGGAAGTGCCTTCGCCATACAGGATGTCGAAGTGCGCTTCCTTGAACGGCGGCGCAATCTTGTTCTTCACGACCTTGACCTTGGTCTCGTTGCCAATCACCTCGTCACCCGACTTGATCGAGCCGGTACGGCGGATGTCCAGGCGCACGGAGGCGTAGAACTTCAGCGCGTTACCGCCGGTGGTGGTTTCCGGCGAGCCGAACATCACGCCGATCTTCATACGGATCTGGTTAATGAAGATCACCAGGGTGTTGGTGCGGTTGATGGTGCCGGTCAGCTTGCGCAGCGCCTGGGACATCAGTCGTGCCTGCAGGCCTGGCAGGGAGTCGCCCATATCGCCTTCGATCTCGGCTTTCGGGGTCAGCGCCGCCACCGAGTCCACCACGATCAGGTCCACGGAACCGGAGCGCACCAGCGCATCGCAGATTTCCAGTGCTTGTTCGCCGGTGTCCGGCTGGGAGATCAGCAGTTCGTGCAGGTTGACGCCCAATTTTTGGGCGTAGGTCACATCCAGTGCGTGTTCCGCGTCGATAAAGGCGCAGGTGCCGCCCAGTTTCTGCATTTCCGCGATGGCTTGCAGGGTCAGGGTGGTTTTACCGGACGACTCGGGACCGTAGATTTCCACCACGCGGCCGCGTGGCAAGCCGCCAACGCCCAGCGCGATATCCAGGCCCAGGGAACCGGTGGAGACAGTTTGCACTTCTTCGATCGGGGCCGATGCGTCCATGCGCATCACCGAGCCTTTGCCAAACTGCTTTTCAATCTGGGCCAGCGCCGCAGCGAGGGCTTTAGCCTTTTCCGAGGCGGGTACTGCGCCTTTTTTGTCGTCCATGATGTTCTTTCGCACTAGATGATTGGGTCACTACAAGCGATACTGTATAAAACTACAGTGCTTTTGACAAGTCCTTTTTCGAAATCTTTGCGAAAGATCAAACACAGGGTACATTGTGCCCTATGCGTATCCTATTAGCCGAAGATGACAGCGTCCTCGCGGATGGCCTGACGCGCTCGCTGCGCCAGTCCGGCTATGCGATCGATTGCGTAAAAAACGGGCAGGAAGCCGATACCGCCCTGTCCACCCAGGAATTCGACCTGCTGATCCTGGACCTGGGCCTGCCCAAGCTGTCCGGCCTGGAGGTACTGCGCCGCCTGCGCGCGCGCAGCTCGCTGCTGCCGGTGCTGATCCTGACCGCCGCCGATTCGGTGGAGCAGCGCGTCAACGGCCTGGACCTGGGCGCCGACGATTATATGGCCAAGCCCTTCGCCTTGTCCGAACTGGAGGCAAGGGTGCGCGCCCTGACCCGGCGCGGCCAGGGCGGCGGCTCCACCGTCGTCAAGCACGGCCCCCTCACCTATGACCAGGTCGGGCGCAGCGCCTATATAAATGAGCAGATGCTGGACTTGTCGGCGCGCGAGCTGGGATTGCTGGAAATCCTGCTGGCACGCACCGGCCGCCTGGTCTCGAAGGAACAACTGGTGGACCACCTGTGCGAATGGGGCGAGGAAGTCAGCAACAATGCCATCGAGGTGTATGTGCACCGCCTGCGCAAGAAGATCGAGGTGGGCGGTATCCGCATCGCCACTGTGCGCGGCCTGGGCTACTGCCTTGAGAAATTCAACCCGCCCGCACCGCCGGCTGCCAAGTGAGCAGCACGCCGCCGGCAGCGGACTGGGACCATACCCCGGCCGCCGAGGAACAGGAAATCCAGCATTCGCTGTTCGGCGAGATCCTGGACTGGATGCTGGCTCCCCTGCTGCTGCTGTGGCCCATGAGCATCGCCATCACCTACCTGGTGGCCAAGTCGATCGCCAACCAGCCCTTCGACCATGCGCTGGAGGACACGCTCACCGTCCTGACGCAGCAGGTGCGCGAAGTGGACGGCGCCATCCCGCGCCTGCCGGCGTCGGCGCGCGACATCCTGCGCGCCGACGATATCGACAATATCTATTACCAGATCAGCAGCCCGTCCGGCAGCCATGTGGACGGCGACCGCGACCTGCCGCCGCCGAAGGCGGAGCCGGAATCCGAGAGCTATCGCGCCGGCGCGGTGGCCTTCCATAACGCCACGCTGCACGGCACGCCGATCCGCGTGGCTTATACCTGGGTCAACCTGCAGGAGAACAAGGCGCAGCCGCCGCGGCTGGCCCTGGTGCAGGTGGGCGAAACACTGGAAAAGCGCGCCAAGCTGGCCAATGAAATCATCAAGGGCGTGATCCTGCCCCAGTTCATCATCCTGCCGATCGTGCTGGCCCTGGTGTGGTTTGCGCTGTCGCGCGGGCTGTTGCCGCTGCGCGAACTGCAGGAGCGCATCCGCGACCGGCCATCGGACGACCTGAGCCCGATCCCGCCGCGCCAGGTGCCGGAGGAGATCACGCCGCTGGTCAAGTCGCTCAATGAAATGCTGGAGCGGCTCAAGCTGTCGATCGATTCGCAAAAGCGCTTCATCGCCGACGCGGCGCACCAGATGAAGACCCCGCTGGCCGGCATGCGCACGCAATCGGAACTGGCGCTGCGCCAGACCGACCAGGCCGAGGTGCACCGCTCGCTGGAGCAGTTGGCCAAGTCGTCCGAGGCGGCGACGCGCCTGGTCAATCAGCTGCTGGCCCTGGCGCGCGCGGAGAACCAGCCGCAAGCCGGCACCGCCATGCAGCCGCTGGAGCTGGATTTGCTGGCGCGCGATACGGTGCACGACTGGGTGCAGGCCTCGTTCAGCGCGGGCATCGACCTGGGTTACGAGCCGGCGCGCGAAGAGGTGCCGATTGCCGGCAACCCGCTGATGCTGCGCGAAATGCTGTCCAACCTGATCGACAACGCTTTGCGCTACACGCCACGCGGTGGCGCGGTGACGGTGCGCGTGCGCCGCAGCGCGCAGCACGCCCTGCTGGAGGTGGAGGACAACGGTCCGGGCATCGCGCCGGCAGAACGGGCCAAGGTGTTCGAGCGCTTCTACCGCATCCTGGGCAGCAATACCGAGGGCTCGGGCCTGGGCCTGCCCATCGTGCGCGAAGTGGCGCAGCAGCACGGCGCCGAAGTCGACCTGTTCGCCAACCCGCGCAGCACCGACCCGAAATATCCCGGCTGCCTGTTCCGCGTCAGCTTCCCGCTGCGCATGGACCCGCCGCCTGCCGAAGACGAGGTACCGCATTTTGGATAAGCTCGAACGCCACTGGCGCCGCGTGCGCCGCATGACGGGCTGGCTGCTGGCCGGCTGGCTGCTGGCGACTTTCTGCATCATCTTCTTCGCGCGCGAATTGAGCGGGCTGTCCGTATTCGGCTGGCCGCTCTCGTTCTACCTGGCGGCGCAGGGCGCCTCGTTGATCTACCTGGCCATCATCGGCTTTTATGCCTGGCGCATGCAGGTGCTGGAGCGGCGCTACTGGACCGAGCAAGCGGGCGACGCCAAGGGCGGGAGTCCGCCATGAGCACGCCCTTCTTCCGCAAGCTGTCGCGCTACTACCTGATCTTCACCGCCTGCTTCGGCGCCTTCCTGCTCGCGTTGGCGATGCTGGAGAAGGAAGGCATGCCGCGCCTGTGGATCGGCTACCTGTTCATGTTCGCCACCATCGTGCTGTACGCGGCCATCGGCCTGATCAGCCGCACATCAAACGTGGCCGAGTACTACGTGGCAGGACGGCGCGTGCCGGCAATGTTCAACGGCATGGCGACCGCCGCCGACTGGATCTCGGCGGCCAGCTTCATCTCGCTGGCGGGCGGCCTGTACCTGCACGGCTTCGACGGCCTGGCCTATATCATGGGCTGGACAGGCGGCTACTGCCTGGTGGCGCTGCTGATCGGACCCTACCTACGCCGCTTCGGGCAGTACACGATTCCCGACTTCTTCGCGGCGCGCTACGGCGGCGGCTTCGAGGGGCGCTCGGTGCGGCTGATGGCGGTCAGCGCCACCATCATCGTCTCCTTCACCTATGTGGTGGCGCAGATTTACGCGGTGGGCCTGATCGCATCGCGCTTTACCGGCGTGGACTTCTCGGTCGGCATTTTCCTCGGCCTGGCCTCCATCCTGGTGTGCTCCTTCCTGGGCGGCATGCGCGCCATTACCTGGACCCAGGTGGCGCAGTACATCATCATCCTGGTGGCCTTCCTGATGCCCGCCATGTGGCTGGCGGTCAAGCACGGCGGCAACCCGGTGCCGCAGGTTGCCTACGGCAAGCTGCTGCCCCAGCTCAGCGCGCGCGAGGCGCAGTTGGCGCATGACGAGAAGGAGGGCGAAGTGCGCGAGGTCTTCCTGCAGCGCGCCGAGGACTTCGGCGTGCGCCTGCACGGCCTGCCCTTCTCCTGGGACTCGGGACGGCAGGAGGCGCAGCACAACCTGGACATGGTCAAGCAGCGCAATGGCTCGCTGCTGGAGATCCGCGCCGCCGAGCGCGCGCTGGCGGCCTACCCGAAATCGGTGGAGGAAGCGGCGGTCGTGTGGACTGCGCAGCGGAACGCCGCCCTGGCGCGGGCGCGGCCGCCGGTCAAGCACGCCGAGCCCTTCCCCGGCGACAGCCGCGCGCAGTCCGACCAGAAGCGCAACAACTTCCTGGCGCTGGTGTTCTGCCTGATGGTGGGCACGGCCGCCCTGCCGCACATCCTGATGCGCTCCTACACCACGCCCTCGGTGCGCGAAACACGGGTCTCGGTGTTCTGGACCCTGTTCTTTATCCTGCTGGTGTACCTGACCATCCCGGCGCTGGCGGTGCTGGTGAAATACGATATCTACAGCTCCCTGGTGGGCAGCGATTTCTCGCGCCTGCCGACCTGGGTCTCGTATTGGGCCAATGTGGACAAGGCTAACCCGCTGCTGTCGATCAGCGACATCAACGCCGACGGCATTGTGCAACTGGCGGAAATCCTGATCGACGGCGACGTGCTGGTGCTGGCCACGCCGGAGATTGCCGGCCTGCCCTACGTAGTGTCCGGCCTGGTGGCGGCGGGCGGCCTGGCGGCGGCACTGTCGACCGCCGACGGCCTGCTGCTGGCTATCTCCAACGCCCTGTCGCACGACGTGTACTACAAGATCGTCGACCCCAACGCCTCGACCCAGAAGCGCGTCACCATTTCCAAGCTGCTGTTGCTGGCGGTGGCCTTCATCGCCGCCTACGCCGCTTCGACCAAACCGGGCGATATCCTGTCGCTGGTGGGCGCCGCCTTCTCGCTGGCCGCCTCCACCCTGTTCCCGGCCCTGGTGGCCGGCGTGTTCTGGCAGCGCGCCAACCACCAGGGCGCCATGGCGGGCATGGTGGCGGGCTTCATCACGTGCATCTACTACATGCTGCACGCCAATCCGGTGCTGGGCGGCAGCATCGACGGCCAGTGGTTCGGCATTGCCGCCAACTCGGCCGGCGTGTTCGGCGTGCCGGCCGGGCTGGCAATGCTGGTGGCGGTCAGCCTGCTCACGCCCAAGCCCGACGCGCGCACCATGGCCCTGGTGCGCCATATCCGCACGCCGGAATCGCAGTGAGGCGCCTGCTGCGTTGCCCGGCATAGGCAGTTGGCATTGATGTGACAATTGGAGAGCCTTTTGGGACGCCGGATCTGATAACTTCCAGCGTCCCTTTTACACGCACTCCATGACATGTTCAAGTATCTCCTGTTAAGCCTGGCCGCAGTGGGCAGCCTGGCCCATGCCGCGCCGCCGGCACAACATTTCTTCTCCCAAGAGAACTTCAAGGCCGCCACGATCTCGCCAAGCGGGCGCTACGTGGCACTCCTGGTGGGTGACGGAAAGACGCGCGACGGCATGCTGGTGCTCGATAGCGCCACGCGTAAAGCCATCGGCGGCGCGCGCCTGGACGACAGCGATATCGGCGACGTGCGCTGGGTAAACGACCAGCGCCTGGTGTTCACCATCACGGACAAGCACGAAGCTGCCGGCGCGCGGCGGTTCGCACCAGGCCTGTTCGGCATTAACCGCGACGGCAAGGAGCTGCGCCGCCTGGCCGACCGCGACAACAGTCGCGAAGGTGTCGGCTCCAATGTCACTGCGCGCGTGGAACCGCCGAATACCTTCTTGATGAAAGGCGCGGGAGCCCAGGATTCCGATTTCCTGTACGTGCTGCGCCCGATCTGGGAAAATCTGGGCCATGCCAAGGAGCGCGTCGACCTGGTGAAGCTGGACACTGTGCGCGGCGGCAGCACAACCGTCAGCCGCCCTGCGCCGGCCTTGAGCTGGATGCTCGACCACACAGGTGAGCCAAGCATCATGCTGTCTATCAAGGGGGGCGTTACCACCATCCACTATCGCGACCCGGCCAGCGGCAAGTGGCGCGACCTGACCAGCTCACAGAGTTATGGCAGCGCCGACTTCGAGCCGATCGGTTTCCACAATGAGAAGAATATGCTGGTCATCGCGCGCCGAAAAGGCGACAAGGACACCCTGCACGTCCTGGACATGACCACTGGCGCGATCGACCCGCAGCCGCTGGTTGCGCTGGGTGACTTCGATTTCGCCGGCACCGTGGTTTACTCGCGCAAGCGCCTGATGGGGATCCACTACAATGCAGATGCGCGCACCAGCTTGTGGTTCGACCCTGGCATGAAAGCCGCACAGGAGGAAGTCGACAAGCTGCTGACGGCAACTGTCAACATCATCACGCCGCCAACGAACCCGGAAACCCCGTGGCTGCTTGTGAGTGCCTACTCCGACCGCCAGCCCAATGTCTTCATGCTGTTTAACCGCGATACCAAGGAGCTGGCCACCCTGGGCAGCAGCCACCCTGACATCAATCCGGCCGAGATGGGCACGCAAAGCATGGTCAAGGTCAAGGCCCGCGACGGACTCGAATTCCCGGCCTGGCTGACCACGCCGCCGAAACAGGACAAGCAACTGCCGCTGGTGGTGCTGGTGCACGGCGGCCCGTATATTCGCGGCACGAGCTGGGGCTGGAACCCGGAAGTGCAATTCTTGGCTTCGCGCGGCTATGCGGTGCTGCAGCCGGAGTTCCGTGGAAGCACGGGCTACGGCGACAAGCTGTACAAAGCGGGCCTGAAGCAATGGGGTTTGAAAATGCAGGATGACATTGCCGACAGCGTCAAGTGGGCAGTGGCACAAGGCGTGGCCGACCCGCGCCGTATCTGCATCATGGGCGCCAGCTACGGCGGCTATGCCACACTGATGGGCCTGGTGAACGATGGCGACATGTATCGCTGCGGCGTGTCATGGGCCGCTGTCACCGACCTGCCGCTGCTGCTGGAAACCGGCTCTGTCTTGACCGACACCAGCGACGAATACCTGAAGTACGGCGCACCCGAGCTGATCGGCGATCTGGCAAAGGATGCGGCGCAGCTGGCGGCCACCTCGCCGGTAAAGCAGGCAGCCCGCATCAAGCGCCCCTTGCTGCTGGCCCACGGCAGCGACGACGCCCGCGTACCGTTCGCCCATTACACCAGGATGCGCGGCGCCTTGAAAGACAGCAAAGCCGACGTGGAGTTTGCCGAATATGTGGGCGAGGTGCACGGCTGGAGCAAGCTGGATAATGCCGTGGACTTCTGGACGCGCGTCGAGAAATTCCTCGACAAGCATATCGGCGCCAAGGCAAAAGTAGAGTAAGAAAAATGAATTCCAGCGCAATGTGCTTCGCCCTCGTTCTAACATTGGGCTGCAGCCTGGCCGTTGCGCCAGCGGCCCATGCTGCGCCTGGCGCGCCGCCGGCCGAAGCGTTCTTCGAGAATCCGACCTTTACCGGCGCGCTGCTATCCCCCAGCGGCAAATACCTGGCCGCCAAGATCGCCAAGAAAGGCGGCCGCAGCATGCTGGCCGTGATTGATCTCGCCACGCGCACGGCGCAATCGGTGGCCTACTTCGAGGACACCGACATCAACCACGTGCAGTGGGTGAACGACCAGCGGCTGCTGTTCGATACCGCCGACCTGAAAGCCGCCCAGGGCGAGATTGAGTATGGTCCCGGCCTGTTTGCGGTGGACCGCGACGGCAGCAAATTCCGTCAATTGGCGCTGCGTACGGGCACGCCTTTCGCCTTGCGTGCCGACGCGGACAAACTGCTGCCCTGGCACACCTTCATGCTGGACCAAAGCGGCGCGCAGGATTCCGACTCGGTCTACGTGCAGGATTACCAGATGAGCGGCCTGGGCAACCTGCACCGCATCAACCTGCTGCGCCTGAACACCGTGAGCGGCCGCTGGCAAACGGTCAACGCGCCGGGCGACGCCAAAGGCTGGCTGCTGGACCAGGCCGGCGAGCCGCGCCTGGCCATCACCCTCGCCGAAGCCACCGTCGGCATCCACCTGCGCGAGGGCGACAGCTGGCGCAAGCTGGCATCGTTCAACAACCACCAAGGCGGCGCGCAGGCCATGCAGGTAGTGGGCTTCGGCGCCGGCAACACGCTGTATGTGAGCAGCGCGCGCGGCGGCGACCTGACTGCGCTATACCGTTATGACAGCGCCAGCGGCAAATTGGGCGAGCAGCCGATCGTCAAGCTGCCTGGCTACGACTTCCACGGCAACCTGGTGATCCGCGATGGCAAGCTGCTGGGCGTGCATTACCTGCGCGACGGCGAAGGCACGGTATGGCTGGACCCTGCGCTGCAGGCATTGCAGGCTGAGATCGACCAGCGCTTGCCAGGCTTGGTGAACATGATCGAGCTGCCCACCGATCCGCAGGCGGAGAACGTGCTGGTGCGCGCCTTCTCCGACGCGCAACCGGCTGTCTACCTGGTTTACAACCGGCGCAGCAAGGCGCTGGACCGGATCGGCGAAACCTACCCGACGATCAATCCGGCGCTCATGGGCGGGCAGGCGCAAGTGACCTACGCCGCGCGCGACGGCCTGCCGGTGCCGGCCATGCTGACACTGCCGCGCGGCAGCCAGGGCAAAAAGATGCCGATGGTGGTGCTGGTGCACGGCGGCCCTTACGTGCGCGGCAGCAAGTGGGGCTGGGAGCCCGAGGTGCAATTCCTGGCCTCGCGCGGCTACGTGGTGCTGGCGCCCGAATTCCGTGGCAGCACAGGCTTTGGCAGCAAGCATTTCCGCGCCGGCTGGAAGCAGTGGGGCCTGAAGATGCAGGACGATATCGCGGACGCCGTGAAATGGGCGGTGGCGGAGGGTTATGCCGACCCGCAGCGCGTGTGCATCATGGGCGCCAGCTATGGCGGCTATGCCACCTTGATGGGCCTGGTCAACGACTCGCAGTTATTCCAGTGCGGCGTCAACTACGTTGGCGTGACCGACATCCAATTACTGTACCGTGGCCACTGGTGGTACAGCTCCGATCTTTCCGACGAGGCAAAGCGCTACAGCATGCCCGACATGGTGGGCGACCCGGTCAAGGATGCCGAACAGTTCAAAGCCACCTCGCCCATCGAGCAGGCGCACCGCATTACGCGCCCGCTGCTGCTGGCCTATGGCGGCGAAGACAAGCGCGTGCCGCTGGTGCATGGCACACGCTTCCGCGACGCCGTGCGCAAGGGGAACCAGCAGGTGGAGTGGGTGGAGTACCCGGAAGAGGGGCACGGCTGGCATAACCCGAAGAACCGCATCGACTTTTGGAAGCGGGTCGAGAATTTCCTGGACAAGCATATCGGCGCTGGCGCAAAAACGGAGTAAGCTGGCGACTCGTCCATCACTTAGCTGAAGGGGAAGCGCAATGTCGTCTGGCAAAATCCTGGTTGCACAGGGGGGCGGTCCTACCGCCGTGATCAACCAGTCGCTGGTCGGCGTGGTGCTGGAGGCGCGCCGGTTCCGCAATGTGACGCGCATCTACGGCGCCCTGCACGGGGTGCGCGGCATCATCAACGAGGAATTCGTCGACCTGACGCAGGAGACCAGCCATAACCTGGAGCTGGTCGCCGCCACGCCCTCCTCTGCACTCGGCTCCACGCGCGACAAGCCGGACCTGAAGTACTGCGAAGAGATCTTCAAGGTGCTGAAGGCGCACGAGATCGAGCACTTCTTCTACATCGGCGGCAACGATTCCTCCGACACGGTGCGCATTGTGGCGGAACAGGCGCAGGCGGCGGGCTATCCGCTGCGCGCCATTCACATTCCCAAGACCATCGACAATGACCTGGTGGGCAATGACCATACGCCGGGCTTCCCTTCCGCCGCGCGCTTTGTGGCGCAAGCCTTTGCCGGCGCCAACCTGGATAACGCTTCGCTGCCCGGCGTGTATGTGGGCGTGGTGATGGGACGCCATGCCGGCTTCCTGACTGCCGCTTCGGCGCTGGGCAAGAAATTTCCGGACGACGGTCCGCACCTGATCTACGTGCCGGAACGCGTGTTCTCCATTGAGCAGTTCCTGGCCGACGTGAAGGAAACCTATGAACGTTATGGGCGCTGCGTGATCGCGGTGTCGGAAGGCATCCACGATGCTTCCGGCGAGCCGATTGCGACCTTGCTGGCCAAGGAGGTGGAACGCGATGCGCACGGCAATGTGCAGCTGTCCGGCACCGGCGCACTGGCCGACCTGCTGTGCGACGAGATCAAGGCCAAGCTGGGCATCAAGCGCGTGCGCGGCGACACCTTCGGCTACCTGCAGCGCTCCTTCATCGGCTGCGTGTCGGACGTGGACCAGCGTGAGGCGCGCGAAGTGGGCGAAAAGGCGGTGCAGTTTGCCATGTGGGGCGACCGCAATGGCTCGGTGGTGATCAAGCGCACCGGCTTCTATTCGGTCGATTACGAGTTGATGCCGTTGGAGGATGTGGCGGGCAAAACGCGCACCATGGAAGATGAATTCATCGACGCGCGCGGCACCGGCGTGACTGATGCTTTCCGCATGTACCTGCGTCCCCTGCTCGGCTCGGGCATGCCGGACGCGTATCGCCTGCGCCCGGCCGCCGTGCCGAAGATCCTCAAGCGTTAAAGGCGGGCCGGCAGCTCCGCGGCCAGGAAGTCGGACAGGGTGCGCACCCTGGTTTGCAGGTGACGGTTGCCGGGATAGACGATGTAGGCGATGCGCGGCTGCAGCTGCCAGGCGGGCAGCACGCGCTGCAGCGCGCCTTGCGCCAGCATGGGGCGGGCGATGAAGGAAGGCAGCGAGCCGACGCCCTGCCCGGCGGCCAGCATCTGGCCCAGCATCAGGCTGTTGTCCAGCCACATGCGCACCGGCGGTTCGATCTCGCACGTGCCGCCCGCTCCTTCCAGCCGCCATACACCCGGTGCCTCCGCCAGGCGAAAAGCCAGCGCACGGTGCGCCAGCAAGTCCGTGGGCACTTGCGGCGTGCCGTGCTGCGCCAGGTAGGCCGGTGCGGCGCACAGCCATTGCTCGACCTTGCCGGCGGAGCGCACCACCAGGGTGGAATCGGGCAGCGTGGTGCGCACACGCAGCGACAGGTCGAATCCTTCCGCCACCACGTCCAGCAGGCGGTCCGCCATGGTCAGCTCAACGTCGATATCCGGGTACAGCTCCAGGAAGCGCGCCAGCAGCGGCGATAGCACTGCGAGGCTGAGCGACATGGGGGCGTTGAGGCGTATGCGCCCGCGCATGGCGGCCTGCTCGCCGCTGGTGCTGCGTTCCAGCTCCTGCAGCTCGTCCAGCAGGCGGCAGCATTCCTGGTAATAGGCGCGGCCGGTATCGGTCAGGCGCATGGTGCGCGTGGTGCGCAGGAGCAGTTGCGCGTGCAGTTGCTGCTCCAGCCAGCGCACCTGCTTGCCGATGCCGGCGGGCGACAAGCCCAGCTCCTCCGCCGCCTTGCTGAAACTTGCGCGTTCGACCACGCGGCGGAAGGCATGCATCGCCGCCAGCTTGTCCATTCGATCCTCTTGGTAAAAAGTCTTTATCCAAATTACTCGATTATCTTAGCAGCAGAATCAAATAAGCTGGCTTCACTGAACTTTCTTTCAAAGGAGCCAAGATGAAATTCCTCGCCACTGCTGCAGCCCTGCTGCTGTCCTTCAATGCCACCGCCGCCGAACCAGGCACCAGCCCATGGGGGCCAAAGGACGAAATCGGCCGCCTGAACCTGGTCACACCCGCTTCCAGCGCGGCTGTGCTGGCCCGCATCAAAGGCGGCCGCGCCTATGACCTGTCGGTCGACTACTTCGTCGGCATGCCGAGCTGGCAGGCGGCGGGCGACCCGCCTTACCTGATGTGGATGACGCACACGCCGCATGGCAATGTGCTGTCCGACCCGATGGAGACCGGCAAGGCCATGAACCAGCACGTCAGCTATTCGGGCAGCGCCATCTCGATGTACACGCATATGGGCACCCATATCGACGCCCTGCCCCACTTCGGGCTGAATGGCAAGATCTGGAACGGATTCAAAGCTTCCGAGCACCTGGGCGACCGGGGCTGGAAGGTGGCCGGCGCCGAGAAACTGCCGCCGATTGTGGCGCGCGGGGTGCTGATCGATGTGGCGGCGGCCAAGGGCGTGGATATGCTGCCGGATAACTACCGCGTCACCGGCAAGGACCTGGCCGATGCGCTGGCGCGCCAGAAAGTGGCGCTGCAAAAGGGCGATGTGGTGCTGATCCGCACCGGGCGCATGCAGCACTTCGAGAAGGCGCAAGCCTTCATGCAAAACCCGCCCGGCATGGGGCTGGATGCGGCGCGTTTCCTGGTGGAGCAGCATGGCGCGATGGTGGTGGGAGCGGATAACCTGAGTTTTGAATCCTTCCCTTCCGAGGCCAAGGACAACTACATCCCGGTCCACACCTACCTGCTGGCCGAACATGGCGTGCCGATCATGGAGCTGGTCAACCTGGAGGAGCTGGCGCGCGACAAGGTGTACGAATTCGCCTTCATCGGCGCCTCGCTCAAGCTGCGCGGCGCCGATGCGGCGCCGATGCGGCCGATTGCGTTGCCGCTGCGCTGAACCTGTTAGCGCCTCAGGGTACCGCGCCCGGCGGGGCTTCACGCTTGCAGCGCTGGGCAAGCGTCGGGTCGGCTCCCAGCTTGCGCAACGTTTCGGCAAGCACCTTGTTCCCGCCTTGCAGCGCCAGCGAATACGGGGTGTCGCACAGCGTCGCCACGGACGACTGGCCATTGGGGTCGGCGCCGTGCGCGACGGCGAACTTGGCGAACGATGTCGTCAGATCGACGCACAGGCTCCACAGGCGCTCCCGCTCTGGCGGCGCCATATCCCCGCGCTGCTCCCTCGGGACGCAGCCCTCGGCAACTTGGTGCAGCGGCCCTCGCCATTCGTCAATGGCGCCGTTGGCATTTGCACCCAGCTCAATCAGGCGCTGGGCTGCATCGTAATCCCCAAGCCTGACCAGGTCGGTCAGCAAGTACGCGCTGGTGGCAATATTGGCACCGTTTTTGAGCAACAGGGGCAGCAAAGCTAAATCGGCCCCGCAAAGACGGCAAGCACTCAGGTTGACGTTTCGCGCGTTCGCACCTTGCGCGAGTGCCACTTCAGCTAGTGCCAGGCGGCGCAGCAGAAAGCTCTCTCTCGAGTCGTAGCTGTAGTGATCAGTTGCGATCACCCTTTGCAGGAAAGCCGAACCGTGTTCGCCGCGCAGGTCGATATTCTCCATGACGTATTTGGCGATCTCCAGCCGTGCCGGCTGCTTTGCCGGCTCTTTGTCCTTCAAGTAGGCGTCGGTGGCAGCGTGCAGGTACTGCGCTTTTTCCTGATCCGATTTGCGGCGCATAGCTTTCTTCAGCAAAGGCTTCGCCTTTTTCGCGTTCCCTTCTTCCAGCGCCGCTTTCAGGCGATTTTCCGTCGACGCTTGGCGCAGCGCGTTTTTGGCGCTCACCACCGCAACAACAGGCGCGCATACCAGCATGGCAGCGCCATCGCAATTCGGCACGCCTGGCACGCCCTGCGCGGAGGACGGGTTGGAGAACGCGGCCGCGAGGACGGCCAGCAGTAAATGGCATGTATATTTTTGCATGCCAGGATTATAAGTATTCACCTGCTTACGCCGCGTTACGGTTGGTGCACATCCTTGTAGACCAACATATCCACCAGTTGCTCCTCCTTGTCCGGATCAAAGCCGCAGGTCGCCTCGAACTTTTCCGGATTTTCGTAGGTACCAAACAGCATGTCCCACCAGACAATGTCGCCGTAGTTGTTCTTATGGCGGCCGTGCTGGTGGTGGATGCGGTGCATCTCGGGGCGTTGGAAAAACCAGCCGACCCAGCGCGGCGTGGTAACGCTGGTATGGTAGAAGAACTCGCCCAGCGCGGTGCACAGGGTGTAGACCGCACCCGCTTCCGCCGACAGGCCAAGGAAGGCGTACACCAGCAGGCTGCCGATGATGGAGTTGACCACCATTTCGCCGGGATGCTTGTAGAAAGAGGTGATGACTTCGATGCGCTGCGGGCTGTGGTGGATTTGGTGGAACAGGCGCCACAGCACATCGGACTCGTGGCGCACCCGGTGCCACCAGTAGAACACGAAGGTGGCGATAAAGTATGCCAGCAGGCCGCCTGCCACCGGCCCCATATGGTCGGACAAGTGCAGCAGCGAGGCTTGCGCGGCCCAGCGTTCCCACGTTATGCCGGCCAGCAGCACCACCGCCAGTTGCACGGCGTTGATGGCCAGCACGCGTACCGGCCAAGTGCGCACGCGGGGCAGTTTCCAGCCGGGGCGCAGGCGTTCCAGCACGAAGCAAAGGGCGAACACAGCGAAAATGGTCGGTAGCATGGGGGTCTCCTGTTTGGTGTGGAGCCGATCATCGCGCCGGGCGGCGCCTTCACCCTAGCAATAGCGGCGCGGTATCGGATATCGATACTGGCGGCATATAGGGCAGGTTCTCGCCTGATGCGGACCTAGCATGGCGTCTCTTTCAATAAGGAGACGAGCATGAAAAGACTAATTGGTGTGATAGCGCTGGCGGCCAGCGGCGCGGTGAGTGCCGGCGGAACGGCGACGCTGCCAACGCCGACGGAGATCGAACGCGCACGGCATGGTTTCGATTTCCTGCACGGCGACTGGACGGTGCAAAACCGTAAGCAAAGCGATTATGCGAACCCGGACAGCCCGTGGGAGACCTTCAGCGCCAGCAACATGGTGCATGCGCTGCCGGCCGGCATTGGCAACTATGACGAGTACCGCCCGCTGGGCGACTGGCGTCCCGGCTTCGTGGCGATGACACTGCGCGTGTTTGACCCGGTGACCGGGCGCTGGAGCATCTACTGGCTCACCAACCGCGATGGCGGGCTTGATCCAGCTACGGGCACTTTGCTGCCGCCGGTAGTGGGCCGTTTTGATGCGGATGGCGTGGGGCGCTTTGAAGGCGAGGAAGTGTATAAGGGCCGCACCGCGCGCGTGCGCTTCACCTGGACCCGCCGCGACGAGCGCCATGCGCGCTGGGAGCAAGCCTACTCCTGGGATGACGGCACCAGCTGGCACACCAACTGGATCATGGACTTCAGCAAGCGCTGAGTGTGGGATTCGGAGAGACTTGAGGGCGGAAAGGTCCGCTATCATTATTTACCATGACGACTGCGACCTTTCCTCCTTCCGCGCGCCAGGCATGGCTGATGGCGTTGATCCTGTTTGCCCCGCTGGGCATTGTGTTCTGGCTCATACTGACGGCATCGCATGATCGCGCCGGGGCGGTGGCAGTGGGCGCCACGCTGGCGGGCCTGCTGGTGGTGCTGTACTTCATCCTGACCCGCTATTCGGTGGCGATCACACCGGAGCAATTGGTCGTGCGGCACAGTATTTATACGTTCAAGCTGGCGCGCAGCGAAATGAAGGCGGTGAGCGCGCGCCAGGTGGCCGCGTCCGCCGATCTTGGGCTAGTGATCCGGACCAATGGCGTGGCCGGCTTCGGCTACCTGTCTGGCTGGTTCCGGCGCATCGGGAACGAGAAGACGTTTTGCGCCGTGTCGCAAGGACCACTATGGCTGCTGACCTTTGAGGGCAGCGCCAAGTGCCGGCAACTGGCCTTGAGCGCCAGCCCGGAAACCATCCGCAGCATCGAGGACTGGGCGCGCCAATAATAAATGGGGACGTACCCCATTTAAATAAAAACGGGGCCCGCAGGCCCCGTTTCTATTAAATGGGGTACGTCCCCATTTTTTTATACGACGATGGTTTGGTGTTCGCCTTCCGCGCGGGCGCGGATTTTGCCGATGCGGAATACGGTCTCGCCGGCTGCGGTCAGCTGGGCGATCGCTGCGTCGGCGTTTTCAGCGGAGACGATCACGGTCATGCCAATGCCGCAGTTGAACACGCGGTGCATTTCGGAGTCGGCTACGCCGCCGTGCTGCTGCAGCCACTGGAACAGCGGTGGCATGGTCCAGGACTTGCCGTCCAGTTCAGCGGTCAGGTGGTCTTGCAGCACGCGTGGGATGTTTTCCACCAGGCCGCCGCCGGTGATGTGCACCAGGCCTTTGACTTCCATCGATTCCATCAGCGCCAGCAGCGGCTTGACGTAGATGCGGGTCGGGGCCATCAGCACGTCGGCCAGTTTGCGGCCGTGGAAGTCGGCTTCCAGGTCCGGCTTGGCCACTTCGATGATCTTGCGCACCAGGGAGTAACCGTTGGAGTGGGCGCCGGAGGAGGCCAGGCCCAGTACCACGTCGCCCGGGGCGATCTTGGTGCCGTCGATCAGTTTGGATTTTTCAACCGCGCCGACTGCGAAGCCTGCCAGGTCGTATTCGCCGTCCGGGTACATGGAAGGCATTTCTGCGGTTTCGCCGCCGATCAGGGCGCAACCAGCTTGTTCGCAACCTTGGGCGATGCCCTTGATGACGTCGGTGGCGGTCGCTACGTTCAGTTTGCCGCAGGCGAAATAGTCCAGGAAGAACAGCGGCTCGGCGCCCTGCACCAGGATGTCGTTGACGCTCATGGCCACCAGGTCGATGCCTACGGTGTCGTGGCGGTTCAGCTCGAAGGCCAGTTTCAGCTTGGTGCCGACGCCGTCGGTGCCGGAAACCAGCACCGGCTCCTTGTATTTCTTGCTGATCTCGAACAGCGCGCCGAAGCCGCCGATACCGCCCATTACGCCTTCGCGCATGGTGCGCTTGGCGAATGGCTTGATCGCTTCAACTAGGGCGTCGCCGGCGTCGATATCGACACCTGCGTCACGGTAGGACAGGGAAACATTCGAAGGTTGGCTCATGGTGTTTTACGCAACAGAGGCGAAAAGATGGGGAAAGCGGTGGCCGTATTACGGCAAGTCCGCTATTTTAGCATTTTTACCCCATATTTTCTCTCGTTATCCGGCGCTTTTCAGCCCCGCACGCGGCAAAACACCCCAAATCCGGGGGCGGCGCACGAAAATTGCCGAAACATCGTCGAAATGGCCAGAAATGGTCAGAAATGGCTTTAGTTGCTGCGAAGGCGGTAGAATAATAGATCTTTATTCAACTCCGCCACCCGATGCCACTTCCGCTCTCGGTAGAACAAAAACAAACGCTGTTCTGGGTGGCTGTCTGGTCCGCCTTTTTCTTCCTGCTGTGGCTACTGGGACCGGTGCTGACGCCCTTCCTGGCCGCCGCCATCATTGCCTACGCCCTGAACCCGGCGGTTGATAAGCTGTGCCGCATGCGCTTGCTGCGGCGCTGGAAGATGCCGCGCTCGGTGGCCGTTTCCATCGTCATTACGCTGTTCGGCGCTGCCATGCTGGCGCTGATGCTGATCGTGGTGCCGGTGCTGCAGAAGGAAATCCCGCTGCTGCAGGCTGCCATTCCGGCGGCGCTGGCCAAGCTGAATGACACCCTGGGCCCGCGCCTGCAGCACCTGGGCGTGGAATTCACCCTGGACGGGGCCACCATCAAGGCCCTGGTGGCGGAGAAGATGGCGGAGAGCGGGGACCAGATCTGGGCCGCCGTGCTGAATTCCGTGCGCGCCGGCGGCAGCGCGGTGCTGGGCTGGCTGGCGACGGTCACCCTGATCCCGGTGGTGCTGTTCTACCTGCTGCTGGACTGGCACCAGCTGCTGGCGCGCATTGCCGGCGCCGTGCCGCGCCGCTATATCGGCGCCACCATGGACATGGCGCGCGAGTCCGATGCCCTGCTGGCGCAATACCTGCGCGGCCAGTTGATGGTGATGCTGGTGTTGTCTGTTTATTATTCCAGCGCGCTGGCCGTGGCCGGTTTCGACGTGGCGCTGCCGGTCGGCATCCTGTCCGGCGTACTGGTATTTATTCCTTACCTCGGTTTCGGCCTGGGCCTGCTGCTGGCGCTGATGGCCGCCGTACTGCAGTTTTCCGACTGGAGCGGGCTGGTGGCGGTGGCCGTCATCTATGGCGTGGGCCAGGTGATCGAAGGCTTTATCCTGACGCCGCGCCTGGTGGGCGAGCGCATCGGCCTCGATCCGCTGGCGGTGATTTTCGCCCTGTTGGCCTTCGGCCAGCTGTTCGGATTCGTCGGCGTGCTGCTCGCTTTACCCGCTTCCGCACTGTTAATGGTCGGTTTTAGGCACTTGCGCCGCCACTACCTGCGCAGCAGCTTTTATAATGCTTAGTGTGAAGATCGAATACGTTAGCAATAAGTCCATAAAGCCGGGACAAGTCCAATGAAACAGCTGGTGCTTGACCTGGGCGCGGAGCCCGTGTGCACCCTCGAGTCGTTCGAGGTGGGCCGCAATGCGGAGGTGGCGGCGCTGATGCGCCAGTTCGCCGACCGCAGCTCGCGCGAGCATTTCGCCTACCTTTGGGGGGAGACGGGCGCAGGCAAGTCGCACCTGCTGAAGGCGCTCGCCTCGAGCGACCGCGCGCGCTATATTTCGCCGTTTTCGATTGAAACCGAGTTCCTGTATTCGCCGGACGTGGACCTGTACCTGCTGGACGACTGCGAAAAGCTGTCGCCGGTAGCCCAGATCGATGCCTTTGCCCTGTTCAACGAGATCCGCGCCAATAACGCCTTTATGGTCAGCGCGGGCTCGGTCGCCCCGGCGGTGTTGCCGGTGCGCGAGGACCTGCGCACGCGCATGGGCTGGGGCCTGGTGTACCAGATCCATGGCCTGACGGACGATGAGAAGCTGGCGACGCTGACGCAAATGGCGGAAGCGCGCGGCTTGACCCTCTCCCCGGGTGTGCTACCTTACCTGCTGTCGCACTTCCAGCGCGACATGGTATCGCTGTCCTCGATGCTCGACTCGCTCGACCAGTATTCCCTGGAAACCAAACGCCCGATCACCCTGCCCCTGCTGCGCGAATGGCTGCAGGAGGAAGCGAAAGAATGATGAAACTCGCCCTGTTCGACTTAGACCACACCTTGCTGCCGATTGACTCCGATTTTGAATGGGGCCAGTTCCTGTGCCGCGTGGGCGCCGTCGACGCCGCTGAATTCAAGCGCCGCAACGAGGACTTTTACGACCAATACCAGGCGGGCACCCTGGACCCGGTGGAGTACCTGGAATTTTCGCTCGGAACCCTGGCAGCCTTCGATCCCGAAGAACTGGCCGGACTGCAGCAGCGCTACATGACCGAAGTAGTGATGCCGAACATCCTGCCTTCCGCCCGCGCCCTGCTGCAACAGCACCTGGACGCCGGCGACCTGGTGGCGATCGTTACCGCTACCAACCACTTCGTGGTGGCGCCGATCGCCAAGGCCTTCGGCGTGGAGCACGTGATTGCCGCGATGCCGGAGCGCGATGCCGCCGGCCGCATCACCGGCAAGCTGGTTGGCACGCCAACCCAGGGCGAAGGCAAGATCGTGCATACCAAGGCCTGGCTGGAAAAGATGGGGCATACGCTGGACAGCTTCGACAGCGTCCACTTCTACAGCGATTCCCATAACGACCTGCCGCTGATGTCGATCGTCAGCCATCCGATTGCGACCAACCCGAACGCCAAACTGTCCGAGCACGCGACTGCGCAAGGCTGGCCACTAATTCACCTGTTCAATGATTAAGAAATTTATCCGCAAGATCCTGGGCGTCAAGCAAAAGAGCAACGAGCTCGTTGTGCTGGGCCCGAAAGAGCACGGCATCGACCCGCGCATGGTGTCGAACAACGCTGTGCGCGTCACCAGCACCCTGCAGGAAGCCGGCTTCGAGGCCTTTGTGGTGGGGGGCGCGGTGCGCGACCTGCTGCTGGGCGTAAAGCCGAAAGACTTTGACGTTGCCACCAACGCCACGCCGGAACAGGTCAAGCGCCTGTTCCGCCGCGCCTTTATCATCGGCCGCCGTTTCCAGATCGTGCACGTGATGTTCGGACAGGACCTGCTGGAGGTGACCACCTTCCGCGGCACCGCCACCGACAATGCGCCGAAGGACGAGCATGGCCGCGTGCTGCGCGATAACACTTTCGGTTCGCAGGCGGAAGACGCGGAGCGCCGCGACTTCACCATCAACGCCATGTACTACAACCCTGCCACGCAGGAAGTGCTGGACTACCACGGCGGCATCGAGGATATCCGCAGCAAGACGCTGCGCATCATCGGCCAGCCGGAAGCGCGCTACCGCGAAGACCCGGTGCGCATGCTGCGCGTGGTGCGCTTCGCGGCCAAGCTGAATTTCTCCATCGAGCGTTCGACCGCCGAGCCGATCGGCGTGATGGCGCCGCTGATCGACAACGTGCCGGCGGCGCGCGTGTTCGACGAAATGCTCAAGCTGCTCACTTCCGGCCAGGCCCTGGCCTGCCTGCAACAACTGCGCAAGGAAGGCCTGCACCATGGCCTGCTGCCAATGCTGGACGTGGTGCTGGAGCAGCCGATGGGCACCAAGTTCGTGACCCTGGCGCTGGACTCCACCGACAAGCGCGTGATGGCCGGCAAGACCGTGTCGCCGGGCTTCCTGTTCGCGTCCCTGTTGTGGCACCAGGTGCTGGAGAAGTGGCAGGCCTACCAGGCCGCGGGCGAGGCATCCATTCCCGCCCTGCACCTGGCGGCGGATGAAGTGCTGGAGTCGCAGACCGAGAAGCTGGCAATCCAGCGCAAGATCGGTTCCGACATGCGCGATATCTGGGCCATGCAGCCGCGCTTTGAGCGCCGCAACGGCAAGAACCCATACAAGCTGCTGGAGCACCTGCGCTTCCGCGCCGGCTACGACTTCCTGCTGCTGCGCTGCGCGTCCGGCGAGATCGACCGCGAGCTGGGCGACTGGTGGACGGCATTCTACGAAGCCGATGAAAGCGTACGCGCCGACCTGGTGGCGTCTGCTTCGTCCAACGGCGGCAAGAAGAAGAAAGCCGCTCCACGCCGTGCCCGCAAGGATGCCGACGAAGGCGGCGCCGAAGTGGCGGCCGCGCAGCATGATGCTGACGATGGCGATGAATCCGAGGACGATGACTTCCTGAACCCCCGCCCGGAAGGCGAGGCGCCGGCACGCAAACGCCGCCGTCGCCCGCGCCGTAGCCGAAACCGCAGCGGCGGTGGCGGCGACGCCCCTGCCGGCGACGCTTGATGCCCGTCACCGCCTACATCGGCATCGGCGCCAACCTGGGCGATGCCCGCGCCAATGTGCTGGATGCGTTTGAGCGCCTGGGCAAGCTGCCCGGCGCCTCGCTGGAGGCGGTATCGTCGCTGTACCGCACGGCGCCCATCGATTCCTCGGGCGATGACTATATCAATGCTGTTGCGCGCTTGAGCACTTCGCTGCCGGCGCAGGTTTTGCTGGAGGCGCTGTTCGGGATTGAGCAGGCGCATGGGCGTGAGCGGCCGTATTTCAATGCACCGCGCACGCTGGATCTGGATTTGCTGCTGTACGGCGATGAGCAGATTGCCACCCCTACACTCACCGTGCCGCACCCGCGCATGCACCTGCGCGCGTTTGTGCTGACGCCGCTGCTGGAGCTGGCGCCGCAAGCGGTGCTGCCTGGACTTGGGCGTGCTGCCGATTTCGCGCCTGCGGTTGCCGACCAAGGTATTATCCGCCTTTAAACCCGGTAAACCTGGGTCTGACCCGCAGGGTCAGACCCACTCTACGCAACGGCCGACGGCATTGAGACCCCGGTTTACCGGGTTGTAAGCAAAAGGACCCAAACAATGCAAATCCCAATCTTCGTCCAAACCGCCGGTCTGCTGATCCTGTCCAACATCTTCATGACCGTTGCATGGTACGGACACCTGAAGAACTTCTCTAACAAATCCTGGCTGGTCGCAGCGCTGGTCAGCTGGGGCATCGCCCTGTTCGAGTACCTGATCCAAGTGCCCGCCAACCGCATCGGCTTCACCCAATACAGCCTGGCGCAGCTCAAGATCATGCAAGAGGTGATCACCCTCGGCGTCTTCGTCCCCTTCGCCATGTTCTACATGAACGAGCCGTTCAAAACAGACTTCATCTGGGCCGGCCTGTGCCTGGTGGGCGCTGTGTACTTCATCTTCCGCAGTTAGAATAGCGTTTTTAGAATTTAAGGACATTCCCATGTCTGGAAACATGCAGCAGAACCCCTACCCGGCCCCGACCCGCGCAGTTCCCACCAAGGCGGTCACGATCCCCTCGATCAACGCCCTGAAGGCAGCCGGCGAAAAGATCACCATGCTGACCTGCTACGACGCCAGCTTCGCCTCCCTGATGGACGGCTGCGGCGTGGAGATCCTGCTGATCGGTGATTCGCTGGGCATGGTGTGCAACGGCCACCAGTCCACCCTGCCGGTCACCGTGCAGGACATCGCCTACCATACCGCCGCAGTGGCGCGCGGCGCGAAGAATGCGCTGATCCTGGCCGACATGCCGTTCGGCTCCTACGGCACGCCCGAGCAAGCCTTCCACAACGCCGTGCAGCTGGTGCAAGCCGGCGCGCATATGGTGAAGATTGAAGGCGGCGCCTGGGTCGCGGAAACCGTGCGCTTCCTGGTCGAACGTTCGATCCCGGTGTGCGCGCACCTGGGCCTGACCCCGCAATCCGTCCACACCCTGGGCGGCTACAAGGTGCAGGGCAAGACGGTGGAAAGCGCGGACCTGCTGAAACAGGATGCACTCAAGCTGCAAGCGGCCGGCGCCGCCCTGCTGGTGCTGGAAGCGATTCCGACCGCGCTGGGCAAGGAAGTGACCGATCTGCTGTCGATGCCGACCATCGGCATTGGCGCAGGCCCGGACTGCTCCGGCCAGGTGCTGGTCATGCACGATATGCTGGGTGTATTCCCAGGCCGCAAAGCGCGCTTCGTGAAAAACTTCATGGAAGGCCAGACCTCGATCCAGGCTGCGGTCGACGCTTATGTGAGCGCCGTGAAGGACGGCTCCTTCCCTGCGGTGGAGCACTGCTTCTAAGCCATGGGCGCACCTCTCGACGACGACGAGTACGACCGCCTGGATGACCTGCTGGCCGAAATGGGCCCGCAGGCCATGGATGTGGCCAAGCTGGAAGGCTTCCTGACTGCGCTGGTGATCGGCCCGGCCGAACTGGCGCCGGAAGCGTGGCTGCCGGCCGTCTGGGACGGCACGGCGGGCAGCGACGAAGCTGCCGCGCTGGTGCTGCGCCATCACGACTATATGCGCGTGTGGATGCAGAAGGACCCGGGCAGCTTTGAGCCGATCTACGACTGCGGCGGCAGCTGGACGGTGGAGGCGTGGTGCGAGGGCTTTATGGCCGGCGTGGCCATGGCGCCGGAAGCCTGGGCGCCGCTACGCGCGCAGCAACCGGCCTTGCTGCTGCCCTTCCAGCCGCCGCTGAATGCGGCCAAGGTAACGCCGTCCGTCATCAAAATCAACGCCTTCTTCCACGCGCCGCAGGCCAAGGTGGAAAAGGCCGGCCGCAACGACCCTTGCCCTTGCGGCAGCGGGAAGAAATTCAAGAAGTGCTGCGGCGCTTGAACGCTCAGACCTGAATCCAGGTCGTCTTCAACTCGGTGTACTTGTCGAAAGCATGCAGCGATTTATCGCGCCCATTGCCTGACTGCTTGTAGCCGCCGAAAGGCACCGTGATATCGTCGCCATCGTACTGGTTGACGTGCACGGTGCCCGCCTTCAGCGCGCGCGAGGTGCGGATCGCTTTCGAGATATCGCGCGTCCACACCGCCGCGTGCAGACCGTACGGCGTGTCGTTCGCCTGGCGCACCGCCTCGTCCAGGTCCGTGAACGACAGCACCGACAGCACCGGCCCGAAAATCTCCTCACGCGCAATCTTCATGGTGTTCTGCACGCCGTCGAACAAAGTCGGCTCGACGTAGAAGCCGCCGGTCTCCTTGCGCACCGCCTTGCCGCCCGCCAGCAGCTTGGCGCCCTCCTCGCGGCCCGATTCGATAAAGCCCATCACGGTGTTCATCTGGATCGAATCGACAATCGCACCCATGACAGTTTTCTCGTCCAGCGGGTCGCCCGGCGCATACGACGGCACCATGGCCAGCGCCTTCTCCAGGAACTGGTCCTTGATCGACTCCTCCACGAACAGGCGCGAAGGAGCATTGCAGCTCTCGCCCTGGTTGAAGTAGATCGAGCCGACAGCCGCCGCAACGGCGGCATCCAGGTCGGGGCAATCGGCGCACACGATATTGGCCGACTTGCCGCCCAGTTCCGTCCAGGCGCGCTTCAGGTTGGACTGGCCCGCCATCTGGATGATCTGCTTACCGGTGCGGGTGGAGCCGGTAAAGCCGATACAGTCCACGTCCATATGCATGGCCAGCGCGGCGCCGGCCTCGTTGCCAAAGCCTGGCAGCACATTGAACACGCCGGGCGGGATGCCCGCCTCCACTGCCAACTCGGCCAGCCGCAGCGCCGACAGCGGCGACTTTTCGGACGGTTTGAGCACCACGCAATTGCCCGCCGCCAGCGCCGGCGCGATCTTCCACGCCGCCATCAACAGCGGATAATTCCACGGCACGATAGCAGCCACCACGCCCACCGGCTCGCGCGTGATCAGGGCCAGTGCGCTGGCGGGCGTAGGCGCGATCTCGCCGTACACCTTGTCGATCGCCTCGCCGTACCAGCGGATGCAATTGGCCGCCAGCGACACATCGACCACCTGGCTGTACTTGATCGGCTTGCCCATATCCAGGGTTTCCAACAGCGCCAGCTCATCCTTGTTTTGCATCACCAGTTCGGCGAACTTCACCAGCACGCGCTTGCGCTGGGCCGGCGCCTGGCCCGACCAGCGAGCGCTGTCGAAGGCGCGGCGCGCCACGGCCACCGCCTGGTCCACGTCCGCCGCATCGCAGCGGGCGGTTTGCGACAGGTAGCGGCCGTCGATCGGCGACAGGTTGTCGAACTTACGCTCGCTGCGCGCCCAAGTGCGCTCGCCGTTGATGAAGGCACGCCCATCCAGCACCAGCGCCTTCGCCTTGTCATGCCAGTTGACCGTCTCTTTCGCCGTTTTCGCCATGGTTCAGACCCATCCCCTCTGTTGTAAGTCTTGATAGGTGTCGTCCAGGCAGCGCCGGATCAGCGCCACCATCTCATCGATCTGTTCGCGCGTCATCACCAGCGGCGGCGCGATGATCATGCGGTCGCCCACGGCGCGCATGATCATGCCGTTGTTGAACATATAGCCGCGGCACACCATGCCAACCTCCAGCTTGGGGTCGAAGTACTCGTGGCCGTGGATGGTGGGCCCCTTGCGCCGCACCAGGTTCAGGCCCGCGACGAAACCGCAGCTGTTGGCATAACCAACCAGCGGATGGTCGCCCAGTGTCGCAAAGCGCTGCGCCAGGTACGGGCCCGTATCCTCCGCCACGCGCTGCACCAGACGCTCTTCTTCGATGATGCGGATGGTCTCCAGCGCTGCCGCGCACGCCACCGGGTGGCCCGAGTAAGTGAAACCGTGCGCGAACTCGCCGCCCTGCCCGATCAGTACCTTCGCCACACGCTCGCCCACCAGCACGCCGCCCAGCGGGATATAGCCGGAAGTGACGCCCTTGGCAAAGGTGATCAGGTCCGGTCTGATGCCGAAGTAGTCGCTGGCGAACATGCGGCCGGTGCGGCCAAAGCCGGTGATCACCTCATCCGCGATCAGCAGGATGCCGTACTTGTCGCAGATGCGCTGGATCTCCGGCCAGTAGGTGCGCGGCGGGATCACGACCCCGCCCGCGCCCTGGATCGGTTCGCCGATGAAGGCCGCCACCTTTTCTGCGCCCACTTCGAGGATCTTCTGCTCCAGCCAGGACGCGGCTTCGATACCGAATTCGTCCTCGCTCATGCCGCGCCCCGCATCCAGATAGTTGGGCTGGCGGATATGCACGATGCCGGGAATCGGCAGGCCGCCCTGCGCATGCATGCCCTCCATGCCGCCCAGCGAAGCACCGGCCATGGTGCTGCCATGGTAAGCGTTGAAACGGCTGATGATGGTGTGGCGCTGCGGCTGCCCCAGCAAGTCCCAATAGCGCCGCACCATACGCACATTGGTGTCGTTCGCCTCCGAGCCGGAGCCGGTGAAGAAGACGTGCTGGAAGCCCTTCGGCGCGATCTCGGCCAGCTTGGCGGCCAGCTTCACCGCCGGCACATTGGTGGTGTTGAAGAAGCTGTTATAGAAAGGCAGCGTCTCCATCTGCTCGAACACGGCTTTGGAAATACTGTGCCGACCGTAGCCGAGATTCACGCACCACAGGCCGGACATGCCGTCCAGGATCTTCTTGCCTTCCGAGTCCCACAGATAGATGCCCTCGCCGCGCACCATCACGCGCACGCCGCGTTCGCCCAGCGCCTTATGGTCCGTGAAGGGATGCATATAATGCGCGTGGTCGTGCGCCTGGATGGATTTGGTATCGTCCATGATCGCCTCCTTACACGTGCAGCAGCAGGTGCTCGCGCTCCCACGGGCTGATGACGGTCATGAACTCCTGGTGCTCCAGGTCCTTGATGGCAGCATAGACATCGATAAAGCGCTCACCCAGCACATTGCGCAGCTTATCCTCGCTACGCAACTCCTTCAGCGCTTCCGGCAAGCCTTGCGGCAGCTCCACCTTCATATCGTAGGCGCTGCCGGTGGTGGGCGCGGTTGGTTCCAGCCCTTCCGTCATGCCAAGATAGCCGCAAGCCAGCGTCACCGCCAACGCCAGGTAAGGGTTGGCATCGGCCCCGATGATACGGTTCTCGACGCGCCGGTCCTGCACGCCCGACTCGGGCACCCGGAAGCCCACGGTGCGGTTATCCATGCCCCACTGGATATTGATCGGCGCAGCCGTGTGGCGCACCAGGCGGCGGTAGGAATTCACATACGGCGCCACGATCGCCAGCGCGCTCGGCATATAGCGCTGCAGGCCGCCGATATAGGCTTTGAACAGCTGCGACGGCGAGCCGTCCTGGTTGCTGAAGATATTCCAGCCGGTGCGCGCATCGATCACGCTCTGGTGGATATGCATGGCAGAACCCGGCTCGCCCGCCATCGGCTTGGCCATGAAGGTAGCGTACATATGGTGCTTCAGCGCCGCCTCGCGCAAGGTGCGTTTGAAGAAGAACACCTTGTCGGCCAGGCCGAGCGGCTCGCCGTGCAGGAAGTTGATCTCCATCTGACCGGCCCCGATTTCGTGGATCAGCGTATCCACGTCCAGGCCCATCAGGTCGCAGTAATCATAGATGTCCTCGAACAGCGGATCGAACTCGTTCACCGCATCGATGCTGTAGACCTGGCGGCTGGTTTCCGCCCGGCCGCTGCGTCCGATCGGCGCCTTCAGCGGCAGGTCGGGGTCGGAGTTCTTGTCGGTCAGGTAGAACTCCAGTTCCGGCGCCACCACTGGCTTCCAGCCCTTTTCGTCAAACAGTTTCAGCACGCGGCGCAGCACCGAACGCGGTGCGAAATCGACCAGGCGGCCGTCGCTGAAGTAGCAGTCGTGGATCACTTGCGCGGTCGGATCGCTGGCCCATGGCACCATGGTGATGGTGGTGGGATCGGCCTTCAGGATCATGTCGCGGTCGGTGTTGGAAATGGCGCGGTCGTAGGCATCATCCTCGGTCGGATAATTGCCGGTGACGGTCATGCCCAGCACCGCTTCAGGAATGCGCATGCCGCGCTCCTGGGTGAATTTGCCGCGCGGAAGAATTTTCCCGCGTGCGACGCCGGTCAGGTCCGGCACCAGGCATTCGATTTCGGTGACTCGTTTTTCATTGAGCCACTCGTCCATATCGGTATAGCTGAAATTTTCGCGGATTGCCATAGCTTCCTCTCAGGGTGTTTGGAAAACAGCACTACTGAAGGAAAGCCAGCTAAGGGATACGGTCCCGGTGCACGCGGCATGCAAGGCCGAACGCGCTGAACATGCGCATGGAATCATGATTCTCTTCGACACGCCACTCAGGGTGCCATTGCACCGCCAATGCGAACGCAGAGGAGGCGGCGACGGAATAGGCCTCGATCAAACCGTCGTCGGAACGCGCTTCCACCTGCAGGCCGGGCGCGAGCCGGTCGATGCCTTGACCGTGCAGCGAGTTCACTTGTATTTCACCAGCGCCATCCAGGATATGCGCCAGCAAACCGCCCGGTTCGAGCTTGATGCGGTGCGCCGGGCCGTACTGCTGCTCCAGCGACTGTGTTTTATCTTCGCGATGATCGAAATAGCCCGACACCGTATGCACCGACTGGTGCAAGGTGCCGCCCAGCGCCACATTCACTTCCTGGAAACCGCGGCAGATCGCCAGCAAGGGTATGCCGCGCAGCAGCGCAGCGCGCACCAGCGGCAAGGCGGTGGCGTCGCGCGCAATATCCTGCGGCAGCGAAGGATCAAGCGTTTCCTGCCCATACAAGCGCGCCTGCACATTGGAGGCAGCGCCGGTCAGCATGATGCCATTGGCAACGCTCAACAGGCTTTCGATATCGGTGCTGTCGCCGAGCGGCGGCACCAATAACGGCTGGCAGCGCGCTCCCACAGCGACCGCATCAACGTATTTGTTTTGTGCGGCGTAGCTGGGATGAGGGCCTATTTCATGGCTGCAGGCGGGGACCAGTACGATGGGGCGGCGCATTTCAGTTCTTCTGATAGTAACTTGGTGTGCAATTTGATCTTATTCCCAATTTGCGATTGTGGCAACCGGGCAATGTGATACTGGGTATACTTGGTTTTTTGTTTGGAGGTGAACCATGTTGACCCTGAAAGATCCCAGCCTTCTACGCCAACAGTGCTTTATTGCCGGCGAATGGTGCGATGCCGACGGGGGCGCGACAATCACCGTGACCAATCCCGCCACCGGCGAAACACTCGGCACCGTGCCGCAGATGGGCGCCGCCGAAACGCGCCGCGCCATCGAAGCAGCACATGCCGCATGGCCTGCATGGCGCCGGCAACCGGCCAAAGCGCGCGCCGCCATCCTGCGCAAATGGAATGACCTGATCCTGGCCAATGCCGACGACCTGGCATTGCTGATGACGGCAGAACAAGGCAAGCCGCTGGCCGAATCCAAAGGCGAAATCAGCTACGCCGCCTCGTTCATCGAATGGTTCGCCGAAGAAGCCAAACGCATCGCCGGCGAAACCCTCGCCTCGCCATGGCCCGACAAGCGCGTGCTCGTCACGCGCGAACCGATCGGCGTCAGCGCAGCGATCACGCCATGGAACTTCCCCGCCGCAATGATCACGCGCAAAGCAGGACCCGCACTGGCGGCAGGCTGCCCGATGGTGGTCAAACCTGCCGAACTGACGCCCTTCTCCGCGCTCGCGCTGGCGGTGCTGGCCGAACGCGCAGGCGTGCCAGCGGGCGTGTTCAGCGTGATCACCGGCGCCTCGCGCGCGATTGGCGGCGAGATGACCTCCAATCCCATCGTGCGCAAATTGAGTTTCACCGGCTCCACCGCCGTCGGCCGTTTGCTGATGGAACAATGCGCGCCGACGATCAAAAAGCTATCGCTGGAACTGGGCGGCAACGCACCCTTCATCGTATTCGACGACGCCGACCTCGACGCCGCAGTGGAAGGCGCCATCGCCTCCAAATACCGCAATGCCGGCCAGACCTGCGTGTGCGCGAACCGCATCTACGTGCAGGACGGCGTGTACGACGCCTTCGCCGCCAAGCTGGTGGAAGCCGCGCGCAAGCTCAAGGTCGGCAACGGCGCCGACGCCGGCGTGACGCAAGGCCCGCTGATCGAAGAGAAGGCCGTCGCCAAAGTGGAAGAGCATATCGCCGATGCGTTGGGCAAAGGCGCACGATTACTGCTGGGCGGCCAACGGCATGAGCTCGGCCACAGCTTCTTCCAGCCCACGGTGCTGGCCGACGTGGATGCCGGCATGCTGGTCGCGCGCGAAGAGACCTTCGGCCCGCTGGCGCCGCTGTTCCGCTTCAAAACCGACGACGAAGCGGTAGCACTGGCGAACGACACCGAGTTCGGCCTGGCCGCGTACTTCTACTCACGCGACATCGGCCGCATCTGGCGCGTAGCGGAAGGCCTGGAAAGCGGCATGGTCGGCGTGAACACCGGCCTGATCTCGACCGAAATCGCACCATTCGGCGGCGTCAAGCAATCCGGCCTAGGCCGCGAAGGCTCGACGCACGGCATGGACGACTACCTCGTCATCAAATACATCTGCATGGGCGGGATTTGAGCCAAATCAGGTGCCAGAACCGGTGCCAGGTCTGTCATTCGGACATCCGACCACATAGTTTGATATTTCTCAATACGGAAAACTTGGCGGATTGGCGTATTGAGATTTCTCAAATGTTAGCGGTAGCTGTCCGATTGACAGACCTGGCACCGGTTTGGGCTAATCGTGCGTCACAAAAAGTTCCTCTTGGATACACTTCGCGTGTTTATCCAAGGAGAAATAAAATGAAAAAACTCTTCGTGCATCTCATGCTGTCGGCCATGGTTGTGGTGGGCTTTCAGCAAAACGTCCAGGCGGCCATGATCGGTACCGCCCAGGTGGCGGCGACGGAAGCGGGGACGCAGGCGCGTGCTCGCCTGGCAACTGAACTGCAGCGGGCGGACGTGCAGGCTGCGCTGGAACGCAACGGCATTGCGCCGGATGCGGCTCAGGCGCGCGTTGCTGCGCTGAGCGATGCGGAGGCGGAATCCCTGGTGAAGCAGGTCGATTCGCTGCCAGCGGGCGGTGACGGCATCGTGGGCGCGCTGGTCTTCGTCTTCGTTCTGCTGCTGGTGACCGATATCCTGGGCCTGACCAAGGTGTATCCGTTCACCCGTTCCGTGCGCTAAATGATGCAACGCCTGCTGGCTGTGGCGGTCGCGCTTCTGCTGTTGGCAGGATGCGCAACTCAAACGCGCGCGCTGCTCGCTGCGCCGCGTACCGGTCCACAGCAGCAGGAGCTTGTTGCGACGCCGTTCTATGCCCAGGAGCGCTATCAATGCGGTCCTGCGGCATTGGCGATGGTGCTGGGCGCGGCGGGCATCAGCAAGTCGCCTGATTCGCTGGTGGGGGAAGTCTATCTTCCGGGCCGCGAAGGTAGCCTGCAAATCGAATTGCAGGCCGCTGGGCGCCGCCATGGCGCGCTGACTACTCGCATTGCGCCGAGCATGCAGGCGCTCCTGGCGGAGCTCGACGCGGGCCATCCTGTGCTGGTGCTGCAGAATCTGAGCCTGCCGATTTTGCCGAAGTGGCATTATGCGGTCGTTATCGGTTATGACATCGGCAGCGCGGAGGTGATCCTGCGTTCGGGGACGACGCGCCGTATGACCATGCCGCTTTCAACTTTCGAGAATACTTGGGCGCGCAGCGGCTTCTGGGGATTGGTGGCGCTGCCTCCGGGCGAACTGCCGGCTACGGCGAGCCTTGCGACACTGCAGCCTGACCTGATCGCGTATGAGGCGGCGGTGCCGCCGCAATCGGCCCTCTTGTCGTACCGCGCCGCGCTGCAGCGGTGGCCGAATACCCTGCCACTCCAGCTTGGACTCGGGAATAGCGCCTATGCTGCCGGCGATAAGGCTGCAGCGGCCGAGGCTTTCCGTAGCGTCACCGTGGCGCATCCGTCCCATGGCGCTGCCTTCAATAACCTGGCCGTCGTGCTGGGGGAGTTGGGCCAGCTGGATGAGGCGCGTGCCGCTGCGCAGGCGGCAGTCGACCTGGGTGGTGCTTGGCGCGATGAGGCCAGGGCTACCCTGCTTTCCCTTCAAAAGCAGGCTTCCCGGCCTTAAGCTGTTTCTTTCACGCGGGTTTCCACCAGCAGTTTTTTCAGTTCCGGCACACAGGAGCCGCAGTTGCCGCCTGCTTTCACGCAGGCGGTGATTTGCGCTGGCGTGGTGAGGTTCTTTTCGCGGATGGCGTTGCAGATGGTGTTGCGGCCTACGCCGAAGCAGGAGCAGACCGTTGCTCCGGCGTCTGCGCCGGCTTGGATCGGGCGGCCGGCCAACAGGGCGGCGCGGTCTGCCAACTCCAGTTGCTCTTTTTCGAACAGGCTGGCGAGCCATTGGCGCGCGGGCAGGTCTGGCCTGGCGGAGATGAAGATGCATTGAGCGATGCGGTCGTCTACCAGATGCACGGCGCGCAAGACGCCGGAGCTGCGGTCGGCGTATTCGAGCCAGTCTGCGTCGTCGTCTTTGATGCCGAGCAGCTGGCGCGCCCATTCGCCGAAGTCCTTGATCGTGTTGCGGCCGGCCAGCTCATAGCGCTGGAAGTCTTTGCCTTGCACTTTGGTCCAATAGGCCAGCGCGTCGAGCTGCAGTGCGTCGCGGCTCAGGATAAAGCCGTGCCATTTGACGGGGAAGCGGTCGATCATCACTGGGGTGTGTTTGAATTCCGGCTCGCCGGAGATAGGATCTACGACGGGGTTGACCACGGCGCCGATGCGGGCGTCGGAGGCGATCTGGTTGTTCCAGTGGATCGGGACGAAGGCGCTGCCTCGGGCAATGCCGCCGCCGTGCTGGACGCGGGCGACCATGCTGCCCCATTGGCTGGTGACGCGCGCCAGCTCGCCTTCCTTCACGCCGCACAGCAGGGCATCCTGCGGGTGCATGTCGATGAAGGATTCGGGGATGTGGTCGGCCAGCTTGGGGGCGCGGCCGGTGCGGGTCATGGTGTGCCAGTGGTCGCGTACGCGGCCGGTGTTGAGGGCGATGGGGTATTCGCCGTCCGGCAGGTTGGCGGGGGCGCGCGGTGTCGTTGGGATGAATCGTGCGCGGCCATCGGGATGGGAGAAGCGGCCATCGGCGAAGGGACGGGTCGCTGAAGGTGCGTCGGCCTCGGATGCCGCCGCAATGCGTGCTGTGTTTTGCTTGCCATCGAGGCCGGCAACGGCTGCCGACGCGAAGGCGGAACTGGGCGCGGCGGCGGCGGCTGGTTCGGGGGCGGTGGCCGGGGGCGCGAAGGCGGCGGCCAAGAGCGGAGATGCGGCGACGGACGCGGATGCGGCAGCGGGCGGGAAGGCGGCGGTGGGCGCGGGTAGCGTGGCGATGGCGGCGGTGGCGGCGACGGGGGTGGGCCATTGCGTCGGCGGGAGGGCGTCGTAGGCGGATTCGCCGAGCGTGGCGAGGGCGCCGATGTTGAAGGCGCGCGGTAGCTGGCCGGGGGCGTTGCGCCAGGCGCTGAGGCGGGCGTGTTCGGTGAAGATCTCGGCGGCGCTGGCGTAGCCGAAACCGTCGTAGCCCATACGCAAGGCGAACTGCGACAGGATCAGCCAGTCGGCCCTTGCTTCGCCCGGCGCTGGAAGAAAGGCACGCTGGCGCGAAATGCGGCGTTCGGAATTGGTGACTGTGCCATCTTTCTCGCCCCACGCCAGCGCGGGCAACAACACGTCGGCGTAGGCGTTGGTGTCGGTATCGCGCACCACGTCGGATACGACAACCAGCTCGCACCGCTCCAGCGCGCGCCGTACCTGGTCGGCATTGGGCAGGCTGACCACCGGATTGGTGGCGATCACCCAAACCGCTTTGACCCGGCCGGATTCGATGGCTTCGAACAGGTCCACCGCCTTCAAGCCGGGACGGGAGGCGATGCGCGGCGAGGACCAGAAGGTTTGCACGGCGTCGCGGTGCGCGGCGTTGTCGAGGTCGAGGTGCGCGGCCAGCATATTGGCCAGGCCGCCAACCTCGCGGCCGCCCATGGCGTTCGGCTGGCCGGTGATCGAGAACGGGCCCATGCCTTGCTTGCCGATCCGGCCACCGATCAGGTGGCAGTTGATGATCGCATTGACCTTGTCGGTGCCGGCGCTGGACTGGTTCACGCCCATGGAGAAGCCGGTGATCACCTTCGCGGTGCCAGCGAAGGATTCGTAGAACTCCATCAGGTCCTGCAGGTTCACGCGGCAGGCGCGTGCCACATCGGCCGGCGACATGTCGGCGGCTGCCAGGGCGTCTTCCAGGCCGTTCGTGCGGGCGGCGACGAAGGCCGGGTCGACCGCGCCGATACGGGACAAGTAGCTGAGCAAGCCGTTGAACAGCCAGACATCCGTGCCCGGCTTGATCGGCAGGTGCAGGTCGGCCAGCTCGCAGGTCGCTGTGCGGCGCGGGTCGATCACTACGATCTTCATTTCTGGCCGCGCTTCTTTGGCGCGCGTCAGGCGCTGGAACAGGATTGGGTGGCACCAGGCCAGGTTTGAGCCGACCAGCACCACCATGTCGGCGTGCTCGATGTCGTCGTAATTGACGGGCACCACGTCTTCGCCGAACGCCCGCTTATGCCCTGCCACGGCGGATGACATGCACAGGCGCGAGTTGGTGTCGATATTGGCGCTGCCGATATAGCCTTTCACCAGTTTGTTGGCGACGTAGTAGTCTTCCGTCAGCAACTGGCCGGAGACGTAGAAGGCCACGGCATCGGGACCGTGTTCGTCGATGATGGCGCGCCACTTTCCGGCCACGCGGTCGAGCGCTTCGCCCCAGGCCACGCGCTGCGGCTGGGCGGCACGCGAGCCATCTGCTCCGCGTTCGCGCATCATCGGGTACAGCAGGCGGCCTTCCAGTCCGATGGTTTCGCCCAGCGCCGAACCCTTCACGCACAAGCGGCCCTGGTTGGCCGGGTGTGCGGCATCGCCTGCGATATCGAAACCGCCACCGCGACGCGGCGTCGCCGTCACCCCGCACCCTACACCGCAATATGCGCACGTCGTCTTAATCATGGTTCATGCGGCCTGCGCGCACAGCGCCTGCCCAAACAGAAGATGGTTTCGCATCGACGAAATGTCGGTGCGGTTCTGGATCAGGTCAAAGTACCAGGGGCCGTCCTGCACGTCGCCGTACAGCACCGCGCCGCTGATGCGGCTGCCGTCCAGCACCAGCCGCTTGTAGACGCCGCGCCTTGGATCGCGCAGCACCAGGTCTTCGCTGCCTTCGCCGCCGATAAAGTCGCCCACCGAGTACAGGTCAACACCTGTCACCTTCAGGCGCGTCGGCGTAACCTGCTGCACGTAGCGACGGTGTCCGGCGCCGGCCAGGTGGGCGGCGCACACGCGCGCCTGCTCCCAGATCGGCGCCACCAGGCCAAAGGTAGCGCGGCGGTGTTGCACGCATTCGCCCACGGCATAGATGCGGGGGTCGAAGGTCTGCAGCGTGTCGTCCACCACGATGGCGCGTTCGCAATGCAGGCCGCTGCCTTTGGCCAGTTCGATATTGGGGCGCACACCGGCAGTCATTACCACCAGGTCGGCCGGAACCTCGCTGCCATCGGCAAAGCGCACTGCAGTCACGCGCTCGGGACCGACGATTGCGCTGGTCTGGGCTTCCATGCGGAAGGTGAGGCCTTTCGCTTCCAGGGCCTTTTGCAGCAACCGGGCAGCTGGCTTGTCCAGCTGCTGGTTCATCAGCGTGTCGGTGACGTGCACCACGGTCACCTGCATGCCCTGGCGCTGCAGGCCATTGGCGGCCTCCAGCCCGAGCAGGCCGCCGCCGATGACGACGGCGTGGCGGTGGTCGCGCGCGGCGGCCAGCATCTGCTCCACGTCGTTGATGTCGCGGAAGGCCAGCACGCCCGGCAGCTGGTGGCCGGGCACGGGAATGATGAAGGGGCGCGAGCCGGTTGCCAGCAGCAGGCGGTCGTAGCGCACTTCCAGTCCGGAGCGCGCGCGCACCAGGCGGCGTTTGCGGTCGATGTGCTCGACCGGGTCGCCGGTGTGCAGGGTGATGCGGTTCTGCGCGTACCATTCGCGCGTGTTGAGCATGATGTCGTCCACCGACTTTTCGCCCGCCAGCACCGGCGACAGCAGGATGCGGTTGTAGTTGCCGTGCGGCTCGGCGCCGAACACGGTGATGTCGTACATGTCCGGCGCGAGCTTGAGCAGCTCTTCGACCGTGCGCATGCCGGCCATGCCGTTGCCAACGACGACCAGGGCGGGTTTCATGCCCCGACCCAGACCTTTCCGCCTTCGATGCGCGCGGGCCAGGTCGGCACGGAGTGCTCGGGCGCTTCCAGACATTCGCCGGTTTGCAGGTCGAAGTGGTGCTTGTAGATTGGGGAGGCGACCACCAGGCGTTCGCCCAGGTTGCCGACCAGGCCGCGCGAAAGCACGGCGGCTTGGGAGTTGGGGTCGTAGTTGCCGATGGCGAAGACGCGGCTGCCACTGCCCTCCCCTTCGTTCATGCGGAAGACGGCAACCTGCTGGCCTTGCAATAGGGCGCAGACGCCGGTATTGGGGACGATTTCGTCTACGTTGCAGATGGCGGTCCAGGCGGCGGCGGATTGGTCACGATGCATGGCTGCTCTCCTCAGGCGATGGCTTTGATTGGGATGCGTTTGCGTTCTTCCACGGTGGCGGGGCGGATCTGGCCGCGCTCTTCCATGAAGACGACGTTGCTGTCCGCTTCCGGGCTGTTGACGAAGTGGCGGAAGCGGGCGCGCGTTTCGGGATTGTTGACGGCTTCTTTCCATTCGCAGGCATAGGTGTCGACCACGCGCTGCATGTCCTGCTCCATCTCGGCATTGATGCCTAGCTTGTCGCCGATGACCACCGCTTTCAGGTAATCCAGGCCGCCTTCCAGGTTTTCGCGCCAGGTGCTGGTGCGCTGCAGGCGATCCGCCGTGCGGCTGTAGAACATGAGGAAGCGGTCGATGTAGGCGACCAGCGTGGCCTTGTCCAGGTCGGAGGCCAGCAGCTCGGCGTGGCGCGGTTTCATGCCGCCGTTGCCGCACACGTACAGGTTCCAGCCCTTCTCGGTGGCGATGATGCCGACGTCCTTGCCTTGCGCTTCGGCGCATTCGCGGGTGCAGCCGGACACGCCGAACTTGATCTTGTGCGGCGTGCGCAGGCCCTTGTAGCGATTTTCCAGTTCGATCGCCAGGCCGACCGAGTCGTCCACGCCGTAGCGGCACCAGGTGGAACCGACGCAGGACTTCACGGTGCGCAGCGATTTGCCGTAGGCGTGGCCGGTCTCGAAGCCGGCGGCGATCAGTTCCTCCCAGATCTGCGGCAGTTGCTCGACGCGCGCGCCGAACAGGTCGACGCGCTGGCCGCCGGTGATCTTGGTGTACAGGCCGTATTTCTTGGCAACCTGGCCGACCGCGATCAGCCCTTCCGGCGTGACTTCGCCGCCCGGCATACGCGGCACCACGGAGTAGGTGCCGTCTTTCTGGATATTGCCGAGGAAGTAGTCGTTCGAGTCCTGCAGGCTGGCGTGCTCCTTCTTCAGCACGAAGTCGTTCCAGCAGGTCGCGAATATGCTGGCCGCCAGCGGCTTGCAGACGTCGCAGCCCAGGCCTTTGCCGTGGCGCGCCAGCAGGTCGTCAAACGCTTTGATCTGCCCTACGCGGATCAGGTGGAACAGCTCTTGGCGCGAGTGGGCAAAGTGTTCGCAAACGTGGTTGTTGACGTCCATGCCGAGCTTTTTCATCTCGGCCTTCATGATCTGCGTCACCAGCGGCACGCAACCGCCGCAGGACGTGCCAGCGCCACAGCATTTCTTGATGGCGCCGATGCTGGTGGCGCCGCCGGCCACCGCATCGCAGATGGCGCCCTTCGATACATCGTTGCAGGAGCAGATTTGCGCGCTGGCCGGCAGCGCGTCCACGCCCAGCCCCGGCTTGGCGGCGCCGTCCGATTGCGGCAGGATCAGGAATTCCGGCGCCTCCGGCAGTTCGATCTTGTTCAGCATCATTTGCAGCAGGGTGCCGTACTCGCCGGCATCGCCCACCATCACGCCGCCCAGCAGGTACTTGCCGCAATCGGACACGACGATCTTCTTGTAGACCTGCTTGCGTTCGTCGGTGAACTGGTAGGAGCGCGCGCCTTCCGCCTTGGCGTGCGGGTCGCCGATGCTGGCAACGTCCACGCCCATCAGCTTCAACTTGGTGCTCATGTCGGCGCCGCCGAATTCGGCCGCGCTATCGCCCAGGATATGGCGCGCGGCGACGCGTGCCATGTCGTAGCCCGGCGCCACCAGGCCGTACACCATGCCGTTCCACAGCGCGCATTCGCCGATGGCGTAGATGTTCGCATCGCTGGTCTGGCAATGGTTGTTGATGGCGATGCCGCCGCGCGGCCCGACTTCCAGCCCGCATTCGCGCGCCAGGTAGTCGCGCGGGCGGATGCCGGCGGAGAATACGATCATGTCGGTGTCCAGCGCGCTGCCGTCGGCAAACTGCATGCGGTGGGTCGCACCCTCGCCCGCCACGATGGCGCTGGTGTTCTTGCCGGTGTGGACAGTCACGCCCAGCTCTTCGATCTTCTTGCGCAGCACGCGGCCGCCACCGTCATCCACCTGCACCGCCATCAGGCGCGGCGCGAATTCCACCACGTGCGTTTCCAGGCCCATGTCGCGCAGCGCCTTGGCGCATTCCAGCCCAAGCAGGCCGCCGCCTATCACGACGCCGGTTTTCGAGCGCGCACCGCATTCCTGCATCGCCTCCAGGTCTTCAATGGTGCGGTAGACGAAGCAGTCCTTGCGGTCCTTGCCTTCAATCTGCGGCACGAAGGGGAAGGAGCCGGTGGCGATCACCAGCTTGTCGTATGCGAGCACCGTGCCGTCGCTGACGCTGACCTTGCGCGCGTCCGGGTGGATCGCCAGGGCGCGCGCATTCAGGCGCAGCACCATGTCGTCGCGCTCGAAGAAGCCCGGCTCGACCAGCGACAGCTCGTCCGCGCTCTTCCCGCTGAAGAACTCCGACAGGTGCACGCGGTCGTAGGCGGGGCGCGCTTCCTCGCACAGCACGGTGACCTGCGCGCCGCTGTCGCGCGGCAGGCTTTTCAGGAATTGGTGGCCGACCATGCCGTGGCCGATGACGACGATTTTCATGCTGCGGCTCCTGCGATGGCGTGTTCTTCCACGGTGGATGCGCTGAACCGTGCGGCCAGGGCGCACAGGGCGGACAAGGCGACGAGTACGCCGAGAATCCAAAGGGTTTGCTGGGTATTGCCGGTGCCTTTCAGCAGGAAGCCCGCCGCCACCGCGCCGACATTGCCGCCTGCGCCGATGATGCCGGCCACGCCGCCCAATGCGCGTTTGTCGATGAAGGGCACCAGCGCGTAGGTGGCGCCGCATGCCATGTGGGTGAACAGGCCGAACACCAGCATCGCGATCACGGCGAACAGCACGCTGTCCGCTTTGGAGAAGAACAGCAGGCCGATACCCTCGCCCAGCATCATCACCACCAACAACGTGACGCGACTATTCAGGCTGCCGCGCAGGGCCGCTTTATCCGACAGCCAGCCGCCCAGCGCGCGGGCAAACAGCGCCAGCAAACCGAAGCTGCCGGCCGCCATGCCGGCCTGCGCCAGGGATAGCTTGAAGGTGTCCACGTAGTAGATGGCGGCGATGTTGTGGATGAAGATCTCGACGCCGAAGCAGGCGCCGTAGGTCACGAACAGCATCCACACGCGGTAGTTGCCGGCGGCCAGCTTGAAGCTCGCCCAGCCGCCTTTCTTGCCGCCTTCCAGTTCAATGCCGGCGGCGCGCAGCTCGGCGTAGTTGCCGTCCGGGCAGTCCTGCGTGAAGCGGTAGTAGAGGAAAGCCATGACCAGCATCAGTACGCCCGGTACTACCAGGGCGGCGCGCCAGCCCATGGTTTCGCCCACGCCCAGCATGACCATGGCGGCCATGATCATCGGCATGGTGGACTGCACCACGCCGCCGCCCGCGTTGCCCCAGCCCGCGGCTGCCGCATTGGCGGTGCCGACTACGTTGGGCGCGAACATGACCGAGGTGTGATACTGCGTGATGACGAAGCTGGCGCCCACCGCGCCGATCAGCAGGCGGAAGAAGAGGAAGCTCTCGTACGTCTGCGCGGCAGCCACGCCCAGCACCGGAATGGCGCCCAGCAGCAGCAAGCCGGTGTACGCCTTGCGCGGGCCGTAACGGTCGCACAGCGGGCCGATGATGAGGCGCACGATGATGGTGATGGCCACCGCCGCGATATTGATATTGGCGATTTGCGCTGCGGTCAGGCCGAATTCCCCTTTAATCACGGGCATCAGCGGCGCGCAGGCGAACCATGCGAAGAAGCAGACGAAGAACGCCATCCAGGTAAGGTGGAAGGCGCGCATCTGCGGCGAAGAGAACGAAAACAGTTTGATGCTGGTCGCTTTACTGGCCATGGTATGCCCCTGAAAACAAAAAGGCGTCCGCGCAGCACGGGCCATCGATGGCCGTGCCGCGCGGACGCCGTTGTCCGGTTGCCGATCCGTCGTTAGACCGGTGCTTTACCTATGCTTTGCAAGAGCCGTGCCAGCTGCTCTTCCCTAGGGAATGGCCGTGCGCGGGGTGCGCGGCGGCGGCTTTTCGCCATTTGAAGGTGCATCACGCCCAAGAATGGTGCACTGCAATAGCGCATGGCCTGCACCATCTCAGGCGCGGATCGCGAACGATTCCGCGTAGCGCTCGGGGTGGCGGCCATCCCAAATACTGCCATCCATCAGCACCGAGCTGCGCAGCGTGCTGTCCGGGATCGCCGTTTCCGTGATCTCGGCCGCCTCTTTATAGAGCGCCACCTGGTGCACCTTGAGCGCTATGCCCAGGTAGTCCGGCGCGGCCTTGAGCAGGCCCCAGCGCCGGTGCTGGGTCATGAACCACATGCCGTCCGACAGGTAGGGGAAGTTGGCCGCGCCTTCCTGGTGGAAGCGCATGCTGTGCGTATCTTCCCAACTGCGGCCCATGCCGTCCTCATAATGGCCGAGAATGCGCTGCCAGATTACTTCCTTGCTGGTGTTGACGTAGTGGACGGCGGAGATGATCTCGGCCATCGCCATGCGGTTGGCGGCGCTGGCGTCGATCCAGCGGCTCGCTTCCAGCACGGCGGCCACCAGGGCACGCGCGGTGTTCGGGTGGCGCCGCACGAAGTCCTGGGTGCAGGCCAGCACCTTCTCCGGATGGTCGGGCCAGATTTGCTGGCTGGTGGCGATGGTCACGCCTACGCCGTCCATCACGGCGCGGTGGTTCCAGGGCTCGCCGGCGCAAAAGCCGTCCATATGCCCGGCGGCCAGGTTGGTCGCCATCTGCGACGGCGGCACCGTGATCACGCGCGCCTCGCGCAGCGGATGCACGCCGTGCGCGGCCAGCCAGTAATACAGCCACATGGCGTGGGTGCCGGTGGGGAAAGTCTGCGCCCAGCGCAACTGGCGTTCATGCGCCAGGGCGGCCACGCCGGCGCCGTCCCGTATGCCCTCCTCGAACAGGCGGCGCGAGAGGGTGATGGCCTGGCCGTTGCGGTTCAAATTCATCAGGATCGCCATATCGCGCCGCGCGCTGCCGATGCCGAGCTGGGTGCCGTACACCAGGCCGTACAGCGCGTGGGCCGCATCGAGCTCGCCGGTGAGCAGCTTGTCGCGCACGCCGGCCCAGGAGGTCTCCTTGCTCAATACGATGCGGATGCCGTGCTTGCGGTCCAGCCCCAGCACCGACGCCATCACCAGCGAGGCGCAATCGGTGAGCGGGTTAAAGCCTACCCTGACTATGTCTTTTTCGATCTGCATGCCTTCACTCCTGCCGGGCCGCGCACCAGAACGGTGCATCAGCCCAGCAAATCCTCCGCGTCCAGGATACGCTGGGCCAGTTCGGCCAGCTTCAGGTTCTTGTTCATGGCCATGCTGCGCAGCTTCTGGAAAGCCTGGTCTTCCGTCATGTCGTGGCGCGACATGAAGATGCCCTTGGCGCGGTCAATCACCTTGCGCTCGGCCAGTTTCAGGCGCGTGCCTTCCAGCTCGTCCAGCAGTTGTTGTTCGCGGCGGAAGCGCATCAGCGCCACGTCCAGCACCGGTTTCACCCGCTCCGGCTGCAGGCCCGCCACCACATAGGCGGAAACGCCGGCTGCCATGGCGGCCTCCATGGAGGAGGCCTTGTCGTCTTCGGTGAACATGACGATGGGGCGGCGCTCATCGCGGGTGGCGATGACGATGTGCTCCAGCACGTCGCGCGCGTCCGACTCGGCGTCGACAATGATCATGTCGGGCTGCAGGCGGGCGATGTGTTCGGGCAGGTGGAAATCGGCGGGCAAGGAGGCCAGCAGCTCGTAGCCAGCCTCCGCCAGCCCGCTATGCAGGGCGTGGGCGCGTGCCTCGCTTTCGTGCGCGGGATGGATCAAAACGATGCGTAGCTGACGGTTCATGCCTCCTGACTTGCAAGAACCGCGCCAGCATCACATGGCGGGCACCGGCGTCACGCTGTGCGGATCCCAGAACAGCAGGTCTTGCGGCTGCCAGTGGTGGCGGTACAGGTGCTGCGGGCGCACGGCATGGGCCTGCAGTTCGTGCAGCACTTCGTCGCTCTCGGCGGCGCTGGCGCCGACCAGGCGCGTGGTGGCGGGATCGGCCACCAGCAGGGAGCGGCGGCCGGTTTCAGGATGCAGGCGCACCAGCGGCAGCGGTCCCGCCGCGCCATCCTGCTCGGCGCGCGCGCGGTGCACCACGCGCCGCAAGGCGGCCGGCAGGGTGTCGTAGGCCAGTTGCAGGTTGGCGAACAAGGCCACTTCGCCTTCCGATGCCAGCGAGTGGGCCACCAGGCGCCGCCCCAGCGCTTGCTGCCAGCGCGGCGCCAGGCGCTGGCGGCGGAACACCAGCAGGTAGTGGTCGGCCAGGGCCGATTGCAGGCGGTCGGCGTCGTCCTCGTCCAGGTCTTGCCGCAACTTGTAGTCGCTGATTTCGGCGCCGAGGGGCGCGTCGAGGATATTGATGTCAAAATGCTGGCGTTTCATGGCTGCAGTCTATGTCGCCCCGATTGCGTTGGAAACGAATCGTTTTTGATATTAATATGCGACTTTTGCAGAATACTGGACCGTTTATGGAGCGCACGACTTCCCCCTTCCACCTGATGCTGCTCGCCGTGGTGTGCGCAGTGCTGGCATGGTCCGGCATGGCGCCTTATGACCGCGTGACCTGGTGGCTGGAAGTGGCGCCCGTGCTGATCGCCGTGCCGCTGCTGGCTGCAACCTACCGCAGCTACCGCCTGACGGACCTGCTGTATGCGCTGGTGGCGGTGCATTGCGTGATTCTGATGGTGGGCGGTGCCTACACCTACGCGCGCGTGCCGTTCGGCTTCGACCTGCAGCAATGGCTTGGCCTGTCGCGCAACCCCTACGACCGGATCGGCCACTTTGCGCAGGGCTTCATCCCCGCCATGGTGGCGCGCGAAATCCTGCTGCGCGGGCGCCACGTCGCGCGCGGCAAGATGCTGGGCTTCATCGTGATCTGCATTGTGCTGGCGATCAGCGCCACCTATGAGCTGATCGAATGGGGCGCCGCCGTGGCGCTGGGCCAGGGTGCGGACGAATTCCTCGGCACCCAGGGCGACCAGTGGGATACGCAGTCGGACATGTTCATGGCGCTGCTGGGTGGCGCGGCCGCCCTGCTCACCCTCTCGCGCTGGCACGACCGCCAGCTCAAGGCCCTTTAAGCGCGCGCCGGGATGCTGGCCGCCATCCTCCCGGTTTTCCTGCTGATCATGCTGGGCGTGGCGATCCGCCGTGCGCAGTGGATGCCGGAGGACTTCTTCCCTTCGATGGAGAAGTTCTCCTATTTCATCGCCTTCCCCGCCCTGCTGTTCACCGGCATCGCAAAGCTCGACTTCCAGGGCCGGATGGTGGGCGAACTGGCGCTGGCCACCTTGTTGCCGACCTTGATCGTGGTCGGACTGACGTTATTGTTGCTGCTGCCCTGGCGCGGCCTGCCTGACGCCAGCCGCTCCTCCGTGATCCAGGGCGCGATGCGGCCCAACAGCTATTTCGGCATTGCCGTCTCGGCGCTGCTGTTCCCGCCGCAGATTAACGCGCTGGTGATGCTGGCATTGGCGCTTTGCCTGCCGGTGGTGAATGTGATCTCGATCCTGGCGCTGTCGTGGTGGAGCGGGCGCAAGGTGGCGCCGTCCGCCGTGGCGAAAACGCTGGCCACCAATCCCATCATCCTCGCCACACTGGCCGGCATTGGCGCCAGCGTGGGCGGCCTGGCCTTGCCGGCGCCGCTCCTGAACACCCTGGACATCCTCGGTAAATCAGCCCTCGCGCTGGGCCTGCTGTGCGTCGGCAGCGGCCTGGTGTTCTCGTTGGAAGGGCTGCGCCCCGCCGCCCTGGCGCTCACTTCCGCGCTCAAGCTAATGGCGCTGCCTTTGGTCGCGGCGCAAGTGTGCGCGTGGTTCGGCGTCAGCGAAGCCGTCACGCTGGCCGCCTGCTTCTACTGCGCCCTGCCCACCGCCCCCAACGCCTACATCATGGCCCGCCAGCTAGGCGGCGATGCGCGCCTGATGGCATCCCTGATCACCTTGCAAACGCTGCTGGCGGCGGTCACAATCCCCGCCGTCCGCCTGCTGGCGTTTTAATTACAGGCTAAACGGGTCGGCGGCGCTATAACGGCAAGCTGCCGGTAGCAGCCTTTACTGGATGTCGCCGTGCAGGCAACGCCAGACGATGTAGCCATCCTTGTCCCAGGCCGGCGCCATATAGAACGTCTGGCCAGCAAACGGCGGCTGATCCAGCGTAATCTCAAGCTGCGCCGTTTGCTGGTTCACCGCAATGCTGCGCACGCCGACGGGGACGCCTTCTTTGTAGCCTGCTTCTTCGATCGATGCGGGCAGGGACCAATGGTTACCATGGCAACCGATTAGAGCAGGCGCTCGGCCGCCGCGCGGCGCACGGTGTAGCTGCCAATATCGAAGCGGCGGGTGAGGTGGCGATAGTGGAAGGTGAAGCCGGGCCAGATCACCAGGTTGCGGCCGCGTGAATCGAGGTACCAGCTCTTGCAGCCGGTGTGCCATACCGTTCCTTTGAGCTTGCGCTGCAGTGTGCGGTTGTAGGCGCTTTGCACTTCCGGCTGCACCTCGACCGAATGCAGGCGGCCTTGCAGCACCTGGCGCACGCCGTCCACCGCGTAGCGCACGCTGGATTCGATCATGTACACCATGGAGTTGTGGCCCAGCAGGGTGTTGGGGCCGGTGATCATGAAGAAGTTGGGGAAGCCCGCCACGGTGGCGCCCTTGTAGGCGCCGGCGCCTTCTTCCAGCGCTTGCGCGAAGCTGCGGCCTTCGCGGCCGCGCAACTCGATCGGGCCATAGGCATGCTCCACATCGAAGCCGGTGGCGTAGATGATCACATCGACCGGGCGCTCTTCGCCGCTGCCGGTGACGATGCTGTGATCGCGGATTTCGCGGATACCGTCCTTCAGCACCTTAACGTTGGGCTGCCCGAGCGCCGGGTAGTAGTCATTGGTCAGCAGCACGCGCTTGCAGCCGAGCGTGTAGTCCGGCACCAGCTTGGCACGCAGCGACGGGTCGGGCACCTGGCGCTTGAGGTGGCGCAGGGCCTGCCACTCCATCACCTTCGCCAGCACCGGCATGAACAGGAACATGACCACGCGCGATTCGAACTGCACGTAATGCTTGGCGCGGTACAGTTGCTGCAAGGGTGGCACGCGAACCAGCAGCCATTGCTCGATGCGGGTGACGGCGCGGTCCGGGCGCGGCAGCACCCAGTGCGCGGTGCGCTGGTAGTGGTCCAGTTGCTGCACCTGCGGCTGGATCTCGGGCACGAACTGTACTGCGCTGGCGCCGCTGCCGATCACCGCTACGCGCTTGCCGCGCAGGTCGATGCTGTGGTCCCACTGGGCGGAATGGAAGCTGGCGCCGCGGAAGCGCTCCGCGCCCGGGAAATGCGGCTTGCTAGGGCGGCCCAGCAGGCCGATGGCGAAGATGACCGTGCGGGCGATGTATTCGCCCTTGCTGGTGGAAAGGCGCCAGCAGCCGCTCGCTTCGTCGAACTGCGCCGATTGCAGTGCGTGGCCGAGGCGCAGGTGCGGTTCCAGCGCATAGTCCTGCACCACGCGCTGGGTGTAGGCCAGCAGCTCATCCTGGCGCGGGAACAGGCGGCTCCAGTGCGCGTTCTGCGCGAAGGAGAAGGAATACAGGTGGCTCGGGATGTCGCATGCGGCGCCGGGATAGCTGTTGACGCGCCAGGTGCCGCCGAATTCCTCGTCCTTTTCCAGCATGACGAAATTGTCGATGCCTGCTTCTTTCAGCTTGATCGCGCTGCAGATGCCGCCGAAGCCGCTCCCTACGATCACCACATCGTATTCCATCGCCGCCCCCTGAATGGTTTGGCAGACTATAATTTTGCGTTAATAACAAGTCAATATGGAGGCAGGATGTTCTTAGTGTACGCATTAGGCGGCGCAGCGCTGGCCCTGGCGGCGGCCAACCGATTACTGCCTGTTCCAATGGCACGTGCGGCACTGGCGCTGGAACGCAAGCGCGCCCGGCTGACCCTGCGGCAAGCCTCCCTGCCTTACCTGGAGGGCGGCTCGGGCGACGAGGTACTGCTGCTGGTGCACGGCTTCGCCGGCGACAAGGACAACTTCACGCGCATCGCAGCGCATCTGGTGGGCCGCTACCGCGTCATCATCCCCGACCTGCCGGGCTTTGGCGATGCGCGGCGCGATCCCAGCGCCAGGCACGATATGGCGACCCAGGTGGAAAACCTGCGCGCCTTCATGGCGCAACTGGGCGTGGAGCGCTTCCATATGGGCGGCAATTCGATGGGCGGCTTCATCTCCGCCGAATATGCGGCGCGCTATCCGCAACAGGTAAAGAGCCTGTGGCTGCTTGATCCCGGCGGCACCGATGAAGCGATGGAGTCCCCAGCCTTCGAGCACTATCATACCGAGGGCAGGATGCCTTTGCTGGTACCCGCAGCGGACGCTTTCGAAGCGCTGATGGCGGCCTGCATGTCCAAGCCGCCTTACTTCCCCTACTGTATGAAGCATGTACTGGCACGGCGCGCCGTGGCCGACTACCCGCTGCACACGGCGATCATGAAGGAGCTGGTCGGCTCGCCGGGCCTGCAAGGCCCGATCACCACACCGGCCCTGATCGTGTGGGGAACCGATGACCGTATCCTCAGCCCGAAAGGCGCAGCCCCTACCAAGGCGCTCCTGCCGAACGCGCGCCTGATCATGATGGAGGGTATCGGCCACTTGCCCATGCTGGAAGCAACGCGCCGTACCGCGCGCGACTTCCTGGAATTCCAGCGCGAGCTGGGCGCGTAGCCCGGACCAGGCGTCAAGCCGGGCGGCCGGTCAGGGCGAAGGCGCGGGTGCGCTTGAGGAATTCATTGAACTGGGTGGCGTGCTCGGGGAAGCGCTCCTGGCCTTCGGTGAAGATGGCTGCCGCCTCGTCCAGGTGGCCCAGTTTCATCAGGCATTCGCCCTTGCTGAAGAAGGCCGCCATGCCTTCTTCATTGATGTACAGCGATTCTTCCAGGTCGCGCAAGGCCTTCTCGTACAGGCCCAGTTCCATGAAGTAGAACGCGCGCTTGTCCAGCGCCTCGATGTACGCGGGATACAGCTCAATCGCTTTCCCGTATTCATTGATGGCTTCAATGCGGCGGCCTTCGGTGCCATGCAGGCCGGCACGTTCGAAATGCTCGCGCGCCTTGCGCATGATGGTCTCGGCGTCCTGACCGGTCAGCTGCACGTACAACTCGAAGTCCATATACTTCAAGCCTTGCAGCTCAATGGCGCTGGCCGGCTGGTTGCCGATCAGCTCCCAGCCTTCCGCCAGCGACGTCGCGGCGCGCTGCGCGTGCGCCAGACGCACCGTGGCCTGCGCCAGCGCGGCCAGCACCGGCTTGTTGGGCAAGGGTTCATAGGTCAGGTAGTGCGCGGCCCCGCCATCGACGGCAAACACCTTCAGCGCCGACCAGCCCTGCCCGTTCGGCAGCGGCTGCACCAACACATCCCCCGCCTTGACGACAAGTTGCGGCGTCGGCTGGAACTGCGACGCCGACGGCGCGCGCAAGGAGGCGATGAATGTAGAGATGATTTTCAGCATGCACAGAAGTGTACATCTGAAAATGGGGTACGTCCCCATTTGTTTGGCAACAAAAAAGCCCGCTTGCGCGGGCTTCGGGGCTTACTGCTTGGCGCGCATTATGCGTATGCGGCCAGGCGGGCTTCGGTGCTGGGCTGCAGGTCGGCCAGGGACGAAATGTTCATGCCCAGGTCGTGCAGCAGGCCGTCCTTCAGGCCGTACACGAAGCCGTGCACGGTCAGTTCCTGGCCGCGCTCCCACGCGTCCTGCACGATGGTGGTCGAGCAGACGTTGGTGACTTGCTCCACCACGTTCAGTTCGCACAGGCGCTCGCTTTGCAGGCTGACTTCCGCCAGCGCGGAGCCGAGGTAGCGCTCGTGCTTCTGCGCCACGTCCTGCACATGGCGCAGCCAGTTGTCGACCAGGCCGACACGGCCGCCGGTCAGCGCGGTGTGCACGCCTTTGCAGCCGTAGTGGCCGACGATGATCACATGCTTCACCTTCAACACTTCGACGGAGAACTGCAGCACCGACAGGGCGTTCAGGTCGGAATGCACCACCACGTTGGCGATGTTACGGTGTACGAACACTTTGCCCGGCGGCAGGCCAAGCAGTTCGTTTGCCGGTACGCGCGAATCGGAGCAGCCGATCCACAGGTATTCCGGGCCAACCATGGACAGGTTGCGGAAGTAGTCAGGGTCTTGCGCGACCTTGGTTTCCGCCCATTTGCGGTTGTTTTCCAGCAGGTGCTTCATTACGTCGTCGCTCATATCACTCGTCTCTTATTCGAAGAAGTCTTTGACCTTGTCCATGAAGGACTTGGTCTGTGGGCTATGCTTCGAACCACCTTCAGTGGTCGATCGCTCGAATTCACGCAGCAGTTCTTTCTGCTTGTCGGTCAGCTTGACCGGGGTCTCAACGGCAACATGGCAGAACAGGTCGCCCGGATAACCGGAACGAACGCCCTTGATGCCTTTGCCCTTGAGGCGGAATGTCTTACCGGACTGGGTGCCTTCCGGAATGGTGAAGGACACCTTGCCATCCAACGTCGGCACTTCGATCTCGCCGCCCAGCGCCGCTTTGGCGAAGCTGATCGGCATTTCGCAGTGCAGGTCGTCGCCTTCGCGCTGGAACACGCTGTGCGGCTTGATGTGGATTTCCACATACAGGTCGCCCGGCGGTCCGCCGTTGGTGCCCGGCTCGCCATTGCCGGTGGAGCGGATGCGCATGCCGGAATCGATACCGACCGGGATCTTCACTTCCAGCGTCTTGTTACGCTTGATGCGGCCCGCGCCTGAGCACGATGGGCATGGCTCAGGAATGATCTTGCCGGTGCCGTGGCACTTGGGGCAGGTCTGCTGGATGCTGAAGAAGCCCTGCTGCATACGCACCTGGCCGTGGCCGCCGCAGGTGTTACAGGTGACCGGCGAGGTGCCCGGCTTGGCGCCGGAACCGTGGCAGGTGTCGCACTTGTCCCAGCTCGGCACGCGGATGGTGGTGTCGAAGCCGTGCGCGGCCTGTTCCAGGGTGATCTCCAGGTTGTAGCGCAGGTCTGCGCCGCGATAAACCTGCGGGCCGGAGGAACGGCCGCCGCGGCCACCGCCGCCGAAGATGTCGCCGAAGATGTCGCCGAAGGCGTCGCCGAAACCGCCGAAGCCGGCGCCACCGCCGCCGCCACCCATATTCGGGTCAACGCCGGCGTGACCGTAACGGTCGTACGCTTCGCGCTTCTCCGGGTTGGTCAGCATCTCGTAGGCCTCTTTGACCTCCTTGAACTTTTCCTCAGCCTCTTTGTTATCCGGATTACGGTCCGGATGGTATTTCATCGCGAGTTTGCGATAGGCTTTTTTGATTTCGTCGTCGGACGAGTTCTTAGCGACCCCGAGGATCTCGTAAAAATCACGCTTTGCCATGGTGTACCAATTTATGCGAAAAAGCCGAGCGAGCCCCCTCTGGATGCGCCGCTCGGCAGGTCAAACCTCAGACCGGATGGTGAAGCTTACTTGCTGTCTTTGACTTCCTTGAAGTCGGCGTCAACTACGTCGTCCTGCGCTGGCTTGGCTTCCGCGCCAGCGGCGCCTGCGCCTGCGCCTGCGGCACCGGCAGCACCGGCTGCGCCTTGCTGCGCCTGCATGTCAGCGTACATCTTCTCGCCCAGCTTCTGCGAAGCTTCGGACAGTGCTGCCACTTTGGCGTCGATCGCTGCCTTGTCGCCATCCTTCAGGGTGGCTTCCAGGTCGGTGATCGCAGCTTCGATCTTCTCTTTCTCGCCGCCTTCCAGCTTGTCGCCGTATTCGGTCAGGGACTTGCGGGTGGAGTGCACCAGCGCGTCGGCCTGGTTGCGCGACTCGGCCAGTTCCTTCAGCTTCTTGTCTTCTTCCGCGTTCAGTTCCGCGTCCTTCACCATCTTCTGGATTTCCTCTTCGGACAGGCCGGAGTTCGCCTTGATGGTGATCTTGTTTTCTTTACCGGTGGCCTTGTCTTTCGCGCCCACGTGCAGGATGCCGTTGGCGTCGATGTCGAAGGTCACTTCGATCTGCGGAGTACCGCGCGCTGCTGGAGGGATGCCCTCCAGGTTGAATTCGCCCAGGCCTTTGTTGCCTGCTGCGATTTCACGCTCGCCCTGGTACACCTTGATGGTCACGGCCGGCTGGTTGTCGTCGGCAGTCGAGAACACTTGCGAGAACTTGGTAGGAATCGTGGTGTTCTTGTGGATCATCTTGGTCATCACGCCACCCAGGGTTTCGATACCCAGGGACAGCGGGGTCACGTCCAGCAGCAGCAGGTCTTTACGGTCGCCCGACAGCACTGCACCCTGGATCGCGGCGCCAACAGCCACGGCTTCGTCCGGGTTCACGTCTTTACGTGGGTCCTTGCCGAAGAACTCTTTAACTTTTTCCTGCACCTTAGGCATACGGGTCATACCGCCGACCAGGATGATGTCGTCGATGTCGGACACTTTCACGCCGGCGTCCTTGATCGCGGTGCGGCAAGGCTCGATGGTGGCGGTGATCAGTTCCTCAACCAGGGACTCCAGCTTGGCGCGGGTCATCTTCAGGTTCAGGTGGACCGGGGCGCCGTTCGCCATGGCGATGTAAGGCTCGTTGATTTCGGTCTGCTGCGAGGACGACAGTTCGATCTTCGCGCGTTCGGCCGATGCCTTGATACGCTGCAGGGCGATTGGATCTTTTTTCAGGTCCAGGCCGTTGATCTTCTTGAATTCGTCGATGATGTAGTCGATCACGCGCTGGTCGAAGTCTTCGCCGCCCAGGAAGGTGTCGCCGTTGGTCGACAGCACTTCGAACTGCTTCTCGCCGTCCACGTCAGCGATTTCGATGATCGACACGTCGAAAGTACCGCCGCCCAAGTCATACACGGCGATCTTGCGGTCGCCCTTGTCGGTCTTGTCCAGGCCGAACGCCAGCGCAGCTGCGGTAGGTTCGTTGATGATGCGCTTGACTTCCAGGCCGGCGATACGGCCGGCGTCTTTGGTCGCCTGGCGCTGCGAGTCATTGAAGTACGCAGGCACGGTGATGACCGCTTCGGTCACTTCTTCGCCCAGGTAGTCTTCAGCGGTCTTCTTCATCTTGCGCAGCACTTCCGCGGAAATTTGCGGAGGAGCCAGCTTTTTGTCGCGCACGCCGATCCATGCGTCGCCGTTATCGGCCTTCATGATCTCGTAAGGCATCAGGGAGATGTCCTTCTGGACTTCCTTCTCCTGGAATTTACGGCCGATCAGGCGCTTCACCGCGAACAGGGTGTTCTTCGGGTTGGTCACTGCCTGGCGTTTGGCTGGTGCGCCAACCAGGATTTCACCGTCTTCCTGGTAGGCGATGATGGAAGGGGTGGTACGCGCGCCTTCTGCATTCTCGATAACCTTCGGCGTGCCATTTTCCATGATGGCGACGCAGGAGTTGGTGGTGCCCAGGTCAATACCGATAATCTTGCCCATGATATGTTCTTCCTTTAAATACGAAGTTTTGATTGCTTGTTATATGTGGAAAATCTAGTGTGATTTCAAGTGCTTACTTTGGCTGGGCAGCCGTCACGATGGCGGGACGCAGCAGGCGGTCCGCAATCATGTAACCCTTTTGCAGCACTGCTACAACGGTATTCGCTTCCTGCTCGGCAGGCACCATGGCCACGGCCTGGTGCTTGTTCGGGTCCAGCTTTTCGCCGGCCGCCGGCATGACTTCGATCAGGCGGTTGCGCTCGAAGGCGGAATTCAGCTGTTTCAGGGTCATTTCGACGCCTTCTTTCAGCGATTCCAGGGTCGGGTTTTCCACTTTCAGGGCCATTTCCAGGCTGTCTTTCACCGGCACCATGGCTTCGGCGAAGCTCTCGACAGCAAATTTGTGGGCTTTGGCCACATCTTCCTGGGCGCGGCGGCGGATGTTTTCGCCTTCGGCTTTGGCGCGCATGAATGCGTCGTGCATTTCGGCCAGTTTTGCCTCGGTCGCGGACAGCTGCGCTTCCAGGTCAGACATTGCTGGAGCTTCGGCTGGAGTCGCCTGGACGTCGGCCTGTTCCACTACTTCAGGGTTCTGGCTTGGCTGGTTTTCCTGGTCTTGCATCTAAAAGACTCCTACAAAAACATATTTGGTTGACTACTGCACGCGCAAGAAATGGGGCTTACCCATGCCTTTTCAAGGGGTATTCTGCCCCTGCGCGCAAAGGCCCGGCGCACGCCGGCGGGATGGATCCTGTAACAGCAGAGTTACAAATATTACAAAACTCAGAGATACGTTTACCGGGGGTTTTGACTAAGATGTATCTATGCGGCGCGTGGACGCCGCCCCCTCGGAGCGCACTATGAAGTTGCCATTTATAACAGCATCGGTCATCGCCTGGAGCTTCATTGCTACGGCGCTGATCATCTTCAGCGAACTCATCCCCTAACCAGCTATTTTAGCAGGTTAGCACTCGTCTCCTGCAAGTGCTAACAAAGGTCTTACCTGCGCGGCTTGCGCATGGACGACATGGTCGGCCAACCGATCATGTGCTGCTCGGCAATCTCGGTCAGGGCCGCGATCCAGGCCGGATGGCTGTTCAGGCAAGGGATATAGTTGAATTCCTTGCCGCCGTTGGACAGGAAGTCGTGCCTTACCTCCATGGCAATTTCTTCCAGGGTTTCCAGGCAGTCGCTGGTGAAGCCCGGGCAAATCACGTCCAGCTTGCGTACGCCGTCCTTGGCCAGCTGGGCCACGGTGGGGGCGGTGTAGGGCTGCAGCCACTCGGCCTTGCCGAAACGGGACTGGAACGTGACCAGGTACTGGTTCGCGTCCAGGCGCAGCTTCTCCGCCAGCAGGCGCGCCGTTTCCAGGCATTCGGCCTGGTAGGTGTCGCCCAGGTCGATGGTGCGCTTGGGTACGCCGTGGAAGCTCATCAGCAGCTTGTCGCCCCGGCCATGGGTTTCCCAATAGGCCAGCACGGTCTTTTTCAGGGCATCCACATACGCGTCGTGGTCGTGGTAGTCGCGCACGAAACGCAGCTCGGGGATGTTGCGCACCTTTTTATAGTGGTCGAACACGGCGTCGCTGACCGAGGCGGTGGTGGTGCCGGAGTATTGCGGATAGGCCGGCAGGACCAGGATGCGGTCGTGGCCGTCGGCTTTCAGCTTGTCCAGCACTTCCGGCAGCGAGGGCGAACCGTAGCGCATGGCCATGGCCACGGTCACGTCGTTGTGGCCGCGCTCGCCAAGCAGGCCGCGCAGCAGTTTGGCTTGCGCCTGGGTGTGGAACTTCAGCGGCGAGCCTTCGCTGGTCCAGATCGAGGCGTATTTTTGCGCCGACTGGCCGGAGCGGAACGGCAGGATGATGCCGTTCAGGATGAACCACCAGACCGCTTTCGGGATTTCCACCACGCGCGGGTCGGACAGGAATTCTTTCAGGTAGCGGCGCACGGCCCCGCGCGTTGGCGCGTCCGGGGTGCCAAGGTTGACCAGGACGACGGCGGTCTGGGTGACGGCGCCCTGGGGGATCGGAGGTTCTTTGGCAAACGGCATTGGTGGCTCTTTTCTGATTTGTTAGCCAACCATTATAAATTCAATCCTGCGGCGCCACCCAGACCAGGTTCCAGAGATGGCCGTCGATATCCTCGAAGCCCTGGTGGTACATAAAACCCTCGTCCTCGGGCGGGTGCGGGGTGGTGGCGCCGGCGGCGAGCGCCCTGGCAATCAGGCTATCCACCTCGGCGCGGCTTTCGCAGCTCAGGCAGATGATGACCTCATTGCCCTCTTGCGCCCGCACCACGGGCTTGTTGGTCAGCGACCGGAAAAAGGGCTCCGTCATCAGCATGGCCTGGACCGTGTCGCCGGCGATGTTCATGAACGCCGCCTCCTCGCTGCAGAACTCCTGCCGGAAGGTGAAGCCCAGCGCGGAAAAGAAGGCGCGCGACTTCTCCATCTCCCTGACCGGCAGGTTGAAAATGACTGATTTGTTCATGTCGTCTCCTCAAAGGTTGGGGGTACTGCCTGTATACGACGAACGGGAAGACGGGAAATCGACAACACCTGGGCATCTTATGTCTGTTTCCGCACTGAACGCTTGCAAGCCGCGACATATCTTAGATGCATGAAAACGCCCGTCAAAGCCCGCCGGCCCTCTCCCTTGTCGCTCGCCGCCTGGAGGCAGTTCCTCAAGGTGGCGAAACCCTATTGGCTGGGCGGGGAGAAGAAGCGCGCCTGGTGCCTGCTGGCGCTCCTGATCGTACTGATGCTGGTTGAGACCAAGCTGGCGGTCATGCTGAACGAGCAAACGGGTGAAATGACCTCGGCGCTGGCGGCTCGCAACGGCGACCGGTTCTGGAACTCGGTGCGCGATTGCCTGCTGGTGCTGGCGTTCGCAGTGCCGGTGTATGCCTTCTATTACTTTATGCGCGACCTGTTCGCCAACCAGTGGCGGCGCTGGCTCACCGGCCGCTTCCTGGACGGCTACCTGGACGCGCGTAAATACTATGAGCTGGGCGCGAACAGCGAGATCGACAACCCCGACCAGCGGATCAGCGAGGATATCAACACCTTCACCGGCCGCTCCACCCACTTCCTGCTGATCTTCCTCGGGTCGATCATGCAGCTGGTGGCATTCAGCGCGGTGCTGTGGTCCATTTCGCACATGCTGGTGGGGGTACTGGTGGTGTACGCGCTGGTCGGCACGGTGGTCGCGCTCTGGGTGTTCGGCAAGCCGCTGATCCACCTGAATTTCTGGCAACTGCGGCGCGAGGCGGACTTCCGTTTCAGCCTGATGCGCCTGCGCGAAAACGCCGAGTCCATCGCCTTCTATCGCGGCGAGGCGCAAGAGCGCGCGCATATCGACACCCGGTTCGAAAAAGTGATCCACAACTTTTCCCGCCTGATCGTCAAACAGCGATCGCTCAACCTGTTCCAGCGCAGCTTCAGCCAACTGACCCTGGTCATCCCCGGCATCATCCTGGCGCAGGACGTCTTGTCCGGCCAACTGGAAGTGGGCCGCGCCACCCAGGTCGTCGGCGCCTTTGCCGCCGTCCTCGCCGCCGTCGGCGTCATCGTCGAGAACTTTGAAAGCCTGAGCCGCTTCGTCGCGGGCCTGGGGCGCCTGCAAACCTTGTCGGCCCTGGTGCTGCCCAATGCGGAGCCGGAGGCCGCCCCCGGCGCATCCGCGACGGGCGAAGCAGCCGCCAGCGCACCGTGCATCGAACGCAAGCCAGGCCGGCACCTGGCGCTGGAATCCCTCACCCTGTACCCGCCGCAATCGGAGCGGGTCCTGATCAAGGACCTGAACCTCGCCCTGCAACCGGGCGATGCCCTGCTGATCACCGGCGAGAGCGGCTGCGGCAAAAGCTCCCTGCTGCGTGCCATTGCGGGACTGTGGCGCAGCGGCAGCGGCGAAATCCAGCACCCGCCCATGGAAGACTTTTTCTTCCTGCCGCAACAGCCCTACCTGCAGCACGGCACGCTGCGCAGCCAGATCATCTACCCGAGCGAAGCCACGGACCTGAGCGACGAACAGCTGACGGACATCCTGCAGACAGTGCAGCTGCCGCACCTCATCGAACAAGTGGGCGGCCTGGACGCGGTGCAGGACTGGGAAAAGATACTCTCGGTCGGCGAGCAGCAGCGACTGGCGTTCGCACGCGTGCTGGTGCACGAGCCGGCAATCGTCATCCTGGACGAAGCCACCAGCGCGCTCGACAGCGCCAATGAAGCGTCGCTGTATATCCGCCTGCGCGAGAGCGGAACCACCGTGATCAGCATCGCCCACCGCCCTGCCGTGTTGCGCCACCACACCCACGTGCTGCATTTCACCGGCGGCGGCGCATGGAAGCTGCATGACGCCGCCGAATTCCGATTCGACGGCCTGCCGCAAGAGGCCCCGCTTAAGAAGCCAGCAGCTCGCGCGCGTGCTTGCGTGTTGTCGCCGTGATTTCCAGGCCGCCCAGCATGCGCGCCACCTCTTCGATGCGCGCCTTCTGGTCCAGCACTTCGATGCGCGAGGCGGTGCGGCCGTTGTCCGAGGTGCCCTTGGCCACCTGGAAGTGCTGGTTGCCCTGGCTCGCTACCTGCGGCAAGTGCGTCACGCACAGCACCTGGCGCTCCTGGCCCAGGCGCTTGAGCAGGCGGCCCACCACTTCCGCCACGCCGCCGCCGATGCCGCTGTCGACTTCGTCGAAGATCAAGGTCGGCACCGTGGTCGCATGCGAAGTAATCACGGAAATCGCCAGCGAGATGCGCGCCAGCTCGCCGCCGGATGCCACCTTGGCCAACGGGCGCGGCGCCACGCCGGCATGGCCGGCCACCAGGAACTCCACCTGCTCCACGCCATAAGCCGTCGGCTCGCACGGCCGCAGCGCGATTTCGAAACGCCCGCCGCCCATGCTCAACTCCTGCATGCCCTGGGTGACGGCAGCGCCCAGCACCGCCGCCCCAGCCGCGCGCGCGGCCGACAGCTCCGCCGCCACCGCCAGGTAGGACGCTTTCAGTTTTTCTTCCTGCTTGCGCAAGCCTTCCAGGTCGGCCGCATCGGCCAGTTGCGCCAGCTTTTCGCTCAGGCGCACATGCTCGTCCGGCAGCTCGTCCGCCGGCACGCGGAATTTGCGCGAGGCCGAATGCAGCGCCTCCATGCGCGCATCGACTTCGCGCAGGCGCGCCGGGTCCAGCTCCACCCGGTCCATATAGTTATTCAGTGCGTACACCGACTCCTGCAGCTGGATGCGGGCCGACTCCAGCAAGTCCACCACCGGCTGCAGCTCGGCATCGACCGACACCAGCTTGCCCAAGCGCGACCCGATGGCCGTCACCTGCGACAGCACCGGGTGCTCGTCCGATTCGGACAGCACGCCCAGCGCCTCCTGCGCGCCCTCCAGCAGGCTGGCCGCATGCGACAGGCGCGAATGCTCGTTGCCGATATCGGCCCACTCGCCTTTTTTCGGCGCCAGCTTGTCCAGCTCCGCCACCTGCCACTCCAGGCGTTCGCGCTCGAACTGCAGGTTGGCCGCATTGGCCTCGTATTCCTCCAGCTGCTTCGACAGCGCGCGCCAGGCGCGGTAAGCCGCCGTCACGTCGCGCACATTGGCGCTGCACTGGTTGTCCAGCAGCTCGCGCTGCGAATCGGTCTTGAGCAGGGACTGGTGCGCGTGCTGGCCGTGGATGTCCACCAGCATATCGCCCAGCTCGCGCAACTGCCCCGCCGTCGCCGCGATGCCGTTGATGAAAGCCTTGGAACGGCCGGCGTTGTCGATCACCCGGCGCAGCAAGGCGCCGCCCTCCTCCACCGCGAATTCATTCGCGGCCAGCCAGGCTTGTGCCTGCGGCGTCACCGCGAAATCGGCTGTGATATCGGCTTTGGACGCGCCCTCGCGCACCATGCTGCCATCGCCCCGGCCGCCCAGCGCCAGCGTCAGTGCATCAATCAGGATGGATTTACCGGCACCGGTTTCGCCGGTGAAGACTGTGAAGCCAGGGGAAAATTCCAGTTCAATCGAATCAACAATAACGAAATCGCGGATGGACAGGGTTCGAAGCATCAGATTTTGCCGTCGGTAGAAGGGTATTCGTTCCAGTGCAGTTTTTCGCGCAGGGTGTTGTAGTAGCTCCAGCCTTCCGGATGCAGGAAGGTGATGGTGTGCGGCGACAGGCGGATGTGGATCCGGTCGCCGATCGCCGCGCTGGCGAAGGTCTGCATATCAAAATTCACGGTGATGTCCTTGCCGCGCTTGATCTCGATCACGATCTCACTGGAGTCGGGCAGCACGATCGGGCGGTTGGACAGGGCGTGCGGGGCGATCGGCACCATGACGATGCCGCCCAGCGTGGGGTGCAGCAGCGGGCCGCCAGCCGACAGCGCGTAGGCGGTGGAACCGGTCGGGGTGGAGATGATCAAGCCGTCCGAACGCTGGTTGTACATGAACTGGTTGTCGACATCGACGCTCAGCTCCACCATGCCGGCGCCGGCGCCGCGCGACACCACCACGTCGTTCACGGCGGTGCCGAAGAAGATGGCTTTGCCGTCGCGCACCACGCGCCCTTCGAGCAGGGTACGGCGCTCGGCCTTGTGGGTGCCGCCCAGGATACGGCCCAGCACGGGCAGCATGTCTTCCTGGCGGATATCGGTCATGAAGCCGAGGCGGCCCTGGTTGATGCCGATCAGCGGCGTGTCGTAGGACGCCAGCTGGCGCGCGATGCCGAGCATGGTGCCGTCGCCGCCCATCACCACCACCGCATCGGCGCGCTCGCCAATTCCCTGCACGCTCATGGAGGGGATGTCGGAAATGGCCAGGTGGTCGGCCGTATCGGATTCGAGGACGACGCTGAAGCCACCCTGTTTCAGGAAGTCGAGGACATCGCGCACCGGTTCTTCGATGCCGGTGGTATTCGGACGGACGACCAGGGCAATCGTGTTGTACAGCGGTGGCGTAGCGGACATATCAATCTCAGTCAAAATATGGGGGTGGCAACACGCAGCAGAGTAACCCATAATGCTTGCTCATGCCATGCATTGCGACGCAAGCCGGTACGCGAAAAAATACTCAATAAACACTGTATATTTGCACAGTATATAACAAGGGGAACAAGAATGGCAAAAGCACTGGGCGTCGGGGGGATCTTCTTCAAATCCAAGGACCCGCAAGCATTGATGACCTGGTACCAGGCTTGCCTGGGTTTGCCGGATGAATCGAAGGACTACGCCTCCTTCGCGCCGGCGCTGATGCCGGCCAACGGCGCCACCGTGTTCAGCCCGTTCAAAAGCACCACCTCCTACTTCGCCCCCTCCAAGCGCGAGTTCATGATCAATTTCGTGGTGGACGACCTGGACGGCGCGCTCAGGCAAGTGGCCGACGGCGGCGGCACCCTGGTCGGCGATGTTCAGTCGTTCGACTACGGCCGCTTTGGCTGGTTCATTGACCCGGACGGGAACAAGGTCGAGCTTTGGGAGCCGACTGCGACTGCTGCGGGGTAAGGAACTGCCCGGGCGCCAGTTGCACCACCTTGCGCCAGCTCGGCGAATGTGCGCGCCAGCGCTTTGACGCGGTTGGCGGTCACGATGAATGAGTAGGGCATCGGTTCTCCGCGATCGATCGCAGTCCTATGGTGTGCGCAAGGCGCCCCTCAGATGCTGATCCACCTCAAACGCAGGCCAGAAGCGGCTTTCCACCGGGCAATATGATGTAAAATTGAGCTATTAAGATCTCCGCCCCGTCCGATCCGCCACATCATGGAAGCCATCTCCGAAATTCAGACCGAACTTGAGCTCATGCGCCAAGACGCCAAGCGTCAGCTGCTGGGCACGATCGTGCTGGGCATCATGGCGGGCTTCCTGGCTTTCGTCGGACAAAGCGCCCTGGCCCAGGCACGCCCCCTGCTCGAACCCTCATTCGGCACTTGGCAATCGATCTACACATTCGTGCTGTGGGCGCTGGCCCTGGCCTGGCTGGCCGCCCTGGCCCAGCAGGCGCTCCACTTCCAGAGCATGAACGAGCGCTACGCCGCCCAATGCCGCCTCGACGCCATCTATCACGAGCGTGCCGTGCGCGCCCAGGTCGCCGAGGAACTGCGCCAGCGCCAGCGCGCCGAAAGCGATGCCCGCCAACACGACGTCAATGAGCGCGCCAAGCGCAACAAAAAAGTCGAACGCAGCACCAAATTCGACTATTAAGCGCCGCGCGTGACATTTCACGCATCTTTCACGAATAGCAAACTGGTAACCTTACGCCCAATTCTGCTGGGGAGATCCGTTTGCTAATCTTGTTCTTTGTGCCCATGGGCCGTTACGCCATTGGCAAACTCATGCCAAGAGGCGAAAAGGCAGGTGGCATTTGCGTCCCCGCCAGCATCCAGGCCGGTACCGGCCTGTTCCTGACGGCGCTGGCCGCGCTGGCGCCGGCGAGCGCTGAAACTGCAAGGCCCGGCCAACTGGATCGCGCAAGCTTGGCCGCAGCTGCCATCGACCAGCAGCTACGCAATGAAACCGAGATTAAACTCAGCCCGCTGGAAGACCCGGCACTGAGGCGCGTCGGCGCAGGCATCGCGGCGGCAGCGGTTCCGCGCTGGACGGGTACGCCGCAGATCACGGAAATTCCAACGCCGGATTCGGGCGACCGGCTCTACAAGATATCCTACGGCACCAGCACCTACTGCGCACGCATTCCGTCCCCGCGTATCGGCATCGACCGTTACGAAAGACTGCGCGCCAACAACCCCAGCATCAAATGCCCCCGCTAATGGAAACGCCTGACAATCTCTATGCCCCGCCCGGCGCCAACCTCGCGCCCGCCGCCCGGCACAGCCGCACTGCTCCCGTCTACATCATCGCGGCGTGGTGCTGCATTCAAATCACCGCCGTCGGGTACTTTATGGTTACCAACTGGCAGGCTCTACTGACACCGTTGCAGATGGGAGCCGAGTCCGTGCCTGGCTTTATCGGCCGCCTGCTATTCCCAATCCTGCTGTTTGTCGGCGGCCTGCAACTGTTCTTCATGCGCAAGTCAGCATGCTATGCATTCGGCCTCTACTTCGCATGGAGCCTGCAGAAGCTCTTATGGCAACCCGGCTCGGGACTGGGTCCATTCGATATCATGATCACTACCGGCATCTGGGTTTATTGCGTTCGCCTGCACCGTGCAGGAAAACTTAACTGAATGGCGGGCCGCGCATGAAAGACTACGAACGTATTGGTCGATTCATTTACGCCTTCCAGCGGACGTGCGGCTCTGCCGAAAGTCTGACCGGAGCTGGGCTCCCCCCGGGCGCCTCGCCCGAACTTGTCGCACGGGCCGCGAACCTGGCGCAAAGATTCAACCTGATCGCGAACGACTTCGCAGCAGCGACCGATGAAGAGTTTGCGTCAACGCTTGAGGAAGCGGCTGAAGTCAAAACTTTGATTGACAACGCAGGTAGCAAGGTTTGACCAAGCACTTCAGACTATCTTTCGCAGCAACTCTTGCGATGTGTGCCTCAACGCGTTCGCACGCGCAGGACACCACCTCATCTCCACTGGAAGCGAGGCCCAAAGCTTCCATACGCAACTGGATCTGGAAGATCCGATAGCTCGGACTGGCCGAGCATCAATGGGCCGTCATGATCCCCGCCGCCATGACGACCAGGATGGCGATCGTCAGCGATGCGCTATGCAACACCATCAGCAACAGCCAACGCCACAGTGTTCCCCAGCGCCCTTTCTCGTAGACGCGCTGCATGGCCCACGGCAGGTAGCCGCCGACCCAGCACAGGGCCAGGAACTTGATGAAGCCGTCCGGCAGCAAGAAGAATACGCCGAGCATCAGGAAGGCAAACGCATTGGTGTGCAATGCGAACAGGAAGTGCTCGCCGTAACGCCTACCGGTGCCGAGATAAAGCAACTTGAGCCACAGCGCGAACACCGGCATCAACAGGAAAATCGCATACGGCGCGTATTTGTAAAAGCCGACGATCAACAAATCGCCGCGCTTCTCGTTATCCATCTTGTCCCAGTCGTCGAAGGCTTTGAACACGCTCGGCGCCTCACGTTCCAGGACTTGCTCCAGCTTTTCGTTGACGATTTCCGGATGGGCTTTGGGTTGCGCCTTTTTCTCCGCAATGCTGCGCTCAATCTGCGCCTTCCGCTCCGGCGGAATGGGACGCGCGTCCAGGGTAATGAGATTCGTCCCGGTTAATTTCAGCACGGCGAAGAAGATGATGCTGAGCGACAGGTAGAGCCGCAGCGGTTCGACATAGCGTTTGCGGCGCCCGGCGAGGTATTCGTTGGTCAGCAGGCCGGGACGGAACACCAGCCGTTTGATCGAACCCCACAGCCGCCCTTCCAGCGCCACATAGTGGCCAATGAATTCGTGCATGAATTCGCTGAAGCTGGGCGCGTGCAGGCGTGTTTCCTGCCCGCAGTTCGCGCAAAAGTTTCCGGTAGTCGTGGCGCCGCAGTTGCGGCAGGTGTGATCGGTTGCATGGTCCATCCCATAATGCTACCGGCTTCTTAGCAGAATTGCACGTAGTCAAGGTGGCGACCGTTGGGGCCGCGCTTCGCTACCATGGCGTCATGGAGGGCCTGACCATGGAACCGAATAGCAAGGACCGCAAGATCAACACCCAGACGCCCGTGGACGGCAACGCCGGCAAACGCCTGCCACACGAGCGCGACGAGTCGCCGCAAGGCGAGAGTCAGCAGCGCACCCGGAGCGTGATGCGCCAGGCGGCGGAGGATGTCGAGCAGGGCCTGGTGGACACCGACCTGCACGGCAAGCCGGGCCTGCAAAAGCCGCAACCCGGCAACCAGTCCGGCGGTGGCGACGCTCAGGCGAATCCCCTGCCCGGCACCAAGCGCGACTGAGCCCCGCCATGCGCGCCCCGCTCTTTTCCGCGCTGATTGGCCTGGCCTGCCTGGCTGCCGGCGCTGCACTGGCCCAGACCTACCCGACAGGCTGGGGTCCCAACCCGGTCCTGCCGGAACCGGACAAAAAGCTGATCCCCACCACCAAAGTGGCGCCGGTCGAGCGCTGGCAGGGCAACGACAAGCCGGTGCCTGCCGCCGGCTTCGGCGTGTCCGCCTTTGCGCGCGACCTCGATCACCCGCGCTGGCTATACGTGCTGCCGAACGGCGATGTGCTGGTGGCGGAGTCGGCCGCGCCACCCAAGCCGGAGGATGGCAAGGGCATCAAGGGCGCCATCATGAAGCATATGATGAAGAAGGCCGGCTCGGTCACGCCCTCGGCCAACCGCATCACGCTGCTGCGCGATGTCGATGAACATGGCGTGGCGCGAACGCGCAGCATCTTCATCAAAGACCTGAACTCGCCATTCGGCATGGTGCTGGTGGATAAAGACCTGTATGTCGCCACCACCGATGCGGTGCTGCGCTTCCCCTACACCGAGGGGGCGACCGCGATCGGCACGCCCGGCACCAAGGTGATGGACTTGCCGGCCGGGCCGCTGAACCACCATTGGACCAAGAACATCACCGCCAGCCCGGATGGACGCTTCCTGTACATGACGGTGGGCTCCAACAGCAACGTGGCCGAGAATGGTATGGAGAAGGAGGAAGGCCGCGCTGCGATCTGGGAGTACGAACGCGCCAGCGGCAAGTCGCGCCTGTTCGCGACCGGCTTGCGCAACCCGAACGGCATGGCCTGGGAACCGAAGACCAAGGTGCTGTGGACCGTGGTGAATGAGCGCGATGAGCTGGGCGACGACCTGGTGCCGGATTACCTGACGTCGGTGAAGGATGGCGGTTTCTATGGCTGGCCGTACAGCTACTTCGGCCAGCGGGTGGATGCGCGGGTCAAACCGCCGCGTCCGGATATGGTGCAGAAGGCGCTGATGCCGGATTACGGCCTGGGTTCGCACACGGCGTCGCTGGGGCTGGCGTTCTACGATGCGAAACTGTTCCCGGCCAGCTGGCAGGGCGGCGCGTTCATCGGACAGCATGGCTCGTGGAACCGCCGGGAATTCGCCGGCTATAAGGTGGTGTTTGTGCCGTTTGCGGATGGCCGCCCTTCGGGGCCGCCGGTGGATTTCTTGATCGGTTTTTTAACGCGCGATGGCAAGGCCAAGGGGCGTCCGGTGGGCGTGGCGCTGGATAAGTCGGGGGCGCTGCTGGTGGCGGATGATGTGGGCAATGTGGTGTGGCGGGTGGCGCCGGCAGCGGCGGCGGCGCGCTGATACAATTGGCCTATGCGAATCCTACACACGATGCTGCGGGTTGGTGACCTGCAGCGATCCATCGATTTTTACACCAAGGTGCTGGGCATGCAGCTTCTGCGTACCAGTGATAATCCTGAATACAAGTACACGCTGGCTTTCCTGGGCTACGGGCATAACCCGGAGCATGCGGAGCTGGAGCTGACCTATAACTACGGCGTGGACAAGTACGATATGGGCAATGCTTACGGCCATATCGCTATTTCAGCTGAGGATATTTATTCGGCCTGCGAGGCGGTGCGCGCGAACGGCGGAAATGTGACGCGGGAGCCTGGGCCGGTTAAAGGCGGGGCGACTGTGATCGCGTTTGTGACCGATCCGGATGGGTACAAGATTGAGCTGATTGAGCGCAGCTTTGAGGGGCAGGGAGCGGGGTTGCGTTGAAACCCCGAACCCGGGAAACCAGGGTCTGACCCAAGGGTCAGACCCCGTCAATGCAACGGCCGCGGGTTAGTGCTGCAGCAGTGCGTTGATCGGCGCCAGATCCTCTTCCTTCAGGGAACCGGCTGCAGACTTCAGGCGCAGGCCATTCATGATGGTGTCATAACGCGCCTTGGACAGGTCCTTCTGCGTGGTGTACAGCTGGCGCTGGGCATTCAGCACGTCGATATTGATACGCACGCCCACCTGGTAACCCAGCTTGTTCGACTCCAGCGCCGACTTGGACGACACTTCCGCCGCCTCCAGCGCCTTCACCTGCGCCAAGCCGCTGTTCACGCCCAGGAAAGCCTGGCGCGCAGTCTGCGCAGCCTGGCGGCGCGACGCCTCCAGATCATTGCGCGCCTTGTCTTCCAGCGCGATCGACTCACGCACCTTGCTGGTCACCGCAAAGCCGTTAAAGATCGGCACATTCCAGCTCACGCCAATCGCATTGTTCTTGTTGATGCCGCCGGAAATGCCGGTCGATGTCTGGCGCGTCGAGTTAGCCACCAGGTCCAGGGTCGGCATATGGCCCGCGCGCTGCTTGCTGATTTCGCGCTTGGCGATTTCCACATTCAGCTTGGCGCCGGTCACGCCGTAGTTCTGCTCTTCCGCAGCCGACACCCATGGCTCCAGCGTGGCAGGCTGCGGGCTGGCGATCGCCACGCCGGTGCGCAGCGGCGCCAGGGCGCCCGGCACCGTGCCGATCACCTGCTGCAGCGCGGTGCGCTTCACTTCCAGATCGTTAATGGCCGCGTACTCCTGCGCCACCACCAGGTCGTATGCCGCTTGCGCTTCATGCGTATCGGTGATGGTCTGGGTACCTACTTCGAAATTGCGCTTGGCCGATGCCAGCTGTTCGGTGGTGGCAGCCTTCTGCGCCTGGGTCGCGGTCAGGTTGTCCTGCGCGGTCAGCACGTCGAAGTAAGCCTGCGACACGCGCAGGATCAGGTTCTGCTGCTCTTGCGCGAAAGTCGCTTCCGCAGCGGCAGCGGACAGCTTGCTCTGCTGGTAGCCTTCCCAATTGGCCCAGCGGAACAGCGGCTGCGTCAGTTGCACCTGCATCAGGCCGCTGTAGTTTTCCGCATCAGCGAAACCCAATTTGTTCTTCGACACCTCGCCATCGTTCTTCATATTGTTACCGCTGGCGGCGATGGTAGGCAGCAGCAGAGCGCGTCCCTGGGTCGTGCGTTCCTGGCCGGCCGACAGCGCGGCACGCGCACTGGCGTAGGTGGCGTCGTTGGCGAGCGCCTGTTTATACACCTGGACCAGGTCAGCCGCCTGAGCATTCAGCGAGAACAGTGCGCTGGATACCAGCACGGCGAGAAGGGATTTCTGCATTTGCATCTCCGTTGGAGTCGTCAAAAAGGGTTAGTTTTCGTGCCTTAGTACTTCGGCATGGCGCTGTCCACCTGCACAGCCCAGGCGTGAATCCCGCCTGTCAGATTGCTTACCTTGCTGAAACCGTGATGCTCAAGGAAGGCTGCCACGTTGAGGCTGCGCGCCCCGTGGTGGCAGATGCAGACGATTTCTGCATCCTCGTCGAGATCGTCGATGCGGGCCGGTATGGTCTGCATCGGCATCAGGGTCGAGCCTGCGATATGGCAGGTCTCGTATTCCCAGTTCTCGCGCACGTCCAGCAGGAATGGCTTGGCGCGGCTGTCGTTATTCAGCCAGTCAGCCAGTTCCGGTGCGGTAATGTGCTGCATTGCCGTTCCCTTAGAAAGTGAACGACGAAGGTTTCACCGCCAGGTCCAGCGGTTTGACATCGGTTTCAAACAGTTTGACGGTGTCGTAGCCATGGTCGCCGGTGCGGGTGATGCGGTGCGCGGACATCACTGGCGATTCGCCAATGATGGCCACGATGCGGCCGCCTACCTTCACTTGCTGCAGCACTGCTTCCGGCAGTACCGGCAGCGAGCCGGAGAACACGATCACGTCGAACGGCGCGCCGTTGGACCAGCCCTGGGCGCCATTGCCCAGTTCCACGGTCACATTGGTAATGCCATTGTCCGCCAGGTTCTTTGCCGCCAGCGCCTTCAGTTCAGGCGCGATTTCCACGGCGGTCACGTGGCGTGCGCGGTGGGCCAGCAGGGCGGCCAGATAGCCGGTGCCGGCGCCGACCAGCAGCACGTTTTCATGTTTTTTGATCTGCGCATCTTGCACGATGCGCGCTTCCAGCTTCGGGGTCAGCATTTGCTCGCCACCCGGCAGCGGGATGAAAGTGTCGACAAAAGCCAGGTTCTTGTAGGCTTCTGGCACGAAATTCTCGCGTTTTACGACCAGCAACAGATCGAGTATGTCCGTATCCAGCACATCCCAAGGGCGGATTTGCTGTTCGATCATGTTGAAACGGGCTTGTTCGATATTCATCTTGTTGACTCGGTGAGGGATAAATAATCCGTCATTTTATCGTTTGTCTGGTCAGGTGGGCATATTAACGATTAAGACAACGGCTTGCGGGAAATTGCGACAGTCTGCAGATTTTGGGGGGTGAACGACCAAAATCCGCAATCTATGGGTTTTTTTGCGGGGCCAGGCCTTGCTGTACCAGGCCGAGGAAGGTGTCCATGAAGGCGTCGGCGTCGATGGTGTCGTGCGTCTCGCAGGGGAAGAAGCTGTGTTTCCACATCATCAGGGTCATCACTGGGGCGATCAGCACATTGGTCATCATGACCGGATCGACCGGGCGGAACTCGCCGCGCGCCACGCCGCGTTCCAGGATGCCGGTCAGCAGCGCGCTGCCGCGCTCGATGACTTCCTCATTATAGAACTGGGCCAGCTCGGGGAAATTGCCGGATTCGGCCATCATCAGCTTGGTCAGGCCGGCGGCCTTGGTGGCGCCGACCTGGGTCCACCAGCGGCGCAGCATCTGGCGCAGCAATTCGCAGCTGGACATGCCTTCGGCAGCGGCGGCGTCGCTTTCGGCCTGGCCGATGGTTTGCACGATGGTTTCGCGCACCACGGCTTTAAATAGTTCCTGCTTGTTTTCGAAATACAGGTAAAGCGTGCCCTTGGAGACGCCGGCGGCGCGCGCCACGTCCTCCAGGCGGGTGGCGGCAAATCCGCGATCGACGAACAGCTCCAGCGCGGACGCCAGCAATTCCTGCGGTCGCGCGTCCTTGCGCCGCTCCCAGCGTGGCTTGGTATCAGTCGGGGCTTGCATGATTAAAGTTGCGATCAGGTAACTTACTTATGAGTCATTAATGGTAGATGCCACCCTTCACCGCGTCAAGTCACAGATTTTTGGCCCTCCGCCATCCCCCTGCCCAGCCAGTTAAAAATTGTAGGAATAGGCAATCATTCCTGAGGTTTGCGCGTTTCGTCATTCCGAGCCCGGCCATAACATGGTCTCTCGAAAGGAGCTCGAAACTATGAAAACTTGGCTTATTACTGGAGCAAGTCGTGGACTGGGCAGCGCAATCGCACAAGCTGCGCTCGCCAGCGGCGACCGCGTCGTGGCGACGGGGCGCGAACCTGGTTAGGTGGAAGCGGCGCTCGGCAATGAGCATGACCGCCTGCTGATCGAACGGCTGGACGTCACGGACAGCGCCTCCGTTGCGGTGGGGGGGCGACCACCGAAAGCCTGCGCCAGGAAGTCTGCGGCGATATCCGCGTCACCCTGGTTTCCCCGGGCGTGGTCGAATCAGAGCTGGCTGAATCGATTTCCGATCCGGTCGGGCGCGAAGAAATGCGCGGCTTCCGCAAGATCTCGATCAAGCCGGAGGCCATCGCCCGCACAATCGAATTCGCGATTCAACAGCCGGCCGATGTGGATGTCAGCGAGATTATCGTGCGCCCGACTGCCAGCCCGTATTAAGACACCTGCTTAAGGCACCTGCTTCTTAAGCCGATCGACAAACCATCGTCCGGCGGGGCCCGGGGGATGCTCCATCAAATGCACCGCATGCATGGAGAACCCCGGCCCGACATTGGGCTGGATTTCCAGCTCCAGCCGAACCAGTTTTCCGGTACGCAGGTCGTCTTCGACCATATGCAAGGGCATGTACCCCCACCCCAAGCCAGCGCGCAGGAAAGCATGTTTGGCGCCCATGTCGGCCAGCCGCCAGGTCTTGGCCGACATGACCCCAAAATTGCGCCCCGTCGTCAGCGATGACCGGTCCGACAACACCAGCTGCACGTGTTCACCCGCCACAGAACGCAGCACTGGTGCCGGCACTGCCGCCAGCGCATGCGAAGGCGCCACGACCGCCACTGCGGCCACGCTGACGAGAAATTCGGATGCACAGCCGGCGGGGATTTCGGGAAGAGAGCCAATGATTGCTACCCTGCAGTCGCCAGCCAGCAATGGCTGCAATACCGCCCCCAACGCTTCGACGTACAAGCGTAATGGCGTCGACGGGAACGCCTGGTGGAATGCCTGCACCGCGGAAGTCAGCTCCTCGATGGGAAACATGACGTCCACCGCCACCGCCAGTTCCGGTTCCAGCCCTTCCGACAGTGTGCGCGCCTTCGCCTTGAACGCGTCCATGCTTGCTGCGGCAAGCCTGGCCTGTTCCAGCAAGGCGTGTCCCCCTTCCGTCAGGCGCGGAAAACGTCCGGTGCGCTCAAACAGCGGGAACCCGACCTGCAGTTCAAGGTTCGCCAGCGTCGCGCTGACCACGGATTGCGCCCGCCGCAATTTGCGGCCGGCAGCGGAAAAACTGCCCTCATCAGCCGCCGCGATAAAGGTGCGCAGCTGGTCCATTGACATGCCATCGAGCATCCATCGCCTCCTTGGATATATAGCATCTAATTATATAGGCTATTCGGATAGGCTTCTGAACAATATGATTTCTCCATGCACTCACACATTGGAGCAAACATGAAGCACACCGAACCTCAACGCCAGATCGCCCACCGCAGCCAGGGCAATACCCGCGGCGGCATCGTCCGCCTGGTCAGCCCGGGCGATATCGGGCAGCTGATCAAGCCTTTCGTTTTCCTGGACCTGTTTCACCTGGAAACGGCCGGCAGCAAGATGGGCATGCACCCCCACTCCGGGATTGCCACTGTCACCGTGGTGATGGATGGCGCACTCGAATATCGCGAAACTACCGGCAACCAGGGCGAACTGCCTACCGGCGGCGTCGAATGGATGAGCGCAGGCGGCGGCGTCTGGCACGAAGGCGGCGCGGCGCCGGGCAAGCACGTCAGCGGCTTCCAACTGTGGCTCGCCTTGCCGGCAGAAGACGAGAACGGCCCGGCCAACAGCCAGTACGTGGCGCCGCAACAAGTACCAAGCGTTGGTCCCGCCCGCATCATTATCGGCAGCTACGGCGATGTGCGCAGCCCTATCCGCCCCCGCGCACCGATCAACTACCTGCACGTGAAACTCAGCGACGGCGAACGCTGGACTTACCAGACGCCCACAGGCCATGACGTGGCCTGGGTAGCGGTGGCCACCGGTGCGCTGCAAACCGCAGATAGCCTGGTGCAGAACGAAGTAGCGATCTTCGAGGATGGCGCCGGCACCATCGATTTCGTCGCCCAAGGCCCGACCGAGTTCGTTCTGGGTTCGGCAGCAAAGCATCCGTATGAATTGGTGACCGGCTATTACTCCGTGCATACGAACGCCGCCGCACTCGAACAAGGCGAACGTGAAATCCGTCGTATCGGAGCCCAGCTCCGCGCAGCAAACCTGATCTAACACCCCCACTACCTGAAAGGAAACACCATGAACTCCGCAAACACCAACATTGCTCCTGCCATTGGCCGCGTCCTGCTGGCAACGATCTTTATCTTCAGCGGCATCGGCAAGCTGCTCGCGCCGGCCGCAACCATCGGCTATATCGCTGCGGTTGGCCTGCCCGTTGCACCGCTGGCGCTTGCGGCGGCAATTGCCCTGGAGCTGGGCGGCGGCTTGATGCTCGCCATCGGCATCCAGACCCGGCTGGTGGCGGCACTACTGGCAGCGTTCTCCATCGTCACCGGCCTGGCGTTCCATAACGCGATCGGCGACCAGAACCAGCTGATCCACCTGCTGAAAAACATCGCGATGGCAGGCGGCCTGCTGCAAGTAGTGGCCTTCGGCGCAGGCGCCTTCAGTTTCGACAACCGCGCCCGTCCTGCCGTAGCCGGCAAGCTGGCGTAATCAACCCATACCCATAAGGAGCACAGCATGAAGATCAATACCGTAGGCATTATCGGCGCCGGCGCAATCGGCCAGGCATTCGCGAAGCAACTGGTCAAAGCAGGCATCAATGTCATCCTGAGCAACAGCCGTGGCCCTGAAACGCTTGCGCCGCTGGTCGATAGCCTGGGCAGCAAAGCCAGCGCCGGTAGCGTGCAACAGGCGGCGCAAGCGGACCTGGTATTCGTCAGCACCAACTGGTCGCGCACCCAGGATGCGCTCAAGGACATCCATTGGGATAACCGCATCCTGATCGACGCCACCAACCCGGTGCTTCTGCCGGGCTATAAACTGGCCGAGCTGGGCGGCAAAAACTCCAGCCAGGTCGTGAGCGGTTGGGCGCCGGGGGCACGGGTGGTCAAGGCTTTCAACACCCTGCTCGCCGCAGTCCTGGCGCAGGATCCAGCCCAGGCGGGCGGGCGCCGCGTGATCTTCGTCTCGGGCGACCACGCCGATGCGAAGGCGGACGTGGTTGCGTTGACAAACCAGCTGGGCTTTGCCAGCATTGACCTGGGCAGCCTTGAAGTCGGCGGCTATCTGCAGCAGTTCCCTGGCGGCCCGCTGCCTGCGGTGAATCTCGTCAAACTAGGATGACCTGGGGGTGCCTTGATCTCGTCCGTCGTTGCCGTACTTCCGATAGCGCGATATTGCTATTGCCGGTGATTGATCAAAGAAAACACGCGTCCATGCGAAGTGGACGCGCGCTTGGGGCCCGGCTGCTCACTTGGCTGTGCGGTAGGATTCGGCTGCGATCGGGCGGGCAGCGAAGTCGTAGTACTTGCCTAAGTCCTGTTTGAAGTTGAATGCAGGATCGCCAGCATCGCGTTCCCAGCCAATCATCAGCCAATCGCGGTGCAGTTCAGCGACGCTGCCCTGGCCGGATGATGGGCAGGTGGTGGAAAGCTCCTGCGAAAACGAAGGAGCGCTGAGGAAGGCGGCGATGAGCGCCAAAGTGACTTTAAACATTATTTGCCTCGCTTAGGTAAGGTTGAAAAGTATGTCGTCGAATTCCGCTACGCCATGGACAGAACTATAGGGATGCCATAGCCAGTATGGTGTTCGAATCGTTGATACTTATTGCCTAATCCTATTCGCGTTGCAAATCCCTACCCAGCTCTTGACAAGACCTGGTTGGCCAGTGGCTGGCCGCGCTCGAAAGCGGTGATGCTGGCGATGGTGGTCTGCATGATCTGGCCGATGGCTTCCGAGGTGAAGAAGGCCTGGTGGCCGGTGACGATCACGTTGGGGAAGGACACCAGGCGCTGGATGATGTCGTCGCAGATGATGGAAGACGAGAGGTCCTGGAAGAACAGGCTTGCCTCTTGTTCATAGACGTCAATTGCCAGGCCGCCCAGCTGGCCGGTTTTCAGTGCGGCGATGGCGGCTTCGGTATCGACCAGGCCGCCCCGGCTGGTGTTGACCAGGATGCTGCCGCGCTTGGCCTGGGCCAGGGAGGCGGCGTTGACGATGTGGCGCGTGGCGTCAGTCAGGGGGCAGTGCAGCGAGACCACGTCGCTGGCGGCGATCAGCTCGGCGACGGGCACGTAGCGGCCGCCGAGGGCTTCGAAGGCGGGGTTGGGGTGCAGGTCGTTACCCAGCACGGTGCAGCCGAAGCCGGCCATGATGCGGGCGAAGATGGTGCCGATTTTGCCGGTGCCGATGATGCCGACTGTCTTGCCGTGCAGGTCGAAGCCCATCAGGCCGTCGAGCTCGAAATTGCCTTCGCGCGTGCGCATGCTGGCGCGGGCGATCTTGCGGTTGACGGCCAGCAACAGGCCGACGGCGAATTCCGCCACGGAATACGGCGAGTAGTCGGCGACGCGCACTACGGCGATGCCGTGCTTTTCCGCGGCGGCCAGGTCGATCTGGTTGTAGCCGGTGGAACGGGTGGCGACCAGGCGCGTGCCCTGCCCTGCCAGCAGCGCCAGCACATCGGCGTCCACGGTGTCGTTTACGAACACGCAAACGGCGGTGCAGCCTTGCGCCAGCGCGGCGCTTTGCCGCGTGAGACGCTCTTCGAAGAACAGCAGCTCGTGGCCGGCCTCCTGGTTGGCTTGCGCCAGCATCAACTTATCGTAGCGGCGCGCGCTGAAAACGGCGGTCTTCATTGGGTCTCCTTTGGCGGATGCTCCAATTCTAATGGAAGATCCGCCGCCACCCGAGATAAATGCCGGTACCGGACAGCATGGCGCCCAGTACGCAGAGGGCGATCACCAGAATGTCCCACGCGGGGCGTGGACGGATGAAGTCCAGCTGGTGCAGGCCATTGAACAGCCAGCGGTTCCATCTCCTGTTGCTGTCGACGTAGCTGGCCAACTGGCCGCGCTGCGGGTCGATGTAAAAAGTGGCTTCGTCCGGCGTGTCGAAGCGCACGCGCAGCACGGGGAAGGCGCGCTCGCCGTGGTGGCTGTAGTAGTAGCTGTCTTCGCTGGCCATCATGACGGCGGATTGCACAGGCATGCCGGGCCGCATGGCCTGCGCGGCGGGCAGCAGGGTGGCGCTGGTCAAGAAGGCGGGCATGCCGCTGCCGGCATCGAGCAGGCTGCGGCCGGTGCGTGTGAGCGCGGTGAAGTAGCTGGCGCCGGCGATGCGGCGCCATTCCAGTTCCAGCGCGCCCGCGCTGCTTTGCAGGGCTGCCGCCACCGGCTGCGCCAAATCGGCCTGGGTCAATGGTCCGCCGGAGAACGCGAGCCGGTCCTGGGCCGTGATGCCAGGCGAATCAAGCCATCCGAACGGGGTGACGGAAAGCCAGCCGCTGAACAGCCAGGTGAGCGTGAGTGTGCCGGCGCCCAGGCCCAGCCAGTGGTGCCAGGCTTGCCAGCCCTTGTATGGCGAGCTGCGTCCACCTTTGTAGCGCCGGCGCAGCCGCAGGCGCTGGATGCCGAGCACCATGCCGGTCAGGGCGAGCACGAAGGTGATTGCGGAGGACCACATGACGGCTAGTCGCCAGGGCTCCGTCTTGTCGCGCAGCGGGGTGAAATACAGCCAGTGGATGACGGAGCCGGCCCAGTTCCACGCGCGCTCGCTGCGGGTGGTGTCGCGCACCAACTCGCCGGTACGGCCGGAGACGTACAGCACGCTGCCCGCGTCGTCGTCCAGCGTCACGCGGTGCAGGGGGCGGTGGGCGGAGACGCGGCCAAAGGTCCACTGGTCCAGCTCAATGCGTTCGATACTCCGCACCGCTGCGGGCGAGGGCGCGGCGGCGGCGGCCAGGTCGGCGCTGGCTTGCAGCACGCTGCCGGTGTCGGCCCAGACGGATATTTGCGGCGTCTTGCCGGCCGCAGGCTGGAAGTGGAAGGCCGGGCGGCCGGCAACGGTGTTCAGCCGCACGGCGCTGGGCAGCCTCGGCACGCCGGTCGCCTGCCAGGCCTGCAAGGCGCTGACCCGCACCGCGCTGGCATCGATCGGGGCCAGCCAGGCTTGCCGCTCCGCCTCGGTGAGCGCGGGATACGGCACGTACATCATCACCACGCCCGAACCGAACCACAGCAGCACCAGCAGGCCAAGCACAATCCCCAGCCAGCGGTGCCACAGGTGCAATTGGCGCTTCAATAGTGCCACTGCACGGTCAGTTCGGCGTGGCGGCGCTCGCCCAGCAGGTACTGGCTGTCGCCGTAGGAAGTCAGCGCATACAGCTTGTCACCCAGGTTGCGCAGGTTGAGCTGCACCTGCATGCGGCGGTTGACGTTCCAGCCCAGGGACGCGTCGAAGGTCGTGTAGGCCGGCAGCGCCTGCACATTGCTGTTGTCGATGAAGCGCTTGCCGACATGACGCAGGCCCGCCGCTGCGCGCCACGCTTCGGCGCGGTAGCCCAGCCAGGCATTAGCGGAAACCTTGGGCACATTGGCCGGACGCTTGCCGGCGCGCGAGACGTTGCCGCTTTCGATCAACTGGTCGAAGGCGGCGTCGGTGTAGGCCGCGTTGGCGTCCAGGCGCCAGCCGGGTGCCAGCGCGGCGCTGGCGGTGAACTCGGCGCCTTGCGAGGTCTGCGAACCGCCCTGGATCGACTGCGCCGGATTGGCGGGATCGCGGGTGATGATGTCGTCCTTGCGGATGCGGTACAGGGCGGCAGTCCATTCGGCCTTACCCTGCGCCAGCGATTGCTTGACGCCTGCTTCAAGCTGGCGCGCGCGGGTCAGCTTGTAGCGGCTGTTGGCCAGGTTCAGCGACAGCAGGCTGGTGACCGGATCGCTGCCGGTGCTCGCCTGCGCATACAGCGAAGTGCCCGGCGCCAGCTTCCAGGTCGCGCCCAGGCGCACCGCATTGGCGTTCAACGTAGAGGTGAAGCCGGCGGCGCCCAGCAGGCTGGTACGCTCGATGCGGTAACGATCGTGGCGCAGGCCCGCCAGCAACAGCCATTGCTCGTTCAGCGCGTAAGCATCTTCCACGTACAGCGCGTTGCTCACCGTATCGGTGTTGAAGTTGGGGCGGAACGGGTCTGGGCTGTTGAATACGCCGGGGTTGAAATTGGTCGGCGCCACGGTGGACGCACCGCCGTATGGCGAGTTGTTGGTGTGGGTGAAGTTGATGGTCGCCACTTCCCAGCCGCCCACCACGCGGTGCGCGCCTTGGTTCCAGCGCGCTTCCAGGCGATTTCCGGTGTGCTCCTGGTCGTGCCGGATGGCGATGTAATCGCTGCGTTCAACCAGTTTTGCGAGCGGGTCGTAAGCATAGCTTTCGACATTGCGCCAGTTGCGGCGCGCCTTGATGTAAGCCAGCTCGTTGCTGATGCTGAGCGCCGGCGTGGCTTGCCATGCCAGGCGCACCACGCCCTTGTCGTCCACATACTTGATCAGCGCGTCGCCCACGTTGTAGTTCTGGTCGCGCAGCTCGCCGGCAATGCGGCCATTCACCAGCGGCGTGCCAAAGTAGCGCTGCGGCTTCTGCTCGGAGTGATCCAGTTGCAGGTTCAGGTCAAGCCCGGGCGCCAGGTCGAAGGCGGCGCTGGTCAGCAGCTTGGCACGGCGTGCTTCGCCGCGATCGATAAAGCCGTCGCTGCGGTCGGCGTAGGCATCGACGCGGAAAGCGCCCTGGCCGCCCACGGCGCCGCTAGCGCCAAGGCCGCCGCGCAGTGCACGTCCGCCGCCGAAGCCGGCCAGGGCTTCAAAGCTGCTGGCGCGCTGCGGCGCCTTGCGCACGGCGTTGATGGTGGCGCCGGTGGTGCCGCTGCCGTACACGATGGAGCCCGGGCCGCGCAGCACTTCAATGTAGTCATAGCCCCAGGGGTCGGACGGGCCGGTGGCGGTGCCGGAGCCGACCAGCAGGCGCTGGCCGTCTTCCAGCATGGCGACGGAGCTGTTGCCGTTAAAGCCGCGCGCGGAGTAGCTGATGCCATTGCCGGGGGAACTGCTGTCGGTCAGGCCGGTGGTGCGGGTGATGGCTTCTTTCACCAGCAGGTCGCCGCGCGCGCGGATGGTGTCGGTGTCCAGCGCTTCAACGCTGGCGGGCGTTTCCGCGATGCTCAGGCCAAGGCGGCTGCCGGTGGCGTTCTGGCGCGCCAGTCCCAGGCTACTGTCGGCTGTGCCGTTGACGGTGACGCTTGGCAGGGTGATGTCGTCGCTGGCTGCGGCAGGTGCGGCGCAAAGGATGGCGGCGGCGGCCGCGATGCTGCTTAAGTGTGTGTTCATTTCTTTGTTTCGGTTTTTGCAGGTTCGACCAGCACCAGCTGGCCGGTTTTCGGGTCGCGGAATACTTCGCCGACGCGGTCGTAGCCGCTGCCGGCCTGGCTGATGCCGGCGGCGGGGCGCTCAATCAGCTTGCCCTTCTCCACCGGCTTCTGCTTGGCGAGCGCGCCCTGGCTGCCGGCAATGGCGGCGATCAGGCCGCAGGCAAAGACCAGCATGACGTCCACCAGGTTGACAAGGCTGGCGCGCGGGTCTTCGTCGCTGTCGTCAAAACGCGAATCGAGGTGCTGGTACAGGCGCAGGCGTTTGCGGCCCGCTGGTGGGGCGTTGTCCCTCATGCCGCGTGCTCCATGGCTTCCAGCGTTTCTTCGTACCAGCGGCGGCGCAGTTTGCCGATCACCAGGCCGGCAATGCCGGCCACCAGGCCAAGCACGGTGGCGTCGAAGGCGACCGTGACGGCGCTGGCGAGTTGGGCGGGGTTGCCTTGGCCGAGAGCGGCCAGGCCGGGGCCAAGGGGGATGATGGTGGCCATCAGGCCGAGCATCGGCGGGATGCGGGCCAGCAGGTCGGCGCGCTCCAGTCGGTGGCGGGCCAGCGCCTGCACGTGGGCGGCGTTGCCGCTGGCGCGCAGCTTGGCGAGGCCATTGAAGCGTTCACCGACGGCGATGCCTGCTTCCAGCGCGGCGATGGCGCAGGCGGCGAGCAGCGCCAGCAGGGCCGGGGCGAGGAGGAGGCTGACACCGTCATGCAGCCAGGCGTAAGAGATGTTTTCGATCATTTGTATGCTCCTTGGGGGATGAGTGTCTGGGTGCCGCGCAGCAGGCCTAGCGCGAACAGGGCGACGGCGCCGGCCAGCAGGGCAAGCAGCTTGATTGCGCGCTCGGCGGCTGTCTGCCCGGGTTCGGCAAGGTCGCGCAGCTCGTAGGCTTGCACGGGGTTTTCGGTGGCATTGCTTGGCGCCACGGCGCCCGGTTGGGCGGTCTTTGCGGTGGGCTCGCTCGTCGTGTCCGGGCTTGACTGGCGGGGCGCGCTTGGGGGCGCGGCAGCGGCGGCAAGCGCGCTCACGGCGTCGGCCGGCAGCAGGTCGCCGCGTGCCTTGGCGAGCGTCGCGCTGAGCGCCTGCGCATCGGCGCCATCCAGCTGCGGTGACAGCCACTGCCACATCGGGTGATCCGGCGCGGTATGGCCGCTGCCCGGCAGGCCGTTGCTGGCCACCAGGCGCGCCAGCTCGCCGCCCATCTGCTTGATGGTGGCGTCGTCGGTTTTCCAATAGCCTTTCTCCGCCGCCACCATGAAGATGGCCAGCATGTGCGCCTTGGCATGCGCATTGTGGCGCTGGCCCAGGAACTGCGGCAGGCCGATCTTGTGCGCGTCGTCGAAGTAGACCGACTTCACCTCGTCCCAGGCCCAGTTTTTCACCAGGTCGGGACGCGTGACCTGCCAGCCCCACAGGTTCTCCAGGAACTCCTGTCCCATGGTGCGGGCGCCGGCATAGCCGTGCCCCATCAAGGGCTTGAGCCAGGCCGGGTTCAGGAAGCGGCCGCGCAGCTCGCCCATCAGCGCGGAGGCCAGCGGTTCGACATCGGCACGGCCAGGCTGGGCGTGCTGCAGGATCAGCGCATCGGGCACGCGGCCGGTGCGGCTCTCCACAGCCAGCGACAGGCCGCCGAGGTAGTCGAAGGCGTCGTTGTTGTCCAGCAGTCCATACAGGTTGCTGGCGCGGCCATGGTAAGTGCGGGTGATGCCGTCCAGCGCGGTGTCGAAGGCGGCGTGGTGCGATTCACCGCTGGCATCCAGTCCGTAGGCGTGGCCCATGCGCAGGCGGTAAGCCTTGCCGATTTCCTCGCGCTCGCGCCAGGCGCCGGAACGCTCGGTCAGGCGGTTGACGCCCGCACCGTAGGCGCCGGGAGCGTCGCCGAAGATGCGTTGCGCGGCAGCGCGGCCAGCCTCCGCCAGCGGCATGCCGCCAGCCTGCAAGGCGCGCACACGCACCAGCCATTCGCGCGCCACACGGTTGCTGCCGGTCGGCTCGCTGCCCCACGCGGCATGCGGGCCGGCGCCAACGCCGGTGGCGCTGACGCTGCCCAGCGGCGCCAACGCCGCCTCCAGCGCCTCCCGCAAGGCCGGCTCCTGCCCCGCAATGCCGGCGGCGGAAGCGGCCAAGGCCATGCGGCCGGCGCGGTCGATCAGGCGGATCAGGTTGGGATACAGGTCGCGGAACAGGCCGGACGTGGTCACCAGCGCATCGCGCCGCACCGCGCCCGGCAGCAGACGCACGTCGTTCACGATGCCGCGCGCATTCCACACCGGCTCCGCGCCCATCATGGCCAGCGCAAAGGCTACCATCACGCCCTCATCGCGCACCGCGTCGGAAGCCCACAGCAGGATGCCTTCGCTGCCCGCAGTGGAGCGCTCACGGGCCGCGGCTTTGGCCGCCAGGCCGGAGCCCATCTGGTAGCCGATTTTGGTCGGCAGGATGTCGCCATCCACCGCGTGGAAATTGCGTCCGGTCGGCAGCGACTCCGGCGAACGCAGGGGATCATTGCCCTTGCCCGGCTCGATATAGCGGCCATCCAGCCCCGCCAGCAGCGAGCGCATTTCGTTGGCCGGCGATTCGCCCAGCTTGCGCGCCACCTCCGGATCATCGATGCCGCCCTTCTTCATCGACTCCAGCATCAGGTCGATCGACTCGGGACGCCACTGGCGGCCGAAGATATGCAAGCCGTGCGGCATGAACTTTTCCTGCAGCTTGGTCAGGTAGTGGCCAACCTCGTGCGCCAGCAAATCGTCGTCGGCAGCGTCGAAGCCGATGCCGCGCACCGCCAGCACGTCCGCCATCGACGCCTCCAGCTCCGCCTTCAGGTTCAACGCCACCACGCGCTCGCGCATCAGCTGCGCCGCCTTGGCCTTGAGCGATTCCGAGCTGGCCGCTTCATAGCTCTCCACGATCTGGCGCAGCGACAGCAGCTCGTCGTACAGCGGGGTCGATGCCAGCGGCGGCGTCAAATGGTCCACCATGACCGCCAGGCCGCGCCGCTTGGCCTGCGTGCCCTCGCCCACACCGTCCACGATATACGGATAGACGCCCGGCAGGTCGCCCGCGATCAAGCTGGAGAAATCATCGCCCGCCAGGCCGACCGCTTTACCGGGCAGGAACTCATACGTCGAGTGGCGCCCCACGTGCACCAGCGCATCGGCCTTGAAGCGGTCGCGCAGCCAATGGTAGAAAGCCAGGTACTGGTGCGGCGGCGGCACGCTGGTATTCGCATGCAGCAGCTCTTCGTCCACCTCCCAGCCGCGCGGCGGCTGCGGGCCGATGAACACATTGCCGAATACCAGCCCCGGCACCAGCAGCTTGCCGCTGTCCACCATGATCTTTCCCGGCGCCGGCCCCCAACCCTTCAGACCCTCGATGCGGTAGGTCGCCAGGCGGCGCTGCAGCGGCGCCAGCGCGGCGCAACGGCGCGCCGCGCGTTCGCTCAGGCAGGCCGCATAGCCTTGCGCCAGCGCCTCCAGGTCGCGCATGGCCGCTTCGCGCTGCGGATGGTCGGCGCCCTCCACCAGATGCTGCAGTTCCTTGATAACGACTTCCGCCTGTTTGCGGCCCAGCGCCCACTCGCGCGCGCCCTCCGCCTGCAGGACGTCGGCATGCAGGCGCCCCAGCAGGCCGCTGGTCATCTCGCCCTGCACGCGCGGCGACAAGGTGCCAAACCACTTCGCATAATCGGCCGCGCTCACACTGTTGACCGCGGCCGCCAGCTCGCGCAGCCCGGCGCGGTCTTCCGGCAGGTTGACGCCATGCGCCATGATTCGGTCCAGCAGCGCCTCCTGCGTCGCAGGCAGTTCGCCCACGTTGTAGCCGGCGCCTTTCAGCGCATGCAGCATGTCGAACAGGGTGGCCGGCACGTCCAGGTTGTCGGCGCCGATATTCTGGCGGCCCGGCGGGTGGTTGTAATAGACCAGGGCCACGCGCTTGTCCTTATTGGCCTTGCTGCGCAGCGCCAGCCAGCGTTCCACGCGCGCCGCCAGACGCTCGGCCTCCGCCGCCAGCACTACCGGCGGACGGTTTTCGATACCGGTCAGCTTATCGCGCTGCGGCTCGCCCAGGGCTGCCACCACGATAGGCTGGCCGATGCCCTGCAGCTCCGGCAGCGCCACGCGGTATTGCACCGAGTCCGGCGGCAGGCCGTCCGGCGACAGGCGCCATTGCATGGCCGTGCGGTCCGACAGGCGGATCGCCTTGAACAAAGGGAGGTCGAGGCGCTTGAACGCCTCGCTCACCGCCTCGCGGTTCTCTGCGGCGCCCACCACAAAGTCCTGCAGCACCACCAGGGCCGCCGGCACGGCCGGGGCGATCAGTTCCGGCAAGCGCTCCAGCGCCTCGCGCGAAGCGCCGCCCCAGCGCGGCAGCACCTGCACGCACTGCTGGCCGGTGCGCTCGACCTGGCGGCACAGTGCGGCCGGCACCACGCCGTCCATATTCGACAGGTCCAGCACCACCACGGTGGGGCGCGCCTGCACGCCCAACTGCGACGCGCGGCCCCAGGCCGCCGCATCCTGCAGCTCGCGCTCGCCCATGCGCACGCGCAAGGTCGGCTCCGGCAACGGCGCGGCCAGCGCGCGCGCCGGGTCGAGCAGGTGGGCCAGCAGCGCGCTCGTGTTGTCGCGGCCCCCGGCCTGCCACACCTGGCGCGCCGCCAGCCACTGGCCGGCCGCCGGCAAGGCACGCGCCGCCTGCAGCGCCGCCGGCGGCGGCTGTTCGCCGGACAGCTGGCGCAAAGTCTCGGGCGAAAAGCCCTGCAGGCTGCCCTGGCGCCCGCGCGACATCAGGCTTAGCGAGGCTTCGCCATTGAAGGCCAGCACCGTGGCGGCAGCGCGCGCGTGGCGCGGCAAGGCCTCCTTCAGGCGCCGCGCCGGGTCGCCGAACAGCGACACCGCCAGGATGCTGTCGGCCTGCGCCAGCCACTGGGCGGCCTGCTTGTCGTCCGCCGCCATCCACTGCGCCGGCGTGCGCAGGATGATGCGGTCTTGGGGATGGCTGGCCAAATGGCGATGGGCCGCTTCGATCGCCGTCGGGGCGGCGCGTTCGGTCACGATGGCGAACAAGGTGGCGGCGTCGGCACGCGCACACGCGAACGCACATAGCAGGACCGCAATGATCCGAGCAAAGGTAAAGGTAGGCACAGGAAATCCGAGCACGCAAAACCTCACCCCGGGTTTTGCACAATCAAACTTGACTGGCCGGTCTTCTGGCTCGCCTTCATCCTCCCCTGGCCTGGCCTTCCCGCGCGCGTGCGCAGTGGCGTTGGTCAGCTTCGTCTGGCTTACAGCAGCGGGGGCTGCGCCGGAATGGCGGGGGATGGTAATCCCGCGCGTCACCGGCTTCCCGTTTCACCTCCCTGCAGGCTTGCAGAAAGGCACCAATCAAGTAACGGGCGCCATTTTAGCATGACAGGAAAACATGGCCAGACAGGCAACAAGTGTTGTTATGAGGATGTAATTCGTGAGAATTATTGGTAAATCAAAGAGAAAAGGTATTTACTGGTAATTGCGCGTCAACGAACGCGTCTGGGAGAGAAAAATGCATAACAAGACAACTTTGCAAGTCCTGGCCGCGGCCTCGGGACTTGGGGACGAGCGCATACAAGAGCTCTGGGAAGGTGCCGACATGTATGCCCGTGCGCAGGCCGGCAACCCCGAATCGCCCCTTTACCAGCGGGTGCTGCATGAACGCATGGCCGTAATGGTCGAACGCGAGGTGGCCAAACGCCAGCCGGCGAGCGGCCAGGCGGCCTGGGTCATGGCGGACGCCCACCTCGGCCAGATCGAGGTCACGCTATCCGATGCGCTGAAAGCCTTTGGCGGCCGCTCCCAGCACGTCATGCATTAACGCGGCAACGCCGCCAGCACGGCCTTGCGCACCGCCGCGTCATTTCGCATGTCCACCCGCAGCGGCACGTCCGGCGCCAGCACGCGGTTGTGCCCGTGCTCGGGCGGGCGTTCGCGCATGACCTTCATAGGCAACTGCAGGCGATTGCCGCTGGGCAGGCTCACATAAGCCGCTTCGGTATAGCTGCTGCTGGCACTGGTGGCCTGGCCCATATGTACCAGTGCCGGCACGCGCCGCACCCCCTCGGCAAAATCCCGGCAGGTGGTCGCGCAATTCTCGTCGGTTACCAGCGCCAGCTTGCCGCTGAAGCGTCTCAGCCGTGCCTGCATGAAGACAAAGTCGGCACGCGACAACTTCAGCCCGCCATCCTGCTCAATCCAGTGCCGGCCGTCTTTCTGCGCCATAAGGAACTGGTTGCGGAAGGTATCGAGCCAGTCGGCCTGCCTGCTGTCCGGCCCTTCGGCAGCTTTGGCCAGGGCGATGCGGCGTTCCATTTCCTTCACAGCGATGTCCGAGGCGCGCCACTCACCGTATTCGCGCGGCGCACCGGAAGCATCGTAGGACAGGCCGCCCGTGACCGCTGTGTAAACGGAATAGGCAAACTGCAGGTCCTCACCGGCGCTGCCGCGGGTATCGAAAACAATGGCGCGCACATCCTTCAGTTCGCGCATTTCTTCCAGCAAGGCCTCCTTTTTCTCCGCCGTTTGGGAACCCTCCCGGAAATCGCTGACGCGTATCCACAGCAGGCCATCGCGCAGCGTGTAGCCAAAGGGAGCTGGAACCGGGGCCGTTGGCGGCATGGCCCAGCCTTCCTGCGCAGTCACCGCGCTGTAATGCTGCGCCAACGCCAGCACCTCTCCTTTAGCGGTGCGGAAAGTGCACTGTTTCAGCGCGTCGCCCCGCATGTCCAGCCGGGTAAAGGCTGCAGCCAGGCCATGACGCACGCCCGGCAGGTCGCGTCCATCAAAGTAGCGCGCCCGCTGGCGCAGGCGCTGGTCCGGGGCCTGGCCGTCGCAGGACAGCAGCCTGGCCCCGACCGGCGGCAACGGCTTGGCCCAGCCGGACAGGACAGCGCCAACGCGGTAGGTGCCGTTCGCATAGTCGAGGCGCCAGCCAGCCACGCTGACCTGATCCCCGGCCTTGCGCACATCATCCAGGTACGTCAGGCTGCCGTCCTGGAATCCTGCCAGGTAGTAGCGCACCACCGCCAGCATGCTGTCGTAACTATCGACCATTGGCAGCATGGCGCGCGCCTGTTCATAGCCCTTCGCATCCCACTGGCCAAAGGCCGGATTGTCCTTATCGATAGCTCCAGGATGGCCAGCACGGACGGCGTCGCGCGCAGCGTCCAGCTCACTGGCTGCCTGGTCGCGCCAGTGGGTTTCAGGGGCCGCGTGGGCGGTCACGGCAGCCAACAGGGCGGCCAGCAGGAGAGGAAAAAGTTTCATGGCGCGCATTATGCAAGCAGCAACCGGTGAAAAATCTAACTGAATCCCACATTGCACTAGAATAAGATCACCATGAATCGCGACCCGATCCCGTGCCGCCCGCATTGCGGCGCCTGCTGCACCGCGCCCGCGATCGACAGCCCGATCCCCGGCATGCCGCAGGGGAAGCCGGCTGGCGTGCCCTGCATTCATCTGGATGCGCAGCGGCGCTGCCGGCTGTATGGCTTACCGGAGCGGCCACGGGTCTGCCTCGACTTTACCGCCGACGAATTGATTTGCGGCGAGTCGCGCGAGCAGGCCATGCGCTGGCTGGGCTGGGCCAAGGCGTGAACAGGTAAAATACCGCCCCATCATGAGTTTCCAATGCCGCCCCGCCTGCGGCGCCTGCTGCACGGCGCCCTCCATTACCTCGCCGATCCCCGGTATGCCGAACGGCAAGCCGGCGGGCGTGCGCTGCGTGCAACTGGGCGACAACGACCTGTGCATGATCTTTGGCCGCCCCGAGCGGCCCGCTTTCTGCGGCGGCCTGCAGCCGTCGGCGGAAATGTGCGGTGCGACGCGCGCGCAGGCCATGCTCTGGCTGACCACGCTGGAACGCGCCACCGCACCGGACTGAGCGCTGCGCAGCCCATGCGCGGCTCGGTTAAAATGTTCATCTATGAATCAAACCATCGACCACCGCCACCGCCTTTCCACCCGCCTTGCCTTCTTGACCGCCGGTCTGGCCATGTCCGCCTGGGCGCCGCTGGTGCCGTATGCCAAGGAGCGGCTGGGGCTGGCCGAGGGGCCGCTCGGGCTGCTTCTGCTGTGCCTGGGCGCCGGTTCGCTGCTGGCCATGCCGCTGACTGGCGCGCTGGCGGCGCGTTTCGGCTGCCGCGCGGTGGTCTTGTGGTCGGCCCTGGTGGTCTGCCTGGCCCTGCCCGGCCTGGCGCTGGCGCCCACGCCCGTCCTGCTCGGCCTGGTGCTGTTCGTCTTCGGCGCCGCGCTCGGCACCATGGATGTGGCCATGAACGTGCAGGCCGTGATGGTGGAGAAGGCCAGCGGCGGCGCCCTGATGTCCGGCTTCCACGGCATGTTCAGCCTGGGCGGCTTTGCCGGTGCCGGCAGCATGGCCCTCCTCCTGTGGCTGGGCAGCGGGCCGCTGGGCGCCTGCCTGGCCATCGTGCTGCTGGTGGCGCTGCTGCTGTGGCGCGCCAGCCCCGACCTGCTGCACGAGCCGGAGGCGCGCGACGGCGCCGGCCCGGCCTTTGCCATGCCGCATGGCGCGGTGATCTTTATCGGCGTGCTGTGCTTCATCGTCTTCCTGGCGGAGGGCGCCATGCTGGACTGGAGCGCCGTCTTCCTGAGCGCCGAACGCGGGCTGGAGGAAGGGCGCGCCGGCCTGGGCTACGCCGCCTTCGCCGTCGCCATGACGGTCGGCCGCCTGAGCGGCGACTGCGTGGTGGGCCGCTTCGGCGCCCGCCCGGTGCTGCTGGCCGGCGGCCTGTGCGCGGCGGCGGGCTTTTTCACCGCCGTGGCGGCATCCAGCGCGGCCCTGGCCCTGCTAGGTTTTGTGCTGGTCGGCCTGGGCGCCTCGAACATCGTGCCTATCTTGTTTACCGCCGCCGGCAACCAGAAAGCCATGCCGGCCAGCCTGGCCATTGCCGCCATCACCACCATCGGCTACGCCGGTATCCTGGCCGGCCCGGCCCTGATCGGCTTCGTGGCCCACTTTTCCAGCCTGAAGCTGGCCTTTGCCGCGCTGGGCGGCGCCTTGCTGCTGGTTGCCGCCAGCGCACGCCTGGTGCGCGTCCATCCCTGATCCAGCGCAAACCGTGCCCGGCCAATAACGTTAATCTTGGATTAAGTCGTTCGGCCCGGGCGCTCATGGTAAGCTTCGTGCCCGCGTAGCATCCCGCCACCGTCACAATTAACAAATTCACAATGGATATCGTTCTCGCGCTGAAGGCCCTGATCATGGGTCTGGTCGAAGGGTTTACAGAATTCCTGCCAATCTCCTCCACCGGCCACCTGATCCTGGCCGGCAGCCTGCTCGATTTCACGGGCCCCAAGGTGAAAGTGTTCGAGATCGTGATCCAGGGCGGCGCCATGCTGGCGGTGATCTGGGAATACCGGCGCAAGATCGGCGAGGTGCTGGCCGGCCTGCCGCATGACCGCAAGGCGCAACGCTTCGCGCTGAATATCCTGATCGGCTTCGTGCCGGCCGGCCTGCTGGCCTTCCTGTTCAACAAGAGCATCACCGCCCTGCTGTTCCATCCGGTGCCGGTGGCGCTGGCCTTCATCATCGGCGGCTTCATCATCCTGTGGGTGGAGCGCCGCGCGCGCCTCAATCCGGTTACCGTGCGCGTGCATTCGGTAGACGATATGAGCGTGGCCGATGCGCTGAAAGTCGGCTGCGCCCAGGCCTTCGCCCTGATCCCCGGTACCAGCCGTTCCGGCGCCACCATCATCGGCGGCCTGCTGGTCGGCCTTTCGCGCAAGGCGGCCACCGAGTTCTCCTTCTTCCTCGCGATCCCGACCCTGTTGTCGGCCACCTTCTATTCGCTGTGGAAGGAACGCGCCCTGCTGTCCGTGGCCGACCTGCCGATGTTCACCATTGGCACGGTGTCCGCATTCATCTCCGCCTTCTTGTGCGTGCGCTGGCTGCTGCGCTACGTCAGCACCCACGGTTTCACCTTCTTCGCCTGGTACCGCATCGTATTCGGCCTGGTGGTGCTGCTCACCGCCTACACCGGCATCGTTACCTGGCACGACTAAGCAATGGAACAGCAAGACACCAGCCAGCGCGCCCTGCACCTGCTGCAGACCGTCTTCGGCTACCCAGCCTTCCGCGGCCACCAGGGGCAGGTGGTGGAACATGTCGGCAACGGCGGCGATGCCCTGGTGCTGATGCCGACCGGCGGCGGCAAGTCGCTGTGCTACCAGATCCCGGCCATGCTGCGCGACGGCGTGGGCGTGGTGGTATCGCCCCTGATCGCGCTGATGCAGGACCAGGTCGATGCGTTGGCCGAAGTCGGCGTGCGCGCGGCCTTCCTCAATTCCACCCAGACCTATGAGGAAGCGGCGCGCATCGAGCGCCTGGTGCGCACCAATCAAATTGACCTGCTGTACGTGGCGCCCGAGCGCCTGCTGACGCCGCGCTGCTTCGACCTGCTGCAGGATTCGCAGATCGCCCTGTTCGCCATCGACGAGGCGCACTGCGTCTCGCAATGGGGCCACGACTTCCGTCCTGAATACATCAAGCTGTCGGTGCTGCACGAGCAGTTCCCGAATGTGCCGCGCATAGCGCTCACCGCGACTGCTGACCAGCAGACGCGCGACGAAATCATCCACCGCCTGGCGTTGAATGATGCGGCGCAATTCGTCTCCTCCTTCGACCGCCCGAACATCCGCTACCAGATCGTGGAAAAAACCAATGGCCGCAAGCAGCTGTTGGACTTCATCGCCGCCGAACATGCGGGTGATTGCGGCATCGTTTACTGCCTGTCGCGCAAGAAGGTGGAAGAAACGGCGGAGTTCCTGAACGAGCACGGCGTGCGCGCCATGGCTTACCACGCCGGCATGGACCACGCCAAGCGCGCGGAAAACCAGGCGCGCTTCCTGCGCGAAGAAAATATCGTGATGGTGGCCACCATCGCCTTCGGCATGGGTATCGACAAGCCGGACGTGCGCTTTGTCTGCCACCTGGATTTGCCCAAGTCGATCGAAGGCTACTACCAGGAGACCGGCCGCGCCGGCCGCGACGGCATGCCGGCCAGCGCCTGGATGTCCTACGGCCTGCAGGACGTGGTGCTGCAGCGGCGCATGATCGACGAGTCGGAGGCGGACGAGAACTTCAAGCGCGTGCTGTCGACCAAGCTGGACTCCATGCTGGGCCTGTGCGAGACCCTGAGCTGCCGCCGCATGCGCCTGCTGGAATACTTCGGCGAACCGGCCACGCCTTGCGGCAATTGCGACACCTGCCTGATCCCGCCGGTGTCCTTCGACGGCACGGTGCCGGTGCAGAAACTGTTGTCGGCCATCTACCGCTGCGACCAGCGCTTTGCTGCCGGCCATGTGATCGAAGTGCTGCGCGGCGTGGAAACGGAGCGCATCCAGACCTGGCACCATGACAAGCTGTCGGTGTTCGGCATCGGCGCCGACCGCAGCGAGCAGGAGTGGCGCGCCATTTTGCGCCAGGTGATCGCGCTGGGCCTGGTCACCGTCGACCACGAACAATTCAGCTCGCTCAAGCTGACCGACGCCGCGCGCCCGGTGCTGAAAGGCGGCCAGAAAGTGCAGCTGCGCCAGTACCAGAAGCCGGTCAAGCAGAAACGCAGCAGCGCGGCGCCGAAGGGCTTTGTCGAAACCAACCTGGATGGCGACGAGCAGCGCATCTTCGACCGCCTGCGCTCCTGGCGCATGGGGGCGGCACGCGAACACAATGTGCCGGCCTACGTCATCTTCAATGACGCCACCTTGCGCGAGATCGCCAAGGTGCGCCCATCCTCGCTGGGCGAACTGCGCGTGGTGTCCGGCGTGGGCGAGAAGAAGCTGGTGTCCTACGGCGACGAAATCGTGCGCCTCATCGCCGAGCTTTCCTGAGGCGCAGGGCGCCCAGCAGCGCCAGCCCGGCCAGCAACTGCGCCGCGCCGGCCGGCTCGAGCACCGGCGACAGCAAGACCATGCGCTGCCCGAAGCCATCGTCCCAGAGCAGGGCTCCCATCTCGCCTTTTTCATTGATGGTGGAAACGTGCGCCAGCGACCAGCCCTCCCATCCGGCTTTGTCCCATAAGTCGCCCAGCTCGTAGACCTGGTCCTCGAACCACAGCACGGTGCGTCCGATGTGGTACTCGCCGATCACCACCCCGGCATCGTTCATGTCCGTGATGCTGCCGTTCCATAGCTGCGTCAGCGCGCCGTCGCGCCACAGCCAGGGCAAGTAGTCATCGGTGGTGCCGGCAATCCACCCGCGCTGGTTGATGAACATCGGGCGCTCGCCCGGCACGCCATCCAGCGGCGACAATTGGCCATCGCGCCAGACTTTTATGCCTGCAATGTCCGCGCCATCGTTCTCCAGCCCGACCCCGACCATGACGTCGGCATCGTTGATGGCTTGCGGGATGAAGTCTTCAAACACGGTGACCTGCCCGTCACGCTGCATGAAACCGCGCCGGGACCAGTTGTCCTCGAAGCTGCCCTGCACGCCGCCGACGATCGTACCCCGGTTGTTGATGGCTGCTGCCGCGCCGCCCCTGCCCAGGGTGTTCAGGCGCGTGAACGGCCCGCCCTGGACCCACACCACCGGCTGGTAATACGTCATTTCTTCATTCTGCGGCTGCCACATCGCCGCGCCGACCGCCGTGCCGGCGTTGTTGAATCCCCAAACCTGGACATCAACGGCGCTGCTAGCCACCGGCACCAGGCCCTTGTCGCGGCTCCATATATAGGGCACGCCGTAGCGCGTCACTGCGATCTGGCCGAGGTCGTTGATGTGCATCCCGCCCCAGAAATCAACGATCAAGGTGGCACGGTAGGCCGGCGCCACCTGGGCCTGGGCGCCGGCGCTCCATAACAGGACGGCAAGCAACATGACAGTGAATTTGAGCATGGCGTTCTCCACTGCGTGGGCGTAGAGATCCATGCTGCACTTAGCCCGGCAAGCATGCACGCCGCATCCGCTATCGTGCGCGGCGGCGCGATAGGGTCAGGACTTGAGGCCGCCAAGCACCTGGCGGTAGCGGCCCGGCGGCACGCCGAGCGCGGCGCTGAAGCGGTGGCTGAAGTGGCTCAGGTCGGCGTAGCCGCAGGCCTCGGCCACCTGCTGCAGGGGCAGGCGCCCAGCGCGCAGCAGGCTGCGCGCGCGCTCGATACGGCGCGCGGCAATCCAGGCCGAAGGTGGCATGCCAAAGCTGATGCGGAACATGCGCGCCAGATGGAATTCCGACATGCACGCCAGTTGTGCCAGCATGCCCAGCGTAATTTGCTGCGCGAGGTGGGCCTCGATGTATTCGTGCAGCTGGCGCCGCACCTGCGGCGCCAGGCCGCCGCGCAGGCGCAGGCCCGGCTTGGTGGCGGACTGCGAACGCAGCAGCTCGCTCAGGGCTGCATGCGTGATCTCGTTGGCGCGCAAGAGCTGATCATGGTCCTGCCATGGCTGCTCAAGCAAGGCGCCGCACAACCGCACCAGGCGCTCGTTCTCGAAGTAGGTACGGTCCTGCAACGTCAGCTCGCGCGGCTCGCGGTCCAATTCCACCACTGCCCGCCGCGTGAAATGCTCGGGCATGAAATACACGTGCAGCATGCGCAGCTGGCCGCGCACCACCCACTCCGACTCGTGCCAATCGGGCAGCGAACAAAGCCGTTGCGGCGCGCCATATTGTCCCGGCAAGCCTTCGCGCTCCACGCTGTAGCCGCCACCAAGGTAGCAGGACAGGGTGTGATGGCCCGGCTGGCGGTATTCGGTTACTGCCTCCTGCGTCCTGCGGTGCCAGACCGCCGCCGCCAGGCCATCGCCCAGCCAGGCAAAGCGTTCCAGCGTGGCGTCGGTACCGGACATGGTGCGGAACACCGCATGCGACATCGCATCGCCCGGTTGCGCCGCCAGCGCAGCACGCGCGGCCGCCGCCCCGCGCTGGCGCGGTGCTTGGGCTGGCTCGGAGCGTGCAGTCGATGGCTTCACATCAAAAAGTCTAGCACGCGCCCACTGTGGCCTGCCGGCGCCGGGCCAGAAATGCGCAAACGCAGACAATGCCCGCCTCGCTTTGTCGGGGAAATTTACAAGCCGAGCGAGCCTTAAGCCAAATGTCCCGCTGAATCAGTGGCTTGTTGGCCTGGGGCATGGAACTTGCATCTTGCCGCCACGGCAACGCTGCCGATATGACTATTAATCTGAAAGGGGAAGGTCGAATGAAAAAGCTTGTTAGCCTTGCTGCCCTCGTGTTTTGCTTCTCCACCGCCCAGGCGGCGCCGATCACGCTGGACCTGACCAGTGGCGTGCATGCCAACCTGAATGGTTCGGTGGTCTTCGATACCTACACCGAGGACGGCTTCCGCCTGCGCATGGTGCGCGCGGGCGACCACTACGATCCAAGCTTTCTCGGCGACATCGGCGTGCATAACGGTTTCTCAAACGCCGACAACGTCAGCTGGGTGCTGGACTTCTTCGGCGCCAGCTTCAGCCTGGCCAACATCAATATCGCGGGCTACGCGGACGGCGCCGCCTCGCTCACCCTGACCGGGTCCAACGGCGCCACACAAGTGCTGTCCGGCCTTGGCACGCTGGCCGTGGCAGGTATGGCCAACGTGACCTCGGTGGTCTTTAATATCGACCAGGATGGCGGCACGCAAGGCGTCGGCATTTCTGAGATCATTGTCGACAACGCGCCAACGGCGCAAGTACCGCTGCCTGGCAGCCTGGCGCTGCTTGGCCTTGGCCTGTCGGTATTCGGACTCGCACGCCGCCGCAGGGCGTAGAATAGCGCCTTTAAAAAGGACCATTGCGTGAAAAAAACTGACCTGGCCAAGAATGACGCCAAAAAACTCATGAACAAGATGGTGCAGGGAGGCCCGAGTTTCGGCAATGCGGCCAGTGCCGGCGTGGATAAGCGTGAGCAGCGCAAGCGCGACCAAGCCCTGGGCTTGGTACCGTTTGCCGTCAAGCTGAATGGCGACCTGGTGAAGCGCCTGCAAACGCTGGCAACCGAGCGCGGCGTCGATATGAACACCCTGGTCGCCGACGTCCTGGCCAAGGGCCTGGACAACTAAAGCGCAATCCTGGACAACACGTACTGCGCCCGGGCTGGCATGCTGGGCGCACTATGAATATTGCCCTCTACCTCAGCACGGTGCTCATTTGGGGCACCACCTGGATCGCCATCAAATTCCAGCTCGGCGTGGTCGCCGCACCGGTCTCGATTGCCTACCGTTTCTGGATTGCCGCGCTGGTGCTGGTGCTGATCCTGCTCGTGCGCCGCCAGCCGCTGCTGCCACCGCGTTCTGCATGGCGCTACTTGCTGGCGCAAGGCCTGGCCCTGTTCTGCTGTAATTTCCTGTGCTTCTATTACGCCACCATGTGGGTGCCGAGCGGCCTGGTGGCGGTGGTCTTCTCCACCGCGCCGATCTGGAATGCGATCAATGGCCGCCTGTTCATGCAGCGCCCGATCCGTCCGCAAGTGCTGGGCGGCGCGGCGCTCGGACTGGCGGGCATCGTGATGTTGTTCCTGCCTTCCATGCAGGGGCACTGGAATGACAGCGGCATGCTGGCCGGACTGGGCCTGGCGCTGCTTGGCACGCTGTGCTTCTCGACCGGTAACCTGCTTTCCAGCCGCATGCAGGCGCTGGGCATGCAGCCCTGGCTGACCAATGCCTGGGCCATGCTGTGCGGCGCCACCATCCTCACGCTGGGCGCGCTGGCGTTCGGCATGCCGTTCAACTTCGATCCAAGCCCGCGCTACGTCGGCGCACTGCTCTACCTGGCGGTGCCGGGATCGGTGGTGGCTTTTACCGCGTACTTGCTGCTGGTGGGAAGGATCGGGCCGGACCGCGCGGCCTACTGCACGGTGCTGTTCCCGGTGGTGGCGCTGACGGTGTCCACCTTCTTCGAAGGCTACCAGTGGAGCAGCCTGGCGCTGGCCGGACTGCTGCTGGTCATCGGGGGGAATCTGCTGGCCTTCATGCCAGCGCGCAAATCGGCGGACGCACCCGCCGGGGCGAAGATCACTTCCTAGTGAACACCAGGTCCCACACGCCGTGGCCCAGTTTCAGGCCGCGGTTTTCGAACTTGGTCAGCGGGCGGTAGGCCGGCTGGGGAGCGTAGCCTTCGGCGGTGTTCTGCAGCGCTGGTTCGGCGGACAGCACTTCCAGCATCTGCACGGCGTAGTCTTCCCAGTCGGTGGCCAGGTGGATGTAACCGCCCGGCGCCAAATGGTCGCACAGGGTCTTTACGAACGGCGACTGGATCAGGCGGCGCTTGTTGTGGCGCGCCTTGTGCCACGGGTCCGGGAAGTAGATATGCACGCCGGCCAGCGAACCCGCCGGGATCATGTCGCGCAGTACTTCCACCGCGTCATGCTGGATCACGCGCAGGTTGGTGATGCCTTCCTCGCCGATCATCTTGAGCAGGCTGCCCACGCCAGGGGTGTGCACTTCCACGCCGATAAAATCCTTCTCCGGCATGACTTTGGCGATGTGCGCGGTGGTGCCGCCCATACCAAAGCCGATCTCCAGGATCACCGGCGCCTTGCGGCCGAAAGCCTGCTCGTAATCGAGCGCTTCTTTCTTATGTTCGATCAGGAACTGCGGGCCGAACTCCTTCAGTCCACGTTCCTGGCCCGTGGACAGGCGGCCAGCACGCGTAACGAAGCTGCGGATGCGGTGTTCGGTCGGGTCATAGAGCATTTTGCCCTTTGGCGTGGATTCGGAAGACATGGCTAAACTTGCGAGGAAAAGGGGCGATTATACCATTCCGGCCTATTCGCCCTTTGCCCGGCGGCCTGCGATAATAGCGGGTCACGCAACCCTGGAAGCCCCTCTTATGGCCCTCGCACTGAATATCGTCATCATCATCCTGGCACTGGTAACGCTGTACTTCCTGCTCAAGGGCGGCCGCGAGGCAGTGCCGGCGCCGGCCGGCAAGCCGGCGGGCGGCTCCTACACCCCGCTGCCGCAGGGCGAGCCGGTGCACCACTGGAGCGACGAGGGCCGCTTCCAGCTGGAAGTGCTGGGCGAGTCGCGCTACTCCGACACCATCCACGCGCTGGCCGGCCAGCATGGCGACGCGCCGGCGGACGCGCATCACAAGGCGCTGCTGCTGCCGGACGATAACAATCCTTACGAAGACAAGGCCGTCGCCGTCTTCCTCAACAAACAGATGGTGGGCTACCTGGCGCCGAAGGATGCGCTGGCCTTCCGTGCCATGCTGGCGCGCCAGGAAATCGCCGGCCAGCTCACCTCCACCGACGCCGTGATCCGCGGCGGCCACCTGTACGAGGGCAAACGCCTGTCCTACGCGGTCCTGCTCGACATCAATGTTGCGTAAATAGCAGCGGATTACTTGCATACCCGCGCGCACGATTGAACGCGGGGCGGCTTTATGCCATCATCGGCGACTTGTTGTTTTGATAATCAAGGGAGCCGTAAATATGAGCAAGTACGCCCTGCTGTTGCCTGTCCTGCTGCTGGCAGCCTGCGCCAAGAAAGAACCGGCGCCAGCGCCCACCACCGACGCCGCGCCCGCGGCAACCACCGCACCTGCACCGGCCGCAGCGCCGGCACCGGCACCGGCACCCGCTGCCCCGCCAGCCACTGCCGCCGCGCCTGCCGCCACCACCGGCGGCGGCCCGCTGCCAACACCGCAAGTTGACACCGAGAACCTGAGCGACGAGCAAAAGGAAATCGCCAAGCGCCAGGCCAAGCTCGATTACTCGAATATGGAAGACGGCTATATCAACGACGCCAGCGCCCAGTGGGCGAGCAGCGCCACGGCCACTTCCACCTACGGCAGCAGCTACGAGCCGGTGCGCGCCACCGGCAAAGTGGACGGCAAATACTGGTCCACCAATAACTCCGACGTCGGCTTCGATTCGCTCGAAGTGACGTTCGAAAAGCCCGTCAACGCCACCCAGTTGCGCGTGGCGATCAGCGACGGCTACGGCCTGGAAGGCATCACCAAGCTGGAACTGCAGGATACCGACGGCAAATGGAATACCGTCTGGAGCGGCGTGCATTCGGTAAAAGCGGACAAGCGCGGCGCCCGCACCTGGCTCGTGCAACCGATCGAGAAAACCAGCTATAAAGCCAAGGCCGCGCGTATCACGAAATCCAATAACCTGACCACGAACCGCCTGGAAGTGGACGCCGTTCAATTGATCGGCAGCTAAACCGCAGCGTGTTTTTCGCGCGCGCGCCCTGCCCGCGCCAAGCGGCGTATCATGGCCTTAGCTGCTTGCAGGAGGCAACCATGGAACGCGAACGGGCAAAGGCGGGCGACGCGGTGCGGCCGCTGGGCTGGCACAATAAGATGCTGGTGATCCGCACCACACCGGGGCGCTCGGGCCTCGGCGATGATGATGACGTGCTGTGCCGCTGGCACGACCGTGCAGGCGAACACGAGCAAACCTTCAAGTCCGGGCAGCTGGAGGTGTTGAACTCAGCCGCCCAGGCGCGCAACCCGCGCCGGCGCACGCTTATTTGAGCAGGCCGAACACCTTGGCAATGGCCTTGCTGCCGTAGGACACGGGGTTCTCGCGGATTTTCTTCTCTTCTTCCGCAATCATCAGGTACAGGCCATCCAGCGCGCGCTGCGTGACATAGCTTTCCACCGTGGCCTGCTCTTCAGTCGCCAGGCCGAATTTGGTGGCCTGCGACATGGCGCTATTGAACTTGGCCGACAGCTTGGACTTGTCCGTCACACCCTTCACGATCGGCTTGAACTTGGCAGCCAGGGGCACCGAGGTTTTCTCCTTGAAGAAATCGGTCACCGAGGTATCGCCCCCGGTCAGGATCTGCTTCGCATCCTGCACCGTCATCGACTTCACCGCATTCACCAGCAAGGGCTTGGCCAGCGGCACCGCCTGCTCGGCAGCGCGGTTCATGGCGGTTTCCAGCTCATCCAGCTGCTCGGCGCGGCCGGTCATGGCGAGGATGGGGCGCGCCTTCTCCAGCACGCGCGGCAGCTTGATGCGTACCGCGTCATTGTTCAGGAAGCCGCCCTCCACGCCCAGCTTGCCCACGGCCGCCACCGAACCCGCCTCCAGCGCCGCCTTCAGCCCGCCGCCCGCCTCCTTCTCGGTCAACGCCGCCAGCGGGTCCGCGTGAACGCTGGCAGCCAGCACCATCCCGGCCAACAGGGCCGACAAATTCTTGATGACGCTCATGGCGCACCTCCTAGTCAAAACTCCACCCTACCATAAGCCCGGTGTCGCCAGGCAAGGCTGGCTACAGCCGCCAGCACGCAGGCCAGGCCGGTAAGCTGGTGAAGCATGATCGGTTCGCGCAAAATGGTGCTCGCAAGTATCGTCGCCGACACCGGCGCCAACGCGGTAAACAACGCGGCCTCCATGCCGCTGACGCGCGAAGTGCCCACATACCAGAGCAGGAAACCCAACACTGTCGGCACCAGCGCATAGAATGCCATCGCCTTCCACGCAGCGGCATCGATCTCCAACTGCCACGGCTGCTCGGCGAACAGCGCCACCGCGCCGGCAAAGAGGAATCCCATGGCGCACATCAGCGACGACAGCGGCAAGGCATCGATCGGCGCACGCAAGCGCTTGTGCAGCAAGATGAAAAAAGCCTCGCAGGCCACTGCCGCCAGCATCAGCGCAGACCCCAGAAGCTGCTGAACGTTAAGTGCGTAACCCGGTGCGTTCGCCGCCGGAACCGCTACCGATGCCGGCCATGCGATCCCGCTGGCGACAATCACACCAATGGCGGCCAGCACAATCGCAGCCAGCAAGCGTAATGTAGGGCGTTCGCCCAACACCAGCACCGCAAAGGCTCCCGATACGATCGGCAGCGTGCCAAGCAATACAGCTGCGGTTGCCGCGGACGACAGCGTGGTGCCGGAAATCAGCAGCACCGTATAGCCAACGCTTCCCGCACAAGCCTGCATCACCAGCAGTGCCGCATCGCGCAAATCAACGCGCGGCATCCGCGCCCGCAGCAGCCAGCACAGCGCCAGGAATACTGGCAAGGCCATGGCGAACCGCAACGCGGTCGCGGTAAATGGTGGCAGCGTAGCCCCGATAATTTTGCTGACCACCACCGTGCTGCCGACAGTCACCATCGCCAGTGCGCAGTACAGATATCCCGCCATTTGTCGTTCTCCGCAATAGAAAACCACAGGCTAGGCGGGGCAGGAATTCAGGTCTTGAACGAAATTGCAAAGGCGCCCGGTGAGATACCGTACTTGCGAACAAAAACGCGGGTCATATGGCTCTGGTCTGCGAAACCGCTGGCGGCGGCGGCTTCGGCCAACGGCGTCCCGCCAGCGATCAGCTGGCGCGCCAGCAAGATGCGGCGATGCACAAGGTAGGCATGGGGCGTGAAGCCAGTGTTGCGAGCGAAGGCACGCACCAGCTGGAAGCGGCTCATGCCGCAAGCCTGGGCCAGTTCGGCAAGCGACCAGTCAGAGAGAGGGTCGTCCAGCATCATGGACTGCGCCGCACTGGTTGGTGCTACGGAGCGTGCCTTGGCATATCGGTGGCGCAGGAGCGCTTTCGCCAACAGATCCAGCAAATGCTGCTCTGCCGCCAGGCGCGCGCCTGGCAACGTCGAGATGGCGCTGTCATAGGCGCGCACAAAAGCCGCGGCCAATGCAGCGTCGCGCAGCACGGGCGCATGGAACTCCAGGGCGCCCGGCGCCGTGACACCGGCGCCGGCATTATCGCCGCAGCCATCCCGCAGCAACTCCGCTGCCAGGCCTGGCTCGAGGTACAGCATCTTCCAGCTACGTCCGGCATCGCCCAGCGGAGCACCGTCATGCACTTCGTTGGGATTGACGGTGATCAGGTCGCCGGCACCGGCCTCGACCATGCCTCGGCAGCTAAAAGACTTCTGCGCGCCACGCGTGACAAGGCCGATGCCGAACTGTTCATGTGTATGCCGGGAAAACGTTTGGACGCTGTGCGCATCCACTGCCTTGATGCGCGCATCGCCACACAGCAACACCTGGAAGCTAGTCTTGGCCATGGCGAGTGCAAGAGGGGGATTGGAGCGGGTGAAGGGAATCGAACCCTCGTATGAAGCTTGGGAAGCTGCCGTTCTACCATTGAACTACACCCGCGTGCCCCGCATTCTATGCGCCTTTCATGGTGGTTGACAAGATCGCATGCCGATGTTGCAATGCCAGCAATTTCCGCCAGGCTGCGTCGACATGCTTTCCAAACAACTTCTCTTCCTTTTTAGTGCACTCGGCGCGATCAATGGCCTGCTCTTGGCGTGCTACCTGTTCAGCCGTCGCACGCAGCGCCTGGCCAACTGCATGCTGGGCGCCTTGCTGGTCGCGATTGGCGTGCGCACCGGCAAATCGACCTTTTACTACTTCAATCCCGACCTTGCGGTCGAGTTCCTCCAGGTCGGGATGTCGGCCTGCCTGTTGATCGGTCCGCTGACCTACCTGTACGTTCACTGCTATCTGGCCGACCTGAAACAGAGCGCCATCGGCAAACACTGGCGCTGGCACGTCATGCTGGCAGTCTTTCTCGTGGGCTTGGGGATCGTCTTCCCCTACTCTTCGTATCCATACATCTGGCACCACGTCATGGGTGGCATCCATATTTACTGGTTCACCTATTTGCTGCTGGCGGGCCGGGAATTATGGCTGGCGCGTGTTTTTTCGCGCCAGACCATCTTGCTGCACAGTGTTTATTTCAGCAGCGTCCTGATTCTCGCTGCTTATGTCAGCACGCCGATTACTTCATATATCGTCGGCGCGCTGTCATTTACCTTTTCCATCCATGTCACCATCCTGACCTTTTTCCTGCAAGCCGAGGCGAAAAAAGATAAATACCAGAATCGGAAGCTGGACGATATGGAGGCCCACGCATTAATCAGCTCTTTGGACGAAGTAATGCGGGGGCAGCAGTTGTATTTGAATCCGAATTTAAACCTGGCGCTGCTGGCTAAGAAGGTTGGTAATTTGCAGACCACGGTTTCGCAGGTCATTAACGATAACCTGGGCAAAAGTTTTAACCAGTACATTAACGAATTCCGCATCCAGCACGCGAAAGACCTGCTGCAGCGCGAATCCCACCTCAACATGGAACTGGTCGCCGAACGCAGCGGGTTTAACTCCAACTCCACTTTCTTCGCTGCCTTCAAGAAGGTCACTGGGCAAACCCCGGCCAGCTTCCGGGCCGGGGCAGCCCCCTAAGCACTGCGAAATTATGTATCCGGAGTCCGAAATCATGCTTCGCGACTCCAGCTAGCCGGCTGACCGCTAAGTTGTAGCTCCCGTCTACAACGTGAGGTCACAATGAGTCTGCATCCTTTCCTGAGCGCCGTTCTCGGCGTTTGCCTGTTCCTCGGCCTGCCCGATCCGGCACGCGCCCAATCCGATACCGAGCAGATAACCCAAACCCTGAACGATTATATGGAGGGCACGGCCAATAGCGAGCCGGCCCGGCTTCGAAATGCCTTCCACCCGGATTTCAAGCTTTACACCGTGAATGAAGCCAATGAACTGCTGATCCGCTCCGGCGAGCAATACATTGCCAATTTCGTCCCCGGCAGTAAAAACCATCGCCGTGGGCGCATCCTGTCGATCGATATTGAAAACAATATAGCGACGGCCAAGGTCGAGGTATTAATCCCTGGTTCCCGCTTATACACCGATTATTTCCTGCTTCTGAAATATAAGGGCGCATGGAAAATCGTGCAAAAGAGCTATACCTGGAAAGAGGCGCCCAAGGCCAAGAAAATCCTGTTCGTTACCTCCAACCAGCATACCTATGGCAGTACCAAGCTGAATACGGCCAATCATTTCGAAGAGATTGCCGTCGCCTATGACATCTTCATCAAGAGCGGCTACGTGGTGGACTTCGTCAGCCCGAATGGCGGCGCCATCCCGCTCGGCTACATCCAAACCTCCAACAGCATCCAGAAAGAGCACCTGTACAACCCGGCCTTCATGACCCTGCTCAAGAACACGCTCAAGCCGGAGCAAGTTAACGCGGGCGACTACAAGGCGGTCTATTACAGCGGCGGCGGTGCGGCCATGTTCGGCGTGGCCGAGAACAAGGGGCTGCAGGACATCGCGGGCCGGATCTACGAAAGCGGCGGTGTCGTTTCCGCCGTCTGCCATGGCACGGCGGGCATTGCCCACCTCAAAGGCAAGGACGGCAAACCACTCTTCGCCGGCAAAAAGGTAACCGGCTTCCCCGACATCTTCGAGGATACGAAGGCCGAGTACTACAAGACCTTCCCCTTCTCGATCGACAAGGAAATCAGCAAGAACGGCGGCAACTTCGTCTTCTCCACGAAATTCGGCGACAACTTCCACGTTGCGGATGGAAACATCATCACGGGACAAGATCCTTCCGCCACCGCATCTGTCGCACGCAAAGTCGTTGAAACCATCCAGGCTAACTAAGGAGGCACCATGAACAACAACCTGGCAAAGTACCTGGCGCTCTGGTACGTCGCATCGCTCCCATTCACTGCCAACGCGGCGGGCGTCATCGATCCGGCGTCGCAACAGGCGATCGAGAAGATCCTCAGCGACGTAAACTCCCCCGACAAGCCGGCGCTGGCAATTGTCGCGCTGAAGGACGGCAAAGTCGTCTATGAAAAGGCTTTCGGCAGCGCCAATCTCGAACACAAGATCCCGGCTAACGTCGACACCAAATTCCAGGTCGATAAGATGGCGTGGGAGTTCATTGCCGTCGCCACCCTGATGCTGGAGGAGCAGGGCAAAATCCAGCTGGACGAGGACGTGCGCAAGTACCTGCCCGAACTGCCCGATTTCGGCGCGAAGATCACGGTACGGCATTTGCTCAGTTCGACGGATGGCCTGCCCGGCTACAGGGTGCTGAAATCGCTGGCCGGCTGGGAGTCCAAGGAGCCAGAACAGCACAAGACCATCCTGCAACTCATCCGCAACCAGAAGGCCCTGAACTTCCAGCCCGGCAAAGCATTCTCTCCCGGCGGCGATACACGCCTGGTGCTGCTGGCAAAGATCGTGGAAGCCGTGTCGGGGCAAGCCTTCGATGAATTCTGCAAAAACCAGATCTTCAAACCGCTCGGCATGTCGAACACGGTCTTCGTCTACGACAGTAACCTGCCACTGGCCAATACGGCGGTGCCGTACCGGGCCGGCGAGAATGGCGCCTACAAAAAGGATTACGGCAGCGGCATCGCGGGCCCGATGAACTTGTATTCATCCGTGAGCGATTTGTCACGCTGGCGCGCCCACCTCGCATCGCAAGCGCCGGGCATCAAGGCTATTGCCAGCAAGCTCAATACGCCCATTCGGCTCGATGGCGGCCCAACCGTGAAGGACATTTCCAGCATCTCCAACTTCAGCCAGCACCACGTGGGGCAGGAACGGGGTATCCCCAAGGTCTATATGATCGGCGGCTACGGCGGCTACGCCAGCTCGATCTTCAGCTTCCCCGCGCAGAAGTTTACCGTCATCACCTTGAGCTCTGGCCTGGCCTATAGCGGCAGCTATGGCATGCGCCTGGCGACCGTGCTGCTGGAAGACCAGTTCCCTGAACCGTCGAACATCGAGTACGACAAGATCAAGGCTGTGAAGCTGAGTCCCCAGCAGTTGCAGCAGTACGAGGGCAATTACTGGAACCCGGTGCGGGCATTGGCCGGCAAGGTCTACCTCAAGGACGGCATCCTTTACTTCAGCCGCGCCGATGGTGCGGAAGGCCGCGAGATGATTCCGCTGGGCGATGGGGCCTTCCAGGTGAAAATCGAAGGCGACGACAAGTTCATGATCCGGTTTGTCGATAAGAAGATCCACTACAGCATGAGCGGCAGCGACCCGCAAGTGTACGAACCGTACCAACCGGCGCCTTATACGCAAGAGGAACTGGCGCAGTTCAGCGGCACTTTCTATAACGAGGAGCTGGACGCATCGTACGTGTTCACCGCCGGGCAAGGCGTGCTCACCGCCAGCAACCTGCGCGCTGGCAGCGTGAACTTCAAACCCACGCAGCGTGACCGGTTCGCGGGCGACAAGCGCTTCATGGCCGGCATCAAGTTTATTCGCGGCAAGAAGCAGGAGGTGACCGGATTCCAGGTGGTCGTGGACGAAGTGCGCAACCTGCATTTCAAGAAGATGTAATTGGCGTTCCCTCCGTGCCGTTCGAGGTTCTACCAATAGGAACAATTCATTATCCTTTCGCTTGCGGGCTGCCTATACTGATCAGTCCGCAAGGCCGATCTTTACAACAAAAACGAGAGGCTAAAAATGAAAAAGACAATCTTGCTTGTCCTGTTGCTTCCCTTGTTCGGCATGGCACAAACCCCGCCCGCGGTGGTCCTGACCAGCGACCGCGTGTGGGTCAAGGATGGCCATATGGCCGCCTTCAGGAAAGCGCTGGCAGCCCACGTCAAGGAATACCACAGCGGCCAATGGAAATGGCGCGTATACGAAGTGCTCAGTGGCCCCGACTCGGGCGCCTTCCAGATTAACGAAGGCCCCAACGGCTGGACCGCGCTGGAAGGACGCGGAGACCTGTCGGCCCAGCACACCAAACACTACGAAACCATGATCCTGCCGCACATTTCCAAATCGGCGCCGACCATGTTCGTCACCTTCGATGAAAAGCTCAGCACCTCGCCAGCCGGCAACTGGTCGAACAAGGCAGTGCTGACGCGCTTCTACATCAAGCCGGGGCGCAGCGTTGCCAATACGGCGGCACTGAAAACCAACAAGGCCGTATGGGAAAAACTCGGGCGCAATGTCGCGGTATGGCGTAGCTGGGCTTCGGGCCAGGCGCAAGTTATCGTGGCCGGGCGGCTGAAGGAAGGCTTCAAGGACTTCGACAACGACACCAGGATGTATAGCCAGGCGTACGATGAAGTCAACGGAGCCGGCTCCTACGACAAGTACCTGGACGATGTGGCGCGCAATGCGGACAGTATTGTGGGCGAGATCATCGAGTACAAACCGGAACTCAGCACCCAAAAGTAGTATATGGCGGAGGCCGGGCGTTGTCCTTGCGGAACACCGGCCTCCGCCGCATGTAACAGCCGCGCAACAATTCTCTGCTTTCGCCAGCCCGCAAATCTGCCATCATCTTCGGCATTGTGACATTCCGAGGATTTCCGATGACGCCGACCGCACGCCGCAGCGCCGCCAGCATGGCGCTGGCCCTGACCTTCTCCCTGGCAGTACCGCACGCCTTTGCACAACAACAGCAGCCGGCCGCAGTGCCGACGGACCCGATCACCGTGCTGGTCGGACAACTGGAGCTGGAAAAGTACAAGGCAACCATCAAGAGCCTGACCAAGTTCGGCGACCGTCGCCAGGGCACCCTGCGCAACCGCCAGGCGCTGGACTGGATCGAGGCACAGCTGAAGGCCTATGGTTGCTCCAATGTGGAGCGCCTGCAGTACCAGTTCACCGAACCTGCGCCGCGCGGCAAGCCTGCCGTGGCTGCGGGCGGCGGCGCCGGCGGCGCACCGGGCCAGGGCGGCAGCACCCTGTTCGGCAACCGCGCGCCGACTGGCGTCAATAACGACCCGATGAAACAGCCGGACGAGCGCCTGCGCGCGCTGAACGCCGAACCGACGCCACTTGGCACCTCGCTGCGCGAAAACGTCTACTGCACCAAGATCGGCAAAACCCGTCCGGACGAAATGTATATCGTGAGCGCCCACATGGACGGCATCGGCTTTGGCGAAGCCGCCAACGACGACGGCTCCGGCACCGCGCTGGTCATGGAACTGGCGCGCATCTTCAGCCAGCCCGGCGTGGAGACGGAACGCTCGATCCGCTTCGCCCTGTGGAACAACGAGGAAACCGGCTTGAATGGCGCGGCAGCCTATGTCGAACAGCGCAAGGATTTGCAGGGCATTGAATCGCCCAAAGGCTCGGGCAAATACCCCGAGCCGAAATGGCTCGGCATGATCCAGCACGACATGATGCTGTTCGACCACGGCATGCCGGTACCGAAGCTGGACGCCGCCGGCAAGCCGGTGCTGGATGCCAAGGGCCAGCCGGTATACGAACTGCCGAAAGAGCAGCGCCTGGAAGCGGACGTGAACATCGAGTTCCAGTCGCAGTCGAAACAGTCGGAAGGTTCGGCCAAACTGGCCTGGGCCTTGCGCGCCGCGAACGACCGCTATGCCACCAACTACCCGGCCGCCGTGGGCTTCCACATGACCAATACCGACTCTACGCCGTTCATGGACCTGGTGCCGTCGATCTCGCTGCGCGAGAACGAGCGCGGGCAACAGATCGGCGCCGGCTGGAATCCGCACTGGCACCAGCCGACCGACCTGTACGCCAACTATTCGGACAAGGACTTCCTGCTTGGCCTGAACGCGGCGCAAACCACGCTGGCCGGGGTGGCCAAGCTGGTCGGCGCGAAGGTCGCCAAATAGTCATAATTTAATTAACCGCGAAACAACGGTTTTGCGAAAATACCACGGAAAGGCCATGCTTAGAGCATGGCCTCGTCCCGGCCAAAAGCCTATCTGCTAGTATGCTCGGCGATCCTTCCACCCTGAAGCAAAGTCTCCCACATGCGCAGCACAGCCGAACACGAAACCCTCCTTGAAGACGGCAAGCCGATCGTCCTCACCATGGATTTGCAGGGCCGCCTGACTTACGCCAATTCGACGTTTGTTGCCACCAGCGGCTACTCCGAAGAAGACCTGCACGGCCGCCCGCAAGCCGCCCTGCACCACCCGGACATGCCGGGCGAAGTGGATCAAGACATGCTGCGCACGACCATGTCCGGCGAGCCATGGCGCGGCCTGGTCAAATACCGCTGCAAAGAAGGCGGCTTCTTCTGGTGCATCGCCAACGTCACCCCGGTGATCGAAAAAGGCCGCACCACCGGTTTCATGTCGGTCTGCACCAAGCCGAAACGCGAACAGGTGCAAGATGCCGAGCGCCTGTACCGCACCGTGAAAGGCCCCAATCCGGACGGCGTGCGCATCCAGCGCGGCGCCGCCGCCGCGCGCGGCCGCCGCAAGCTGGCCAAGGCGCTGCGCGATATTTCGCTGTCGCAGCGCATGGCCTTCACCTTCGGCAGCATGGCCCTGCTGGCGCTGTCGATGGCCTTGCATGCGGTGCTGCCTTACCCCGACAGCGCGCTGCACGTGCAGGCCGTTCTGCTGGCGGCGCTGGCCCTGTACGGCTGGTATAACCTGCACCGCGCCATCGTGGCGCCGGTCCAGGCCTGCATCAACGCCACCCGCATCCTGGCCGGCGGCGACCTGACCACCCGCATGGCGGTGGACCGCCACGATGAACTGGGCCAGTTGCAAGCCTTTGTGCGCCAGCTGAACCTGAACCTGGCCTCGATCCTGGGCGACATTCGCGGCAACTTCGCGCTGACGCGCAGCACCACCACCCAAGTGCGCACCGCCAACTTCGACCTGGCCGCGCGTACCGAGGCGCAGGCGGCCAACCTGGAGCAGACCTCCGCCCACATGGGCCAGATCACCGGCACCGTGAGCCAGACTGCGGACAACGTGAACACCGCCAACAGCGTCGCCAGCGAAGCGACGGCGCTGGCCGGCCGCACCGGCGTGGCCGTGGCACAGGTGGTGACGGCGATGGACGATATCCGCCAGTCCTCGCGCAAGATCGTGGACATCATCGGCCTGATCGACGGCATCGCATTCCAGACCAATATCCTGGCGCTGAATGCGGCGGTGGAAGCGGCGCGCGCGGGTGAAAGCGGCCGTGGTTTCGCGGTGGTGGCGAGCGAAGTGCGCAACCTGGCGCAACGCAGCGCGGCCGCAGCCAAGGACATCAAGGCCCTGATCGATGCCTCGGCCGATAAGATCGAAGCCGGCGCCAGCGTCGCCACGTCGGCGGGCACTGACATGGATGCGGTGATTGCCGCCATCGGTCAGGTGGCCGACATCATGGGCGAAATCAGCGGCGCGACGCGCGAGCAAAGCAACGGCGTCAACCAGGTGAAGGACGCCATCGTGCAGCTGGATGAAGTAACGCGCCAGAACAGCCAGATGGTGGAAGAAGCCTCGAGCGCCACCGGCGTGCTGGACCTGCAGGCGCAGGCAGTGGCGAAAGCGCTGGAAGTATTCAAGCTGCCGGCGCAAGCCGGCACCAAGGGCAAGGCGGGCGCGGGGCTGAAGCCGGTGCCATCGAGCCACCAGCAGGTGCGCCTGGGCGGCGCGCCCGCGCCGCTGGCCAAACGCGCCTAAGCCGGCGCAGCGCCCCGCCGGGGGCGCTCGCCGCGCACCTTACTCGGGTGCTTCCACCTTGTAGCCCCTGGCCTTCAGCTCGGCCAGCGGACCCTTCGGGTCCAGAATGCGCGCCAGTGACAGCACGGCAAACGTGGTGTTATTGGCCTCCAGCGCGCGTTCCGCATTGGCCAGCCACTTGCCGGCAATGGTCTTCTCCGCCTGCACCAGCTTCTCGTTCGACCTGAACGCGTCGTTCTTCATGACGGCATCCTTGCAGGCCTCATCGCGTTCGGCGAAGTTGAGCGAAGTGATCTTCGACATATCCCCGATGGCCCATGCATTGGCGCGCACCCGCATGGCCTCGAGGTCGCTCTCCAGATTGTCGACGGTCTTGATGAAACAGCTGGTATCGGCGCCCGGCGACTTCTTGAACGCCTTGAGCGCCTGGGCCGGGTCGTCCAGCGCCATATGCACGCTGCTGGAAGTGGTTTTCACCTTGTACTGCTGGGCGATCTTGTGGATCTTCTCGCTGACGCCGGTGCGCATGGTCAGGCCATTTTTCTCCAGGCCGTTCTTGTACAGCGTGGTCGCGGCGAACATCGGGCGCTCGCGTTCGATGCCGGAATCATTGCCGATATACCTGGCCTTGAGCACCTGCCAGCGGTCATAGGTTTCCGCCGGCAGCACATCGACCAGCTTGGCGCCGTCCGGATTGTCCTTGAAGCCGATGGCGAAGGGCAGCATTTTCAGCCCGCCCCACAAGCCAACGGAAATGCCGAAGTCCGGCTTGGGCAGGTACTCCTGGGATTTGGACAGGATCGCTTCCACCTCGTGCGAGCGCCAATCCATCTTGGTCGGCAGCGGCGCATAGTCGCCAAAGACGTACAGTACGTGCTCGCCCTTGCTGACCTTCCACAGGCCCGGCCCGGGGCGCTGGCCCGTGATCACAACCTGCTCGCCTTCCGGCGCGGCCAGCTCCTCCTGCGCGCAGGCGGCGCCGGCCAGCATGGCGGCGACGGCAAACGGAATCAGTTTCTTCATCATTGCAGTTTATTCCGGGCTCTCGAGTTTGTAGCCCTTCGCCTGCAGGGCGGCGATCAGGCCATGCGGGGACATGATCTCGTTCATGCGCAATACGGCGAAGGTTGTGGCATTGCTGGCCAGCGCCTTCTCGGCGTTCTCCAGCCATAGCGCGCGCGCCTTGGCGCGCATTGCCACCAGCTCGGGACGCGCCTGGAACGCCGTGCTGCCTACCACCGCAGCGTAGCAGGCGCCTTCGCGGTCGGCGAAGCTCAGTTTGCGGATGGTGTCGATATCGCCGACGGCCCAGGCATTGGCGCGTACGCGCATCTGGTCGATGTCGGCTTCCAACTGCGCCAGCGTGGCCGAGAAGCATTCGGCATCATCGAGCTTGCCGCTCTTGAAATCCTTGAGCAACTGACCGGCGTCCGGCAGCGCGGTTTCGACGAGCGCTGGCGTGACCTTGACGTTCGACCGCTTCGCCAGCTTCTGCAGCGTGCCGTCGATCTGGTCCTTGGAGGTCAGGCCCGCGCGCTCCAACACGGCCTTGAACAGCGTCGCAGAGGCGAAGATAGGACGGAATTTCTCCACCTTCTGGTTGTCGCCCAGGTACTTTTCCTTGAGTACGAGCCAGCGCGCATACACTTCAGGCGGCACCACGTCCTGCAGCATGGCGCCGTCCGGATTTTCCTGAAAGGAGAGCATTTGCGGTATGGAGGCCGCCAGTTTCACGCCGCCCCAGAAACCGAGCTTGGCGTCGAGTGCGGGCTCCGACAGGTATTCCTGCGATTTGGCGAGGATCGCTTCCACCTCATGCGATCGCCATTCCATCTTCTTCGGCAACGGACCGTATTTGCCGAAGACGTACATCACGTGGTCATCCTTGGATACTTTCCACAGGCCCGGACCGGGGCGCTGCCCCACCACCAGCACCGATTCGAGCCCAGGGGCGGTCTCCTGCTCCTGCTCCTGCGCATAGGCACCCGGCGCCAGCAGGCCCAACGCCAGTGCGGCTGCCGCAAACTTCAACTTCATTGTCGTCCTCTTATTCTTCGATATTGGTTAAGAGAACGGCAATACTACATCAACTAGTCGCGGGCGGGGATGATCAAGGCATGGACCAGGGCGCCTTGGTCCGAGAGAATGCGCACGGTCAGCTCACGCGCCGTGGCGTCGATCCGCGCCAGCTGGTCCTGGCCCAGGATCAGGCGATGATAGGCGTGCGTCTGGTCGGGCGGATGGTAGGAGAACGCGTGGTCGTGGCCGGCGATCACCAGGTCCACCCTCGCCTGGTTGGCCAGGGCGGTCCACGCCACACCGTTGTCGGGCAGCCAGCCCCAGTCGCCCTGGTGCATGGCCACCACGCGGAACGGTGCGCTGGCCAGGTGTGTGCTGCTGGCCGCATGCGCGCGCAGCCAGGCCAGTTCGGCTTCGCGGTATGGCACGGTGCGGTTCAGGCGCGCGTAGACGTTGGTGTCGTCCGCCTTGTCCTCGCCGGTGTCGAGCACCAGCAGGTGCACCGGGCCCATGCTGCGGGCGTAATAGTAGCTGCCTTCCGGCGTGGGCACATACCCGGCCAGCTGGCGTGCATAGGCGCCGCGCAGTTCGTGGTTGCCGCGTGCGAATAGCAGCGGTTTACCCGGACCCAGGGCGGCCACGGTGGGGCGCAGCCATTTGGCCCACAACTGTTCTTCCGAATCGATCCAGTGGAAGGCGTCGCCCAGGTGCAGCAGCGCATCGCTGCCGGCCCAGTCGACCATCTTCATCAGGCGGGTGATGCGCGCCGTGTCTTCGTGTGTGTCGGTGACGACGCTGAAGGAAACGCGCTTTTGCTGCGGGCTGAAGGTGGTGAAAACAGCGGGCGCGCTGCTGCTGCTCAGGCCTTTGTCCGGCCAGTACGGCTTGAGCCTGACCACGCGCGTGGCGACCGCTTCGTAGCTATAGCGCTTGCCGGGCGTGAGCCCTTCCAGCGTGACCACGTGGCGCTGGCCGACCGGCACCAAGCCGTCGACCTGCGGTTCGAACTCGCGCACGGTGTCGCCGTCGCGCAGGACCACCTTGGCGTGACTGGGCGCATCCGTCATCCACACCACCGACACCGAGGTGTCGGACAGCGCGGACAGGAAGGGGCCTTCCGTGAAGACAGGCCTGGTGTCGAATACCTTGTACGGTTCGGACTGGGCGCGCGCCGGCCCTTGCACGGCCAGCACCGCCAGGCCGAGGCACAGCGACGCTAGCGTCGTGCGGGGGCGCGGCGCCTTCATCAGTAGCGGTCGTCGAAGGCGAAGATCGGCTTGCGCTTGCTCCAATGGCCCCGGGTGAAATCGGGGAAGTCCAGGGTCTGGAAGTTCTGCGCAATCGACTGCTCCGACAACGGCGTGATCGCGCTCCAGGTCACCGCGTCGTAGATATCGATCGGCATCGGCGCGCGCTCCTTCAGCGCTTCGACAAAGGCGTGGATCACGAAGTAATCCATGCCGCCGTGGCCCGCACCGGCCGCTTCGCTGGCGTATTTGCGCCACAGCGGGTGGTCGAACTTGTCCTGGTAGGCCTGGAAGTCCTCCCATTGGTGCGGCTTGCTCTTGCCTTCGATATGGATGGAGCGGTTCAGGTCCATCCACAGGCCGTCGGTGCCCTGCACGCGGAAGCCCAGCGAGTATGGGCGCGGCAGCGAGGTATCGTGCTGCAGCAGGATGGTCTCGCCGTTCTCGCACGACAGCGTGGTGGTCACGATATCGCCCAGGCTGAACTTGATCTTGCCGCTCGGGTGGCTGGCGCCGCCCTGCTTCACCACGTAGTCATGCAGGCCGCGCGCCTTGCTGGCGAAGGCATTGATGCGGGTGAAACGGTTGCCGCGATTGATGTTGGTGTACATCGCGCACGGGCCGATGCCGTGGCTTGGATACAGCTCGCCGTTGCGCTGCACCGAGTGCTCGGTGCGCCACTTGGCTTCCGACCAGCCCTTGGCGCCGAACTCCACGCCGCCGCCGTAAGGCTTGGCCGGATCGCCGCTATTGAACTTCACCGCGCGCAGGTCGTGCTGGTAGCCGCCCTGCAGGTGCACCAGCTCGCCGAACAGGCCGGCGCGCACCATCTGCAGCACCGCCAACACGTCGCGGCGGTAGCACACGTTCTCCAGCAGCATATACGGCGTGCCGGTCTTGAGCTGCGTATCCAGCACATCCCAGTGGTCCTTCAGGGTGATGCCGGCCACCACTTCGCAGCCGACAGCCACTTTCGCCTGCATGGCGTCGATCGCCATTTGCGCATGCCATTCCCACGGCGTGGCGATGATCACGCCGTCCAGCTGCTTCGAGTCCAGCATGCGTTTGTAGGCGTTCTTGTCGCCGTCCTCGCCGTAGGTGCGCGGCTTGGGTTTGCCGCCCTTCTCCACCATGGCCAGGGCCTTGCCCAGCATGATCGGTTCGATATCGCACAGGGCGGCCACTTCCACATCGTCGCGGCGCACCAGCTCGCGCAGCAGCACCTGGCCGCGCATGCCGGTGCCGATCATGCCAAGGCGCAGCTTCTCGCGGCCGCCGGCCGCAAAGGCGGTCGGCAGCAGCAGGCTGCCCGCCAGCGCGGCGCCGGCGGTGAGGAAGTGTCGTCGGTTGAATTGCTTGTCCATCTTTTCAAAAGCCTCTCAATGTTGATGCGCAGGTTACCAGAACTTGTAGCTGGCCGAGAGCGCGAAGGTGCGGCCGAACAGGTTCTGTGCGTGGTTGTAGCCTTCCCAGCCGTTCGGGTCGTAGTAAGGCATCTTGTTGGTCACGTTCTTGATGTTCAGGTTCACATCCAGCTGCTTGGTCGCCTTCCAGTTGAGGCCCAGGTTGGCGGTGGTGTAGGAAGGCTGGCCGCCGCACAGGTCCTGCGGCAGCGAGACGCCGGCGGCAGTGCATTTTTCCGGCGTGTTGTCCTTGTCGTAGTCGCCGTAGGCCCACTTCGCCTTGCCGGTGTAGTTGATGAACAGGCTGGTGACAAAGTTCTTGTAGCTCCAGTCGGCGTTCAACGTGCCGCGCAGGCGTGGCGAATCGTAGTAGCCGACGTAGTTTCCGGAGAAGCCGCCGCCGTCCTCGTAGTTGTAGGTCTCGCGCTTGCGGATGGTGAGCGCGGCACCGGTGCCCAGCTTGCCGTATTCGCCCAGCGACCAGCGGGCGCGCGCATCGATGTCGAAGCCGTCCAGCAGGGTGCGGCCGCGGTTCGAGTAGGAGTTGATCAAGCCGCCCAGGTTGCCCACCGAGTAGCCCGGCAAGGTGCCGGCGCAGGCTGCGGCGTTGGCCGGGTTGGCGCACATGGTCGCCACGGCGGCCATATTGGCGCGGTCGGCGTCGGACAGCGGATTGCGGATCGCCTGGCTGGTGCCGGTCAGCGCCGGGCCATGCTTCTCCACCAGCTGGGTGAACAGCTGGTTGAAGTCCTGGCGCACGATCTCGTCGCGGCGGTACACGAACCAGTAGTCGAGCGAGATGCTGACGTCCTTGGCCGGCTGCAGCACCAGGCCGAAGGTGGAGATCTTGGCCTTCTCCGGCTGCAGGTCCGGGTTGGGCGGGGTCAGGCCGCCCACGGTGGTCGAGCAGTTGGAGTTCAGCAGCGTCTTGCCCAGGTCCTGCTCGGTCTGGGTCACGGATTTCTGCAGCAGCTTGGCGATGGCATTGGTTTCGTCGCAGCGCACGGTGTCGCGGATGCCGCCCACCTGGGCAAACACGCCGCCGCTGCCCGATTCGGCCAGGTTGGGTGCGCGGAAGCCTTCCGAGTAGGTGCCGCGCACCATCACTTGCGGGATCGCGCGCCACGTCACGCCCAGCTTGGGCGCCAGGTTGGCGGAGAAGTTCGGGTATTTGTCCAGGCGCGCCGCCGCATTGACCTCCAGCTTGTCGGTCACCGGCACCACCACTTCGCCGAACAGCGCGCTCACGGTGCGGCGGCCGTCGAACCAGGAACCGCCCTGCTGGGTGATCAGGCCATTGGCCGCGTCGGCATTGCCCGGCGTTTCGAAGCTCTCGCGCATCAGGTTGGTGCCGACCGCGGCGCGCACTTCGCGCTCGCCCAGTTTGAACAGGGTGCCTTCCAGCTTTGCGTCGAAGGTAATGAGCTTGGTCCAGGACTGGATATCGAAGGTCGGATAGGCCTCGCGCAGCAGGGCCGCATTGGCTTCGCTGATCTCGCCGAACTTGTAGGCTGGGTTGTCGGAGATGAAGGTGCGGCCGGTAACCGGATCAACGCGGGTCGGACCGAAGGCTTTCTCAAAGCCCTTGGTGTTGATATTGGTGGTCTGGAACAGGGTGGAGTGGCTGCCCGCCACGCCCAGCGCGGTCTCGAAATCCCAGCTGCCGGTCAGGTGGCCTTTCAGTCCGGCCAGCACGCGGTAGTTGTCGTCCTCGTTCTTCTGGCCAAAGTGCCCTTGGGCGTCCTGCAGGATGTAGTTCAGGCCTGCGGCGCCGCCCATCTTGGCGGCCATGTCGGCGTCCAGCTTGCCCTTCAGGTACACATTGTTCGGGCCCAGGTAGGGCTGGGTGAAGGTAATCAGCTTGTTGCCGGTATTGCGCGAGAACCAGTTGTTGACGGTGCCGCTGTTAAAGCTGCGCGGGCCGTTCTCGCCGCGCAGGCGGATGTGGGTGAAAGCGGCTTCGGCAAACGCTTCCAGGTCGTCGCCGAACTTCTTGCGGCCGGACAGGAAGCCGGTCACGCGGTCGGAGGTGGGGCCGGTGTCCAGCGAGTACGGCAGGTTGTTCCAGACGCAGCGCGTGCCCGATGCCTCGGTGATGAGGGTGGAGCAGCCGGCCACCGCGCGCTGGGTGCGGGCGTTGCCCTTGGCCGGATCGAATACGAAGAAGGTGCCAGGGTTGGGCTGGCCCGGCTCGCTGCCGACGCCGATGCGGAAGTTCGGGATGAAGTTCGGGTTGTTGACGTAGAAGTGCGCCGGGCGCTTGTCGTAGGTGTCGGCCAGCGAGATGCGGTCGCGCTGGTAGACGTTCAGCGAGGCCATGACGTTGTAGCCGTCGTTGCCGACATCGCCTTTGCCGTACACCAGGCTGGCCTGGCGTTCGCCATAGGCCGATACCTTGCTCGAATGGTCGATGCTGGCGCGCGCCTCCAGGCCCTGATAGTTCTTCTTGGTGATGACGTTGATCACGCCGGCCACCGCGTCGGAGCCGTAGACGGCGGAGGCGCCGTCGGTCAGGATTTCCATGCGTTCGATCGCCGCCGCCGGGATCGCGTCGATATTGACGAACATGGTCTGGAAGCCGGCCGGCGCGCCGTAGAAGGACAGGCGGCGGCCGTTCAGCAGCACCAGGGTGCCTTGCGCGCCCAGGCCGCGCAGGTTGGCCTGCGAGCCGCCGTCGGAGCCGGTGAACATGGAACGGAAGTCTTGCTGCGCGGGGCGCGCGGCCGGCAGGTTGTCGAGTACCTGCATCAGGGTGCGGGCGCCCATGTTTTCGATCTGCTTGGCGTCGATCACCTGCACCGGCGATGCGGTTTCGGCGTTGATGCGTTTCAGGCTGGAGCCGGTGACTTCGACGCGATGGACTTTTTCGCCCTTCTCGTCCTTCTTGTCATCGCCCTCGGCCGCGTGGGCCACGACAGCGCCGCCAGCCAGTCCAATTGCTGCCAATGCAGCGATCAATTTCTTCAGTTCCACATGCCTCTCCTTATTTTAGTTTGCAACACGCCCTCCCCGGTCCGAAGAGGGGTTCGTTCTTTTGACGAAAAATGTGCGGTCAGCGCGTTCGGACGGTGGCGCCCTCGGTGCCTAGCAGTACGGCATTGGCCCAGTTGCCGCAAACCTGGGCGGGTTGGGCGCCGCGCGCACCCAGGGTCCGCAGGCTGAGTTGCCTCAACCCGCGCACATCGATTTCCGGCTTGACGACGGCGGGCGCGTTCACCAGGCCGCTGTCGTACAGCAGGCGCTCGCCGCTCCAGACCTGGAACTGCAGGCCGCCGGCGCTACGGCAGCTGTCGTCCACGCCAAGGTCGGCGCGCAGCAGGTTCCAGTTGCCTTCCAGCTGCAGGTCGATGCGGCTGGCGGCGCCGACGCCCAGGCCCTTGCGGAACCACAGGCCGTTCATGCGCATTGCCTTGCCTTTGCCGGCGGGGCGATCGCGTCCCACGCCTTTCGGCAGCGGCAGGTCGGACAGGAAGCTTTGCTGTTCGCTGCCGTCCCTGGCGCGGTGCTCAAGGATGCGGAAGGTGGACAGCGCGATCGGGCCGACTTCCAGCGGCTGCAGGGCATTGACTGCTTTGGCCGGCGCGCTGCCGGGCTGCACTGCGGTGACCATCGGGTCGGTGGCGGCGGCGCCCTCGCCTTCCGGGTTCTGCGTGCTCAGCACGCGGAAGCGCAGCAGGCGGCCGGCGGTGGCGGGGAAGTTGATGGTTTGCGTTTCCTTTTGCAGCTTCAGGCGGCCGGTGTAGCTTGGCTTGCCCCATTCGCCGTTGCTGTCAGCAATATAGATTTCGTAATCGCGCACCTGGCCGTGCTTCCAGTGCTCGTCGCTGCGCGGCGCGATCTCGATGCCGTCCACCAGGCGGCGCTCGGTGAAGCCGATGGTCCATTCATGCGCGCCGGTGCGGATCGACTGGTTGCGTGTGGTGCGGAACCAGGTGTTTGCCTGGTCGTCGAAGGCGTTTTCCAAGGGGTGGCCTGGCTCTTCCGCCGGGCGGTTCACCACCAGCAGCGCATCCGGCGGCAGGGCGCGGCCCAGTTCCGGTGCGGAGGGGAAGTCGCCGTCGCTTGCCGCCACGGTTTGCGTGCCGTGCACGGTGATGCTGAGCGGCTGGCGGATGTCCTGTTTCGCCGTCTTCACATGCAGCGTGCCGGTGCGGTCGTTCGGGTCGTAGAACCAGCCTTCAGGCGCAGCCTCCCACGCCGCTCGATCCGCGAGCGCCGGCAGTGCGCGGCCAGCTTTCACGCTGGCTGGACGCTGGCGCGCCAGCATGCGCAGCGAGTAGGCGCGGCGCGCCTCCTGCCCGGCATAGCTGCCTTCGACCGGCGCAACATCGACCACCACGCGGCCACCACCTTCGCGCACCCGCAGCAGCTGCTGGCTGAACGCGCCCTGCTGGTACTGGCGGGTATTGCCGTCATCCTCATACAGCGTGAACGAGGATTCGCCGTGCGGATACAGGTCCAGCGTCAGCACATCCTTGGGCTTCTCACCGTCATACAAGACCTCCGGGTACATCGGCAAGATCGCCCCGGCCCGCACGAACACGGGCAGCTTGTCGAGGGACACCTGCATATCCAGATCGCGCCCCGCAGCGGTAGCGGCAGTAGCCTGGCGCCCATCCCAATAGTCGAACCAGGTCCCCTGCGGCAGGTGAATCCCCTTGCGCCAGCCCTGCGAAACCGCCTGGCTGCGGTACACCGGCGCCACCAGCATGTCGCGCCCCAGCAGGAACTGGTACTTATGCGCCTCGCTGAACGCCGACGGATCGGACGCGTAATCCCACATCAGGCCGCGCACCAAAGGTGCGCCGGTCTGCTCCGCCTCGCGCCCCAGCGTGTACATATACGGTGTCAGGCGCAGCTTGAGTTTCAGGTACTTGCGGTTGATGCTGCGGTAAGGCTCATCGAACCACCACGGATGCTTGCGCGCATTGGCCGACCAGCCCGACATCCCCATCAGCACCGGCGTGAACGCCTTCCACTGCAGGTCGCGCGTGAAGGTCTCCGGGCTGCCGCCGAAGATCGCATCCACATCGCCCGTCGCATACGCCTGGCCCGACAAGCCCGAGCCCACCAGGGTTGGAATATGCCAGCGGATGTAGTCCCAGCTCGCGCTCTGGTCGCCGGTCCAGGTCACCGCATAACGCTGCGTGCCCGCCCAGCCCATCACCGTCCACAGGAAGGGACGGCTGTCGGAATTATTCAGGATGCCGTCATAGGCCGACTTGTTCGCGTCCAGCGAAAACTGGTAACCCTTGCCGGTCCACGCCACATCCAGCTTCTGCGCGCGGCTGCCGGCCTTGCCGACTTCCCACGCGATCTTGTCGACGCCGTTCTCGGTCCACAGCCCGGTGCGGAAGCCGTACTTCGCCAAGCCCTGCACCGTCTGCGGCAAATCGGTATAACCGCAGCCATAGCCGTCGTTCGGCAGGATCCAGCCGCCCGGCATATCGTGTTCGCGGTATTTGCGCGCCACGCTGTCCACCACGTCGGGCGTCTTGCCGGTCGGGCCGTCGCTCCAGCCCTTCGGCACGGTGCCCGGCTTCTTTACGTTATCGCCGTCGTTGTAGCAGTCCGCGTCGCCGTATTCCAGCGCCCAGCGCGGCAGCATCTGCGCGCGGCCGGTCCACTCGGTATAGCGCGCCAGCACATCGCGCACGTCCTTGCCGACAAAGTAGTAGGCATCGAAGCGCGGCTCGGCATGCTGCAGCGCCACCACATCGTGCTGGCGCAAGTCGTAGCTGCCGTCGGCCCAGGTATTGCGCAGCATGCCCCAGCCGCGCGAACTCATAAGGAATGGCGCCGGGCTGGGCCGGTCGCCCTCTTCCCAGCCGCCGGAATAGGACACGTCCAGCTGGCGCCCCTTGAATTCATAGCGCCCGTTCTGCTGGCCGCCGCCGAAGAAGCGTTCCGCCTTGTCGCTGGACAGCGTCTGCACGCTGGCTTTCTCGCCCAGCTCCAGCGGCTGCACCTCGCGCCACAACGGCTGCGCCTCGCCGGCGCGGTACAGCGCGAAACGCAACGGATTGCGATCGATGCGCAAGCTCAGTTTCGCCGTGCGCAGCAAGATATGGTCGGCCTGTTCGCTTAGGCTATGCTCGACACGTTCGGTCGCCGTACCGACCACGATGGCCGCCGCCTTGTCGCCGGCATCGGTCAGCTTGCCTTTAGGGCCGGCCCAGATACGCAGCACATCGTCGCGCAGCAAACTCACACGCACGATGGCACCCGACTCGGTCGCCAGGTCCCAGTGCTGGCCGCTGGCGGCAAGCGCCGGCGCAGGGCGCATGCCGCGCAGCTTGCCCAGCGGGGCGGCCAGGGTGGAACCAGTGGCCAGGGCCAGCGCGGCGGCAGCGATTGCGGTGCGGGTGAGTCTCTTCATAAGCCTGCCTTGCATGCAAGGTTTTTTCGTTTTGATGGACGTACTTTAGAAATAAAAGCAAAAAAGGTCAACAAAAAGAAAGAAAAACACCTATTCATGGCAAATAATCGCGTTTTTATCTTTCGTTTTCCGTATATTGCAGCGCAATAGCTTTCCTTTGGTAGCGCAAACGCAACAACAGATGCCGATTCAGCCCCAGTTGCCGCACTTTCCGGCACATATGACAGGGGCGACCATCTTTCGTTTTGCTTTCGTATTTGACTTTTCGAAATATATTATTTATGCTTCCCCTAACTTAAAACTTTCCATTTTTCGATGACTACCCTCCTCCAGCGTGACCCGGAAGACTGGCGCAAGATCAGCGGCCTCGACACCGCAGAAGAGATTGCGCAGCAGCCAGCCCTGTGGCGAGAACTGCGCGCCAGCCTGCAAAGCCGCGCCGCCGATGTCGCCGCCTTCCTCGGCGGCTGTCTGCACAATCCGCAGCAGCGCGTGCTCCTGACCGGCGCCGGCAGCTCCTGCTATGTGGGCGAGATCGTCGCCGATGAAATCAACGCCGCCTGGCCCGCGCAAGTGCGCGCCATCGCCACCACCAGCCTGCTGACCCATCCCGAGTTGTACCTGGAGCCGGGCGCGCCCACCCTGCTGGTTTCCTTCGCCCGCAGCGGCAGCAGCCCGGAAAGCCTGGCCGCCGTGGAACTGGTGCGCGCGCTGGTGCCCGAAGCGCGCTTCCTGAATATCACCTGCAACCCGCAAGGCCAGCTGGCACGCCAGGGCGACACCGATGCCCGCACCTTCAATATGCTGATGCCGGCCGCCAGCTGCGACCGCGGCTTCGCCATGACCAGCAGCTTCACCTGCATGCTGCTGGCGGCGCTGTGCATGCTGGGCAAGGGCGACTGGGAAAGCCGCCTGGCGGCGCTGGCGCACGCCGGCGAAGCCGCCCTGCGCGACTGGGCCGCGCCGGTCGCCGCATTGGCGGCGCAGCCGGTGCAGCGCGTGGTCTATCTGGGCAGCGGCCCGCTGGAAGCGCTGGCCAGGGAATCCGCCCTGAAGATCCTGGAACTGACTGGCGGCCGCGTGCTCGCCATGGCGAACACCGCGCTCGGCTTCCGCCACGGCCCGAAATCGGCGCTGAACAAGCAATCGCTGGTGGTGCTGTTCCGCAGCGGCAAAGCGCTGGCGCACCGCTATGAGGAAGACCTGCTGCAGGAGCTGCGCCGCGATGGCGTGGCGGGCAGCATCGTCAGCGTCGGCTTTGGCGCCGATATCGGCCTGGCCGCGCCAGCGCTGCCGGCGCAACTGCCCGACGCCTGGCTGGCGCCGCTCTGGCTGCTGATGGCGCAGCAGTACGCGCTGCACCAGTCGGCTGCGCTGGGCCTGACTCCCGACAATCCCTTTGCCGACGGCACCGTCAACCGCGTCGTGCAAGGCGTCACCATTTATCGCCATGACCAGTTCTGAAGCACGCGGCTACCACGGCATCGACATCGGCGGCACCAAGATTGAACTGGTGTCCTGGCGCGACGCCGGCGGCGAACTGCAGGAAGTGTTCCGCGAACGCGTCGCCACGCCCGGCACCGACTTCGACGATTTCATCGCCGTCATCGCCGGCCTGGTGGCGCGCGGCGACGCGGCGCTCGGCGCCAGCGCGCCGGTGGGGATCGGCCTGCCCGGCGTGATCGACAGCGCCACGGGCCGCCAGCTCAGTTCCAACGTACCGGCCCTGAACGGCCGCCTGGTCGCCGCCACCTTGCAGCAGGCATTGGCACGCCCTGTCGTCATCGGCAACGACTGCCAATGCTTCGCCCTGTCGGAAGCGCAAGGCGGCGCCGCCGACGGCCTGCCCAGCATGTTCGGCGCCATCATCGGCACCGGCGCCGGCGGCGGCTACTGCATCGAAGGACGCCTGCAGCGCGGCCTGAACGCGATTGCCGGCGAATGGGGCCACTGGACCGTGCCCGCCCCGCTGCTGGCGAAGTACGGCCTGCCCGTGCTGGACTGCCCCTGCGGCAAACAAGGCTGCCTGGAACGCTATGTGTCCGGCCCCGGCCTGTCCGCACTGCACACCCACCTGGGCGGCGACGGCGCCGAGCCGCTGGCCATCGCGGCGCGCGCCAACGCGGGCGACGCCATCGCCGCGCACGCCCTGGCCATGCACCTCGACCTGCTCGGCCACGCCATGGCCGGCCTGGTGCTCAGCGTCGACCCGCACGCGATCGTGCTGGGCGGCGGCCTGTCCAACTTGTCGCACCTGTACCAGCAACTTCCGGCAGCCATCCAAAGCCACCTGTTCCGCGGCGTGCAAGCACCGCCCGTCCTGCCGCCCCGCTTCGGCGATGCCGGCGGTGCACGCGGCGCCGCACTCCTGGCCCGCCAACAAACCACGTGATGAAGATGACTGCTCCCGTTTCCCCCGCCGTTTCCCCCGTAATGCAAATCGTCCAGGCGCACCGCCGTGGCGAACCGGTTGGCCTGTACAGCGTGTGCTGCAGCCATCCCACCGTGCTGCGCGCCGCCATGCGGGTGGCCGCGCAATACGGCACGCCGCTGCTGGTGGAGGCGACCTCCAACCAGGTCGACCAGTTCGGCGGCTACACCGGCATGACTCCGGTCGAGTTCCGCGACTACGTGCACCGCCTGGCGCATGAACAGGAATTCCCGCTGGAGCGCCTGGTACTGGGCGGCGACCACCTGGGCCCCAACGCCTGGCAGGCGCAGGACGCCGCCACCGCCATGGCCTACGCCGAAGTGCTGATCGACGCCTATGCCGCCGCCGGCTTCCACAAGATCCACCTCGATTGCAGCATGCGCTGCGCCGACGACGCGCCAGTGCTGAGCGACGACACCGTGGCCGAACGCGCCGTGCGCCTGGCTGCCATCGCCGAACAGGCGGCGGCGCGCGCCGGGCTGCCGCCGCCGGTCTACGTGATCGGCACCGAAGTGCCGGTGCCGGGCGGCGAAGCCTCGCTGGAGCAGGCGCTGGCGGTCACGTCGCCGCAGGCAGCCGCCCGCACCCTGGAGGTACACCGCCGCGCCTTTGCCGGCGCCGGCCTGGGCGAAGCATGGAAGCGCGTGATCGCGATGGTGGTGCAGCCCGGCGTGGACTTCGACCAGGCCAATGTGCAGCACTACGACGCCGCCGCCGCCGCCGAACTGTCCGAGTTCGTCGCCGACCAGCCCGGACTGGTGTTCGAAGCCCACTCCACCGACTACCAGCGCGAATCGGGCCTGCACGACATGGTGCGCGACCACTACGCCATCCTCAAGGTGGGCCCGGCCGCCACCTTCGCCCTGCGCGAAGGTTTCCTGGCGCTGTGCCAGATCGAAGAAGCCCTGCTGGGCAAAGAGCCGGCCTCGCGCCTGATGGATGTGCTGGATGAGGTCATGCGGGCCAAGCCCAAGCACTGGCAAAAGCACTACCTGGGCAGCGCCGACGAGCAGCGCCTGATGCGCCGCTACGGCCTGTCCGACCGCTGCCGCTACTACTGGGGCGAGCCGGAAGTGGCCGCCGCCGTCAGCCGCCTGTTCGCCAACCTGGCCGGGCACGCCATTCCGCTGCCTTTGCTCAGCCAATACCTGCCGGAGCAATTCCTCGCCGTGCTGCAGGGCGAACTGGCCGCCGCGCCGCAAGCCCTGCTGGAACACAAGATCGGCCGCCTGCTGGCGCAGTATGCGCGCGCCTGCAGCGCCAATGCCGCCAGGGCGGCCCGGCCGCACGGCGCCGCCGTCATCTGTTAAGCTCGACGTTTTTGACTTTCAGCGACAGACGACATGCGAAATACCAGCCAACGCCGCGAAACCATCCTGCAGGCGATCGTACAACATGGTTCGGTCCAGGTGTCCGACCTGGTGGACAAGCTTGGCGTGTCCGCCGTCACCATCCGCAGTGACCTGAGCGTGCTCGAGTCGCAAGGCCTGGTGCAGCGCAGCCACGGCGGCGCCCTGCTGGCGCGCACCCCGCCCACCGAGCACACCATCCGCCAAAAGGATTCGCTGAACCAGGCGCAGAAAGAACAAATCGGCCTGCTGGCGGCGCGCATGGTGCAGCCGGGCGATAACATCATCATCGACTCCGGCACCACCACCATCTCGCTGGCGCGCCAGCTGCGCGAAGCAAGCGACGTCACGGTGCTGACCAATGGCCTGAACATCGCGTGGGAACTGGCCGACGCCCCGGGCGTGGACCTGATCCTGACCGGCGGCCTGCTGCGCAAGCAATCGCTGTCGCTGCAAGGCGCGCAGGCCGAAGCCTGCCTCTCGGCCTACAACTTCGACAAGCTGTTCCTCGGCGTCGACGGTTTCGACCTGCAGTTCGGCATCACCACCCACCACGAGGCGGAAGCGAACCTGAACCACAAGATGGTGGAGCGCGCCAAGAAAGTCATCGTGCTGACCGACGCCTCCAAGTTCGGCCGCGTTTCCCTGCACCGCATCGTGCAGCTGGACCGCGTGCACACCGTCATCACCGACGCCAGCATCAGCCCCGAGTACCGCGAAGGGCTGGAAAAGCGCGGCATCGAAGTGATCATCGCGGAGTAAAGCCATGCTGCAAGGGCGCATCCTCACTCCCGACGGCTGGATCAACGGCAGCATCGCCTTCGGCGAGCGCATCACCAGCATTACCGCAGGCCCGGCCGCAGCTGATGCCGGCCTGACCATCATCCCCGGCTTCGTCGACCTGCACGTGCACGGCGCCAGCGGCGTCGACATCATGGAAGGCGGCGCGGCCGGCGCGGTGGTCGCGCGCAGCCATGCCCGCCACGGCACCACCGCCCTGCTGGGCACCACCCTGACCGCCAAGGAAGACTCGATCCGCCACGCCCTGGCCGGCCTGGCCGGCGTCATCGCGCAGCGCCCGCAGCACGGCGCGCGCATGCTGGGCGTGCACCTGGAAGGCCCGTTCCTGAACCGCCGCCGCCTGGGCGCCCAGCCGCCCGATGTGGTGACCGGCAGCCGCGCCCTGGTCGAGAGCTACCACGCCATCGCCCCGATCCGCGTGCTGACCATGGCGCCGGAAGTGACCGGCCACCTGGAGCTGATCCCGCACTTGAAGGAGATGGGCATCCGCGTGCAGATCGGCCACAGCGCCGGCAGCTACGACGACGGCGTGGCCGCCATGCAGGCCGGCGCCGCCGGCTTCACCCACCTGTTCAACGGCATGAGCGGCATGAGCCATCGCGAGCCGGGCATGGTGGACGTGGCCATGGCGCACGCCGAATACGCCGAGATCATTCCCGACCTGCTGCACGTGCACCCGGGCGCCATGCGCGCCGCGCTGCGCGCCATCCCGCGCCTGTACGGCGTGACCGACGCCACCTCCGCCACCGGCATGCCGGACGGCGAATATGCCCTGGGCACCCAGCGCGTCTTCAAGTGCATGGGCTGCGTGCGCCTGTCCACCGGTTCGCTGGCCGGCTCCGTGCTGACCATGGACCAGGCCTTGCGCAATTTCGTCAGCCTCGGCATGGACGTGGCGGAAGCGTCGCAACGCCTGTCGCTGTTCCCCGCCGACTACCTGGGCGAAACGGAACGCGGCCGCCTGGCGCCGGGGGCATGGGCCGACATCGTCGTGCTGGACCAGTCTTTACACCCGGTGGCCGTCTTCGTTGAAGGCGAGGCCATTCCACTCTCATAACAACAGGAGATCCAATGCAGGCCTTATCCATGCGCTACTTATTGTTTATTGCCGGGATGGGCGGCCTGCTTTACGGAATCGATATCGGCATCATTGCCGGTGCCTTGCCCTACCTTGAAGCGACCGCCTCGGTGGCGTGGAAGCTGAGCGCGCAGCAGCTGAGCTTCATCGTGGCCGCCGTGCTGCTCGGCTCCGTGCTGTCCTCCCTGTTCGCCGGCGCGCTGGCCGACGCCATCGGCCGCCGCTGGACCATGGTGCTGGCCGGCGCCCTGTTCACCGCCAGCATCCCGCTGATTGCCCTGTCGGACGGCTACCTGCCGCTGCTGCTGGGGCGCCTGCTGCAAGGCGTCAGCGGCGGCCTGATTGGCGTCGCCGTGCCGCTCTACCTGGCCGAATGCCTGCATGCCGACAAGCGCGGACGCGGCGCCGCCCTGTTCCAGCTCCTGCTGACCATCGGCCTGGTGGCCGCCGCCGTGATCGGCCTGGTGCAGGCCAACAGCGTGGACAGCGCCACCCAGGCCGCGCAAGCCCTGCCCGCAGGCGCGCGCGCCGACGCCATCTTCGCCGCCAAGGACCACGCCTGGCGCAGCATCTTCTGGATGTGCCTGACCCCGGGCCTGGTGTTCACCTTCGGCAGCCTGCTGCTGGCTGAATCGCCGCGCTGGCTGGTGCAGCGCGGCCGCATCGAGCAAGCGCGCGCCGCCCTGCTGCGCACGCGCGCCCCGGCCGAAGCGGAGACCGAACTGCGCGACATGCAGGCCGCCGCCGGCACCGTCGCCGCGCGCCGCAACCAGGCCGCCGCCCAGGGCCCAGGCGCCGGTCCGAGCGCTGGCGATATCGCCGCCGCACGCGGTGTCGCCGCGCCGCGCGACGGCAGCCCTGCCAGCGCCCCGGCCGGCGACAGCCTGGCCAGCCGCCGCTACATCCTGCCCTTCCTGCTGGCCTGCCTGGTGCTGGCCTGCACCCAGGCCACCGGCATCAATTCGGTGCTGGCCTATGTGGTCAATATCCTGAACCAGGCCGGCCTGCCCGGCGCCACCGCCAATATGGCCGACGTCGGCCTGAAAGTACTGAACGCCGTGATGACCGTGGTCGCCGTGCTGCTGGTCGACCGCAAAGGCCGCAAATTCCTGCTCATGCTGGGCAGCGCCGGCATCGTGGTCGCCCTGTTGGCGGCCGGCCTGCTGTTCCGCAGCGCCGAAGGCGAACAACGCGACGTGCGCAGCATCGTCGCCGCCCAGGCGCAAGGCGACACCCTCACCCTGCGCCTCGACGCGCCCACCCTGCAGGCACTCGGCGCGCCTGCCGGTGACGCCGCGCAGCTGCTCACGGTGTCCTACTCCTACGGCCCCTTCACCAACGTGCAGACGCGCCGCAGCGACGACCCGGCATTGCCCGCCATGATCCTGTCGCGCGACAGCGCCGTGCAGGAAGACAGCGTGATCGGCGCCTTCTTCCGCCGCCTGCACCTGAACCCCTTCGCCGACCCGGCCGCAGGCCGCAATGCCCCGCTGCAGATCGAGCAAGCCCGCATCGGCGCCCTGCCGTCGGAAGCCCACGGTTGGCAAGTCACCCTCGCCATCTGCCTGTTCGTCGCCAGCTTCGCCGTCGGCCCCGGGGTCTGCGTCTGGCTCGCCCTGTCCGAGCTGATGCCGACCCGCATCCGCTCCAACGGCATGAGCATCGCCCTGCTGGTGAACCAGTTTGTCTCCACCACCATTGCGGCGGTATTCCTACCGACCGTGGGCCAGTACGGCTACGCCGCCATGTTCTTCTTCTGGGCCGGCTGCACCGTGGTGTACTTCCTCACCGCCACCTTCCTGCTGCCTGAGACCAAGGGCAAGACGCTGGAGGAAATCGAGGCCCACTTCGCGCGCTGAGCGCTACTGCGCCGGCAACTGGTAGCGCCGGCGCAGCGGCTCGGCCGCGCACAAGGGGGGCGTCAGCGCAGCAATTGCAGCACCAGGCGCGGGCCCGCCGTGGCCTGCGACATCATGGCGATGGCCGCCTGGTGCAGGATCTGGCGCCGCGCCAGTTCCGCCGTTTCCGCCGCATAGTCCACATCCATGATGCGCGAACGCGCCGCCGCCAGGTTCTCCGTCATGATGTCGTTATGCGCCGCCGCGTAGCCCAGGCGGTTCTGCGTCGCGCCCAGCATGGCGCGCATATTCGCAATGCCGGCCATGCGCGCATCGACCTGCTTCAGCGCCGCCGTGGCATCGTCATGGCTCATCATACTGATATCGCCCGCCTCTTTCGACCACAACGCCGGCACCGCCAGCGGCAAGGTGTCGCCATCGTCCGGCCCAAGCTGCAACTGCACCACCGCGCTGCCATCGAGCAGGCGCGTGCCGTTGAAATTAGTGTCCTCCGCCACGCGCTTGATCTCCATCAGCAGCGCGCTGGTTTCCAACTGCATCGCCATACGGTCGTTGGCGTTGTAGGTATCGCTGGCCGCCTGCACCGCCAGCTCGCGGATGCGCTGGTAGCTCTCCATCACGCTGCCCAGCGCGCCCTCGGCCACCTGCGCCATCGAAATGCCGTCGTTGATATTGCTGGCCGCCATACGCCGCCCGCGCAACTCGGACGTCATGCGTTCGGCAATGGCCAGCCCCGCTGCATCGTCGGCAGCGCTATTAATGCGCAAGCCACTCGACAGGCGTTGCATGCTTTTGGCGATTGCGTCACTATGGCGCTGCATATTCAGCGCCGCGCGCAAAGCATCGATGTTGGTATTGATCCTCACGCACAGGTTACGGTTGCGCAGCGGCAAACTTAATATCCAAAACTCACATCATTGATGAATATTTTCATTGCGCTACTCGCCGCCGCCACGCTGGCGGCCGCCCCCGCCGACGGCCTGTTCGAGCCGGGCCTGGTGTCCGACAACGGCGTGTTTGGCTTCACGCTCTCGCCCGACGGCCAGCACGCGCTGTGGGTGCAATCGGGCGGCGCCCGCACCCGACTGGTAATCGTGGAGTCGCGCAGGGTGGGCGGCCAATGGCAGGCGCCAAGGCCGGTGCCCTTCTCCGCCACCGACGGCTCGCGCGACATCGACCCCGCGTTCGCCCCGGACGGCAAATCGATCATCTTCCAGTCCAACCGCCCGGTGCCCGACAGGCCGGCGCGCAAAGGCTTCGACATCTACTCCGTGGCGCTGCAGGACGGCCGCTGGGGCCCGGCCCAGCACCTTGGCCACGAGATCAACGGCGACGACTCCGAATCGTCCGGCGCCATCACGGCCGACGGCACCATCTACTTCATGAAGAACGGCGCCGAAGGCAAATCGGACCTGTGGCGCTCACGCCGGGTGGCGGGCAAGTACGGCGCCCCCGAACGCCTGCCCGAACCGGTCAACACCGGCCCCTGGCGCGAATCGAACCCCTACATCGCCGCCGACGAAAGCTACCTGCTGTATTTCTCCGACGCCCCCGGCGGCGCCGGCGACGTCGACCTGTACATCAGCTTTAAAGGCAAAGACGGCTGGAGCGCCCCGCGCAACCTGGGCGCCCCCTTCAATACCGCGCAAGCCGAATTCACGCCCTGGGTGCACGGCGGCCGCCTCTACCTGGCACGGCAGGTCAAAGAAGGCGAGCGCTTCATCGAAAACATCTACTCCTACCCGTTCGACCCCGAGCGCTACCGCGACAGCATGCCGGCGGCCATGCAGAAGGCCGCGACCACCCTGCTGCAAGACAAGCTATTGCACGCCACCTCCATCGCCGTGGTCCACCGCGGCCAGGAATTCATCCTGCACCAGGGCGAACTGGAAACCGGCAAAGCCAACCCGCCCACCGACGCCACGCTGTATGAAATCGGCTCCGTCAGCAAGACCTTCGCCGGCCTGCTGCTGGCCGACGCCGTGGTGCAAGGCAAAGCGGCGCTGGACGACCCGCTCCAGAAATACCTGCCCTCCGCCTATCCCAATTTGCAGTCGCGCGGCCAGCCGATCCGCCTGCGGCACTTGATCACCCATACCAGCGGCATGCCGGGCATGCTGCCGCTGAAAGTCAATACGCTGCTGAAGGACTTTCCGCGCCACGCCACGCCGGCCAGGCTGAATCTGGCCTACAGCGGCTACGGCCAGCGCCAGTTCTGGCAAGACCTGCATGGCGTCAGCATCAAAGGCCCGCTTGGCAAGGATTACGCCTACTCCAGCGCCGGCACCGAACTGGTGGCGCACACGCTGGAGAAAATCCACGGCGTGCCCTACGAAACCCTGCTCGCCGGCTTCCTTGCGCGCGAAGCCGGCATGCGCGACACCAGGCTGCGCCTGAACGCCAGCGACGCGCCGCGCCTGGCGCCCGGCTATCACAGCGACAACCCGGTCGCCACCACGCCCATGCCGCAACTGCCCTGGGGCGCCGCCGGCAACCTCAAGGCCAGCATGCCCGACATGGCGAAGTACCTGCGCCTGCAACTCAGCGCCCACCCCGCCGTGCAGGAATCGCACCGGCCCCTGGTGCGCTTCGCCGACGATTTCAGCATCGCCTACTTCTGGAACATTGGCGACAGCCCCCAGCTCGGCAAGCACTATGTGCACCACGGCGGCGTGCCGCGCGCGCAAAGCTATGCCTTTGTCGTGCCGAAGTACCAACTGGGCGTCTTCATCGTCACCAACCAAAGCGGCAGCGGCACGGCGCAAGCCATGGAAACCGCACTGGCCCCGATTTTCGACGCCGCCCAGGCGCTGCACGGGCATGCAAAATAAATTTGTGCAGCGCACAAATAGTGTGTTACACTGCGTTTTCTGGTGGAGCACTCGAGAACTTCACCTTGTAGCACCAAACATTGGTCACAGGCTGGCACCATGCAGATAGCATGGGCTGACCGCACCGCACCGCACAGATAGCGCGGGCTGGAGCAGCGATTGAATCATTGGCATTACATTGAAACGAAGCCCGCAGCAAAGCGGGCTTTTTTTTCGTCCCCTCGTCACCAATCGCACAGGAATAATCCCATGGCAAAAGAAGAACTAATCGAAATGAGTGGCGTGGTCACCGAAATCCTGCCGGAGCAGCGCTTCCGCGTTGATCTGGACAATGGCCACAAAATGATCGCCTACACCGCTGGCCGCATGAAGAAAAACTTCATCCGCATCATCGCCGGCGACAAAGTCACGCTGGAACTCTCCCCTTACGACCTGACCAAGGGCCGCATCGTTTTCCGCCACATCGAAAACCGCGGCAGCACCGGCCCGCGTCCTCCACGCCGCCGCTAAAGATTCGAGATTCGGGGTCAGGTCTGACAATCGGACAAACTATGCGCTCCGCGCATAGTTTGTCCGATTGTCAGACCTGACCCCGAATCTTTTGGCCGTTGCGGGCGGCTTCGCTCAGCCAGCGCTCGGCTTGCTCGGCGTCGGGCTCGGTGCCCTGGCCGGTGCGGAACATCAGGCCGGCGTTCAGTTGCGCGCGGGCGTGGCCCTGGCGCGCGGCGGCCAGATACCAGGATAAGGCTTGCTTGAAGTCGCGCGGTACGCCCTGGCCGTTGTCGTAACGCAGGCCGAGCGTGAAGCAGGCCAGCGTGTGGCCTTGCTCGGCGGCCTTGCGGTACCAGGCGTTCGCTTGCGCCAGGTCGGGCGCGGGGCCGTCGTCGCGGTCGTACACCTGGCCCAGCATGAACTGGGCGGCGACATAACCTTGCTCGGCGGCGCGGCGGAACCAGGCCAGCGCCTTGCGCGCGTCCTGCGGCACGCCTTGCCCGTGCTCATAACGCAGGCCGAGGTCGAACTGGGCGCGCAAATGGCCCTGGTCGGCGGCCTTGCGGTACCAGAAGATGGCTTCCTGCTGGTCGCGCGGCACGCCGTGCCCCTGTTCGAACAATAGCGCCAGGTGGTATTGCGCGGCCGGGAAACCTTGCTCGGCGGCCTGGTGGTACCAGTGCGCGGCCTGGCGATAGTCCTGCGCCACGCCCTGTCCATGGTCGTAACGTTGCCCCAGATTGTTCTGCGCGGCGGCATGCCCCAGTTCGGCGGCGCGGCGATACCACTTCAACGCCAGCTGTTCGTCGCGCGCCACGCCGTGGCCGTTATCGTAGATCAGGCCCAGGTTGAATTGCGAGCTGACGTGGTCCTGTTCTGCGGCCAGCGTGTACCAGTGGATCGCCTTGGCCGGATCGGCCGCCACGTCCTGCCCCTTGTCATAGCGCAGCGCCAGGTTGAACTGGGCGGCGGCGTAGCCCTGGTCGGCGGCTTTGCGGAACCAGCCCAATGCCTGCCTGGCGTCCTGCGCCACGCCCTGGCCGTTGTCGTAGCGCAGGCCGAGGTTGAACTGGGCGCGCGCATAGCCTTGCTCGGCGGCCTTGCGGTACCACATGATCGCTTGCGCGAAATCCTGCGGCACGCCTTTGCCGGTGTCGTACATCATGCCCAGGTTGTTCTGCGCGCCGGGGTCGCCCTGTTCCGCGGCCTTGGCGAACCAGTGGCGCGCCTGTTCGGTGTCCTGCGCCACGCCTTGTCCTTTGGCATACAGCCAGCCCAGGTTGTACTGCGCGGCGGCATAGCCTTGCTCGGCCGCCAGTTGGTACCAGTGCGCCGCTTCGGCGAAATCGACCTCCCCCCCCTGCCCCTTCTGGAACATCACGCCCAGGTTGTACTGCGCGTGTTCCAGGCCGGCGTTGGCGGCCTGGCGGTACCAGGCCACGGCCAGCTCGTAATTTTGCGGCACGCCCTGACCGTTGAAGTACATGAAGCCCAGGCTGTGCTGGGCGTTGGCGACGCCGCGCTCGGCCAGCTGGCGCACGCGCAGGAACTCCGCCGTGAAGCCGGCGTCCTGTCGCGGCGCACTGGCCTCTTCCACGGCGGTGGGGGTGTAGCGCTGCATGCCGCCCTTACGCCTGGATCGCCAGGCGCGGTACGGCGGCCAGGGCTGGCAACTCGGCCTGGTTCTGCGCCGCCAGCACTTCCATGAAGCTGGTCAGCGCGATCGGGCGGTAGAACAAGTAGCCTTGCATGGTGGCGCAGCCGTTGGCGGCCAGGTAGCGCGCCTGCACTTCGGTTTCCACGCCTTCCGCCACCAGGTGCAGCCCCAGGCCGCGCGCGATCGAGATGATGGCCAGGATCACCGGGTAGTGGCCATGCTCGTCGTGGATCTCCTTGACGAAGCTCTGGTCGATCTTGATGGTGTGGATCGGGAAGCGGTGCAGGTAGGACAGGGAGGAATAGCCCGTGCCGAAATCGTCGATCGCGACCGACACGCCGAGCTGGCACAGCTTGTTCAACTGCTCAATCGCGTACTGCGGGTTGCGGATGCAAATGTTCTCGGTGATCTCGACTTCGATCTGGGCCGGCGCAATCTGGTAGCGCAGCAGCGCATTGCGCATCTTCTCGAAGAAGTCGCCCCGGTCCAGGTATTGCGGCGACAGGTTGAGCGACAGGCGGATATTGTCGGCGCCGGCCGCGTTCCACAGCAGCAGGTCGCGGCAGAGCGCGCCGATCATCCAGTCCGAGATCGGCAGCATCAGCCCATTCTCCTCCGCGAACGGCAGGAACTCGCCGGCCGACAGCAGGCCGCGCGTCGGGTGGTTCCAGCGCATCAGCCCTTCGGCGCCGATGACGCGGCCGCTGGCCTGGTCGACCTGCGGCTGGTAGTACATCTCCAGCTCGTTGTTTTCCAGCGCCTTGCGCAGCGATTGCTCGAGCGCGATCTTCTGGTGCGACATGTCCTGCATCGAGGCGTGGTAGAAGCTGTGGCCGTTCTTGCCCTGCGCCTTGACCTGGTACATGGCGATGTCGGCGTGGCGCAGCAGCTCTTCGATCGTGTCGCCGTCGGTCGGGTAGACCGCGATGCCGATCGAGGCCGAGATATGCACCACATGGCCGTCCAGGTCGAACGGCTGCTGCAGCACTTCCTGGAACTTGTCGGCAATCGCCTTGGCATCGGCGCGGTCGCGCAGCTCGGGCAGCACGATGGTGAATTCGTCGCCGCTGTGGCGCGCCAGGGTGTCGCCCTTGCGCAGGCAATCCTTCAGGCGCCGCGCGGCCTGCTGCAGCAGCTCGTCGCCCTTGACGTGGCCCAGGGTGTCGTTGACCAGCTTGAAGCGGTCCAGGTCGATGAACATCACCGCCAGCTCGGCCAGCTTGCGCTTGGCCTGGATCACGGCCAGGCCCAGGCGGTCCTTGAACAGGATGCGGTTCGGCAGGTCGGTCAGGATGTCGTGGTAGGCCTGGTAGGAGATCATCTCCTCGGCGCGTTTGCGGTCGGTGATGTCGCGCGCCACACCGTAGGTGCCGAAGAATTCATGCTTGGCCACCGCCTCGCCCGGCACATGCATGCCGATCGCGTTGAGCGAAATCGTCATCAAGGTGTTGTTGAAGGTGCGGTCGCCGGCGGCGCTGTTATTGCATTTCAGGCGCAGCTCCACGTTGCGCGAAGCCCGTTCGTCCACGCGGCGCTCGTTGAAGACGTAGCGCGCGCGCTCCTGGTCTTCTTCATGCACCAGCACCGAGTAGTGGCGGCCGATCAGCTCCTCGCGCGTATAGCCCAGGATCTGGTAGGCGCGGTCGTTGATGAAGGTGAAGCAGCCTTCGTGGTTCAGGGTGTAGATGATGTCGGGCGAGCTGTCCACCAGGTAGCGGTACATCTTTTCCGAATTTTCCAGGCGCTGCGCGATGCGCAGGTTCTCCACCGCCAGGCGCCGCTTCTGCAGCGCGTTCTCCACGGTCTTCAGCAGCTCGGGCGGGTTGTACGGCTTGCGCAGGTAGTCGTAGGCGCCGCGCTTCAGGGCGCCGATGGCGGCCTCGATGCCGGCTTCGCCGCTCATCACGATCACGTCGCAGTCGATCTCGCGCGCATTCACGAAATCCATGATGTCGTGGCCGCTCATGTCCGGCAGGCGCAGGTCCAGCAGCAGCAGGTCGAAGTGCTGGCGGCTCAGCGCGGCCAGCGCCTCGGCGCCGTTGGTGGCGGTCACCAGCTGGTAATGGTCCTGCACGCGCAGCAGCTCGTACAGGGAGGTCAGCAGGCGCGGTTCGTCGTCGACCAGCAACAGGCGGGGCTGGAATTCCGGTGCCGGGGTCTGGGGCGTCGGGATGATCGGGTTCATGGGGCCTTATACGGAGTCCACCACGCCGCGCGCCTGCACGGTGGCGAGCTGGCTGGTGCTGCCGCGAGCCGGCAGCAGGAGTTCAAACGAGGTGCCGTTGGCGCCACTGCGGCAGCTGATCATGCCGTTCAGTTTTTTCACGAGGCTATGGACGATGGACAGTCCCAGCCCGTGGTGCTTGCCTTCCTTGCTGCTTTTCACGGCACCAAACAGGTTGGCCAGCACTTCCTGCGACAGGCCGGGACCGGCGTCGCTTACCACCAGCTCGACATACAGCCGGCGTTCGCGGTTGACCAGCCCGCGGTTGGCAATCTCGATGCGGCCGCCCTGCGGCTGCGCCTCGATGGCATTCTTGACCAGGTTGACCAGGATCTGCTTGAGCAGGTCGGCGTCGCCGTCGATCTCCTGCGGGCCGTCCTGCATGCGCGTCACCACCTGCACCGAGGCGGGCAGGAAGTCGGTGGCGCGGAACAGGCGCAGCACGTCTTCCACCACGCGCGCCACGTTCGTCACGCAGCCGGCGTCCGAGGGCTGCAGGTCGGCCAGGCCGTTGATCAGCTGGCCGACGCGGTCGATCTCCTCGTTCAGGATCGACATCTCGGAAACAACCGGTTCACGCCGCGCCAGCTTGGCGTCCAGCACGGAGAGGTAATTCTTGATGATGGAGAGCGGATTGTTCACCTCGTGCACCACGCGCCGCGACGCCTCGCGGTATTCCTCCGCCACGTGCGCCACCTGGCGCCGCGCATGGCCGCGCTCGGACAGCGCGGTTTCCAGCGCGTTGGCCGCCTGGTTGCCGAAAGCCTGCAGGAAGCGCTCCTTCTTTTGCAGCAGCGGCAGCTGCCAGGCCGGCACGCCGCCCACGATCATGCCCAGGCAGCGCTGGCCGGCCACCAGCGGCAGGCAGACCAGCGCTTCGCTGCCGACGATGCGGAACAGCTGTTCTTCCACGATGCCCAGGCCGGGGCCGGCGCCGCGCGCGGCGAAGGCCAGGGTGCGGCCATTGGCGGCATCGGCCAGCATGCCGGGCTTGTTCAGGGGCACGGCGAATTCGGACAGGCGCTGCTGCGCCTCGCCGCTGCCGGCGCCTTGCAGCGCGTGGCCGGTCGGGCTCTCCAGCAGGATGACGGTGGTCTCCAGGTCGAACAGGATGCGCGCCGAACGCGTCATGGCGTCCAGCATGCCCGGCTCGCCCGACTGGCGCGCAAAGCTCTGCCCCATCTCCTGCACCAGCACCATATTGCGCACTTCCTCCTGCAGGCGCGCCTGCACCGGGTCGACCGGCTTCAGCGCCGCCGCCTGCGCCAACGCCGGCGGCGCCGGGATCTCGTCGGCGCCGGCCAGGTCGATGCCCAGGTGCTCGGCGGCGCGCGTGACCTGGCGCGCGGCCGACTTCACGAAGGCGTCCAGCTTGTCCTCCTCGATGCCGCACAGGCCGGCCGCCTCCGCCGCCGCTTGCGGCGTGTCGGCGTGGTAGCACAGCTGGTGCGCCAGGCGCACGATGCGGATCAGGGGATGCGCCGCCTCCAGGCGCGGCACCGGCTCGTGGTGGTACAGCACCGAATCGGCCAGGAAGGAATCCAGGTTCCAGCGTTCGATCAGCCAGGCGCCGGCTTCGGCGTGGGTGATTTCCAGCGTGCGCTGCTCCACCGCGCACAAGTCCTCGTCGTCGCGCGCGGTGAAGTTGTAGGCGTATTCTTTCGGCGCGGTGGCCAGCAGCGCCAGGCGGCCGACATTGTGCAGCAGGCCGGCCAGGTAGGCTTCTTCCACCTGCGGGTAATCAAGCACGCGCGCAATGTCGCGCGCGATCACGGCGGTGGTCAGCGAACCTTTCCAGAAGGCGCGCAGGTCGGTGCTGCCGCTGTGCGGGAAGTTGTTAAAGGTCTGGAACACCGATTCCGAAATCACCAGCGTCTTGATCATGTCGGTGCCGAGCGACACCAGGGCCTGCTCCAGGCCCACCGAGCGGTTGTGCCGCTGGTAGGCCGAGCTGTTGGCCACGGCCATGATCTTGCTGGTCATGCCGGCATCCTTGGCGATCAACGCAGCCAGCTCCGGCATGCCGGCGTCGTCGGCTTGCAGGAGCTCAATCAGCTTGATCAGGATCTGCGGCATAGCCGGCAGCCGCGCGATCAGCAAGCGATTGCGGATGTCTTGTTCGGGGTGTTGCATTTCAGGGTGGTCCAAATCCTCGAATTGCGGGTATTTATCCGCTCTGTTCTCGCTTGCAATCCACGGAGCAAATTGGCATAAATATACTATAACTTATTAGCAATACAAATTTCTGACGGCAATATGTTGCATTTGTGTAGAAACAACTACACTATTGACAGTAATTTACTTTTTACCAACAAGATTTTCATTTAAGCACTTATCTTGCGCCGCAAGACGCGCGCCGTCAACCATAGCCCCAGCGCGGTGAGGGCCAAAGCCAGCTGCCCGCAAGCGAGCCACAGCAGCGAATGCGAGGCCAGCGGCGCCAGCACCCCGGCCACCAGGGCGCCCAGTAGCGTGGTGGCGAAGGACTGGACCGAGGCCACGGTGCCGCGAATATCCGGGAACAGGTCGAGCGCCAGCAAGGTGGCGCCGGGCGCCGCCAGCGACATGCCGAAGGTGTAGAAGAACAGCGGCAGCACGCTCCATGGCAGCGACGGCGGCAGCAGCGCGTGCAGCAGCACGTTGGCCAGCGCCGCCGCCAGCAGGAAGCAGAAGCCATAACCGATCTGGCGCATGAAGCTGATCTTGCCGGCGATGCGGTTGGCCGCCAGCGCGCCAAGGAAGATGCCGCTCACCGCCGGCACGAACAGCCAGGCGAATTGGTCCGGCCCCAGGTGCAGCTGGGTCGGCAGCGCCACCGGCGCGGCGGTAATGTAGAGGAACAGGCCGGCGAAGTTGAAGGCGACGATGCCGGTCTTCAGGTGGAACAGCGGCGAGGACAGGATCTGCCGGTAATTGCGCCACAGCGAGCGCGGATTGAAGGGCTGCCGCTTCTCGCGCGGCAGCGTCTCCGGCAGGCGCCGGTAGCAGACGATGAACAAGACCACGGTATACCCGGCCAGCGCCAGGAAAATGGTGCGCCAGTCCGAATACTTGACGATCACGCCGCCCAGCACCGGCGCAATGGCCGGCGCGATAGCGAAGATCATGGTCACCATCGACAGCAGGCGCGCGGCCGCCGCATCGGCATACAGGTCGCGGATGATGGCGCGCCCCACCACCACGCCGGCACCAGCCGAAACGCCCTGCAGCACGCGGAAGAACCAGAGGTAATGGACGGTATGCGCGGAAGCGCAACCGATAGTCCCGACCAGGAAAGCCACCAGCGACACCAGGATCACGTTGCGCCGCCCGAGCGCATCCGACAGCGCCCCATGCCACAACACCATGCCCGCAAAGGCCAGCATATAGGCCGTCAGTGACTGCTGGACTTCAATTGGCGTCGCATGCAGCGACGCCTGGATATTCGGGAAAGCCGGAAGATAAGCATCAATCGAAAACGGCCCCAGCATGGAGAGGCTCGCCAGCATCGCCGCCAACGCCCGCGGCTTTGGGGTCAGGTCTGTCATTCGGTCATTTGGCGGCCCGCGCCAGCGCAGAAATAGGACACTATACCCGCCAAATGTCCGAATGTCAGACCTGACCCCGAATTCACTCAGCCGCCGGCGGCTTGCGGTTGAACCCCGCCACCATATCAAAGCGGAACAGCCGGCACTCCAGCGCGCCGTTGAAGAACGGCGTCTTGCGCGACTCCTTCAAGCGCAGCAGCTTCGGCAGCCCCAAATCGGCCGTGAACAGGTACGCCGTCCACCCGCTGAAACGCTGCTTCAAAGTGGTCGAGAAAGCGCTATAGAAACTGCGCGCCAGTTCATCCTCCTCTAGGCTGGCATCGCCGCGCACGCCGATCCGCTCGCCATACGGCGGATTGGTCAGCAAGATCCCCGGCTCCTTGGTCGGCGCCTGCACCTGCTGCGCCTCGATCTGCTTGAGCGGCACCTCGAACATAATGCCGGCACAGCGCAGGTTATGGCGCGCCATCGCCACCATATCGCCCGAAATATCCGAACCAAAAATGGTCGGTTCGGCCGGCAGCGGATTCGGCTTGAAGTCGGTCTTCATCTTGTTCCACGGCTCCGGATCGAAGTCGTGGAATTTCTCGAATGCGAAGCGGCGGCGCGCGCCGGGCGGGATGCCCTGCACCATCTGCGCCGCTTCGCACAGGATGGTGCCGGAGCCGCACATCGGGTCGAACAGGGGCATGCCCGGCTTCCAGCCGGACACGCGCAGCAGGCCGGCGGCCAGGTTCTCGCGCAGCGGCGCGTCACCGGTCTCCTCGCGCCAGCCGCGCTTGAACAGCGCTTCGCCGGAGGTGTCGAGGTAGATCATGAACTGGCGCTGGTCGAGGAAGCCGAAGATGCGCATGTCCGGTTCGCGCGTGTCGACCGACGGCCGCTTGCCGTACAGGTCGCGGAAGCGGTCGCACACGGCGTCCTTGATCTTCAGGGTGGTGAATTCGAGCGATTTGAGCGGCGATTTGATGGCGGTGACGTCGACCCGGATGGTGTGGTCGATGCCGAACCATTCTTCCCAGGCCTGGCCGAGGACCAGGTCGTAGATGTCGTTTTCGTTCTGGTAATGGCACACGCCCATGCGCATCAGGACGCGCGAGGCGATGCGCGAGTGCAGGTTGATGCGGTAGGCGTCGTACAGGTCGCCGGAGGCGTGCACACCGCCGGGGACCTGGTTGTGGACCTTCAGGGTCGGGCTTTGGGCCGCGATTTCGGTCAGTTCTTCTGCGAGGGCGGCTTCAAGGCCGCGCGGGCAGGGGCAAAAATAGGATGGCATTTGGGGAACCCTTTATCCGTTGTTTAAAGCAAAACCGGTGGAGCGGTGTCTGACCCGCAGGGTCAGACACCCGGCCTGCGGCGGCCGCGTATCGGTGCCTGACCCTGCGGGTCAGGCACCGGGTTACCGGTTTCAGAAAGGCTTGACGACCACCAGAATCACAATCGCCAGCAACATCAGCACCGGTACTTCATTGAACCACCGGTAAAACACATGACCGCGCGTATTCACGCCGCGTTCAAACTTCTTAAGCAGAGAACCGCAAGCATGGTGATACCCCAGCAGCAGGAACACCACGCCCAGCTTGGCATGCAGCCAGCCCGGCATCTTGGCGCCATACTGCAGCGCCACCAGCCAGATCCCGAACACCAGCGCCGGCAGCGCCAGCATGGTGGTGAAGCGGTACAGCTTGCGCGCCATCGTCAGCAGCCGCTCGGTGCTCGGGCCGGAGGTGTCCATCGCCAGGTTGACGAAGATGCGCGGCAGGTAGAACAAGCCGGCCATCCAGGCCACGATGAAGACAATATGCAGCGCTTTAATCCAGAGCATTGAATTACTTTCTAATCTCACCGTGGCCGAACACCACGTATTTAAGGGAAGTCAGGCCTTCCAGCCCAACCGGGCCGCGTGCGTGCAGCTTATCGTTCGAGATGCCGATCTCGGCGCCCAGGCCGTACTCAAAGCCGTCCGCAAAGCGCGTCGACGCATTGATCATGACCGACGATGAATCGACCTCGCGCAGGAAGCGCATCGCGGCGGAATAATCCTCGGTCACGATCGCCTCGGTGTGCTTGGACGACCAGGTGTTGCAATGCTCGATCGCCGCATCCAGCCCGTCCACCACGCGCACCGCCAGGATCGGCGCCAGGTACTCGGTGGCCCAGTCCTCCTCGCTGGCATGCGCCAGGTGCGGGTAGCCGGCGGCGGCCAGGATGGCGTGCGCCTCGGCATCCGCGCGCAGCTCCACCTTTTCGGTGGCGTAGCGCGCGGCCAGCTGCGGCAGCACTTCGGCCGCAATGCTGCGCGCCACCAGCAGGGTTTCCATGGTGTTGCAGGTACCGTAGCGGTGGCACTTGGCGTTGAAGCCGATGTCCAGCGCCTTGGCGATATCGGCCTTGCCGTCGATGTAGACGTGGCAGATGCCGTCCAGGTGCTTGATCATCGGCACCGTGGCTTCTTCCATCAGGCGCGCGATCAGGCCCTTGCCGCCGCGCGGCACGATCACGTCCACAAACTGCGGCATGGTGATCAGGGCCCCCACGGCGGCGCGGTCGGTGGTGTCGACCACCTGCACGCCGTCGGCCGGCAGGCCGGCGCCGCGCAAGCCCTCGGCCACCAGCTTGGCAAGGGCGCGGTTGCAGTTGATCGCCTCCGAACCGCCGCGCAGGATGGTGGCGTTGCCGCTCTTGATGCACAGCCCCGCCGCGTCCACGGTGACGTTGGGGCGCGCTTCGTAGATGATGCCGATCACGCCCAGCGGCACGCGCATCTGGCCGACCTGGATGCCGGACGGGCGGATCTTCACGTTCGAGATTTCGCCCACCGGGTCCGGCAGCGAAACGATCTGGCGCAGGCCGGCCACCATGGTGGCGATGGCTTTGTCGCTCAGCGCCAGCCGGTCCAGCATGGCCGGCGCCAGGCCGGCGGCGCGCGCGGCGGCCAGGTCCCGCTCGTTGGCGGCGCGCAGCGTGTCGGCGTCGCGTTCGATGGCAGCGGCGATCAGCTCCAGTGCGCGGTTGCGCGTGGCGCTGTCGGCGCGCGCCATGCCGCGCGAAGCGGCGCGGGCGCGCTGGCCGATGTCCTGCATGTACTGCTTGATGTCCATAGTATTAACCTTTTGCGACCTTCAGCGCCAGCTGCAGCATGGCATCCCACTGGTCGCCGGCGAACGCTTTGGCGCGCAAGCCTTTCACCATGCGGTCGACCTGGGCGGCCTGCTGCAGCGCCGCTTCCAGCGTCGGCAGCGAAATGCGGCGCAGCGCCGGCTCCATCAGCCGTTCGCGCGGGCCCCAGATGCGGTACTCCTTGAGCAGCGCCGGCAGCGGACGGCCTTGCGCCATGCCTGCCTTTAATTTTAGCAGCGTGCGGATTTCTTCGGAGACGGCCCACAAGACCAGCGGCAGCGCTTCGCCCTCGCCTTTCAAGCCCTCCAGCATGCGGATCAGGCGCGCGGTGTCGCCGGAGAGCATGGCTTCGGACAGCTTGAACACGTCGTAGCGTGCGACATTGAGCACGGCGTCTTGCACCTGCTCGTGGGCCAGCTTGCCCGGCTCGTGCAGCAAGCCGAGTTTCTGGATTTCCTGGTGCGCGGCCAGCAGGTTGCCTTCAACGCGGTCGGCGATGAAGTCCAGGCTGGCGCGGTCGGCGCTTTGCCCTTGTGCGGCAAGGCGGTGCGCGATCCATCCCGGCAGCGCGTTGCGCTCGATGCTCGGGATGTCGATATACACGGCGGCCTGCTGCAAGGCCGCCACCCACGCCGCCTTCTGCGTCTGCCAGTCCAGCTTGGGCAGCGTGATCAGCGTGAGGTTATCGGGTGATAAGTCTTTCGCGTAGGCCTGCAGGGCGGCGCCGCCATCCTTGCCCGGTTTGCCGGACGGGATGCGCAGCTCGATCAGCTTCTTGTCGCCGAACAGGCTCATGGCCTGGTTGGCCGCCAGCAGCTCGCCCCATTTGAAATTGCGTTCCACCGTCAGCACGTCGCGCTCGGAATAGCCTTGCGCGCGGGCGGCACGGCGGATCTTGTCGGCCGCCTCCAGCGCCAGCAAATGCTCGTCGCTGGTGATGACGTACAGCGGCGCCAGCGTCTTGCTGACGTGGACGTCCAGGGCGTCGGCGCGCAACTGCATCGCGGCGCGCCTTAGCGGATCACCGGCGCGGCCGGCATGCCGCTACCGCTGCCGGTGGCGTCCGGGGTGCCCAGCACGCCCGGCAGCACGCCGGACGGGGTCGGCGCCGGGGCCGGCGTGCCCGGCTTGATGGCGGCCATGCGGCGCATCATCTGCTGCACCAGGTCGGTCTGCATGTCCTTGTACAGCAAGGCTTCTTCCTGCTCTTTCGCCAGCAACTGGTCTTCCTTGAACTCGATCGGGCGGCCCAGCGTGATCTGGGTCGGCGCCAGCAGCTCGTTGCCGGCCTTGTCGGCCACGCGGAACACGATGTTATAGGTCAGCAGGTATTCGCGCACGCGGCCATTGCTGTTCAGCGACAGGATGGATTTGCTGCGCGTTTTTTCCGGATCGGTGATCACTTCGATCACGCCGTCGGCGTCGGCGGCGCGCGCCGCCACCGCCGTATGGCCGTTGGCGCGGATATTGCGCTTCAGGTCAATCGCCAGCGGCGACGACTCCGGCATGGCCACATACAGGGCGTTAAACGGCAGCGTATAGTTGCCGCTCGAGCCGCGCAGGTGGAAGCCGCAACCGCTTGCGGCAGCGGCCAGCGCGCTTGCCAGCACCACGTTGCGCAGGGTTTTCAGAGTCGTCGTCATGTGCGCCTTACACCACGATGTTAACCAGCTTGCCCGGCACCACGATGACCTTCTTCGGCGCGCCTTCCAGGAACTTCTGCACGCTTTCTTCGGCCAGGGCGGCGGCTTCGATGGCGGCCTTGTCGGCGGCCTTCGGCACTTTGACCGAGCCGCGCAGCTTGCCGTTCACCTGGATCATCAGCTCGATCTCGGACTGCTCCAGCGCAGCCGGATCAACCTGCGGCCAGGCCGCGTCCAGGATGTCGCCCGCGTAACCCATCTCCTGCCACAGCACGTGGGTGATGTGCGGCGCCACTGGGTTCAGCAGGCGCAGGAAGATCGAATAGCCTTCGGCCAGCACCGCCGGCTCCACGCCTTTGGCGGACTCCAGGGTGTTCAGCATCTTCATGCACGCCGACACCACGGTGTTGTACTGGATGCGCTTGATGTCGTAGTCGGCCTGCTGCAGCACCTTGTGCATTTCGCGGCGCAGGGTCTTGCCTTCGTCGGTGGAGGCGGCCACGGCCAGCGGCGAGCCGGCGGCGCGGATCGCGTCGCGTTGCGCGTAGCCGAAGTTCCACACGCGCTTCAGGAAGCGGTTGGAGCCTTCCACACCCGAGCCGGACCACTCCAGGGTCTGCTCCGGCGGCGAAGCGAACATGGTGAACAGGCGCGCGGTGTCGGCGCCGTACTGCTCGATCTGGGCTTGCGGGTCGATGCCGTTGTTCTTCGACTTGGACATCTTCTCCGTGCCGCCGATCTGCACCGGCGCGTTATCGGCGCGCAGCAAGGCGGAGACTGGACGGCCACGGTCGTCGGTGGTCAGGTCCACGTCGGCCGGGTTGAACCAGGTCTTCTTGCCGGCCGCGTCTTCGCGGTAGTAGGTCTCGTTCAGCACCATGCCCTGGGTCAGCAGGTTGGTGAACGGCTCGTCGAACTTGACCAGGCCGAAGTCGCGCATCACCTTGGTCCAGAAGCGCGCGTACAGCAAGTGCAGCACGGCGTGCTCGATGCCGCCGATGTACTGGTCCATCGGCATCCAGTAATCGTTGCGGGCGTCGACCATCGCGGCATCGCTGCCTGGCGAGGTATAGCGCATGTAGTACCAGCACGAGTCGACGAAGGTGTCCATGGTGTCGGTCTCGCGGCGCGCCGGCTTGCCGCATTTCGGGCAGTCGCACTTGAGGAAGGCTTCATGCTTGTTCAGCGGGTTGCCGGTGCCGTCCGGCACGCAGTCTTCCGGCAGCACCACCGGCAGGTCCTTCTCCGGCACTGGCACCGAGCCGCAGGACTCGCAGTGGATCATCGGGATCGGGGTGCCCCAGTAGCGCTGGCGCGAGATGCCCCAGTCGCGCAGGCGGAAGGTGGTCTTCTTCTCGCCCAGGCCCTTGGCGGCCAGGTCGGCGGCGATCGCTTCCAGCGCATCGCTGTAACGCAGGCCGTCGTACTTGCCGGAGTTGGTCACCACGGAAATCGACTTGTCGCCGTACCATTCCTGCCAGGCTTCGTCGGAGTAGGACTGGCCTTCGGCCGCGATCACTTGCTTGATCGGCAGATTGTATTTCTTGGCGAAGGCGAAGTCGCGCTCGTCGTGCGCCGGCACGCCCATCACGGCGCCGTCGCCGTAGGTCATCAGGACGTAGTTGCCGATCCAGACTTCGACTTGCGCGCCGGTCAGGGGGTGGGTCACGAACAGGCCGGTCGGCATGCCCTTCTTCTCCATCGTTGCCATGTCGGCTTCGATCACGGAGCCCATCTTGCATTCGGCGATGAAGGCTTGCAGTTCCGGCTTGTCCTGCGCGGCGTGGGCGGCCAGCGGGTGCTCGGCGGCCACGGCGCAGAAGGTCACGCCCATCACGGTGTCGGGACGGGTGGTGAACACGTACAGCTTGCCGTCGTTGATCAACTGGCCGTCGGCGCCCTTGATCTGGTGCGGGAAGGCGAAGCGCACGCCGGTGCTCTTGCCGATCCAGTTCGACTGCATGATGCGCACGCGCTCAGGCCAGCCTGGCAGCTTGTTGTCGACGTAGTCCAGCAGCTCGTCGGCGTAGTCGGTGATGCGGATGTAGTACATCGGGATTTCGCGCTTTTCGATCAGCGCGCCCGAACGCCAGCCGCGGCCATCGACCACCTGCTCGTTGGCCAGCACGGTCTGGTCGATCGGGTCCCAGTTCACGGTACCGGTCTTCTGGTAGATGATGCCCTTCTCCAGCATCTTCAGGAACATCCACTGGTTCCACTTGTAGTATTCCGGCTTGCAGGCGGCCATTTCGCGCGACCAGTCGATCGCCAGGCCCATCGACTCCATCTGCTCTTTCATGTGGTCGATGTTGGAGTAAGTCCATTTTGCCGGCGGCACGTTGTTGGCCATTGCCGCGTTTTCTGCCGGCATGCCGAAGGCGTCCCAGCCCATCGGCATCAGCACGTTGTAGCCGTTCATCCGCAGGTAGCGGTACATCACGTCATTGATCGTATAGTTGCGCACGTGGCCCATGTGCAGCTTGCCCGATGGGTAGGGCAGCATGGAGCAAGCGTAATACTTGCCTTTTGGGAAACGTGGGTCGTTCTCGACCGCTTTGTAGGCGTCGATCGCCTTCCAGTGCGATTGGGCGGCTTTTTCGACTTCTGCTGGACTATATTTTTCTTGCATGATGTGGCGCACTAAAATGGATGGATATGAACCCTTCATTATAACAATGCATTTGGTGCGGCGCGTCAGAATGAAGTCAATATGAGATATCAGGAATTTCCCCCACCGCCGGGGCTGGCCGGGCTGGTGGATTGCCTGTGGCTGTCCGAGACCTCGGGCGGCCCGGCCGCCCTGCCCGTCTCGCACCGCGTGCTGCCGGATAACCGGACCGATATCCTGTGGCAGGATAATGGGACGGCTTTCTTTGTCGGCATGATGAGTACCTGGTTCGATGTGCCGGCGGCGCGTCGCCTGCGCACGGTGGCGGTGCGCTTCCGGGCCGGGGCGGCCAGCCTGTTCCTCGGCCCTTTGCCGCTGGCGGGCCTGGTCGATAGCCGCGCCGACCTGGACCAGCTGTGGGGCCGCTCGGCGGCGGACCGGCTGGCGGATGCGCTATGGTCGGTGGCGCGCAGCGATGCGGAGCGCCTGGCCATGCTGGCCGACGCCCTCTCCGCTCGCCTTGCCCTCGCCTCGCCGGGTGCGCGCGCGGCCACCGCCCTGGTCACGGGCTTGGCGTCGCGCGGCGGCGGCGTGCCGCCGGTGCGCACCTTGGCGCCGGCAGTGGGCACGCCCGGCCAGGCGCTGGCCTTGCGCGCGGTGGCCGAGCTGGAGGCCAGCGGCGGCGCCCTGCGCGTCGAGCAATTGGCGGCGGCGCTGGGCGTCTCGCGCCAATACCTGGCGGCCCAGTTCCGCGACCACGTCGGCCTCTCGCCCAAACTGTTTGCCCGCATCTGCCGCTTCCGCAGCGCGCGCGCCGCCGCCCTCGCGACCGAGGCCGGCGCCCATGGCCGCGACTGGGCCGGCCTCGCCCTCGACAGCGGCTACTTCGACCAATCCCACCTGATCCGCGACTTCCACGACTTCACCGGCAATTCGCCCGACACCCATGTAGGTAAAGGGTAAGCCGCGGCACAGTGTCGGGAGAAAGTGGGATTTTCGGCTTAAATTGGCCTGACCACTCCGGGATTTTTATCGAAAAATCGGGAACAAATGGGATTTTGCTTGTCTAAGTACAAAAATCCCATTTAGAGGGCCGAAAATCGTCAAAAATCCCGGAGTGGTCAGGCCAATTTCGACCAAAAATCCCACTTTCTCCCGAGGGAGGCAATCGTGACACCCACTATATGCATCGCCATCGCACCCCGCACCCTGCGCGCCCTGATGGACTTCCAGCGCGACCATTGCAAAGAAGACGAACTGAGCGAGCTGGCCGACAGGGCCATCGACGACTGGCTCGCCCACCAGCTTGAGCTGGCCAAGCCGAAGGGCCAGCGCGGCTACTTCTGGAAAGCGCTTTTCCTGCCCGACGGCACGCGGCTCAGGATCGCCAGCCATGCCGCTACGCGCTACGCCGCCGTGGTCGGCGACGACCTGGTTTACAACGCCATGTGCCTGTCGCCCAACCAGTTTGCCCAGCAGGCCATCGGCAGCGTGCGCAACGCCTGGAGCGCGATCTACATCCAGATGCCGGGCGAACGCGCCTGGACGCAAGCACAACGCCTGCGCCGCGCCCAGCGCGAAAGCGAGCGTATCGCCAGCCTGCCGCACTTCCGCCCGCATAGCCAGCCGCCGGCCGCGCCGCGCCCAGCGACAGCACACCCATTGCCCCCGGACGTGCTGTTAGCCCCGCAACTCCGGCACGACCGCGTAGAGCGGCGCCATGCCTACCGGCGCGCGGAAGACCTGCTGCTCGACTAGTTTCCATTTTTCCAATCGCGACGCCAACCGGCGTGGCAAGATGCATCCATCCACAACGCCATAGAGGAGAAACAGCATGATCAAAGGTTTGCGCACCGCCATCTACCCCACCCCCGACCTGCAAGCCGGCAAGGCCTGGTACAGCCAGGTCTTCCAGAAAGAACCCTACTTCGACCAACCGTTCTACGTTGGCTTTGAGATCGGCGGTTTCGAGCTGGGCCTGCTGCCCGATGGCGCGCCGGGCAAGACCGGTACCCAGGTCTACTGGGGCGTGGACGACATCGATAAGGAAGTCGAACGCATCATCGCACTGGGAGCGAGCGCTCACTCCAAGATCGAGGACGTGGGCGAAGGCATCCGCGTGGTCGACCTGGCCGACCCGTTCGGCAACATCCTTGGCCTGATCCAGAACCCGCACTTCGACAAGGCCAAAGTGGACTGAGCCGGGGATGGGCGCCTGTGATACCATGCGCCCCTTCCGCTTTCAGAAAGTCCCGCCATGCGCAAGCGTAACAACAAAGCCATCCTGATCAAGACACCCGACCAGGTGGAACTCGCGCGCGTGGCCGGCCAGCTGGCGGCCGACGTTCTCACCTTCATCGCCCCGCACGTCAAGCCGGGCGCCACCACCGCCCAGCTGGACCAGCTGTGCAACGACTACATCGTCAACACGCTGAAGGTGATTCCGGCCAATGTCGGCTATGGCGGCTTTACCGGCACCGTCTGCACCTCGGTCAACGAGGTGGTGTGCCACGGCATCCCGACGCCGAAGAAGATACTGAAGGACGGCGACATCATCAACATCGATGTGGCCGTAATCAAGGATGAATGGTTTGGCGACACCAGCCGCATGTACTACGTCGGCACCCCGTCCAAGGCGGCGCAGAAGCTGTGCGAGGTGACGTATGACGCCATGTGGGCTGGCATCCGCGCGGTGAAGCCGGGTGCGCGCCTGGGCGATGTGGGGCATGCGATCCAGAAGCTGGCCGAGGCGGCCGGCTATAGCGTGGTGCGCGATTATTGCGGGCATGGCATTGGCATGGTGTACCACGAGGATCCGCAGGTGCTGCACTATGGCAAGCCTGGGACCGGGATGGTGCTGGAGCCGGGCATGGTGTTTACCATCGAGCCGATGATTAATGCCGGCAAGCATCCGACGCGTGCGCTGCCGGATGGGTGGACGGTGGTGACCGCCGACCGCTCGCTGTCGGCGCAGTGGGAGCATATGGTGGCGGTGACTGAGACCGGCTTTGATGTGCTGACGTTGGCGCCGGGCGAGCAAACCCGGTAAACCAGGGTCTGACCCGAGGGTCAGACCCCGCCTTGCCGGGTCTAGCGCAAAGTCAGCTTCAACGCCGGCTTCTCGCCGTAATCCTCATAGCGCTCATTGATGCCGCCCACGCAAAAGGAAACCTCCTCCAGCAGATCCTGCGGCATCTTCTTCGAATCGGTGATCACAATCTCCAGCACCTCGTTCGGCTTGAGCCTGAACTTGGTCATATTGTCATCATCGCGCAGGTAAGACAGGCAATCCACCCAAGCGTCAATCGAGCTGGTATACGAAGCCGGAAACCCCAGCTCCGCCTGGCACGCCGCATGGAATGCAGCCTCATCGCCGATCACGGCGCCGTTCAAAGTGGCAATGGCCATTATTTCTTTTCCTTCGGATCGGTGACAAAACCCAGGCGAGTAAGGCCATGCGACTGCGCCGCCGCCATCACCTGCGCCACCACTTCATAACGGGTATCCTTATCCGCGCGCAGCTGCAACTCCGGCTGCGGCGACACACCCGCCGCCTGCACCAGGCGCTGTTCCAGCCCGCCCGGCGCCAAGGCATCGTTATTCCAGTAAATCGTCCCGGCGGCATCGATCGCGATCGACACCGTCTCGGCCTCCTGCGGCACGGCCTTGGCCTGCGCCTTCGGCAGTTCCAGCTGCACCGCATTGGTAAACATCGGCGCGCTGATGATGAAGATCACCAGCAGCACCAGCATCACGTCCACCATCGGCGTGACATTGATGTCCGCCATGGACTCGCGTTGCCGGTGATGGTTGAAGGCGCCGAAGGCCATGGCCTTACCCCTTGGTCAGGTAAGCGTGCAAATCATGCGCAAACGCGTCCAGCTCGGACAGCGTAATGCGGTTGATGCGGTTAAAACCGTTATACGCCAGCACCGCCGGAATTGCCACCACCAGGCCGACGCCGGTCATGATCAAGGCCTCGCCCACCGGCCCGGCCACCTTGTCGATCTGCACCGTGCCCGACGACGACACCGCCGCCAGCGCATGGTAAATGCCCCACACGGTGCCGAGCAGGCCGACAAACGGCGCGGTGGAAGCGATCGACGCCAGCAGGGTCAAGCCGGTCTCCAGCCGCGTGGTCGAGGCATGGATGGCGTCGCGCAGCACGCGCGTGGCCTGTTCGCTGCGCCCCATCTCGGCGGCGATGCTGCCAGCTTTGGCGCGCGCCAGCTGGCCGGACGCAGCTTGCGCCACGGCCGCGAAAATGCCTTCCTGGTCGCGCGCCGCCATCAAGGCCACGCCATCGGCCACGGTCGGCGCATCCCAGAAGGCCTGCACCGCCGGCGCCGCGCGCCGGGTGCGCCAGGAGGCCCAGCCCTTCCACAGGATGAAGAACCAGGACGCCAGCGACATCGCCAGCAGCAGGTAAGCCACACCGTGGCTGATCGCGTCGCCGCGTTCCCAGTAGCTGGCGAAGGTGAAGTGCTCCATCAGCCGTTCAGGCCCAGCACGTCGTACATATCGTAAAGGCCGGTCTTTTTATCGGCCAGGAACTGCGCCGCGCGCAGCGAGCCGTTGGCGTAGTGCTGGCGCGAGGACGATTTGTGGCTGATTTCGATGCGCTCGCCCTCGGTCGCGAACATCACGGTATGGTCGCCGATGATGTCGCCGCCGCGCACGGTGGCAAAGCCGATCTGCGACGGGTCGCGCGGGCCGGTCACGCCTTCGCGCGCGAACACGCCGACCTTTTTCAGGTCGCGCCCCAGGGCGTCGGCGATCACCTCGCCCATTTTCAGCGCGGTGCCGGACGGCGCGTCCACCTTGTGGCGGTGGTGCGCCTCGATGATCTCGATGTCGTAGCCGATGTCGAACTGCTTGGCCGCGAATTCCAGCAGCTTGAGGGTCACGTTCACGCCCACGCTCATATTCGGCGCGAACACGATGGCGGTCTTCTCGGCCGCCTTGGCGATGGCCGCCTTGCCCGCTTCGTCAAAGCCGGTGGTGCCGATCACCAGCTTCACGCCATGCTCGGCGCAGTAAGCCAGGTGCTCCAGCGTGCCTTCCGGGCGGGTGAAGTCGATCAGCACGTCGGCCTCGGCCAGGCCGGTGGCCAGGTCGGCCGTCACGGCCACGCCGGCCGGCTGGCCGGTGAAGGCCGCCGCGTCCTGGCCCAGGGCGGGCGAACCGGCGCGGTCCAGGGCGCCGGCCAGGCGCGCGTCCGGCGCCGCCTGCACCGCCTCGATCAGCATATGGCCCATGCGGCCGCTGGCGCCGGCGATGGCGATTTTCAATTGCGTCATGCTCTATCCTTTATTGCTTCTGGCCCGATTCCTGGCCGCCCGGCAGCGGCGCCTTGCCCGGCGCGGCGTTGCCTTTGGCGTTTTCGGCGCGCTTGAAATCCTTGATCGGGCCGGCGATGCGGGCAATGTACTCCTGCTCGGTCGGCAGGTTGCCGCCTTCGAAGCGCGCCACCTTGTCGTCTTTGTCGAAATACACCACCACCGTGCTGGTGGTCAGCTCGCCATTGCCCTTGGCCAGGCGGAACGGGTAGTCCCAGCGCTGGGCGTGGAAGGGGTCGGCCATGAGCGGGGTGCCGAGCAGGAATTTCACCTGGTCCTTGCCCATGCCGGTCTTGAGCTGGGCCAGCATTTCCTGCGAAACGAAGTTGCCCTGCTGGATATCCGGCCGGTAGGGCGAGAAGAACCACAGGAATTTCTGCACCTGGGTGATGGTGCTGGTCTGGGCGCCCTGGGAAGCCTCGACCGGGGTCACCGTGGCCGGCTTGCTGGCGCAGGCGGCCAACAGGGCGGCGGCCAGCAGCGGAGTGCTACGTTGCAACAAAGACAGCGGGGTGGAACGCATGTTATGAAACCTCAATTCCGTGAGCAGAAGTGCCTAAAACGCTATATCATAAAGCACTTCCCGCAACTGACGTTAGCAAACATGAGTAACAGCCCTACCGACCTGAAGGCGTCCGGCCTGAAGGCTACCCTGCCGCGCCTGAAGATCCTTGATATTTTTCAGAGCAGCCCCGTGCGCCACTTGACGGCGGAAGACGTGTACAAGCTGCTGCTGGCCGAGAATATGGATGTCGGCCTGGCCACGGTGTACCGCGTGCTGACCCAGTTCGAGCAGGCCGGCCTGCTGCACCGCAACCACTTCGAGAGCGGCAAGGCGATTTTCGAGCTGAACGAAGGCTCGCACCACGACCACCTGGTGTGCCTGGACTGCGGCCGCGTGGAGGAATTCGTGGACGACGAGATTGAAAAGCGCCAGCAGCGCATCGCCGCCGAACGCGGCTTCAAGATTGCCGAGCATGCGCTGGCGATCTACGGCACCTGCACCAAGGAGCAGTGCCCGCACAAGCACTAAAAAAATGGGGTACGTCCCCATTTTTTTTACTGGTTGCTCAAAGCATTCGACAGCAGCCGCGACGTGATATCCACAATCGGAATCACCCGCTCATACGCCATGCGGGTCGGCCCGATCACCCCCAGCGTCCCCACGATCTTGCCGTTCGCCTCGTAAGGCGCGGTCACCACGCTCATTTCATCCATCGGCACCAGCTGCGAATCGCCGCCGATGAAAATCTGCACGCCGGACGCCTTGGACGACACGTCCAGCAGCTGCACCAGCCCGGTTTTCTGCTCGAACAGGTCGAACATGGCGCGCAGCGAGGACATATTGGAAGACAGGTCGCTCACCGACAGCAGGTTGCGTTCGCCCGCGATCACCATATCCTCGGACGATTCGGCCATCGCTTCGCTGCCGGCCTCCACCGCCGCCTGCATCAGGCGCCCCATATCGTCGCGCAGCTGGCGCAGCTCGCCCTGCAGGCGGCCGCGCACGTCGTCGAACGACAGGCCGGAATAATGCTGGTTGATGAAATTGGCCGACTGCTGCAGCTGGGCCGGCGTGTAGTCGACGTCGGTCAGCAGGATGCGGTTCTGCACGTCGCCCGAGGGCGCCACGATCACCAGCAGCACGCGCTTTTCGCCCAGCCGCAGGAATTCGATTTGCTGGAACACCGACTCATGGCGCGGCGCCAGCACCACGCCGGCGAACTGGGTCAGCGAGGACAGCATCTGGGCCGCGTTGGCGATCAGCTTTTGCGGCTGCGGCGAGTTGCCGCGCAGGCCGGCCTGCATCGCGCTTTCATCGATATGCTGCACCGTCAACAGGGTGTCGACGAAGATGCGGTAGCCGCGCGGGGTCGGGATGCGCCCGGCCGAGGTGTGCGGGCTGGACACATAGCCCTGCTCCTCCAGGTCCGCCATGACGTTGCGGATGGTGGCGGGCGAGAGCTCCAGGCCGGACAGCTTGGACAGGGCGCGCGAGCCGACCGGCTGGCCGTCGGCGATATAACGCTCGACCAGGGCTTTGAGCAGGGTTTGGGCACGGATATCGAGATGCATACGTCTATTCTGCCAACTGTTGTTCCAGCCACGCAAGCAGTTCATCAAGCGTGGCACAAATCGCGTCCGGTTGCGGCGCGCCGTCCGGCAAGGCAGCGCCACGCCGGTTCATCCACACCGCACGCAGGCCGGCCGCCTGCGCCCCCGCCACGTCCAGCGCCAGGTCGTCGCCGACATAGACCGCGTCGGACGGCGCCACGCCGAGCGCCTGGCAGGCGGCACGGAAGATGCCCGGGTCCGGCTTGGCGGCGCCGAAATGCGCGGCCGCCAGCGATACCTCAAAATGGTGGGCCAGGCCGATCACTTCAAGGTTGGCATTGCCATTGCTGATGGCGCCCAGCTGCACGTGCTGGCGCAGCTTGAGCAGGCCGGGCAGCACGTCGTCGTAGGGCGTGACGGCGTTGCGCGCGGCAAAAAAGTGGGTCATGGCGCCGTCCACCTGGTGCTCCGCCTCGCCCGCCGCCGCGAAGGCCGCCTGCAGGCTGGCGCGGCGCAGCTGGCCGAGGTCGATCAGCAGCTCGGGCCGGGCCGCCGCCAGCTCGGCGCGGTGCGCGCGCAGGGCCTCGATCGACCACGCCGCCGCCACTTTCGGCGCGTGCGTGGTGAGCCAGGCGTGCAGGGTCACTTCCGCTGCGGCGATGACGGGCGCGATCGGCCACAGGGTATCGTCCAGGTCGAACAGGATGGCTTTGGGCTTCATGGCGGCCATTGTACCAAGCCCGGTTGCAAGCTGTTACAAGGGAAAAGCAAGCCAAAACGGCTAAAGATGTGGCAAATGCACTAAAATAGGCGCCGATTTGAACGGCGCCGACGCGCGAAACCGACTGGAGAATGTGGAATGAAGAGTAAGTATCTGTCTGCCGCCGCAGCCCTGCTGTGCGCCGCCGGCCTGGCCGCCTGCGGTGGCGGTGGCAATGGCAGCCTGCCCCTGGTGGTCCAGGTGGTGGGTCTGGACCGCACCGGCCTGGTGCTGCTGAACAATGGCGGCGACGAGCTGCTCGTGACCGGTTCCGGCACCGCCACCTTCAAGACCTTGATGGAACCGGACGCCGCCTTCAACGTCACGATCAAGACCCCGCCGGACGGCACGGTATGCAAGCTCGCCAACAACACCGGCAAGATCAACTACTACTCTTACCAGCAAACCGTGGTCACCTGCACCCCGAATACGTACGAGCTGGGCGGCGAAGTGAGCAACCTGACCACCAGCGGCCTGGTGCTGGCCAACGGCCCCCTGACCGTGGCCGTGCCGGCCAATAGCACGCGCTGGGAGTTCGCGACCAAGATCAACAACCTGGCCCCGTACGGCGTCACCATCCTGTCGCAGCCGGCCGGCCAGACCTGCGCCCTGGCCAACGCCTCGGGTGTCATGCCGCTGGCGCAAAAGGTTGCCAACGTGAACGTCACTTGCCAATAATTTAGGAAAACCCGATGAAAGCAAAACTCTTTGGCGCCGCCCTGCTGGCGGTGGCCCTGGCCGGCTGTGGTGGCAAGGCCAGCTTCACCATCAGCGGCACGGTGTTCGGCCTGACCAGCGACGGCCTGGTGCTGGAAAACAATGGTAGCGATCCGCTGAAGGTGCCGGCCGGCGCCTCCAGCTTCAGCTTCCCGAACAGCATTTCCTACGGCACCATGTACAACGTGAGCGTCAAGTCGTCCCCGGCCTACATGGTGTGCGAAGTCGCCGGCACCAGCGGCCAGGGCTCGGCCGGCCACACCACCAGCATCAACGTGGTGGTCAACTGCGCCCAGAAGACCTTCGCCCTGGGCGGCACCATCACCAACCTGACCGGCGACGGCCTGACCATCATCAATGGCAGCTTCGGCTCCCCGCTCAGCATTACCAAAGGCGCGCCGACCTTCACCTTCGGCAACATTCCGGTCGGCCAGACCTACGGCCTGACCATCAAGGACCAGCCGGCCGGCCAGGTCTGCACCCTGAGCAATGGCACCGGCGTGATGGGCGACTACGAGCGCCGCGACGTGAAGATCGACTGCGTGGCCAAGATATAAAGAAATGGAATGACTGGGATTCCAAAAATAAATTGGAACAATATGCCGCGACGCAGCATACTCAACCCGTCTCCTCCACTTCTTAACAAGAAATGGATTTCACCCGCTCCCTGAGCGGGTTTTTTTTGCCTAATTCACACGGGCAGGTTGGCCAGGGCGACGTAGGCTTCGACCGGGACGGTTTCCGGGCGGTCGCCGGGGTTGATGCCGACGGCTTCCAGCTGCTCGGGGGTGAACATGCCGGCCACGCAGTTGCGGATTACCTTGCGGCGCTGGGAGAAGGCTTTCTGCACCACCGCCTCCAGGCGCGCCGGGTCGCAGGCCAGCGGCTTTTCAATGGGCACCATGCGCACGATGGCGGAATCGACTTTCGGCGGCGGGTCGAACGCTTCCGGCGGGACGATGAACAGCATGTCCATCCGGTAGCGCCACTGCAGCATCACCGACAGGCGGCTGTAGGCCTTGGTGCCGGGTTCGGCCACCATGCGCTCCACCACTTCCTTTTGCAGCATGAAGACCTGGTCTTGCACCAACGGCGCGAATTCGGCCAGGTGGAACAGCAGCGGCGAGGAGATGTTGTACGGCAGGTTGCCGACCACGCGCAGCTTTTGCCCGGGCGGCACCGGGATCGAACCGAAGTCGAACTTGAGGGCGTCGCCGGAGTGGATGGTGAGCTGGTCGCGCGTGAAGCGCTTTTCCAGGCGCGCCACCAGGTCGCGGTCAAGCTCGACCACGTGCATGTGCGGCAGGGATTTCAGCAGCAGATCGGTCATGGCGGCCAGGCCGGGGCCGATTTCCACCATGGTGTCGCCGGGGCGCGGGTCGATGCCGGCGATGATGTTGCCAAGGACGTTGGCGTCGTGCAGGAAATTCTGGCCGAAGCGTTTGCGGGCGATGTGTTTCATGTGTTGTCTTTCTTATGGGCGGCTGGCCTGCACCATCTGCAGGGCGGCTTCCAGGGCGGCCTGCATGCTGGAGCAGTCGGCGCGGCCCAGGCCTTGCGCGGCCAGGTCGAGCGCGGTGCCGTGGTCGACCGAGGTGCGGATCAGCGGCAGGCCGAGGGTGATGTTGACGCCGTGGCCGAAGGTGGCGTATTTCAACACCGGCAGGCCCTGGTCGTGGTACATGGCCAGGACGCAGTCGGCGTCTTGCAGGTATTTGGGCTGGAACAGGGTGTCGGCCGGATACGGGCCGCGGGCGTCGATGCCGCGCTCCCTGGCCGCTGCCAGGGCGGGGCTGATGGTGTCGATTTCTTCGCGGCCCAGGTAGCCGTTTTCGCCGGCGTGCGGGTTGAGGCCGGCCACCAGGATGCGCGGGGCGGCGAGGCCGAACTTGCGGCGCAGGTCGGCCTCCAGGATGTTCAGGGTTTGCGCCAGGCTGTCCAGCGTCAACGCCGCGCTGACGTCTTTGAGCGGCAGGTGGGTCGTGGCCAGGGCGACCCGTAGTTGCGGCGGCACGGCGGCGCTGGCGGCGGCAGGCCAGGGGCTGTGGGGCTGGCCGGCGAGCATCATGACGACGCGCGCGGTGCCGGTCTGCTCGGCGAAGTATTCGGTGTGGCCGGTGAAGGCGACGCCGGCGTCGTTGATGGTGGACTTCTGCACCGGCGCGGTGGCGACGGCATCGAACCAGCCGGCTTGCACGCCTTCGATGGCGGCGTCCAGCGTGGCCAGCACGTAGCGGCCGTTTTCCTTGTCCAGCACGCCCGGCTGCACGTGGGCGCCGAGCGGGATGTCGAGCGCGCACAGGCGGTCGGCGCCGAAGTGCGGCAGGCCGGCATTGCGCGCCGCCATGGTGCTGACGGCGCTGATGCGGATTGCGGGATCGATCTCGGCGGCGGTCATGGCCAGGAAGGCGGCGTCGCCCACCAGCACCGCGTTGACCCGCTGCCGCATGGCCCATGCCGCGCGGATGGCGATTTCCGGCCCGATGCCGGCCGGTTCGCCGGTGGTGATGGCGACGCGCGGTCGGCTCATGCTCTCTCCTCCTGCTTTATTTCAGCGATTCGTCGCGGAACTCGACGTAGGCGCGGTCGCGCACCTGGCGCTGCCAGTCCTCGATCGCTTCCACCAGCTTGCGCTCGCGCAGGGCGTTGCGGGCGGCGGCGCGCTGCTTCTCTTTCGAGACGTCGTCGGCTTTGCGCTCGAGTACTTCGATCAGGTGATAGCCGAAGGCGGTTTCCACCGGCTCCGACACCTGGCCCACTTTCAAGCTATCGACCGCGCGCTCGAACTCGGGCAGCGAGTCGCCCGGCGCCAGCCAGCCCAGGTCGCCGCCCTTGGCGGCGGAGTCCTGCGAGTGCACGCGCGCCAGCTCGTCGAACTTGGCGGCCTTGTTGTCGATGCGCTGCTTCAGCTCCAGCAGCTTGCGCTTGACTTCCGCGGCGTTCTGGGTCGGCGAAACCTTGAGCAGGATGTGGCGCACGTGGGTCTGCTGCACGGTTTCCGCCGCCTGCGCTTCGGCCAGGCTGCGCTTGTCGACCAGCTTCAGGATGTGGAAGCCGGCCGCGCTCTTGATGATCGGGGTCACCTGGCCCGGCTTCAGCTTGCCCAGCGCCTCGGCGAACAGCGGCGGCAGCGCGCTGCTCGGGCGCCAGCCCACGGCGCCGCCCTGCAGCGCGTCGGAGGCGTCGGAATAGGTGGCCGCCATCTTGGCGAAGTCGGCGCCGGTGCGCAGCTGGCGCGCCACTTCCTCGGCGCGTTTCTGGCGCTGGGCAATCACTTCCGGCGTGGCGTTTTCCGGGATGCGCACCATCAGCTGCGAGATGTTCAGCTCGAACTGGTCGGCCGCCGCCGCCTTCTCGGTGGCGATGAAGCTGTCCACTTCCGCTTCCGAGATATTGATCTTGTTGTCCACCTCGTACTCGCGCAGGCGCTGCATCACGATTTCCTCGCGGATCTCCTCGCGGAAGGCGGCAAAGGTGGTGCCTTCTTTTTCCATCTGGTTGCGCATCTGTTGCACCGTCATCTTCTGCTGCTCGGCGATGCGGCCAATGGCGCGGTCCAGCATGGTGTCGTCCACCCGCACGCCCATCTCCTTGGCCAGCTGCAGCTGGGCGCGTTCGATGATCATGCGCTCCAGGATCTGGCGGCGCAGGTCGGCGGCATCGGGCAGCGCCATTTTCTGCTGCTGCATGCGCGCCACGATGGTGCCCACGCGTTCGTTCAGTTCGCGCTGGGTGATCACTTCATCGTTGACGATAACGGCGATGGCGTCGATCGGCTTGTTGGCCGACTGGCCCGGCGGCGTGAAGCCCTTGGACGCCGGTGCCGCAGGCGCGGCGGGTGCGGCCGGCTTGGCGTTTTGCGCCAGGGCCGGGACGGCGAGGGAAGCACACAGCAGGGCAGCAGCTAATTTGATCGGGTGCATAATCTGAAACGCTCTTGTATCAGTGTTGGAAAAGTGGAGGCTTAACGAATGCCTTCATTCACGCGACGATAGCCGGGGATGCTGTTCTTCAGCACCTCCAGCGGGTTGCCGATACCGAATTTGGACAGGCCGTTCAGCTCCAGCTGGAAGAAGAACTGGGTCGAGGTCTTGTTGGCGGTGGTGACGAAGCGCTGCGCGCCGGTACGGAATACCCAGCAATCGCAGTTGTACTCGACCCCCACCACGCTCTCCAGCACCTTGTGGTCGCGCAGCGAATAGGAGACGCGGCCCACACCATACCACTTGGCCGAAATCGGCCACTGGGTCGACAGGTCGGCATTCTTGAAGCTGTCGCGCACATAGCGGTAGCCGGCGTTGATCACCTTATACGCGCCCGGCGTGTACTGCAAGGTCATATTCGAGGTGGTGACCTTGCTGGTGCTCGGGTTGTACTGCACCGCGCTGTCCACGCCCCAGGATTCGGAGATGCGCCCGGTGGCGGCCAGCAGCATGTCGGAACGGCTGCTGTTGACCGGCGTGCTCTTGTCGATCTGCACGCGCTGGTCGGAGAAATAGAAGCGCTGGCCAAACGCCAGGCGCAGGCGCTCGGCGCCGCTGCTTTCCAGGAAGCGCGACACCACGGCCGCCGTCACCTGGTTGGCGTCGCCGATGCGGTCGGAGCCGACAAAGCGGTTCTCGCGGAAGATCTGGGCGAAGTTGAAGGTCGACACCGCCGTGTCGAAGTTCGGGAACTGGTCCTGCTCGCGGTACGGCGTGTAGACGTAGAACAGGCGCGGCTCCAGGGTCTGGGTCAGGGTGCGGCCGCCGAGCTTGGCGTCGCGCTCGAACACCAGGCCCGAATCGAGCGAGAAGGTGGGCACCGCGCGGTCCAGCGAGCGCGCCGCGTCCTTGCCGTGCGCGTCGAGCTGGTAGGCGCTGGCGTTGAGCATCAGCTTGGGCGTCACGAAGTAGGACGGGCCGATAATCGGGTAGCTCACCTGCGGCACCGCCACCAGGCGATTCCCTTTCGGCAGGTCCGGGTGCCAGAAACGCGTCAGCTCGGAATCGAACTGCCAGTCGAAGCCGCCCACGTCGTAGCGCGCCGCGTGCAGGTTGATGGCCGGCAGGCGGTCGTACGGGCGGGTGACGAACAAGTCCTGGTCGCGCACCGAATCCGGGTCCTGCAGCACGTGGTACTTTTGCGCGCGCACCGTCATGGCCCAGTACTCGCCGCGGTAGTCGGTGCGCAGCTCCTTCAGCAGCTGGCGCTCGGAGGAGGACGACACCGTCTTCGAGAAGTCGTTCGGGTAGTTGTCGTCCGACGCCGCGCGCAGGTTCCAGCCGTAGGTCCAGTCCTTGGCCAGCGCCTGGGTGTGCACCGAATGCAGCTGCCAGCGGTCGCGCTTGGCCGCCTTGTCGTTCGGCAGGTACTCGACGAAGGTGCGGCCCTCGTAGTAGTTGCCGGCGTCGGTCTCGCCGATATAGCGGCCCACGGCGCCCATCTGCAGGCCGCGGCGCGAAATATAGCGCGGGTACAGCGTCAGGTCGCGGTTGGGCGCGATATTGAAGTAGTACGGCACCAGCAGTTCCGGGCCGCTCTTGGTCGAATAGGCCGGCGTTGGCGGCAGCCAGCCGGAGCGGCGCGCGCCCGACAGCGAGAACGACAGGGCCGGCGTGCCGAGGAAGGGCACGTCCTTGAAATACACGATGGTGGCGCCGGCGGTGCCGACGTCGCGCCCCTGGTCCAGGTTCAGCGAGCGCGCCTTCAGGTACCAGTCCGGATTCGGGCCGGGGCAGGTGCTGTAGGTGCCGTCCACCACCTGCGCCTCGTCCTCGCTCAGGAAGTTGATGCGCTGCGCCTTGCCCTGGGCGTTGTTCATTTCCAGCTGATAGGTCGGCTGCAGCATGTAGCCGCGCCCCGTTTCCATATTCAGCTTCACTTCATCGGCGGTGTAGTAATCGCCGAAGCGCCACATGCGCACATTGCCCTTGGCCTCCAGCTCCTGCTCCACCTGCTGGAAGGCGGCGCCGTCGGCGGTCACGCGCAGCTTGTCGCGCACCACCTCGACGTCGCGCTGCAGGCGCAGCTCGCGTTCCGGGCGGCCGGCGATGTCCTCGGCGCGCACCGTGGTGACGGCGTTTTTATCTTCCACGCGCGGCGCGCGCTTGGCGGCGGGCGCCTGGGCATGGGCCGGCAACGCCGCGACGGCGGCGGCAATGGCGGTCAAGGCGAACGCCCAGCGTTTCGGGTTGGGTGGAGCCAGGAACCGGGTCATGGAAGGTACGCGTGAAACACCATAAAGGCGATTTTTTAATGTGAATCCCTTATTATATGGGAATCTTTACCTTCAACCGGATTCCGCAGGCTGTTTCAATGTCTTTATTGTCTAATTTATCATCCCAAGCCGCCGATCCACGCCTCGCCGAGCTCAAAGAATGGCTGCAGGGCCTCAACCTGGTCGACGTCGCATCGGCGCGCCCGGCTTCCGAGGACGCCAGCTTCCGCCGTTATTTCCGCGTCGACGTGCTGCCGGAGCAGCGCGCCGCCCACGGCGCCACCCTGGTCGTCATGGACGCCCCGCCGGAACGTGAAAACGTGCCGGCCTTCGTGAAAGTGCAAGGCCTGCTGGCCGACGCCGGCGTCTCGGTGCCGGCCATCGTGGCGGAAAACAGCGCGCGCGGCTTCCTGCTGCTGTCCGACCTGGGCACCGTGACCTACCTGCAGGCGCTGAACCCCGATTCGGCCGCCACCCTGTACGCCGAGGCCCTGTCGGCCCTGGTCAAAGTCCAGCAGGCGAGCCAGCCCGGCGTGCTGCCGGAATTCGACCGCGCCTTCATGCTGCGCGAGCTGAATATCTTCCCCGAGTGGTACATCGGCAAGCACCTCGGTGTGACCCTGGGCGAGGCGCAGCAGAAAGAGCTGGACAAGGTGTTCGAGGCGATCCTGGCCAACTGCCTGGCCCAGCCCCAGGTCTATATGCACCGCGACTTCCACTCGCGCAACCTGATGTGGATGGACGCCGACAATCCCGGCATCCTCGACTTCCAGGACGCGGTGTACGGCCCGATCACCTACGACGCCGCCTCCCTGCTGCGCGACGCCTACGTGGCGTGGGACGAGGAGCTGGTGCTGGACTGGGTGATCCGCTACTGGCAGCACGCGCGCAGCGCCGGCCTGCCGGTGAAGAAGGACTTCGACGATTTCTACAAGGACTTCGAATACATGGCGCTGCAGCGCCACCTGAAGATCCTGGGCATCTTCTGCCGCCTCAATTACCGCGACGGCAAAGCGCTCTACCTGGGCGACCTGCCGACCGTGATGGACTACGTGCGCAAGACCGCCAACCGCTACCGCGACCTCAAGCCGCTGATCAAGCTGCTCGACGCGCTGGAAGGCAGCGCGCCGCAAGTCGGCTACACCTTCTAAGGGACTGCGCATGAAAGCCATGATTCTCGCCGCCGGCCGCGGCGAACGTATGCGCCCGCTGACCGACACCTGCCCCAAGCCGCTGCTGAAAGTGCGCGGCCGGCCGCTGATCGTGTGGCACATCCTGAACCTGGTGCGCGCCGGGATCACCGAGATCGTCATCAACCACGCCCACCTCGGCCACATGATCGAGGCGGCGCTGGGCGACGGCGCGCAGTTCGGCGCCAGGATCCAGTACTCGCCGGAAGCGGAGGCGCTGGAAACGGCGGGCGGCATCGCCAACGCCCTGCACCTGCTGGGCGACCAACCGTTCCTGGTGCTGTCGGGCGATATCTTCTGCCCGCACTTCGATTTTTCGGAAGCGCTGGAGGTGCTGAAGGACCACGACCACCGCGGCGAGCCCTACCCCGCCGCAGTGCGCGACATCGCCTGGGTGTGGCTGACGCCCAACCCATGGCATAACCCGGACGGCGACTTCGCGCTCAACCTGTACACGATTTCCGGCCAGGGCTCGCCCAAGTGGAACTTCGCCAACATCGGCGTGTACCGGCGCGAAATGTTCGACGGCATTGCGCCGGGCCAGAAGGCCGGCCTGGGCAAGCTGCTGTTCCAGTTCGCCGACCAGGGCCGCATCGGCGGCGAGATCTACCAGGATGAGTGGGTCAACGTCGGCACCGTGCAGCAGCTGGAAGAGCTGAACAAATGAAACCGTACAGCGACCGCCGCGCGCGCCTGCTGGCCCAGATGGAGCCGGGCAGCGTGGCGGTCATCGGCACCGCGCCCGAAGTCGCGCGCAATGCCGACAGCGAATACCCCTACCGCCACGACAGCTCCTTTTACTACCTGACCGGTTTCAGCGAGCCGGAAGCGCTGCTGCTGCTGGTGGCGCCGCGCGGCAGCGCCGCCGCGCAATCAATCCTGTTCTGCCGCGAGAAGCACCCGGAATCCGAGATCTGGGACGGCTACCGCTACGGCCCCGCGGCCGCGCGCGACGCCTTTGGCTTCGACTTCGCCTTCCCTATCGGCGCGCTGGACGAACACATGCTGCGCCAGCTGTCCAACGCCAGCGCCCTGTACGGCGCCCTGGGCCGCAGCGCGGACGCCAGCGCGCAGCAGCAGCGCTGGCTGGAAGGCGTGCGCAAGCTGGCGCGCAGCGGCATCAGCGCGCCGCCGGTGCTGCGCGACCTGGCGCCCCTGGTCGATGAAATGCGCCTGTTCAAGGACGATCACGAAAGCGCCATCATGCTGCGCGCCGGCGAGATCTCCGCCGGCGCCCACGCGCGCGCCATGCGCTTCGCCCAGCCCGGCATCCACGAGTACCAGCTGGAGGCGGAGCTGCTGCACGAATTTCGCCGCCACGGCGCCCAGTTCCCGGCCTACACCCCGATCGTCGCCTCCGGCCACAACGCCTGCGTGCTGCACTATAAGGCCAACAACCGGCGCATCGAAGACGGCGACCTGGTGCTGATCGACGCCGGCTGCGAGCTTGACGGCTACGCGGCCGACATCACCCGCACCTTCCCCGCCAACGGCCGCTTCAGCAAGCCGCAGCGCGAACTGTACGAACTGGTGCTGGCCGCCCAGCAAGCCGCCTTCGACGCCATCGCCCCCGGCCGCAAATACCACGACGCGCACGACGCCGCCGTGCGCGTGCTGGCGCAGGGCATGCTGGACTTCGGCCTGCTGCAGGGCAGCCTGGACGAAGTGCTGGCCGAGAAAAAATACACCCAGTTCTACATGCACGGCACCGGCCACTGGATCGGCATGGACGTGCACGACGTCGGCCTGTACCGCGACCTGGCGCGCGAGGACAAGCCATCGCGCCTGCTGCAGCCGGGCATGGCCATGACGGTGGAACCGGGCATCTACGTGCGCCCCGCCGCCGGCGTGCCGCAGCAATACTGGAACATCGGCATCCGCATCGAGGACGACGTGATCGTGCGCGCAGGCGGCTACCAGCTGCTGACGGGCGGCGCGCCCAAAACAGCGGCCGAGATAGAAGCGTTAATGAAATGATTGATTACGATATCGCCATCTGCGGCGCCGGCCCGGCCGGCATGGCACTGGCCGCACTGCTGGTCAAGCGCGGCGCCGACCCGGCGCGCCTGGTGCTGGTCGACGCCAAGCCGCTCGCACAAGCCATGCAAGACCCGCGCACCCTGGCCCTGTCCTACGGCAGCCGCCAGATCCTGGAGCAGATCGGCGCCTGGCCGATCCACGCCACCGCCATCCACGAAATCCACGTCTCGCGCCGTGGCCAGTTCGGCCGCAGCATGATCACGCGCGACGAACACAAGGTGCCCGCGCTCGGCTACGTCACCCGCTACGGCGCCATCGTCGAAGCCCTGGGCCGCAGCTGCCAAGCGCTCGGCATTCCCGCCCTGCGCCCGGCGCGCGTCGCCGGCAGCGACGAGGCGGGCGACAGCGTCACCCTGCACCTGGAACAGGAAGGCCAGCCCGCGCGCGCGCTGCGCGCCGCCGTCGTGGTGCAAGCCGAGGGCGGCCTGTTCGGCGAGCAAGCCGCCAAAGCCCGGCAGCGCGACTACCAGCAAACCGCCATCATCGCCCAGGTCAACACCAGCGCCCCGGTGGCGCACCGCGCCTACGAACGCTTCACCAGCGAAGGCCCGCTGGCCCTGCTGCCGCAGGACGACGGCTACTCCCTGGTCTGGTGCGCCCGCCCCGCCAGCGCGCAAGAGCTGCTGGCACTGGACGACGAGGCCTTCCTGGCGCGCCTGGGCGCCACCTTTGGCGAGCGCCTGGGCCGCTTCACGCATGCCACGCGCCGCCTCGCCTTCCCGCTCGGCCTGAACGCCGGCGCCGTCGGCACTGCGCGCACGGTCGCCATCGGCAACGCCGCGCAAACCCTGCACCCGGTCGCCGGCCAGGGCCTGAATCTCGGCCTGCGCGACGCCAGCGAACTGGCGCGCCTGCTGGCGCGCTATCCCGGCGCCGGGCCCGACGCTTTGGCGCAGTACGCCGCCCAGCGCCGGCAAGACCGCCGCCTGACTGTGCGCCTGACCGACACCATGGCGCGCGTCTTCGCCAACGAATCCGCCCTGCAGCCCCTGCTCGGCCTGGGCCTGGCCGCCATCGACATCGCCGCCCCCGCCCGCACCGTGCTGGCGGAGTTGATGATGTACGGCCGCCGCTGAGCGGAAAATGCACACCACGGGCCAGCACGCCATGAGAACAATCGCCTTCGCCGCCCTGCTGCTCGCCGGCCCATCGCAGGCACAGGAGCAGATGACGTGGCTGATGTCCGACTTCCCGCCCGTCACCATCCCGGTGAACGGCGCCCCGACCACTGGCATCGCCGACCAGATCGTGCGCTACCTGGCCGCACACTGGGGCCACGATGACCACAGCTATGTGTACGCCAATTCGAAGCGCACCTGGGTCATGCTGGAGCAAGGCGCCAAAGCCTGCTTCGTTGCGGCCCTGCGTACGCCCGAGCGCGAGCGCAGCGCGTATTTCAGCAACACCAGCCTGGTGCCGCCGCCGGTGCTGGTGGCGCGCGCGGATTCGCTGGCGGGCCTGCCGCTGAATGCCGCCGGCGAGGTGGAGCTGGCGCAACTGCTCGCCATGCGCAAGTACCGCGGCGCCATTGTCGAGAACCGCAGTTATGGCAAGCAGGTCGATGCGGTCCTGGCGCAGCACGCAAGCACGGCCAATATCGAAAGGACGTCGATTGGCGACTATGGCCGCAAAGTGCTGATGATGGTGGCGCGCAACCGTGCCGACTACACCTTCGACTACGATTTTGCGCTGGCGTACGCGCAGTCGGTGCAAGCGGAGCTGGCGCCACTGCGCACAGTCGCCATTGCCCGCAACACGCAAGCCGTCGTGGCAGGCGTGGCTTGCCCGCGCACGCCATGGGGGCAGGCAATGATCAGGAAAATTGACCGCATCCTCGGCACGCCGCAGGGGGCCGAAATACTGATGCGGGCACAGGATACCTGGCTGACGGAAGCAGGCAAGCAGCGCTACCGCAGCCAGATGCTGGAATTCCAGCGCCAGCGGTCGAAACCGACCGCCGACGCGGACTACCGCTAAAGGCCCGTCAGGGCTACTCGACCGCCTTCACCATGTCTTCCAGGACTTTCTTGGCATCGCCGAACACCATCATGGTCTTGTCCATGTAGAACAGCTCGTTGTCCAGGCCGGCGTAGCCGGAGGCCATCGAGCGTTTGTTGACGATGATGGTTTTCGCCTTGTAGGCTTCCAGGATCGGCATGCCGGCGATCGGCGATTTGGGGTCTTTTGCCGCCGGGTTCACCACGTCGTTCGCGCCCAGCACCAGCACCACGTCGGCTTGCGCGAATTCGCTGTTGATGTCCTCCATCTCGAACACCTGGTCATATGGCACTTCGGCTTCCGCCAGCAGCACGTTCATATGGCCCGGCATGCGGCCGGCCACCGGGTGGATCGCGTACTTCACCGTCACGCCCTGGTGCGTCAGTTTTTCAACCAGCTCCTTGAGCGCGTGCTGGGCGCGCGCCACCGCCAGGCCGTAGCCGGGAACGATGATCACGGTTTCGGCATTCTGCATCAGGAACACGGCGTCGTCGGAGGAGCCCGACTTCACATTGCGCTGCTGCTGGTCGCCGCCGCCCGCCGCCGCCGCCGCATCGCCGCCAAAGCCGCCCAGGATCACGTTGAAGAAGGAGCGGTTCATCGCCTTGCACATGATGTAGGACAGGATCGCGCCCGAGGAACCCACCAGCGAACCGGCAATGATCAGCATCGAGTTATTCAGCGAGAAGCCGATACCCGCCGCCGCCCAGCCGGAGTAGGAGTTCAGCATCGACACCACCACCGGCATATCGGCGCCGCCGATCGGGATGATGATCAGCACGCCCAGCACAAAGGCAATCGCGGTCATCAGCAGGAACGGGGTCCAGGCCGGCGCGACGCCGTCCTTCAGCACGAACACCAGGCCCAGGCCGACCATGACCAGCGCCAGCAGCAGGTTCAGCATGTGCTGGCCGCTGAACACCACCGGCGCGCCCTGGAACAGGCGGAACTTGTACTTGCCCGCCAGCTTGCCGAAGGCGATTACCGAACCGCTGAAGGTGATGGCGCCGACAAAGGTGCCGATGAACAGTTCAATGCGGTTACCCAGCGGCAGTGCTTCGCCGCGCGCCGCGATGCCGAAGGCCGACGGCTCGGCGACTGCGGCAATGGCGATGCACACCGCCGCCATGCCGATCAGCGAGTGCATCGCCGCCACCAGTTCCGGCATCTTGGTCATCTCGACGCGCTTGGCGAGGAAGGCGCCGATGCTGCCGCCCACGAGCACGCCCAGCGCCACCAGGCCCAGCCCCAGGCCGCCCGAGCCAAGCTTGGGCGCCACCGCGTTCATGCCCTGGGCGCGCGCCAGTTCGACCGCCATTTCGGCCATCTGGTTGGCCTGCGACAGGTCGGCCTTGATGCGCAGGATCAGGGCGAAGGTGGTCACGAAGGCGATCGCCATCCCCAGCTTGCCGAAGGCGTTGCCGCGGCGCGCCGTGGCCGGCGAGGACAGACCTTTCAGCGCCTGGATAAAGCAGACCGACGCGATCAGGTACATCATCGTGACAAGGTTCATGGTGACGAAACTCATGCCTTGCCTCCTTCCGACGTTTTCTTTTCCTTCTTCTTGAACATCTCAAGCATGCGCTGCGTGACCATGAAGCCGCCGACCACGTTGACGGCGGCCAGCGCCACCGCGACCGTGCCCATGATTTGCCCGACCAGCCCCTCGGTCAGCGCGGCCGCCAGCATGGCGCCCACGATGATGATGGCCGATACCGCATTGGTTACCGCCATCAGCGGCGTATGCAGCGCCGGGGTGACGTTCCAGACCACGTGGTAGCCCACATACACGGCCAGCACAAAGATGATCAGGTTGATGATGGTGTTGCTGACTTCCATTCCGATCTCCTATTTCCGCAACGTCTCGCCGCCATGGCAGACCAGCGTTGCTTTGATGATTTCATCCTCGCGGTCGATAACCAGTTGATCTTCCTTGTCGAAGACCAGCTTGAGGAAGTCGAGCACATTGCGCGCATACAGGGCCGAGGCGTCCGCCGCCACGTGGCAGGCCAGGTTCGGCTCGCCGACGATGTGCACGCCGTGCTTGATGACCGTCTTGCCCAGTTCGGACAAGGGGCAATTGCCGCCCTGCTCCACCGCCAGGTCGACGATGACGGAGCCGGGCTTCATGGCCTTGACGGTTTCTTCGGAGATCAGCACCGGCGCCGGGCGGCCCGGGATCAGTGCCGTGGTGATGATGATGTCGGCCTGTTTGGCGCGTTCATGCACCAGTGCCGCCTGGCGTTGCATCCAGGCGGCCGGCATCGGGCGCGCATAGCCGCCGACGCCCTTGGCGATCTCGCGCTCTTCATCGGTCTCATACGGCACATCGATGAATTTGGCGCCGAGCGACTCCACCTGTTCTTTCACGGGCGGACGCACGTCGGACGCTTCGATCACGGCACCCAGGCGCTTGGCGGTTGCAATCGCTTGCAGGCCGGCCACGCCGACGCCCATGATCAGCACACGGGCAGCTTTCACGGTGCCGGCCGCCGTCATCAGCATGGGCATGAAACGCTGGTAGGTATTGGCGCCAACCATCACGGCCTTGTAGCCCGCGATATTGGCCTGGGAGGACAGCACGTCCATCGACTGCGCGCGCGTGATACGCGGCACAGCTTCCAATGCAAACGCGGACAGGCCGGAAGCCGCCATGGCCGCAATGTTTTCCCCGTCAAATGGATTCAGCATGCCGATGACAACGGCGCCAGCTTTCATCTGGGCGCGTTCGTCGGCATTCGGGGCCCGGACCTTCAATACCATGTCCGCGCCCAGCGCCTCCGCAGCGGTGCCAATGGTGGCGCCGGCGGCGGCATATGCTTCGTCTGTCACCGAGGCCTGGATGCCGGCTCCCGCCTGCACAATCACCTGGTGTTTGACCGCTAGTTTCTTGACCGTTTCGGGCGTTGCTGCCACCCTGGTCTCCCCCGGCCTAGACTCGGCCGGTACGCCAATCTTCATAATGCCTCCAATAGTGGGAAAAACTGACTAAAATCTAACATGAAATGTTGATAAGCCAATGTTCCCCGCCAACAAATGTTGCGCCGCACAAGAAAAGTCATGCGGCCGTCACAACGGAAGGACAAGATCAGGCTACAATGTCGGGTCTCCAAAGGATGGACCAACATGCCGCGTACCTGGAAGCCGAATGTCACAGTCGCCGCCGTTATCGAGCGCGATGGGAAGTTTCTTCTGATCGAAGAAGAGACCAGTGACGGTATTCGCCTGAACCAGCCGGCCGGCCACCTGGACCCGCTCGAGTCGCTGGAGCAGGCCGTGATCCGCGAAACGCTGGAAGAAACGGCCTACGATTTCACCCCGACCGCCTTGGTGGGCATGTATATGAGCCGCTATCGCTCGGCGCGCACCAACCAGCTGGTGACGTTCCTGCGTTTTGCCTTTTGCGGCGAGGTGGGCGATTTCTACCCGGAGCGCCCGCTGGACGACGGCATCCTGCGCACCCATTGGATGACGCGCGATGAAATCGCGGCCTGCCGCGAACGCCACCGCAGCCCCCTGCTGCTGACCTGCGTGGACGAATATTTGGCGGGCAAGCGCGCGCCGCTGGAAATCCTGCACACCCACGTGTCGGTATTCGAAGAAGTCTGAGTACTTCTTCTATTTTGGATAATTTGCAACACCCCACGCATCATGACTAAGAAAAAAGTGGTCATCGGCATGTCCGGTGGCGTCGACTCTTCCGTATCCGCCTGGTTACTGAAAGAACAGGGCTATGAGGTTATCGGCCTGTTCATGAAGAACTGGGAGGACGACGACGATTCCGAATTCTGCTCCAGCCGCCAGGACTGGATCGACGCGGCCAGCGTGGCCGACGTGGTGGGCGTGGATATCGAAGCGGTCAACTTCGCGGCCGAATACAAGGACCGCGTGTTCGCCGAGTTCCTGCGCGAATACCAGGCCGGCCGCACGCCGAACCCGGACGTGCTGTGCAACGCCGAGATCAAATTCAAGGCTTTCCTCGACCACGCCATGCTGCTGGGCGCGGACCTGATCGCCACCGGCCACTATGCGCGCGTGCGCCACAATACCGTGCACGGCCGCCATGAGCTGCTGAAGGCGGTCGACCACACCAAGGACCAGAGCTACTTCCTGCACCGCCTGAACCAGGCGCAGTTGTCGAAGACCCTGTTCCCGTTGGGCGAAATCCCGAAAACCGAAGTGCGCAAGATCGCGGAAAAGCTGCAGCTGCCGAATGCGGCCAAGAAGGACTCGACCGGCATCTGCTTCATCGGCGAGCGCCCGTTCCGCGAATTCCTGAACCGCTACCTGTCGTACCAGGCCGGCCCGATCAAGACGCCGGACGGCAAGGTGGTGGGCGAGCACGTGGGCCTGTCCTTCTACACCCTGGGCCAGCGCAAGGGCATCGGCATTGGCGGCGTCAAGACTTACCAGAAGTCGGACGGCTCGTCCGACGCCTGGTATGTGGCGCGCAAGGACGTGGCGAACAACACCCTGTGGGTGGTGCAGGGCCACGACCATCCGTGGCTGCTGTCGCAAGCGCTGCAGGCCGGCCAGGCCAGCTGGGTCGCCGGCGTGGCGCCGGAAGCGGGCCGCATCAGCGCCAAGACGCGCTACCGCCAGGCCGACGTGCCGTGCGACGTAGCTGCCAGCGGCGACAGCGAGTTTGCGTTGAAATTCATGGATGCCCAGTGGGCGGTCACCCCAGGCCAGTCGGCCGTGCTGTACGACGGCGACGTCTGCCTGGGCGGCGGCATTATCAACGGCTCAGACTTCGTCTGACCCTTCGGCCGGGGCGGCGCCTGCTTGCGCCGCCTGTTGGCGCTTCACCGTGGCGATCACGGTATTACGGATCGTCTTCAGCACCGTGCCCGCATTGAAGGGCTTCACGATATAACCGTTCAGGCCCATCGAATGCCCCTTCTGGATGGTGGCCTGGTCGAATTCCGACGACACCATGAAGATCATGGCTTTCGGCCACTCGCGGCGCATGGCCAGCATGGCCGGCTCGTCCGCCTCGATGCAGTCGCGCGCGACGCAGATGATCTGGGGAGTGTGCTTGATCAGCAGGACGTTGCCAGCCAGGCAAGTGTGCGCCTGGCCGACCACGTCATAACCGCCGTCCAGCAGGACGGTGTTGAGCAGGCCGCGCGCAATGGCGCTACTATCGATAATTACCGCTTTTAACATCAGCTTTTCTTAACGGTGGTCCCAGGCCAGCATGTTCCAGCTCACGCCGATCTTTACATCCGTTTTTAGTTGTACCAATTGACGAGAAAGATACAACATCTCGCGCTCTTTTCGTAGGCTTTCGCCCACTTTGTCCTTCAGGATACCCGCGCCGGCCATGATTGCGTCCAGAGTGCCGTAAGTTCGCAACAGTTTGGCGGCGGTTTTTACCCCCACGTTCGAGACGCCGGGGATGGAGTCGGTTTCGTCGCCCATCAGCGCCAGCAGGTCGGGCAGCATGCCGGGCGTGACGCCCCACTTCTTCTCCACCCAGTCGCGGTCGTGCCATTCGGACTTGAAATGGTCCCAGATGCGGGCGCCCTCGGCGATCAGGCAGTGCAAGTCCTTGTCGGTGCTGGCCACCACCGCCTCGCCCCGGCCTTCCGTCAGCCAGCGCGTGACGACGGTGCCGATCACATCATCGGCCTCCACGTCGGGGATGGCGATCGGGCACATGCCGAGCCTGGTCAGCTGCATATAGAACTCGGGCAGCGCCTCGCGCAGCACCTCCGGCATCGGCTGCCGGCCCGCGCGGTAACCCTGGTACAGGGTGTGGCGCCAGGTGCTGCCGCCGTAGTCGAAAGCGGGCAGGATGTGGGTCGGCTCATGGCCGTTCACCAGGCGCTGGAAAGCGCTGAACGCATGGCGCATGGCGATCTCGGCTTTGAGGTCGGAATCCGGCTCCGGACTCGCCTCATACACACGCCGCACAATATTTAAACCGTCAATGGCCAGTAGTCTACCTGTCATGGACGGTATTTTACCGTACAGCTATTTGCTCTCCGTCTTTATCTGCTCCTCGTCCTCGGGATTTGGCAGCACAGCAATCTCAACTTCTGTCGCCCGCCCCGAAGTCAAGCAAGCTTGTCCGGTGGTGGCGCAGGGTGTTTTGACTTAGCGCAGCAGCTCGTAGGGGCCGCCGCGTTCGAGGGCGCGTTGGTAGGCGGGGCGGGCGTGGATGCGTTGCAGGAAGGCTTGCAGGCGCGGGTGGGCGGCGCCCAGGCCGCCACGTGCGGCGGCGGCTTCCAGCGGGAAGCTGATCTGGATGTCGGCGGCGCTGAATTCGCTGCCGGCGAACCAGTCGCGCTGCGCCAGTTCGGCTTCGAGGAAGGCCAGGTGGCGGTCGATGTTGGGCTGGACGAAGCTCGACATCACCTTCTGCGCAATGGCGCGCTTGATCGGCTTGACGAAGAACGGCGCGGGCGAGGATTCGACCTTGTCGAACACGAGCTTCATCAGCAGCGGCGACATCAGCGAGCCTTCGGCGTAATGCATGAAGTAGCGCCAGCGCAGCTTGTCGGGCGTGCCGGCCGGCGGCACCAGGCGGTCGTTGCCGTGTTTCTCCACCAGGTATTCGATGATGGCGCCCGACTCGGCGACGATATTGCCTTCATGTTCGATCACGGGCGATTTGCCGAGCGGATGCACCTTGAGCAGCTCCGGCGGCGCCAGCATGGTTTTCGGGTCGCGCTGGTAGTGCTTGATCTCGTAAGCCAGCCCCAGCTCTTCCAGCAGCCATAGCACGCGCTGCGAACGGGAGTTGTTGAGGTGGTGGACGATGATCATGGGTGCGCTCGCGAAAGGATAAAATGGAGCCATGACTTTACCACTGACCCAGGAATCCATCACGACGCTCGTGTACGAGTTCTATGACGGCGTGCGCGCCGACCCGGAACTGGGGCCGGTGTTCAATGCCGCCATCGACGATTGGAAGCCGCACCTGGCGCGCATGGTGGAGTTCTGGAGCACCACCATGCTGAAGACCCAAAGCTTCCAGGGCAATGTGTATGGCAAGCATATGGCGCTGCCGGGCGTGCAGCCGCAGCACTTCCAGCGCTGGCTGGCGCTATTCCAGGCGACCGTCGAGCGTCTGTTCGAGCCGGCCGTGGCGGAAGAGTTCCGCCTCGTGGCCAGCCGCATTGCGCAAAGCCTGCAATACGGTTTTTTCGGCCAGGTGCATTTCAGCTGAAGGCGTCGGCGGCGCTCATCACCGCGTAGCTGGCTTGCCAGCGCCGCAGCGCAGCCGGCAGCACATGGACTGGTTGCGGCGTGGCGATGAACTCCCCTGCCGCTTGCGCGCAACCGGCGCCGCGCACGCGCAGCCAGTCGAGCAGGTCGGCCACTTCGCAGCAGGCCCCGTCCACGCTGCCCCGCAGCACCAGGCGCGCTGGCGCCAGGCCGGCCTGGGCCAGCAAGCCGGCCACCAAGCCACGCGTGCCTGGCGCCTCCAGCCTCGCCTGCGGCACGGGCAGCGCCAGCACAATATTCAGCTCGAAGCCTTCCGCGCTCCACATGCGCAGCGCAGCCAGCGCATCGCACACCATGTGCAGCACGAACAGCTCCTGCATGGTCGCAGTGGGGAAGGCGCGGGCGATGGCGCCGGGCGCGGCCAGCCGGCCATCCTGCCGGCGCCAGCGCACTTCGGCCTGCACGCTGGCAATGCTGCCGTCGTGCGCCGCCACGTGCGGGTGGCACCATAGTTCGAACTCGCCGAGTTCGAGTGCGTTACCAATCAAATTTCACCTCCACTGAGTAAGAGCGCTGTGGGTATGGATGGAAGTTCCAGTACTTGTAGTTGTTGGCATTGTCGATGCCGAAGGCGGCACTCCAGCGCTTGTCGATGCGGTAGCGCAAGCGCGCATCGACCGTGAAGTATTTGCTCGCACCCTGGTAGGCAAAGCCGTTGATGTCGGTGTTGTCCAGCGTGGAGTACTGCTTGCCGCTGTAACGCGCCGCCAGGGTGGCCGTGAGCTTGTCGTTCACGCGGTAGGTCGCCACGGCGCTGGCGCGCCACTCGGGGATGCGCGGCTGCCATTTACCCACGCTGGCGGGGAAGTTGGCGTTGCGCTTGACCTTGGAATCGGTCCAGGTCAGGCTGGCCTGCAGGTCGAGGCCTTCCACCAAAACATTCTCGTCGGACCAGGCGCTTTCCAGGCCCTGGGTGCGGATCAGATCCACGTTCTGCACATTGGTCACGTTCGGCGTGACCAGCACATTGGTTTGCGAATACAGCGCGTCGCGGTTGCGCTCGAAGAAGGCGGTCAGGCGCAGCGCGGAGCTGCCCGCCAGGCGTTCGGCGCTCAGCTCCGTGGTCCACGAGCGTTCGGCTTTCAGGTTCGGGTCGTTGTTGACCAGGGTGCCGGCGTTGTTGATGCCGCCCTGGTACAGCTCGGATACGGTGGGCATGCGCACGGCGCGGCCGGCCGAGGCCTTGATCGTCCAGTCATCGCTGGCCTGGTAGGCCAGCGCCGCCTTGGGCGAAACGTAGTTGTCGCTGCGCCGGGCGTGCTGCACGACCTTGCTGGCGTTGGCGGTTTCGCCATCGCGCCCTTGCCAGTGTTCGAAACGCGCGCCGAGCACGGCCTTCCAGTCCGGCGCCAGGCGCCAGGTGTCCTGCACATACAGGCTGTCGATGCTGGTGCGGCCGGCGAAGGACTGGTTGCGCGCACCGGGCGCGCCGTTCAGCCAGTCGCTGGTGAGGCGCTCGATGGTGGACAGCTTGTACGCCGCGCGCTGGTAGCCGAAATCGACGATGTGCGCGCCGCGCATGCCATCCGGGCGCCAGACGCCCTTGAGCGACAGGGTGTTCCAGCCGGTGCCGCTTTGGTCGACGATGCGGCCGGCGCCGCCATTGGCCGCTGCCGGGCGCGCGACGGTCGGTGCGCGCAGGATGTCGCGACTGTAGTCGTACAGGCTGGCCGCCACTTCCCAGTCGAACACGCCCTTGGTGTTGCTCTTCACGGTCAAGCCGTGCATCAGGTGGCGCAGCTCCTCCTGCGAGGAATTGAAGTCCGATGCGGCCAGCGTAAAGCCGCGGCCATTGATCGTGACCGGGCCGCTGTAGACCTGCTGGCCGGCGGCGTCGCGCAGGTAGCTGTTGGGCGCGCCGCTGGAATCGTTCTGCCACCATCCCAGCGAGTAGCTGGCGCGCACCGTCGGCGAAAAGTCGTAAGCGACTTTGAGCTTGGCGTGGTCCTGCACCGTTTGGTACTGCGTGGCCGTGCCGAGGATGTAGATATCGCGCTTGGTGCGGTCCTTGTCGGCCACGGCGCCGCTGACCGGCACGCCGGCGGCGGCAGTGCCGGCCGCGATGGCGCGCGTGGTGTAGGTTTGCGGCTGGCCGTCGCTGTCGGTGCGGTTCACGCTCAGGAACCAGGACCAGGCGCCATGCCGGCTGCCCAGCGACATGCTGGCTTGCTTGGCGCCGAAGCTGTCGCTGGTGTTGTACAGGTCGAAAGGCTGGTGGACATAGGCCACGCGGGCGTGGGCTTCGAACTGCTTGGGCATGCGGGTCTGGTAATCGACCACCGCGCCCACCGAGTTGCCGCCGTAGGCTGCCGAGAAAGGGCCGTACAGCACGTCCACCCGCTCGATTTCCTCCGGCGCCACCATGCCCCAGCGCGGCGCGAAGGTGGCGCCGTTGCCAAGGTAGTTCGAGAGCAGCACGCCGTCCGCATACACCGCCGAGCGCGCGCTGTTGCCGGTGCCCGAGGCGCGGGTGGAGAGCACGGCGTGGTTGTAGTCGCCGATGTAACGCTTGCGCACCAGCAGGCTTGGCAGGTACTTCAACGCGTCTTCGGCATCACAGGCGTTGATCTGGTTTTCGATCTGCAGGCGGGTGATGCCCTCGATGGTGGTCGGGATCTGGGTCGGCAGCGAGGTCGGGTTGCTGCCGGCGATGACCACCGTGCCCACCAGCTTGAGCGGCGATTCGGTTTCGTGGTCGGCCAGGGCGGGCGCGGAAAAGACGGCCAGCAGCGCGGCGGCTACGGGGATGAGACGGGTGTTCATGATGCTTCCTTTCTTCCAGGACGCGTGCAATGCAAGGCAAATCAAAGCAATGGATGGGTGGCGCGGGGAAGTCAGGCGAAAGGCGGGGCACGCGGGGGCGGCGCGAGCTGGCCATGGTGCGAGGCCGGCGCCGTGGCCCGCAGCTCGGGCACGGCGCGCTGCGGCAGCAGCAGGACCAGCGCCTGGGCGGCCGGCAGCGGCGGCGCGGCGGGAAGGTCGGCCTGCACGGTGCAGTAGCCGCATTTCTGGGCCAGGTGGTGGGCTTTGGGCTGGGCGTGGCAGTGCGCGGCAGTGGCCTCACCGCAGGCGGCCGACAATACCGTGGAAATGGTCGGCGCGGACACCGCCATCAGCATCGCAAACAAGGCGATCCTGACGATACTGGCGATTTGTCTGCTGCTCCAGGCCACGATGGCTCCCACAATGCAACTTTCGATAAGTCACATTGTAGATACACCTTTTAGGTGCCGACATGCCCTAGATCAAGTTTTGGAGATATGCAGTTTGATGACGCGACGCGCCGGGCCGCCGTCGCCGGAGGGCGGCGCTGGCGGCGCCGAAGAATCGCCGCAGCTGCCGCAGGAGCCGCAGCCGCTGCCGCAGCTCGCTTCCGTCTTGAAGAAGCGCGCCAGCTTGTCTTGCGGCAGGCCGCGGCGCGCCAGGGCAAACACCATGCGCTCGCGCACGGAGGATGGCAGGTATTTCCTCGCCGCGTGCAGCGCGGCGGCTGCCACGACAAACCCGACGATGATTTCCTGCCACATGATCAGGCTCCCAGCGCCAGTGCGGTGCGGTAGGTGATGAAGGTTGCGACATAGGCCAGCGCGAACATATAGCCGGCCATGATCAGCGGGTACTTCATCGAATTGGTTTCGCGGCGCACCACGGACAGGGTGGACAGGCACTGCGGCGCGAACACGTACCAGGCCAGCAGCGCCAGCGCGGTCGGCATGCCCCAGCCGGAGGCGATCACCGGCGCCAGCGAGGTCGCCAGCTCGTCGCCGGTCTGCGACAGCGCGTACACGGTACCCAGCGCGCCCACCGCCACTTCACGCGCGGCCATGCCCGGCACCAGCGCAATGCAGATCTGCCAGTTGAAGCCGATCGGCGCGAAGATGAATTCCAGCGCACGGCCCAGCATGCCGGCCACGCTGTAGTAGATGGCGGGCTGGGTCGCGCCTTCCGGTGCGCCCGGGAAGCTGGACAGGGCCCACAGCAGCACCATCAAGGTCAGGATGGTGGTACCGACGCGCATCAGGAAGATCTTGGCGCGTTCGTACAGGCCAATCGCCAGGTTGCGCATATGCGGCCAGTGGTAGGCGGGCAGTTCCAGCATCAGCGGACGATTGCGCTTGGTGCCCATGAAACGCTTCATGACCCAGGCCACCGCCATGGCGGAAATGATGCCGGCGAAGTACAGGCAGAACAGCACCAGGCCTTGCAGGTTGAACACGCCCCAGACTTCGCGGTCCGGGATGAAGGCGGCGATCACCAGCGCGTAGATCGGCAGGCGCGCCGAGCAAGTCATCAGCGGCGCGATCATGATGGTCACGATGCGGTCGCGCGGGTTCTGGATGGTGCGCGCCGCCATCACGCCCGGAATGGCGCAAGCGAACGACGACAGCAGCGGGATGAAGGCGCGGCCGGACAGGCCGACGCCGCCCATCAGGCGGTCCAGCAGGAAGGCGGCACGCGGCAGGTAGCCGCAGTCTTCCAGCACCAAAATGAAGAAGAACAGGATCAGGATCTGCGGCAGGAACACCAGCACGGCGCCCACGCCGCCCAGCACACCGTCCACCAGCAGGGAACGCAGCACGCCGTCGGCCATATGCTCTTTCAGCATGGCGCCCAGGCCTTCCACGCCGCCGCTGATCATGTCCATCGGCGTTTCGGCCCAGCTGAACACGGCCTGGAATACGCAGAACATCAGCAGCGCCAGGATGACCGGGCCGATCACCGGGTGCAGCACGAAATGGTCGATCTTCTCGGAGCGGTTGCCGCGGTCGTCGGCATCCTTCACGGCCAGCGCCAGGATGCGGCGCACTTCGCGCTGGGTCTCTTCCACCGACACGGCGTCGATCGCCGACAGCGGGTTGGCCTGGCTCTGGTGCACCGGCCACATGGCGTCCAGCGCGTCGACCAGGGCTTTTTCGCCGCCGGTCTTGACGGCCACGGTTTCCACCACCGGCATGCCCAGTTCCTGCGACAGGCGGGCGGTGTCGATCACGATGCCGCGCTTTTGCGCCACATCGACCATATTCAGGCACAGCACCATCGGCAGGCCCAGGCGCTTGATCTCCAGCACCAGGCGCAGGTTCAGGCGCAGGTTGGTGGCGTCCACCACGCAGGCCACCACGTCCGGCGAACGCTCGCCGGCGCGCAGGCCGGCCACCACGTCGCGCGTGATTTCCTCGTCAGGGGTGTGGGCCGACAGGCTGTAGGCGCCCGGCAGGTCCAGCAGGCGGAAGCTGTTGCCCGCCGTCGAGGTAAACAAGCCTTCCTTGCGCTCGATGGTCACGCCGGCATAGTTGGCGACTTTCTGGCGCGCGCCGGTCAGGCGGTTGAACAAAGCGGTCTTGCCGCAATTCGGGTTGCCCAACAGGGCGACCATTGGCTGCTGCGCGACAACTGGCGCGGCCTTTTCTACTGCACCCATTATTTATTCCGGTTGAATCGAGATCAGCGCAGCCTCAAAGCGGCGCAATGCAAAGGTGGCGTTGCCGACTTTGATGGCGAGCGGTTCGCCGCCAGGCAAGCCGCGTTTCAACATGCGGATGCGCTCACCGGGCACGAAACCCAGCTCCATCAAGCGACGGGCCAGGTCGGCGCCGTCTTCGGTATCTTGGGGATTTCCCGGAGCAATATGGACCACGGTTCCGCTCTGCCCCACCGACAGGGAATCAAGCTTAATCAAGGTAGGAGCAAGGGTCATGGCGAACTTTCCAGGGCGTAACAACCGCCTCATTATAAATGAGAATTGTTTTCGAATACGGCTTGCATTGTATTCCGGTTCGGGTAGAATGGGAACCGTAATGATAATGATTCTCAATAACGGAATCGCAATCTTAGCCAGAAGGTAATTTCGAAAATGATCGTTTGTGTCTGCAACAACATCTCTGATCGTGAAATCCGTCAAGCCATAGATATGGGTATCAGCTCCATGGACGAGTTGCGCGAAGCGCTCGGCGTGGCCACCTGCTGCGGCAATTGCCTCAGCTACGCAGTGGAAGTGCTGGATGAACATCTGGGCAGCGGACTGCAGGAGACTGTGCTCAAGCGCCCATCACTGACCGTGTAAGGAGCGCTGTATGCAATCGATGACATTCCCGAGCGGCGGTGCTTATGGCCGCGCCAAAGGCAGCGACAAGCTGACCAAGATCGCGGTTGTCGTCGCCCTGCATGCCATCCTGGGCTACGCCATTGCCAACGGCACCATGCATCGCCTGGTTGATCGCATGCCCGAAATCGTTGAAGTCAAGTTCGTGGCCGCTCCGCCACCGCCCCCCGCCTCGCAGCCCAAGACGGTAGAAGTCGCGCCGAAAGCGCCTTCCATTACCCCGCCGCCGCTGCCAATGCTGCCTATCGTTATCGAAAACACCATCACCCCGCCGCCTTCCCAGGCGCGCGTGGTGGAAGCCGCGCCGAGCACGCCGGTGGCTGCGGCGCCGGTGAGCAGCGCGCCTGCGGCCCCGGCCGCGCCGGCTGGTCCGCGCGTGATTTCCGCTGTTGAATATATTCGGGCACCGCAGCCGGTGTATCCGTCGGTGTCGCGCCGCATGGGCGAGACCGGCGTGGTGACCTTGCGCGTGCTGGTGAATGAGAAGGGCTATGCGGAGCAGGCTTCGGTGCAGAAGTCGTCCGGCTCGTCCAACCTGGATGAAGCGGGCCGCGCGGCGGTGATGCGCGCGCTGTTCAAACCTTATGTGGAAGATGGCAAGGCGCAGCCGGTGTATGTGGTGGTGCCGATTAATTTCCAGATTTCTTAAACCCGGGAAACCGGGGTACGGCCCAAGGGCCGGACCCCAATGTGAAAACGCCGCGGACTTCGATCGAAGCCGCGGCGTTTGCATTTCCAGTGTCAGACCCTTGGGTCTGACACTGGTTTGCCGGGTTAAAGGTCAGCCCACATCCGCAGCAGGTTGTGATAGTGGCCCGCCAGTCCCACAGTCGCCTCGCCATCCCCATGCTGCCCGCGCAGCTTCTGGATATTCTGGTCCAGCTCAAACAGCATCGTGCGTTGCCAATCATCCCGCACCATCGACTGCGTCCACAAGAACGACGCCACGCGCTCGCCCGAGGTCACCGGATTCACCCGATGCACACTGCTGGCCGGATACACAATCGCATCCCCCGCCGGCAGCTTCACCTCATGCGCACCGTAGTTATCCATCACCGTCAGCTCGCCGCCCTCATACTCCTCCGGATCGGACAAGAACACCGTGGTGGACACATCCGAGCGCATCACATCCGAGCTCCCGACCATATGCCGGATCGCGCCGTCGATATGCAGGCCGTAGGTCTCCCCGCCGGCATAGCTATTAAAGTAAGGCGGCAGAATCTTGCGCGGCAAAGCCGCCGAGTAAAACAGCGGGTTGGACGCCAGCGCCTTGATGATGATATCCCCGAGTTCCAGCGCCAGCGGCGTCCCTTCCGCGATCTGGCGGTTGCGCTTGACCTGCGCCCCCTGTGATCCCACGCTGGCGCGGCCATCGATCCAATCGGCGGCGGCCAGGCGTTGGCGGAAGTACTTGACTTGTTCCGGCGTCAGCACGCCGGGGATATGCAGCATCATGATTAGTAGCGGAAGTTCGCGGTCAGGGTTGCGGAACGACCGGCCGCCACTTGCGCGTAATGGTTCGAGACAGATTTATCGAAGTAGAACTTGTCCGTCAGGTTCTGCACATTCAGTTGCAGGCTGATGTTCTTGTTCACGTCGTAGCTCGCCATTGCATCGAAGCGGGTGTAAGCCGGCACGTGCTTGGTGTTGTTGATATTGGCCCAGATCTTGGCGGAGTAGTTCACGCCGCCGCCGATGGTCAGGCCCGGCAGCACGGTGTAGGAAGTCCACACCGAGGCGCTGGTCTTCGGCACACCCGGGAATTGGTTGCCGTCGAATGGGGACTTGACCCACACCGGCGCGGCAGTGGTGCCGGTATTGGTGTAGCCGTTGTCGCCCACTTCCGCGTCCAGCCAGGTGGCGCCGCCGAAGACTTGCCAGTTGTTGGTGATGGCGCCGCTCACGCCGAATTCGGCGCCGCGCACATTCTTCTTGCCGGCGTTCTGCGAGGTGCCGTTCGGGCCGGTGATACGGGCGTTGTTCATCTTGCTTTCGAAGATGGCCGCGCTCAGGGACAGGCGGCGTGCCGACACTTCCCACTTGGTGCCCAGTTCCCAGTTCTTGCTTTCCTGCGGCTTCAGGTCCTGCACGGCCACGGTCAGGCCGTCGGTGCCTTCGCCGCCGTCGTTGCCGGCCGGAGTGGACGAGGTGCCGTACGACAGGTAGATGCTGCTGTTGGCAGCCGGCTTGTAGACCACGCCAGCCTGGTAATTGGTGAAGTTGGCCTTGTTCTCGGCGCGCACGGCGGCGGTGGCCGGCGTCACGCTGGTGTTGGCCTGGGTGAACAGCGCGGAGCGGTAATCGTCCCAACGCAGTCCCACGTTCAGCAGCCACTGCGGGTTGAACTCGATGGTGTCGAAGCCGTACACCGAACGGGTGTTGGTGTGCACATTGGTCGCGGCGGGCGAGACGGAACGCACCTGGCCCACCGACCATGGATCGTGCGGGTTCGGGTTGATCAGGGTGGTGCAGTTGTACAGGGTGGCCGCGCCGGAAGTCGGGCAGGTGCTGGTCTTGGTCAGCGGGTTGTTGTTACCCGGGGTGAAGACGTAGGTGCTGCGGTCGGTCACTTCGCGGCCGATTTCCATGCCGGCGGTGAAGCTGTGCTTGATGCCGGCGGCGGTGAAATCGCCGGTCAGGCTGGACGCGTTGGCCAGCGCCTCGGTTTGCGCCGCGCGCGAGGCGCCACGGCGCCACAGGGTACCGTACAGCACCACATTGCCTTTGGAGTCATCCGGCTGGGTGTAGATGTAGTTGTTCTCGGTCTTGCTGAAGCGGGTGACATTGCGGAAGGTCAGGCCCGGGCGGACATCATGCTTGATATCGATGGTGCCGATATCGGACTGGGTGTCGCGGAAGTCGCGCTCCAGCAGGCCGTAGAAGGTGTTGCGCGGCACGCTCATCGGGGTGCCGTTGCCGTTCTTGGCGACGTTGGCGCCGCTGGTGAACGGGTTGTTGAACGGAATGCCGCTGTCCGGCAGTTCGCTCGATTCCATGTGGTAGTAGGACAGCGTGGCCTTGGTCGGACCGGCCAGGCCGAAGGTCACGGTCGGCGCGATGCCCCAGCGGTCGCCGTGGATCTCGTCGCGGCCGGCCACGTGGTTTTCGTGGGCCATCACGTTCAGGCGCACGGCGGCGTTATCGCCGATGGTACGGTTCACGTCGGCGGTGGCGCGGCGGTATTGCGCGCTGCCGATGCCGACCGAGGCGTTGGCGAAGTTTTCCGCCTTGGCGGTCTTGGACACCAGGTTCACGCCGCCACCGGCGGAGGAACGGCCGCCGTAAGCGGAATTCGGGCCCTTGACCACTTCGATCTGCTCCAGCGAGAAGATCTCGCGGCTCTGCGAACCGGTGTCGCGGATGCCGTCGATGTAGGTATCAGTCTGTGCGTTGTAGCCGCGGATCAGCAGGTTGTCGCCCACCGGCTGGCCGCCTTCGGCCGCGCCCACGGTGATGCCCGGCACGGTGCGCAGGGCGTCGGTCAGCGAAGTGGCGCCGGTCTGCGAGATCACCTCGGTCGGGATCACGGTCACGGCTTTCGGGGTGTCCAGCAGGGTGGTGGTGAATTTGTCGGAGGCCGACTTTTTGACCTGGAAGTCGTTGCCGTTCTGGCCGGTAACGATCACTTCCTGCATTTTCTGTTCAGGGGCGGGGGCATCAGCGTGTGCAACAGGCATCGCCAGGGTGGCGGCGATGGCGGCGAGCGTGGCTGGCGTATGCTTGCGGCTCTTAATGTAAGACATTGACAACTCTTGACAGTCGGAATAAAACGCAAATGATAATCGTTTTCATTTACGTTAGCAATCTTATGTTTCCCGCTTGACTAGGTGGCTGGCGTGCTTCATGGCAAAATGGGCAGTATTCAAAACCTGATAAGAAGGATCCCCCATGAAGGGCGACAAAGATGTTATCCGTCTGCTGAATGCACAGCTGACCAATGAGCTGACGGCAATCAACCAGTACTTCCTGCATGCCCGCATGTACCGTCACTGGGGCTTCGACAAGCTGGGCAAGAAAGAGTACGAAGAGTCGATCGGCGAAATGAAGCACGCCGACCGCCTGATCGACCGCATCCTGATGCTGGACGGCCTGCCGAACCTGCAAGCCCTGCATAAGCTGCTGATCGGCGAGAACACCGAGGAAATGCTGGCCGCCGACCTGAAGCTGGAAAAAGGCGCCCACGTGACCGTCAAGGAAGGCATCGCCCATTCCGAGAAAGTCGGCGACTACGTGTCGCGCGACCTGCTGCTGGATATCCTGAAGGATACCGAGGAGCACATCGAGTGGCTGGAAACCCAGATCGACATCATCGGCAAGATCGGTATCCAGAACTACCTGCAATCGCAGATGTCGGAAGCCGAATGAAGAAAATGGGGACGTACCCCATTTTTCGCCAAAGCGAAAAAAAGGGTCCTTCCCCATTTTCTTTTACCCAAAGTCCGGAACTCCTGCGGCGCCTGTTGCGCGCCAAGGACCGGATGGACGCCGCCTCGCACGAGGAATGGCCGGTCAGCCGCCTGGCAGAAGTAAGCTGCGTCTCCGAGGCGCACTTCGCCCGCTCCTTCAAGGAGGCTTTCGGCCTGCCACCCCACCGCTACCTGCTCACGCGCCGCATCGAGCGCGCCGTGACGCTGCTGCGCGAAACCGACCTCCCCATCACCGACATCGCCTACAGCACCGGCTGGCGCAGCCTGGGCACCTTCGGCCGCACCTTCCGCGACATCACCGGCAAGAATCCGGGCGACATCCGCACGCACGAACGCGCTGCCGAGAGCAATCCTGCCCCGGTGCCGGCCTGCGTGCTGAGCGCCGCGCAGCGCCCGCACCTCACAACATCAGTTTCGGAGAAGCGGCGCGAAGAAGAGCTCCCTACAATGGAGTCTCACTTAACCAAGGAGACACCATGACACAAGGCATTCAAACCGCAGGCATTTATGTGCGCGACCAGGACGAAGCGCTGGCTTTCTACGTCGACAAGCTGGGCTTCAAAGTCCACACCGACGTGCGCAACGGCGACTTCCGCTGGCTCACCATCCAGCACCCGGAGCAGCCATCGTTCCAGCTTGGCCTGTATGTGCCAGGTCCGCCGGTGCATGACGCAGTGACCGCCCAGGCCCTGAATGCCCTGGTGGCCAAAGGCGCCATGCCGCCGCTGGTATTGGAAGTAAAAGATTGCTTCGCCGCGTACGACAAGCTGCACAACAAAGGCGTGGAATTTACGCAGGAGCCGGCGGAACGCTACGGCACGGTGGACGCAGGTTTCCGCGACCCTTCGGGCAACGGCTGGAAAATGATCCAGACCCGCGGCTAAGCGCGGCGCATTACAGCCCCCAGGCGTCGCGCCACTGGGTATAGAACCCGGTATCCGGCGCGACCGCCCCGGCAAAGCCGCATACCGCGCCGGCAAACGCATTCGCGCGCTGCAAGGTCTGCGGCAAGTCCCAACCGCGCGCACGACCCAACAGGAAGACCGCAGCAAACGCATCGCCCGCCCCGACCGAATCGACAAACCGGGAAGGCTTGAATTCCTGGGGCGCCAGCACACGCGCGCCATCGGCGCCAAAATACAGGGCGCCGCGTTCGCCCAGCGTGACCAGCAAGCCTTCAATGGAAAAGTTATGCATCATGGCGCGCGCTTCGGCCTCGACGGCGGCGCCATCGATATCCATGGTATCCGGGCAGGTATGGCAGTACCACGCGAACAGCGCCTGCAGCTCCTCTTCATTGACCTTGACGGTCGCCGCCTGCTGCAGCGAGTTGAAGACCACCGCCTCATCCACGCCATCGCGCAGGTTCAGGTCGAGGAAACGCCCGGTCCCGGCCTCCGCCCCGGCCAACACGGCGGCCAGCGCCGCGCGCGAGGCCGGCGCACGCTGCGCCAGGGTGCCGAAATACACGGTACTGGGCGAAAAGGCGCGCATCACATCGACTGCCGCAGCGGCTTCGATATGGTCGTAGGCCTGCTCGGCCAGGATATGGAAGCGATGCCCGCCCCCGCCATCGCGCTCCACCAGCACGCGGCCGGTCGGCTCGGCGCCATGCTGCAAGCCCTCGGCACTCATGCCAAAGCGCGTGAATTCCTCGCGCAGCCGCTCACCCGGCGCGTCGTTGCCGACGCGCGTCACCATCAGTGCAGGATTGCCCAGCGCCGTCAGGTTGCGCGCCACATTGAACGGTGCGCCACCCGGGATCTGCCGGTCGCCAAAGTCATCCAGGAGGGCTTCGCCGAACACGAGGACTCTGTCTGCCATGGCGACCTCCGGATCAGGCTTGGGGAACGGTGTCTTTGAAGGAAGGACGCTCGGACAGCTTATCGTACAAGCGCGCCAGGTTCGGATGCGCGCCGCGCCAGTCGATTTCCGGGAAGCGGAAACTGAGCCAGCCCAGGCAGCAGCCCACGGCCACATCGGCCAGCGAGTAATGGTTGCTGGCGCAGAAAGTACTGTCGCCCAGGCGCTCGGACATGGAGGCCAGGCCCAGCTCCACCTTCTTCAGTTGGCGCGCGATCCAGTCCGCGCTCTGCAGGTGTTGCGGACGCTGGATGCGCTCCAGGCGCACCAGTACCGCCGCGTCCAACACGCCATCGGCCAGCGCTTCCCAGCACTTGATGTCAGCACGCTCACGGCCATTCGGCGGCAGCAGCTTGCACACCGGCGACACCGCATCCAGGTACTCGACGATCACACGCGAATCCTGCATGGCGTAACCATCTTCCATGACCAGGCACGGCACCTTGCCGAGCGGGTTCAGCTTCTGGATGGTGGTTTCCGGCGCCCAGACATTTTCCAGTTCCAATTGATAGTCGAGCTTTTTTTCCGCCAATACCACGCGAACCTTGCGTACATAGGGACTGGCGAGCGAACCGATTAGTTTCATAAATGCCGAAAGTAGAGAATTAGACAACAGTATAACATCGGCCCCAGCGAGCATGGCGCAGCGCAGGCAAGGTCGGGCCACAGGCGCGCCAATGGTAAAATCTTGTTTTTTCCAGCCTCTCCCTCCCGCCTTACCATGACTACTCCATACTCCACCCTGTCGGCCCTGTCCCCGCTGGACGGCCGTTATGCGTCGAAAACCGACAAGCTGCGCCCGATCCTGTCCGAATCCGGCTTCATGCACCACCGCGTGAAGGTCGAAATCGCTTGGCTGCAAGCGCTGTCCCTGGCCGGTTTCGCCGAGATCAAACCGTTCCCGGCGTCCGCCACCGCCCTGCTGGACAAGCTGGCCGCCGAGTTCACCGAAGCCGACGCCGCCCGCATCAAGGAAATCGAAGCCGTCACCAACCATGACGTGAAGGCTGTGGAGTACTGGCTGAAGGAAAAAGTAAAGGACGTGCCGGAACTGGTGGCCGCCTCCGAGTTCATCCACTTCGCCTGCACCTCGGAAGACATCAACAACACCTCGCACGGCATGATGCTGAAGGCCGCGCGCGACGGCGTGATGGTGCCGGCCCTGCAAGGCCTGGTCGCCAAGCTGACCGAAATCGCCCACGCCAACGCCGACCTGCCGATGCTGAGCCGTACCCACGGCCAGACCGCCAGCCCGACCACCCTGGGCAAGGAATTCGCCAACGTGATCGCCCGCCTGCAGCGCGCCATCGACCGCATTGCCAAGGTGGAAATCCTGGGCAAGATGAACGGCGCCGTGGGCAACTACAACGCCCACCTGTCGGCCTACCCGGCGTTCGACTGGCCGGCCTTCTCCAAGAACGTGATCGAGCAGCGCCTGGGCTTGGTGTTCAACCCGTACACCATCCAGATCGAACCGCACGACTACATGGCCGAACTGTTCGACGCGTTTGCGCGCGCCAACACCATCCTGCTCGACCTGAACCGCGATATCTGGACCTATGTGTCGCTGGGCTACTTCAAGCAGAAGCTGAAAGCCGGCGAAATCGGCTCCTCCACCATGCCGCACAAGGTCAACCCGATCGACTTCGAAAACTCGGAAGGCAACCTGGGCCTGGCCAATGCCGTGCTCAAGCACCTGTCCGAAAAACTGCCAGTGTCGCGCATGCAGCGCGACCTGACCGATTCGACCGTGCTGCGCAATATCGGCGTGGGCCTGGGCTACACCCTGCTGGCGTACGATTCCTGCCTGCGCGGCTTGAACAAGCTGGAAGTCAATCCGGCGCGCCTGGCGGCCGACCTGGATGCCTCGTGGGAAGTGCTGGCCGAGCCGGTGCAGACTGTGATGCGCCGTTATGGCATTGAGAACCCGTACGAGCAGTTGAAAGAGCTGACCCGTGGCAAAGGCATCACCAAGGAAGCGCTGCAGGTGTTCATCACCGGGCTGGCGATTCCGCAGGATGCCAAGGATTTGCTGCTGGCGATGACTCCGGCGAACTACACTGGTATTGCGGCGGCATTGGCCAAGGCCATCTAAACCCGGCAAACCGGGGTCTGACCCGCAGGGTCAGACCCCGTCAGCTCCACCGCCGCTGGGAGGGGATAAAGCCTTTGACCCGCGACGAAAGTCAAAGGCCCAAACCCAAACCGTTAGCAGCAAGATCATTCAGGGTCTGACCCTCTGGGTCAGACCCCGGTTTACCGGGTTTTAAGCAAGCCGTAAGCAACAAAAAGCGCGCTCTGGTATATTTAGTCCTAACACGTACTAAATCACAAAGGCCCGCAATGGACCGCTACACCAAACCCGCCATCCTGCTGCACTGGCTGATCGCCCTGTTGATCATTGCCGCCTTCCTGCTCGGCCTGGTGATGACCGACATCCCCGGCCTCACCCCCACCAAGCTCAAATACTATTCCTGGCACAAATGGCTGGGCATCAGCGTGCTCGCCCTGGCCGCCATCCGCCTGCTGTGGCGCCTGAAGCAACAGCCGCCCGCCCTGCCCGTCAGCATGACCCAAGGCCAGAAGAAAGCCGCCGAAGCCGGCCACTGGTTCCTCTACATCCTGATGTTCGCCGTGCCAATTTCCGGCTACCTGTACACCACCGCCGCCGGCGTGCCCGTGGTGTACCTCGGCCTGTTCCAGATCCCATCCCTGTTCGAAGCCAGCCCAGCGCTCAAAGAAGCCCTGAAACCGGTACATTACTGGCTGAACATGCTGCTTGCCGCCGTCGTCATCGGCCACGTGCTGGCAGCGCTGAAACACCAATTCATCGACAAAGACGGCCTGCTGAAACGCATGCTGCCCTAACCTGGAGCACACCAAATGAAGAAAAGCGTATTACTGGCCGCCCTGCTGGCCGTGGCAGCCGCCGCCAGCGCGGCCGTACTGAAAGCCGATCCGGCCAAGACCAGCGTCTCGGCCGTGTTCAAGCAAATGAACGTGCCGATCGAGTCCAAGTTCAAGAAGCACAACATCGTCATCGACTACAACGCCGCCGCCCCGGACACCTCCAAGGCCACGGTGGAAATCGAGACCGCCAGCCTGGACCTGGGCGACGCCGACATGAACAAGGAAGTGGCCAAGAAGGAGTGGTTCAACTCCGCCCAGTTCCCGAAAGCCAGCTTCACCTCCAGCGCCATCAAGAGCGCTGGCCCGGGCAAGCTGAACGTCACCGGCAAGTTGTCGATTAAAGGCAAGGTCAGCGACGTCACCTTCCCCATCACCGTCAAAGCCGAAGGCGGCAAGCAAGTATTCGAAGGCGCCCTGCCGATCAAACGCCTGGCCTACAACATTGGCGAAGGCGAATGGAAAGACACCAGCATGGTCGCCGACGAAGTGACCATCAAGTTCCACGTAGTAGCTCAATAAATAGCTCATTAACCCCTGGATGGAGACCCAATGAAACTGAAGTTCATCACCGCCGCCCTGCTGGCCGTAGCTGCCGTCGGCGCCAACGCCGGCACCTACAACATCGACCCGACCCACACCTACCCAAGCTTCGAAGCCGACCACAAAGGCATTTCGTTCTGGCGCGGCAAGTTCGACAAGACCAGCGGCGTGATCCAGATGGACCGCGCGGCCAAGACCGGCAGCATGGACATCACCATCGACGCCGCCTCGATCAACTTCGGCCTGGACAAGATGAACAGCCACGCCAAGGGCGCCGACATGTTCAACGTCGAGAAATTCCCGACCGTGACCTACAAAGGCACCAAGTTCAAGTTCGACGGCGAGCAGCTGGTGGAAGTGGAAGGCCAATTGACCATGCTGGGCGTGACCAAGCCGGTCAACCTCAAGGTCAACAAATTCAAGTGCATCATCGACCAGCGCATGAAGCGTGAAGTGTGCGGCGCCGACGCCTCCGCCGAGTTCAAGCGCACCGACTTCGGCCTGAACTACGCCACCCCGGCCTTCGCCCCTGAAGTCAAGCTCGCCATCCAGGTCGAAGCCATCGCCGCCCAGTAATCCCCAAGCAAATGTCCACCTTGGGGAGCACCCCAAAGTGGACATTGTGGCGCCCCTTGGCTTACGGGACTTCTTTCTCGTAAGCGGCGCGCACCGCGTCTTTGGCGTGCTCCCATGCCATGCGTGATTTGCCCTTCACCATTTCCCAATCCCGTTCCAGCTGACCGCTGAGGTCGTCCCACGTGCCGCGGTAGCGCTGGCGGGCGGTGTAGCCGAGCATGTAGGCGGGCTCGTAGTCGTCGTAGTCGAAGTTTGGGTTGAAGTAGGTCTCGTTGCGGTAGTGATCCTGCCAGTAGACCCGTTCTTCGCTCGGGTTGAGCAGGGTGCCAATGCCCTGGCCAGCCATCCCCCCCGCCAGTGCGCCGATAGCGCCGCCAGCCGCCATGCCGACCGGGCCGCCGATTGCGCCCGCCGCCATCCCGGCTGCCGCGCCGCCGCCGGCGCCGATGCCGGTGGCCAGGTTGTGGTCGTCGTCATCATCCTCGGCCTTCGGGTTGACGATTTCCGCCGTGCCTTTGCCGACATAGGCGCCGGCCACGCCGCCGATCACGGCGCCCGCCACCATGCCTACCGGCCCGACTGGGGAGCCCGCTGCGGCCCCCGCCAGCGCGCCGCCGGTAGTGCCGACGCCAACGCCGATCACGTGCTCGCCTTCGCTCTCTTTCCAGCCGCGCTCGATTTCGGCCGCATCGGCGTCGTCGCGCGCATGTACGCCGATCAGGATGCCGCCTTCGCGGATCCCTTCTTCATAGGGCTTGACGCGCTCCTCCGGCATGCCGGCGCCGATCAGGGCGCCCACCAGGCCGCCGGTCACACCGCCCGCGCCGGCACCGGCCAACGCGGCCGCCAGCGGTCCGGCCACCACGAGGCCCAGGCCAGGCAGCACCAGGGTGGTGCCCACCGCAGCCACCGCTGCCAACGCGGCACCAATCGCACCGCCGACCCCGGCGCCAATGCCCGCGCCTTCCCCGGCTTTCGAACCGAGCTCCGTTTCGACGCCGCCGCTGAAATGGCGCTGGCGCGTGTCGTCGCTCATAACGACGTCGATATCGTCCTTGCTGTAGCCGCGTGAGGTGGCGTGCTGCCAGGCACGCTCGGCGCTGCCGCGATCGCGGAACAGGCCGGTCACCATGCGGGATTGCTTGTCTGCAGTATTCATGCGATTTCCCCTTTTCTGACTTGATTCCCGGACACGATAGGCCGCGCGGCCCGCCATATCTGTACGTTCGCGCACGGAATGGGGACACGCGCCTGACCTACACTGGATTCACCAACACAAAGGGGGCGATATGAATTTCATTATCTGGATTGTTATTGGCGGGGTCCTGGGCTGGCTGGCTAGCCTGGTGATGAAAACGGACGCGCAACAAGGCGTGTTCCTGAACGTGATCGTGGGTATTGTGGGCGCCCTGCTGGGCGGCTGGCTGCTGTCGCCGCTGTTTGGCGCCGGCACCATTAATATGGACGATTTCAGCGTCCTGTCGCTGGGGGTGTCATTCCTCGGTGCGGTGATTTTGCTGGCCATCGTCAACCTCGTTTTCCGCGGCCGCGTCAGGTAGCGACAACCGGTTCCTCACAGGCCAACGCTGCGGCGTTGGCCTTTTTTTCGCGCGCAGCGGAACACGCCGGTGCGAAAACTGAGCCGAGCGGGCCCAGCGAGCTCTACCTCCATTTGCGCTGACAGCACACCCATGCTGCGCCGCAGCAACCACCAGCCACACTCTTGTTGCCAAATATTCTTCAGTTTTGCGCCACATTTTTAGAGTTGACGGCAGCCGCCGGCATGCCGATACTCTAGGTCGCCTGCCGGCTTAGCCCGGCGGGCCACCACTTCAACCCATACAAGACACATGAAAAAATCACTCCTCGCGCTCGCCGTCCTGAGCACCACCTCCGCCGCCTTCGCAGACGAAGGCATGTGGATGCCGCAACAGCTGCCACAAGTAGCCAAGCAATTGAAGGCCGCCGGCCTGAAGCTGGACCCGGCTTCCCTGACCCAGCTGACCTCCTTCCCGATGAACGCCATCGTCAGCCTGGGCGGCTGCTCCGCGTCCTTCGTGTCGCCGCAAGGCCTGGTCGTGACCAACCACCACTGCGTCTACAACAGCATCGCCGTCAACTCCACCAAGGAACGCGACCTGCTGGCCAACGGCTTCGTGGCGCACACCCTGGCCGAGGAACTGCCGGCCGCGCCGGGCAGCCGCGTATTCGTGACCAAGGAAGTGCTGAACGTCACCGACAAGATCATCACCGCTGACGTAGCCAAGCTGCAGGGCAAAGCGCGCGTGGACGCGATCGAGAAAAACCAGAAGGCCCTGGTCGCCGAGTGCGAAAAAGATGAAGGCCACCGCTGCACCGTGTCGTCGTTCTACGGCGGCCTGGAGTTCTACCAGATCAAACAGCTGGAAATCCGCGACGTGCGCCTGGTGCACGCCCCGGCTGACGGCGTGGGCAAATTCGGCGGCGACACCGACAACTGGATGTGGCCGCGCCACACCGGCGACTACGGCTTCTACCGCGCCTACGTCAGCAAGGACGGCAAAGCTGCCGACTACCACAAGGACAACGTTCCTTACGAATCCAAATCCTTCCTGAAGCTGGCCAAGGAAGGCGTGAAAGAAGGCGACTTCGTGATGGTGCTGGGCTACCCAGGCCGCACCAACCGCCATCGCCTGCCATCCGAAGTATCGAACACCTTCGGCTTCGAATACCCGGCCTTCATCCAGAACTCGAACGAGACCCTGGCCATCATCGACCGCGAAACCAAGGGCGACCGCGACGCGGCCCTGAAGGTAGCCGGCCAGGTTGCCAACATCAACAACTACTACAAAAACCGCAAGGGCATGCTGAACAGCTACGAAGGTAGCGACATGCTGGAGCGCAAGTCCAAAGAGCATGACGCCCTGAAAGCATGGGTCAACAGCGACGCCAAGCGCAAGGCCGCCTTCGGCGCCGACCTGGAAGCGGTGGAAAAGCTGATCGCCCAGCGTGACTCAGAGAACAAGCGCGACTTCCACCTGGACCGCTCCACCCCGACCCTGCTGAACGCCGCGCGCATCATGTACCGCCTGGCCAACGAGAACCAGAAGCCGAACGCCGAGCGCAAAGCCGGCTACCAGGAACGCGACGCCAAGCGCATCAAGCAATCGATCGACGGCGTGAACAAGACCTACGTGGCCAAGGTCAACAAAGCCATCGTGCTGAACAACCTGAAGCACTACGCCGCGCAACCGGCCGCCGAGCACAATGCCGTGTTCGACAGCGTGCTGGGCATCAAGGCAGGCGCCAGCGAAGCCGAACTGTCGGCCGCACTGGACAAGCTGTACGCCGGCTCCCAGCTGGAAGACGCCAAAGTCCGCGCCGAATGGCTGGGCAAATCGGTGGCCGACTTCAAGGCCAGCAACGACAGCTTCATCAAAGCCGCCGTCGCCCTGTACGACGACGCCATGAAGCGTGAAGCCGAAGCCGAAGAACTGGGCGGCAAGATCCAGCAAGCCTACTCGAGCTACATGAAAGCCAAGATCGCCTTCATGAACTCGAAAGGCCAGGCTGTGTACCCTGACGCCAACGGCACCCTGCGCGTCACCTTCGGCAAGGTCGCCGGCCGCGCCGAAGGCGCCGACGGCACCACCGGCTGGAGCGCCTTCACCACCCTGGCCGGCGTGAAAGCCAAGGCCACCGGCGAAGGCGAGTTCAAGGCCCCGCAAGCGCAGCTGGACGCGATCAATGGCAAACAATACGGCAAGTATTACGATGCCAAGCTGAAATCGGTACCGGTCAACTTCCTGGCCACGCTGGACATCACCGGCGGCAACTCCGGTTCCGCCGCGCTGAACTCGAAAGCCGAGCTGGTAGGCCTGGCGTTCGACGGCACGCTGGACTCCATCATCTCCGACTGGGACTTCAACAAAGCCAAGACCCGCGACATCCAGGTCGACCTGCGCTACATGCTGTGGAACATGAAGTACATCGACAAAGCGCACAACCTGATGAAGGAAATGGGCGCCGAGTAATCTCTACAGCCCAGCCGTGTCAACCTTGGGGTCAGGCCCTTAGGTTGACACGAGCCCAAGCACTAGACGGCCGAGCCCGTGTCAACCAAGGGGTCTGACCCCAAGGTTGACACGGGCTCTGCTGCTTTCAGCTGTGGGTAAGCTTGAGGCCGGCGATGCTGGCGATGATGAGGGCGATCAGCAGCAGGCGTAGTGGGGTGGCGCTTTCGCCGTACAGCACGATGCCGACCAGGGCGGCGCCGGCGGCGCCAATGCCGGTGAAGACGGCGAAGGCGGTGCCGACCGGTAGCTGGCGCAGGGCCATCGTCAGCAGCACGATAGCGCCGTTGGCGAAGGCCAGGCCGGCGAGACTGGGCCAGAAGCGGGTCCAGCCTTCGGCGTGCTTGAGGGCGACCGCCATGGCGATGTCGACCAGCGCGGCCGCCAGCAGCAGTAGCCAGGCGGCGATCATGGCTTGGCGGCGGCCAGGCCGCGTTGCACGGCGGGGCGCGCTTCGATGCGGGCCAGCCAGTCGGCTACCGCTGGATAGTCGTTCAGCGTAATTCCCAACTCGTGGTGCGAGCAGATCCAGGGGAAGCTGGCGATATCGGCGATCGTGTATGCGTCGCCGGCCAGGTACGGCGTGTCGCGCAGGCGTGCCTCGAACACGCCCAGCAGGCGCAGGGTTTCGCGGTGGTAGCGCTCGAGTGCGACCACGCTTTGCGTGCCGCAGGCGTGGCGGAAATACCAGAGCTGGCCCAGCATCGGGCCAATACTACCCACTTGCAGGAACAGCCATTGCAGCGCGACGCTGCGCGCTTCGCCGCTGGCAGGCAGCAGCTTGCCAGCCTTGTCGGCCAGGTGGATCAGGATGGCGCCGGATTCAAAAATCGGCGTGGCGTCGTCCACCAGCAGGGGAATCTTGTGGTTGGGGCTCATTTCGCTGAACGGTGCCTGGTGCTGCTCGCCCGCGTTCAGGTTGACGTGGTGCAGCGTATGCGGCAGGCCCAGTTCTTCCAGGGCGATGGTGATTTTTTGGCCATTGGGGGTATCGGCGGTGTAGAGGGTCAGCATGGTCGTTCTCCTTGGTAGGTTGGTGCCGGCCAGTGTATGCCCTGCAAAAACGCATTAAAATTCCCAAAAACAGCGGAACGGTTACGCAAATATGCAGAATCTCGATTGGGAAGACTTGCGCTACTTCGCGGCCGTGGCGCGCGGCGGCTCCATCTCGGCGGCGGCGCGCGAGCTCGGCGTGAACCATTCGACCGTGCTGCGCCGGCTGGATAGCCTGGAGCAGTCGCTGGGCGTGCGCCTGTTCGAGCGCCTGCAGTCGGGCTATGTCATGACCGGCGCGGGCGAGACCCTGCGCGGCCGGCTGGGGGCGATTGAGGAGGATATCGGCAGCGCCCAGCGCGCGGTGGGCGGCCTCGATGAGGAGTTGCGCGGCACGATCCGCCTGACCACCACGGACACGCTGGCGCACGGCCTGCTCATGCCCTACCTGCAGCGCTTCCAGGAGCAGCATCCGGCGGTGCAGCTGCAACTGGTGGTCAACAACAGCTTCCTCAACCTGACCCAGCGCGAGGCCGATATGGCGCTGCGCCCGTCCAACACGCCGCCGGCCAACCTGGTCGGGCGCAAGGTGGGCGCGGTGGCGACGGCGCTCTACGCTTCGCGCGCCTACCTGCGCCGGGCCGACCGCGCCGGCATCGCGCGCGACGACTGGGCGGCGCACCGCTGGGTGGCGCCGGACGAAAGCCTGGCGCACCTGGCGGCGGCGCAGTGGCTGGCCGAGCGCGTGCCGCCGGCCCAGGTGGCGGTACGGGCCGACAGCCTGCTGACCATGGTGGATGCGGCGCGCCATGGCATGGGCGTGGCGCCCCTGCTTTGCCTGCTGGCCGACCGCGAGCGCACGCTGGAGCAGCTGGCGCCGCCCGATCCGCGCTTCCACACCCAGCTCTGGGTGCTGAGCCACCGCGACTTGCGCAACGTGGCGCGCATCAAGGCGCTGAGCCAATTCCTGTTCGATGCGCTGCGCGAAGACGCGCATATTTTCCCCGCTTGATGTACATTGACCGTTTTACAAGGAGCCCCTCATGACCAAGAAAATCGCCCTGATCGTCGGCAGCCTGCGCAAGGATTCGCTGAACCGCAAATTCGCCAACGCGCTGGTGGAAGTGGCACCGGCCGAACTGCAGTTCGAGTTCGTCGACATCGGTGACCTGCCGCTGTACAACCAGGACCTGGACGATGCCGGCACCCCGCCCGCCGCCTGGACCGCCTTTCGCGACAAGCTGCGCAATGTGGACGGCATCGCCATCGCAACGCCGGAGTACAACCGCTCCATGCCGGGCGCGCTGAAGAACGCGATCGACGTCGGCTCGCGCCCTTGGGGCAAGAGCATCTGGGCCGCCAAACCGGTCGGCGTGATCTCAGCTTCCGTCGGCGCGGTGGGCGGCTTTGCGGGCAACCACAATGTGCGCCAGACCATGGTGACCCTGAACGCGCCCGTCATGCCCGGCCCGGAAGTCTACATCGGCAGCGGCGCAGCCCTGATCGGCGAAGACGGCAAGGTCAATAACGAGAAAACCAAGGAAGTGCTGGCCGGCTGGGCGCAAGCCTTTGCCAAGTGGGTGGAGGCCAATGGCCATAAGGGCTAATCGCTTGGCGAAATGGTAAAATCGCTGACCTCCCCCCACATGCAGAAGACTGAGATCCAGACCATGCAAGAAATGCTCACGCCTTACGAAAAAGGCAATAAAAACCAGACTACCCTCTGGACCGAGTGCATCGCCTTTTACGAAGAACTGGCACGCCGCTTCCCGAACATCCTGAAATTTGAACAGGCAGCCGTATCGGACGGCGGCATCCCCCTGCATGTGGGCGTGGTCAGCGCCGACGGCGTTTTCGACCGCGAACAAATCAAACGCGAAGGCCGCACGGTCTTCTTCAACAACAACGGCATCCACCCCGGCGAGCCGGAAGGCATCGACGCCTGCATGGCGATGGTGCGCGACTTCTGCTTCCAGCCGGAGCTGCTGGCCAGCCTGGGCAAGACCGTGCTGCTGTTCGTCCCGGTGTACAACGTGGACGGCTGCCTGAACCGCCAGAACACCTCGCGCGCCAACCAGGACGGCCCGGAACTGTTCGGCTTCCGCGGCAACAGCCGCCACCTGGACCTGAACCGCGACTTCGTCAAATGCGACACGCTGAACGCGCAGTTCTTCAACCAGTTGATCACCGCCTGGGACCCGGACGTGATGGTGGACACCCACACCTCCAACGGCGCCGATTACAGCTACACCATGACCCTGATCCACACCCAGTGCGACAAGCTGGGTGGTGAGCTAGGCGCCTATCTGCGCGACACCATGCTGCCGCAAATTTACAGCGACATGGAAGCCGCCGGCTGGCCCACCTGCCCGTACGTGAACCCGGTGGTGGAAACCCCGGACGACGGCATCGCCGACTTCCTGGAAACCGCGCGCTTCTCGACCGGCTTCACCGCGCTGCACAACATCATCGGCTTCATGCCGGAGACGCACATGCTGAAGCCGTACGCCGACCGCTACGACTCCATGCGCGCGCTGGTGGACACCGTGCGCAATTTCACCATCAAGCACGGCGAGCAGATCAAGGCCCTGCGCGCCGCCGCCAAGGCGACCCAGCGCAAGCAGAAGGAATGGGCCATCACCTGGCGCATGGATGAAGAGAATCCAGGCAGCTTCCATTTCAAAGGCTACGAGGCGCAGCGCAGCGCTTCGAAACTGGGCGACTACATCCGCCTATCCTACGACCGCAGCAAGCCTTGGGCGCGCGACATCAAGTGGTACAACAGCTTCCCGGCGGACACCGTGATCAAGGCGCCCAAAGCGTATGTGATCCCGCAGGCATGGCGCGAAGTGATCGAGCGCCTGCAATGGAACGGCGTGCAGATGACCCGCATCGAGGCGCCGACCACGGTGCAGGCGCAGTACTACCACATCGCCAATGTGGTTTCGCGTCCAACCGCCTATGAAGGCCATATGTTCCATGACGAAGTCAGCGTCGAAAAGCGCGAAGATTCGTTCGAGCTGGCCGCCGGCGACTACTATGTTTCGCTGGACCAGGACAACGCGCGCTACGCCGTTGAGACCCTGGAACCGCAGGCGCACGACTCCTTCTTCCGTTGGGGCTTCTTCAACTCCGTGCTGGAGCGCAAAGAGAACATCTCCGACTACGTGTTCGAAGACCTGGCGGCCGACATCCTGGCCACCGAGCCGGAAACCAAGGCCCTGTTCGAGAACTGGAAGGCCGCCAACCCGGCGCTGGTGAAGGACAAGGACGCGGTGCTGCACTTCATCTTCCACAACTGCCAGCGACAGCGCGAGCCGGAATGGCGCCGCTACCCTGTCCTGTCGATTGTGTAAGACGGGGATCATGCACTACGCACTAGACCCCCGCACCTTCTTCTACAGCCATTATTTCCACCTGGGCCTGCGCTTCGGCGCCGGCCTGGTTGGCATTGTTGCGCTGTTCATGTGGCTGGCCGACACGCACGTGGCCATGTCGATCGGCATCGGCGCGCTATGCACCGCGCTGATGGACATGCCAAGCCCGCTGCGCCACAAGTTCAACGAGATGATGGCCTCGGTGCTGCTGTGCAGCGCCGTGACGCTGCTTATCAGCCTGTGCGGCCCGTATTACTGGCTGCTGATGGCGATGCTGGTGGCGGTCAGCTTCTTCGCCAGCATGATGGTCGTGTATGGCAAGAAGTCCATGCCGCTGCAGCTGGCGACGCTGTTCATCATGACCATGTCGACCGAACATGTGCTGACGCCGGCCGAATCGTTCCGCCACGCCGGCCTATTCATGGTGGGCGCGCTGTCTTACCTGGCCTACGCCATGGGCGTGGCCTGGCTGCTGCGCCACCGCATCAAGCAGCAGGTGCTGGCAGAGGCGCTGTTTGAGCTGGCGGCATACATCGACATCAAGGCCGACTTCTACGACACGCGCTACAACCTCACCGAGCAGTTCAACAAACTGGTGCGCCACCAGGCCTTGCTGGCCGACCGCCAGCAGGCTTCGCGCGACCTGATCCTGCGCGCGCATAACAACCGCAAGGACGCGGTGGTGGTGCAGATCCACGTCTGCATGCTGGACCTGTACGAGCAGATCCTGGCCACGCACACTGACTACGCCGCGCTGCGCACGCACTTGCTCGATTCGCCCGCGCTGCGCACCTTGCACGACCTGGCCTACAAGGCGGCGCGCGATATCGAATCGGTAGCGTACGCCGTGACGCGCGACCGCGCCTCCTACCCGGAAGTCGACTACACGCCGGAGCTGATGGCGCTGGAGCAGCAGATCGCCGGCCTGCAGGACGACCTGGATGCCGGCAAGCCGCGGCGCGAAGCCGTGACCGTGCTGCGCGCCCAGCGCAACAAGATCATGGCCATCATCCGCATGATCGGCGAGCTGCACGTGTCGAGCCAGAAGGTATACGAGGACACGCCGTTCTGGCGCGATATGGACATGCAGCCTTTCCTGTCGCAGCAGAAGTACGAGCTGCAGCTGATGCTGTCGCACTTCCGCATGGATTCGCCGATCTTCCGCTTTGCGCTGCGCGTGTCGATGGCGATTGCGGCCGGGCTGGCGATCGGCGCCATGCTGCCTTACAAGGCGCACAGCTACTGGATCGTGCTGACCATCGTCATCATCCTCAAGCCTTCGTTCAGCATGACCAAGCAGCGCCGCTCGGACCGCATTATCGGCACCGTGATCGGCTGCGTGATCACGGCGCTGGTGCTGAAGTTCATGAACTATCCGGCCGCCATCCTGGCGACGCTGGTGCTGGCGTCCATCGCCACGCCGACCTTCATCTACCTGCGCTATCGCTATGCGGCGATCGCCGTGTCGGTGATGATTCTGCTGTGGATGTACCTGGTTGCGCCGAGCAGCACCTTGATCTCCGAGCGCCTGATCGATACCTTTGTCGGCGCCGCGATCGCCACCGCCTTCAGCTTCGTGCTGGCGAACTGGGAGTACCAGTCCCTGCCGCGCCTGATCAAGCAGGTGCTGGACGTGAACCTCAGTTATATGGAGGCGAGCTTCGACCTCCTGCAGGGCAAGTACCGCAACGACTTCATCTACCGCATCCAGCGCAAGCGCCTGATGGACGCGCTGGCGGCGCTGAGCGCGGCGCTGGTGCGCATGCTGGACGAGCCGGAGAGCAAACAGCGCGCGGCGGAGGATATCAACCTGTTCATCGTGCAGAACTACCTGCTGGTGGCGCACGTGGCGGCATTACGCGCCATCCTGCGCCGCCATGCACGCGATATCCCAAGCGACGCGGTGAATGCCATGCTGGCCACCAGCCACGCGTCGGTCTGCCGCACGCTGTCGGTGGCCCTGTCGCGCCACACCGGCGCCACGCCGCCCGCCGCCCCGCTGCGGCGCGAAGCGGGCGCCGAGCCGGCTGTCGACTGGTCCGGCTGGCCTCTGGTGCAGCGCCGTATCCGCCTGCTGCAAGCGGACGCGGACAAGATCATCGGGCATAGCGACGCCATTGTCCGCAACGTGGCGCAAGAGGTGTAACGGTGTCGCACTGCCAGAGCTGCGGCGCGTGCTGCGCCAGTTTCCGGGTTTCGTTCTACTGGGGCGAGGAAGTGCCGGCGCACCTGACGGTGCCGATCACGCCGCACCGTGCCGCCATGCGCGGCACGGAAGCGAAGCCGGTGCGCTGCATCGCGCTATCGGGCGAAGTGGGTAAGGAGGTCGGCTGCACCATCTACACGCAGCGCTCCTCCACCTGCCGCGAGTTCACCGAGTACACCCCCGAATGCAACAAAGCCCGCGCCATGCACGGGCTGCCGCCTATTCAAGCGTGAGCTTGTAGACGGTCTTCTCTGTGCCAAGCATCTTGGGCTGCCACGGCGGGTTGATCACCGTGATGTTGCTGACGCCGAGTTTTGCAAAGTCCTCGATATCGTAATACCAGCCAACGACCCCCTCGGGCGCAGCTTTCTTATATTTTTCGTCCTGTCCCAACGTAGTGATCCTTTGCTGGACGCCGATCGCTTCGAAGTACTTCGCCTCGCGCTCCAGCTGCGGTGCAATAGCCTTGCGGATAATCTCCATCACACTTTCGCGCGTCACTTTCTGGCCGTCTTTCTGGGCTGCCCCCAGGTGGGCAATGGATGCATCATCAATATTGAAGCTCATGCTGCTCAGGCCACCGTGGTAACCGATCACCGCGAAATTGCTGACAGTTTTGTGCCGCGCGGCAGGAAAGACGTAGTTGGCGCAAGATGAGTAACAGCCTTCCAGCACCTTCACGTCCAGCTTATTTTGGTACACCCACTTCCCCAGCGCCATGCCCACATCGGTATTACCACCTGGGCTGTTGATCGACAGCGTGGTAGGTTTCTCCTTCAGTTTCTTGTACAACGCAAACACCTTAGCATTCGCCTCAATGGAAAGCTCGCCGACATAGTTCAGCTCACCATTGGAGAGGAAAACTTGGGTCTTTTCGACCTTTGCTGCCAGGGTAGGCTGCGGGGTGAGTACGGCAGCCAACAGGGCTGGCAGAACGCAACGGTACTGCATCAGGTTAAACCTCCGATATGCATGACCGCCGGTGGCGGTGGGATCTCTGGCAGGGCGCGCTGCTTGCCATTGACGTAAAACGTGCGGCGAGTTCCGTCAACAATGTATTTGATTTCGCATACTTTGGGCACGGTGGCGACAGGCGTGCCATTGATGCGCACAACGCCATGCGTGAACTCCAGCACATCACCCTGCACACCCAAAATACCCGCGTCGCCGCGTATCTTCCCGATGATCTTGCCCTCAACGGGTCGGACAGAAGCTTGGTTTTGCAGTGGCGCAGCGGCGAAGGCAGGTGCGGCGCAGAGCGCGAGAATGAGTGCTGCGGTGTGAGTGATTTTCATGGCCGGGAGCATAGCACTCCCAGCCCGGCTCAAATTGCACTAAATGTCACGTGAAGCAGACGCGGTTGCGGCCGGATTCCTTGGCGCGGTACAGCAGCGCGTCGGCTTTCTGCAGCATGGTTTCGGCGCTGCCGGCGGCGATGTCGGCGTACACGCCCATGCTCATGGTCACCTTAAGGTCCGGGTGGACTTCGTGCCACGGGTAGCTTTCGATCAGCGTGCGCAGCTTGTCGCACAAGGCGGCGGCTTGCGGGCCTGGCGTTTCGGGGAAGGCCATCACGAATTCTTCGCCGCCGTAGCGGGCTACCAGGTCGGACAGGCGCATGTGTTTGCGCAGGATGGCGCCGACGTGGCGCAACACCACGTCGCCGGTGGCGTGCGAATAGGTGTCGTTGATCTTCTTGAAGTGGTCGATATCGCAGATCACCAGCGCCAGCGGGCGTTTGTGGCGCACGGCCTGGTTGAACAGCGTATTGGCCTGCTCGTCGAAGTGGCGCCGGTTGTAGAGCTGCGTAAGCGCGTCGCGGATGCTGAGTTCGCGCAGTTGCTCGGCCTGCTGCATGATCGTCGCATGAGAGGCATTCAGCTCCTCGTGGCTTTGCGCCAGCTGTTCGCTCATCTCATTGAAGGCGGTAGCCAAGGCGGCTACTTCGTCTTTGCCTTTTACTTCCACTTGCTGGCGCAGCTCCCCTTTGTGCATGCCTTTCACGGCTTGCGTCAGTCCGCTCAGGCTGCGCGACAGGCCTCGGCTTAGCAGCACGCCGAGGAGGGTCGCCAGGATTGCTGCGGCGGCAATGCCCCACCAGAGGGAGTTGTACAGGGCGTCGATGTATTTCTGTTCCTGTGCGGTGGGTGTGGGGGCGCCGTCGCTGTAGACGTAGGCGACCGTCTTGTCTTTGACGATGATGGGGCGTGCCGTGGCGCGCGCAGACTCCGGCAGCATGTCGCCAACACGGAACTGGCCGCCACCCAGCAAGACTTTGTGGTCGGCGTCGGCCAGCACGAAGCGGAACGGGGGCGGGCCGTCGCCGCGGCGTGGCGGCGGTTGGTCGCCGCGTGGGCCGCGCTCTGGGCCGCGCTCGTGGAGGGCGTCCGGGCGCGCGCCGGGCTCACCGGCGGCGCGGATGCTGGCGCGCTGTGCGTCATCACCACGCGCTGCCGGAGCAGGATGCGGTGGGCGAGGGTCGCGCTGCTCTCGGCCCGCCGGCGGCGGGCCGTAGCCATCGCGTGGGGCGCCTGGGCCACGCTCGCGCCCCTCGGGTGGCGGGCCGCCGAAGCCTTCGCCGCGCGGGCCGCGCTGGTCGCGACCTTCCGGCGGTGGGCCGTAGCCCTCGCGAGGGGCGCCTGGGCCACGTTCGCGTCCTTCTGGCGGCGGGCCGCCGAAGCCTTCGCCGCGCGGGCCGCGCTGGTCGCGTCCTTCCGGCGGCGGGCCGTAGCCGTCGCGAGGGGCGCCGGGACCGCGTTCGCGTCCTTCGGGCGGCGGGCCGTAGCCTTCGCGCCGACCGCGCTCTCGCCCGTCCGATGGTGGATGGTAAGCGCCTGGCGACTGCGCGTCGCGGTCGGATGCTGGCGGCGTCCCCTCAGGCATGCGGGGCGCGGGAGCGTCGGCAGCACCCGGCCGGCGCACTGCGGGCAGGGTTGGATCCGGCGGCGCATCGCGGTACTCGGGGCGCGGCAAGCCCCCGTCGGGCGGCGCGGTACCGCTGCTGCGCCGCACCGCCGGCACGGTCGGGTCAGGCGGCGGCCCGTCACCGGCAAGCGGCATCGCTGGCGGCGGGCCGTCCTGCGCACGGACCGCCTGACGCGACTGATCATTGATGCGCGGCGGCATGCGCTCCAGCATTTCGCTCGGCAGTTCGGCACCGCCCGTGCGCACGCTCTCCTGGCGCCGCACGAAGCGGTCGAACGATTCCGTCCGGATCGCCGTCGCCCAATCGCCATGCTCGGCCAGATAGGCCGTCATATAGGTATGGAAGTGCTCCGCCGCCTGCTGCTTGCGCAGCGAGTCGACTTTGTAGTTGACGCTGACATAGGCCACCCCGCCCACCAGCGCCACCGAACCGAGCCCCGTCGCCAGCAGGGCAGCCATTAACTTAAGCCTTAAACGCATGCTGCTTACTCGCCCAGGTAACGTCCAAACCACTCGATCGTGCGCTTGCGCAGGTCGCGCTGGTGATCCGGCTTGCGGATGCTGTGTCCTTCGCCTTCGTAAATCACGAGCGAAGTTGGCACACCCATCGCCTTCAGGCCGTGCCAGAACTCCATCGACTGCGCAGGCGGGCACTCGACATCGCGCTCGCCGACATAGATCAGCGTCGGCGTGCGCGCCACCTTGATCGATTCGATAGGTGACAGCTGGCGATAGATCGCCGGGTCGTCATACGCCGAAGCGCCGAAGAACGGGATCATCCACTGGTCGATGCCGTTCTGGCCGTAGTACGAAATCCAGTTCGCAATGCCGGCGCCGGCAACGGCGGCCTTGAAGCGCTGCGAATGCGTCACGCCCCACATGGTCATGAAGCCGCCATAGGAATGGCCGATCAAGCCCATGCGGTTGGTGTCAACCGGCGCCGCAGCCGCCACCGCATCGATGCCGGTGAGGATGTCGCGCAAGTCGCCGCCGCCGAAATCGCGCCGGTTGGCGCGCGCAAAGGCCTGCCCCTGGCCGAAGCTGCCGCGCGGGTTCGGCAGGAAAATGTAGTATCCCTTTTCCACCAGCTCGCGCACCAGCGGGTTGCCCTGTTCGCCCGGTGCAACAAAGCGCGGCGAGGCCGCAGCGGCGGGCCCGCCGTGCACCTGCACGATCATCGGATATTTTTTGCCAGCCACCTTGTTGCGCGGGCTAAGCAGCCAGCCCTGCACATTGAAGCCTTCGTTCTGCCAGCTGATGTTCTGCACCGCGACCTGCGGCGGCAAGTGGGCGTTGTCGTCCGTGATGGCGCGCATGGAGGCGATCGGGCCCGCCACGATGGCGGACGCCTGCTCGAAGTCCTCCTGCGCCGCAGCCGCCTTGCTGCCATCCGCGCTGAAGCTCATGCGGCCGTCGCCGGCGCTGGTGGAGGCGGCGACCGCGCGCAAGGTCGCGTGGCGGCCGGTGGCCGGATCGACCGATAACACACTCGACTTGTCGCCCACCAGCGCATTGGCCAGCAAGCCCTTGCCGCGCCAGGCGATGGTATTGAAGGTGCCCTTGAAGCCGGGCGTCGCATTGGCCGGCTCGCCGCCCGCCAGCGGCACCGTGTAGATGTCGCCGCCGACCGAGCCGAAGTCGCTCATCAGGCCGCCAATGTAGGCCACCGTGCGCCCGTCCGGCGAGACGCGCGGGGTGTTCAGTTGCGTGCCGGGATGCGCCACGATGCGCAGCGCGCCGCTGCCGGCGTCGATATGCGACAGCTTGGCCACCCACCAGTTGTTGTCGCCGTTGCCCTTGGCGCTGGTGGCGACAAAGCCTTTGCCGTCCGGCGTCCAGTCGTATTCGTAGATGAAGGTGTCGTCCGGCGACACCAGGCGCAGCGCTCCGCCCTCGGCCGGCACGGTGGCAATGCGCTGCGCATCTTCCGCCACGCCGATCTCGCCCACCAGGCGTTCGCCGGCAGCGGTGGCGCCGGTTTCCTTGCGCGCATTGGGGGTGGCCAGCAGCGCCAGCGTGCGGCCGTCCGGCGCCCAGCGCGCGCTGCTCGCCACACCCTGCAGCGATGCCAGCGCGCGGGTTCTGCCGCCGGGTGCGGCCTGCGCCACCTGCAGCGAGGCCGAACCGGCGCGGCTGTCGCTGGCGATAAAGGCCAGCGCCTTGCCGTCCGGCGACCAGGAGGGCTTGTCATAACTGCATGTGCTGCATGGGTCGAATTCGGCGACGATGGCGCCGCTGGCGGCGTCGCGCACCACGACGGTCGGATGCGGGCGCTTGCCATTGCCTGGATCGATGGATTCCAGCGACACGACGCGGTCGCCGGCGGGGGAGATGGCTACCGAGCGATAGTCACGGATGGCCGTGCCCGAGGGCCCGGCCTGGGCAACCGCCCCAGAGATTATGGCCGAGGCCAGGAAAACTGTTTGGGCGATTGCTTTGGCCTGCATTCTTTACACCTTGTTAAGCCGGGAGTTTCGGATACCGTAGATGAAGTAGGTTATCACTGCAACGCCCATCCAGATAGTGAAAATCACCTTGGTGGCATGCGAAAGGCTGAACATCAGGTACGCGCAAGCCAGGATACTCAGGCCGGGCACCACATACGGGCCGAACGGCACGCGGAAGCCGCCCTTGGTGACAATACCCGCCGCACGCTCCTTGGCGCGCAGCACCGGCACGGCGATCGATACCACGATGAATGCGGTCAAGGTGCCCATCGACACCATATCCCACAGGAAGGTGGAATCGACCAGGCCAGCCACCACGCCCACCACCACGCTGACGATCACGGTGTTGATGACCGGCGCATGCGATTTCGCGTTCACGCGCTGGAAGGCTTTCGGCACCAGGCCGTCCTTGGCAATGGCGTACAGGATGCGGGTCTGGCCATAGATCGTTACCAGGGTCACGGAGAACACGGAAATCACCGCGCCAGCCGACAGCACCAGCGCGGGCCAGGCCTTGCCGGTCACGTTCTGCAGGATCACCGACAGGCCGGCGGCCTGGTGTTCGAACATATGCGCAGGCTGCGCGCCCATGGCGGCAATGGCCACCAGCATGTAGAACACGGTGACGATGACCAGCGCGGCGATGATGCCGATCGGGACGTTGCGCTTGGGGTTGCGCACTTCCTCGCCGGCGGTGGCAATGGTGTCGAGGCCGATAAAGGAGAAGAACACCGTGCCTGCAGCGGCGGCGATGCCGGCCGCGCCGGGCACCCATTCGCCGGCGGTCGGTTTGGTGAACGGGGTGAAGTTGGCGGCGTCGAAACCGCTAAAGGCGATGACGGCGAAGAAAATCAGGATCGCCAGCTTGATCAACACCATCACGGCATTGGCGGTGGCCGATTCCTTGGCGCCGCGAATCAGCAGGAAGCAGCACAGCACCACCAGGATTACCGGCGGCAGGTTGAAGTGGCCGACATTCCACACCGTGCCGTTGGCGGTCGATACGATCATCGGCGAGCGCAAATGCTCGGGAATCTGCCAGCCGAAGGCGTTGACCAGGAAGTTGTTCAAATAATCAGACCAGCCGATCGCCGTGGCGCTGGCGGCCAGCCCGTATTCGAGCAGCAGGCAGAAGGCGACGATGAAGGCCATGAATTCGCCCAGCGTGCGGTAGGCGAAGGAATAGGCGGAACCGGCGGCCGGCACCTTGAACGACAGTTCGGCGTAGCACAGCGCGGTCAGGCCGGCGGTCAGCGCCGCCAGCAGGAAGGACAGCACCACGGAGGGGCCGGCCTTGGGCACCGCTTCCACCATGGTGAAGAAGATACCGGTGCCGATCGTGGCGCCTACGCCGATCATCGTCAGCGAAAACAGGCCGATGGAGCGGCTCAAGCCCTCCCCGTGCAGGCTCGTGCCGCCATCGGTTTCGACAGGGGCAGGCTTGGTACGGGTCAGCTTCTGGACCAGCGATTGATTCACAGGCATATCCTTCAGGACAAAAAAACCCCACGATTATAAGACCTCGCAGTTTTGGAACCTAAAGGATTTTGATGCAGGAAAGGCAACCGTGGCGGGCGCCCCACGGCGCCGCGCCAAAGGCCGGGTTTTAGCGCTGCCCGAGGCGGGTGGCGCCGAACAGATTGGCCAGCTCGCGCGGCTGCGAGCGCCAGTACTGCGGCGGTGCAGCAACCTGCGCCCCCAGCGCCGCCGCCGCGTGCCACGGCCAGCGCGGGTTGTACAGCATGGCGCGCGCCAGGCCCACCATGTCGGCCTGGCCGTTGGCCACAATGGCTTCGGCATGCAGCGGCTCGGTGATCAGGCCCACGCCGATGGTCGGCAGGCCGGTTTCAGCCTTGATGCGCTGCGCAAAATGGACCTGGTAGCCGGGGCCGAGCGGGATTTTCTGCAGGGGCGAGACGCCGCCGCTGGAGACGTGGATGAAGTCCGCGCCGCGCTGCCTGAGCGCCTGCGCCAGGACCAGGGTCTGTTCGATATCCCAGCCGCCATCCACCCAGTCGCTGGCGGACACGCGCATGCCCAGCGCCATGGCGCGCGGCACGGCGGCGCGCACCGCGTCATACACCTCGAGCGGGAAGCGCATGCGGTTCTGCAGCGCGCCGCCGTACTGGTCGGCGCGCTGGTTGGCCAGCGGCGACAGGAACTGGTGCAGCAGGTAGCCGTGCGCCGCGTGCAGCTCGATCGCCTCGATGCCCAGCTCATGCGCGCGCAGCGCGGCGCTGACGAAGTCCGCCTTGATGCGCGCCAGGCCTGCCTGGTCCAGCGCCAGCGGCAGCGGGTCGCCCGGCGCATGCGGCAGCGCCGACGGCGCCACCGTCTGCCAGCCGCCCTGCCCTGGCGCCAGCGCCTGGCCGCCTTCGAACGGCGGCGCGCTGGACGCCTTGCGGCCGGCATGCGCCAGCTGCACCGCCAGTTTGATCGGCGTGTGGCGGCGGATGGCCTGCACGATGGGCGCCAGCGCCTGCTGGTGGCCAGCCGACCACAGACCCAGGTCGGCCGGCGAGATGCGGCCTTCCGGCGCGACGGCGGTGGCTTCCAGGATCAGCAGCGCGGCGCCGGACAGCGCCAGGTGGCCGTAGTGGAGCATGTGCCAGTCGGCGGCCAGGCCGTCGCTGGCGGAGTATTGGCACATGGGGGCGATGGCGATGCGGTTGGCCAGCTGCAGCGGGCCCAGTGCGAATGGAGAGAATAAGTGGCTCATGTTACATGTGCTTACTATTGATACACGGTGGTGTCTAGCATGGCGCGGCCCGCATTGATACTCTGCAACTCATGCAAAACCGCCACTGAGAAGGAGCCAAGCCATGTACAAAAAGATCCCTACCGTTTCGTCCCGTTTCCATCCGATGGCGGCGACTGCAGCGGTCTCACTGGGCCTGGCGGTGCTGGTCGTCATGGCCACCTACGCCATGCGCGCCGGCCTGGTCGGCTGATTAAGCTGCGTAAGGACCCAGGTAGTCGATCTTGCCGATCCTGACTCCCTGGTTCCGCAGTATGTCGTGCAAGGTCACGACGTGGAAGAAGAAGTTCGGCAGCGCGAACGTCAGCAAATAGCTCTCGCCGGTGAAGGTTGGCTTGAAGCTGCCGAAACTTAACGCCACCTCCCGCGTTTCGCTGTCCGCGAAATACTCCTCCCCCACCCCTTCGATATAGCCGATCGTATCGGCGATGCGCTGCTGCAGCTGCTCGAAGCTCGCTTCGTTGTCGGGGAATTTCGGCGCGGCGATGCCGGTCAGGCGTTCAATCGACAGTTTGCTGGTATCGCTGGCGCGCTGCACCTGGGCGGTCAGCGGCAGCATGTCGTCCGCCAGGCGGGCCGACAGCAGCGTGTCCACGGGCTGGCCGCTCTCCGCCGCATGGGCTTGCGCGCGGCGCAGCGCTTCCGCCATCACTCTCAGGCCGCGCACGAAAACGGGCACGGAGACTTTGTACATGGACAGGGACATGCGCTACTCCTTTCGGGGGCTTACCTCACGCGCGTGACCATCATGCCGGCGCGCAGGCCAATTCGAACGTCTGGATTGGGGAATACTACCAGTTCTTCGTCATGCTGCACGGTGTAGACGGTGTCGCCGTCGCGCGCGATCTCGTCGCCCTTCTTCAGCGGCGTGAAGTTCTGCGTCTCTTTGCCGAAGGCCATCTTGAATTGGTCGCTCAGCTTGATGATGTTCTGCGCCACCTTGTAGACGTGCGGCGCTTGCGCTGCGGCGGCTGGCGCGGTGCCGCGCAGCAGGCGGTTCAGGGCGACGCGGGCTGCTTCGAACTGGGACAGGTCGTTCTGGCCCAGGGTGCCGATGCGGCCCAGCTCCACCGTGGTACCGGCGGCGGCGTGGTGTTCGGCACTGTAGTAGCTGTAGGTGCCGGCCGAGGCTGGGTTCATGATGATGGCGCCGATGGCCGCTTCGCCCATCCAGCCGATCAAATCTTCCTTGGCGGCGTCGGCGATCAGGTCGGGGACGATGGCGAAGGTGGGGTAGACGCTGGGGCGGATCGCGGTGTGCAGGTCGAGGTGCCAACGTTCCTTGCCAGCGGTGGCGAAGAAAGCGCTGGTGGCGGCGATCATGACGTCGGCCCGCGCGGCTTCGGCGGTGCCGGCCAGGGTGCCGCGCTCGGCGCGGAACATGCGGTTCAGGTCCGCGTCGATGAAGCGCTTGGCCTGGCGGATCGCGCCGATATTGCCGACGCACAGCATCAAGTCGACCTTGAGTTCGGACGGGGTTTGCGCCAGTTGGTCGAGCAGGTAGGCGACCAGCTCGATCGGGCCGGTTTCGTCGCCGTGCACGCCGACCGATACCAGCACGGCGGGGCGTTGTTCGTTTTCGCGGCGGATGGTGATGATGCCGTCGGCGGGCTGGCCGACCGTGAAACCGGCGTCACCGAAGCTGCGCGCGAGGGCGCTGAAGTCGGCTTCGGCCAGGGCTTTTACTGCGGGGGGGAGTGCTGTCATTCTTTATCTTTGCTTCGTTAAACCCGGTAAACCAGGGTCAGACCCAAGGGTCTGACCCGGACTTGCCGCGGTTAGGCCGCCAACCCGACGGCGTTGACCGCTTCGGACAACGCCCAGACATCCAGCATCGCCTGCTCCAGGTCAGCCGACGCCGCGTAGCCGGACAGGCCGAGGGTGCAGGTCACCACCTCCACCGCCTCCACCGCGTCATGCCCATTGGTGGCACGCGCCAGCACCTGCGCCAGCAGCTTCTGCTGCGTGCGGCGCAAGGCCGACTGCGCATAGCTGCGCAGCTGTTCCTGCGACTTCGACGTCGCCGCCAGCTTCAGCCCGCGCTCCAGCGTATCGATACCGGCCTGCGCACGCAGCGCCATGCCCACCGCCAGGAAGCCCGGCAGGTCCATGCCCGCCGGACGCTTGACCGACAGCGCCGCGAACACAAACGCCGCCACGCCTTCCAGCGCATCGACCGCATCCCACGCCTGCGCAAACTCGGCGCGCAGGCCGCCATGGGTCGCCGCCTCCGACTGCACATCCGCCGCCATCTTGCGCACGGTGGCCGGATCGGCAAACAGCTTGGTCAGCTCCGCGATGCCGGCGCCGCGCAGCTGCTCTTTCGGCACGCCCAGCACGCCCTCGATCACCGCCTTCAGCATGGAGCGGGTGCGTGCATCCACGCGCATCGCCACATTGCGCGGGACCACCAGCGCGTCCGCATCCAGCGTATCGAAGATCGGCGCCAGGTCCAGCGCCGACCAGGCCTGGCCCCAGGCCAGGATCACATCCTGCTCGCTGCCGTTATGCGCGGCGGCCAGCTCACGGATCATCAGCGGGCCGCAACGGTTCACCACCTCGTTCGCCAGCACGGTCGCCAGAATGGCGTTGGCCAGCGGATGGTTCAGCGGCGGACGGGTTGCCACCAGCTGCTCAGGGAAGTAAGGACGCAGCACCTTCTCCGCCCAGCTCTCGTCCGTCAGCGGCATGGCCGACAGCAGGCGCTTGTAGCGGTTCTTCACGTTGGCGATCACCACCGCCAGTTCCGGCGTGGTCAAGCCGCGGCCGTCGGCCTTGCGACGCGCCAGTTCGGCTACGCTAGGCAGGTGCTCCAGTTCGCGCGACAGCGCACCCTCTTCTTCCAGGTCGGCGATCAGGTCGGCGTAGCCGTCCTGCACCGCTGCCTCGGACTGGGCTTGCTGCTCGCGCACCAGCAAGCGGGTTTGCTGGATATTGTCGCGCAGGACCAGGCGTTCCACTTCCATGGTCATCTCGTTCAGCAGCTGGTTGCGGTCCGCTTCCGAAGTCTGGCCGGCGTTCACTTCCACATCCAGCCACATCTTGCAGTTCACTTCGTGGTCGGAGCAATCCACGCCGGCCGAGTTGTCGATCGCATCGGTGAAGATGCGGCCGCCCGCCAGCGCGAATTCGATCCGGCCGGCCTGGGTCGCGCCCAGGTTGCCGCCTTCCGCCACGACCTTGCAGCGCAGCTCATTGCCGCTGACGCGGATATTGTCATTGGCGCGGTCCTTCACCTGCGCGTGGGTCTCGCTGGACGCCTTGATGTAGGTGCCGATGCCGCCGTTGTAGAACAGGTCCACCGGCGCCAGCAGGATGCGGTGCATCAGCTCTTCCGGCGCCAGCGCGGTTTCCTCGATGTCCAGCGCGGCGCGGATCTCAGGCGACAGCTCGATCGAGCGCGCGCTGCGCGGGAACACGCCGCCGCCCTGCGAGATCAGGTCCTTGTTGTAGTCTTCCCACGAGGAGCGCGGCAGCGCGAACATGCGCTGGCGTTCGGCGAAGGACTTGGCGGTGTCCGGGTTCGGATCGAGGAAGATGTGGCGGTGGTCGAAGGCCGCCAGCAGCTTGATCTGGTTCGACAGCAGCACGCCGTTGCCGAACACGTCGCCCGACATATCGCCCACGCCCACCACGGTGAACGGGGTGGTGTTCATGTCGTGGCCCATCTCGTAGAAGTGGCGCTTGACCGCTTCGAACGCGCCCTTGGCGGTGATGCCCATCTTCTTGTGGTCATAGCCGTTGGAGCCGCCCGAGGCGAAGGCGTCGCCCAGCCAGAAGCCGCGCTTGACCGCGATGCTGTTGGCGATGTCGGAGAAGGTTGCGGTGCCCTTGTCGGCCGCCACCACCAGGTACGGGTCGTCGTTGTCGTAACGGACGGTGTCTTCCGGCGCCACGATCTTGCCCAGCACACGGTTGTCGGTCACTTCCAGCAGGCTGGCGATGAACAGGCGGTAGCATGCTTCGCCTTCCGCCGCCACCACTTCACGCGCGGCGCCTTTCGGCATCTGCTTGCAGATAAAGCCGCCCTTGGCGCCCGCTGGCACGATCACGGCGTTCTTCACCATCTGCGCCTTCACCAGGCCCAGCACCTCGGTGCGGTAGTCTTCCATACGGTCGGACCAGCGCAGGCCGCCGCGCGCCACAGGGCCGCCGCGCAGGTGCACGCCTTCGAAGCGACGCGAGAACACGTAGATCTCGCGGAACGGACGCGGTTCGGGAATCAGGTGCAGGTGGCTGGTGTCGAACTTGAAGATGATCTTGTCGCCCTGGCCTGCGTTCTGATAGTAGTTGGTGCGCAGGGTCACCAGCATCAGGTCGATCATCGAAGCGAAGATCACTTCGGTGTCGGCATGGTTGATCGACGTCAGGCGGCCCTTGATGGCCAGCAGCTTTTCTTTGGCGGCGTTGCGGGTCGCTTCCGGCTGCTGCGGATCGAAGCGTTCTTTCCAGGCGTCGACCAGCTCCTTCACCAGCGCCGGATGGCGGCGCAGGGTTTCCGCCATGTAGCGCACGGTGAACTGGCTGCCGCCCTGGCGCCAGTAGCTCATGTAGGCGCGCACCAGCTGCACTTCGCGCAGGCTCAGGCCGCCTTCGACCACCAGGCCGTTCAGGCGGCCGTCTTCCGCCTCGTTGTTGAACAGGGCGTTGAACAGTTCCTCCGCCACGGCCACCACGCCGGGGCGCGCCAGCTCGGTCGCGCTTTGCGCATCCACGGCCAGGCTGGTGACGTAGTGCTTCTTGCCGTCGCTGGTGCGGATGGTGTGCGCCGATTCGCGCTCGATCGCCACGCCGGCATTGTGCAGCGCCGGCAGGATGGACGACAGCGCCGGCACGCGGTCCACCGAGTACAGGCGGATGCTGGTGCCGGCGTTGCCGTCGGACGGCAGTTCGACGCGCACCGCGACGCGTTCGCCGTCGCCATTGCGCAGGATCTTGTCCAGGTCGTGGAAGGCCACGCTTGGCGGGGTGGCGGCCACGTAATCGACCGGCAGCGTGGAGCACAGCTTGCGCAGGCTGTTGCGCAGCGGCTCTTCGCTCACTTTGTCGGCCAGTGCGGAGAAGCTGTCATGCCAGCCGTCCAGCACCGTCAGCAGCGGACGCTGGATATCGCTTTCCAGGTCGAGCGGGTAGCGCGCGGCGTGGGCGATCAGGTACAGGCGGGCCAGCGGGCCATCCGACACCAGGGTCTGCGAGCTGACGTGGGTCGCGCCCGAGCTCTCCTGCAGGGCGCGCGCCAGGGCGTGCGCCACGGCGGCGGAGTAGCGTTCGCGCGGCAGGTAGACCAGCACGTTCAGGTGGCGCGCATAGACGTCGCGGCGCGCGAAGACCTTGGCGCGCGGCTGCTTGTACAGCGACACCACGGCGCCGCACACTTCGGCCAGCCATTCCGGTTCCGCTTCCAGCGCTTCGGTGCGCGGCAGCGATTCCAGGATCTCGATGAATTTCTCGGCGCGGAAGCCGGTTTCGCGCACGCCGGCAATCTTCAGCACCTGCGCGATGCGGCCGCGCGCGAACGGCAGGCGGGCCAGCGGGGTCAGGGTGGCGGCGCGGGTGAACAGGCCGACGAAGCAGTGTTCGCCCAGGATGGCGCCCTTGCCGTCGGTGTGGCGCACGCCGATGAAGTCCAGCGACTGGTCGCGGTGCAGGGTGCCGCCCACGTCCGCCTTGACGATGGAGAGGGTGTGGCCGCGCTTGGACAAGGTGTCGAAGTCGCCCGGGATATTGGCCAGGCAGGTGCCGTAGACCGGGTGCGCGGTGTCCTGCAGCACGCCAATGCGGCTCGGGATGTCGCGTTCCAGTTCGCGCGCGCCCGGCTTGACCTGGTAGTAGGCGTAGCCGTGCACCTCGAAGCCCTCGTCGCGCGCCCATTGCAGGAAGGCGGCCACTTCCTGGCCTTCTTCGCCCAGTGCGGCCGCTTCGGTGGCGACCGCGCCCAGGCGCTCTTTCATGGCCGGCAGGTCGCGCTTCACGACGGCGGCGTCGCGCGCCACCATCTCGATGCGGTCGGTCAGCTCTTTCAGGTCGGCGTCGTCCAGCTGTTCGGACAGCAGGCACAGGACCATGGATTCCAGCTTGTCGCCCTGCTGGCCGACCGCTTCCACGCTGCCGTCGGCGGCGCGGCGCACCGGCAGCACGGCGTTCAGCACGCCGTTCGAGCCGACGCGCAGCTTGCGCAGGGCGATCACGATGGAGTCGACCAGGTAGGGCATGTCGTCGTTGACGATCAGCAGCGCGGTGGCGTGGCCGCCGCGCGCTTCCTGGTATTGCAGCTTGGCGATCTGGCAGCCGTGCGCGGTGCGCTTGGCCAACTGGGTGAAACCATCCACAAGCACTGGGGCGAGGCTGCCGGGCGACAGGTCCGCCAGGTCTTCATCGTCCAGGGAGCCAAGCCAGGCTTCGATCAGTTGCGCGATCGGGCCGCTGGCCTTGACCAGTTCCAGCGTCTGCTTGCGCAGCTCTTGTGGCATTTGTTTCATCTGCTTCTCCAATACGTTGTGGGTATTTTCTTTTCTTTAAATCACAGGTCGTACAGGCCAGGTAAGCCCAGGATCTGTTCCAGCTCTTTCAAAGCGGTATGCACTTCGACAGCCAACTGCGGATCTGCCAAGTCTTTCGGCTCCAGATGGTCGCGGTAATGCTTTTCCACCCATGCGACCAGGCTATGGTACAGCGTTTCGGTCATCACAACACCCTGGTGCATGGCCGCCGCCTCTTCATCGGTCAGCGCCACGCGCAGGCGCAGGCAGGCCGGGCCGCCGCCGTTGCGCATCGACTGGCGCAGGTCGAAGTGGATCAGTTCATCCACCGGGCCGCCGGACGCCACCAGCTTCGCCAGGAAGGCCGCCACGGACGCAATCTCCTGGCACTCATGCGGCGTCACCAGCGCCATCTTGCCGTCCGGCTTGGACAGCAGCTGCGTGTTGAACAGGTAGGACGAAACCGCATCCGCCACCGACACCTCGGCGGTCGGCACGCGGATCGCCACCAGCTCCGCGCCCACGCCGTGCATCGCGGCGCGGATCGAGGCCAGCGCGGCCTGCTCGTCGGCGAACGCCTGCTCGTGGTAGAACAGCACATTGCCATTGCCCACCGCGATCACGTCGTTGTGGAACACGCCCTGGTCGATCACCTCCGGGTTCTGCTGCACGAACACGCAGCGCGCCGGGTCCAGGCCGTGCAGGCGGGCCACCGCCTGCGAAGCTTCCAGCGTATGGCGCGCCGGGAATTTCTTCGGCGCCGGCGCGCTCGGATCGAACTCCACGCGGCCGTACACGAACAGCTCCACGGCGGCATTGCCGTGCTGGTCGCACAGGCGGGTGTGGTTGGCCGCGCCCTCGTCGCCGAAGGCCGGGGTGCCCGGCAGCGCGTCGTGCACGGCGAAGAAGCGCGGGTCCTTGAAGATGGCGCGCAGCGCGCGCGCCGACTGCACGTGCTCGAAGGCGCGGTGCAGTTTGTTATTCAGGTTGGCGGCGGTGAAGTGCACCCGGCCATCGGCGGTATCGGCCGACGGGCTGACCGTCGCCGCGTTGGCGGTCCACATCGGCGAGGCCGAGTAGGCGCAGGCCAGGATCACCGGCGAATCGGCGTACACCTTGGCGATCACGTCGGCGTCCGAACCGCTGTAGCCCAGGCTGCGCAACAGGCGGAAATTCGGGCGGTCCTGCGGCGGCAGCAGCGCCTGCGCAAAACCGCGCTTGGCCAGCTCGCGCATCTTGGCCAGGCCCTGCAGGGCGGCCTGCTTCGGGTTGGAAGCGCTCTTGACGTTGTTGAAGGAAGCGACATTGCCGAACGACAGGCCGGCGTAGTTGTGCGACGGGCCTACCAGGCCATCGAAGTTGTATTCGCGTGCTGGGCGCATGGTCATCCTCAGAAGTTCATGCCAGGCGACAGCTTGGCCGGCATTTCAAGGGCGCCGTTCTCGATCGAAGCGACCGGGTAGGCGCAATAGTCCGCCGCATAGTATGCGCTGGGACGGTGGTTGCCGGACTTGCCGACGCCGCCGAACGGCGCCGAGCTGGCCGCGCCGGTGGTCGGACGGTTCCAGTTGACGATGCCGGCGCGGGCGCGCAGCTGGAACTTCTGCCACAGCGCTGCGTCGGTCGAGATCAGGGCTGCCGCCAGGCCGTAGCCGGTGTTGTTGGCGGCTTTGATCGCGGCGTCGAAATCGTCGACGCGGATGATCTGGGCCAGTGGGCCGAACCATTCCTCGTCCGGAATGCCTTGCGCATCGGTGGTGTCCACGATGCCGGCGGAAACGAAGCCGGTGCCCGGCTCCAGCTGGCGCATTTCCAGCAGCAGCTTACCGCCCTTGGCCACCATGTCGGCCTGCGCTTGCACCAGGCGCTCGGCCACGGCTGCGGATACCACCGGGCCCATGAACGGCGCCGGTTCGGCCGCCGGGGCGCCCACGCCCAGTTTCGACGCCACGTCGACGAAGCGCTTGACGAAAGCGTCGCCCTGCTCGCCCTTCTGCACGATCACGCGGCGCGCGCAGGTGCAGCGCTGGCCGGCGGAGATGAAGGAGGACGAAATCGCCATGAAGACGGCAGCGTCGATATCGGTCGGGTTCCAGACGATCAGCGGGTTGTTGCCGCCCATTTCCAGCGCCAGCAGCTTGCCCGGCTGGCCGCCGAACTGCTTGTGCAGCGCGGCGCCGGTCTGGCTGGAGCCGGTAAACAGCACGCCGTCGATTTCTTCATTCTGGCCCAGGGCGATGCCGGTTTCGCGGCCGCCGTTGACCAGGTTCATCACGCCGGCCGGCAGGCCAGCCTTTTCCCACAGCGCCACGGTCTTGATGGCGGTGCGCGGCGCGTATTCGCTCGGCTTGAACACCACTGTGTTGCCGGCGATCAGGGCCGGCACGATATGGCCGTTCGGCAGGTGGCCGGGGAAGTTGTACGGGCCGAACACGCCGAACACGCCGTGCGGACGGTGGCGCAGCACGGCTTCGCCGTCCGCCACTTTGGACGAGGTCACGCCGGTGCGCGCGCCGTAGGCGGTGATCGAGATGTCGACCTTGTTGGCCATGGTGGTCACTTCGGTGCGCGCTTCCCACAGCGGCTTGCCCACTTCTTCGGAAATGGTCTGCGCCAGCTCTTCCGCGTTCTCCTTCAGCAGGTCGCGGAAACGGGTGACGATGGCGATGCGCTCCTCCAGCGGACGGTAGGCCCAGTCTTCAAAAGCGGCGCGCGCAGCTTGCGCGGCTTCCATCACGTCGCTCGCGGTCGATTCCTGCGAAGCGTAGGTCTGCTTGCCGGTAGCCGGGTTGGTGGTCACGATGGTCTCGCCGTGACCGGCCTTCCATTGGCCGTTGATGAAATTGCTCAGTGCTTGTTCAGACATTCTGGTTCTTCCTCACGTTGAGAGACAGGGTGCGCACGGTTTCGCCGGAATGGCAGTGCAGCAGGGCTTGTTCTTCTTTCGACAAGTCGATGTTGCCGTTCGAAGGGGAGGCATCGGTCAGGATCATGCGGAAATCCTGCATGACCGTGTTCGACACCAGGTAAGGCTCGCTGGTGTGCAGCGCGCAGGCATGCGCCGTATCGGTATCGCGCTCGACCACGGCCAGCTCGCTGTCGCGCATGGCGCGCAGCTCCGACACGCGCGCTTGCAGCACCGGGCCGGCGTCGAAGATATCGACGTAGCCCTCGTAATGCATGCCCTCCTGCTCCAGCAGGCGGCGCGCCGGCACGGTGGCCTGGTGCACCTTGCCGATCGCCTCGCGCGCATCCTGCGGCAGGTAATCGACGTACAGCGGCTGGCGCGGCATCAGCTCGGCGATGAAGGACTTTTTGCCCAGCGCGGTCAGGTCGTCCACGTGGTGGAAGTCCATCTTGAAGAAGTAGCGGCCCAGGCCCTCGTAGAACGGCGAGCTGCCGTCCTGCGCCTGGTAGCCGCGCATCTCGGCGATGATCTTCTGCTCGAACAGGTGCGGGAACTGGGCGATGAACAGGAAGCGGCTCTTGGACAGCAACTTGCCGTTATTGCCCTGGCGGTAGTCCGGGTGCAGGAACAGGGAGCACAGCTCGGAGCAGCCGGTCAGGTCGTTCGACAGGTACAGCGTGTCCATGCGGGTGAACACGTTCAGCTCGCGGCTCGAGTGCACCAGGGTGCCGATGCGGTAATTGTAGAACGGCTCGGTCAGGCCGACCGCGCCCTTGATGGCGCACACGCCGGCCAGGCGGCCGGTCGCGGTGTCCTCCATCACGAACATGTAGTCGCGTTCTTCCGGCGGGATGGTTTCATTGAAGGAGGCGACGGCGATGGCGAGGCGGTCGCCCATCATCTTCATATCCGGCTTCAGCGTGGTCATGCCGGTGCCCACCTGGCTGGCCAGGTTGAACAGACCGTCCAGGTCACTCGCTTTGATGGCGCGTACAACTAGCATAGGTACTCTCGTTCTTTTAAATGCGGACGCAGGTCACGGTGTCGCCTTCGGACACGCCCAGGACATCCTGGACTTGCTTCGGCAGGCAGACGGTTTCGCTGCTCTCCAGCGGCGCGCAGTTGATCGTCACCGCGCGGAAGCGCTGGTCCGGGCCGGTGGAGACAGCATAGGTGGCGACAGCGTCGCTGGCAGGCGTGCCGCTGGCGGCCGCCACGCGGCGCGGCATGGACGCGGTGAACGTGCGCAGCGTGTGCTTGTGCGCCTGCAGGATCGGGCCGCCGTCGAAAATATCGATGTACTCGTCGGCCTCGAAGCCCTCGGAGGTCAGCAGGTTGAAGGCCAGTTCGCCGCTCGGGTGGATCTGGCCCATCACGGCTTGCGCATCGCCCGGCAGCAGCGGCACGTACACCGGGTAGTGCGGCATCAGCTCCACGATCAGGGTGCGGTTGCGGGCGCCGCCGATCACGCGCTCGGCGTCCAGGAAGTCCATCTTGAAGAACTTGCGGCCCAGCGCGTCCCAGAACGGCGAGCCGCCGTTTTCATCGGTCAGGCCGGCCAGCGGCACGAAGAAGCGGTCGCCGAAACGGTGCGGCGCCTGCACCGCGTACAGCAGGCGGGAACGCGACAGCAAGGCCGCTTCCGGACGCTGCGCCACGGCGGCATCGACATAGAAGCCGGACAGCTGCGAATAGGCGGTCAGCTCGGAGCACAGCGTCAGCGCGTGCACGCTATGGCTGATATTCAGGTCGCGCGACACCTGCTGGATCACGTCGTTGCGGAAGGAGAAATAGGTACCGTTCGAACCGGCAGACGCGTGGATGGCGGCGGTGCCGACGATCTTCTTGTCGGCCAGCGACTCCATCACGAACATATACGATTCTTCGCTCGGGATATCGACGTGGGCCGCGAAGGAAGCGATCGAACCTTCGACCGCCTGCTCGATCTTCTCGCGCGTTTTCGGCAGGGTATGGACACCCGGCATGCTGACAGCAGCCAGTGACTCGAGGGCGGCGATGTCGGCGGTTTCGACCGGACGGACTACATACATGGGGTGCTCCTCTTTATTCTTCTCTTGAAACAACAAAACCGGTAAACCGGCCGGATGGCCGTCCCGTCAGACCCGCTGGGTCGGACGGGACGGCCATCCGGCCGGGCCCGCGACTGCCGCAGGCCAGTGCCTGACCCTGCGGGTCAGGCACTGCTTTACCGGTTTAGGCAGCTTTGGTCAGGTCAGCCACCGCCAGGCGGATGATGCGGTCGGCCTCATCGATCTGCGCATCGGACACGATCAGCGCCGGCGCCAGGCGCACCACATCCATGCCGGCGATCAGGATCATCAGGCCATGCGCCTCGGCGGCGCGCTGGATATCCTTGGAACGGCCCTTGAACGGCTCGGCCACAACCAGGCCCAGCAGCAGACCGGCGCCGCGCACGGCGGAGAACACCTGCGGGAAGTCGCGCACCAGGCCTTCCAGCTTGCCGATCAGCTTCTCGGACGCCTCTTTCACGCGCGCCAGGAAGGCCGGCTGGTTGATGGTATCGAGCACGGTCAGCGCCACGGTGGCCGCCAGCGGGTTGCCGCCGTAGGTGGTGCCGTGGGTGCCGACGGCCAGGTGTTTGGCCAGTTCCTCGGTGGTCAGCATGGCGCCGATCGGATAGCCGTTGCCCAGCGCCTTGGCCGAGGTCAGGATGTCCGGCGTCACGCCGTAGCCCTGGTAGGCGAACAGGGAACCGGTGCGGCCCATGCCGCACTGCACTTCGTCGAAGATCAGCACAGCGCCGACCTTGTCGCACAGCTCGCGCAGGGTCTTCAGGTATTCAGGATTGCCCGGCATCACACCGCCCTCGCCCTGCACCGGCTCCACGATCACCGCGCACACGTCGTCGCCGATGGCCGCCTTGGCCGCCTCGATATCGTTGTAAGGGATGTGGTCGATCGACGGTGGCAGCGGCTCGAAGCCTTCGGTGTACTTGGCCTGGCCGCCGACCGACACGGTGAACAGGGTGCGGCCATGGAAGGAGTTCAGGCAGGACACGATGCGCGGCTTCTTGTCGCCGTACTTGGCGTGGGCAACCTTGCGCGCCAGCTTCAGCGCCGCCTCATTGGCTTCCGCGCCGGAGTTGCAGAAGAAAGCGCGGTCAGCGAAGGTCGCTTCGGTCAGGGCGGTTGCCAAGCGCAGCACCGGCTCGTTGGTGTAGCCATTGCCCAGGTGCCACAGGGTGTTGGCCTGCTTGGTCAGCGCCTCCACCAGCACTGGATTGCAGTGACCCAGGGACGCCACCGCGATACCCGAAGTGAAGTCCAGGTAATGCTTGCCGTTCTGGTCCCACAGGTCCAGACCCGCTGCTCGCACTGGCACCATTTGGGCAGGTGCATAAGTCGGGACGATTACCTCGTCGAACGTGGCGCGGGTTACAGGGCGGGTGGTAACAGTCGAGTCAAGCTTGGCGTTCATGGCAAATCCCCATCAATAGTAAGGTGTACTGCATTGTAAAAGCGGGGATGCTAAAACTCTTTTGAATCTGCGACAAGGATTTTCAGAATTCGTAAGTTCGGGGCCGCCGGAGAAAATGGGGACGTACCCCATTTTCTCCGGCGGCCCCGAATTTCAGCCTTGCAGCTTGCGCTGGCGCTCTTCGCGCGGGGTGTTGCCGAACAGGGTGCCGAAGGCGGTGGAGAAGTGCGAGCCGGAGGAGAAGCCGCACATCAGGCCAACTTGCACAATGGAATGGTTTGTTTCTAACAGCAATTGGCGGGCGCGCTGCAGGCGCAGCTCGAGGTAGTAGCGCGATGGCAGGGAACCCAGGTATTGCTTGAACAGGCGTTCGAGCTGGCGGCGCGAGAGGCCAACCAGGCCGGCGATGTCGTCAGTCGAGAGCGGTTCTTCGATATTGGCTTCCATCAGGGTCACCGCCTCCGACAGCTTGGGCTGCAGCACGCCGAAACGCGCTTGCAGCGCCACGCGCTGGCGTTCGTCCTGGGAGCGCACGCGGTCGATGCACAGCGCTTCCTTGATTTCGGCCTGCACATTGGCGCCGAACAGGATCTCCACCAGGGTCAGCGAGAAGTCGAGCGAGGCGGCGCCGCCGCAGCAGCTGAGCAGGCGTCCGTCCAGCTCGAACAGGTGCGGCGTCAGGATCGCGCGCTCGGTGATGTCTTCGGTTTCGGCGTACAGGGCCCATGGCAGCGCGATGCGGGTGTTGCCGGCGGCGCCAGCCTGGGCCAGCCACAGCACGCCGGCGCCGACGCCGCCCCAGAAATCGGCCTCGCGGCACCGTTCGATCAGGGCGCGCAGTTGCGCTTCGGCCGGGCGCGGCGTGCCTTCATCGGCCACCAGCAGGGCCAACTGCCAGCCGCCGGCCGCGCTCGCGACCTGGGCCGGCGTCAGCACGTCGAGCTGGAAGGCGCCGTTCAGGATGCGCTGGGCCAGCCGCAAAGGCTGCACCAGGGCGGACCAGGCCAGGTTGTCCGGTTCGCCTGCATTCACCAGCAGCACGCGCAGCGGCTGCGCCTGGGTCAGGCGACTAAGTTGAGCAAATGACATCTTCTATTCGGGGACCAGCGCCGTCGTCGGGCGCTCTGGGGTATTCCATTGGCTGACAATCATACCGGAGATCAACAACGCCGCGCCCACCAGTTGCATCGGCCCCATCACTTCGCCCAGCCAGACATAGCCGAAAATCGCGGCCGCGCCCGGCTCGAAGGCGTAGATCACGGCCGCTTCGTTGGCCGTGGCATGGCGCTGGCCCCAGGTTTGCAGGGAAATGATGGCTGCCGTGGCGACCAGGCCCAGGTACAGCACATTCCACTTGAAGGCGACCAGCTCGGTCCAGATGTAGGTGTAGTAGTCGGCCGCGTCATGCGGCACGTCGATCACGCCGCGCGGCACTTCGCGCAGCAGGATCCACAGCCCGGCAAACAGGGCCACGGTCCAGATCTGCGCCACCGTCAAGGTCATCAGGCGCTCGACCTTGCGCGAGAACTGCTCCATCACCTTGATATAGAGACCGAACAGGAAGGCCGCCGTCAGCGCCAGCCAGTCGCCCCGGCTCCAGCTGAAGCTGCCCTCCCAGCACAGGGCGAACAGCCCGGCCACCGCGAGCAGCAAGGCCAGCACGATGCGCCGGTCCGGCCACCGGCCCATGGCGATGCCCAGCAGCGGCACCACCAGCACATTCAGGCCGCAGATGAAGGCGTTGCGGTTGGACGAGGTCAGGCTCAGGCCTTCCACCTGGGCCAGGTAGCAGAAGAACAGCAGCCCCCCGGCCAGAAAGCCGTAGTGCAGGTCGCGCCAGCGCGCGCGCCACAGGAAGGGCGACAGCAGCACGCCCGCGATGGCAAAGCGCGACACCACGATCCAGTTGGCCGACAGACTGTCGGTCATGTCCTTCATGGCGGGGAAGGTTGTCCCCCAGACCAGGGTCACCACCAGCAGGGCCAGGATACCGCGCGCGTGTTGGGGCATGGCGAAAACTGCACATTGTTATAAGTTTGCATATGGTAACCGATGCAGTGCAAGGCAGGCGGGCGCTATAATCCTGTGTCATGGGCGAACGGTATTTGAAAAGCATCCGGCTGCTGGCCGAATGCATGCAGGGGTTTGAGAGGTGGTCTGGTGCGCATGTGCGCCAGCTTGGCCTCACCCACGCGCAATTCGATATCATCGCCACATTGGGCAACACCCCCGGCATGAGCTATAAGGAGCTGGGCGAGCGCACCCTGATCACCAAGGGCACCCTGACCGGCGTCATCGAACGCCTGGAACAGAAGGGCCTGGTGGAAAAGGAACGCAACGCCGGCGACAAGCGCTCCTTCTTCGTCCGCCTGACCCCGGCGGGCGAGGCGCTGTTTGCCGAAGTGTTTCCCGTGATTGTCGCCAAAGGAGTACAACTGTTCTCCGACTACAGCGACGCCGATTTTGACGCCCTGGAACGCACCCTGGCCGGGCTGAAGGCCACGATCAGTGCCGGTACACCACTATAAAGAATGAAAGAATGCTGAAAACTGCCCTGCTGGAAGGCGTAACGCCTGCTGAATTCGACAAACAAATCACCGGCAACCTGCTGCTGGAGAGCACCACGGTTGACACCGTGCGCAAGGAAAAACTGCTAATTGGCATCCGCAACGAAGACGGTGAAATCTACCGCCTGATCGGTGCCACCAAGCACAACAGCTTCACCAATGCGGTGGAGGAACTCGAAGACCTGGAACTGGTCGACGAACTGGGGGATGTCGAAGGCACTGTGGAAGGGTGCGACGCCATCTTCGGCGAAGGCTGAGTCCGGGCGCATAGCGTATTTCAATCGCGTCCGGCACGGCCTGCGGAAGAATTCATCAAAATAATTGCGGCGGGATAGTTCCCTAAGGCAATTTTCTGCTTATAATTTTCGCATGGACAGACTGGACGCCTTTAAAGCAATTGCCGCCCAAGCGGGCCGCGGTGAGCTTGCCTTCCCCACCAATATCGACGCGTCGATGAAGCTGCAGCGCGCGCTCAACGACGACAATTGCCATATCGACCTGGCAGCCAAGCTGGTGCAGGCCGACCCGCTGCTGGCGGCGCGCACGGTGGCCATTGCCAACTCGGTGGCCTACAACCGCTCCGGCATGGAGATTTCCAGCGTGAAGACAGCGGTGCAGCGCCTGGGCGTGCGCACCCTGCAATCGCTGGTGGCCTCCGTGATCGTGCGCCAGCTGAGCAGCAAGATCCGCAATCCCCTGCTCAAGGCCAAGTCCAACCAGCTGTGGCAGCACACCGCCCACGTGGCGGCGCTGGCGCAGGTGATTGCGCGGCGCGTGTCCCATGTCGACCCCGATACCGCCATGTTCGCCGGCATCGTGCACGAAGTGGGCGGCTTCTACATGCTGTCGCAGGCGGAAGCCTATCCCGAGGTGATGGATGGCGACCCGGAGGACTGGGTCACGCACGGCGAGGTGCAGATCGGGCGCGGCGTGCTGCAAAAGCTGATGATTCCCGAGAATGTGATGAAGTCGGTGGAAGCCATGTGGGAGGGCTTGCGCGCCTTGCCGCCCGAGAACCTGGGCGACACCCTGCTGCTGGCCAACGACCTGTCGCCGATCGCCTCGCCTTTGCACTCACGCCCGGGCGCCACCTCCATGTCCGCCGCCAGCACGATCGACTTCGCCATCGGCGACGGCACCCTGGCCTCCATCATGGAAGAGTCGGCGGAAGAAGTGAAGTCCCTCACCTCCGCCCTGCTGCACTAGAAAAAAAATGGGGACGTACCCCATTTTTTTTACGGCAGCCAGTCGGCGATGGCACGGCCAATCGCTTCCGGGTGGTCTTCCTGGATGTTGTGCGTGCCTTCGCCCAGCTCCACCAGCTTGGAATTGGCGAAGCGCGCGGCATAGCGCTCGGCCACGGCGCGCGGGGTCAGCACGCCGTTTGGGCTGAATAGGATCAGCTTGGGGTACTGGGCGGTCGCCATGATCGACTCGTTGCGCTCGATCAGTTCATAAACGTCGGCCGGTTCGCCGGCAATCGGCATCATGCGCGGGAAGGCCAGCATCGGCTTGCGCGATTCCGGCGTTGGGAAGGGGGCGCGGTAGGCGTCCATTTCTTCCGCCGTCAGCGTGCGCAGGGAGCCCTTCGGCAGCATCTGTTCGATGAAGAAATTCTGCTGCAACACATACTCTTCACCCGTGCCGGCCGCGCGCATCAGCTTGAAGCGTTCGCGCGCCTGCTCCAGAGGGTGGAAGTCTTCCCATGTCGGGCTGGGGCGCACGAATTCCATCAGCGCCACGCCGCGCACCTTGGACGGGTAGCGCGCGGCCAGGTGGATCGCCAGCGCCCCGCCCCAGTCCTGCCCCACCAGGATCAACTCCTCCACTGCCATCTGCTGCAGGAAGGCTTCCAGATAGGCGGCGTGTTCCAGGAAGCTGTAGGCGATGTCGGGCTTGCCCGAGGCGCCGAAGCCGATCAGGTCGGGCGCCAGGCAATACGCCTTCTGCGCCACGTGCGGCATGATGTGGCGCCAGATGTAGGAGTGGGTGGGATTCCCGTGCAAGAAGATCACGGCGCGCGCGCTGCGCTGGCCCAGTTCGCGGTAGGCGATGCTGGAAGTCAGTACCGATACGGATTGCATCATGTCCCTTTCAAAAAAAAATGCCCACTCGTGAGAGTGGGCCAAGTCCAAAACTAGGGATGTCCTGAAAGAGACGGTTCCATCTTAAGTCCCGACCCGGCCGCACTCTGTGCGTGATCTCACATAAATTTAAAAAGGCCAGGGCGTCTCGGTTTCCTTCCAGGCAGGCAACTGGCGCATGCGTTCATACCAGGCCATCAGGTGAGTGTATTGCCCGACCGGCACCTTGGCACGGTCGATGTACATCATCGGCGCCGCCACCGCATAGTCGGCCAAGGTCAGGGCACTGCCACTGAGCCACTCGCGCTGCGCCAGGTGCTTGTCGAGCACCAATGCGTGCTCATGCACGAAAGCTTCGCCTTTCGCGATCTCAACCGGGTCCGGATCTTCGCCGGTGACGAATTTCTTCCACAGGTATTCCCAGGTCAGGATGCCAACCGCCGGCGAGAAATGCTGGGCCGCGAAGAACATCCAGCGGTTGACGTCGGCGCGCGCTTGCAGCGCCTTGGGATACAGGTCCTCGGCGCCGTGCTTGTCGGCCAGGTATTGCATGATGGCGCAGGATTCCCACAGCACGAAACCGTCGTCGTCCAGCACCGGTACTTTGCCGCAGATATTCACTTCATGCAGGCGCGCGCGTTCGGTTTCGCTGCCGAGGTCGACGAACACTTCTTCCAGCGTCATGCCCAGATGCCTTGCAACCAGCAAGGCGCGGCGGGCATTGGAGGACAGGGGATTTTGATACAGGCGCATCGTTTAACTCCAGGGTGGTTGATCCAATGCGCCTATGGTAATCAAAGGCTCCTGACAGTTCCTGTCAGTAGTCGCCATCCTTGATCGCATTTTCTTCTCGCCACACCTTGAGCAAGGCATGACGCGGCGTTGGATAGCGTTCCGCAAGCGCCTCGGCCTGCGCGATGCGGTCGATGCGGAAGTGGCGATTCGCCTTGCGCATCTCGCACCAGGCGGCCAGCAGGCGGCGGCCTTCGAAGAACGCCAGCGCAAACGGCCACACCGTGCGTTCCGAGGTGGCGCCATTCTCGTCGCGGTAATGGATGCGCATCTTGTGCTGGCGCCGGATCGCCTCGCGCGCCGGCTGCACGAATTCATCATGCTCGGGAGCGTCGCGCCCCAGCGGCACCCACAGGCTGGTGTCGGCCATATCGTCGCGCAAATCGTTGGGCGTGGCGGTGGCGATTTTGGCCAGCGCATTGGCGGCAGCTTGCGCCAGCACCGGATCACCCTGGCGCCGCACCCAGCGCGCGCCCAGCACCAGCGCTTCCAGTTCATCGACATCGAACATCAGCGGCGGCAGGAAGAAGCCGCTGCGCAGCAGGTAGCCCAGGCCGGCCGAGCCCTCCACCGGCGCGCCCAGTTCGGCCAGCGTTTGCATATCGCGGTAAATGGTGCGCTCGGAGACGCCCAGTTGCTCGGCCAGTGCCGCCGCGGTCACGGGACGGCGACTGCCGCGCATGGCATCCATCAATTGGAACAGGCGGCCGGTACGGCTCATCGGGGCTCCTTTTTTGAGAGGCCAGCAGCTTAACATAGTTATAATTCCCGCATGAGCAAGAGTCCCACTACCAAGAGCCGAGCACTCGGCAAGGTCACCCTCTCAGAAGTTGCCGCGCACGCCGGCGTGGCGCCGATGACCGCGTCGCGCGCCATCAACCAGCCGGAACTGGTGTCGGCCACCTTGCGCGAGCGCGTGGACAAGGCGATCCTGGAACTAGGCTATGTGCCCAACCGCGCCGCGCGCGCCCTGGCCTCGGCGCAATCGAAGGTGATTGCGGTGCTGGTGCCGTCGCTCTCCAACGCCGTGTTCACGGCGGTGCTGGCCGGCATCCAGGACGCGCTCGATCCCTGCAACTACCAGATCCTGATCGGCAATACGCGCTACTCCGATGCGGAGGAAGAAAAGCTGCTGTTCGCCTATATGCAGTCGAACCCGGACGGCATCTTGCTGTCCGGCCTGACGCACAGCCCGCGCGTGCAGCAGATGCTGGCCACCTCGCGCGTGCCGGTGGTGTCGATGATGGACCTGTCGCCGGAGCCGGGCGCGATGTCGGTCGGTTTCTCGCAAGTGGACGCCGGCTACGCCATGACGCGCTACCTGCTGGACAAAGGCCGCAAGCGCATCGGCTACATGGCCGCCCAGCTCGACGAGCGCACCCTGCGGCGCGCCGAAGGCTACCGCAAGGCGATGCGCGAGGCCGGCCTGGCCGATCCCGCGCTCGAGCTGCTGGTGCCGGAACCTTCCACCATCGCCCTCGGCGCCGAGCTGCTGGGACGCATGCTGGCCAAAGTGCCCGAGCTGGACGCGATCTTCTGCTGCAACGACGACCTGGCGCACGGCGCCATCTTCCAATGCCAGCGGCGCGGCATCAGCGTGCCCGAGCAACTGGCCATTGGCGGCTTCAACGACCTGCCCGCCTCGGCCTGGATGAAGCCCTCGGTGACCACGGTCGGCACGCCGCTGTACCAGACCGGCTTTGAAGCCGCCAGCCTGCTGCTGGCCAGCATCCGCGGCAGCGAGGTGGCGGCGCAGCGCATCGACCTGGGCTTCACCTTGATGGCGCGGGAAAGCGCATGAGCGCACGCTGGGTGGTGATGGGCGTGAGCGGCAGCGGTAAAAGCTCGGTCGGCGCCGCCCTGGCCGAGGCGCTGGGTGTGCGCTTCGTGGAGGGCGACGACTACCACTGCCCCGCCAACATCGCCAAGATGCGCGCCGGGGTGCCCCTGACCGACGCCGACCGCGCCGCATGGCTGTCCAGCCTGGCCGCCGAGATCAGCGCCGCCGCCGTCGCCGGGCAAGGGCTGGTGCTCTCCTGCTCCGCCCTGCGCCGCCGCTACCGCGACCGCCTGCGCGCCGCCGACCCCGGCCTGCGCTTCGCCCACATCCACGGCGCGCGCGAACTATTCGCCCAGCGCATGCAAGCGCGCGGCAGCCACTTCATGCCGGTCGCCCTGCTGGACAGCCAGCTGGCCGCGCTCGAACCCCTGCAGCCGGACGAAGCCGGCCTGACGCTCGACGCGCAGGACGCGCCTGCCGAACTGGTCGCGGCCATAAAAAAAGCAGCCGGTTAGGGCTGCTTTTTACAGAGGGGCGAAGGACTGCGCTTAAACGACGGCGCCGTCGGTTTCGTCTTTCTCTTTGATCGGCTTGATCAGGTCTTCGCGCTTCACGCCCAGCCACATGGCCACGGCGGCTGCCACGAACACGGAGGAGTAAATACCGAAGCAGATACCGATGGTCAGCGCGATTGCGAAGTAATGCAGGGTCGGGCCGCCCAGGAACAGCATCGACAGCACCATCAGCTGGGTGCAGCCGTGGGTGATGATGGTACGCGAGATGGTGGAGGTGATCGCGTTGTCGATCACTTCATGCACGGTCATCTTGCGCTGCTTGCGGAAGTTCTCGCGGATACGGTCGAAGATAACCACCGATTCGTTGACCGAGTAACCCAGCACCGCCAGCACGGCGGCCAGCACGGTCAGCGAGAATTCCCATTCGAAGAAGGCGAAGAAGCCAAGGATGATCACCACGTCGTGCAAGTTCGCCACGATGGCGGCCACTGCGAATTTCCATTCGAAGCGGATGGCCAGGTAGATCATCACGCCCACCACCACCATGATCAGGGCGTTCAGGCCGTTCTGCGCCAGTTCTTCGCCGACCTGCGGGCCGACGAATTCCACCTTCTGCAGCGCCACGCCTTCGCTGCCGTCGGCGTGGATACAGGCGCTCTTCATCTCGTGCGCGCCCTTGTCGGTGACTTTGTCGATCTGCTTGACGGTACCTTGCTCGGCCTTGCACAGCTCGCCGAACACGCGCGCTGCGGTGTCGGCGGCGCTGGTGCCGGCGGCATTCGGCAGGCGGATCATGGCGTCGCGCGCGGTGTCGATGGCCGACACCTCAGGGTGGTAGCCCAGGCCGGTCAGGGTGGCGCGCACCTTTTCCAGATTGGCTGCCTGCGCGTACTTCACTTCCATCACGGTGCCGCCGGTGAACTCCACCGAGAAGTGCAGCTGCTTGGTGACCAGGAAGTACACGGCTGCCACGAAGGTCAGCATCGACACGATGTTGAAGATCAACGCGTGCCGCATGAACGGGATGTCTTTACGGATGCGGAAAAATTCCATCTCTATTTCCTTAGTTGGCTGGTTTCCATACGGTGCCGATAGAGAGCGACTGCAGCTTCTTCTTACGGCCGTACCACAGGTTCACCACGCCGCGCGAAACGAAGACTGCGGAGAACATCGAAGTCAAAATACCCAGGCTGTGCACCACGGCGAAGCCGCGCACCGCACCGGAACCGAACACCAGCAGCGCGATACCCACGATCAGGGTGGTCACGTTGGAGTCCAGGATGGTGTGCCAGGCGTGCTCGAAGCCGGCGGAAATCGCGGCCTGCGGGTTGGCCCCGTTGCGCAATTCCTCGCGTATGCGTTCATTAATCAGCACGTTGGCGTCAATCGCCATACCCAGCGCCAGCGCAATTGCGGCGATACCCGGCAATGTCAGGGTGGCCTGCAGCAGCGACAGGATGGCGATCAGCAGCAGCAGGTTGACGGCCAGCGCCAGCACCGAGAAGAAGCCGAACATCATGTAGTAGATGATCATGAACACCGCGATGGCGGCAAAGCCGTACATCGTGGAGTAGAAGCCCTTCTTGATGTTCTCGGCGCCCAGTGCAGGACCGACGGTACGCTGTTCGATCACTTCCATCGGGGCGTACAGCGCGCCGGCGCGCAGCAGCAGCGCCAGTTCAGCCGAGTTTTCCATGCTGCCCATGCCGGTGATGTTGAAGCGGCTGCCCAATTCTTCCTGGATGGTCGCCACCGACAGCACTTCGGCTTTCTTCTTTTCCCACAGCACGATGGCCATCTTCTTGCCGACGCGGTCGCGGGTCGCTTCGCGCATCTTGCGGCCGCCGTCGCCGTTCAGGTCGATGCTGACGGCAGGCTGCTGGTTCTGGTCGAAGCTGGCGGTAGCGCTGGAGATGTAGTCACCGGTCAGCACCACGTCTTTGTACAGCACCACAGGGGTGCCTTTACCGGCGGTGAACAGCTCGGAGTTGTACGGGATGGATGCGGACAGTTCGGTACCCGGGGTCACGCTTTCGTCGACCATGCGGATTTCCAGGGTGGCGGTACGGCCGATGATGTCCTTGGCGCGCGCGGCATCCTGCACGCCTGGCAGCTGCACCACGATACGGTCAGGGCCTTGCTGCTGGATGATCGGCTCGGTCACGCCCAGTTCGTTCACGCGCTTACCCAGGGTGGCGATATTCTGCTGCACGCCGTTGTCCAGGGTGGCTTTCAGCGCAGCCGGTTTCAGGCTGGCGACCAGGCGCAGCTCGTCGCCTTCCGCGGTTTCCGCCAGGTTCAGGTCCGGCTGCTGATCCAGGATGATTTTCTTGCCTTGCTGGCGGGTCGCATCATCACGGAACTTGACCACGATGGTGTCGCCCGAGCGATCGACCACCGCACGCACGTTCTTGTCGCGCAGCTGGGACTTGATCGCCGCCTGCATGCCCTGGATACGCTTGGTCAACGCGGCCTTGGTGTCCACCTGCATCAGGAAGTGCACGCCGCCGCGCAGGTCCAGGCCCAGGTACATGGGCAGGGCGTGCAGCGATTGCATCCATTGCGGGGTGTTCGATACCAGGTTGACCGTGACGATATAGGTCGGGTCGTTCGGATCGGAATTCAGGCCCTTCTCCAGCGCCAGGCGCGCCTTGAACTGGGTGTCGGTATCGGCAAAGCGGGCGCGCACGGAAGCGTGCAGGCCGGAACCGTCGACGGCCACGCCGTCGGTTTTGATGTTGTCCTTCTTCAGCAGCTCTTCCACCTGGGTGGCGAGGGCGCTGGTCACTTTGACAGTAGACTTGCCGCTGGTGACCTGCAGCGCAGGCGTCTGGCCGAAGTAATTAGGTGCCGTGTACAGGGCGCCAAGCAGCACCACCACGACAATGAGGATGTATTTCCAGACAGGATAGCGATTCATAGTCTTGAATGTTCAGGCAATACAAAAACGGGCAGCACAAGCTGCCCGCGCCATGCATTACAGGCCCTTCAGGGTGCCTTTCGGCAGCAGGGAGGACACGGCATGCTTTTGCACTACGATCTCGGTGCCGGTGGCAACTTCGATGGTCACGTGCTGATCGGTCACTTTGGACACTTTGCCCAGGATGCCGCCAATGGTGACAACTTCATCACCCTTGGCCAGGGCTTCCATCATGGCTTTCTGCTCTTTCGCGCGCTTTTGCTGCGGGCGGATCATCAGGAAGTACATAACCACGAACATCAGGATCAGTGGCAGGAAAGTACCCAGGTTGCCCATCATGCCTGCGTCGGCAGCGGCGGATTGGGCGTATGCGTTGGAAATGAACACGGTGACTCCAAATTCTTAAGTTAGGTAAAAATCAAGCGGTGTATTCTAGCACCGCCTCGGTTGCCCACCTATATATAGGCGACTGGCCAGGATTTAAATACCACGCGCGCGATCGGCGTGGAATTCTTGTACCCAGTCCGGGAAACGGTCCGCATCCAGGGCATCGCGCATCTGCTGCATGATGTCCAGGTAATAATGCAGGTTGTGGATAGTGTTCAGGCGCGCGCCCAGGATCTCCTGCGCGCGGTGCAGGTGGTGCAGGTAGGCGCGGCTGAAGTTGCGGCAGGTGTAGCAGGAACAGGTCGCGTCCAGCGGCTCCTTGTCATCCTTGTAACGCGCATTCTTGATCTTGACGTCGCCGAAGCGGGTAAAGATCCAGCCATTGCGCGCATTCCGGGTCGGCATCACGCAGTCGAACATGTCGACGCCGTTGGCCACGCCATTGACCAGGTCTTCCGGCGTGCCGACGCCCATCAGGTAGTGCGGCTTGTTCTCCGGCAGGCGCGGGCCGACGTGCTGCAGGATGCGCATCATGTCTTCCTTCGGCTCGCCGACCGACAGGCCGCCGATGGCCAGTCCCGGGAAATCGATCTTTTCCAGGCCTTCCAGCGACTCGTCGCGCAGGGTTTCATACATGCCGCCCTGCACGATGCCGAACAGCGCATTCGGGTTTTCGCCGGCTTTGAACTCGTTCATCGAACGCTGCGCCCAACGCAGGGACATGCGCATCGATTTGGCGGCTTCGTCCAGCGTGGCCGGGCGGCCGTCGATTTCGTACGGGGTGCACTCGTCGAACTGCATCACGATGTCCGAATTCAGCACGCGCTGGATCTGCATCGAGATTTCCGGCGACAGGAACAGTTTGTCGCCGTTGATCGGCGAGTTGAAGGTCACGCCTTCCTCGGTGATCTTGCGCATTTCGCCCAGGGAGAACACCTGGAAGCCGCCAGAGTCGGTCAGGATCGGTTTGTCCCAGCCCATGAAGCCGTGCAGGCCGCCGAACTTGGACATGACGTCGTTACCCGGGCGCAGCCACAGGTGGAAGGTGTTGCCGAGGATGATCTGGGCGCCGATTTCCTTCAGCTCCAGCGGCGACATGGCCTTGACCGAACCGTAGGTGCCGACCGGCATGAAGATCGGGGTCTGCACTTCACCGTGGTTCAGCTTCACGGTGCCGCGACGGGCGTGCGTCTTGCCGGTGGTGTCTTTTTTGATCAGTTTAAATTCAAGCATGGGTGTTCCTTAAGCTCGGTTCTGCGTCGTCAGCAGCATGGCATCGCCATAACTGAAGAAGCGATATTCGTTCGCGATCGCGTGCTGGTAGGCGTGGCGGATCTCGGTAAAGCCTGCGAAGGCGCTCACCAGCATCAGCAGGGTGGACTTCGGCAGGTGGAAATTGGTGATCAGGCGGGTCACGGTCTTGAACTGGTAGCCCGGCGTGATGAACAGGTTGGTGTCGCCGCTGCCCGCTTCCAGGGCGCCGCCCTGCGAAGCCGATTCCAGCGCGCGCAGCGAGGTCGTGCCCACCGCCACCACATCGCGGCCGGCAGCACGTGCTTCGCGCACAGCATCCACGGTTTCCTGCGGCATGGTGTACCACTCGGTATGCATCTTGTGCTCGGCCAGGTTCTCGGTGCGCACCGGCTGGAAGGTGCCGGCGCCCACGTGCAGGGTCACATAGGCGAACTTGACGCCCTTGGCGCGCAGCTTCTCCAGCAGCGGCTCATCGAAGTGCAGGCCGGCGGTCGGCGCGGCCACGGCGCCCGGCACCTTGTTGAAAACGGTCTGGTAGCGGGTCTCGTCCACTTCGCCCGGCGCATGCTCGATATAGGGCGGCAGCGGCAGGCGGCCGTACTGCTCGATCAGGTCGAACACGTCGGCATCGAAGTGCAGGGTGAAGAATTCGCCGGCGCGCTCGCCAACCGTGACGTCGAAAGCGTCGGCCAGGCGGATCTTCACGCCCGGGCCGGGCGACTTCGAGGCGCGCAGCTGGGCCAGCACGGTACGGGTGTCCAGGACGCGCTCCACCAGCGCTTCCACCTTGCCGCCGCTGTCCTTGACGCCGAAGAATCGGGCCTTCAGCACGCGCGTATTGTTCATCACCAGCAGGTCGCCAGCCTGCAGCTGGTCGATGATGTCGGTGAATTGGCGGTCGTGCAGGGTCTTGCCGTCCACATGCAGGAGGCGCGACGCGCTGCGGTCCGGCAGAGGGAATTGCGCAATACGCTCTGGCGGCAGATGGAAATCGAAATCGGATAGCGAGTACATTGACGGACTACTAAAACTGTTGGGCAACCCTCTATTTTACGGCATTTGCCCAAATTTCACGCAAAAAGCGCCTATTTGCCCGTCACGCCCGATAAACCGGCCCGGAACCGCGCCGCCCGCCCCGCTGCGGCCGGTTCCCGCTGCCGGGCAATTGCCAATGCCAGCCACGGGCGCCAGCAACCGGGTTAGAATCCAAGCCTGGTGTTCATACCATGCCCAACATGCCGGAAACGAAGCAAAAGAAGCCTGCCGCAGCTAAAAAACCCGCCGCCACCGCCGAGAGCAAGCTCGCCAAGCTTGGCCTGCGCTCGGACATGGACCTGGCGCTGCACCTCCCCATGCGCTACGAGGATGAGACCGAGGTCCTGACCGTGCGCGAAGCCTGCATGCGCGGCGGCGAAGTGTCGCAGGTGGAAGGCGTGGTCACCTCCAACGAAATCGCCTACAAGCCACGGCGCCAGTTGCTGGTGCATATCGCCGACGAGACGGGCGATATCCAGCTGCGCTTCATGAACTTCTACGGCAGCCAGACCAAGCAACTGGCCGAAGGCACCCGCGTGCGGGCGCGCGGCGAAGTGCGGCACGGCTTCTTCGGCGCCGAGATGGTGCACCCGGCCTACAAGATCGTGAACGAAGGCGCACCGCTGCCAACCTCGCTCACGCCGGTCTACCCGTCCGGCGAAGGCCTGTCGCAACTGGTGCTGCGGCGCGCGATCGCGGACGCGATGAAGCGCGTGGACTGGACCGACACCCTGCCGCCGGAAATCCTGCAATCCCTGCGCCTGCACCCGCTGGAAACCGCCGTGCGCACCCTGCACTACCCGCCCGCGCAAATCGACGAGAACGCCCTGATCGACCGCACCCACCCGGCCTGGACGCGCGTCAAGTTCGACGAACTGCTGGCGCAGCAGCTGTCGCTGAAACGGGCCCAGCGCGCACGCCGCGCCAAGGGCGCCGCCGTGCTGGGCAAAGCCGGCAGCTTATCGGCCGCCTTCGAAGCCTCGCTGCCATTCAAGCTGACCAAGGCCCAGCAACGCGTGCTGAAGGAAATCCGCGCCGACATCAAACAGCCCTACCCCATGCAGCGCCTGCTGCAGGGCGATGTCGGCAGCGGCAAGACCATCGTCGCCGCGCTGGCCGCCGCGCAGGCGATCGACAGCGGCTACCAGGCCGCCCTGATGGCGCCGACCGAAATCCTGGCCGACCAGCACTTCCGCAAGATCGCTGCCTGGCTGGAGCCGCTGGGCGTGAAGGTCGCCTGGCTGACCGGCAGCCTGAAAAAGAAAGAAAAGGAAGCCGCCTACGCGCTGGTGGAATCGGGTGAAGCGCAATTGGTGATCGGCACCCATGCCATCATCCAGGACGCCGTGCAGTTCGCAAAACTGGGCCTGATCATTGTCGACGAACAGCACCGCTTCGGCGTCGGCCAGCGCCTGACCTTGCGCAACAAAGGCAATGGCGACAACGTGCCGCACCAGCTGATGATGTCCGCCACCCCGATCCCACGCACGCTGGCCATGACCTACTACGCCGACCTCGAAGTGTCGGTGATCGACGAACTGCCGCCCGGCCGCACGCCGATTGTCACGGCCGTGGTCGACCAGAACCGGCGCGACGAAGTGATCGCGCGCGTGCACGCCGCCGCGCTGGAAGGCCGCCAGGCCTACTGGGTCTGCCCCTTGATCGAAGAATCGGAGGCGCTGCAGCTGCAGACCGCCACCGAAACCTACGAAACGCTGGCCGCCGCCCTGCCCGACTTGCGCGTCGGCCTGGTGCACGGCCGCCTCAAGCCCGCCGAGAAAGCCGACGTGATGGACGCCTTTGCCGCCGGCGACATCCACGTGCTGGTCGCCACTACCGTGATCGAGGTGGGCGTCGACGTGCCGAACTCCTCGCTGATGGTGATCGAGCACGCCGAACGCTTCGGCCTGTCGCAGCTGCACCAGCTACGCGGGCGCGTTGGCCGGGGCTCGGCGGCCTCGGTCTGCCTGCTCCTATATCAAAGCCCGCTCGGCCCGATCGCCAAACAGCGCCTGATGACCATGCGCGAAACCACGGACGGCTTTGAGATCGCGCGCCGCGACCTGGAAATCCGCGGCCCCGGCGAATTCCTCGGCTCGCGCCAGTCCGGCCAGGCCATGCTGCGCTTCGCCGATTTGGAAACCGACGGTTGGCTGGTCGACCAGGCCCGCGACGTCGCCCACGCCCTGCTGCACGAAGCCACGCCCGCCAACAAAGCCACGGTGGAAGCCCACCTTGAACGCTGGCTCGGCGGCCGCGAGGAGTTCCTTAAGGTCTGATTGCCCCCGCCGCATTGCCTGATTCAAGCGCACAAATTCTCGCACCGGGTAGCCCCGGCAAGTCACCGCCGCTCGAAAATGCAGTCGACGTACACGCGCATGATCTCCTGCATACGGTCGGTATTGCCGATTTGCCCCGGGAACTGGGCCGCCGTCCGGTTCGCACACAAGTCGCCGCGCTGGCGCACGCGATCAACGCAGGCCGATTCGGACAGGCCGTACTTGTTGCGCGCGCAGGAGCCTTCAAGCTTGGCGCCCAGATCCTTCAGCACGCCCGCATCGACGGCAGACACCTGCAAGGCAGCATTCGCCAACGCCACGCCGGCACCGGACTCCCGCTCTGCAGCCACGACCTCAACTTCTTCGCTCTCCGCAGCAGGCTGGCGATTCTTGAGGACCACACTCAGGCCCCAGCCCAGCATGACCACCAGGGCCACCTTGACAACCAAGCCAAGGTTCCAGCCCTGTCCAGCAACCGCCTTAACTTGCGGAGCTGGGCGCATCCGCTCACGCAAGTGCGCGTCAGACGGCGGAATCTCCGTGCTGCCCACCTTGGCGTAGCAAACACCACAGGCAGGGCATTGCCACTCGGGATTGGTCGCATCCTTGGGACGCACATGCGAACACTTTGGGCAAATAATCGTCTTATTCATTCATCAGTCCTGCCGTTTGTGAATTAGCGCCTTGTACAAGGCGTCCTTGCGGAAGCCTTGCTGAACATCTTTACCGTAAATCAGGAATGTCGGCACGCCCTCGGTTCGAAGCGCCTGAAACTCGCGATTGCATTGCGCATCCTTCTGCACATCACTCGTATTCGCCAGGGTGGTCCAGCGCGAGTGTGTCTGCCACTTGGCAGCCCCCACACCCATCACCGACCAAGTCAGTTCTTGGCCGTGGTCGGCGTGGCGGTCAGGGATTCCACTTCCGACGTGAGCGAGATAATGCGCGGCACGCCGTCGACCAGTGCAATTTCGGCCTTCTGCTTGCTCAGCGATTCCATGCGCTCACCTGGCAGCAGCACGACCTCTTTCGCGATATCGCGCGCGGTGGCGCTGCGGCCGTTGGAGGATAGTGCGACCTCGCGGTTGCTGACTTCATAGCTGGAATGGAGCTGCACTTTCCACAGTCCCTCCAGCATGGTCTTGTATTCGCCTACGCTCATGCGCGACAAGCCGCTGGTGCCGGGCATGGATACCATGATCATGGCGTTGGGGGCGAAATGGGCGACCAGACTGTTGGCGTCATGGCGTTTGACGGAGGCTTCCACGCTGCCCATGACGGCCCGGACGTCGTCCTCGGTCAGGCGTTTGCCGCTGCATGCGGCGAGAGCGGCAAGCGCTGTGATGATGATTGCAAGTTTCTTCATATAGTCCAATGATAACCCATGTGACACGTGTCGCATAAACTCCTTGCAATAGTGCGACACATGTCGCATACTGCCGTCAAACGTCACAAGGAGCCCCTATGGCCATTCCATCCATTACCGAACTGACCCTGCTCAAAGCCCTGTGGAAGCAGCATCCGCTCAGCGCCCGTGAAATCCATGACCGCGTGGAGGAAGAACTGGCCTGGTCCTACTCCTCCACCCGCAAGACCCTGGAGCGCATGCTGGAAAAGGGCATGATCAGCCAACATTCGGCCCACGGTATGAACGTATACGCGCCAGTGCTCGAAAAGGTTGAAACACTGGCCGCATTTGCCCATGATTTTTCGCACCGCGTGATGGAAATGAATGCGCCGCTCCCGGTCAATATGTTCACCGGCTCCAAATTGGTGAACCAGCATGAGCTGAAAGAGCTGGAGCAGTTGCTCAGCGAATGGCCGGAAGACCAGGAGTAAGCCGATGTTCCCCTTGCTTTTCCTGCAAGCCTGCCTGGCCAGCCTGGTGGTTGGTGCAGCGGCCTGGCTCCTGCTGCGCAGCGCTGCCCGCGTCTGGCCCGCCCTGCAGGCGCGGCGCACGCCGTGGCTGCTGGCGGTTGGCGCGGTTGCCGCCAGCCTTGCATTTGGGTTGCTGCCCGCCAGCTGGCGGCCCAGCATCGTTCCTGCGCTCGAGCTACCGGGCGTCATGGTCGCCGCCGTCGCCAGCCCGGCGCCGCATTGGGCGCCGCCAGCGGCTGGCCATGCGGACCTTGCGGACAAGGACGGAACGGACGAAGGCGGCACGCCGCTGGCGCCGGCTCCGCTTCTGCGCTGGCTGGGTTATGCCTGGCTTGCGATTTACGCTGCCGGCCTGGCTGCGGCATGCGCGCGCTGGCTGCGCGCCCGGCGCCATCTGAACGCCTTGCTGGCCGCCGCGCAGCGCCTGGATCGATTCGACCTCGCGGCGCATCCCGGCTTCGCCAACCTGCACCGCCAGCTGCCGGAAGTGCGCGAGATCGACGCGCCGATCGCGCCCATGCTGGCCGGCCTGCTGCGCCCCGTCTTGCTGCTGCCGCGCCACCTGCGCGATTTTGAACCGGCCCAGCAACGCTTGGTGGTGGAGCATGAGCTGACCCACCTGGCCCGCCGCGATCACTTGTGGATGCACCTGAGCTTCCTGCTGCAGGCGGCGCAGTGGTTCAACCCGATGGTGGCGCGCTTGGGCAAGCAGATGGCGTGGGCCCAGGAGCTGGGCTGCGACCGCACGGTGCTGGAAGGCCGCCCCGCCGCGCAACGCCGTGCGTACGCCGCTGCGCTGGTGACGCAGATGCGTATGCAGGCCATGCCCGGCCATGGCACTGCGCTGGCCTTCGGCAGCCGCGTGGTGGATGCGGTGGCCGCTCGTATCGGCATGATTCGCGATGGGGTGCCGGCTATGCCGCGTGCGGTGGCGGCGGTATTGGGGTGGGCTGCGCTGCCAGCCGTGCTGCTTGCCAGCGTGATCCTGCAACCGGCATTGGCTTGGCGGGCGGATAGCGCGCCTGGCACTGAAGCCAGCATCGAATGGGCAGCCACAGCCACGCCTATGGATGCCTCTGGCAGCGCGCCGCTCTGGCAAGCCCCAATGGAGCGCCTGCGTGTCAGTGCCTTCTTCGGCATCCTGCACACCCCGACTGGCCGCAAACACGGCGGCATGGACTTCGCCGCGCCACGCGGCACGCCAATCGTGGCGCCAGCCGCTGGCATCGTGGTCACGTCCACCAATATGTATCGGGGCGAAGCGAAATGGGGCGACGTGATCGTCATTGAACATGCTGACGGCCTGCGCTCCCTGTACGCCCACATGGAGAAGCGCCAGCTGAAGGAAGGCGCGCGTGTCGCGGCCGGCCAGCAGATTGGCACGTCCGGCGCCAGCGGCAAGGTCACCGGCCCCCACCTGCACCTTGAGGTCAGCCGCAACGGCGACAACATCGACCCGCAAACCCTGCTCGGCAACCTGGAAGCCAACGCCACCAGGACTGCGCTGCAACGCCTGCACGCCAGCCGCCGCAACTAAATTACCCGCCGCCGCCTTTCCTTCCTGCCGCGCAGATGCACGGCAGCGGCGGCGCTCATCCCGAGGAAACGCATGAAGAACACTGCATTAATGCTGGCCGCCGCGCTGGCAGGCCAGGCCGCGTCCGCGCAGCCGGTGGTGGAGATCAAAACCGCCCGCATCGACCAGCGCAAGGACGATACCGCCAGCACCCTGGTGCTCACGCGCGACGAGCTGGCCGCCAATGGCGACCGCACCCTGGCCGACGCCCTGCGCCGCCTGCCGGGCATCACCATCAGCGACACGGCCGGCATCAAGATGCGCGGCCTGGGCAACGGCTACACGCAGGTGCTGCTGAATGGCCAGACCGCGCCGCAAGGCTTCGCGCTGGACAGCCTGCCGCCGGAAGTGGTCGAGCGGGTGGAAGTGCTGCGCACCGCATCCGCCATATTGGGCACGCAAGGCATAGCCGGCACCATCAACATCGTGCTGCGCAAGACCATCCGCCGCAGCACGCAGGAAGCGCAGCTTGGGCTGGACGGCCTGCACGGAACATGGTCGCCGCGCCTGAGCGCGCAAAGCAGCGGCAAGGCGGATGGCTGGTCGCACAGCGTCAGTGTGGTGCTGGCCCGCCCCAGCACGCCCGCCGACCGCATTATTGCCGACAGCGAGCCGGGCCTGTTGCGCCTGACCCGCAGCCATGAAGACAATACCGCGCGCACGCTGAATCTCGCGCCGCGCCTGAACTGGAGCAGCGCAGGCGGCGACCAGTTCTCGCTGCAAAGCCTGGCCACGCTCACACGGCGCGTCATCAGCTACCGTTCAAGCGAGGAGGTGCGGCTGGGCGAATCGGGCGACTTTGCCGATGTGGGCAGCCGCTTTGCCGTGCGCAGCTATTTACTGCGCAGCGAACTGGCATGGCAGCGGAAACTGGCCAGCAACGCGCAATGGGAGCTCAAGCTGGGGGCCAGCACGGCGCCGCGCGACACCGGCTTTGACTTCACCGGCATGCCGCTGGGCGGCGCCGGCCCGACCACACGCCACGTCGACGGCGACATACGCGAACATGGCTTCAACCACGGCGGCAAATACGCTCACCCGTTCGGCAACGGCCACGCCCTGGTGGCGGGCTGGGACGGCTCTGCCATCCAGCGCATGCAATCGCGCGTCGAGCACGAATACAGCCACAGCGGGGCGCTGAACTTCCTGCGCGACGACCGTTACGACGGCCGCATCGAACGCCTGGCCGCCTTCGCGCAGGATGAATGGAAAAACGGCAGCGACGCCTGGTCCGCCGGCCTGCGCTGGGAAACCATGCGCACCGAAGCACACGGCCGCAACACGGCAGCGGTGCGCCAGCGCAGCACCGTCGTCAGCCCAGTGCTGGAATGGATGCGGCAACTGCCCGGCGGCAGCCAGTGGCGCCTGGGCGCCAGCCGCAGCTACAAGGCGCCCAATATGCTCGACCTGATTCCGCGCCGCTTCACCGCCGACAACAACAACAGCGCCACCAATCCCGACACGCAAGGCAATCCCACCCTGCGCCCTGAACTGGCCTGGGGCCTGGATGCCGGCATCGACTACTACTGGGCCAAGGACAGCCTGCTCAGCGCCAGCGTGTATGCGCGCGATATCGACAACGTGATCCTCACCACGCTCTACCGCGAAGGCCAGCGCTGGATCGCCATGCCCGCCAACCATGGTGGCGCGCGCAGCTACGGCCTATCGCTGGAAGCGCGCATGCCGCTCACGCCGGCGCTGGCGCTGCGCGCCAACGCCACCTTCAACCACTCGCGCCTGGACCGCGTGCCCGGTCCCGACAACCGCCTGGACCGGCAGGCGCCCATGAGCGGTGTGGCAGCCCTTAACTACAAGCACGGCGCCCTCAGCCTGGACGCCGAGTACAGCTACGAGGCGGGCGGCCTGAGCCGCGAGTCGGAGATCAGCAGCACGCTCTCGCCCTACCAGCGCAAGCTGGACCTGCGCGCCAGCTGGAAACCAGCGCCGCGCCAGGAATGGCGCATCGCCCTGAGCGACGTGCTGCATCCGGACCGCACCACCGCCTACCATTACAACGACGGCGCAAGCGGCACCCGGCGCCAATCGGCCATCACCACGCGCGGCGGCACCACCGTGCGTCTCAACTACACACACGCCTTCGAGTAAAGGAAAGCAAACCTTGTCAGTTATTTACGCATTTGCCTTAACGCAACCAGTGTGCGAAACTCGACCGCTTATGGCAAAGATCACCAACATTCTGTTACTCGTCCTGCTGGCTGGCGCCAACTTCGTGCAGCCGGCATCCGCCATGCCCGAGCCGCTCGACCTGCCGCCGCCGGCGCAGCCGAAGGACCAGCAATGGCGCCTGCCGCTGGAAGCAGGCCGCGTCAGCAGCTTCTTTGGCGCCGCGCGCGGCCGCCGCGCGCATGGCGGCATCGATTTCTCCGTGCCGCACAACACGCCGGTCATGGCCACCAACCACGGCACCGTGGTTGCTTCCAGCATGGGCTACAAGGGTGACAGCAAGTACGGCAACGTGGTGGTGATCGAGCATGAAGGCGGCCTGCGCTCGCTGTACGCGCACCTGAACAAGCGCCATGTGAATGTGGGCGACACGGTGGCGGCGGGTGAGCTGATCGGCCTGTCCGGCGCCACCGGCAAATCCACCGGCCCGCACCTGCACCTGGAAGCCTATCAGGACGGCACCCGCATCGACCCGAACCGCTTCCTGCTGGCCAACCTGGAAGACGGCGCCCTGCCGTCGGCCATGCGCGCCAAGCGCACCGGGGTGGAGGAAGTCCCGCCGACCCCGCGCAGCAAAGCCGGCAACGGCGCCAGCAAGAAATCCAAAGGCAAGGCGACGCGCGTCGCCAGCGCCAAATCCTCCAAAAAGAAAACCCAGCTGGCGCAAAAGTCCGGCAAGTCGCGCAAGCGCGCCTGAGCGGCGCGCCTGCAACGATCAGGCCTTGCGCTTGCGGCGCGCCAGGACGGCGCCCGCCAGGCCAAGGCCGAGCAGGGCCAGCGAGCCTGGCTCCGGCACATCCTGCGGCACCTGGCGCTCGCCCACCTGGATCGTGATGAATTCATTGGTGCGGCTGTCGGTCACGGTGTAGGTACCGGCGGTCAGGCCCAGGCTGGCCAGGGTGCCGCCGGCAAGCCACGAGACATCGGGCGTCCACAGGCTGCCGACCAGGTCGTCCGCTGCAATCGCGATGCCGGGAATGCGGTCGTCGTCATCCTTGGTGAAGGTGGCGAACTGGGTGCTGCCGCTGCTCGCCCAGTTGAAGAAGTTAAAGCTGAACAGGTTGCCGATCCACGCGCTGTGGTTGCTGCCTGCGCTGAAACGGAAAGCCAGGTCAAGGCCGCCCGCGCTGGTGTCGCCCATGATGTCGGACTGCGGGGCATTGTTGGATTCAATACCGGTACCGCCCCAGCCAAAAACGTCGGCGGCGATCAGCTTGGACGTATCAAGCACGCCGGACGACTGCATCAGGACATTGCTGCCCGATTGGGTAAAGGTAAAGGTGACACCCGCGTGTGCCTGGCCCATCAAAGCGCCCAACAGCGCTACCCCGAACATTTTGGAACGAATCGACATTGTTAGCTTCCTATAGTGATGTGATGAACGATGAAACGCGATCGTCTAAGCACACAACATGCCAACTTATAAGCGATTGATTCGCATAGAAGTGGATTTCAGAATGCTAATTTCTGTAAAGAATGTCGACTAAAGGCAAAGGTAGATTCTGTTGGCCAAGTCCAGCATGAAGCCCGGCTGCAGGTAGGCCGCGAACGCCAGCGCCAGCACCGCCGCGATCAGGGCCCACATGCCAAAGCGTAGCAAGCGATGCTTCATCTCAGGCCGCCTTCCAGCCCGCTGCATTGCGCGCCAGCGGGCGTTCGTCGATCGGCAGGTTAGCCAGGCCGGCGAAGAGGCCCAGGCCGAGCGTGATGCCCCATACCACGTCGTAGCTGCCGCGCAGGTCGAACAGGTAGCCACCCAGCCACACGCCCAGGAAGCTGCCCACCTGGTGCGACAGGAACACCACGCCGGCCAGCATGGACATGTGCTTGAGGCCAAACACGCCGGCGATGATGCCGTTGGTGAGCGGCACCGTGGCCAGCCACAGGAAGCCGATCGCCGCCGCGAACAGGTAGACCGACCATTGCGTCAAGGGCGCCAGCAGGAACAGGCCAATCACCAGCGTGCGCGCGAAGTAGATGGTGGACAGCAGGTAGCGCTTGGGCAGCTTGCCGCCCAGCTGGCCCGCGGTAAAGGAGCCGAAGATGTTGAACAGGCCGATCAGCGCCAGTGCCATCACCGCCACGCCGGGCGAGGCGATGCCTTTGTCTTTCAGGTAAGCCGGCAGGTGGGCGCCCACGAATACGAGCTGGAAGCCGCACACGAAGTAGCCCGCCACCAGCAGCAGGAAGGAGCGGTTGCCGACCGCTTCGCGCAGGGCCTCGCCGACGCTCTGCTGGGCATCGCCCGCCGCCACCGCGTGCTTGGGCTCGCGCAGGAAGCTGGACATGGGAATCATCAGCAGGAACACCACGCCGGCCAGGGCGTAGAAAGCATTCTGCCAGCCAATGCCGGAAATCAGCTGCTGCTCGACCGGCATCATCAGGAACTGGCCGAAAGAGCTGGCCGCGCCGGACACGCCGAAGGCCCAGGAGCGTTTTTCCACCGGCGCCGCGCGGCCGATAATGCCGCTCACCGCGCCGAAGGCGGTGCAGGCCAGGCCCAGGCCAATGAATACGCCGGAGCCGATGATGAACAGCGCCGGCTGCGTGACCGTCGCCATCCACAGCAAGCCGGCCACATAGGCCAGCGCGCCGGCGATCACCACGCGCTGCGTGCCGTAGCGGTCGGCCACCATGCCGGCCAGCGGGCCGAAAGCGCCCCACAGCAGGTTTTGCAGCGCCAGCGCCAGCGAATAGGTTTCGCGGCTCCAGCCGTTGGCCTGCGAGATCGGCTGCATCCAGAAACCAAAGCCGTGGCGCACGCCCATCGACAGCGTCAGTATGACGCCGGTCGTCACCAGAATGGTCTTGAGGTTCAGGTGGCGGTCGTTGTTGAGCATGGCGTGCATCCGGCTGGCAAAGAGGGCCAGTGTAAAGGATGCCGCCAAATCCTGCAGGCGACCGCCCGCCACCGCCAGGTCAGCGTGCCCAGTAGCTGATGCGGCCCGCCAGCTTGATATTGCCCACGCCGGTCACCATGTCCTCGCCGCCGGTCAACTGGCCGCCGCCGCTGGCGAACATGAACTGGCCGGTGCCGCCCACAATGCGGAAGGAGGCGCTGCTGAACACATAATTGGCGCCCTCGCCGGTCGGCACGAACTGGCCGCTGTAATCGGCGTAAATCTGGTCGCCGGACTGGGTCATGATGATGAAGCGGCCACGGTCAAAGTTGTAGATCACGCCGTTCGGGGTGATGCAGTCGCTGGCGACAAAAGCCACGCGGCCCAGCAAGGCGCTGCCGCCATGGCCGGTCACGGTGCCGCCGAACTTGGACGGGCAGCGCGCGGAAGGACCAGGAATTTCCTGGATCGGGCCGGCGATTTCAAAACTGGCGGTGGTCCAATGCGCCGACGCCGCGCCAGATGCCAATGCCAGCGCTACGCCGCCTGCCAGCTTCAGGATTGCTTGATGCATGAAACCCCCCTCCAATTTTCGTTGAAAAGGAGATAATAGCTTTTTAACAATTCCCGGGCTACGAATTTTTTGTAATGAAGTGTCCTTGGCTAATCGACTGCATAGCGCACGCCGATTTGCGCCCTGAGCTGGTCCAGCACTCCCATCAGCTCAACCGACTCGCCCAGCGGCATGGTCGCGCTCTCCGGCAGGCCCTCGCGCAGGCAGCGCCCCACCTCCATCGCTTCATGCGCGTAACCGTTGCCGATGCGCGGGAAGTGGAACTCACGCTCGCTGCCGTCGTTCAGGCCAATGGTGAAGCGCTCCGTGTGGTGGAAACGGCCATGCAGGCGCAGGAAACCCTTGTCGCCGCAAATGGTCAAGGTGGTCGGGGTGCGGGTGTTCAGGCTGCAGGTGCAGACTGACAGCGCGCCGCCTTCGTGCTGCAGGGCGAAGCTGGCCTGCGTGTCGACGCCGGTCGGCGCCAGCTCGCCGTAGCCTTTCACGCCCCGCACCGGACCAAGGAAGAAAGCCGCCATCGACAGCGGGTAAATGCCCAGGTCCAGCAGCGAACCGCCGCCCAGCGCCGGATTGAACAAGCGGTGCTCGGGACCGGCATCGGCCGGGAAGCCGAAATCGGCCTGCAGGTTGCGCACATTGCCGATCTCGCCCATGTCGATCAGGCGCTTGGCCTCCTGCATCGCGGGCTGGAAGCGCGTCCACATGGCCTCCATCACGAACAGCTTGCGCGCGCGCGCCAGGTCGGCGATGTCCTGCGCCTCGCGCCGGTTCAGGGTAAAGGCCTTCTCGATCAGCAGCGCCTTGCCGGCCTGCAGGCACATGAGGGCGTTCTCGTGGTGCATGGCGTGCGGCGTGGCGATATAGATGGCGTCGATGCCCGGATCGTCGGCCAGTGCCTGGTAGCTGCCGTGGGCGCGCTGCGCGCCGTATTCCGCCGCGAACCTGGTAGCGCTATCGAGGCTGCGCGACGCGACCGCGGCCAGTTCCGCATCCGGCACCTCGCGCAGCGCGGTGGCGAAAGCCTTGGCGATCTTGCCGGTGCCGAGGATGCCCCAGCGGATAATTTTTTCCATTCACATGCTCCTGGTTAGGCGGCTTGCCGCTTGGGGCGGAACACCGTCACATCATCGTAAAAAGCGTCGTCCTGCTGCGGCCACCAGCCGGGAATGCCCAGCACCGGCAGCGGCGTGAAGCCGCCCTTGGCCAGCCCTTCGGCGGCCAGGCGCTGCGCCTCTGTGCGGTCGATCCAGGCGCGCCGGCCTGCATCGTCCAGCGCCCAGTAATCGTCGCCCGCCAGTACCACGCGCGTGTGGGCGGTGATCGCCTTGTACGGCGCCACCAGCTTTTCCATCAGGGCGTGGCCGAACAGCCAGACTTGCGCCGCCGGGCCGAACTGCGCCGCGCGCTGCACGAAGGCCTCGCGCCAGCGGTGATTGCGCAAGGCATCCACCAGGGCGGCGCCGTCGGCGTCGTCGCGCACCACCAGCAGGGCCGAATTTTCATCGTAGATGGTAGCAGCATCGCGCGCGGGACCGCGCGACTTGCCCACGCCGTCCTGGGCGATCTGCGCCGCTTGCAGCGCGTTCAGCTCACGCTTGATGGTGGGGAAGGTCAGCCAGACAAGGCCGTTGAAGAAATCGTGCAGGTTGTCGCGCGTCGGTACTTGGCCGGTGGCGCCGATGAATTCTTCGTACGCCGTGCCTTCCGGCAGGTCCGCTTGCGGCACAAAACGCAGCGGCTGGCCAGCATGGTTGACCAGCGCCAGCGCGGCTGCCTGTTCGCAGAACGGGACGACAACGCTGGGCAGGGAGAGGTCGATGCGGGAAGCGGCGTCCCGCACCGATGCAAACCAGTGGCGGGACCAGTCGATCTCTGAAAACACTATGATCCTTAGACCATTTTCCAGTTGATGGTTTCGCCGGCGTTCAGCGGGATCAGTTTGGAATCGCCGAACGGCAGGTCGAGCGGCAGGGTCCACTGCTCGCGCTTCAAGGTGATCTTGCCCTTGTTCGGCTCCAGGCCGTAAAAGGCCGGGCCGTTCAGGGACGCGAAGGCTTCCAGCTTGTCCAGCGCGCCGGCGCGGGCAAAGGCTTCGGTGTACAGCTCCATCGCGTGCAGCGCGGTGTAGCAGCCGGCGCAGCCGCAAGCCGTTTCCTTGGCGCCCTGCGCGTGCGGCGCGGAATCGGTACCGAGGAAGAAGCGCTCGTCGCCGCTGGTTGCCGCAGTTACCAGCGCCAGGCGGTGCTCTTCACGCTTCAGCACCGGCAGGCAGTAGTAATGCGGGCGGATGCCGCCTTTGAAGATCTCGTTGCGGTTATACAGCAGGTGGTGGGCGGTGATGGTGGCCGCGATCGGGCCTTCCGCTTCCGCCACGTACTGCGCCGCATCCTTGGTGGTGATGTGCTCGAACACGATGTTCAGTGCCGGCAGGTCCTTGCGCAGCGGGCGCATCACGCGCTCGATGAAGACGGCTTCGCGGTCGAACAGGTCGATATCCTGGTCGGTCACCTCACCGTGCACCAGGAACGGCATGCCCACTTCCTGCATGGTCTCCAGCACCTTGTAGCACTTGGCCAGGTCGGTCACGCCCGCGTCCGAGTTGGTGGTGGCGCCGGCCGGGTACAGCTTGACCGCGTGCACAAAACCGCTGTCCGCCGCGCGGATGATTTCATCCGGCGAGGTGTTGTCGGTCAGGTAAAGCGTCATCAGCGGCTCGAACTCCATGCCAGCCGGCAGGGCTGCCAGGATACGGTCGCGGTAAGCGGCCGCCTGCGCCACGGTGGTGACTGGAGGTTTCAAATTTGGCATCACGATGGCGCGGCCGAACTGGCGCGCGGTGTCAGGCAGGACGCTGGCCATGGTGGCGCCGTCACGCAGGTGCAGGTGCCAGTCGTCTGGACGGGTAATGGTGATGCTTTGTGGGATCTCGAAGTCACTCATGGCGGCAGGCTTTCCTATAAAACGAATCCCGCCATTTTACCTGTTGGACCGCCCTCGCCGCGAGAATGTGCGATATTGGCGTCTCCCGTCGCAAACCTTGAGGAGGCCCGCCATGCCCAGCAAGAACACGATCTGCCTGTGGTACGACAACGACGCGCTCGGCGCCGCCAAGTTCTACGCCGAAACCTTTCCGGACAGCTCGGTTGGCGCTATCCTGCGCGCGCCGGGCGATTTCCCGGATGGGAAAGAAGGCAATATCCTGACCGTGGAATTCACGGTGGCCGGGATTCCTTGCGTGGGCCTGAACGGCGGCCCCCAATTCAAGCAGAGCGAAGCCTTTTCTTTCCAGATCGCCACTGAGGACCAGGCCGAGACCGACCGTCTATGGAACGCCATCGTCAGCAACGGCGGGCAGGAAAGCGCCTGCGGCTGGTGCAAGGACCGTTGGGGCCTGTCGTGGCAGATCACGCCGCGCATCCTGCTCGAAGCCATCACCGATCCGGACCGCGCGGCCGCCAAGCGCGCCTTCGATGCCATGATGACGATGGGGAAAATCGACATCGCGGCCATCGAAAAGGCCTGGCGCGGCTGAGTTTATTCGGTCGCCGGCGCCGGGTGTTCCTCGGCGTAGCGGCGCGCTGACTCCAGCATGGCATCCAGCTTGGCGCGCTCGTACACCTTGCCTTGCGCGACCACCAGGCGCACCTTGCGCGTGTTGGCGATATCCTGCAGCGGATTGGCGTCCAGCACCAGCAGGTCGGCTGCTTTGCCCTGCGCCACAGCGCCATAGCGTTCCTGCTTGCCCATGAAGCGCGGGCCGTTGATCACCGACGCTTGCAGCGCTTGTTGCGGCGTCAGGCCGTACTTCACGAAGATGCCCAGCTCGTCGTGCAGGCCCTGGCCCGGGTAATCAAACGAATTGAGGAAACCGGCATCGGTGCCGGCGATGATGTTGACGCCTTCCTGCTGCATCAGCGGCAGCAGCGAGGCCGCTTTCTCATACGACGCGTGGCGATAGGCGATGGCGGCTGCATCGTCCTTGGCCGCGCGCTGCACGCGCCACTCGTAGGTCTTGCGCAAGCCCTTGCCGATGTATTTCAAATAGTCGTCTTGCGCGTGGTCGTCCTGATCCAGGTAGGCGGTCACTTGCGAACCTACCAGGGTTGGCGTGATCGACATGCCGGCAGCAGCCATGCGGCGGAAGGTGGCGCGCGCGGTCGCCTCGTCGAAGCTCTCGATGCTGGCGCGCATCGCTTCACGCGAAGTCAGTTTGCCGGCCGCGACTTGCGCCGTCAGCTCGGCTTCACGCGGAGTGGAGCCGCGCAGGGCATAGGACTGGTGCTCGATGCTGCCCAGGCCCGCTTGCATGACCTGGTCCAGCGTCAGCTGCACCGGCAAGTGGCCGGAAGTCTGCATGCCGCGCGCCTTTGCCTGGCGCACTGCTTCCAGGAAGATCTCCGGCTTCATGGTGTTCTCGGTGATCTTCACAAAGTCCACGCTGCGCGATTGCAGGTAGTCCAGCGCCTTGCTGATCTCTTCCGGCGTGCCGACTTCGATGGTGCCTTTCCACAGCGGCTTATAACCTTCCAGCTTGGGGCCGGAGGCGAGGATCTTCGGCCCCACCAGCTTGCCCTGGCGGATCAGGTCGCGCCAATCGAGCACGGTGTCGGACAGGTCGCCGGCGCAATCGCGCACCGTGGTGATGCCGTGCGCCAGGTAGAGGCCCAGCAGCTGCTTGTTCTCCTCGATCAGCGCGGGACCGCCGCCGAAGTGCACATGGGTGTCCCACAGGCCCGGCATCAGGTACTTGCCCGGCAGCTTGACGGTGCGTTTGGGCGCGTAGTCTTTCACCTTGGCCTGGTCGACCACGGCCAGGATGTCGCCGCCCTTCACCAGCACGGCCTTGCCCTGCACCAGTTTGCCGCTCGCCACATCGACGATTGTCGCCTGCGTCAGCGCTACGTCCGCCACCACGCGTCCCGCAGCATGCGCGCTGCCGAAAGCCCCCAGCACCATCAAGGCGCCAACCGAAAGTTTAGTGATCTTCATGACCCAACATGGTACGCCCGCTGCAGCCTGCGCACCAGCCACGATAACAAACTACACATTACGAAATATATGAGGGCCACAAACAGGTACATTTCGACAAGGCGCCCGTCGCGCTGGGCGATTTTGCTAGCGGCGCCAACGAAGTCGGGCACCGACAGAACGTAGACCAGTGATACATCCTGAAACAATACGATGGTCTGTGTTAGCAGGACTGGCAACATATTCCGAAAGGCCTGCGGCAGCACTACTTTCGACATGGTCTGCCAGTAGTTCATGCCCAGCGCTTGCGCGGCATGGACTTGCCCTTTTGGTATGGCTTGTATGCCGCCGCGCATGATCTCGCAATAGTAGGCGGCCTGGAACAGGGTGAAGGTGATCAGGGCTGAGAGGAAAGTGCCGACCTTGACCGGTTCGGCTTTGCCCAGCGCCCAGGCGGCGATGTAGGGCACCAGGAAGTAGAACCAGAAGATCACCAGCACCAGCGGTACGGCGCGGATCAGGTTGACGTAGGCTGCAGCGGCCAATGCCAGCGGGCGCCATGAGGCCAGGCGCGCCAGCGCCAGCAGGGTGCCGAGCGCGACGCCGCCCAGCATGGCAAGCACGGTGAGCTTGAGCGTGAAGAGCATGCCTACCTTGAACAGGTAGATCCAGGAGTTGGCGATCACGCTGAAGTCGAAGCTGGCCAGCATCAGTTGGCCCTCCCCACTGCCCGCGCACCGGCGTGGGCGCTGCCGTCGTCGTCGCTGCGGTTGTCGCCCAGCGTGCCGCGCAGCGCCAGGCGGCGCTCAAGCAGCGTCATGCCGGCGACGACCAGCAGGTTCGCCAACAAGTAGATCATGGTGGCCGCGGCGAAGGCTTCAAAGAACTGGAATGAGAACTCCTGCATCGAGCGCGCGCTGGCGGTCAGCTCCATCAGGCCGATGGTGAGCGCGACGGAACTGTTCTTGATGATGTTGAGGAACTCGCTGGCCAGCGGCGGCAGCACGATGCGCAGGCCAAGCGGCAGCAGCACGTAACGGTAGGTTTGCGCGCGCGACAGGCCAAGCGCCATGGCTGCCAGCCGCTGCCCGCCTGCCAGCGCATTGATGCCGGCTGCCACCTGCACCGCCACCCGCGCGGAGGTGAAGAAGCCCAGGCACAGCACCGCCGTCACGAAGGGCGCGTTGGGCAGCGCCTTGAGCCAGTCGCCCGCCGCGCGCGGCAACAGCTCCGGCAGGACGAAAAACCAGAGGAACATCTGCACCAGCAGCGGGATATTGCGGAACACTTCCACCCAGCAGATCGCCAGGCGGCGCAGCCAGCGATTGGGCGCCGTGCGCAGCGTGCCGACCGAAATGCCCAGCGCCAGCGCGATCACCCAGCCGGCCAGCGAGGTGGCCAGCGTCCACGCCAGGCCGGAGAGCAGCGTGTCCCAATAGGTATGCACACCGTCCGGCGACAGCTCCCAGAAGATGCGCCAGTTCCAGTTGTAGTGCATGCTATTTGTAAGCAGCGGGGTCGGGCGAATCGGTCGGTTTCGCCAGCACCGCTTTCAACGCAGCCGGCATGGGGAATTTCAGGTTCACGCCGCGCGGCGGGATCGGCTGCATGAACCATTTGTCATAGATGCGCGCCATCTCGGGCGACTGGTAGACCTTGGCCAGCGCCGTATCGACCGCCTGCTTGAACGGCGCGTCGCCCTTGCGCAGCATGATGCCATAGGGCTCGACCGACAGCGCCTCGCTGCCCATCACATAGTCGCCCGGCGCCTTGGCGCTGGCCACCTGGGCCGCCAGCAGGATATCGTCGTTCGCCTCCGCCACCGCGCGCCCTGTCTCGAGCATCAGGAACGATTCCGGGTGGTCACGGCCGGTGACGATCTTCATGCCCAGGCCACGCTGGCCGTTCAGCACCGTCAATTGCTTGAGCGACGTCGTACCGGCGGTGGCGACCAGGGTCTTGCCCTTCATGTCCGCCAGCGAGCGGATGCCGGACGATTTCTTGGTCAGCAGGCGGCTGGAGATCACGAACATGGTCGGCGCAAACGCCACCTGCTGCTGGCGCTCCGCGTTATTGGTGGTGGAGCCGCATTCCAGGTCGATGGTGCCGTTGGCCATCAGCGGGATGCGGTTGGCCGAGGTGACCGGGTTGTAAGCCACCTTCAGCCCCGGCATGGCCAGCTGCGCCTTCAGGTGCTCGACGATCTTCAGGCACAGGTCAACCGAATAGCCCTGGTACTGCTGCTTGTCATCGAGGTAAGAGAAGGGCACGGAGCCATCGCGCACGCCCAATACTATCTGGCCGCTGCGTTTGATCTTGGCAAGGGTGCCGGTGGCGTCCTGCGCGGCGGCCGTGGTGGCCACGCATAGGCACAGGATGGGAAACAGGCGCAGACAGGTCATGGTGTCCTCCGCTGGCGGGGACGAAGACCCGCCCTGTTAATGGATGATACGCGCTAAAAAGTCCCGTGCGCGCTCAGAACGCGGCGCGCCGAAGAATTCATCCTTGCTGCAGTCTTCCAGGATGCGGCCCTTGTCCATGAAGACCACCCGGTTGGCAACCTTGCGGGCGAAGCCCATTTCATGGGTCACCACCATCATGGTCATGCCCTCCTGCGCCAGGCCGACCATCACATCCAGCACTTCATTGATCATTTCCGGGTCCAGCGCGGAAGTCGGCTCGTCGAACAGCATGGCGATCGGGTCCATCGCCAGGGCGCGCGCAATGGCCACGCGCTGCTGCTGGCCGCCGGACAACTGGTTCGGGTATTTATCCTGGTGCGCCAGCAGGCCGACGCGGTCCAGGTACTGCAGGCCCTTCGCATTCGCTTCGTCCTGCGAGCGGCCCAGCACCTTGACCTGGCCCAGGGTCAGGTTTTCCCGCACCGAAAGATGGGGAAACAGCTCGAAATTCTGGAAAACCATACCGATCCGGGCGCGCAGGGCCGATAAATTGGTGTTTTTGGCGCCAACCGATGTTCCATCGACAATAATTTCGCCCTTTTGGAACGGTTCCAGCCCGTTAACCGTCTTGATCAAGGTCGATTTACCCGATCCGGAAGGCCCGCAAATCACCATGACGTCGCCCTTGGCCACCTCGGTACTGCACTCTGCCAGCACCTGGAAGTCGCCGTACCATTTGCTTAAGTCTTTAATTGCGATCATCTTTTTGGCGTTTCAGCAGGTTTATTCTCGCTTGACAGTGGCCTAGCACCGCAAGGATACTTCGGGACTTGCTTAATAACCCATCATTAAGCTCCTCATTCTAACGGCAAATCCGCCTCATATCAGGAATCTTGCTTATGGCCAATAAAAACCGCCTGACTACCTACATCATGGTCGGCCTCGTGCTCGGCATCATCGCCGGCTACATCATCAATGTATCGTTTGATAAGACTGGCGCCACCAGTTTTGCCGACTACATGTCCCTGATTACCACCATGTTCCTGCGCCTGATCAAGATGATCATTGCGCCGCTGGTGTTCTCGACCCTGATGGTCGGCATTGCGCGTATGGGCGACACCAAGGAAGTGGGCCGCGTCGGTATCAAGACCCTGGGCTGGTTCTTTGTCGCTTCCGTCATGTCGCTGGCCCTGGGCCTGGTCATGGTCAACCTGTTCCGCCCTGGCGATGCCCTGGTCGGCCATATCCCGACGGACGGCGCCGCGGCTGCCGCCTCGCTGCAGACTGCCAGCCTGTCGCTGAAAGAGTTCATCACCCACCTGGTGCCGGCCTCCATCATCGACGGCATGGCCAAGAACGAGATCCTGCAGATCGTGGTGTTCTCGCTGTTCTTCGGTACCGCTGCCGCCGCAGTGGGCGCCAAGGCCGAACCGCTGATCGACGCGGTCGATGGTGTTGCGCACATCATGCTGAAGGTAACCGGCTATGTGATGCAGTTCGCGCCGCTGGCGGTGTTCGCTGCGGTTGCCGGCACCATCGCCAAGAGCGGCGTGGGCGTGCTGCAAACCTACGGCGTGTTCATGGCGGAGTTCTACCTGTCCATCGGCGTGCTGTGGGCGCTGCTGATCTTCGCCGGCTTCCTGTTCCTGGGCAAGCGCGTGCTGAAGCTGATCTCGGAAGTGAAAGAGCCAACCCTGCTGGCCTTCTCCACCGCCTCCTCCGAAGCGGCGTTCCCGAAAACCCTGGAAGGCCTGGAGCGCTTTGGCGTGCGTAACCGTATTGCGGCATTCGTGCTGCCGATCGGCTACTCCTTCAACCTGGACGGCTCGATGATGTACTGCACCTTCGCAGCGATCTTCATCGCCCAGGCTTACGGCATCGAGCTGGACATCGGTACCCAGATGACCATGATGGCCGTGCTGATGCTGACCTCCAAGGGCATGGCCGGCGTGCCGCGCGCTTCGCTGGTGGTGATCGCTGCCACCCTGCACCAGTTCAATATCCCGGAAGCGGGCCTGGTGCTGCTGTTCGCCATCGACCACTTCCTGGACATGGCCCGTTCCGCCACCAACGTGGTCGGCAACTCGATCGCGACCGCCGTTGTCGCCAAATGGGAAGGCGAACTGGTCGACCCGGACGACCGCGAACTGGCGGACCGCCCGCTGCCCTAAGCGCGCGACGCCCCAACAAGAACCGCCCATCCGGGCGGTTTTTTTTTCGCCCAGCGGGAACTGCAGCACCGGCTCCTGGTCAAAACAATCACCAATTCCCGATGGAGCCTACAATGAACTCACCGGCAGATCGTTCGCCCCAGCCACCCAATGACGAGCACGAGCACCGAATCACCAAGCTGGAGGTCAAAGTGGAAGCGCAGCATCAGGATCTGGTCTTGTTGAAGCCGCATATAGACCACAGCCTAAACCAGTTGGAACTGCGGATTCGCAACGAAATCCTTGTCACAGTGCATGCCGCCGAACAGCGTCTAAGCGACCAAATGACTTCGCGATTCGAGGCATGGCAAAAGCGGCAAGACGAGCAATTTCGCTGGATTGTCGGCCTGCTCGTCATTATTCTTCTTAGCAACTCTGCCGCGATTCTGACAGCTGTGAATCTTCTACTGAACCGCTAGCCCGGATCAGGCGCTGTTCTTCAGTAGCTGGTGGTAGAAGCGGATCATGTCGGCGTAGCCTTTGACTGACATGCGCTCATTGGTGCCGTGGAAGCGCGGCAGGTCTTCCGGCCTGGCGCGCACCGGGCCGAATTTCAGCACGCTGTCGCTCATGCCGTCGAAATAGCGCGAGTCGGTGGCGCCGATCATCAGGCTGGGCGCCACCACCACATCCGGGAACACTTCACGCACGGTGCGGTTCACGGCGGCATAGGAAGCGCCGTCGGTGCGCGCCACGCGCGATGCTTCGGTGTTGGAGTTGCCGTCTGGTGAAATGCGGATCTTGTCGTTGCCGATCACCTTGTGCATATGCTGCTCCACCCCGGCCAGCGTATCGCCCGGCAGCAGGCGGAAATTCACGGTAGCGCTGGCGGTGCCGGGCAAGACATTGTCCTTCACGCCCGCGTTGACGATGGTGAGCGCAGTGGTGGTGCGCATCAGCGCATTGGTGCTGGGCGACTTGGCCAGCATGCGCTCCAGCATGGGTCCGAACAGCCAGAAATTCGACAGCGCCACGCGGTTGAAGCCGCCCATCTCCGGGGCCAGCGTTTCGAAACTGTGTTGCGGCAGGCCCGCCATGCGGACCGGTAGCGGATTGGCTTCCAGCGCGCTCAGGGCGCGGCTCATCATGCCGATGGCGGTTTGCTGCGGCGGCATCGAGGAATGGCCGGGTGGCACTTCCAGTTCCAGCTTGTAGCTGGCATAGCCCTTCTCGGCCACGCCGATCATGGCCGCTGCCGGCTCCAGGCCGGGCACCATGCCCTGCACAATCATCAGGCCTTCGTCCAGCACATAATCGAGTTTCACCTTGCGCGACTTGAGCAGCTCGGCGATGGCGGCTGCGCCGCGCTTGCCGCCGACTTCCTCGTCGGCGCCGTAGGCCAGGTAGAGCGTGCGCTTCGGCTGGAAGCCGGCGGCCAGCAGCATCTCGATCGCCTCCATCTGCGCATACAGGTTGCCCTTGTCGTCCCAGGCGCCACGGCCCCAGATAAAGCCATCGTGCACGATGCCGCTCCAGGGCTGCTGCTGCCAGTCCTTCTCCGTGCCGGGCGCGATCGGCACCACGTCCTGGTGCGCCATCCACATGATCGGCGCGGCGTTGGCATCGCTGCCTGGCCAGGTGTAAAGTAGGGCCTTGCCGTTCACGTTCTCGCGGTTGAGGGCAGCGTGCAGGCGCGGGAAGCTGGCTTGCAGGTGGGCGTGCAGCTTGTCGAATTCGGCGGCGTTGGCGTCCGCATCCCTGGCGTCGGAAATGGTGACGAAGCGCAGGGACTCGCCCAGGCGCTGTGCCGCGGCGCCTTCATCAACCTGCAGTGGCGCCACGGGCGCCACCGCCAATTGCTTGCTGCCGCTACGCGCGGTGTTCACACCCACCGCCAGCGCCAGCACGCCGATGCCCGCCAGGGCTACTGCCAACACCTTTTTCACCGCCATCCTTATCCTCCTTGAGTGACAAGCTCACCGTCCGCCGGCGAGGACTGCTCCAGGTCGCCGCGCGCCTGCTGGCGCTCCCACATTTGCGCGTACAGGCCTTCGCGCGCCAGCAGGGCGGCATGGGTGCCGCGTTCCACTATCTTACCGTGATCGAGCACGATGATCTGGTGCGCGTCGGCGATGGTCGACAGGCGGTGTGCGATCACCATGGTGGTGCGGTCTTTCGCAATCTCCTTCAACTGCGCCTGGATCGCTTGCTCGGACTTGGAGTCCAGCGCGGAGGTGGCTTCGTCGAAGATCAGGATGGCCGGGTTCTTCAACAGCGTGCGGGCGATCGCCACGCGCTGCTTTTCGCCGCCGGACAGCTTGAGCCCGCGCTCGCCGACCATGGTCTCGTAGCCGTCCGGCAGGCTGGCGACGAAATCGTGGATGGAGGCGGCGCGCGCGGCGGCAACGATTTCCTCCTTGCTGGCGCCGGGGCGGCCGTAGGCGATGTTGTATTCGATGGTGTCGTTGAACAGGACCGTATCCTGCGGCACGATGCCGATCGCATGGCGCAGCGAGTCCTGCGTCACATCGCGCAGGTCGTGGCCGTCGATCGTGATGCTGCCGCTGTTCACCTCATAGAAGCGGAACAACAGGCGCGACAAGGTGGACTTGCCGGAGCCGCTGTGGCCCACAATCGCGGTAGTGGTGCCGGCCGCGATGGTGAAGTCCACATCGAACAGGATCTGCCGCTTCGGGTCGTAGCTGAAATCCACGTGGTTGAAGCGCACCTCGGCCCCTTGCGGCTGCAGCGCCTTGGCATGCGCGGCATCGGCCACTTCGCGGTTCTCGGTCAGCAGCGAGAACAGGCGCTCCATATCGGCCAGGCTTTGCTTGATTTCCCGATAGATCACGCCCAGGAAGTTGAGCGGGATATAGAGCTGGATCATGAAGGCATTCACCAGCACCAGATCGCCCAGTGTCATGCTGCCGTCGATCACGCCTTGCGTCGCGCGCCACAGGATCAGCGTGACCGCAATCGCGATAATGGCCGACTGGCCGGTATTCAACAGCGACAGCGAGGTCTGCGATTTGACCGCCGCCTTCTCATAGCGCTGCAAGCCTTCGTCGTAGCGTTTGGCCTCATAGTCCTCGTTGCCGAAGTATTTCACCGTTTCATAGTTCAGCAGCGAGTCGATGGCCTTGGTGTTGGCCTTGGAATCGAGGTCGTTCATGGTGCGGCGGAAATGCGTGCGCCAGTTGGTCACGACAATGGTGAAGGTAATGTAGGTCACCAGCGCCGAGAAGGTGATCACCGAGAACCATACGTCGTAGTGCAGCACCAGGTAGGCCAGCACCAGCGTGATCTCGACCAGCGTCGGCAGGATATTGAACAGCGTGTAGGAGATCAGCGAGCTGACGGCGCGCGTGCCGCGCTCGATATCGCGCGTCATGCCGCCGGTCTGCCGGTTCAGGTGGAAGCGCAACGACAGCGCGTGCAGGTGGCGGAACACCTTGAGCGCAATGGTGCGCACCGCGCGCTGCGTGACGCGCGCGAACAGGAACTCGCGCAGCTCGGTGAACACCGTGGTCGAAAGGCGCAGCAAGCCGTACGCCAGCAGCATTGCCACCGGCAGCACCAGCAGCGCGTGCGGGTCGCCCGGCTTGATGGTCATGTCATCGACCAGCTGTTTCAGCACCACCGGTACGCCGACGTTGGCCGCCTTGGCGCCGACCAGCGCCAGCAAGGCCGCCAGCACGCGCCACTTGTACACCCACAAGTAGGGCAGCAATGTTTTCAGAGTTGCAATGTCGCCTTGCGACTGGCTGCCTGGCGGCGGCGGGGAATTCGAATAGCGTCGCATACGTGCATGGGCCGGCTGGTTTAAAATTCCGTCAATTGTAGTCCTTCATGAGAATTTGCGATGAGCACCCCACAACAAGAAACCCCACGTAACAGCCTCCCGCCGGGAAAGATGCCTGAACTGCGCGTGATGCCCGCCCCGTCCGACGCCAATGTGTACGGCGACGTGTTCGGCGGCTGGATCATGGCCCAGGTCGACATTGCGGGCTCGCTGCCGGCCACGCGCCGCGCCAATGGCCGTGTCGCCACCATCGCCGTGAATTCCTTCGTGTTCAAAAACCCGGTCTTCGTGGGCGACCTGCTGTCCTTCTACGCCGACATCGTCAAGGTCGGCAACACCTCGATCACCGTCAACGTGGAAGTCTATGCGGAGCGCAACCGCCTGCAGGCCAACATCGTCAAAGTCACCGAAGCCACCCTGACCTACGTGGCCACCGGCCCGGACCGCAAGCCACGCCCGGTGCCGCCGCTGGAATCGCTGCTGTAATCCTATGCAAGACGGGCGCCGCCTCCTGCTCCAGACCGCGGCCCGCGTGGCCGCCCTGACGGTGCTGGCGCCCCACCTGCCCGCGCAAGCACGCAGCGCCGTCAACGGCGCCTACCCTTTTTCGCTCGGCGTCGCCTCCGGCGCGCCCCTGCCCGACTCCGTCATCCTCTGGACCCGCCTGCTGCCCGATCCGCTCAACGCGGCATCGATGCCGCCCATTGCGCAGCAAGTGCGCTGGGAAGTGGCGCACGACGAAGCGTTCACCCGCATCGCCGCGCGCGGCAGCGCCGTCGCCGCGCCGGCGCTGGCGCACTGCGTGCATGTGGACGTGCGCGGCCTGGAGCCGGACCGCTGGTACTGGTACCGTTTCATGCTGGGCGACGCCGTCAGCCCCATCGGCCGCACGCGCACCGCGCCCGCGCCCGGCGCCATGCCCGGCGCGCTAAAGCTGGCCGTCGCCTCCTGTCAGCACTGGGAGTTCGGCCATTACGCGGCGCACCGCCATATCGCCCGCGCCGCGCCCGACCTGGTGGCCTTCCTTGGCGACTACATCTACGAGTGGGGGCCTTACAGCCTGCAGCATCCCGCCACCGCCCTGCGCCGCGACGAGAGCTTTAGCCTGGCCGAATACCGCGCCCGCTACGCGCAATACAAGAGCGATGCCGACCTGCAGGCGGCGCACCACGCGGCGCCCTGGGTGGTGACCTGGGACGACCACGAGGTGGCCAACGATTACAGCCCCAATCGCGACGAACTGCTGTCGGCGGACTTCGTGCAGCGCCGCGCCGCCGCCTACCAGGCCTTCTTCGAACACCAGCCGGTGCGCGCGCAGCGCATCTACCAGCGCTACGACTGGGGCCGGCTGGCGCGCTTCCACGTGCTCGATACGCGCCAGTACCGCTCTCAGCATGCCTGCCAGCCGGCAGGACGCGGCGGCTCCACCTCCGTCTATCGGCGCGCCTGCGCCGCCCTGGCCGACCCGCGCCGCACCATGCTGGGCGTGGAGCAGGAGCGCTGGCTGGCGCAGGGGCTGAAGGAGTCGAAGGCCAGCTGGAATATCGTCGCCCAGCAAACGCTAATGGCGCAGCTGTCGCAGGTGCCGCTGGCCAGCGACAGCGACGGCCGCTTCTGGACCGATGGATGGGATGGTTACGCCGCCGCCCGCAAGCGCCTGCTGGACGCCATGCAGGCGGCGCGCAACCCGCTCGTGCTGTCGGGCGACGTGCACACCTTCTTCGCCGCCGAACTGCGGCGCGATCCAAGCCGCCCCGCCAGCGCCGGCAACCCGCTGGTGGCGACGGAATTTTGCGGCACCTCCATCACGTCCAGTTCGCGGCCGCAGGCACGCACGCAGCAATACGTCGACATGAACCGCCACCTGAAGTTCGGACAAAGCGACAAGCGCGGCTACATGCTGCTGGAATTGCGGCCGGAACGCGCCACGATGGCCTTCGAAGGACTGGAGAATGTGCGCGATCCGCGCAGCGCCAGCAGCACGCTGGCGCGCTTCAGTGTGGCGGACGGCGTGGCGGGACCGAAGCGAGAAGCCTAGGCGCCGTGACGGAACGGCGCGCTTTCTTCCTGGCGGCGCGCCGCCAGGCCAGCCGGCGCAAGCTGTTGGCGCAGCATGGCGTCGGCCGCGCCATCCAGGTCGCCGACATCGATCCGGCGCAGCACCATCATGGCGCCGCCAGTACCCAGGTTGTACGTGTAGCTGACCAGCGCGTCGAACTGCGCCTGCGTAAGGGGATGGTGCCGGACCTGGCGCTGCACGGCGCGCTCGGAACTGCGCACGGCAAGATCGAATGCCGCCTCGACCTGGTCGGGCGACATGTCGGGCAGGCTGGTTTCGTAGTAGCCGCTTAAACCTTCGCGCTTGCGCAGCGTGCGGCGGCCTTCGGTGGAGAGGGTGAGTGCGAAGTTATATAGTTGGCCCATAAGTGGCTTCCGGTGGCTGCGCAGGTGGTTCTTTCCACTTCACAGCCGGCCCGGAGCCCTTGTCTGAGCCAGGTCAATCGTGCCGGCTTACGCTGCCTTCTTTTCGTCTCGCAGCTGACGGCGAAGAATCTTGCCGACATTGGTCTTCGGCAGTTCGTCACGGAATTCAATATACTTCGGCTTTTTGTACGCGGTCAATTCGTGCTTGCAGAATTCCTGCAAAGCTTCCACAGTCAGGTTCGGATCTTTGCGTACAACAAACAGTTTGACCGCTTCGCCGGAGTTGGCATCGGGTACACCTACGCAAGCCACTTCCAGCACGCCCGGGTGCGCCGCCACCACGCCTTCCACTTCGTTCGGGTAGACGTTGAAGCCGGACACCAGGATCATATCCTTCTTGCGGTCGACGATGCGCACAAAGCCCTTGTCGTCCATGATGCCCACGTCGCCGGTCTTGAAGAAGCCTTCCGGGGTGATCGACTTGGCGGTATCGTCCGGACGGTTCCAGTAGCCGGCCATGACCTGCGGGCCGCGAATGGCGATTTCGCCGGCGGAGCCGAGCGGCACTTCCTTGCCGTCGTCGTCCAGGATCGCCACTTCGGTGGAAGGAATCGGGATGCCGATGGTGCCGGTGAATTCCTTGATGTCGACGCGGTTGGCGGTGGCCACCGGCGAGGTTTCGGACAGGCCGTAGCCCTCGATGATCGGGGTGCCGGTCACCTTCAGCCAGCGGTCCGCCACCGACTGCTGCACGGCCATGCCGCCGCCGTTGCAGATCTTGTAGCTGGAGAAGTCCAGCTTGGAGAAGTCCGGGTTGTTCAGCAGCGCGTTATACAGCGTGTTCACCGCAGGGAACACGGTCACGCGGTACTTGGCCAGCTCTTTCACGAAGCCCGGGATGTCGCGCGGGTTCGGGATCAGGATATTCATGCCGCCCGTTTTCCAGCCCATGAAGCAGGAAATGGTCAGCGAGTAAATGTGGTACAGCGGTAGCGCGGCCACGAACACCATCTGCTCGTTGCTCGGCTTCATTTGCAGCCAGGCCTCGTTCTGCAGCATATTGGCCACCACATTGGAGTGCAGCAGCACGGCGCCTTTCGACACGCCGGTGGTGCCGCCGGTGTACTGCAGGAAGGCGATATCGCTCGGCTTCTGGTCGGCCGACTGCAGGCGCAGGCGCGAGCCTTCCGACAGCACTTGCTTGAAGCTGGTGTGGCCGGGGATATTCCAGGCCGGCACCATCTTCTTCACATGGCGCACCACGAAGTTGACGATGGTGCCTTTCAGGCCGCCCAGCAGGTCGCCCATGGACGCCACCACCACGTGCTTGACGGCGGTGGATGCAAGCACTTGTTCAACCGTGGTGGCGAAGTTTTCCAGCACGATGATGGCTTCCGCGCCGGAGTCGTTCAGCTGGTGCTGCAGTTCGCGCGGGGTGTACAGCGGGTTGACGTTGACCACGACGTAGCCGGCGCGAATGATGCCCGCCAGCGCCACCGGATATTGCAGCACATTCGGCAGCATGATGGCAACGCGCGCGCCCGGCTTCAGGCCTTTGGATTGCAGCCATGCGCCGAATTGCTTCGACATCTGGTCCACTTGCGCGTAGGTCAGGAACTTGTCCATGCAAACGTAGGCGTTGCGGGACGCGTACTTCTGGAAGGACTCTTCCATCAGGTGCGTCACCGAACGGTACTGCGAAATATCGACTTCCGCAGGAACGCCTTCAGGATAGGACTTGAGCCAGATTTTTTCCATCATATTGCCTTTCGTATGCAATGGCAGCCTTAAGCCGCCTTCTTGTCGTCGGCAGGCTTTTCGTCGCGCAGCATACGGCGCAGGATCTTGCCAACGTTAGTTTTCGGTAGCTCCGTACGGAACTCGATGTATTTCGGCTTCTTGTAGCCGGTCAGGTTTTGCTTGCAGTGTTCCATCAGCGCCTCGGCGGTCAGGTTCGGGTCCTTCTTCACCACGAACACTTTCACCGCTTCGCCGGAGTGCTCGTCCGGCACGCCGATGCAGGCGCACTCCAGCACGCCAGGATGCGCCGCCACCACGTCTTCGATTTCATTCGGGTAGACATTGAAACCGGAGACCAGGATCATGTCCTTCTTGCGGTCCACGATCTTGACGTAGCCGCGTTCATCCATCACGCCCACGTCGCCGGATTTGAAGTAGCCGTCGGCCGTCATGACCTTGGCGGTTTCCTCCGGACGGTTCCAGTAGCCGGCCATGACCTGCGGGCCGCGGATGGCGATTTCGCCCGGCGTGCCGAGCGCCACTTCGTTGCCGTCGTCGTCCAGGATGGCGACGTCGGTGGACGGGATCGGCATGCCGATCATGCCCGAGAACTCGGTGCTGTCGAAACGATTGGCGGTGGCCACTGGCGAGGTTTCGGACAAGCCGTAGCCTTCCACGATGGTGACGCCGGTCAGCGCCAGCCACTTGTCGGCGACCGCCTTCTGCACCGCCATGCCGCCGCCGTTGGCGACCTTCAGGCCGGAGAAGTCGACGTTCTTGATGTCCGGATGGTTCAGCAGCGCGTTGTACAGCGTGTTCACCGCCGGCAGCATATTGAAGCGGTACTTCTGCAGCTCTTTGATAAAGCCGCCGATGTCGCGCGGGTTCGGGATCAGCACATTCAGGCCGCCCTCGCGCATGCCCCACATGGCGCACACGGTCAGCGCGAAGATGTGGTACAGCGGCAGCGCGCAAATGATGGTGCGCTCGTCCGGCGGCAAGTCCGCCAGCTTGGGCGCCGACCAGGCCTGCATCTGCAGCAGGTTGGCGATGATGTTCTTGTGGGTCAGGGTGGCGCCCTTGGAGACGCCGGTGGTGCCGCCGGTGTACTGCAGGAAGGCCACATCCTCATGGCGCAGCTCCACGGCGGTCAGCTTCATGCTCTTGGCATGGCCCAGCGCGTCCTTGAAGCGCACGGCGTTCGGCAGCGAGAAGGCGGGCACCATCTTCTTAACGTTGCGCACCACGAAGTTGACGATATGGCCCTTCAGGCCGCCCAGCATCTCGCCCATATTGGCGACGATGATGTGCTTGACCTGGGTGCGCGGCAGCACCTGCTCCAGCGTGGTGGCGAAGTTTTCGAGGATGATGATGGCTTCCGCGCCGGAGTCGTTGAGCTGGTGCTCCAGCTCGCGCGGGGTGTACAGCGGATTGACGTTGACCACGCTGTAGCCGGCGCGCAGGATGCCGGCAATGGCGATCGGGTATTGCAGCACGTTCGGCATCATGACGGCGACGCGTGCGCCCTTCTTCATGCCACGGCTTTGCAGCCAGGCACCGAGACGTTTGGAATGGGCATCCAGGTCGGCATAGGTAATGGCCTTGTCCATGCAGACGAAGGCATTGCGCGAGGCGTACTTCTGGAACGATTCTTCGAGCAGGTGAACCAGTGAGCGGTATTGCGTGGCGTCGATTTCACTCGGAACGCCGGGGGGATACGACTTCAACCAGATTTTTTCCATCCTGTGCCTCTTTGTCTCGGTTTTATATATATTATTTGCGAAAATAGAACGGCCGTGCTTTCCCGCACTCTAGATGCTATCGTGCGTGCGCGCACAGTGGCAAGCTATTTTCCGGATTTGGAACGCGTCCTCTAGCAGGCCTTTCTGCTGCAAAGCAACATCAATTCACCACGCCCGCGTCCTTCGGTGCCGCGGCAGTTGCCGGGTCGCTGGCCTGGGCCATAGTGCGCGCCAGCGCGTGCAACCGTTCATGCCGTTCCACGGATGGCAGGTTGCTCATGTTCCGCACCGCAGCATAGAAATGCGGCAGTCCCTTTTCTTTCGCAAGCAAAGCGCGGAAGCCGGGCAGCAAGTCATTATAGGTTGCAACAGATGCTAAATGGGCATTATTGAGTGGTTCCGCAAAGAATCGGTCATAGCCGTTGTAGCCTCCCCAATTGGCCTTGAGCACCTTGTACTCTTCCTGCAGGGAGGCGAAGATGCGCAGCTTTTCCTCGCGCTTTTTCTTCTTGCTGGCTTTGCCGGCGTAATTGTCGGCCAACATCTGGCGGTGCCGGACCAGCAAGCCCATGAAGTCCTGGCGCCGCGCGTTGTAGCGCGCAAAGGCTTCGCGCATGGCGTCGTTGCCGTACAGATCGAGCCAGCGATGCACCCCGGCCTCTTCCACCGCCGAGGCGAACGCTTCGTTGAACTTGGAATCGCCCTGCACATACACCACCTGGTGCGCCAGCTCGTGGAAGATCAGGCGCGCCAGTTCGGCGTCGGAGTGGTTGATGAAGGTGGACAGCAGCGGGTCGCTGAACCAGCCCAGCGTGGAGTAGGCCGGCACGCCGCCGATCTGCACGTCGTTGCCCTCCTCGCGCAGCTCTTCGGCATAGGCCTCGGCGTCGGCCTTGTCGTAATAGCCGCGGTAGCTGACGCAGCCGGCGATCGGGAAGCACCACTGTACCGGGCGCAGCGACAGTTCCGGCGTGGCGACCACATTCCACAGCACGTACTGGCGCGTGAGCGGGGCGTAATTCTTGTAGCTGGCATTGTCCGGCAAGCCGAGTTCCTTGACCGCGAAGCGGCGGATCAGCTTGGCCTTCTCCAGGCGCGCCTTGAGTTTGGGATCGGTGCCGGGGTCGCCGATCCAGTCATCGATCGGGCGGGCGTCGGACCAGAGCGCATATTGGCCCTGGGCCGCCTGGAAGTAATACTTGAATTGCGCACAACCGGCCAGGAAGGCGGCGCACACACCCGCAGTCACCAGGTATCTGGCACGCAGTTTCAGGTGTGCTAACGTGCGCATAAGTCATTCTCAGGCGGCTTTCTCGACTTGGACCAGTGTATCGTAAAACGTCGGCGCGCGGCCCATGTCCGTCAAGCGCTGGCTGGTCACTTCATTGGCGTTCTTGCCATCGCCGGCCAGCTTCTTCCACCAGATCGACAGGCCCACCACCAGGCCCGGGCGGGCCTTGGGGGTCACGCGCGCCTTGCACACGAAAGAGCCGCGATCGTTGAAGATGCGCACCATATCGCCGTGGTTGATGGCCCGTGTTGCCGCATCGTCAGGATGCATGTCAAGCTGCGGCTCGCCTTCCGTGGCGCGCAAGCTTTGCACATTCACAAAGGTTGAGTTGAGGAAGTTGCGTGCCGGCGGAGATATCATCGCCAGCGGGTATTTTGCCGCCAGATCGGGGGTAGATGCCGCCGATTCGTAGTTCGGAATGTAGGCGGGGAGCGGGTCCAGGCCATCCTGTTTCATGCTTTCCGAGAAGAACTCACATTTTCCGGAAGGTGTGGGGAAATTGCCGCATGCAAAGGGTGCATCGGGTACTTCCAGTTTCTGCCAGCCCTTGCGCTTGAGTGACTCCCAGTCGAACTGCACAAAGGCCACCGATGCCAACTGGTCATCGCTGTCCTTGAAGCAAGGGTCATCCAGGCCCATGCGCGCCGCCAGCAGGCGGAAGAACTCGGTATTGGATTTGGCTTCGCCCAGCGGCGCGATAGCGGCGTTGTTCGCCATCATGTACAAGTGGCCGTAGGCGCTGTGCGCGTCCACGTGCTCCAGCTGGGTGGTGGCCGGCAGCACGATGTCGGCGTAGTCGGCGGTGTCAGTCTGGAAATGTTCGAGCACCACCGTGAACAAGTCTTCGCGCGCAAAGCCAGCCTGCACCCTGGCCGAATCCGGCGCGATCGCCACCGGGTTGGAGTTGTACACGATTACCGCCTTGATCTGCGGACCGAACTCGGGCGAGGCCGGGCGCAGCAGGTCGTCGCCGATGGTGGTCATATTGATGGTGCGCGGCTGTTTGGCCAGCAAGTCCGGGCGCTGCAGGGCCGCCAGGTTTTTCTTGAAGGTGCCGGAGGAGGACAGCTGCACGCCGCCCGCCGCGTGGCGCCAGGCGCCCACCAGCGCCGGCAGGCAGGCGATATTGCGCACCGCCATGCCGCCGCCGTGCACGCGCTGCACGCCGTAATTCATGCGGATGGCGACCGGCTCGCCGCGTTTGGCGGTTTCGCCGTAATCGCGCGCCAGGCCTTCCACTTCCGCCACGCTGATGCCGCAGGTGGCGGCGGTGCGCGCGGGCGTCCACTCGGCCGCGCGGGCGCGCAGTTCCTCAAAGCCGAGCGTGTAGTCGGCAATGTAGGCATGGTCGAGCAGGTCGTCGCGGATCAGCACATGCATCAGGCCCAGCGCCAGCGCCGCATCGGTGCCCGGCAGCACGGCAATGTGCTGGTGGCATTTGTCGGCCGTCAGCGAGCGGTAGGGGTCGATGGCGATCAGCTTGGCGCCGTTGCGCTTGGCTTCCTGGGCGCGGGTCCAGAAGTGCAGGTTGGAGGCAATCGGGTTGCCGCCCCAGATGATGATCAGCTTGGCATTCTGGAATTGTTCGAGGTCGGTGCCGATCGAGGCGCCGATGGTGTAGCGGTAACCGGTGGCGCCGGCCGTGGCGCAAATGGTGCGGTCCAGCAGCGAAGCGCCAATCTTGTGGAAGAAACGCGAGGACATGGAATCGCCCTGCACCAGGCCCATGGTGCCGGCGTAGCTGTAGGGCAGGATGGCCTCCGGCTCGCTCTCGGCCAGCGGTTTCAGGCGCGCCGCGATCTCATCCAGCGCCTGCTCCCAGCTGATGGGCTCGAATTTGCCCTCGCCCTTCTTGCCGACGCGGCGCAGCGGGGTCAGCAGCCGGTCCGGCGAATAGGTGCGCTCGGTGTAGCGCGACACCTTGGTGCACAGCACCCCGGCCGTGGTGGGATGCTCGGGATCGCCCTTCACTTCGGTCGCCACCCCGTCTTTGACGGTCACCAGCAGGGCGCAGGTATCGGGGCAATCGTGCGGGCAGGTGGCGCGGACTTGTAAGCTAGACATCTTGATATGGATTAGCGGCGGCTGAAATCGTTATCGTAAACGATTCCGGAAATTCGTACCGGGAGGCTAGAATGGCAAGATCCATGGAGAACAAGCATGAAACTGATCGACCCGATTATTGCGTTTCAATCCGAGCTGCAGCAGATCCGACGCGACCTGCATGCCCACCCGGAACTCTGCTATGAAGAAGTGCGCACCTCCGACGTGGTCGCCGCCAAGCTGACCGAGTGGGGCATCCCCGTGATCCGGGGCCTGGGCAAGACCGGCGTGGTCGGCATCATCCAGAACGGCACATCGCAGCGCGCCATCGGCCTGCGCGCCGATATGGACGCCCTGCCGATGCAGGAGATCAACACCTTCCCGCACGCCTCCACCCACGCCGGCAAGATGCACGCCTGCGGCCATGACGGCCACACCGCCATGCTGCTGGGCGCGGCCCACTACCTGGCGCAGCACCGCAATTTCGACGGCACCGTCTACCTGGTGTTCCAGCCGGCCGAAGAAGGCGGCGCCGGCGCGCGCCAGATGATGCGCGACGGCCTTTTCGAAAAGTGCCCGATGGACGCCATCTACGGCATGCACAACTGGCCCGGCATGGCGCAGGGCACGCTGGGCGTGTGCGAAGGCCCGATGATGGCCTCCTCCAACGAATTCCACGTCACCGTGCGCGGCAAGGGCGCCCACGCGGCCCAGCCGCACAAAGGCATCGACCCGATCATGATCGCGGTGCAGATTGCGCAAGCCTGGCAAACCATCGTCACGCGCAATAAGAGCCCGCTCGATACCGCCGTGCTGTCGATCACCCAGATCCACGCCGGCAGCGCCACCAATGTGATTCCCGACGACGCCAGGCTGGTCGGCACCGTGCGCACCTTTACCACCGAGGTGCTGGACATGGTGGAGAAGCGCATGCAGTCGCTGGCCGAGGGCATTTGCGCCGCATTCGATGCGGAAGTCGACTTCTCCTTCCGCCGCAACTACCCGCCGCTGGTCAACCACGCGCGCGAAACCCGCTTTGCGGTGGACGTGATGAAGTCCGTGGTGGGCGAGGCCATGGTGGACGACAAGATCGAACCCACCATGGGCGCCGAGGACTTCGCCTTCTTCCTGCAAGAGAAGCCCGGCTGCTACATCTTCATTGGCAACGGCGACGGCGACCACCGCGACGGCGGCCACGGCCTCGGCCCCTGCGTGCTGCACAACGGCAGCTACGACTTCAACGACCAGCTGCTGCCGATCGGCGCCAGCTTCTGGGTCCAGCTGGCCGAAGCCGCCCTGCCGAAGTAAGGGAGCGGCCCGATGGGCCGCATCCTTGTTCCCCGGTTAAAGGTTCAAGGCAGCCGATCCTCCAGCGTCCCCACGCGCACGCCGGGATTAAGAAGCTCCAGCGAAAGCAACGCCGCCGCATGATCGGCCCGCGGATAAACATCCCGGATCGCCTCAAAGCGCTCCGTCACCACACTGGTGACGGGCAGCGCCACGCCCGCCGCCGCGGCAGCCGCCAGCACATTATGCTGGTCCTTCAACTGCGTCAGCACCTGCCCGCCCGGCAGGAAATTACGCTCCAGCATGCGCTGCCCATGCACCTCCAGCACCCGGCTCTCCGCGAACCCGCCGCGAATCGCCTCCCGCACCGCCGCCGGATCCGCGCCCGCCGCCTGCGCCAGCAGCAAAGCCTCCGCCACGATATTGATGGTCCCGCCCACAATCAGTTGGTTGCATAGTTTCGCCACCTGCCCGCTGCCCGCCGGCCCCACCAGCTTGGGCCGCCCCATCGCCGCCAGCACCGGCAGCGCCGCCTCGAAGTCCGCCGCACTGCCGCCCGCCATAATGGCCAGCGTGCCGGCCTGCGCGCCGCCCACGCCGCCCGACACCGGCGCATCGATAAAACGATGCCCGCGCGCCGCCAGCAAAGCATGGAACGCCTGCGCCTCGTCCTGCCGCGTCGAGCTCATATCGATCCACAGCGTGCCGGGACGCAGGGCATCGACCGCCGCCTCGATCACGCTGCCCACCGCCTCGCCCGCCGACAGCATGGACACCACCACCGCCGCATCGGCCACCGCATGCGCCAGCACGTCGTCCGGGTCCGCCCCCGCCTCGGCCAGCACGGCGGCTTTGCCCGGCGTACGGTTCCATGCCGTGACCGCGAAACCGGCGCCCAGCAGGCGTCGCACCATCGGCTCCCCCATCAGGCCGATACCCAGAAAAGCAATGCGCAGTGGATGGCTCACAATTGGCTCCAGATATGACAATATTGCGATGATTTTAACAATTATGGGGTCGCCTGAAATAATTTCAGAACGAAAGTAAAATGGTCGGTACTGCCGCAGCAAATAGAGAGACTGTGGCAAGGACTAGAGAGAAAAATATGCACGTTAAAAAACTGTTCGCTACTGCTGCGGCTTTGCTCGTGGCCCAATCCGCCTTCGCATTCGACGTCAACTCCGCTTACGTGGAATACGGCTCCGCCTCCAAGGTGCGCATGGTGCGCCTTGGCGCCACCCAGGACTTCAAGCCTGAATGGAGCTGGTTCAATTCCAACGGCACCCACCTGACCGGCTACTGGGACGCCAGCGTTGGTTTCTGGGAAGCCCGCCAATGGAACAATGTACCAGGCGCCAAGAAGAATATTATCGACGTCGGCTTCACCCCGGTATTCCGCTTTGAGAATACCAACAAGAAGGGCTTTTATGTAGAAGGCGGCATCGGCGCCCACGTGCTGTCCCGCACCTACAACAACAACGACGACGGCCTGTCGACCGCCTTCCAGTTCGGCGACCATATCGGCGTCGGCTATGTGTTCGACAAATGGGAAGTGGCGGCCAAGCTGCAGCACTTCTCCAACGGCGGCATCAAGAAGCCGAACAGCGGCGTCGACTACGTGGTTCTCAAAGCGTCCTACCGCTACTGATTCATTTCTTGCGGTAGCGCTGCAAGCCCTTTGGCAGCAAGTTAAACAAGCGCACCATTGCGTGCAGCTGCCAGGGGAAGATGCAGTGCGCCTCGCGCCCGGCAATCGCGCCGGCGATGCGGCGCACTGCCTCCTGCTCGGTTTGCAGGAAAGGCTTGCGCTGCGCACTTCCCCCATTCAATTCCCGCAAGCGCGCCGTATCGACATAACCCGGCACCACGGCCGTCACGTCCACCCCGTGCGGCGCCAGCGCCTTGCGGTACGCATCGCTGATCGCAATCGCAGCACGCTTGCTGGCACTGTAAAGCGAACCGTTCGGATACTCGCGCAGCAAGCCGGCGATCGACGCCACCACCACCAATTGCCCCTTGCCCCGCGCCAGCATGGCCTGTGCGCCCGCATCGAAGGCATGGCACAGGCCGGACACATTGGTGCGCACCAGCGGCAGGCTGCGCATGCGCTCCTGCGCGATGGCGTCGGCATCGACGTACTGGCCGGCGCTCACCACCAGCAGGTCCAGTCCATCCTGCGCAAAATCGGTCACCGCATCAAACACCGCCTGGCGGTCGCCGATGTCGAAGCCGTAGCGCCGCAGGCCCGGCTGCGCCGCAAGCGGATGCCCGTCCAGCCGCGCCGGATTGCGTCCGCACAGCGCCAGCACTGCGCCCTGCTGCGCATAATGCGCGGCCAGCGCCAGGCCGATGCCGCTGGTGCCGCCGATAATCATTACCCTCATCTGCTTCCCCTGTTAAACCTGGTCGCGTGGCGCAAACGCAAGGCCGCCCCTGCGGGCTGGGCATACGCCTCCATGGCGCGCTGGTAGCCGTATTGCCATTGCGCCTCCACTTCGCGCACGTACGCTTCGAAAGTCGGCGGCCCTTCCAGCTGCAGGCGGTTGCCGAACCAGTCGACGCGCTTGCGCAGACCGTTGCCGCGCAAGGCGCTGGAGATATCGCTGGTATCGACCCAGGCATGCGCATGCTGGCCATGCACATGGCGCAAGCGCGCGTTGCCGTCGATACCCAGCACCGCGCGCAGGGCCGGTATCGCCAGCGCTTGCCCGAATGCCGGCTTGGCCTCCATCGTCACGTGACGCGCCAGGCCGTGCGCGATTTCAATCGGGAACAGGTCGATCACACCGCCCATGTAATGTTGGCCGCCGTGCGCGTGGCAGGCGAAGTACAGCATATCGGTGATTGAACTGCGCACCGCGTCGGCGACCGGCATGCGGCTATCGGCCAGCAGCTCCGGCGCCACCGCGCCGCAGTTCCATGCAGGATCGCTGGCCGGCGCCCGCCACCCTTGCAGCAGGCGGCAGGCGCGCTCAGGGCCGAATACAACCTCGGCGAACAAGGGCCGGCCGGCGCGCGCCTGGCCCACCTGCGCGCGGTCGAACAGCACCCTGGCGGCCACGATGGCCAGCGCCGCCTGCGGCTGTGCGTCCGCTGCAGGCGCAGGCAGAGGCAGCACCGGCGGTAACTCGAACAGGTAGTCGCCGAACACGTCCGGCACGCGTTGCGCGCGCCCGCGCGACAGGCCGCGCAAGAGCGCCGCGCCCAGCACCGGCAAGGGCCGCACATGCGGCGCCACGCGCAAGCCGCGCAGGAACTGGTACATCTGCTGCGACGCCAGCCACTGCTTGCGCTGCGCGGCGTCCGGCAAGGCGTGGATGATGGCGGCCGCCAGCGAACCGCCGCAGCTTGCGAGGATGATGTCGGGCGCCATGCCGCAGTCTTCCGCCGCCGCATGCATGCCGAGGTAATAGCCGAAACGGAATCCCCCGCCCGCCATCACCATACAGCGCTGGTACTTTTGCTCTTCACTCATGGCGTGACATAATGCCATGAATGCAACTCGTGCACCTGATCATCAACGCTGTGGTTTTCGGGCTTTGCTACACGCTCCCCAACCATGCCGCCCATACCGCCCAGGTCCAGCGCTCGCTGGCCTTGCCGTTTGAGCAGGCCATTCCGCTCCTGCCATTCGTGCCGTGGATGATTATTCCCTATGCCAGCTCAGGCCCGCTGCTGGTACTGGCATTCTTCATGGTGGGCAAGGGCGAAGCGCTGCGCGTGCTGAGCCGGCGCCTGATGTTGGCCACGGTCGCCGCCGGACTGGTGTTCGCCTGGTTCCCGGCCCGCTTCCCCGCCCTGCGCCCGCTGCCGGATAACGAGCTGCTGCAGTTCGCCTACGCCCTGCTTGATGCAACGGATCGCCCCTACAACCAGTTCCCGTCCCTGCACATCGCCTACAGCGTGCTGCTGTGGACTGCCTTGCGCCCTACCATCGCCAGCCGCGCATGGCGCGCCCTGCTGGCGTGCTGGCTGCTGCTCCTGGCCGCCAGCACGCTGCTGACCTGGCAGCACACCCTGGCCGATATCGCCGGCGGCATCGTGCTCGCCGGCCTTGCCTGCCTCGTCGTGCGCCCCGGTACGACCGCGCGCCACAGCGTCGCCTTCTACTACGCCGTCATGGCCGGCATGGCGCTGCTTGCGGCAGGCATCGTTGCTCCGCCCTGGCAATGGCCCTGGTTCTACCTCGCCGCCAGCCTGGCGCTGGTGGCACTGGCTTACGCGCGCCGCAACGCCGCCTTCCTGCGCAAGGACCAGGGCCGGCATCCAGCGTGGATCTGGTTCCTGTTCTGGCCCTACCTGGCCGGCTACGGCCTCACCTGGCTGCTGGTGCGCTGGCGCCATCGCGGCCAGAGTGCGTTCAGGATCGCCGCCGACGGCTTGCTGATCGGTCGCCGCCTGAGTGCCGGCGAAGCGCAGCAACTGCCGCCTGACTGCTGCGTCATCGACCTGAGCGCGGAGCTCAGCGAAACGCCAGCGCTGCGCCATGCGCGCTACCGGCACTTCCCTTTGCTGGACCTGCACGCGCCAACCCGCGCGCAAATACGCCGCATCATCGCGGCCATACACAAAGAACGCACGCAGGGCCGACCGGTCTACCTGCATTGCGCCATGGGCTACAGCCGCAGCCTTTTCATCGCCAGGATCTACCTTCACGCCTACACGCCATGAGTATTTCGATCTACCAGCTGAAACCGCGCTTCCAGCAGCTGCTGCGCCCATTCCTGAACTTCCTCACGCGCCTGGGCGTCACGCCCAACCAGGTCACGCTGGCGGCCATGCTGCTGTCGCTCGGCTACGGCGCGGCACTGGCGCTGGCGCCGCAGTGCATGGGGCTATGGCTTGGCCTGCCCTGCTTCCTGCTGCTGCGCATGGCGCTGAATGCGATCGACGGCATGCTGGCCAACTCCACCGGCAACAAGACCGCGCTGGGTGCTTTGCTGAACGAGCTGTGCGACCAGGTGTCGGATGCGGCGCTGTACCTGCCGGTGGCCCTGCTGGCAGGCATTTCGCCGCAGCTGCTGGTGCTGGTGGTGGTGTTCGCCCTGCTGGCGGAATTCGCCGGCGTGCTGGCCAGCAGCATCGGCGTGGCGCGCCGCTTCGACGGGCCGATGGGAAAGAGCGACCGCGCCTTCGCCTTCGGCCTGCTCGGCTTGCTGGTGTGGGCGGGCGTTGCGCCGATCTGGCTCAACGCCCTGCTGGCCGTGGTCCTGCTGCTGTCGCTGGTGACGGTGTTTAACCGCCTGCGCCAGGCGCTGCGCCTTTCTCCGCAAGCGACACGGTAAAGATTCCCTCCAGCCCGATCATCGTCTGCTGCTTGCGGCAGCCGGCCAGCGCCACCAGGGCGTCGATTTCTGCCTGCGCGCGCGGACGCATGCGCCATGGCTCGCCGCGATGGTTGTTCAGCGTGTACGCGATCATGTCCAGCTGCGGATGCCACGGCTGGCCGGTGTACAGCAAGGCCCCGCCCTCGCGCAAGCTGGCCGCCATGCCGCGCAGGGACTGCAGCACCAGCGCGTTATCGCTGAACAGCTCATACAGGCCGGACACGACGGCAATATCGTAGCGGCCTTCCTGCCCGGCATAGCTGTCGGCGCTGAAGGCGTCGCGCCGGCAGTATTCGATGCGGGCATTGATCTGCAGCTGCGCCGCCAGCTTTTTAGCCTGCTCCAGGTTGTGCTGCTCGTAGTCGCACAAGGTGACTTCGATCTCACGGTCCTGGAAGCGCTTGACGGTCTCCAGCACATAGCGCGCCGAGCCTGCGGCGACGTCGAGGATGCGCAGCGGGCCCGGCCCCTCGTGGGCGGCAATGCGCTGCGCCAGCATCTGCTGCAGCTGCACTTTGCGCAGGCGGATGCCGCGCCAGCCTACTGCATCCAGGTAGCCACGGTCCATCATGGCGCCGAAGCCGAACTTGCCGCCGGCCTGGTTGCGGTACACGTAGTCCAGCGACTCGCCCGAGTCGAAGCCGTGGCGCAGGCCGATTGCCATGCCGTTGCTGACGGGGCCCATGAGCTTCAGCATATTGCGCTGCAGGGCGTACCAGCCGCGCACCAGGGCATTGCCGGTCTGGTTGCCCAGCAGGGCGGCGTAATGCCGCGCCCCCGCGCCTTCGCGGTGCGCCGTCGCGAAGCGCTCAAGCGGCGCCGGCGGGGCGGCGAAGCAGTCGTCAATAAAGCTGCGGCTGGCCTGCATGGCGGCCTGGGTGTCCTGCTCGTAGAAGATCGCATGGCGGCACTGCGGCAGGCGCACGTAGCGCTTCAGTGGCGACGACAGGCGCTCGAAGAACAGCTTCTGCGGCGCCTCATGGACGACATAGTCCTGGTCGGCCGCCAGCATCAGTACCGGCGTATCAATCACCGCGGCATCGTGCACGATGCGCTGCGCCGTATCCGCCAGCTCCAACAGGACCTGGGCCGAAATGCTCTTGGCGATCAGCGGGTCGGCGTCGTAGGCGCGCGCCTGCTCCGCCGAATGCGTCAGCATGGTGGAACGGATATAGCTGGTCACGAACAGCTCGGGCTTGAAGCGCCGCGCGAAGCGCAGGCCGGGCTTGGCCAGCGGCACGTAAAGCTTGATCGCAAAGGCGGCAGCGGCCATGACCAGGCCGCGTATGCGCGGCGCATAATCATGCAGCCAGGTCGCCGCCACCACCGCGCCGACGCTGTTGGCGACGACCAGCACATCCTCGATGGCGAATCCATGCCTGTCGCAGATATGGCGTACGAACGTGTCCAGGTCATCCACCATCGTTGCAAAGCCCGGCGCCGCGCCGCGTTCGCCCGGCGAGTAGCCATGCCCGCGTGCGTCGTAGGCAAACGCCCAGTCGCCATGGAAACCGAACTGCTCGACCAGGGTACCGATGCGGCCCGAGTGCTCGTGCCCGCGATGCAGGAAGACCAGCGCGCGCGGGCTGCCGCTGCGCGGCGCCTGCGGCTTCCAGCTGCGGTAGAACAGGCGCGTGCCATCGCGCGTATCAAACCCGGACTGGCTCTCGCTCCAGGCGAGGCCTCGATCAATCTTCATTCAAGTATTCCTTATCGAAGGTGCAGCAACAGGTAAAGCAGCGGCGCCGTGACAACCAGGCTGTCGGCCCGGTCCAGCATGCCGCCATGGCCCGGGATCAGCCGGGAAAAATCCTTGATGCCAAGCGTGCGCTTGGCCGCCGAAAACATGACGTCACCCGCAAATCCGCCCACCGACAGCAGCAGCGCGATCGCCGCCAGCCACGGCGCGGACCCGAGCCCCAGGTAGCTGCCGAGCGCCAGCGACAGCAAAACCGATACCAGCACGCCGCCCAGCAAGCCTTGCCAGGTCTTTTGCGGGCTAATCCGGGGCACGATCTTCTGCTTGCCGAATAATTTGCCGCTGGTGAACTGGGCGATGTCGTTGAGCGCTGTCAGGATGAACAGGTAGAACAGCCAGGCCAGGTTCGCCCGCGGCCCGAACGGCAGCTGCACGAAGGCGGGCACGAAGCTGATGCCGCAGCACGTCACGGCGAACAGGAGCCAGGGCAAGGCGCCGGGCGCGCGCGCGCGCCACAGGTAGCCGGCGGCAGCAACTCCGGCCAGCGCGAAAGCCGCAGGCACGGCGGCCGGCAGCAGGCTGCCGCACAGTACTGCCGCCGCCAGGCTGGCGAACGCGGCCAGGCGGAAGCGCGTTGCTCCCGCGCCGCAATACGGCGCCAGCTCGCGTGCCGCCAGCGCGCAGATGATGAGCGCCAGGAGCGGTGCTCCCACCGGGTAAAGAAGCAGGCCGCAGCTGACGACCGGGAAGATGAACCACCAGGCGTTCACCTGGTCGCGCAGCTGGCTGGTGCGCGATCCCAGGGCCAGGCCGACGCCGGTCGATACAACACCCAGCAGTATGTACAGGGCGGCCATCGCATAGGCCAGCTGTGACGTGAAAGTGCCATTCATACTTGCATTCTGCCAACAACTGGCCGGCACACTATCTCCAATTGTCACGCGCCATAAAAAAACCGCCGGGGGCAAGCCGGCGGTTCCAGTACGGTGCAGCGCGGCTTATTCCGCCACGTCAGCCCCGACGTTGATCGCAGCATAGGCACGCTGGACTGCCTTCGCTTCGGCGCTGTTCGCGCCATACAGTTCCTGCGCTGCTGCCAGCACTTTCAAACGAGCGTCGGCGTAGTTGGTCGAGGACGTGAACTTGGTGCTGTTCGCGCGGAACCAGATACGGTATGCGTTGTCGATGCCGATGCCGGTCATGGCCTTCGGCAATTGGGTCAGGTACTGCGAGTAATATTCGCTGCCCGTGGTGGCGCTGGAGCCCATCGCCAGGAAGTAGAACATGCGGTTATTCGGGCCGCTGCTGTAGTGGACGTCCAGGCGCTTCAGGGTGGACTTCCAGGCATCGGGCGACTTGCCGTCCTTGCTTGGCTTATACATCCAGCGCAGCGGCTGGCCGTTCTTCGAGATCTCCTTGCCCATCATCCAGTCGTTGCCGGAAGGGACAGGCAGCGAGGTGCCGGTGCCGCCCGCGCGCGCATAGGCTTCCACCGCCTCGCCGGCGATATCCGACGAGGACTCATTCAAGCCGCCCGATTCGCCGCGATAGGTCAGGTTCGAGGTGGCGGCGGTAATGCCGTGGCCCATTTCGTGGCCGATCACATCGATCGAACCCAGGTTGTTGAAGTAGGAGCCGCCGTCGCCGATAAACATGCATTTGCAGGAGTCGGAGTAGTAGGCGTTATCGTAGGCGGTGTTCACGTGGACCGCGATATGGGTCGCCGTATTGTTCCCATCCAGCGACTGCCAGCCCAGCACATTCTTGTGCATGTCGTAGGTGTTCATCAGGCCCCACAGCGCATTCACCGCAGCGGTCTGGCCGTTGGCGTTGGTGGTGCTGCCGCCGGCGATGTACTGCTTGCCGTCGCCCCAGGTATTGGTCGCATTGGAGTAGACCTGGCCGGCGCTGGTGCCATGGTTTGCATTGGTGATCGCCATGGCGCCGAAGCTGCCGCCGGTGCCGCGGCTGCCGTCGATCATCTTGTACACGCCGCCGCTCAGGGTGGTGTTGATCGGCACGGTGCCGTTGTACTGGCTATGGCCGGTGCCCACCACGTTCTGCACCATATTCCACTGGTCCAGGATGCGGCCGTCGCGCGCGCTGACAATGGTGTCATAAAAGACCGGATTGGCACCGTCCATGGCGCGGGTCTTTACGTGGTATGCCAGCTCGTAGCTGTCGACAACGTCCAGCACATCCACCGCATTCAGCTCATCTTCGGCCTTGTTCTCGGCACCCGGCGCGCGCACCGATTTCATAACGGGGAAGATCACCAGCTCCGCGAATGGAGGGCTGATGCCGCCTTTGGTCGGTGGGATACTCTTGGTGGCGCGGGCGATGGCGTCCCTGTCGCTCAGGCGCGGTTTGACGTCAAAGCGCTTGCCGGACAAGCCTTTGCGGCGTTCGCCGATCGATTCACTGAGGACGTTGCCGCCCTGGTCGGTGACCACCACGGATTCGGATTCAAAGATGCGCACGCCCTTGTAGGTGTGATTGACGCGGCTGACCGCCTTACCTTGCTCACCGGGGTGCTGGCTGGCGATTGCGAAACCGTGCTCCGCGTCGAGGCCATGTTTGCTGCGCTCACTATTCAAGGTGGATACCAGGCGGGTTTTCTCCTGGGCAGAGAAGGCGACGGGGCTGGCCATCATGCTGGCGGCGCTGGCTTGTCCTGCGACGACGGTGACCGCCAGGGCGATCAGGGTCTTGCGAAATTCCATGTCTGCTCCTTTGGGTAGGGTGGACGCAAACACTATCCGGGTACGGAGGGCGAAGTCAAAAAAGTGGGGAATTGAGACAGATGGGGCGGATTGTCCTGAATGGGACATTCTCACAGCGAAACCAGAAAAGCGAAAAAGCCCACCGGCGCATGCCTGGTGGGCTTTCTCTAATAAGAGCCTGACGATAACCTACTTTCACACTGGTTGCAGCACTATCATCGGCGCAAAGTCGTTTCACGGTCCTGTTCGGGATGGGAAGGGGTGGGACCGACTTGCTATGGTCATCAGGCATAACTTGTAGGCAGCGCGCTGGGCGTGCTGCGCAATCTGGAAGAAGTAAAGTTGGGTAGTGTTCTCAAACACGAGTAAATGCTATATAACCGGCAAGGTTATAGGGACAAGCCGTACGGGCAATTAGTATCAGTTAGCTTAATGCATTACTGCACTTCCACACCTGACCTATCAACGTCCTGGTCTCGAACGACCCTTCAAAGAGCTCAAGGCTCTGGGAAATCTCATCTTAAGGCAAGTTTCCCGCTTAGATGCTTTCAGCGGTTATCTCTTCCGAACTTAGCTACCCGGCAATGCCACTGGCGTGACAACCGGTACACCAGAGGTTCGTCCACTCCGGTCCTCTCGTACTAGGAGCAGCCCCCTTCAAATTTCCAACGCCCACGGCAGATAGGGACCAAACTGTCTCACGACGTTTTAAACCCAGCTCACGTACCACTTTAAATGGCGAACAGCCATACCCTTGGGACCGGCTACAGCCCCAGGATGTGATGAGCCGACATCGAGGTGCCAAACTCCCCCGTCGATATGAACTCTTGGGAGGAATCAGCCTGTTATCCCCAGAGTACCTTTTATCCGTTGAGCGATGGCCCTTCCATACAGAACCACCGGATCACTATGTCCTACTTTCGTACCTGCTCGACTTGTCGGTCTCGCAGTTAAGCACGCTTATGCCATTGCACTATTAGCACGATGTCCGACCGTACCTAGCGTACCTTCGAACTCCTCCGTTACACTTTGGGAGGAGACCGCCCCAGTCAAACTGCCTACCATGCACTGTCCCCGATCCGGAT
>NZ_WWCJ01000019.1 GCF_009857475.1 Pseudoduganella guangdongensis | reverse complement strand
CAGGCGCGGGGCTTGCAGCGGCTGCGGGAGCGGGCGCTGCGGCCGCGCCAGGCGCGGAGGGCGCGGGCGGCGCGCAGGACGCGCGCGGCGAGTTGCTGTTGGGCGGCATCGTCCGTCGCAGCAATGGGCGGGCCATGGTGATCGTGAACGGCGAAGTGACGCCGGCGCCGGCCGGCAGCGTGCAGCGCGGGGGCGTCCGGCTGGATGCGGATGGCCGCTCCATCATCCTGAAACCTGGCCAGCGTTACGATCCTGCCACCGGAGAGATCCATGAAGCCGCGCGTTAGACAACAAGGCGCAGCCCTGCTGGCCATGCTGCTGGTGGCGCTCGTCGCATTCGCGGCGGTGCTGCTGTCCGCATTCGGCAGCACGGGCGTCGAGCGGGCGCGCGAGGAACGGACAATGGCCCTGCTGGCCCAAGCCAGCGAGGCACTGCTCGGTTTCGCGGCGACGCACGGGCGCCTGCCACGGCCCGCAACCGCAGAGCCGGCGGATCTGGGTGGCGGTGAGCGCGGCGGGCACGAGCGCCCGGACGCCTGCGCCAGCGAAGCCGACTGCACCGGCATGCTGCCCTGGCGCGACCTCGGCCTGCCGGCGCACGACAGCTGGGGGCGCGAACTGCGCTACAGCGTCACGCCGGCCTTCACCATGGCGCCGCTGGCCCGCACCGCCCTCGTCGCGACCAAACGCGTCCTCGCGCGCGACGCCGACGGCGCCCTGTTCTTCAGCGCCGGACAAGCCACCTGCTCCCTGGCCGCCCAATGCGCGCCCGCCATCGTGTTCTCGCGCGGCAGCAGCGACGACCCGGCCAGCCAGGACCAGGCCGGCAACCTGGCCGCCTCGGTCGACTTCATGCGCCGCCCGCGCAGCCGCCAGCCGGACGCTCCCGGCGGCACCTTCGACGACCTGCTGGCCACCGTCCCCTTGCACACCCTTTACGAACGCATGGCCGCCGCCAGGACCCTGCCATGAAAACAGCCCAACAAGCCTTCACCCTGCTGGAAATGGCGATCGTGCTCGTCATCGTGGGCCTGCTGCTTGGCGGCCTGCTGGCGCCGCTGTCGGCCCAAATCGAACAGCGCCGCAGCAGCGACACCACGCGCGCGCTGGAGGAGGCGCGCGACGCGCTGGCGGGTTTCGCCGCCCGCAACGGCTACCTGCCCTGCCCCGCCATCTCCGCCGCCAACGGTCTGGAAGACCGCAACGGCACGCGCTGCGGCAACGAACGCCGCTTCGGCTTCCTGCCATGGGCTACGCTCGGCCTGCCCAAGCTGGACGCCTGGCAGCACCTTTACCTGTACAGCGTCACGCCCGCCTTCAGCGACAGCGGCACGCCGTTCCGCCTCAGCACCCCGCGCGACATCACCATCGCCAGCCGCGACGCCGCCGGCAACCTGGTTCCGGCCAGCGCCCAGAACGACATCCCCGCCGTCCTCCTGTCGCAAGGCCGCAATGGCTACGGCGCCTTCAGCGACGTCGGCGTGCAGGCCGCCGACATGGGCGCCGGCAATGTCGATGAAAAGGCCAACTTCAATACCGACGGCCGCCTGTTCATCGCGCGCGGCCAGGCCGACAACCCCAACGCCCCCGGTGGCGCCTACGACGACATCGTGCTCTGGCTCTCGCCCAACATCCTGTTCAACCGCATGCTCGCGGCCCAACGGCTGCCGTGAAAGGAAGACATCATGCGAAACCGCGGCTTTACCCTCGTTGAAATCGCCATCGTACTGGTCATCATCGGCCTGCTGCTCGGTGGCGTACTGAAAGGCCAGGCCCTGATCGACAGCGCCAAGGTCAAAAGCATCATCCAGCAGGCCACCGCCCTGCAGGCCGCCGTCAACGCCTACCAGGACCGCTTCCGCGCCCTGCCCGGCGACGACATCATGGCCACCACCCACGTGCCCGGCGCGGCCGGCAACGGCAACGGCGATGGCCAGGTCAGCGAATACCAGCTGGCGCCGCAGCACCTGGCGCTGGCCGGACTGATCACCGGCTCCTACAACGGCAGCACCGACTTCATGACCAGCGCCCAGGGCGGCGCAGTGTATATCTACAACGACGTGGTGGGCGGCCGGGGCGGCAACGGAATCCGCTTCGACAACCTGCCGGACACTTTCGCCGAGCAGATCGATGCCAAGCTGGATGACGGCAAACCCGATTCCGGCAACGTGCGGGCGACGGGGCCTTATACTAATAACGGCACCATCATCACCCGATTGGCTATTTTCTTCTGACTATGACAGCAAACACCGAACGCCGCCGCGTCTTCCTGATGCGGCACGGCAGCGTCACCTACTTCGACCAGGCCGGCAAGCCCCACCTGCCCGAAACCGTCCCCCTGAACGAAGCCGGGCGCGCCCAGGCCGCCGCCGCCGGCCAGGCTTTCGCCGCCGAAGGCATCCAGTTCGACCGCGTCATCGTCTCCGGCCTGCCGCGCACCGTGGAAACGGCCATGCGCGTGCTGGCGGAAACCGGGCAGAAGATCCAGCTCGAAACCTGGTCCGAGCTGGAGGAAATCCGCGGCGGCAAGCTGGCCGGCATTCCGGACGACCAGCTGCGCGAGGCCTTCCTCGGCGCCTTCGCCGGCGTGGTGCCGCAAGAACGCCGCTTCCTGGGCGGCGAATCGATCGGCGAATTGATGGACCGCACCCACCCCGCCATCGCCGCCCTGCTGGCCGACGACAGCTGGGACACCGTGCTGCTGGTGCTGCACGGCGGCGTCAATCGCGCCATCCTGTCCTACGCCCTGACCGGCGGCCAGCGCCTTTTCCTCGGCAACCTGTCGCAGGCCGCCGGCTGCATCAATGCGCTCGATGTGGGCACGCAGCCACACGACTGGATCGTGCGCTTTACCAACTACGCGCCGCCGGCGCCGCTGCACACGGCCACCCGCAGCACGACGATGGAACAACTGTTCCAGGAATATTCAAAATCGCGCTTGCTTTCCCGTCCACAAAAATAGTACGATCGTTCGGAAGGAGGCAATATGTTCGAAGAATTCATAGGCACCAAGGAGGTCTCGGAACGCCACCGTTTCGACACCGCCGCGCTGGCCGCATACCTGCGCCAGCACGTAGAGGGCTATCCCCAGGGAGAGCTGAAGGTCGAGCAGTTCAAGGGCGGCCAATCCAACCCCACCTTCAAGCTGTCGGTCGGCGCCGCGCACTATGTGCTGCGCACCAAGCCGGCGCCGGCTGCCAAGCTGCTGCCTTCCGCCCATGCCATCGAGCGCGAATTCCGCGTCATGGACGCCTTGCACAAGGCCGGTTTCCCGGCCGCGCGCCAGTACTGCCTGTGCATGGACGAAAGCGTGATCGGGCGCGCCTTCTACGTCATGCAGTTCGTCGAAGGCCGGGTGCTGTGGGACCAAGCCCTGCCCGGCATGACACCCGCCGAACGCGCTGCCATCTACGACGAGCTCAATCGCGTCATCGCCCAGTTGCACAGCATCGACTACAACGCCATCGGCCTGGGCGACTACGGCAAGCCGGGCAACTACTTCCAGCGCCAGATCGAACGCTGGAGCAGGCAATACAAAGCCTCCGAGACCGAGACCATCGCCGAGATGGACAGCCTGATCGACTGGTTGCCGGCCCACATCCCGCCCGGCGAGGACACATCGATCGTGCATGGCGACTACCGCCTGGACAATATGATCTTCCACCCCACCGAACCGCGCATCCTGGCAGTGCTGGATTGGGAGCTCTCGACCCTGGGCCATCCCTTCGCCGACTTCAGCTACCACTGCATGAGCTGGCACATCGCGCCGGGGCAGTTCCGCGGCATCGCGGGCCTGGACCTGGAAGCGCTCGGCATCCCGAGCCAGCGCGCCTACATCGCGCGCTACGCCGAACGCACCGGCAAAAGCATCCGCCTGGAGGACTTCAACTTCTACCTCGCTTTCAATATGTTCCGACTGGCCAGCATCATGCAGGGCATCATGAAGCGCTATGTGGACGGCACCGCAGCGAGCGCGCAGGCGCTGGAATCGGGCAAGCTGGCGCGCCCGATGGCCGCCATGGGCTGGGCCTACGCCCAAGGCAAGGCAATCGAATAGAGGAACGGCATGGACTTCGACTACTCCCCGCGCACCAAGGAATTGCAGGCGCGCCTGCTGGCCTTCATGGACCAGCACATTTACCCGAACGAGAAAGCCTTCCACGAGGAGGTGGACCGCAACGGGCGCGAACAGGGCAACCGCTGGATTCCCACCGCGCTGATTGAGCGCCTCAAACCGCTGGCGCGCGAACAGGGCTTGTGGAACCTGTTCCTGCCGCGCTCCAAGCGCGCGCCGGAAGGCTTGTCCAACCTCGATTACGCGCCCCTGTGCGAAATCATGGGCCGCGTGCCGTGGGCCTCTGAAGTATTCAACTGCTCGGCGCCCGACACCGGCAATATGGAAACGCTGGAGCGCTACGGCAGCGAAGAACACAAGCAGCGCTGGCTGGAGCCGCTGCTGCGCGGCGAGATCCGCTCCGCCTTCGCCATGACCGAGCCGGCGGTGGCCTCATCCGACGCCACCAATATCGAAACGCGCATCGAGCGCGATGGCGACCACTACGTGATCAACGGCCGCAAATGGTGGATCTCGGGCGCCGGCGACCCGCGCTGCCAGGTCTACATCACCATGGGCAAGACCGATTTCGACGCGCCGCGCCATGTGCAGCAATCGATGATCCTGGTGCCGGCCGACGCGCCAGGGCTGACGGTGCTGCGTCCCCTGCCTGTTTTCGGCTACGACGACGCGCCGCACGGCCACTGCGAAATGCTGTTCGAGAACGTGCGCGTGCCGGCCTCCAACATCCTGCTTGGCGAAGGGCGCGGTTTCGAGATCGCGCAGGGCCGCCTGGGCCCGGGCCGCATCCACCACTGCATGCGCGCCATCGGCGTGGCCGAACGCGCGCTGGAACTGATGATCCAGCGCCTGACTACGCGGGTTGCATTCGGCAAGCGCCTGTCCGACCAGGGCGTGTGGCGCGAACGTATCGCCGAATCGCGCATCAGGATCGATACGGCGCGCCTGCTCACGCTGAAAGCGGCCTATATGATGGACACGGTGGGCAATAAGGTCGCGCAGTCGGAAATCGCCATGATCAAGGTACTGGCGCCGAACGTGGCGCAGCAGGTGCTGGACTGGGCGATCCAGGCGCATGGCGCGGCCGGCGTGTCCGATGAATTCCCGCTGGCCTACCAGTGGGCCGGCAACCGCACGCTGCGCCTGGCGGACGGGCCGGATGAAGTGCACCGCAATGCCATCGCCAAGCTGGAAATAGCGCGCTTCTCGTCTTAGACGAGCTGCGATATCATCATCCTGCAGACTCTTTCGCTGAAAGGAAGTGCCGTGCAGGATGATTCCAGCAAGCCTTTGCCGCCGCTCCGGTCGCAGCTCACGCTGATGGCCATCGCATGCGCCGGACCAATGCTGCTTGCCTTGGCGCTGGTGCTGGTGTATATCCAACAACACGACCAGGGCCGCACCGAACTCGAGACACAGCGTGTGGCGCGCGGCGCGGCCGCCGTGGTGGACCGGCAGCTGCTGGCCGCCGAGGGCATCGCCCAGGCGCTGGCCGCCCAGCCCGCGCTGGCCGGCGCGCGCAACCTGCCCCTGCCGGCCGAACACCACCTGCTCCTCACCGAAAACGGCAACCCCAGCCTGCTGGCCGGCAGCGCCATGCCGCTCGACCGCGCCGCCAACGCCGCGCGCATCAGGATGCCCGCCGCCGGCCGTTCCGCCATCAGCCTGCTGCCCGCCAATGGCAAGGAGCCGGCGCGGCTGGCGCTCGACGTGCCTCTCGGGCGTGCCGCCAAAGCGCATTCCGTCCTGAGCGTGCTGCTGCCGCCAGCGCTGCTGGACCGGGTTGCCGAGGAAATGCGCCTGCCATCGGGCAGCGTGATCGCGGTGCTGGCGCCGGACGGCCGCGTGGTGGCGCGCAGCGGCGACGACGGCCGCGCCAGCGGCCAACCGGTCGGGGAAGCCCTGCGCGGGCTGGCTACGCAAGTCGGCTACCTGCGCGGCGCCGACAGCCCCTGGAGCATCACGGTCGCCGGCCCGGCGCCGGACACCCTCGGCATCCTGGGCGGTCCCTTCCTGGCGCTGGCCGCCCTGCTGCTGGCCCTGGTGCTGGGCGGCTTTGGCGCGGCGGCCCTGGCGGCGCGCCGCATTGCCGGCTCCATCGACGCCCTGCAACAGCCGGCCCAGGCCCTGGCCGACAGCTTGCCCGTCGAAGCGCCGCGCGTCGCCTTCCACGAGGCACGGCTGTTGGGCGACACCCTGCTGCAGCTGGAACGCAATATGACGCGCCACCGGCAAGACCTGGAGCGCCTGGTGGAGGAACGCACGGCGCAACTGGAAAACTCGAACGCCCTGCTGGAGACCATTTATGCCACGGCGCCGGTCGGCCTGAGTTTTGTCGATACGCGCCTGCGCATCCTCATGATCAACGACTACCTGGCCGCCTTTAACGGCTTGCCGGTCAACGAGCATATCGGGCGCCGCTTCGATGAAGTGATCAACGACCGCAATATCGTGGCCCAGGTCAACCAGGCCTATCGGCGCGTGCTCGCCACCGGCGAGTCGGTGCCGGCGGCCGAGCTGACCGGCAACTCGTCGGCGCGCCCGGGCCGCACCAGCCACTTCATCGCCGGCTATTACCCGGTCTACGGCGCCGACGGCAGCATGGTCGGCATCACCGCCATGCTGATGGATATCAGCCAGCAGAAGGAAGCCGAAGCAGCCCTGCGCCGCTCAAAATCCCTGATGAAGTCCGTGCTGGAACACATGCCCGCCATGGTCTTCGTCAAGGACGCGCAGCAGCTGCGCTTCGAACTGCTGAACCGCCAGGGCGAGCTGCTGCTGGGGCGCCCGCGCGAAGATCTGCTGGGCAAGAGCGACCGCGATTTCTTCCCGCCGGAGCAGGCCGACGCCTTCCAGGAGGCCGACCGCCAGGTATTGGCCTCCGGCGAGGTGCTGGAAATCGGCGAGGAAGCCATGCGCAGCGCCGGCGGCGAAGTGCGCTACCTGATGACGCGCAAGGTCGCGCTGCGCGACGAGCAAGGCGTGGCCACCCACCTGCTCGCCATTTCGCTCGATATCACGGACCGCAAGCGGGCCGACGAAGCGTTGCAGAAAACCTCCCTCAGCCTGGCGCGCAGCACAAGCTTCCTGCACACGGTGACGGAAAACCTGCCCGGCATCGTCGCCTACTGGGACGCGGAGCTGCGCTGCCGCTACGCCAACCACTTCTTCCTGGACTGGTTCGGCAAGCCGCTGGAAGAGACCATGGCCGAGCCCATCGAGCGCGTGCTGCCGCCCCGGCTGCTGGCCGAGATCCGTCCGCATATTGACGCCGTGCTCAATGGCAGCCCGCAGCACTTCCTGCGCGAACTGGAACTGGCCTCCGGTGAACTGCGCTACGTCTGGATCAACCTGATCCCCGACCGCGACGAAAACGGCGCGGTGCGCGGCTTCTATGCGCTTGGCTCGGACGTCTCGGACCTCAAGCGCAGCGAACTGAAACTACAGGAAGTCAATGAGCAGCTGGTGCGCGCGCGCGACCGGGCCGAAGCAGCCAGCCGCGCCAAGAGCGAATTCGTGGCGAACATGAGCCACGAGATCCGCACCCCGATGAATGCCATCACCGGCCTGGCGCGGCTGCTGGAGGAAGCCCCGCTGGAGCGGCGCGAACGCAGCTACGTCAGCAAGATCCAGCTGGCCACCCGCAGCCTGCTGGGCGTGGTGAACGACGTGCTCGACTTCTCCAAGATCGAGGCCGGCCAGCTGCAGCTGGAGCAGGCACCGTTCAACCTGGAGCAGATGCTGGCCGCGACCGCGATCCTGATCGCCAACAGCGCCTGGGACAAAGGCGTGGAGCCGGTATTCGAAATCGCCCCCACGCTGCCGGCGGAGGTGGTAGGCGATGCCAAGCGCCTGCAGCAAGTGCTGCTCAACCTCCTGAGCAACGCCATCAAGTTCACCGAGCGCGGCGAAGTGGTGCTGGACGTGCGCGCCGCCCAGGGCAGCGCCGATTCGCTGACCCTGGAATTCACCGTGCGCGACACCGGCATCGGCATCACGCCGGAACAGCAAACCCATATGTTCGACGCCTTCTCGCAAGGCGACACCAGCACCAGCCGGCGTTACGGCGGCACCGGCATGGGGCTGGCCATCGCGCGCCGCCTGGCGGACCTGATGGGCGGCGTGATCAGCGTGGAGAGCACGCTCGGCAAAGGCTCGATCTTCCGCTTCACCTGCCCCTTGCAGCACAGCGCCGAGACCGGACCGCCCGAGCTGGCGCCGGTCCTGCGCGGCCGCCATGTGCTGGTGGTGGAGGACAATGCCAGCGCGCGGCAAGCGCTGGTGCGCGCCGGCCAGGCCATGGACTGGACGGTGCGCTGCGCCATCAACGCCGTCGAAGGCCTGGCCCTGCTGCGCGAGCACCAGGGCAGCGCCAAACCCTTCGACCTGCTGCTGGTGGACAGCGCCATGCCCGGCACCGACGGCATCGCCATGCTGGTGCAGGCGCGCATCGCGCACGACGCCGCCATGCCCAATGTGGTGATGATGGCGTCCGAACGCGCCAGCGACGACCTGCTGCCGCTGGCCGACAGCCTGCAGATCGACGCCGTGCTGTCCAAGCCCTTCACCCCGTCCAGCCTGCGCGCGGCGGCGCTGGCCGCCCTGACCGGCGCCAACCAGCCGGCGCACCCGCCCAGTCACACCCCGCTCTCGGGCCGCCTGGCCGGCATGCGCGTGCTGCTGGTGGAAGACAATGAAATCAACCAGGAGATGGCGCGCTACATCCTGCTGCACTGCGGCGCCCTGGTGGAGGTGGCGTCCAATGGCGAGATCGCGCTCGACATGCTGCGCGACGACCCGCAGCGCTTCGACGCGGTGCTGATGGACTTGCAGATGCCGGTGATGGACGGTTTCCACGCCACGCAGGCGATCCGCGCCATGGGCTTGCGCACGCTGCCCATCGTCGCCATGACCGCCAACGCCATGCCGGAAGACCGGGTGCGCGCCATCGAAGCTGGCGTCGATGCCCACGTCGCCAAGCCGATCGACGTCGACGAGATGATCGCCACCCTGACCCGGCTCGCCCCTTTGCATCCCGAACTGGCCGCCACGCCGCTGGCGGCGGCGCACAGCGACGGCCGCCCGGCCTGCGTACCCGGCATCGACCTCGACGCCGCACTGCGGCGCGTGGCCGGCAACTACGCCGCCTTCGCCAGCCTCCTGAAACGCTTCGAGAACTCGCAGGGCGACGCGGTGCGCGAAGTGCGCGACTGCCTGGCCCAGGACAAACGCTACGCCGCCGCCCAGGTGCTGCACCGCCTGAAAGGCGTGGCCGCCAACCTCGGCGCCGACGATGTGGCGCGCCTGAGCGCCCAGGCCGAGAGCGCCGTGGCGGAAGGCCAGGACAGTTCGGCCGCCGCCCTGCTGCTGGCACTGGAGCAGGCGCTGGCCGTGGTCACCACGGCGGCGCGCGAACTGCCGCTGCCGGTGCAGGCGCCGGCCGACAACATGCCGCCCGGCGCCCTGCCGCGCGCCTTGGGCGACTTGCTTACATTATTAAAAAACAGCAATATGAAGGCATTGTCGGCCTTTAAGGTCCTCGGCCCCAGCCTGGAACAGCGCTGCCCCGACCTGCTGCCCGGCCTGGCGCACGCCATCGAAACGCTGGATTTTGCGAGTGCGGAAAAAATGGTACAGGAAATGCTGAAAAGGAAGGAAGTCGCATGAGCTGGACCGACCAGGCCCGCAATGGACGCCTGCTGATCGTCGACGACGCGATGGAGAATATCCAGATCCTCAACCATGTGCTGGGCGAGGAGCATGAGGTGCTGTTTGCCATGAACGGCGAAAAAGCGCTGGAACTGGCGCGCGAGCAGCGGCCCGACCTGATCCTGCTGGACGCGGTCATGCCCGGCATGGATGGCTATGAAGTGTGCGCCGCCCTGCATGCGGCCGCCGAGTTGCGCGATATCCCGATTATTTTCGTCACCGCCCTCACCACCCCGGAGGATGAAACGCGCGCCCTGGAATCGGGCGCCGTGGATTTCATCACCAAACCCTTCAATGTGGCCGTGGTGCGGGCGCGCGTGCGCACCCACCTGACGCTGAAGCGGCAATCCGACGCCCTGCGCGAGCTGACCCTGACCGACCCCTTGACCGGCGTCGCCAACCGCCGCAGCTTCAATGATGCAATCGAAAATGAATGGCGCCGCTGCGGGCGCAGCCGCAGCCAGCTTTCGCTCATCATGATCGATATCGACCACTTCAAGCTGTACAACGACGCCTACGGCCACCAGGCCGGCGACGCCTGCCTGAAGCAAGTGGCGCACGCCATGCTGCACTGCGCGGGGCGCCTGCCCGACCTGGTTGCGCGCTACGGTGGCGAAGAATTCGTGGTGCTGCTGCCGCAAGTGGACCAACAAGGTGCGGAAACTGTGGCGCAGCGCATCCTGGAAGCGGTGGCTGGCCTGGCGATTCCGCACCGCATGTCCCCGGTTAGCGACGCCGTCAGCGTCAGCCTGGGCGTCGCCACCGTCCTGCCGGGCGAGCACGGCGATGCCCACCAGCTGGTGCGCGCCGCCGACCAGGCCCTGTACCAGGCCAAGGCCGGCGGCCGTAATCGCTACTGCGTTGCCCGCCTGGCGGGATAGCGCTGCTTCAGGCGTAGCGCCGCATCAGGAATTCCGCCACGCAGGCCGGCTTGCTGCTGCCCTCGCACTCCACCGTCACCTCCCACAACAGCTGGTGGCCACCCGCCACCGGTTCGATGCTGCGCAAGGCCACCCGCCCGCGCACCCGGCTGCCGACCGGCACCGGCGCCGGGAAGCGCACCTTGTCCAGGCCATAGTTCAGGCCCATGCGCATGTCTTCCATATACACCGCGTCCTGCAGCAAGCCCGGCAGCAGGGATAAGGTCAGGAAGCCGTGCGCCACCGTGCCGCCAAAGGGCGACTCGGCGGCGGCGCGCACCGGGTCGGTGTGGATCCATTGCTGATCATTGGTGGCGGCGCCGAAGGCGTTGACGCGCTCCTGGGTGATATCGACCCAGTTGGAAACGCCGACTTCCTGGCCGACCAGGGCCTCAAGCTCGGCGATATTGCGCACCAGGCGCGGTTGCACTTGCATGCTACTTCCTTGACAAAAAAGATGCTTTGGAGTCTACAGCGCTTCGCACCTTCGCGCCAGCTCAGGACGTCCATAACGGGAGAGGAAAAGGGTCGCCGCGGATGGCCGATCCGCGGCGCAAACAAGGGATATTGCTTGAATTGTGCTCGACAGCAAAAGCTGCCGGGCCGGCGCAGGCCGACCCTTTCATATTATCAATTTTTTGCTATTCAGCACCCAAAAATCGCAGTTCGTCGCATTTCAGTGCCGAGCGCGCGGCGCTGCCACTACGATGGTCGCATTCCAACCTGCCGATAGAACAAGGACACCACCATGCGCGCCACGCCCCTCCTCCTCGCCGCTTTGATTTCCGCCAGCCTGGCCGGCTGCGTTGTCGTGGTCAGCGACCACAACGACTACGTCCAGGGCAACGGCACACCCGCCACCGAAACCCGCAGCATTGCCAGCGCCACCGCGCTGCGCATCGAGAACCGCTACGGCGTGGCGATGGATGTGGAAGTGAAAGTGGGCGGCGCGCCGTCGCTGGTGATCGAGGGCGACGCCAACCTGCTGCCGCTGGTGCGCACCGAGGTGCAGGGCGACACCCTGCGCGTGTACAGCGAAGAGCGCCTGCGCAGCAGCCAGCGCATCCGCGTGCGCTACACCGCGCCGCGCCTGACCGACCTGGAGGCTTCCGGCTCCGTCCACACCGACGTGCAAGGCCTGGCCGGCGGTCCGCTCCAGGTGCTGCACAACGGCTCCGGCCGGCTGGAGATGCGCGGCCAGGTGGACCGCCTCGACATCCGTCACGCCGGCTCCGGCCAGCTGTATGCCGACGGCCTGGAGAGCCGCAGCGCCAAGGTCACCATGTCCGGCTCCGGCCGCGTGAATATCGGCTCGGTGCGCGGCGACGCCCTGAGCGTCAGCGCCACCGGTTCCGGCGGCTTCTACGCACGCGGCATCGTGCGCACGCTCGACGTCCAGCTGACCGGCTCCGGCAGCGCCCAGTTGAGCGACCTGCGCAGCGACGAAGCCAACATCACCAGCAACGGCTCCGGCGCCGTGTACGCCTGGGTGCAGCACAAAGTCGACGCCCGCGCCAACGGCTCCGGCCGCATCGACGTCAGCGGCAACCCTGCCCAGCGCAACATCTTCGGCCGCAACGCCAGCATTCACTAAAAATGTCCACTTTTCTTCCTGACCCCAGGACGACCCCAGGACGGACATTTAGTCGATGGTGAGGGGCAGGTCGCGGCCGGTCTGGGCGGTGTTGCCGGCGAAGTCGGCGGCGTGGATGCGCAGGGTGTAGTCGCCGGGCGGAAGCTCGCTGACCTTCCATTTCCCGGGGATCGCTTCGCCTTGCGCGAGCTTGCTGTGCAGCGTGTAGGTGAACCTCGTGGCCTTGCTGCCGTAGACGGTGATGCCGCTGTCGGCGGAGTACACAACTTTGACGGCTTCGCGCTGCTTGGGCAGTTGGTCGTAGGTTTGCGTGATGCGCGCCTGCTCGTAGCCGGGCATGGGCGTGCCGTCCGCTTGCAGCAGCTGGTAGCCGAGCTTGTAGAGCCCCAGGCGGCGGCGCGCCAGGTTGCCGTCCATCTGGTCGAAGGCGTCCACCACCACACTGACTTCCCCCAGCGCGCGCGGAATGCGCAGGCGCTGGCCTTTCTTCGCCGGCAGGCGTTTGTCCTGCTGGTCGTAGATGGCGATGCCCTGGATCTGCGGCTGGATCGTGTCCTGCAAGCCGGGGAACGGTAGCGCCAGCGGGTTGACCACGCGGCCGCGGTCGTACAGGTCGAGGTGGACGTGGGCCATCTGGTTCACCACGCCGAGCTGGTCGCCGACTTCAAACCGGGTGCCGCGACGCACGCGCACCCGCTCCGGCTTGCCTTTGTCGTCCAGCAGCAGCTGGAAGCGCTGGTCGAGCGCCTGGTTCTTGCGGTCGCGGCCGACTTTCATGTGGATGTAGCTGGTGGTGCCGAGGTTGATACCCTCCGAGACCGTGCCAAACGCCCAGTTGGGCAGCGGGTCGCTGACCTTGGCCTTTTCCACCACGTGGACGGAGCTGCCGACGTCGGCTTGCACGTCGAGGCCGGCGTGGAAGTGGTGGCGGCTGTCGCCGTCGTAACTTCCCCTCACCTCGCCCATCAGGCCAACCACTTCGCGCGGCTGGTTTTGCGGCAGCACGGGCCAGGGCATGGGGCCATTGCTGCGCTGCGCCATCAGGCTGGCGCCGGCCGGCGCGGGCGCGACACTTGCGCTGGCGCGGACGGTGGCGGCGCTAGCGGCGGGTGCAATGCGGTGCAGGCGCTGGGCAGGCGCGTCGGCGACCAGCAGGCTGCCGTCCTTGGCCAGGGCCAGGCCGCGCGGGCCGTAGACCTGCGTGCTGCCGTCGATCCCGCTCGCCGGATCGGCGGGACGCGCGGCGTCGGGCAGCGCCGCGACCACGCCGTCCGGCGCCAGTTGCAGCAGGCGGCCGCGCGCGCCGGCGGCGACGTAGACGAAGCCGTCATGCGTGACCGCCAGCGCCATCGGGCGACGCAGCAGTGGTTCCTTCTCCAGCTCCGGCGCCACGGCCAAGGTCACCACCGAGCCATCGGCGCCAATGCGGCGTACCGCATCGTTGCGCGTGTCGGCGATGTAGACGCCGTCCTTGCCGACGGCGATGCCGCACGGCGTGTCGAACTGCGCCACATCCCAGGTGCCATCCGCCAAACCCGGACGGCCCGTGCCGGCCAGGGTGGTGACGCTGCCATCGGGCGCGATGCGGCGAATCCGGTCGTTATAGGTGTCGGCCACATACACCATGCCATCCCGATCAACCGCCACGCCCACCGGGCCGTTGAACTGGGCCTGGGCGCCCTGCCCGTCCATAAATCCGGCCACGCCGCTGCCGGCCACGGTCGTCACGCTGCCGTCCGGGGCGAGCTTGCGGATCACGTGGTTGCCGGTGTCGGCGATATACAGGTTGCCGCTGGCGTCGAGCGCCACGCCGGAAGGGGTATGGAATGATGCCGCCGTACCCACGCCATCGCGATAGCCCTCGGCCGCGCCGGCCAGCACGCGCAGGCTGCCATCCGGCGCCAGCACGGAAATCGTATTGCTGTCACCGCCTTGCGAGAAATAGATATTCCCTTTGCCATCGACGGCCACGCCATACGGATCAAGCAGCCCCGCCTCCACCAGCGTTTCCAGCCGCGCCGGCCAGGCCCGCTCGGTCGGCGCCGGGCCGCGTTTGACCGCGGCAGGCAGGCGCGATGCCGCGCCCTCCCCGCCGGGGGAAAAATAGAAGTAGCCGCCGGTACCGGCAATTGCCAGCACCGCTGCCGCAACAGTCGTGAGTTTGAGAGAGGTATGCACGGACTGGATTCTAACCGCTGGCGCGCAAAAAAAAACCCGCTCTGGGGAGAGCGGGCTGAATCTATCTTCCTTGGAGGAGAATAGAGGAGACAGGCGTAGTATGCTGCAGCGCGGTATATCCGTCTACTTTATTGTAGGAATACTAGATATAACCGCCAGCAATATCACTTATCCGCTACATACGGCAGCACACGGCTGGCCAGACGGGTATCGGTGCGCAGGATGCTCACCTCGTCCGCCAGGATGTGTACCGCCTCGTTCAGCAGCACGTCCTTGGCATTCTTGGCGGCCTTCTCGGCATCCAGTTCCGCCGCCAGCGAACGCTCGTCCGCCTGCAAGCCGTCGTCCGTGCGGGTCGCGCCGCGCACCTGGTTGGCCTGGCGCTGCGCCGCGCGCGGATTGGCCGGCTTGGCCGAAATCGCCTTGTTCAGGGCCTCTTTCGGGTCCGGCAGCAGGATCGGATCATCCGGCGACGGGCCGGCTGCCAGGCGCGCTTCGCGGATGCGGGCGCGGGCTTCCTGCTGGTCGCGTTCCTTGCGGCGCACGGTTTCGTTCAGCGACACCATATTGTCCTTGCGCTGCTTCTTCACATAGGCGATGTCGTCCAGCAGGTACTGGTAGTCCTTGTCCTTGGCCACGCGCGCCTCGTGTTTCTTGCCCAGCACCCCGACCAGCTCCTTCAGGTCGCCCGCCGGAATGTAGATGGCAGGCTTGATCTGGGTGTAAGGCAGCGCGTTGTCGTAGCTCGACTCGCCAAAACTTTCGGCATCGCTGGTGGAGGCCAGCTTGATGTCCGGCGTCACGCCGCGCAGCTGGGTAGTGCCGCCGTTGATGCGGAAGAACTGGGCGATGGTCATTTTCAGTTCGCCGTAGCGCAGCTTGCTGCTCAGGCCGGAACGCTCCGGATTGACCAGGGTCTGCACGGTGCCCTTGCCGAAGCTGGCTTCGCCGATCACCAGGCCACGGCCGTAATCCTGCAGCGCCGCCGCAAAGATTTCGGAGGCCGACGCCGAGCTGCGGTTGATCAGCACACCCACCGGGCCGTCCCACACCAGGCCCGGCACGCCGTCGGACTCCACTTCCACCTGGCCGGAAGCAGCGCGCTGCTGCACTACCGGACCACGATCGATGAACAGGCCGGTCAACTCCACCGCCTCGGTCAGCGAGCCGCCGCCGTTGTTGCGCAGGTCGATCAGGACGTTGTCCACCTTGTCCTTCTTCAGCTCCTGCAGCAGGCGGGCCACGTCGCGCGTGGCGCTCTTGTAGTCCTTGTCGCCCTTGCGGCGCGCATCCCAATCCTGGTAGAAGGTCGGCAGCGAAATCACGCCGATTCGGCGTTTCACCGCGCCATCCTTCACTTCCATGATGGTTTTCTTGGCGGACTGCTCTTCCATGCTGATTTTCTTGCGCACCAGCGACACCACGAACGGCTTGGCATCCGGCCCGGCTTCGCCGGACAGTACCTGCAGCTTCACGGTGGAGTCTTTCGGGCCGCGGATCTGCTGCACCACATCGTCGATGCGCCAGCCCAGCAGGTCGGTGAACTTGTCGCTATCGGCCTGCGCCACGCCGATGATGCGGTCGCCCACTTTCAGCTTGTTGGACAAGCCGGCCGGGCTGCCCGGCACGATCTCGCGGATCACCGTGTATTCATCGCGGCTTTGCAGCACCGCGCCAATGCCTTCCAGCGACAGGCGCATGGCAATGTCGAAGTTCTCGGCGGCGCGCGGGCCCAGGTAGTTGGTATGCGGCTCGATCGACATGGCGTAGGCGTTCATGAAGATCTGGAACACATCCTCGCTATTCAGCTTGCGCGCGCGGGCCAGGTAGTTTTCATAGCGCTTATCCAGCGTTTCGCGGATCGCCTTTTCTTCCTTGCCAGCCAGCTTCAGGCGCAGCCAGTCGTTCTTGACGCGCTTGCGCCACAGGTCTTTCACTTCCGCTTCGTTCTTCGGCCATTCGGCTTTTTCGCGGTCGAGCGTAAAGCTCTCATCCGCGGAGAAATCGAATTTGCCCTTCAACAGCTCGCGCGCATAGGCGAAGCGCTCGTTGAAACGCTGCTGGTACAGGTTATAGATGGCGAATGGCGCCTGCAGGTTCTCGCCGCTGATCGCGTCGTCCATGCGAGTCTTCTCTTTGTCGAAGAAGTCCACATCGGCCTGGGTGAAGAACAGCTTTTCGCCATCGAGCGATTTGAAATAGCGGTCGAAGATCTTCTCCGACATCGCGTCGTCCAGCGGCATCGCCTTATAGTGGTAGCGCGACAGCATGTGGCTGGCCCAAAGGGCGGCCTGGGTTTGCTGCGCTGCAGGCTTGACTGGGACGTCTGCAGCCTTATCCGCCTGGGCGGCACTCGCAAATGCGGTGACCAGGGCCAGGGACATGGTGGCCAACAGGGTGTGCTTCTTCATCGGCTTGCTCCGAACGTAGGTGATTCTTAAAGAATAGTACTAAACCCATTCTACAGGATAGGACAACCTTCTGGAGAGGGGGTAGGAGCGAGTGTGCTGCCCCTGGCTTAAGCCAGCCTGAAGCGTGTTCAAAGCTGCAAGCTTAATGCTAAGTCATTGAATCTAATGAGAAAGATAGAAGAATGGGCTGGACTTTCCGTGTAGAAAGAGATATGATGTCCGATCCCCAACAAGAATAGCCCCCCACTATGTCCACTCGCACGCCCCCTACGCGTCATTGGAGTGTCGGCGCCAAGATTGCCGCCTTCACCTTCGTCCTCGTCAGCGCCCTGCTCGCCATGCTGATCGCCTTCATCAACTGGAACAGCAGCGCCATGCTGGAACAGCGCGCCCGCGACCAGGTCGCAGCGGACCTGACCGGCGTGTCGAACATGCTGGACGTATTCAACGACGCCATGGTGAACGATGCCGCCAACTATGCGCGCCAGTTCGCGCACCATGTTCCCGGCCCGTTCGCGCTGGACGGCGGCCAGTTGAGCGCCGCCGGCAAGCTGGTGAACAATGACTTCGGCATCCCGGACGGTTTCACCACCCAAACCGGAGCCATCGCCACCATCTTCGCCATCGAGGGCGAAGAGTTCGTGCGCGTGACCACCTCGGTCAAGAAAGAAAACGGCGAGCGCGCCATCGGCACCCAGCTCGATCACGCCAACCCAAGCTATGCCAAACTACGCGCCGGCCAGCCCTACACCGGCCTGGCGCAACTGTTCGGCAAGCCTTACATCACCCAATACGACCCGGTGAAAGATGCCTCGGGCAAGGTTGTCGGCGCACTGTTCATCGGCATCGACATCAGCAAGAACATCGCTTCGCTGAAAGAAAAGATCAAGGGCATCCGCATTGGTGAAAGCGGCTATGTCTACGTGCTCAATGCGGCGCCAGGCAAAGACCTGGGCAAGCTGCTGGTCCACCCGGAACAGGAAGGCGCGTCCATGCTGGAGACCAAGGACAGCAACGGCAAGACCTTTATCCGCGAGATGCTGGAACAGAAGAACGGCGAAATCCGCTATATGTGGGCGGACGCCGGCAGCAAGGAATCCGCGCGCGAAAAGCTGCTGGTGTTCCGCCATTTCGAAGACTGGAAATGGGTCGTGGCAGGCGGCACCTACGTGCATGAAATCACACGCGACGCCGTCAACGCCCGCAACCGCTATGCCCTGTGCGGCGCCGTTGCCCTGGTGGCCTTTGCCGCCAGCCTGTTGCTGCTGGTGCGCGTGATCGTGACGCGTCCCCTGGCCGCCGTGCAGGACGCCGCCGGCCGCATTGCCAGCGGCGACCTGACCGTGAGCCTGCAGGTCAACAGCGGCGACGAGATCGGCAAGGTGCTGGGCGCCATGAACGGCATCAGCCAGCGCCTGGCCGCCGTGGTGGGCGGGGTGCGCGAAGGCGCCGACCAGATTGCCACGGCCTCCTCCGAAATTGCCGCCGGCAACCAGGACCTGTCGGCGCGCACCGAGCAGCAAGCCTCCAGCCTGGAGGAAACCGCGGCCTCGATGGAGGAACTGACGTCCACCGTGCGCCAGAATGCCGACAATGCACGCCAGGCCAATACGCTGGTGCGCGACGCATCTGAAATCGCCGCGCGCGGCGGCGCCCAGGTGGCGCAGGTGGTGGAAAAGATGGGCGCCATCAACGACGCATCGCGCAAGATCGAAGACATTATCAGCGTGATCGACGGCATCGCCTTCCAGACCAATATCCTGGCGCTGAACGCGGCGGTCGAAGCGGCTCGCGCCGGTGAGCAGGGCCGTGGCTTTGCAGTGGTGGCCACCGAGGTGCGCAACCTGGCCCAGCGCAGCGCCGCCGCAGCGCACGAAATCAAAGGCCTGATCGCCAACTCCACCGGCGAGGTGGAAGCCGGCGCCAAATTGGTCGAGCAAGCCGGTGCGACCATGGAGGAAGTGGTGCACAGCGTGCGCCGCGTGACCGATATCATGGGCGCGATTACCTCCGCCAGCGAAGAGCAGCGCGCCGGCATCGACCAGGTGAACCAGGCGATTGGACAGATGGACCAGGTGACGCAGCAAAACGCCGCGCTGGTGGAAGAAGCGGCAGCCGCATCGGCCGCCATGCAGGATCAGGCCGAGGCGCTGGTGCGCGAGGTGCGCACCTTCAAATTGCCGGCCAGCGCCAAGGGTATTGCGTCCACGCGTACCACCCTGCGCCTGCAATAAGCAGCAAAGGCCAGGAACGCAGGGCCAGCTTCCAGTCTGCCGCCGAAGGCCAGCAGGCCAGGAATTGCGGCGCGATCAGGAAGGCCAGGCCCGCGTCCAGCGGCGTGAAATGCCAGCCGGGGCGCGTGCGCAGCACGGCGATCCACCATGGCAGCAGCACCAAAGCCAGTGGCGCCAGCGCGGTCGGCGCCGCGTTGTACCAGCGCGCGTTGGCCAGCTTGACCTCGCCCAGCGTCCAGCCTTTGGCCGCGCGGCGCGGGATGATGGAGAGCGAGGCGGGCCGCGCCAGCGTCACCAGTCCCACCATAAAATGCGCCAGCTCATGGCACAGCGTGCCCGGCAGGCGTAACAGCAGGAAGATGCTGTAGCGCTGCGCCAGCACCCAAATCACCGCCGCTAAAGCCAGCGACGGGGCCAGGTAAAAAGCCTTGTCCAATCAGCCGGTATAGAAGCAGCGGCCGCACGCCTGGCGATAGGCTTCGTTGCCGCCGATGCTGATCTGCTCACCATCGCGGATACGCTCGCCCTTCTCGTCCACGCGGATATTCATAGTGGCTTTTTTGCCGCAGGTGCAGATATTCTTGATTTCCTCGATATCGTCGGCCAAAGCCAGCAGGTAGGCCGAGCCGGGGAAAGGCTCGCCCCGGAAGTCGCTGCGCAAGCCGTAGCAAATCACCGGCACGCCCTTGACCTGGGCCAGCTGGTGCAGCTGCTTGACCTGCTCGGACGACAGGAACTGGGCCTCATCCACCAGCACGCAGGCCACTTTCTGCATATCCTGCAGGAAGCTGGTGCGGGCATCGAACAGCTCCACCTCGCGCTGCGGGCCCAGGCGCGATGTCACCTTGCCCACGCCGTAGCGGTCGTCGATGGCCGCCGTGAACAGGCGCACGATCAGGCCCTGCTCTTCATAGTTGTGGGCGACCTGCAGCATGGAGGTCGATTTGCCTGCGTTCATCGCAGAATAACGGAAGTAGAGTTTTGCCACAGTAAATGTCAAATAAAAGTCGCTGCGGGATTATACTGCTCCTGCCAGCATGCGCAATCCGCATAAGCTAGCGCGAAGAAATTCCTTCTTGGTTCAATCGGTGCGCCCCACAATGCGCGCTTTTCGCAAGGAGAGAGCATGCAGAACGACCGTCCTGCAGCGTTGTTTAGCCTGATCGGCAATACACCGCTGGCTGAAGTCACCCGCCTGGACACCGGCCCGTGCCGGCTGTTCCTCAAGCTGGAATCCCAAAACCCCGGCGGTTCGATCAAGGACCGCATCGGCCTGTCCATCATCGAAGCCGCCGAGCGCGAGGGCCGCCTCAAGCCGGGCGGCACCATTGTCGAAGCCACGGCCGGCAACACCGGCCTCGGCCTGGCCCTGGTCGGCGCCATCAAGGGTTACAAGGTACTGCTGGTGGTGCCGGACAAAATGGCCAATGAAAAGGTGCTGCACCTGAAAGCCCTGGGCGCCGACGTGCGCATGACCCGCTCCGACGTGGGCAAGGGCCACCCCGAGTACTACCAGGACTACGCGGCCCGCCTGGCCAGCGAGATCCCGGGCGCCTTCTTTGCCGACCAGTTCAACAACCAGGCCAACCCACTGGCGCACGAAACCACCACCGGCCCGGAAATCTGGGAACAGATGGCGCGCGAGGTCGATGCCATTGTGGTCGGCGTAGGCTCGTCCGGCACGCTCACCGGCCTGTCGCGCTACTTCCAGAAGGTGGCGCCGCACGTCAAGTTCATTCTGGCCGACCCGAAAGGCTCGATCCTCAAGGAATACGTGGACACCGGGGTGGTCTCCGACACCAGCGGTTCCTGGGCCGTGGAAGGCATTGGCGAGGACTTCATCCCCGCCATCGCCGAGATGGGCGCGATTGCCCAGGCCTACACCATTACCGACCAGGAAAGCTTCGACAGCGCGCGCGCCCTGCTGCGGGCCGAGGGTATCCTGGCCGGCTCCTCGACCGGCACCCTGCTGGCCGCCGCGCTGAAATACTGCCGCGAACAAACCACCCCGAAACGCGTGGTGACCTTTGTCTGCGATACCGGCACCCGCTACCTATCCAAGGTCTACAACGACAGCTGGATGTTCGACCAGGGCCTGCTCAAGCGCCAGAAGCTGGGCGACCTGCGCGACCTGATCGGCCGCCTGTACGAAAACGGCGACGTGATCAGCGTCTCCCCGGCCGACACCCTGCTGGTCGCTTTCAACCGCATGCGCGCCGCCGACCTGGCCCAGTTGCCGGTGATCGCGGACGGCAAACTGGTCGGCATCATCGACGAATCGGACATCCTGTTCCGGGTCGAAAACGACGTGGCCCAGTTCAAGGGCGAGGTGGGCGGCACCATGACCACCCGCATCGAGACCCTGTCGCCATCGGCCGGCATGCCCGCGCTTCGTGATACCCTCGACCGAGGATTGACCGCCATCGTCGCCGAAGGCGGAAAATTCTACGGCCTGATCACCCGCTACGACTTACTCAACCACTTGCGCAGGACCTTATCTTGAGCGAACCAAAGAACAAAGGCGGATTCAAATCCGCCCTGGCCACCCGCGTGATCCACGCCGGCCAGTCCCCCGACCCGACGACCGGCGCCATCATGCCGCCGATCTACGCCACCTCCACCTTCGTCCAGCAAAGCCCGGGCGTGCACAAAGGCCTGGACTACGGCCGTTCGCACAACCCGACACGCTGGGCGCTGGAGCGCTGCGTGGCCGACTTGGAAGGCGGCGCGCAAGCGTTTGCCTTCGCCTCCGGCCTGGCCGCCATTTCCACCGTGCTGGAACTGCTGGACGCCGGTTCGCACATCGTGGCCGGCGACGATATGTACGGCGGCACCTTCCGCCTGTTTGAGCGCGTGCGCCGCCGCAGCGCCGGCCATGAGTTCACCTATGTGGACCTGACCAACCCGGACAACCTGCTGCCCGCCCTGCGCCCGGAAACCAAGATGGTGTGGGTAGAGACGCCGACCAACCCGATGCTCAAGCTGGCCGACCTGGCGGCAATCTCGCGCATTTGCCGCGAGCGCGGCATCATCCTGGTGGCCGACAACACCTTCGCCAGCCCGATCGTGCAGCGCCCGCTGGAACTGGGCTTCGATATCGTGGTGCATTCGGCCACCAAATACCTGAACGGCCACTCGGACATCATCGGCGGCATCGCCGTGGTGGGCGGCGAGGAACGCCAGGCGGAATGGCGCGAGCAGCTGGCTTTCCTGCAGAATTCCGTGGGCGCGATTGCCGGCCCGTTCGACAGCTTCCTCGCCCTGCGCGGCGTGAAGACGCTGGCGATCCGCATGGAGCGCCATTGCAAGAGCGCGCTGGAACTGGCGCGCTGGCTAGAACGTGAGCCTAAGGTGAAAAAGGTCTTCTATCCCGGCCTGGAGTCGCATCCCCAGCACACGCTGGCCAAGGCGCAGATGGACGGCTTTGGCGGCATTATCTCGATCGACCTGGATACCGACCTGGCCGGCGCGCGCCGCTTCCTGGAACGCTGCGAAGTGTTCGCGCTGGCGGAAAGCCTGGGCGGCGTGGAATCGTTGATCGAGCACCCTGCCCTGATGACCCATGCATCCATTCCGGCGCCGCAGCGCGCCGCCCTGGGCATTGGCGATGGCCTGATCCGCCTGTCCGTTGGTATCGAAGATATCGAAGACTTGCGCCAGGACCTGCGCAATGCCCTTGACGCCATCTGACCGCAAGTGCAGCAACTGCGAGCGCCCCATGCGGGCGCTCGACCTGTCCGGCCACTACCAGCGGCGGGTGGAGATCGACACCTGCGCCCATTGCTGCCTGGTGTGGTTCGACGACACCGAATCGGTGCGCCTGGCCGGGCCGGGCATTGCCGAAATGGTGCGGGAAATCCACGGCGCCATGCAGGCCGGCGGCGAACATGCCCATGCCGTGTCGCTGGCGCGGGTGCAGACATGCCCGGTCTGCAAGGCCGCACTCAAGCCGGTCGCCAACCTGACGCGCTTCGGCCGTACCAGCCATCTACAGTGCCCGAACGGGCACGGCTACTATCAGACCTACATCCTGTACCTGGCTGAAAAGGGCTTTGTGCGGCCACTGGCCTGGTCCGATATCCGCACCATGCTGGCCGAGGGCAAGGAGATGTTTTGCGCCAGCTGCGGCTGCCCCCTGCCCGCGCGGCCGCATGAAGCTTGTCCGGCATGCCGATCCGCCGTTGGCATTATCGACCCATCGCGGCTCGCCAACGCCATCGCTCCCGAGGCCGCGCCTGTGCAACCGGCGCCCGCCATGGAACAGCACAAATGCCAAGCCTGCGGCGGCGCGCTCGCCCCCTCACGAGACATCCACTGCCCGCATTGCCAGGCCCCGGTGCGGCGCAATGATACAGCCGATGCGGTGGCCGCCGCCAATGCCGCCGTCAACGCTGCTGCGGAAGCGGCCAGCGCGCCAGCGGGCCAGCCAAGCCTGCAAAGCGCCAACCTGGCCGCCGCCCAATACGCCATGCAGGACTTTGCTCGCGAACGGCGCGAGCACCGCATGCAAAAAATGGAGATGCGGCTCGCCATCGGTCTGGTGCTGGCCGGTCTCGTCCTCGGCCTGTTTGTCCTGTTGCACCAGCCTTCCGAACGGAACGACATTTCAACGCAGGGGGCGCCGATAAAGTCCTTCAGCGCCCAGTTCCGCCAGCCCGCGATGGAATGCGACCCGCAAGCCGCCGTGCGACGCCAGGCGCGCGTGCGCCAATTGCTTGTGAGGCCGGAGAACGAGGACCTGGGTCCGGCCAGCGCCACGTTGGAAGCGATGCACGCGGCCTATGCACGCGCCACCACCCTGCGCCAGCAATGGGAGACCAGCGGAGCTTACGAACTGCTGGCGGAACAGGAAGGAAAGCCCGCCAGCGCCACGCAAGACACCCCTGCCGGCATGTTCCGGCGCGGCGAGGCAACGCCGGTGGTGGAACGGGCCGCCTTCTGCCTGCCGCTGAACGAGATCAGCCCGCCCTTGCTAGGCAACGAGGGCTTCCACCTTATCCAGGTAGTGGAAGCGCGCTAGTCGCCCGGGCGCCGCGCCGGGTCGCTGATATTGAACACGCGCCGCACCAGGCTTTCCAGCGCCACGAATACGCCCTCCACGCCGAAACCGGCGATGAAAGACAAAGCCGAGGTGCTGAGCGCCCAATTCCCCAACAAACCCACCTCGCGCCCGGTGGTCGCGCCGGACGGATTGACGAACAGGGCGATGCAGGCGCCGATGGTGGCGCCCAGCGCCAGCTGCAGCAATGCCAGCGTGTAGTCGCGCGGCGACAGCAGGCTTTCGCGCATCTTGGCCCACAGCCCGCGCACCACAGCCGCTCCGGCGCCGAGGATGCCGTAGCAGAGCGGCAGCAAAGCCGTGCCCACCACCAGCGTTACCACGCGCGCCTGCTCCTCCGTCCCGCGCCGCATGAAGCGCTCGCGCTCCGCCGGCGTGGCATAGGAAGGCACCGCACGGTCGTCCGTCACCTGGCCGAATACGCCGGCGACCTTGGCGTAGATGGTCCGCCATGGAATCAGCCAGTTGCCCAGGTTCATGTGGACCGCGCTGAACTGCTCGGCCAGCAACTGGGCCCGGGTGCACAGCTGGGCCTCTTCGGTATTGCGGTAGCGCGGCCGGCCCTGCGCGTCGGCCTCGCTGCAGAAGCGCACCGGCGGCGCGGTGGCGCTGGCCGCCAGCTTGATTTCGGCCTCCTCGATGGCTTTATACAAGGTCGCGTGCTGCGCCTGCAGCGAGTCCAGGTGCTGCAGCATGGCATTGCCGCCGGTGACGTGCCAGGACATGGCGCAAGTCAGCACCAGGCCAAGCACGAGCAGCACAACAATGCGGAACACGCGCCGGTTAAAGCGTTCCGCCGCTTTCACCAGGCCCGGGAAGGCGTAGCGCGCCAAGGTCAGGCGCGTTGGCTTGTCGGTGTGCGGCGGGCATTCGAACGGCGCGGCGTCCGGCGCGCCGCGCCGCAGCAGCGCATTGCGGACCCAGTTGCGCCAGTCGCGCTGATTCTCCTCGCCCACCACCAGCAGGGTGAAGGCGATGGTCAACCCGGTGGCCGGGCGCGCCGCCGCGTTCAGCTTGTCTTTCGCGCACAGCAGGCGCACCGCCTGCGCCACGCGCTGCTCGTCGTTGTCGGGCGGCGTCAGGCCGATCGCGCACAGCTGGTCGATATGCGGCTCGCCGTCGTCATGATTGTGGAAGTTGTACAGGCTCTTGTCCCAGCGTCCGGAGATGTGGTCAAGCAGCAGGAAGACTTCATTCAGCTCGCGCACGAAGATGAAGTCCTCGATCCGCCGGCAGGCAGCGCCGCCGTTTTCGTCGGATGGATTGGAAGACATGGCGCCTCCCCTCTTGGCAGGTTGTCACAGCATTGTGCGCCTGCGGGGATGGGGAGGACTTTGCGATATCTCAAACGCCGCGCTTATTCGCCCGGACGGTACTTGCGCTCCAGATTCTTCTCAATGTCTTCCTTGTAGAACAGCACGTCCTTGAACTCGCCGCGCGCATACATCTCGGCCTGGTCGTTGAAGTGCGGCGACGCCGGGTCGCCACTCTGCCCGCCGGCCAGGATGCTCTTGGCGCGGATGCGCGGGCCGAATTCGACGGCCGCCACAAAGCTGTTGCCGCGCTCGCCATAAATGCGCTTGGTGCGCTGCTGCGACGTCATGCCGTAGGCTGCCAGCGCGCCCCAGTTGCCGGATGCGAACGGCACCGGCAGGCTTGGTTTGCTATCGTCAAAGGGCTGCACGATATCGCCGGTCAGGCGCTGGAAACGGTTGATCTCGCCCCACGGCGTCTTCCAGTTGCCGAAGTCGGCGGACAGCTTGTTCGAGGCGCGCACCAGGGCCTCCAGGCGCTGCTTCGGCGTGACGCGGCTGGCCAGATAGTCGAGCACCTGCTCGCCCTTCTCCTTCGCCGCCCGGCCGTGCTGCTTGACCATCTCCTGCAGCCAGTAGATCGCCAGCGAGGTCGGCACCGAATTCACGGAATAGCGCATATCCCAATCGCGCAGCAGCGCGACCTGCTCGATCACGGCGGCCTTGGACTGGTCGCTGGCGGGCGCCTCGTCGTAAGCGCGCAGCAGCAGCGGCAGCAGCGGCTCGAAAGCGGTGAGTTGGCTGTCGTAGGCAGCCGCGATCAGGCTCTCGATGGTGAAGTCCTTCTTCCCTTGCAGCACGCGCACCGCGTGGATGCCGCGCGCATTCTCAGGGTTGACCGACATATAGGCCGGATAATCCTGCGGGCGCGGGCTGTAGGCGCCGGCTGCGGAATACGGCCAGTTATTGGTGTTCTGGATCCAGCCGTTCTTCGGATTGAACAGCTGGATGGTCTCGCGCACCGCGTGCAGACCCTTCCAGTCCGTCGCCGGGTCAGCGCCATCCACCGGTTTGGTGAAATCAAACCGCGCATCGCGCACCGGCATGAAGTTGCCGTGGAAGTAGGCGATATTGCCGTCCGCGTCCGCATACACCGTGTTATTTGACGAATTGGTGCGCAGCTCCATCGACTTGTAGAAAGCCGGATAATTGCGCGCCTTGGTGCGGATGAAGGACTGGGTCAGCGCCTTCAAAGGCTCGTTCATCATCGCCACCGACACCCATTTTCCGTCCTGCGCCCGCACCACCGGGCCACGATGGGTGAAATAGGCGGTGATGGTTTTTTCGGCCATGCTGCCGTCTGCCGCCTTGTATGGCAGGCGCACGTTCTCGGTGCGGAAAGCGCGCAGGTCCTTGCCGTATTGGTAGTAGAACTTGCCGTCCTTCTCCACCACGGTTTCCAGGTACTCGTCGATCACGTCGCCGCCGCCGGAGGTATGCATCCAGCCGATACGCTCATTAAAGCCCTGGTACACGAAGAACTGGCCCCAGGTCACCGCCCCGTAAGCGTTCAGGCCTTCCTGGCTGACCACATGGATCTCGGGACGGAAATAGAACGAAGTATGCGGGTTGATCATCAACAGAGCATTGCCGCTCTTGCTCAGGGCCGGGGCGATGGCAAAACCGTTCGAGCCGCGCGGCTCCTGGTCAAGATCGCTGCCGCCCAGCGCCAGCGCCGGCGCCGGGCGCTTGCTGTAGAAGGCCTTCAACTGGTCGACATTGACCGATTCGATATCGCCGCCGATGCTGCCTTCACTGAAACTAAGCGCCATCCAAGGCTCAAAACGGGTCAGCAAGCGGGGCTGCACTTGCGGATGCGTGTGCAGGTAGAAGTTCAGGCCATCGGCCCAGGCCACCATCAGGCGCTTGAGCCACTCGGGGCTGGCTTTGTACTGCGTCTTGAGCTGCTCCGGCGTGATGAAGAGCTTCATGCGCAAGTCCTGGTACAACGCCTTCTCGCCCTCCACCTCCGCCAGGCGGCCCATGGCGTTGATGAAATTAAGCTCGATGCGTTTGAAGTCATCCTCGGACTGGGCGTAAAGCATGCCGAACACCGCGTCGGCGTCGGTCTTGCCATAAATGTGCGGGATGCCCCATTTATCGCGCAGGATCGTCACGCGCTTGGCAACGGCCTGCAGGCGCAGCACCTCGGCAGGACTGAGCTGGCCGAGTGCCTGCGCCGCAGCGGGTGCCGCTATAGCGGCGGGAGCGAGACAGAACGCAGCCAGCGCGGCACCGAGTTTATGCATGTTTTACTGCTCCTCTACCAATTGGGCGAGACGGGCGCGCAGTTCCGCGTTTTCAGCGCGCAGCGCGGCATTCTTTTCCTTCAACTGCGAGATTTCCAGGCGCAGCACTTCGCTCTCGGTCAGAGGCGCCGGGTGCTGCGAGGCCTCGTAGCCGCCGCTATGGCCCATGTCGGCGTCTTCCTTCGGCGCCTTGGGCGGACGGTTGGCGGCGCGCTGCTCGCGGATTTCGCGCGCGGCCTGCTGCAGGAATTTACGGCCGCCGGCAACGGCGGTCTTCTGGTCCTCTTCCGGCAACGACGCCACGGTAGCGGCGGCGTTGATGGAAATGGTACCGGCGCGCACCGCATCGACCAGCTCCGGCGTGGCGCTGCGGGTGATTTTTTCGATCTGCCCCAGGGTATTGGCGCTCAGGCGCGCCGCGCGGGCGATGTCTTCACGCTTGGCCTTGACTTTTTGCGGCTGCGCCGGCTCTTCGCTTTCCGGCTCCGGCGGCGCAATGGCCGCGTCTTCCGCCTTGGCGCGCTCGATCTCCGCCTCCTGGCGTTTGGCCAGGATTTCCTGCTGGCGCAGGGCCAGCACGCCACGCTGGAAGTCCGACACACTGCGGCGGCCCAGGTGGTTGTCGATCATCCACAGCATCACGTCTTCCATGCTCTTGAAGCTCGTGTTCTGGGTGACTTTGAAAGGGATGCCGTGCTGCTGGCAGATCGAATAGCGGTTATGGCCATCGACCAGGATATCGTTCCACAGCACCAGCGCATCGCGGCAACCCTCGGCCAGCAGGCTGCGCTCCAGCGCCGTGCGCTCGGCCTCGGTCAAGGGTTCGATATAGTCCCGCAGGACGTCGTTAATCTGAATTTGCATGCTGGCTTTCCTGTATTTCTGCGACCAGCATGCTACAACATTCCACGCCGATTACAAGCGTTGTCAAATTAGCCACGACTGGAAGTTAACGAACAGTCATGTCATAATAGCGGGCTACACCCCATTGCCCCGGTGGTGAAATTGGTAGACACACCGGACTTAAAATCCGTTGCCTGCAAGGGCGTGCCGGTTCGATTCCGGCCCGGGGCACCAAAAAAAGCCAGGCTGTAACGCCACGCCGGTCCAGTTCGCACCCCTTCCATTATTCGACTTCATATTTGACCAGCTTGAGCTGTAGGGCGAACAGCGCAATGGCAATTCCGAAGAATATTCCAAGGTTGTTGTTCGTGTCGACGTGAAGGAAACGTCTCGCGGCAAGGATCGAAAGCAAGTAAATCGCAACCAGGTAGTCGGACAGCCGTATCTTGCGGCGAACGCTGGCACCACAGTTGGAACACTTCGCAGGCAGTTTTGAGTAGTAAAACAAACTTTCAAAAATCGATATGGTCTTCTTGTGACAACTCGGGCATCGATGCAATTTCAACCCTCCTGGTAGATGTGCGCACCCGCATAAGTCTAACCAAATTAGTTGACACAATACTCACGAATTCTTGCAGTTATCCGATGTCGGGGGAGTTATACTGCTCCAATGAAGACAGTACTTCCTGCCGCCGTACTTACCATCTCGCTGACCGCATGTGCCGGCATCGGCCATCAGAGTTTTTACGCCAATCCCTCCGCCGCCAGTCCCTTTGAAATGTGCAAGACCCTGGTCAGCGGCGCGCCCGACATGGATTTTGCCAACGCCTTGCGCATGGAGTTGGGCCGGCGCGGCGTGGCTGAGGCAGCTTGCCCGGACGTGATCAAGAAGCGCGAAACCATGGTGGCAGTCGGCGTGGCGGCGGGCGTGGTCGCATTGGCGGTCGCGGCCAACCGGCATAGCGATGTGGAAATCGGCGTCGGCACCACCTTTGGCGTCTACGGGGCCGAAACCTACCCTTCCGGCCCGGCGCCGGTTGCCGACCATGACTGGGCCTGGGACCAGTATCGTGGCTCCAACGGTAGCGCGATCTGGGCTTGCCGTGGCCTGCCGAGCGGCGCATTGTCTGATCCTTCTCGCTGCGAGGGCAAACCCTTGTCCGACACCACCTGGCCCGGCGATTCCCCTGCATTTCGATAGCCCTCTTCCGTGCGCCAGCCTGGTGCTGGGCTACTGTTGGCTCGCCGCCGGGAAACAGCTATGAGCCCTGCCAGCACGATTGAGGAAGCCTTTCGGTGAATGCGTGAGACCAGTGGAGAATGGGGGCGTTCTCCATACGGGGTGGTCAAATGCATACAAGAAATCTCATCCTCAGCGCGCTGGCAGCGCTCACGCTGACAACGCCGGCGCTGGCCGGCACTTTTGATGGCGGCATTCCTGCCAGTTGGACTTGCAGCGGCAGTTGCGGCACCTCCGGTGCGAACGGCGTGGTGCCGCTGGCGCCCGGCGGCGGCAGCGCGTACGGCTGGATTTCCACTTACGGCAGTTCCGCCGCAGCCTCGCTACCCGGCGTCGGCACCGGCGGAGAAGACGCCAATGGCAGCATTCTGCGTTCGCTCGCCTTTAACGCCGCCAGCGGCGCGCTGCTCGACTTCCGGTTCAATTACGTGACGACCGACGGTGCCGGTTATGCGGACTACGCGTGGGCGCGCCTGCTGAACCAGGACAATACGCCGGTCGCCATCCTGTATACAGCCCGCACCAACTCCGCCGGCAATGCCGTGCCGGGGTTCGACCTGCCAGCCCCGCAGGCAACGTTGACGCCCAACCCGGTCGCCATCGTGGAAGGCGAGACCACCTGGACGCCGCTCGGCCCCGACGGCGACGACTGCTACGATACCGGCTGCGGCAGGACCGGCTGGGTGCGCGCGCAGTACACCATTGCCAGCGAGGGCATGTACCGCCTGGAGTTTGGCGTGACCAACTGGTCCGACCAGGACTTTGATACCGGCATGGCGTTCGATGCCATCACCGTGGGCGGAGACCCTCTGCCGATTCCCGAACCGGGACAGTACGCCATGCTGCTGGCCGGCCTGGCCGCGCTAACAGTACTGAAACGCAGGGCGCACTGAGCGCTTCACGGCGCATAGCCAAATCGCCATTTCAGCCTAGCGGGCGGCGTCCCGGCGCTGGGCGCGGTAAATGCCTGACTGGCCGGAGAACATATAGGCAGCCGCGCAGGCCAGTGCCGCATAAGGGCCGATCTCCGGGCCAAACATTTCCATGGCCATGACCGTACAGGCCAGCGGCGTGTTGGCCGCCCCCGCGAAGACAGCCACGAAGCCCAGCGCCGCCAGCAAGGCGAAGGGCTGCTGCAGCAGCGGCGCCAGGGCGTTGCCCAGCGTGGCGCCGATATAGAACAGCGGTGTCACCTCGCCGCCTTTGAAGCCGGTTCCCAGCGAACCGACCGTGAATACGAATTTGCCAAGCCAGTCCCACCAGTCGAGCGGCACGCGGAAGGCTTCCACCATCGGGCCGATGCCGAGGCCGAGATAGCGGTGCACCTCCAGGCCGCCGCCCACCGCGCCGGCCAGGCCGACAAACACTGCAATCGCCACCCCGCCGATAAATGGCCGCAGCGGCGCGTAGGCAATGCGCGCTTTCATCCATGCGGCCAGGCCGTGGGTAGCGGTGGCGAAGGCGCGTCCGGTCAAGCCGAACACCACGCCGGCCGCGACGATGGCGCACAACGCCAGCCATAACGGGCCAGCCGGTGCGCCGAGCGGGGCGGATAGGAAATGGGTATGCCCCACGCCCCACCAGCGCGTCACCTGGTCGGCCAGCAAGGCCGCCAGCATGCAGGGATAGATCGCGGTGATGCGCATGCGGCCAACGAACAGGACTTCCAGCCCGAAGATCGCGCCCGCCAGCGGCGTGCCGAACACGGATGCGAATCCGGCGCTGATGCCGGCCATCAACACTAGGCTGCGATCCTCGCGCCGCAGGCGGAAGACGTGGGTGAGCTGGTCGGCCAGGGCGCCGCCCATCTGCACGGCTGTACCTTCGCGCCCGACGGAGGCGCCGAACAGGTGCGACACCACGGTGCTGCACAAGATCAGCGGCGCCAGGCGCAGCGGCACCACTTTCTTGGGATCGTGGATCTCGTCGATCAGCATGTTGTTGCCCGCTTCCACCTCGCGCCCAAGCTGCAGGTACAGCCAGCCGACGGCAAAGCCGGCCAACGGCAGCAGCCACACCATCCACCGGTAGGACTCGCGCCACGCCGTTGCCACATCCAGCGCTACCAGGAAAAAGGCCGAAGCGCTGCCCGCCAGCACTGCCACCAGGCTGGCGAGAAGGCTCCATTTTGCAAGGTAGCGCAGTTGATTAATGATGCTTGTGGCCTCCATCCTTATCGCGGATCACCTCGACCGGTTTGACGCCGTCCGGCGCGGGTTTGTTCGGCGCGTTGACCGCTGGCGGCAGCTCGCCGGTCCACTCGTAGGCCGTGGTGCCCTTGGGCGCCTTGTACCAGCCCGGATCGGTATAGTCGCCGCGCTTCTGCTCCGGGCGCACCTTCATCACGGTAAACATGCCGCCCATTTCCAGGTCGCCGTAAGGGCCGGTCCCGGTCATCATCGGCAGCGTGTTCTCCGGGATCTCCATTTCCATGCCCGCCATCGAGCCGCCCTTGTCGCCCATGACCATATAGCCCGGCACCAGCTTGTTGATCTTCTGCGCGATGCCGCTGTGGTCCACGCCGATCAGGTTCGGCACGTCGTGCCCCATGGCGTTCATGGTGTGGTGCGATTTATGGCAGTGGAAGGCCCAGTCGCCCGGGTTGTCGGCGATGAATTCAATGGCGCGCATCTGGCCCACCGCCACATCGGTGGTCACCTCCGGCCAGCGTGCGGTCGGCGGCACCCAGCCGCCGTCGGTGCCGGTCACTTCGAACTTGTGGCCGTGGATGTGCAGCGGGTGGTTGGTCATGGTCAGGTTGCCGGCGCGGATGCGCACACGGTCGCCCTGGCGCACGATCAAGGGATCGATGCCGGGGAAGGCGCGGCTGTTGAACGTCCAGATATTAAAGTCCGTCATCGTATTGACCTTGGGGACCATGCTGCCCGGCTCAATATCATATGAGCTAAGCAGGAAAACAAAGTCGCGGTCGACAGCGTGCTGGCGCGGGTCTTTCGGGTGGGTGACCCAGAAGCCCATCATGCCCATGGCCATCTGCACCATTTCGTCCGCGTGCGGATGGTACATGAAGGTGCCCGCGTGCCTGGCGACGAACTCGTAGACAAAGGTCTTGCCCGGCTGGATGGAGGGCTGGCTCAGGCCAGACACCCCGTCCATACCGCTCGGCAGGATCTGGCCGTGCCAGTGTACGCTGGTGTGCTCGGGCAGCTTGTTGGTGACGAAGATGCGCACGCGGTCGCCCTCCACCACTTCAATGGTCGGGCCCGGGCTCTGGCCGTTGTAGCCCCACATCTTGGCATACATGCCGGGCGCGATCTCGCGCACCACCGGCTCGGCCACCAGGTGGAACTCCTTGACGCCGTCCTTCATGCGCCACGGCAGGCTCCAGCCGTTCAGGGTGACGACCGGGTTGTACGGCCGGCCATTGGGCGGCATCAGTGGCGGCGCGGTGCTCGCACTGGATTGCAGCGGGGCTTCCGGCAGGCCGGCGGCGCCGGCGCGGCTCACCAGGCCGGCGCCAATCAGGGCTGCCGCGCCATTCGCCAGGAAGGAGCGGCGCTTGTTCACGGGATTCGTCATTGCTGTACTCCTTTACCACCGATCGCGGCATCCAGGTTGGCGTCCGCGATCCAGAATTCCTTCAGCGCGGTAATGTAGTTGTTGACGGCGGCGGTCTGTTCGCGCGCGTCGGCCAAAAGCTCGAACACGGACAGCAGCATGCCGTTGTAGCGCAGCAGGGTCTCCTCCGAGACCTTTTTGCGCAGGGGGATGACAACGTCGCGATAATGCTTGGCCAGCGCATAGGAGGCCAGGTAGTCCTCATGGCTCTCGCGTGCTTCGCTACGGGCGTTGTTGGCTGCGGCGGCGAGCAAGTTGAGCGACTGCATATAGGTCGCCTGGGCATGCGCGACGCGCGCACCACCCCAGTCGAACAGCGGAACTTCCAGCGAGATCTCATAGCCGCGCGAGCGGTGGTCGCCCTCGCGTTCGCGGATGCCGCTCAGTTCCAGCACATTGATGAAGCGCGTGGTGCGCGTCAGGCCCAGTGCATCGGCGGTGTGCTGGGCGGATTTGCGGGCCGCCTGCACATCCAGCCGATCGCGCATGGCCAGGGACTCGGCATCGGCCACGCTGCGCTGCGCGGCAGGCAGCTCGGGCAGGCGCGCCGGCAGGCGGAAAGCGAGGGCCTGCCCCTCCGCTGCGGCGCCCGGCGCGGCGGCGGCCGGCATGCCCAACAGGCGCGCCAGCTTCTCGCGGCTGGCAGTGGCCGCCTTGCGCGCGCGTGCCACGTCGGCCATGGCGTCGGCGTGGAAGGCCTGCTCGCGGGCCGCATCGTATTTGCTCCAGTTGCCGGCCGCATGCATGCGCTTGGCCAACTCGCCGCTCGCTTCGGCGGCATCGCTGATCTGCTGGGCGTACTCCACGCCCTGCTGCGCGGCCACCGCCTCGATCCACGCCAGGCGCGCCTGGTGCGCCATGGCGACCGCTTCGCCGGCCAGCTCCAGCTTGACCTGCTCGAAGCGCTGCGCCTCGATGCGGCTGGCCAGCGGAATGGTGAGCAGCTGGATGAAATTCATGCTGAGGGTGCGCTCAATGGCGACGTCGCCGCCGCCGTGGCTGCGCTTGAAGCTGAAGCCGGGATTGGCCATGCGGCCCGCCTGCACCAGTTCCGCCTCGGCGACGCCCAGGTCCCAATAGCGTGCCTGCAGGCTGCGATTATTCAGCAGCGCAACCTGCACCGCCGCGTCGGCAGTGAGCGGCTCGGCCAGCAGTTGGCGCAGTTGCGCTTCCAGCGCGCGCTGGTCCTCTTCGTTGCGCAGCATGCGCGTCTCGGCGCCGCTGCGGGTCTTGGTGGCTTGCGCCACTGCGCCGAAGCCGCCATCGTTCGAAAACGTGGCGCATCCGGACAGCAACACCGCCGTGGCGGCAACGGCCGCCAGCTTGAATGCTTGATTCATGATGTGATTTCCAATGCAAGGTCGTCCTGCGCGGGGATGCAGGATATGCCGGTCCGCAAGGGCCGGCGCTGATCAGGCAAAGGTTGCTCGGGGCGGTCGCTTGGGAAGCGCCAGGTCCACCGGCGATGGCGGCGCGGGGTCCGACAAGCGCAAACGCGTGCCCGGCTGCGGCGCCGTGGCCGCCTGCGGCGTGGCATACGCCAGCGCGGCGCCCAGACAGCAATCGCCCATGCTGGAGCATTTTGCACTGGTGCCGCAATCGTGATGGCTGTCCGCCTGCATGGCGGCATGATCGTGCGCGCTGGCCTGCGGCGCCGGCAATGCGACGCCGCATAGCTGCATGCCGGCAGCGGCCACGGCCTGGAAAGGCACGGCCACCAGCATCAGCCAAAGCACAATGACACGGATCATGGAATTCATGGGCTGCGATATTAACATGGCAGCCTTAGAAGCGGCTTATGACCCGCACATAAACGCCGCGTCCAAGCGACAGTCGCGGGCTGCTGACCTGGGTACCGGGCGTTTCCTCGTGGTCGCGGTCCAGCGCATTGCTGGCGCCGAATTGCAGGTCCAGGCCGGGCCGCAGGCGCCAATTCAGGTTCAGGTCGAGCGCCGTGTAGGCCGGAATTTCCGTGTGGCGCAGGCGGCCGACGCGGCGCACGGTCACATCCAGGTCGCGCCCCTCCGCCAGCGACCAGGATGAACGCAGGCGGGCCGTGTGGGTGGGGTCGAAGTTTTCGCGCGTCGAATTGGCGATGTCGAGCACGCCCGGCTTCATTTTGAATTTTTCATGCATGGCGGTGAAGCCCGCGCCCAGCCGCCAGTCCGGCGCCAGCTGCAGGTTGCCCCATGCCTCCACGCCGCGCGTTTTGCCTTCCATATCGTTGGTGATGGTAAACAGCGTCGGCAGGCGCACCGCCGTCACCGTGCGCAAACGGTCGTAGCGCGCACCGAAGAGCGTGACGGAGTAGCTGGCGCGACTCCCCAGTTGCTGCCGATAGCCCAGCTCCAGCACCCGCGCCACCTCCGATTCGAAGTGCGGCCCGGCGCGCAGGCTTAACGCGCCCTGCACTATATAGGTGTCGCGGTCGAGGCGGGTCGGTGCGCGCACGGTGCGCGACAGGGACGTCCACAACAGCGCATCGTCCGCCGGCTTCCACGCCAGGCGCAGGTTGGGCAGGAACTCGGTGCCGGTATAGGCGTTGCGCTCCAGCCGCAGGCCTGCGATCAGATTGAACTGGTCGGACAGGGTCACCGTATCCTGCGCAAACAGGCTGCCCCAGCGCAGCCGCGCACGGGGCGGCAGGAAGGCGATGCCGCTCACATTGGTGACGTTATCGCGCGCAAAACGGTAGCCGGCCCCAAGCGCCAATGCATGGCGGCCGAACTGCGGCAGGTTATACGTGCCCTGCACATCCAGCACGTTGAGGGTGTCATGGAAGGTGCCGGTGTGTTCGCGCTCGGTATGATCCAGATAGGCCAGCAGGCTCCAGCTGCCGCCGTCCTGCAACTGACGGGTCCAATGCGCCAGCAGGTTCGCGCCGCGCAGGTGCGCCTGCGGCGGCCGCGGGATCTCGCGGGTTGCGACCTGTCCCTTGTTGCTGCGGTAGATATCGCCCTGCAGCGTAAAGGCATCGCGCCCCCACTGCCAGTCGCGGCGCAAACCCGCCTGCGCAAAGTGCCAGCCATCGCCCAGCTTGCGCCCATTCAGGCGGGCGCCGGTGGGCATGGCGTAGTCCATGGCGTAAGCGCGCCAGGCGCCTCCGTCGGCCCCAGCCCCGTGGCTGAAGGCAAGGCCCGATTGCAGCCGGCCCCAGCTCGCATCCAGCGCGCTGCCCGCCATGGCCGCCGCCGGCTTGGTGATGATATTGATCACGCCATTCATGGCATTGGTGCCCCACAGCGTGCCGCCTGGGCCGCTGACCACCTCGATCCGCTCGATCGAGTCCATGGGCAGGTATTGCGCGTCCCAAAACACGCCCGAGAACAGGGGCGAATAGATCGAACGGCCGTCGATCATGACCAGCTGCTTATTGGTGCCATTGCCGGAAAAACCGCGCGCCGTGATCGCGTAGGTGCCGCCCGGCGCCGCCGCAACATGCAGGTTGGGCGCAAGGCGCAAGGCTTCGGGCAAGCTGCGCGCGCCGGCGCGGCGCAAGTCCTCGGCCGTGATGACGAAGATCGAAGCTGCCGCATCACCCAGCCGCTCCTCGCGCTTGGACACCGACACCACGCGCACATCGCTCAGCTCTTCCAGCGACATGTTGGCAAAGTTGTCCGGCACAGCCGCGTCCCCGGAGGCCAGGGCCGCGCCGCCGACTGCCAGTCCCAACAACGGTACACTGCATGCGATGCGCATGAACACTCCTTCCGCAGCACTGCCCGAAAATCTTAGCATGGCGACAGGATTGCCGCGCGCACCCGACGCTTACAGCATAAAACGCATAAGCCCCACCCGCCTTATCAGGATTCTTTATAATGGCAGCGCTTGGTCCAACCTACTAATTTGCTATGAAGCCTCAGATCCAGGGTTTTTACGACCCCAATACCTCGACCGTCAGCTATGTGGTGTATGAAGCAGACGGCAGCGATTGCGCAATTGTCGACTCGGTGCTCGATTACGACCCCAAGTCGGGCCGCACCGCCACGGTCGCCGCCGACAAGCTGATCGCCTTCGTACGCGAGCACCGCTTGAACGTCCGCTGGCTGCTGGAAACGCACGCCCACGCCGACCACCTGTCGGCCGCGCCCTACCTGCAGGAAAAGCTGGGCGGACGGATCGGCATTGGCGCCGGCATTTGCAAAGTGCAGCACGCATTTGCCGCCATTTTCAACCGCAAGGAAGAGAGGGAAGACGGATCGCAGTTCGGCCACCTGTTCCAGGCCGACGAAGTCTTCATGATCGGCAAGCTGGAAGCGCGCGCCCTGCACGTGCCGGGCCATACGCCGGCCGACATGGCCTACCAGGTGGGGGATGCGGTCTTCGTCGGCGACACCATGTTCATGCCCGACGTCGGCAGCGCGCGCTGCGACTTCCCCGGCGGCTGCGCCAGCGACTTGTATAAATCCGTACGCCGCCTGCTGGCCCTGCCGGCGGAAACCCGCCTGTTCATGTGCCACGACTACCCGCCGGCGGGGCGCGAGCCGCGCTGGGAAGTCACGGTTGGCGAACAACGCGCCGGCAACATCCACATCCGCGACGGCGTCACGGAAGAAGAGTTCGTCGCCATGCGCAGCCAGCGCGACGCCACGCTGCAAATGCCGGTACTGATCCTGCCCGCCATCCAGGTCAACCTCAGTGCCGGCCACCTGCCGGAAGCAGAAGAGAACGGCGTGCGCTACCTCAAAATCCCGCTCAACGCGCTGTAATCACGCCCGCCGCCGCGCCTGGCGGCGGGCTGCCGATTACTTCTGGTCGGGGGCGCGGCCGATCGGGTCGTCGGTGTTGGCGAGGAACCAGGTCAGGGCCGTCAGCACCGCGACGTGGCGCTTCATGTTCAGCGGGTCGACCTTATCGAAGGTGTCCGCCGGGGTGTGGTGGTAGTCGAAGTAGGCGCTGGTGTCGACATAAGGCATGAACGACGGCACGCCACCGGCTTCGAGCTGGTGCACGTCGGCGCCGGAAGCGGAGTCGCGGCGGTTAAGTACGCCCGCGCCGATCGGCAGCAGCGCTTTCTGCAGCGGGGCGAAATACTTCTCGGCTTCGCGGCGGATACCCGCCTGGACACCGAACGTGCGGCCCGCGCCGCCGTCGCTTTCAATGGCGGCGTACTGCTTTTCCAGCTTGTCCTTGTTGGCCTGGAAGTAGGCGTTGCCGCCACGCAGGCCATTTTCCTCATTCGCCCAGGCCACCATGCGGATGGTGCGGCGCGGTTGCAGGCCCAGTTGCTTGATCGTGTGCAGCACGCCCATCGAGGCGGTCACGCCGGTGGCGTCGTCATGCGCGCCGGTGCCCAGGTCCCAGGAATCGAGGTGGCCCGATACGATCACCACTTCCTCCGGTTTCTCGCTGCCCGGCAGGTCGGCGATGACATTGAAGCTGTCGGCATCCGGCAGGATTTGCGGGGTCAGCGTCAGCTTCAGCTTGACCGGGCCGCGCTTCAGCAGGCGGCCGATCAGCATGGCGTCTTCGGCCGTCACGGCGGCGGCGGGGATGCGCTGGCCATCCTTCATATTGGTGGCGCCGGTGTGCGGCAGGCGGTAGTCGGCGCCGCCGACCGAACGCACCAGGGCAGCGACGGCGCCCAGTTCGGCGGCGCGTGCCGGGCCGGTGCTGCGGTAGCGCGAGCCCTGGCCGTAGGCGTTGCCCGCCAGGCCGCGGTCGGCCATGCCCTGGTCGAACACGACGTCGAACAGCACAATGGCGCCTTTCACTTCAGCGGCACGGGCCTGCAGCTCGTCGAAATCCCGCACCCGGACGATGGGCGCGACCAGACCGCTGGCCGGGGTGGCGCCGGAACCGCCGAGCGCGGTCAGCACCACGCGCTGGGTGATATTGGCGGGCCGGCCTTTGTAATCGACCAGCTCGCCCTTCTCCTCTCCGCGCACCCAATGCGGCACCTTGACCGGCTGCAGGGTGACCTTGGCGCCCAGGGCGCGCATGGCGGCGGCCACTTGCTCAACCGCTGCGGCGTCGCCGGCGGAACCCGACAGGCGCGGACCAACCAGGTCGGTCATATCTTCCAGGCGCTGGTACGACCAGTCGCTTTGCATGGCGGCGTCGCGCAACTTGCCCAGGGTGGCGGGATCGTTCGGGCTGGCAGCGCTGGCGATGCCGGAGAAACCTGCGGCCAGCAGGCAGGTAAACAAGGCGGAGAAGGCGGGCTTGCGGAGGTTCATGCGTTTCCTGTGTGAAGGTAAAGTTTCGCTCGGAACTTGAAACAATAGCCTATTTATAAATGTTCTGCAGGAAGGGCAACTTAAGGATACAAATCTCTCGCGAATGCAGAGTTTGTAAGAATGTGTATATGCAATGGCGCAAGCAATTGTGCGTGGCTAATCTACGCTACAAGAACTGACCACCAAGGGGACCTACCATGTTCAACAAACGATTTGCCGGGCTGATGCTGATGGGTGCAGCCCTGACCGCTTCCTCCGCCGCCTTTGCCGCTGGCGACCGCGACTTCAACACCGCCGCCGGTGCTGTGCTGGGCGCGGCAATTGGCAGCCAGAATGGCAGCAGCGGCGCCGTAGTGGGCGGCCTGGTAGGCGCGGCAGTCGGCAATGCGCTGAGTTCGGACGGCCGCCACCACCGTCGCGGCTACGTGCAGACCCATGTCTACGCCCAGCCTGCCCCGGTCTACTACGAACCGGCCCCGGTGTATTACACCCCGCCAGCGCGCGTCTACTACCAGCCGGCGCAGCGCGTGTACTACCAGCCGGCCCCGGTCTACGTGGAATCGCGCCCGACCTACTACTACGGTGAGCGCCACCACCACCGCGGTCGCGGCCATGGCCACCGCCACCACCGCCACGACTAAGAAAAAATGGGGACGTACCCCATTTTTTCTAGCTGAAGTCGGCGTGGATACGGGCCATGGGCAGCGCCGATTCGAGCGCCATCCGCATCGCCATTTCGGCGTCGATCCTGCCCTGCACTTTTTCAATCGCCTGCTGCAAAGCGAGTGAACACATGATGGGCCAGTGCGCCGGATTGCTGCAGTAGCGCGCAATCACGGGTTTGAGCATGGGCCAGAACAGGCGCAGGTAGTCCGCCGGCAGCTGTCGCGCGGCGTGCTGGCCGGGGACGCGCGGAATCCCGAATTCCGGCGTGCCGACTGTTTTTCCTACATGGGCCCAAATTTCCGCTGGTTCGGGGAATTGCAGGCAGCCGTTGTGGCGTGCGGCGCCGGCCACCAGCCCCCATACCGAATATTCCATCCCAAACAGTAGCAGTCCCAGGTCTTCGGCCAGGTAGTCGCGCTGCGGCATGCCGTGGGCGAAGGCGTTGGTGCGGGCACTGACCTGGCAGGCGAAACCGGCCAGCGCGCCGAGTGCGCACAACAAGGATTCGGGGCGGGTATCGCCACGCGAATGCAATTGTTCGCTGACGATGCGTATCAGCTCGCGGCTGCCGGCCTTAGCGTTCTGCAGGGGGTCGAGCCGGGTGCGTTCAATGGCTTGCCGGTGCAGGCTTTCTCGCGCTGCGCGGTGTGGATCACGGAAAGCCAGTAGTTTTTTTAGCAATGCCATTCCTGCAACTCCATGTAGTAGTCGAGGCCATATTACCTAAAGGCAACGTCTTGGCAAAGTTTTAGTTTCCAAGTCCCCCCGCAAGTGTGGCGTGGAGGACACCATGGCGCAAACTGACGACATCATTACACTGGAATTGGGGCGGTACCGCCTGCTGGAGCCGATCGCCGGGTCGGCTTATGGGCTGGTGTGGCGCGCCAGCGGGCCGTCGGGTTCGGGCGATGTGGCGCTGAAACTGGTGAACGCGGCGCAGATGGAGCGCGCCGCCCCCGCTTTGCGTGCGCGCTGGGTGCAGAGCGCGCAGGCGGAAATCGCTTTCCTCCAGTCGCTGGAGCCCTGGGATGAGTGCCATATCGTGCGTTTGCTGGATAGCGGCTGGCACCAGGGCTTGCCGGTGCAGGCGCTGGAGCTGCTGGGGCAGGACCTGGCGCGCCATAGCGCGGCCTGCGGCGCGCCGCCGCTGCCGCGCGCCCTGGCCTGGATGCGGCAACTTAACCAGGCCTTGGCCAAGGTACACCAGTATGGCTGGCGCTACCTCGACCTGAAACCGGCCAATGTGCTGGTCGATCCGTGGCTGGACCGGGTGAAGCTGGCGGACTTCGGCACCAGCCGCCGGCTTGCTTCGCTGGAGCCGCATAGCTATTGCGGGACCGCGCAGTGGCAGGCGCCGGAACAGTTCTTCCCGGCTGCGGGCGGGGGCTACGCCACGGGAACGCACAGCGACTATTTTGCCCTGGGGGCTTTGCTGTTCTATGTGGTGACGGGCGGGCAGTCGCCTGCTTACTGTGCCGAGTGCGGGGATGCGTACCGGGGGCGGCTGGCGGACGGCGCTGCCGATCTGCTGGCGCGCCATGGCGGTTTGCCCGCCACCTTGCAGCCGCTGGATGAGGACAGGTTTGCGGCGGCTTTGCCCGTTGCTGCGCTCGATCCGGCACTGGCTTTGCTAAGGGCGTTGCTGGCGCCGGCTCCGGCGGACCGTCCGCGCAATGCATTGCATATCAGTCGCCTGCTGGATGCCATTCCGTATTCGGAGGGGCCATGCCTGCGCGCCGCGTGATCTTGCGCCAGACCGGCGCGGAACGCGTGGCCGGCGCCGCGCAGGCGGCCGGGATGGCGCGTGCTGCGCGCTTCTTCTGGCGCGGCATGTGGCTGGTGCTGGGGCTTCTCGCGCTGCTGCAGTTGGGTGCTATGGCCCGCGCCCCGTCGATGTGGGTTCCGGAGCTGGTGACGCTGCGCCTGGCCGCCGGTGACTCGGTGTCGCTTGAACCCTTGGCGCCGGCGGCCATCCAGCGTTCTGCAAGTGGCCGATGGCTGCTGGCTGCCGATCCTGCGCGCGCGCCGGCGCCGGTATTGCTACGCCCGGGACGGGCGGCCGAGAGCCTTTCCAGCATGCCGCTTGCGGCCGATCACCTGGCCCTGCCCGGCGGGAACCGTGTCGCGCGCCTGCCTGCGCCGGAGGGCAGCGTTGCTTTCAGCTTTGCAGGCAGCGCATGGCTTTATGACGGCGCGCTTTTGCTGCGCAACGGTGCGCCGCAAGCGGCGTGCCCGGACGCGCGCTGGTCGGCGCGCCTCGCGGCTTGGTGGAACCAGCACATGCCCGCGCCGCTGGCTGTGGCGCGCGCTTTGAGCCTCGGCGGCAGCCTGCATTGCGGAAACCGGATCGGCATCGCCGATGCGCTGCCCGATGCTGCGGCGATCACGCGCGCAAGCGACGGCAGCTTGCGCATCACAGACCTTGAACACGCGCCCCGCGCGCTGGATGGCGTCCAGGCGATCGCGTTTGGCGCCATGCGCCTGCAGCTTGGTGCCGGCGCCCAAGGCGACACACTTGTCATGCATCCGCAGCGCCGCACGCCGCAATTCTCCGCGCCCGGCGTGGAGCTGCCGGCGCAAGTGGCATGGCGATGGCAAGTGCGCGCCCTCTGGCCTGGCCGCCCCGGCGGGGCGCTGCAGGCGGCGTTCCTGCTCGTACTGGCAGTGGCGGCAGCGGCAGGCGCTGGCGCGGCTTATATGCGCACCAGGCAGCCGCAGGCGCCGCGCGCGCGCGCCTTCGCCTGGGCTGCCCATGCCGTATGCGCCGCGGCGCTGCTGGCCGGCGGACTGCTGGCAATCGCGCTGCAACGCTTGGGGCAACCGGTGGCGGCGGCGCCTTCCCTGCTGCTTGCGGCGCTGGCGCTTGCCAGCTGGCTGGCTGCGCCGGGTGCTCGCACCAGCGCGAACGGCTGCGCCATGCTGCTTCTCGCCGTCGGCTTGCTGCTGCAGCTTGAACTGGGGCTGGGCGGCGGCGATTTGCGCTATTTCCAGAAGACCACCGCGCTGCTGGCGACAGGCCTGGGGACGTTGGCCTTGTGGCGCCTGGCGCCCGCGCCGTGGCGCGCGGCGGCTGGCACACCGCGCGGCGTGGAGCTTGCCTTGCTCGCGCTGGCCGCGCTGGCCCTGGCCGCACTGGCGGCGCAAGTGCTATGGGGCGACGAGACCGGCGTCTTCGACCTGCAGCCGGTGGAGCTGGCCAAGCTGGCCCTCAGCGCGATGACGGCCCACTGCCTGGCACTGCGCTTTGCCTGGCACAACGGCCCGCAATACAGCACCGTCCTGGCGCGCTGGCTGGCCCTGGCGGCGCCGGTCCTGCTTTTCCTGGCGCTTCTGGCGTTGGCACTGGTGCAGGTGGACGATTATTCGCCCCTCATCCTGCTCCTGCTTTGGGCGGCCGGCATCGTGCTGGCCTATACCTGCGCCAGCGGCCAGCGGTTCGCGGCGGCCCTGATGGTGGCCGCTGCGGGCGCGGCGGCCTGCGCCGTCGGCGCGTTGCAGAACGGCGGCGCGGCTGCCCTGCCCTCCAGCTTCTACGCCGACCGCTTCCAGGTCTGGCTGGCGCCCGGGGAACATCCGCACACCGGCCAGCAGGTGCTGCGCGCGGCCGGCGCCATTGCCCAGGGCGGGCTGGCGGGCGCCGACAGCAGTTTCGGCCTGCGCTCGGCGGGATTGCCGGCCGGCGCGGCGAGCGGCATCCCTGCCGTGCAGGATGATTTCGCGCCGGCCTTCTTCCTCAACCGCCACGGCTTGCTTGCCGGGCTGGCGCTCTGGCTGCTGCAGGCCGCCTTCCTCGCTGCGCTGCTATGGCAAGCCCTGCGCGCGCATCAACAGGCATGCGCCGCGCGCGCCTACCAGCAGGCCTGGGCTGCCCGCTTCCGCTGCTTTGCGCTATGCGGCGGCGCGGCGTTCGTGGCCGGGCATCTGCTGCTGTCCTGGTCCACCAACCTGGCCATTCTGCCGGTGATGGGGCAGCCCATGTCCTTCCTCTCGGCCGGCGGCAGCCATTTGCTGTTTTTCCTGCTCCCCCTGCTAGGGCTTAGTGCCGCATCCAACGAGGAGTAACACCATGCCCACCTATGTGCAACACGAAGTCCTGGACCGCATTCCGGACGTATTCAATGCCGAGGCGATCTGGCAGGCGCCCGGCTTTGCGCTGTTTTCGCGCCGGCCCTTGCTGCGCGACTTGCTGGAGCGTTCCCCGCGCGAGCTGCGCGGGCGGTCGGCGGTCCGCTGTTTTTCCCACATCCAGCTGCGCCTTCCGCAGGACGATGTGGACGACGACTACCACCTGACCCGGGGCAACCGGGCGCGCGAGCTGGCCGAGACACTGGCAACGCTGCACCAGAAGGACTTTGGCGACCTGCTGGGCAGCGAGGATGTCCGCTACGACGTGGCGGGCGACGAGCAACTGGCGCCCGGCGAAATTGCGGTGCGTTTCGGGCATGCCGTGTATCTGCCGTCCAGCGGCGAGAAGGCGCTGTTCAATATCGCCACATCGCGCGATGGGGCGGTGTGGAAGCCCGCTTGCGCCGTGTACGCGGGCCAGCGCCTGGCCTTGCTCGGCGGGGCGGGCGGCCTGCCGGCGCCGGGCTGGCCGTTTGGCGAGCAGGGCGGCGTCTTGCTGGTGAATGACGGGCCGGATGCGGATCTGATCGTGCAGGTACGCCCCAAGGATGTGCTGGATTGCGTCTTCGATGCGAGCCTGGGCGCTTACGCCTTGTGCGCCAAGGGCGGCCACGGTCCACGCCTGCTGCTGAAAGTGACGCGCGCGGCGGGCGCTCCTGCCTCGGCCAAGCCGGCGGCCGCCGCTGCCCCTGCAGTCTGGCAGCCGCGCGCCGCCCAGCCGGGCGATGAAACGGCGCTGCCCCAGGCCCGGCCCGCGCCGACGCGCGCCGCCGCTGCCGGAACGCGGGCGGGCGAAAGCGACGCCACGTTTGCGCCGGGCGCACTGCAGCGGCTTACCCTGGTGGCGCTGGCGGTGCCGCGATTGAGCTTGTATCGCAGCACCGGGGCGCTTGCCTTGCACATTCCTTTCGCGCCAGGCCTCGCCATTGGCCGCAATGCCGACGCCGAGCGCGCACTGACCGTCGTCGCCGCTGGCGATGACAGCCTGCATGCCGTGTCAGCCAGCGGACGCCAGGCGATTACCCTGCCGGCCACGCTGGCGGCGGCGCCGGCGGGGCGCGCCATCCAGCTGCAAGCGGCGCCGGAAAAAATGCGCGACCGCTACCTGGCGCTGCTGGCCCTGCCCCATCCGATCGCCATGCCTTTGCTGCCGGGCGGCGCGCTGGAATTCGGGCGCAGCATGCCGGCCCTGTCGGCGCTGCGGGTGCTGGACCAGCCGTGGATGCTGGAGGCGGCCACGCCGTCGAGTCCCGACCGCCTGGGGTTGTCGCGCAAGGCTTTCAGTTGCGAAGCGAGCGCGCAGGGCTTGTCCATTCGCCGGCTGTCGGAGTCGCAGGCCTTGTACCGGCTCGATGCCGGCATGCAGCTGATCGGCCAGGTGGGCGACGAGGCATGCGTGCTGGAGTCGGGTCAGCACCTGGTGGCCGGCAGCTACGTGCTGCGTTACGAGGGCTGACAGCATGCATGCCTTTTTGCCGTTTGCCGCCTACCTGGGCGGGTTGGCCGCTACCCTGGTGCTGGCCTGCTACCTGACGCCCGCCAAATGGTGGCACCGGCCTACGCTGCGCAATATGAGCCTGGTCGCCGCCGGCACCTGGACTATCGGCGCGCTGGTGCTGCACGCCTTCGGCGGCCCGGCCCGCGCGGCAGCGGCGCCCGCCGCGCCGGCGACTGCCGTCGCGGCGGAGGCAGCGGCCCCTGCGCCAGCTGACCTGGCGCCGTTCCGGGTCCACCGCGACCTCAACCTGCGGGTGGCGGCCGGCACCGGCGCCGCGCGCCTGGCGACCATCCCGGCCGGCACCATGGTCACACCGACCGGCATCCGCAGCGGCGACTGGTGGCAGGTGCGCGCCGAAACCGATGGCACAACGCAAACAGGTTGGGCCAGCAGCTTGTGGTTAAGACGACAAGCCGAGTAGGAAAAAACCATGTCATTCCGATATTAAAACGTTGCGCTTTGGGCGCAGCTTGAACACAGGGGTAAAAACCACCCTTATCAGGGGAATGGCCGGTTGCCAAGCACAGGGGAAACCGCGTAAAGTTGCGGTATCCCTACGACCGCCATTCCATGAACAAGTGCTGTAATCCCGACCACCCGCATTGCACCTACTGGGTCATGCCAGGGGAAAGCACGTGCTCGGGCGGTCACGCGCAAGCCGTGCCGGAAGCGGAAGCCGGCAGTTTCGCCGTGCTCAGCGCCATGCGCCATGCGCGCAGCGGCCCGCAGGCGCCCGCCCCCGCCAACGGCTACACGGCGCCGGCGCGCGTCCATCCACAACTGCACATCAGCGGCTTCGACCCGCGCGCGGCGGGCGGCCGCCAGTCGCTGAAAATGGAATTGCGCGGCATGCCGCAGGATTGCGCACCGCAGCTGTCCGTGCGCCTGCGGTCGGAACTGATCCCGCATGGCGCGCTGCAGCAGCAGTTCATCCGCTCGGTGCACGGCGACTGGCGCCCGGTCTTCGTGGAGTTCTCCTCGCGCGGCAAGGAGCATGGCCAGTACCAGATCCACGCTGAGATCGTGTCCAAAGGCGACCAGGCGCAGCGCCAGTGGGAATGCACTTTTGTCATCCTGGTGCCGCGCGTGGATGCCAGCCTGAACGAAATCCATCGTACCTTCCTCAGCACGCACAAGAATGTGCGCGTGATGGCCGACGACGCGTCGATCGCGCGCGTGTCCGGCCAGGGCGGCAATACCATGGATATCGACGTCACCGCGCGCAACGCCGGCATCGCCCATCTCGACCTGGGCGCGGCGCCGGGCAAGGTGGATGTCGGCTACTCGACCATCGCCTGGGACGAGGACCTGATCGAGATCGAGCAGGCGCGCACCGGCCCCACCCATCCGCACCCCACGCTGGCGGCGAGCTTCATCAATGCCGAGCCGGAAGGCGGCGCCTGCCGCCATATCCGCCTGTTCGCGATGGACGAGGTGTGTTTCGGCCGGTTCGAACTGGTCGACCCGGAGGCGGACGCCCTGCTGCAGCACTTTTCCGCCGAAGGCCCGGATGCGCAAGGCCTGACGCGCCGCCTGTCCGGGCGCCATGCCGTGATCCGGCACGGCAAGCATGGCTTTGAGATCGAGGACGTGTCGCGCTACGGCCTGCTGCTGGACGGCGTGTGGCCCGGCAAGAACAAGCCGGTCGCGCTGCGCGCCGGCATGAAGATTGAAATGAGCGCCAGCATCAAGGGCATCGCCCTGCTGGAGGTCAGCGCGGTCATGCCGCACGGCGTCGTACTGCACCGCATTGACCAGGGTGCGCGCGCCGAGTGCTTCGTACTGCTGGCGCGCGACACGCATCCGGGCTATCCGGTGCCGCGCCACCAGGCGCTGCCGGCGGCGGCCACCCTGCCGCTTTTAATGCACCATGAGGGCGGCTTCTGGCACATCGACCAGCTGACCGGCAAGGAAACCGCGCTGGCGCCGACGCCGAAGCAGGAAAAGTTGAGCCGCATCCCGGCCCACACGCGCTTTGCCAGCGACGCTTATCCGGAACACTGGATCATGCGCACCGGAGCGACCGTGCATAACACGGTCGGTGCCCACGCCACCGCTTAAGCAGCCGGTTTTTTGGGCAAGGGGATGAACTCCGTTTCGCCCGGCACTTTGGGGAAGCGCTGCGCCTCCCAGTCGTCCGCCGCCTGCAGCAGGCGTTCCTTGCTGGACGAGACAAAATTCCAGAACAGGAAACGATGCCCGTCCAGCGCGTCGCCGCCAATGATGACGAACTGGGCATCGGTTTGCGCCGTGACGCGTTGCGAAGCCGAGGTATCCAGCAAAGCCATCATATGCTGCGGCACCGCCGCGCCGTCGATCTCCACTGCGCCGCTGACCGGATACAGCGCTGCTTCCGGCGGCAGGCCGGTCAGGGCCAGCTGCTGGCCCGCTTTCAGGCTTACGTCCAGGTACAAGGTATGGCTGAAGGCTTGGACCGGGGACATGTGGCCGAAGGCGGAGCCGATCAGTACCCGGACCCTGGCGCCATCGACTTCCAGCTCCGGAATGGCGCTGGCCGGGGTGTGCTGGAAGGACGGTTCGTCTTCCTCATGCGCCTTGGGTAGCGCGCACCACAGCTGCAGGCCGTGGGTGCGGTGCGGCACGCCGACCAGTTCCTTCGGCGTGCGTTCCGAGTGCACGATGCCGCGCCCCGCCGTCATCAGGTTGATGGCGCCCGGTTCGATGCGCTGCAAAGTACCCAGGCTGTCGCGGTGCTCCATCGCGCCTTCGAACAAATAGGTCACGGTGGACAGGCCGATGTGCGGGTGCGGGCGCACGTCATGGTCGGCGTCGGCCGGCACTTCGACCGGGCCGAAATGGTCAAAGAAGATGAAGGGGCCCACGGCCTGCTTGACCGCCGCCGGCAGGTAGCGGCGCACGATGAAGCCGCCGCCCAGGTCCTTCTCGTGGCCTTTCAGGAGGTGCGCGATGGTCATGGTTGTCCCAGCTGGGTGGTGATTTCCGTGCTCACGGCGGTCATCAGCTTGTGCACCGGGCATTTTTGCGAGACGGCCAGCAGCTCTTCGCGCTGCTCGTCGGTCAGCGCGCCGGTCAGGTGCAGCGTAGCGGCCAGGCGGTAGACGCCCTTGCGCTCCTCGCTGGCATCGCGCTCGGTGGTGACTTGCACATCTTCCACCGGAATGCCTTTACGGCGCGCATACCAGACCACGGTCAGCGCCTTGCAGGCGCTGATGGCGGCGTCGTACAGGTCGTGCGGCGATGGGCCGGCATCGTTGCCGCCTTCTTCGATCGTGCCATCAACGGAAACGATATGGTCGCGCACATGGAGGATGTGGCGCATGGGAAGCGACTGGTCGCGGACTACTTTTACGGTCATGATGATTCCTGATGGTTAAGACATAGCGCAATTTACACCAGTTTGCGCGCCACGCGGAAGCCCACCACGTCGTTCGCCAGCAGCGCCGAGTAGCCGTTGCGCAGCGCGGCGCGCAGGTAGCGCGGCTGGTACAGCCATGCGCCGCCGCGCAGGATGCGGCGCGCCTGGTCGCCGCCCTGCTCCCAGGCGCTGCCGTCATTGGGGGCGCCGAGGTAGTTTTCGTGCATGGTATCCTGCGTCCATTCCCATACATTGCCGTGCATGTCGAACAGGCCCCAGGGGTTGGGCTGGTAGCTGCCGACACGCGAGGTGCCGCCCTGGCTGCTGCCTTTCGGGCCGTTGTTGTAGGTAAAGTGGCCGTCGTAGTTGGCATGTTCGGGCGTGATGTCGTCGCCAAAACTGAAGGCGCTGTGGGTGCCGGCGCGGCAGGCGTACTCCCATTCCGCTTCGCTCGGCAGGCGGTAATGCTGGCCGGTCTTCTCGCCCAGCCACTGCAGGTAGAGCTGGGCGTCGTGCCAGGTCACGCACACCACCGGGTGGCGCTCGTCCTGTTTGAAGCCGGGCGCGTTCCAGTCCACGTCAAGCTTGGACTCCCAACCGGTCGCTTGCGCGAACTGGCGCCATTCGCCCACCGTCACCGGGTAGCGGCCCAACGCGAAGGAATGCTCGATGCCGACCCAGTGCGCCGGCAGTTCCCGGTCCAGCCAGGCCTTCTGCGCGCCGGCCTTGACGGCGATCGTGTGCTCGAAGTCGGTGGAGCCCATCTGGAAGCGCCCGGTCGGGATCAGCACCAGGTCCGGGCCGACACCGCTGCCATCCAGGAAGCGGTCGCGCAGCACGCCCTCGGCATCGGCCACCGGGCTGCTGGCGGACGGCAGCAGCGCCGCCAGTTCCGCCGCCTTGCGCGCGGCCTGCTCCTTGCGGTGACGCTCCTGCTCCGCCCGGTAGGCCGCTTCGGCTTTGAGCTGGGCCGCCTTGCGCAGGCGATCTTCCTCGGCCTGGCGCGCTTTCAGCGCGTCGGCGTCGCGCCGGGCGATGAGCTGCTGGCGCAGGCGCTCCTTGCGCTCCGTGGCCTCCTGCTCGGCCAGGATTTTCCGCTGTTTTTCCTGCTCGCGCCGCAGCTGCTCCTGGCGCGCCTTCTCTTGCGCGGCGGCCAGGGCGTCGGCTTTGCGCCGCGCCGCCAGGTCCGCTTCCTGCTGGCGGCGGCGCTCCGCATCCTCGGCGCGCGCCTGGGCATCGGCGCGCGATTGGGCCTCGCGTGCAGCGCGCGCTTCGTTCTCGCGCTGTTCAGTGGCCGATCGTTCCGCCTGGCGGGCCGCTTCGCGCGCGGCGGCTTCCTCGGCGCTTGGTTCGCCGGCATCGCGCAATGCGTCGAGCAAGGCGGCGACCGATGCGGGGCGTTCGTCGGCACGCAGGGCGAAACCCCGTTTCAGCGCCTGCCATTGCTGCGCGGTGAGCGCGGCGGGCGGCGCCGGCTCCAGCAGCGCCGTCGGCGGCCCGTCGAATGGCAGGCGGCCTTCCAGCAGCTGGTAGACCATCACGGCCACGGCGTACACGTCCAACTGGGGGCGCGGCATGCCCTGGCTGGTGCCGGACTCCGGCGCGCGGTAGCCCGCCGTGCCCGCATTGGGAACGGCCATGCCCAGGTCGGTGCCGGTGCTGCGCGCGCGCGAGGCGATGCCGAAGTCCAGCAGCTTGATTTCACCGGCTTTGGTCAGGAACACATTGCCGGGCTTGAGGTCGCGGTGCACCAGGCGGTGTTTGTCCCAGGCGTACTGCAGCGCGTCGGCCACCGGCCGCAACATGCGCTCCACCTGGGTTGGCGTCGCTTTGCCCTGTTCGCCCAGCCAGGCGTCCAGGTCCTGCCCTTCCAGGCATTCCATGATGATGAAATAGCTCGAGGTGGCGGGGTCCTGCGCCCATTCATACACGCGCACGATATTGTCATGCGCCAGGCGGCGCGCCTGGGTCGCCTCCTCAATCAGCAGCTTGGCGTGGGCCGGGCTTTGCGTCAGCTGCGGCGGCAGGATCTTGAGCGCCACCACGGCGCTGTGCCCCAGCTCCGCATGCGTGGCAAGGTCGGTCGCCTGCCACACCTGGCCCATGCCGCCCATGCCGATCAGGCGCTCCAGCCGGTAGCGGCGGTTGTGCGGGCCGATTTCCTGCCCGCCCATCAGGCCAAGCTCGGTGCCCTGGCGCGCGCTGCCGGCCATGGGCGGCGCGCTGCCTCCCGGGGGCGCGTATTCGGCGTCCAGGATAGCGTTCTTGCGGCGGTCGAACTCTTGAAGGCTTAACAGGCCGTCGTCGTGCAGTGCACGCAGTTCGCGAATCTTGTCTCTTGCTGTCTGCATCGTTGCCTTGCTTTACCTCGCTATCTGGGTGCCGCATTCGGGGCAGAACCTGGCATCGGGCGGCACGCTGTGGCCGTTCGGGCAGCGGCGCGCTGCTGCCGCGGCCGGCGCCGCCACCGATGCCTGCGCCGATTGCGCGCGCAGCAAATCCAGCTGGTGCTGGCGTTCCTTGTCGCCGCTGCTGTCGCGGTATGCCCGTTCCTCCTGTACCTCGCCGCGCGCCAGGCGCATCGCTTCCGTTGCGGTGATGCTGTTTTCCGCCGCGACCACGCCCGCCAGCGCCTGCAGCTGCTCGGGCGACATGCCGGCCTGGGTTTGCTGGCGCATCAGGCGCGACAAGGCCTCGGCGTTCGGCGTGGCGGCCAGCGCGATCTTGGCGGTGTCGCTCATGCGGCCGATGGATTCCTGCCGTTCGATGTCGATGCGCGCCATGGTGGCGGCATGTTCCTGCTGGGAGACCATGCCCTCGTACTCGATCTTCCAGCGGTTGAAACGCTCGTCGCGTTCCAGCTCCAGCTTCTTGAGGGATTGCTGCCATTGCGCCTCCTGGTCGCGCAATTTCAGCTGCAGGCGCTGTTCTTCCACCGCCAGCTGGTCCTGCATGGCCTGGTGCGCCAGGGCTTGGGCCGCGCGCTGGTGCAGGTTGTCCGCCTCCACCGTGCGCAGCAGCTTCTCGTGCTGGGCGATGGCGTCGGCCGCCGCGCCGCTGCGCTTCAATTCTTCCAGGCGGGCGTTGATCTCGGCGACATGCACGCCGGCGCCGGCGTCTTTGGCTTCCTCCCCGCGCGCCATTTCGCGCTTGCGCGCCAGGTGTTCCTGCTCTTCCCATTCCTGGATACGCTCGGCCTCGCGGTGGCGGGCGGCGTTGGCCAGGGCAATGCCCTGGAAACGGGCGCGATGGTGTTCGGCTTCGATCTCCTGCTCGCGCTGTTTGGCGGCTGTTTCGGCCTGGCGCAGCATCTGCAGCTGCTTGCGGCGGTATTCCTCATCCTCGATCGTGAGCGCGGACTGGATGCGGTGCTGCAGCTGTTGCTGGTACAGCAGGTGCGAGAAACGCTGGCGGGCCAGCGCCTTCTCTTCCAGGCCCGCTTGCTGCGCCAGCTCCATTTCGGTGCGCATCTTGATCTGGGCCAGACGGCGCACCTGGTCCCATTCGGCGGCCTCGCCCACCTGCAGCGACTTGCGGCGCGCCAGCTCGTGCTCCAGGTCCGCCAGGGCCGCGCCGGCACCGCGCTCGAAGGCCTGCTTGCGGGTTTTGGCTTCCAGGATCCGGCCGTACAAATCGATTTCGCGGGCGCGGATGGCCAGCATCTGCTCTTCGGCCTCCTGCTTCAATTCGGCGCGACGGTAGTCGCTGCGCATCTTCTGCTCCTGGCGCCAGATGGCCTGCCATTCCTCCTCGTCATACAGCTGGTCGAGCTGCTTGACGTGTTCCAGCTGGAGCTGCCGTTCATCGGCCACCAGGAACAGGCTGCCGACGCGCTCGCGGTTGTCGTCGTATTTATCGTGGCGCAGGGCCAGCGTTTCGACCTGCACGGCGGCCAGGCCGAATTCGGCCAGGCGCTGGCGCAAGGCGCTGTGCAGGCGTTCGTTGAGCTGCTCGCGCAAGGCCGAGGTGTGGGCCATGTCGCGCATGGCGCGGCCGCCCAGGAACTCGGCCGCCACCTGGCGCACCGAGGGCGCCAGCAGCTCGTGCAGCTGCAGTGTGCTGACGGTGCCCGGCACGGTCATGAAATGCTGGGCGAAGGCCGGCACGCTCTCCACCTGCAGCCCGACGGTAAAACGGGCGGCCAGCTTCAGGAACTCGGCGGTATGCAGGTCGGAAAAGCTGAATTCCACCGGCAGCGGCGTGGTGCGCGTGATCAGGATTTCGCCGTGCTGGTCGCGCAGCAGGTTGTTCAGGCGCGTAAAGAAGCCTTCCAGTTCGTACTCGCCCTGCGGCACTTCGGTGGCTTGCCCGCCTTGCAGGATATAGGCGCGGGTGGTGGCGGGCACGCGCAGCGTCTTGGTAAAAATGCCGGACAGCTGGCGCACGCCGAAGTACACCGCCAGCTCGTCGCTGGCCGGAATCCAGCGGTTATCGCGCAGCACCGGTTCGCTGCGCGGGGCGCCCAGCGTCAGGCCGCACTGGTTGCAGTAGCCCGATGCGTCGCCGTTGCGGTGCTCGCAGCGCGGGCACTTGACGCCGCCCAAACCAAACATCTTGAACATTTCCTACTCCTTGTTTGTCCCAGCGCTAACTGATTGTAGCAAAGGCAACCTCTTGCTGCTTTGCGCACGATTCATATCCACCCCAGCTTGTCCACGCAGGCCAGCGATGCTCCTTTGCCGCGCAAGGCGGCGCGATAGCCGGGCGGGATCGCTGCCTGCCATGCGTGCGGCAGCAGGATGCGGTCGCCGGGGTTCGCCTGGCTGAGTATCAGCTCCAGCTTGGGCTGCATGCCGTCCACCGCTTCGACCCGGCCGGCGTGCCAGGCGTTGGAGCAGCCGGTGGCGATGATGCGGCCGCGCGGTACGAATTCCCGTCCCCGCGCCAGGCGGTCGGCCATGACCAGGGCGAATTGCCAGGATTCGCCATGCAGGCGGCCCTGGCCGAAGCGCACGGCGCTCTTCCAGCGGCCCTGGCCTTTACCATCGAAGTGGCGCGCGCCGCATAGCGTTTGGCGCACCGATTGCTGCATCGCCAGGTCAAGCACGGGGATCGCGATGGTGGACTCTTCATGGTGCGCGGCGTCGGCCGGCAGCGGATGGATGCTGACTTCGACCCAGGCCAGCGCGTCGTTGATGCCGCCGCTGTGCAGCGGGAACCAGGCGCGCGCGCTGGAGACGCCGGCGCGGGGATGGGCATGGCCGCTCAACTCGCCCAGGTGACGGATGGCGTGCGCGGCCCAGGCCTCGCCCGGCGCGCTGTCGCCGGCGGCGCCGAGCCAGGTCTCGCCTGCCGCAGTGGCCGCGCCGAGCAGGCGCCATGCCTGCGCCGCATCGCCCGACACTTCGCCGTACTGCCAGTTGTCGGACCACCCAGCGGCAATCGCGCCCCCCTGCGCGGGCCGCCATATGCCGCGCACCATGCGGTCGGCCAGGACGGCGGCCAGCTCCCAGTTGCGGTCGTCGGCTGCAGGGGCCAGGTCGATGCCCAGCACGACCTGGTCGCGGCTGTCGAAGGTGGATTCGGTGAGGCGCGCCAAGCGCACGGCAGCCTGCATCGCTGCGGCCAGCGCAGGGGAGCCGGGCGCCACGCATTTGACCTCGGCCCGGTTGCCGCGCGGACGGCGGGTGGCGGTGAGCGTGGCGATGCGGCCATCGGCGAGGACGGTGCGGCATTCTGCGCTGCTGGCGTGCGGTGCGGGGTTCATGGTTGCGGCTTGCGGCGCTGGGCCAGGCTGTATTCGAGGTTGGAGAGCATGCGGTCGGTTTCCTCCAGCCTTGCCGGATCGAGGCCGCCGCGCATGGCGGCCAGCAGGGCCCAGCCTTCGTCCAGCGCGGCTTGCGCGGACCGGGCGTGCATGGCGCGCAGCTGCTGCGTGTGTTGCGGGAGCTGCTGGCCGGGGGCGGCCTGGGTAAGGCTTGGCATGGTGCCGGCCTCCAGCGCGGCATGCGCCAGGCGGCGCAGGATGTCTTGCATGGGGGCGAAGGTGCCATCCCCTTCCCTCATGGGCAAGGCGCGCAGGCCGGCGGCCAGCGCCGGGAGTTCCAGGAACAGGCGGCGCAGCGCAGCGGCATCATGCTTTGCCGGGTCGCCGCCCGCCGTTGTGGAAGCCGCCGCAGTTGCCGCCCGCAGGCCGTGCCATGGCATATCGGCCAGCCGCACCCACGCCGGCGCCGGCGCGTCGGCGTGCGCGGAATGCCCGCTCGCGTCGCCTGCCGGGCGCTCCACGCGGGCAGCGGCGGCATGGCCGCAGGCCGCGAGTTGCGCGGCGAAGTCAGTTGCGGGGTGCAGGTCCACCGGCAGGCAATCCTCCACCACAAGGCCGAAGCGCGTATAGACCAGCTCATTCAGCCCGCTGCGGAAGGCATGCCACTCCTCGTCCGTCGTGCAAGGGGGCAGCTCCAGCGTCCCCTGTTGCAAGGCCGCCTGCACCGCATCCTGAATGGCGGCGCCAACGGCGGCGGTGGGCAGCGCGCGTTCCCCTTCCGCCGCCAGCAGCAAGGCAAAGCGCTGCCGGTCGCCGGTCGCATCGAAACAATAGTCGAGCCGCAGCCCGATCTCCGGTGCCGCCGCGAAAGGCGTCATGAAGCAACGCAATGGCGCGGCATGCACCGCCCAGGCCACGCCCTCGGCTACCTGCACCAGCACCGCCCGTGGCGGCAAGCTCGCTGGCCGCGCGTCGTCCAGGCGGAGCGCCAGCGCGGACGTGCCAAGGCCGTCAACCGCACCACGGTCAACGGCCGGATCCTGCGTGGGCTTGCCACGCATGCGCGCCAGAAAGCCCATCATTCAGGGCCCGAGCGGTTCCACCGCAAACAGCGCGCCATGCGCCTGGAAATGCTGTTCCGGAGCCTGCTCGAAGGGCCAGGCCCGTTCGCACTCGCCATCCGCATCGAGCCGCCCTTGCAGCAGCACAGCGCCGCCGCCGTCCGTCACCCGCAGCATAGGGCGGCGTGCCAGCAATTGCGCGGCAAAACCGGCCGCCGCCTCCAGTTTCAGGATCACCTGCCAGCCCGCCCCCTGCGGCACGAAGTGCAAAGACCAGCTACCGTCGTCCGTGACGAGCACGGTCAGTTCGCCGGCCGTGGAGGCGGCCCGCAGCATGCCCCGGCTGCCCTGCCACCCCAGCGCCGCCTGCGCGCGCTTGCGTTCCAGCGCCAGGTGGCGGAAACGGCGCAAGGTCAGGGGCGACGCCTGCAATGCCGCTAGCTGGGCGGCGCTCAGGGGCCGGCTGCCGTCCAGGGCCGCGCGCAGCACGGCGTCCTCCAGGGCCAGGCCATCCTCCCCGGGGCGGCTGCGCAGCAGCAGCGCCTCCTGCAGCTTGCGTTCAGTTGTATTGTTCACCTGGTACTCCCTGCTTCCGCATTCAACCCGTATTTCAGCTTTTCGATCAACTCGTTGCGCCGCTTGCGCAACGTCGGCACCGAGATGCCCGCCATTTCCGCCAGCCGCGCCATGGAGGGCAGCTCGCCACTGCCGGGCTCCAGCCATTCCTCGGGATAGCTGTCGTCCGCCGGCCCGAGCAAAACCTGGAAAACAGCCAGCCGCACCGGCAGCGCCTCGCCCTGCAATGCCGCCAGTCCTGCCTTGCGGGGGGAAGGGCAAACTTCCGCCTCTGCCACCTTTTGCGCCTCGTCCGCCACGCGCCACAAATCCTCCATCCAAGACAAGGATTCCGCCTCGTCCAGCTGCCAGTCGCCATCCTGGTTGGAGGACAACTCCTCATAATCACCGATCTCGCGCAGCATGGCCGCGATCTTGCCGGGATTGTTCTTCATGCTGGCAAAGCGCTTGGAACGCGTATGCAGCGGGCCGGGCGCGCCGCCGAACTGCTCCAGCGTCTCGCTCCAGCGTATCAGCCACTCGGCGCGGCAATCGGCGACACAGCGCATCTGCCGCACCTCGATCGGAAAGCCGTGCAGCTCGCGGCCGAGGATGGCCCCCACCTGGACCGCATTGTGCTCCCAGTTGGCGAACAGCTGGGCAATCTCGCGGTAGGCCGTGTCCAGCATGCGATAGGTATAGATCTTATTGGGCGAACAAGGCTGGCCGGTCGCCACCTGGTAGTTGTCGCTATCGACCTTGTCGCGCAAGACGGCGAACATGTCATTGACCTTCTTGCGCAGCATGCCCTGCCCGCTTTCCTCGCGCCAGAATGCCCCAGAGCGCGCATGCTCCGCTGCCAGCGCCCCGAGGAAGGCGGCCCAGTCGGCGGTTTGGGCCTGCAATTCGTAGAGTAAAACCAGCGCCAGTTCCGCCGCGCTGTCCCCGTATGAATTGCCGGGCGCTTCGCCGCGCGCCCGCCGCGCATGGTCGCGCAGCAGGCGGCCGGCCGCGTCGGCATACCACTCGAGCGACTCCGCCGCGCGGGATGGGTCAAGCAAAAGGTCCGCATCGCACTGCCGGAACGCCTGCAGCGAGCAGTGGCCCAACAACTTGCGTACTTGTTCCCAGCCGTGTTCCTGGTACCGGGTTCCTGGCAGCCGCATACTATCCTGTCAACATTGTCGCGTGCCCAATGCACGCCTCCTTATCATGGCATAGCGGCAGCCCAACCATTCGCCGCGAATGAAGGAGGATTTCCCTTCTGTTTCCCATTCTGCCCGGCCATTGCCTTGAGCAGCGCCGCAATCATGGGGGCGGCATGCGCGCCGCCGGTCAGCTGCGAGTGGCTGACGAAGGCCGCGAAGGCCAGGCGCCGCGTCTGGCCAGGCAGGCTGCCCGGCTCCAGCCAGCCGGTGAACCACACCGTGGCGTCGTCCGCGCTCACCGGGGCGGTGCCGGTCTTGCCGTACAGGCCGCGCCGCACTTCCGCCAGCGCCGGGCCGCCGAACGCGCCGGCCGCCGTGCCGCTGTCCACCACCCCTTTCATGCCCTTGCGAATGCGGTCCAGCCGCGCCGGCAAGGCCGTGCCAGCGGCATCCTGCGCCTCCTGCCCACCGAGCGCCGCCAGCACGCGCGGTGCGCGCAATTGCCCGGAGCCGATGGCCGCCGACACCAGCGCCATTTGCAGCGGCGTGGCCTGCATGCGCAGGCCGATCGCCATCTGGCGCAGTTCATGGCGGCTGTCGATCGGATCGATGCGGGAGGCGCTGGTTTGCAGCGCATCGTAAGCCTGCCAGGGAAAGCCGGCCGGCAGCAGGCCGCCATCTAGGCGCATCTGCGTGCCGAAACCAAGCGTGCGCGCCGCCTCGGCGATGGGGCGCTGTGCCGCCAGCGCGCCCTCCTCCAGCGCGCGCAATCCCGGCGCGCCGCCCTCCGCCCGGCCTTGCAAGGTACGGTCGCTCAGTTCAGCGCTCCACGCGAACCAGGTATTGACGCTGTACGTCATGGCTTGCGCCAGCCCCAGGCGGCCGGACTCGGCGCGCCGCGCGGAGCTTTGTTCGCGGTAATTGGTCACGTGGGCGGCGGCGGTGGCGGCGGGGTAGCTGGGCGCGTCCGTGCGGAAGGCGTAGCCGCGCTGCTGCGCGAGCAGGTCGATCTCCGGCAACGGCAAGCCGCCCAGCAGGCCATCCAGTGTACGGTCCTGGCGCGCGGCCATTTCCAGCCCGAGCGCACTGACGATCTTGAAGGCCGAACCGGGGCTGCTATGGGCGCCGCCATCGTGCTGCCAGGCCGGCAGGCGCAAAGGACTGCGGGCCGGATTGGCGCGGTCGAAGTCGCGCGCTTCGCGCCAGTTGCCGGTCGTGACAGCCGGGCCGCCGGCGCCCGCCGCCAGCAAGATGTCGCCGTTGTCTGCGTCCAGCAGCACCAGCCCGGCACGCCTTTGGACGGGCGGCGCAACGCCGCCGTCGCAGCTTTGTCCGTTCCAGGCGCCGCCGCGCAGCCCCTGGCATTCCAGGATCGCCTGTCCCAGCGCTTGCAGCGGCAGCGAAATGGTCAGGCGGGCCGCGCGCGCGCGGCCCTCCAGCGCTGCCGCCCGCGCCAGCATGCCGGACACGCTGGCGGCGTGGGCCGGGCCGACGCCAAGCAGGTTCGCCAGGCCGGCGTTGCGCGCAGCGGGAGTGGCCGCCCCGCCCGTCCAGAGCGGCGTGCCATCGCGGTCGGCGATCTGGATGCCGGCCCTGGCCGGGGCCTCCACGCTGCCTTCGCCGGTGCCGCCCGCAGCGCTGCCGCCACCGCGCACGCCGGCGCTGTAAGCCGACGCCGGGATGGCCTGCCACACCGGCGCGCCGCCGGCCAGCGCAATATGCCGGTAAGCCTGGTCGCCGGGGTGCAGCGCGCCGGCCACGTCCAGCGCGCGCACGGTCAGCTCGATGCGCGTCGCGCCCGCTTGCGGCCGCAAGGCAATCGCTTGCACCTCGCCCGGCGTGCGGCAGGCGGCGCCGCTGCAGGCGTCCAGCGCCGACAGCGCCGCACCGCGCGCTGTGCCGTGGCGGCCCGCCAGCAGCAATTCGATACGCTCGTTGCCGCGCGCAGGCTGCGGCAGGCGCAGCACCAGGGTGGCCTGGCTGCGCCCAGGCCAGTGCGCCGCCCGCTGCCAGGGCTGCCAGCCTTGCGGCAGGTCGGCGAACAGGCGCACCGCCAGCGGCGGCATCTCCGCCGACTGCGCCATTTCTCCACCGCCGGCCGCGTGCGCGGAGATCGTCACACCAGGCGCCGCCGCCCCCGCGCGCAGGCGCCAGGCCAGCAGGCGCCGCTCGCTGTTGAACAGGTCGACCTGGCGCTGCACGTAGGCGCCATCGGCTTGCCGATAGAGCCGTTGCAGCAGCCGGCGCATCGCCTCATCCGCTTGCTGGCCGCGCCAGCCCGCCAGGTCGGCGGCACGTTGCCCCTGCCCTGCCGCCAGCCATTGCGCAAGGTCGGGCGGCGCCAGCTCCAGCAACCCATCCGCGCCAAGCCGCAACAGCCCGCGCGCGCGCAGGCGGTTGAACAGGACTTCATCTTCCCGTGCCGCCGTCGCCACGGCCGGCACCGCGTAACGCCCCGGCTCCAGGCGCAGACCCGCCGGCGCACCGGCCAGCGGAAAGGCCACGACATGGGCCCGTCCCGGCGCGCGGCCGGCCACGGGGGCGGTGGAGAAGGCCTGCACCACCATCTCCCCCTGTGCGCAGCCCTTGCCGGGGCGGCGCTCCACCCGCACGGCCCCCTCGCGCCACACCAGCCAGCCGAGCGAGCGCAACGCCGCGCCGGGCGCATCGCCGACCCAGCGCGCCGCCGCGCCCCGCTCGCGCCAGCGCACGCGCAGGGTTTCGCCGGCGGCGGTAATGGTCATGGCGGGAATGCTGCTGCCTTCCCCCGCCAGCACGGCGTGGCGCAGAGACGGTGCGCCGCTGGCCTCCGAAAAGCGATAACCGACTTGCAAGGGCAGCGGCCGGGCGCACAGGTCGACCCGCACCACCGGGCCGCCATGCAAGCCGCTTGCGACCAGCAATCTGCCGCCCGCCACTTCCTGCAGCGCGATGCCCGGCGCCTGCGGCACATCGAAACGCACGCCCGGCATCACCGCCTGCAGCGCCGGCAGGTCGGGCGCCGCTGCCGTGCCGCCCTGCTCCGCCATGCCCGCCGCATGTCGCCACAGGACCAGCGCCCCGCCTGCCGCAAGGGCCAGCGCGCCCAGTGCCAGCATGAGCGCCGGCGCCCTGCCGCGCCAGTGCAGGGACAAGGCCAGCGGCGCGCGCGCTGCTGCCTGCAGGTTGCGCTGCCGCCGGCGGTCGCGCCGCCAGGCCGAGAGTCGGGAAAGAAGGGTCGTCATGCACAGCGCTAGCCGGGGGAAGCGGAAAATCCCGACTTTTTGCACTTCGCCCCGCATTTTTTACCGCTCGTCGCATCGCCGTGGCGACCCGCCGCCGCCTTGGCTACAGTGAGCACATGGAAAGTCCTGATGTGGACGATCCGCAAACCGGAGAACATCATGAAAGCCCTGCGTAACTTTGAAGCCCTGTTCATCGCCATCCTCGGCCTGGCCTGCGCTGCCAACTACGTCTTCGATGGTGCCGACGAAAGCAAGGCTCCAGCCGCCTACGCGGCTGCCGCCCAGCCAGCTGCAAACCAGGGCATGCCGGTGGTGGTGGTGCCAGCCAAGCGCATGAGCGCTGCTGAGAAGCAGGCTTCGCTGGCGGAAGAGCGCAAAGCCACCCAACCTGGCAGCATTTAAGCCAATTGTTACCTCCCTGCGGGGATTTGTAAGAAACTGAATCAGGCTTATCCCGTCAATCGTGCGCTTGCTATATTTAAGTCAAGCGCACCACTTACCGGAGATAAGCCATGTATAAACCGAAACTCATCGCTGCGGCCGCCCTGGCATTTGGTGCGGTCGCCTTCGCCCCCGGCACCGCCCTGGCCCAGGTGGATTTCAGCCTGGTGATCGGCAACGCACCGCCGCCGCCGCGTTTTGAAAGCCTGCCGCCGCCGCGCCATGGCTATGTGTGGGCGCCGGGCTACTGGCGCTGGGATGGCCACCGCCACGCCTGGGTGGCCGGCCACTGGCTGCGGGAACGCCAGGGTTACCGCTACTACCCATCCGAATGGGTACGCGTCGACAACGGCTGGGGCTGGCGTGAAGGCGGCTGGACCGCTTACGGCCACTACCGCGACCCGCAGCGCGACTACTATCGCGACAACTACCGCGACAACTACCGCTACCACGACCGCGGCGGCCGCCGTGACCGCGACCGCGACGGTGTGCCCGATCGCTACGACAGGGACCGCGACAACGATGGCGTGCCAAACCACCGTGACCGCGACCGTGATGGCGACGGCATCCCGAACCGCCGCGACCACCGGCCGGACAACCCCTATCGCCGTTGATACCGGCAGCGCCGCCGGCCGCGCGTAGGCAGAAAGCTTACGGCTGCCCCATGGCGGCGCTACCGCCTTTCAAGTGCTTGTCGAGGAACTCGACCATCCTGGCGTTCGCGATGGCCTGGTTCTTCTTCTTGCTGAAGCCATGGCCCTCGTCGTCGAACACCACGTAGTCGACCGGCACATTGTTCTTCTTTACCGCCTCCACGATTTCATCGCTCTCCGGCTTGATCACGCGCGGGTCGTTCTTGCCCTGGATGACCATCAGCGGCTTGCGGATATGCGTGGCATGGAACAGCGGCGAAGTCGCCACCAGGAAGTCCTTGTCCTTCACCGGATCGCCGATCTCGTCGTACAGCGCCTTGCGCTGCGACTCCCAGTAAGGCGGAATTGATTCCAGCGTGCGGATCCAGTTGCTGACGCCAAAGATGTCGATGCCGACCTTGAACGCCTCCGGACGGAACGCCATCGCCGCCAGCGTCATGTAGCCGCCATAACTGCCGCCCATGATGCCGATGCGCTCCGGATCGATATAGCCACGGCTGGCCAGGAAAGTCTTCGCTTCGATGCAGTCCCACAGCGGCTCGCGGCCATGCTTGCGGTCGTCCGCCATGAAGAAGGTCTTGCCGTAGCCGCTGCTGCCGCGGTTGTTAATGCCCAGCACCGCATACCCGTTGTTGACCAGGTACTGCACCATGGCGTTATAGCCGCGCCGCGTCTGGCCGCCCGGGCCGCCGTGCACCAGCACCACCGCCGGCACTTTCGCGTTCGGCGCAGCGCCTTTCGGCTTGTAGTAGATCGAAGGCACCACCATGCCGTCGAAGGAGCGGAAACGCACCACCTCGGCCTCCACCAGGTCGTTCGGATTGATCTCCTTGCTCATGCTCTGGGTCAGCTGCTTTGCCTTCTTGGCCGCCACGTCGTACACAAACAGGTTGTTCGGCGAACGGTCGCCGTTGACATAGAAGGCCATCAGCTTGCCGCTTTCCGAGAACACGGCGGCGCTCATATCGCCGCCCGGCACCTTCGGCAGCGCCATCGGCTTTTCGTCCTTGCCTTCCACCACGCGCAGCACGGTGCTGCCATCCTGGTTGATGATCGTGGTGCGGAAACGGCCGTTGCGCGAATAGCCGGTGGCGACCACGTCCCAATCCGCCTTCTCATGCTCGGCCACCTGCCCGCTGGCCAGGTCGTAGCTGCGGATGCTGGTGAACTCGCCGCCCGCGTTGGACGTGAACAGCAGCTTCTTCGACTCCGGGTCGAAGCTGGCCGCATCGTAGCTCGCCACGTCCTTGTGCGGCGTGATGTGCTTCATCTCTTTGCTGGCCAGGTTGTACAGGTAGATGTCGCTGTCCGCCGTGGTGTTCGGCTTGTTCAGGGCCAGCCACTTTTCGTCGCGGCTGATGCGGCTTGGGCTGATGCCGTTATCGTTCTGGTACAGCATGGTGCGCGAGTAGTCTTTCACGCTGTAGCGGTACAGGTCGAAGAATTTCGGGTTGCGTTCATTGGTCACAACGTAGAAAGCGCTGCGGTCGTCGCTCCAGCCGAAGAACGAGGCTTTCAGCTTGTCGCCCGGGGTCAGGTCCTTTTCGCTGCCATCCAGCTCGCGCACGAACAGGTGGTTGTTTTCGTCGCCGCCCTTGTCGCGCGTGAACAGGAAACGGTTATCGCCCGGGAAGTAGCTGACAGCGTAGGTGCTGTCCACCGTCGATTTGGTCAGTGCCGTTGGTTTGCCGCCGCCGACCGGAATCGAATACACATTGAAAATGCCGCTCTCGTTGCTGCTGAAGAGGATGGACTTTTCGTCGTGGCTGAACGAGGCGCCGCTGATCGAGGTGGTGGCCATGAACTGCTCGATCGTGTATTTCCGCACTGGTTTGGCGGGCGCCGCGTGGGCTGCCTGCATGGCAAGCGCCAGGGCCAAAGCGCCGGCTGCGCGATACATCACTGACATGGATAGTCTCCTGTTAAAGTGGGAGGAAAACAGCCGAGCCAGTGTTGCAAACTAATTTACACATGTCAATAAAACAAGAGCGCGCCCGCGCAGAAAAGCTGGCGCGCCAGGCCGTCCCCGCCTCCCCCGCCGCATGGCACGCATGGTTCGACGGCTCGGCCCACCCCAACCCCGGCCGCATCGGCATAGGCGTGCTGCTGTCCGGCCCCAGCGGCGAACGCGTCGAGATCAGCCGCCGCGCCGGCCACGGCAGCAGCGGCGACGCCGAGTACCTGGCGCTGATCGCGGCGCTGGAAAAAGCGGTGGAGCTGGGCGTGGGGGAATTGCTGCTGTACGGCGACAGCCAGGTGGTGGTGCAGGACCTGCTGGTATCGCCGGCTGCCGGCGCCAAAGGCCTGGAGCAGCATCGGGCGCGCGCGGCGCAGTTGATCGCGGCGCTGGCGCAAGTGCATGTGCGCTGGATACCGCGCCACAAGAATGGGGAAGCGGACCGCCTGTCGCAGCAGGCGGCCCGTGAGATGGTGCCGAGCGAGGCTTAACGCACCTTGAAGACGCTGACCACGTCAGCCAGGCCGCCGGCCTGCTTTTGCATGGATTCGGCGGCAGCCGCCGCTTCTTCCACCAGTGCTGCATTTTGCTGCGTGACCTGGTCCATCTGGCCAACCGCCTTATAAACCTCGTCGATGCCGGTGCTCTGCTCCGCGCTGGCGGCGGTGATCTCGCTGATGATGTCCGACACGCGCTGCACGCTGGAGACGATTTCCTCCATGGTGTTACCGGCGTCGCTCACCAGGCGGCTGCCCGCGTTGACCTTCTCGACCGAATCGCCGATCAATTCCTTGATCTCTTTCGCCGCCGCAGCGGAACGCTGCGCCAGGTTGCGCACTTCGGAGGCCACCACCGCAAAGCCGCGGCCCTGTTCGCCCGCCCGTGCCGCTTCCACGGCGGCATTCAGCGCCAGGATATTGGTCTGGAAAGCGATGCCGTCGATCACGGCGATGATGTCGACGATCTTGCGCGACGATGCGTCGATCGACTCCATCGTGCCCACCACTTCGGCCACCACATCGCCGCCCTTGCGCGCCACCGAAGCGGCGGCGCCGGCCAGCTGGTTCGCCTGGCGCGCATTGTCGGCATTCTGCTTCACGGTGGAAGTCAGTTCTTCCATCGACGACGCGGTTTCCTCCAGCGAAGCCGCCTGCTGCTCGGTGCGCGCCGACAGGTCCTGGTTGCCCGCCGCGATTTCGGTCGAAGCGATGGAAATGGCCTGGGTGCCGTGCCGCACTTCGCTCACGATGTTCAGCAGGGACTGGTTCATATCGCGCAGGGCGCCCAGCAACTGGCCGGTTTCGTCCGTGCCGTGCACGCGGATTTCGCCGGTCAAGTCGCCGCCCGCCACACGGCGCGCCGCATCAACTGCGCGCGAGAGCGGAATGGTAATGCCCTTGGTCAGCACGAAAGCGCACGCCGCGCCAAAGGCCACCGCCAGGCCAGCCAGCACCAGCAGCAGGGTGCGGCTGTTGGCCGACACGCTGTCGATCTGCTGGCCGATGGCGTCGATCTTACCGCGCTGCATGGTCAGCAGGTCCTGCACCAGTTTCTGGTAATCGGAGGCCGCCGGACGGTAGGTTTTTTCGAACACCTCGTTCGCCTGTTCCAGCTCGCCGTCCGTTTTCAGCTTGGCGACTTTGTCGCGCGAGGAGATGTACAGCTTGCGCTGCTCCATCAGGCGTTCCCACAGGGCCTTCTCGTCGGCGTCGCTGATCAAAGGCTCGATCTTCTTTTGCAGTTCGGCCGAAGACGCGCTGGAAGCTTTCGATTCCTCCGCGAAGAAGGCGCCCAGCGAAGCGTCGCTGCTGCGGGCAATGGCCGTCGTGCGGCGGATCGCGCTATCGATCTTCGACTGCCAGTCGGAAATCATGCGTTCCTTCGCCAGCGGCGTCTCCATCATATGGCGCGTGGCGCCGGCAACTTGCTGCAGGCGCCAGACGCCGATGGCAGCAATGACGATGGACAGGGCAAGCGTAACGGCAAAGCCGAAGGCCAGGCGCTTGCCGATACTGAGGTTGTTCAGCAGCTTCATGCCGCGAGCTTTTCCACCAGGCCCATGTCGGCGGACGACATCAGGCGTTCAATATCGACCAGGATCAGCATGCGGTCGTCGACGGTGCCCAGGCCGGTGATGTACTCGGTGTCCATGGCGCCGGAGATATCCGGTGCGTCCTTGACCTGCTCCGGTTCCAGGATGGTCACGTCGGACACGGCGTCCACCACAATACCCACGGTGCGGTTGCCGATGTGGAGAATGATCACCACCGTGAACGGGCCGTAGGTCGGCTCGCCCAGCTGGAAGCGCACGCGCATGTCGATGATCGGAACAATCAGGCCGCGCAGGTTGATCACGCCCTTCATGTAGTCCGGCGCACTGGCGATGCGGGTCGGGCTTTCATAGCTGCGGATCTCGCTGACCTTCTGGATATCGATGCCGTATTCTTCCTGGCCCAGGGTAAAGGCCAGGTACTCAGCAGCCTGCTTTGTGGTGGCATTCATAATATTCTTTCATTTGTGAATGATGACGTAATATGTTACCGCAAGCCAATAAAATAATCACCAAAAATTTTGCTCTAGAGAAACATGCAAGCTTATGGAAAATACATGGCACAATTGCGCGGCTAATGACAGACACAATGGTTTCCATGGATATTTCTCTGAGCAGCTGGCAGCCGCGTTTCGTCGCGCTGGCCAGCGCTGCAGCGGGCGATGACGGCGCCCACGACACCAACCACCTGCACCGCGTCTGGCGCAATGCCACCTTGCTGCTGGAGCAGCATCCCGAGGCCAACCGCCTGGTGGTGATGGCCGCCTGCTACCTGCACGACCTGGTCAATTTACCGAAAAACCACCCGCAGCGCCACCTCGCCTCGCGCCAGGCCGCCGTGCTGGCGCGCGCCCAGCTGGCCGACGCCGGCTTCCCGCCCGAACTGCTGGACGCGGTCGCCCACGCGATTGAAACGCACAGCTTCTCGGCCGCGCTCGAGCCGACCACGCTGGAAGCGCGCATCGTGCAGGATGCCGACCGCCTGGACGCCCTGGGCGCCGTGGGCCTGGCGCGCATGTTCTACACCGCCGGCCGCATGGGCTGCGCCCTGGCCCACCCGGACGACCCACTGGCCACCGGCCGCGAACGCGACGACAAAGCCTATTCGCTCGACCACATCGACGTGAAGCTGGCCACCCTGCCCGGCACCATGCGCACCGCCGCCGGCCGCGCCCTGGGCCAACAGCGCCTGCAAGCCCTGCTCGATTTCCGCGCCAGCTTTGTCGCAGAATGGGCGGTGGCGGCATGAGTAAAAAAGGCAACCTCAACTTCGTCCTGGTCAGCATCTTCATCGACATGCTGGGCATCGGCATCATCGTGCCGGTGCTGCCGATCCTGGTCGGCCAGTATGTGCCCGACCGCGAACTGCACGCGCTGTGGTACGGCATCCTCGGCGCCACCTTCGGCCTGTTGCAGTTCATCTTCATGCCCATGCTGGGCGCGATCAGCGACCGCGTCGGCCGCCGCCCCGTGCTGCTGTATTCCATGTTCGGCATGGGCATCAACTTCCTGACCACCGCCTGGGCGCCCAACCTGGCCTGCCTGTTCATCGGCCGCGTGATCGGCGGCATGTCCTCGGCCAGCATGTCGGTCGCCTCGGCCTACGCCTCCGACATCTCGACCCCGGAAGACCGCGCCAAGAGCTTCGGCAAGATCGGCGCCACCTTCGGCCTGGGCTTCATCTGCGGCCCGATGCTGGGCGGCCTGCTGGGCGATATCGACCTGCACCTGCCGTTCTACGTGGCCGCCGCGCTGTCTTTCGCCAACCTGATTTACGGCTACTTCTGCGTGCCTGAATCGCTGCCGGAAGAACGGCGCGGCAAGTTCAAGCTGGTGTCGGTCAATCCCTTCAACGCGCTGGCCAAGCTGGCCCGCCGCGACGACATCCGCGGCCTGGTCATCACCTTCGCCCTGGTCACCGGCGCCCAGATGATGCTGCAGTCGACCTGGGTGCTGTTCACCCACTTCCGCTTCGGCTGGAGCCCGGCGGAGAACGGCATCGCCCTGTTCTGCGTCGGCATCGCCGCCGCCGTGGTGCAAGCCGGCCTGCTCGGCATCTTCATCCGCAAGTTCGGCGAAGTGCGCCTGTCGCTGATCGGCCTGAGCTCCGGCGCCATCACCTACCTGCTGTACGGCCTGGCCACCCAGGGCTGGATGATGTACGTCTTCATCCTGTGCAACCTGCTGTCCTTCGCCGCCGGCCCGGCCCTGCAAGGCATCGTCTCCAAGGCCACGCCAGCCAATGAACAGGGCGAGTTGATGGGGTCCCTGCAGTCGATCAGCAGCCTCGGTTCCGTGGTCATGCCGCTGCTGGGCGGCGGCATCCTGAGCGCCGTCGGCCACCTGCCGCCGAGCGACTGGCGCATCGGCAGCACCTTCTTCGTTTGCGCCGCCATGCAGACCGCCGGCATCTTCGTCGCCCGCCGCTATTTCAGGCAGCATCACATGGCGCCGCAAACGGGAGCATAATCGCGCTATGCACGCACGCCCGCACCGCCTCTTGCGCCAGTTGCTGGCCGCCCTGCCCCTGGCAGCGGCCGTGGCGGCGCATGCCGACTGTTCGCGCGACATCCTGGTGCCGGTTTCCAGCACCGGCGTCAGCGTCATCGTCGGCAACGGGGTCTTTAGCGGGATCTATCCGGAACTGTTCCGCAGCCTGGGGCCGCGCGCCGGCTGCCACTTCGCCTTCAGCGGCGTGCCGCGCGCCCGCCAGGAGCTGATGTTCGAAACCGGTAAAGCCGACCTGCTGCTGCCCGCCACCCGCACCCCGGCGCGCGACCTGCACGGTATCTTCGTGCCCATGGTAGGCCACCGCGCCGTGCTGATTTCCCTGCAAAGCCCGCGCCCGCCCATCGCCAACGCCCAGGACCTGCTGGACCGGCGCGACCTGCGCGTGGCCGTGGTGCGCGGCTACGACTACGGCGAGGCCTACCAGGCGCTGCTGCGCGAGCTTGGCAAACAGGGACGCCTGTTCACCGAAGTCGACGCCTCAGCCATCGCGCGCCTGCTGCATGCCGGCGCCGTGGACCTGACCATCATGGGCCCGACCATCCTGGCCGGCTCGATCAACCGCGAAACGCGCGTGCATGGCATGCTGGACCGGCTGCGGCTGGAGCCGATCCCCGAACTGCCCTGGCAGCAGACCGGCGTCTACGTCTCGCGCCACTCGCTCACCCCGGACGACCGCGCCGCCCTGCTGGAACTGCTGGAGCGCGCCGCCAAATCGAATGCCGTGATGGAAGGCTTCCAGCGCTATCACCGGCCCGAGATCCTCGCCGAAAGCGTACGGCCCCGCTGATGACGCCCACCGTCGTCGCTGTGGTCTTATGCGGCGCGCTGCTGCACGCCGTATGGAATGCACTGGTCAAAGGCGGCCGCGATCCCTTCTTCGGCAGCGTGCTGGTTGCCAGCGGCGCCGCCCTGCTTTCCCTGCCGCTGCTGCCCATCCTGGCGCAGCCGGCAGCCGCCAGTTGGCCCTACCTTGCCGCGTCCACCGTCATCCACTTCGCGTATTACGGCCTGCTTGCCGCCGCCTACCGCCACGGCGACATGAGCCACGCCTATCCGCTGATGCGCGGCAGCGCGCCATTGCTGGTCGCCGCCGCCAGCGTGCCGCTGCTCGGCGAGCATCTGTCGCCGCTGCAGTACGCCGCCGTCGCCTGCATCAGCGGCGGCATCCTTAGCCTTTGGTTCGCCACCACACCCGTGGCGGCCAAAGCCCGGGGGCGCGCCACGGCGTTCGCCTTGCTGAATGCCCTGGTGATCGCCGTCTACACGCTCATCGACGGTATCGGCGCCCGCGCCTCCGGAGCCCCAGCCGCCTACGTCATGTGGCTCCACGTTATGAGCGCCATCGGCCTGCTCGCCTGGTGCGCCTTGCGCTGCCCGCGCCAGCTGCGCGATTACGCCTTACAGCACTGGCGCATCGCCCTGCTGGGCGGCGCCGGCACGCTGGGCGCTTACGGCCTCGCCCTGTGGGCCATGACCGTCGCCCCACTGGCCGCCGTCGCAGCGCTGCGCGAAACCTCCATCCTGTTCGCAGCCCTGATCGCCAAGTTCTTCCTCGGCGAACGCATTGGCCGCAAGCGCGCCCTGGCGATTACGGCCATCGCCGCTGGCGCGGTCTTAATGCGTATCGCATAGTCACGCGATACGAATCGGGCCCTCTACTGCATGCCCGGCTGATCCGAAGAAGCTCCCGCCAGCGAATGCGTGCGCCTGCTGTTCAACGAACGCCCTGGCATTCGCAGCCGAAATCGCGTTCCTCATCTCCGGCTGCAACAGGACGCGCCACCACCTTCCCGAGCGGCTATAGTGCGGCTCTTCGATCAGATACGTTAGCCATGCGACGCCGCAGTGCCTGCACGTCGCCAGCGCAACCTCTGCACCGAACGCATCTTCGCCAAGCTCCATCCGCGCAAAATCGCTAAAGTGAAATGGCGGATGATGGCATCTGCAAGTCACAGCTGAGTATCCAGCTTCTTTTTCATGATCGCCACTTCATCGCCACAAGAAATCGTCCGTTTGAGAAGCGTCCAACCCAAACGCTCGTAGAATGGCTCAACGTGCCGCTCGCAGGACAGGTAGAGCCAAGGGTAGCCAAGCCGCGCCGCCGCCGCTTCGGCCTCGACCAGCAATGCCTTCCCCACCCCCTTCCCGCGCATCGCCTCATCGACCAGCAGTCCGCCAATCCACGGCGTCAAGTCCGGCGCGCTCGATGCTTCATGCTTTTTCAGGCTGACGGAACCAACCAGCGCATCCCCCTCCAATGCAATGAGTGTGAGTGGAACGCTATCGGTCACGGCGCGGCTGCGAACCACTTCGATATACTCGACGGCCGTCATGCCGGTATCTTCGCGGATCAGGTACCCCCATAACCGGTAGGTTCGCTCGGCCACGCCTTCGATGTGCTCGGGGTGCTTGGCTAATGCAGTCACCTGATGAATCAATTCGCTTCCTCCCAAATCAATTGGCATTTGATACCGCTCGGCCATTTGCCGCTCTGGCTCCCAATTCCCGGATCTAGGCCATTCCTAACAACCTGGCCAGTTTCTTCCCCACTGCCTCTCGGGCTTTTTTAACCTTGAATACAGTTGGCACGTGCATCAAGTAGGTCCCCCATCGATACCCCGATACGCCACGCTTTGCGTTTAACAGGTACGCCAGCAAGTCCACCGCAGACTCGCGATGGAACGCCCATAGTACATGGTGCCGATACGCGATTGAGAAGTACGCATCATCCGGCCAATTGAGCCTGTGTCGACGTCGCAGGTGGCAGTTCGCGCAGTGAACAGATCCGACCGGCCACGTCTTGCGATTACTAAGATACCTTGAATGCTCCCAATCCTGTGCTGAATAACCATCGGGAAGTTCGTGTATGGCCCGATGTGGACTTCCATGCATTCCCTGGAAGAAGATCGCCGCATGCCAGAGGTGCCCGCATGAATCCTCGAACTGCTGGTACTCAAAGACACTGCTCTTCTGAAAGAACTCTATATCGACTTTCAGCTTGATGCGCACCACCTCGGCAAACTCAAACTCAGCTTGCTGCCCGCAATTCGGGCAAGTGACATCCAATTGATGCGGTATGGGCTTCCATTCGTAGGGTCTTGTCATTAAAGCTGCTCCAGGCGAACTGTCAGCTCGCGTTCATCGCCGCCCGCGAGCGAAACTGTCAGCGTCACTTCACCACCGGCAGTTCAACCGAGCTGCCATGGAATACGCGCTGCGTAGCCTTGCGGTAGTCGCCCGGCGCGGCGTGGAAGATGTTCGGCACAAAACTCTGCGGATTACGGTCATACAGCGGGAACCAGCTGGACTGGATCTGGATCATCACGCGGTGGCCAGGCTGGATTACGTGGTTCACCGGCGGCAGCGCGAAGGTGTACTGCACCGGCTTGTTGGACGGGATCGCCGACGGCTTCTCAAAACTATCGCGATAGCGCCCGCGCAGGACATCCATCGACAGCGGCAGTTGGAAGCCGCCAAGCTTGGGCTGCGACGGCACCTCGTCGGGATAGACATCGATCACCTTCACCACCCAATCGGCATCGCTGCCCGAGGTGGATGCCAGCAGACGCACCACCGGCGCTCCGGTCAGCACCAGCGGCTCCTTCAGCGGTTCCGACACGTAGCTCAGCACATCGGTGCGGTCGCTGACGAAGCGCTGGTCGTGCACCAGCCAAGGTTTCCAGACGTTCTCATCCTCCATCCGCACCGGGCGCGGCACGAACGGCACCGGCTTGGCCGGGTCGGCCACGTACTCGTCGAAGGCGGCGGCGCCGGATGGCTTGGCAAACGACAGCTTGAAGCCGCCCTGCAGGTACACCGGCCTGGCGGCCGACGGGCAGCCGGCGGCGCAGGACTGCGGCCATTGCGTGAAACGCTGCCACTGGTTGCTGCCGGTCTGGTAGGACAGCACCGGCGGCGTATTGGCCGCGGGCGCGCCATCCAGCAGATGCTGCTTGAGGAAAGGCACCATCACATCGCGCCGGAACTGCAGCGCGGTATCACCCTCAAAGCGCAGCACGCCCAGCGAGGAACCCTCGTAATTCACGCCGCTGTGGCGCCATGGGCCGACGGCCAGGTAATTCAGCTTGTTGTCCTTGTCCTGCTTTTCCAGCGCGGCGTAGGTCGCATAGGCGCCATAGATGTCCTCCTGGTCCCACTGCCCCACCACGTGCATGGTCGGTACGGACAGCGGGCGCCGGGCCAGGATGCGGTCCAGCGCCTGCTCCTGCCAGAAGCTGTCGTATGCCGGGTGCTCGAACAGCTTCTTGGTGAAGTTCAACTGGTCCAGGCCATACTTGCGCGCCAGGTCCGCCACGGAACCGCCGCGCAGCACCGCCTCGTAATCGTCGTACACGCCGGTGGCCAAGGGCTCGCCCCTGCCGCGCACCGTGGTCTGGTTACCGATGTAATCAAGCGTATTCACGCGGAACGCGCCGTTGTGGAACCAATCGTCGCCGCGCCAGCCATCCACCATGGCACTCATGGGCACGGCCGCCTTCAGCGCCGGATGCGGCTCGGTCAACGCCATCAGCACCGTAAAGCCCTCGTAGGAAGAGCCGATCATGCCCACCTTGCCGTTCGTTTCGGGCACGTTCTTTACCAGCCACTCGATGGTGTCCCAGGCGTCGGTGCCATGATCGGTCTGGCTCGTATTGAGCGGACCGCGCACCGGCCGGGTCATTACATAATCGCCCTCCGAGCCGTACTTGCCGCGCACATCCTGGAACACGCGGATGAAATCGCGGCCGAACGCATCGTCCCCCTGCGGCAGCGAGGCCTGCATCGACGGGCTGACATTGCGCCGCGCGCGCCCGGCGGCGTTGTACGGCGTGCGGGTCAGGATGATGGGCGCGCTGCGCACCCCCTTCGGCACCACGATCACGGTATACAGTTTCACCCCATCCCGCATGGGAAGCATAACCACGCGCTTGATGTAATCCGCCTCATCCTGCGGCGCCTCGAAGCCCGCAATGATATCCGGCGCCATGGGCGAAGTCTGCGCCCCGGCCTGCGCGGCCAGTAACAAAGAGGACAGGATTAGGCTGAAACGCATGGGTTCTCCGGCGAGCTTGATAAATTTCGGCAATATTACTAGAAAACCAAGTCCCCAGTACGCACGGGAAATGTCCACCCTTCTTCCTGCAGGATCGCCGTGCCGCGCCGAAGTGGACATCTTGACAGGGGGAACAGGAACTGTAACCATTGCGGGATGAAATTTATCCAATCACATCCATTTTCCCGCAATTGGTGGCGCCGCTGACTTAACGCGGCCACTGAAAAGTGATGTGATTTTAATATCAACGCCGCCTCTGCTCAGGTGGCGTTTTTCTTGGCGCAATCGGTAGGGGCAAGCAGAAAGAACCCTATGAGCCAGCCAGCTTCCAACGCTAAACCTATTATCCTGACCGGCGACCGTCCGACCGGTCCGCTGCACCTCGGCCACTTCGTGGGCAGCCTGCGCAACCGCGTTTCGTACCAGGACGACTATAACCAGTTCATCATGCTGGCCGACTCGCAGGCGCTGACCGACAATATGGATGACACCAATAAGGTGCACCGTAACGTGGTGGAAGTGGCATTGGACTACATGGCTTGCGGTATCGACCCGGCCAAATCGACCATCCTGATCCAGTCGCAAATCCCGGAACTGGCGGAACTGACCTTCTATTACCTGAACCTGGTCACCGTGGCCCGCCTGGAGCGCAATCCGACCGTGAAGCAGGAAATCGTGCTGCGCGGCTTTGAGCGCGACATCCCGGCCGGCTTCCTGACCTACCCTGCTTCGCAGGCGGCGGACATCTCGGCCTTCAAGGCCTCCATCGTGCCGGTCGGCGAGGACCAGATCCCGATGATCGAACAAACCAACGAGATCGTGCGCAAGTTCAACCGCCTGGTGGGCAAGGAAATCCTGGTCGAGTGCAAGGCGGTGGTGCCGGAAGTGGGCCGCCTGCCGGGCATCGACGGCAAGGCGAAAATGTCCAAATCGCTGGGCAACGTGATCAACCTGGGCGCCAGCGCCGACGAGATCAAGGCGGCGGTGAAGATGGTGTATACCGACCCGCTGCACCTGAAAGTATCCGATCCGGGCCACCTGGAAGGCAATGTCGCCTTCATCTACCTGGATGCCTTCGATACCGACAAGGCCGGCGTGCAGGAAATGAAGGACCATTACACACGCGGCGGCCTGGGCGACTCGGTCGTCAAGAAGCGCCTGGAAGCGGTACTGCAGGACATGCTGGCGCCCATCCGCGCCCGCCGCGAGGAGCTGGCCCAGGACAAGGGCTACATCATGCAGGTGCTGAAGGAAGGCACCATGCGCGCACGCGAAGTCGCTGCCCGCACCACCGATGAAGTGAAGGCCGCCCTCGGCCTGTCCTACTTCTGATGCTGTTCGCCGCGCTGGCCGCGCTGTATGCCGTGGCCAGCGTCGCTTGCTTTATCGCCTACGCGCTGGACAAGTCGGCCGCCCGCAAGGGCCGCCGCCGCACGCCCGAACGCACCCTGCTCTTGCTTGGACTGGCCGGCGGCTGGCCCGGCGCCCTCGCAGCGCAGCAGTGGCTGCGCCACAAATCGTCCAAGACTTCCTTCCTCGCCATGTTCTGGTTCACCGTCGTGCTGAATGTGGCGGCGCTGCTGGCACTGGCGGCTTTATTCCAGCGCCTGCAAGCCTGAACCTTCGCGTGCCCATGATCGGGCAAGATATCGCTAGCTGTGCGAAACTGTCGCAGTTTTAATTGAGGGAACGTTGTATGTGGACTGGTGTGGTGTGCGGCCTGTTGGCGGGCGCAATGTGGGGCATGGTGTTCATCGCGCCGGAACTGCTGTCGGCATTCTCGCCGCTGGAAATGGCGGTCGGGCGCTACATTGCCTACGGCCTGATCGCCCTGGTGCTGATGCTGCCGCGCCTTGGCAACCTGCTCGGACGGCTGGAACGCAGCGACTACTTCGCCCTGCTGCGCCACGCCCTGGCCGGCAACCTGATTTACTACATGTTCCTGGCCTTCGGCGTGAAGCTGGCCGGGGTGGCGCCGACCTCCCTGATCATCGGCGTGCTGCCGATCGCCGTCACGCTCATGGGCCGCAACGACCATGGCGCCGTGCCGCTGCGCCAGCTCGCCATGCCGCTGCTGGTGACAGCAGCCGGCATCACCTGCATCAATATCGACGTATTCCAGCATGCCGCCGATGCCGGCGCCTCCATGCTGAACACGGTGATCGGCGTGGCATGCGCCACCGGCGCCCTGCTCTGCTGGAGCTGGTATACGCTGGATAATGCGCGCTACCTGAAACGCAACCCGCACTACAGCAGCGCCGAATGGTCCGCCCTATACGGCCTGTCCACCGGCTGCATCTCGCTGGTGGTGGGCGGCATCGCCTACGCCATCTTCCATGCCGACGTGACCGGCGCGGCAGGCGCCGCCTCCGGCCGCGACTGGACCCTGTTCTGGATCTGTAATGGCGTGCTGGCCCTGGGCGCGTCCGTGATCGGCAACCACTTATGGAATATCGCCAGCCGCCGCGTGCCCATCACCTTGTCCGGCCAGTTGATCCTGTTCGAGACCCTGTTTGCGCTGCTTTACGGCTTTGTCTACAAGCAGCAATTCCCGCGCCCGCTGGAGATCGCCGCCATCGTGCTGCTGATCGCCGGCGTCACCTGGTCCATGCACGTGCACGCGCAGGAAGAAGAACTCAGTCCGGCTTAAGGATCGGCGCGCGCTCGGCCACCAGGGCCGCCATCGCCGCCGCGCCCGGCGCACCCACGACACTGCGCAAGCCCCCGGCCACGCCGTTCGCATCGGCAGCGCTGCGGTTCTGGCTCACCTTCCACTTGCCGCTGATGGCAGCCACCGGAATCTCGATGCCCACGATCGCCTTCAGCAAACCGTCGATATAATCCGCCGGCGCATCCTCGATCGACCACGCCTGCGGCAAAGCACCTTCATGCACCGTGGTCAGATCGCCCAGCAAGCGACGCAGCCAGGCCGCATCGTGCACCACGCGCGCCGTGCCACGCACCTGCACCATCGCATAATTCCAGGTCGGCACCTGCTTCGGATTGGCCGCCTTGCCGGGATACCAGTTCGGGCTCACATAAGCTTGCGGCCCCTGGAACGCCACCAGGCAATCGCCGCCCGCGGCCAGCGCCTGCCAGGCCGGATTGGCGCGCGCCACATGGGCGCGCAGCACGCCCAGCCCCGCCTCGCCCTCATCGGGATAGAGCGCGAACGGCACCAGGTCGGCGGAAGGCACGGAGGGGACGATCAGCATCCCCAATGGATAGGACCGGATCAGGCCATGCTTGGCCTCCAGGCGGTCTTCAGCGAAAGCGGTTGGCGTATACATGGGGCCAGTGTAGCGGCACCCAGCGGGGCCGCATAGGGCCAGCGATGGCCTAATTCAGCAGGCCATGCTCCACCATCACATCCTGCACCAGTTCCAGGCGCAGCACTGGATTTTCCTGCGCCAGCAGCAGCTGCCGCTGCACCAGCGATAAGCGCAGCAACTCGCACCAGCGGTTCGCCACCCAGCCCGCCTCCGCCAGCCGGTACGGCGTTTGCATCGGCATCTGCTCGGGCGGCATGCCGCGCTCCTGCAAGGTCTGGATCAGGGTGCCCAGGCTGTCGGCCACGTCCTGCTGGTCGGCCGGCACCGGCACCGCCATATCGTCCTCGATCGGCGCCACGTCGGCCATCCACAAGCCGTGTTTAAGCTGCCCGGCCGACACCACGCGGAAACGCCGCCGCCCCCGGCAGCGGATATGCATCAAGCCCGGCATCAGCGCCTTCCACTCCGAGATATGCGCCATCGTCCCGACCGCGCACAAGGTCTCGTGCTGCTCCGGTTTGCGCACCTCCTCGCCGTGCGCCAGGGCCACCACGCCGAAATCCTCCTTATGCTCGATACAGCGCTTCACCATATCGAGATAACGCACCTCGAACACTTGCAGCGCCAGGTGCCCGTCCGGATACAGCACCGTGTGCAGGGGGAATAAGGGGATAGCGGCCATGCTTCATCATCGCACATATTCCGGAGCCCATATAAAGAAAAAGGGCGGATATTAAATCCGCCCCTCCCTAAGCTACCAGCAGTTACCAACTGCCGCTGGCTTATTTAATCAGGAAGTCTTCCTTATTCTTGCCTTCCAGCCATTTTGGTGCGCGGCCACGGCCAGTCCACTGGGAACCGGAAACCGGGTCCTGGTATTTCATCGGCACGCGCGCACGCGGTTTGACCGGCTTATTGCTCTTGGCCGCAGGACCGAGGTCGGCCGGGCTCAAATCATATTCGCGCATGATGGACCAGATCTGATCCTTCGCCTTTTGCAGTTCCGCTTTGCGCGCATCGGCTGCCAGGTTTTGCAGCTCGGCAATTTTCGCTTGATATTCTTGGTAGGTCGTCATCTTTCTTACCCTAAGTGTATGAAAATTAGATGTGTGACAATGTGTGACATTTCTGCCCTGCAATGTACCATTTCGGCTTGGTTTTATCTACATAATTTAACCAGAATAATAAAAAAGCGCCACACATTTGAAGTGTGGCGCTTTTCTTTATTTCAAAACCGATTAAAAGCCGGTGCGCAGCTGGATATAAGCCATGCGTCCCGCGCCCGGCAGAATGCCCAGGTTGCTATCGGTGGTGCGGGTAAAGAAGGTTTTATTCGCCAGGTTATTTACGCCCAGTTGAATCTCCGTACCCGGCATACCGGCCACATCCCAGCTCACATTCGCATTCCACAAGCGATAAGAAGGAATTATCCCGACCTGCCCATCGGCAGATTCAGCAACGGTATTCTTCTCGTCCGAGTACTGCTTGGATTGATGGGTCGTATGCAAGTCCACAGTCCAGGCGCCACGTTTGAATTTCAGACCCTGCGTATCCACATTCCGCGAATAAAACGGCACATCGTTGCCGGCGTGCGCGCCCTGGCGCAGCTCGGCCTGGGTGTAGGCCCAGGTCGCGTAGGCGCTCAGGCCGGACAGTTTGCCGGCGCCGTCGAACGCATATTCGGCACGGCTTTCCAGGCCGCGGTGGCGGGTTTTACCCAGGTTCTTATAGAACACAGGCGACGCGTTCACAAACTGGATCTGGTTCGAGAAATCGAGGTTGAAGGCGGTCGCCTCCAGCTGCCACTGCTTGCCGCTATAGCGCGCGCCGAGCTCCTGGGTCTTCGCGGTTTCCGGCTTCAGCGCATCGGCCGAATCCTGCAGATTCAACTGCAAATGCTGGATGCTGCCGAACGAGCTGTTGTAGTTGCCGTACAGGATCAGTTCCTTGCTCAGCAGGTAGGACACGTTCAGGGACGGCAGCGCCTTATGGTTGCTGATCTCCTCGGTGAAAGGCGTCAGCTTGTTCTCTCGGTCCATCTTGATGTGCTCAAAGCGCACGCCCGGCGTCACGCGCCACTGGCCATAGGCGATCTGGTCGTCCACGTAGAGTGAATGGGCCTTCGTGCTGTTTTCCGAACGGCGCGTCGTTGTCGGCGCTGTACCGCCGATCTTCACGCTGACCGCCGCCTCCTTGGCGCTCTCGTTCAAGAAGCGGTAGCCCACCGTGACATCGTGGCGCACCGCCCCCCAGTTCAAGCGCTGGGTAAAGCGCGGCTCGATACCGGCCACCTCGTAGTCGCGCGGCTGACGGCTCAGCGAGCTCACGTCCTTGTCCTGCGCGTTGGCCAGCAGGCTGGCGCGCGAACTGTCGTTATAGAAGGCGCGCACCTCGACTTCCTGGGTCGCCGACAGGGTGTTCAGGTAACCCAGGTCAAGGCCCTTGCGGCGGCCGTTCCACTTGTCGGAATTGCGGAAAGACTGGCGCGGATTGGCTGCAAACTGTGCCGATGTCAGGCCGCCCGGCAGGTCGGACTCCGCATCAAAGTAGGAGAACTTGGCGTTCAGCTCCGAACGGGCATCGATGGCGTAGCGGAACTTCAGTGCAACATCATGCACCTGCTCTTTGCTGTGCTCACGGTAGCCGCGCCCGGCAACGCCGGAATACATCAGCGCCATGCCCAAGCCGTCCCCATCGCCGCCGCCGGCAAAGGCACTGGTCTGGGTATTGTGGTTGCCGCCGTCGAAGTAGTTATAGCGCACCGACGCATCGCCCTTGAAGTCGCCCATCGGCACCGCGCGCGTCTTGAAGTTGATGATACCGCCCACGTTCTGCGGGCCATAACGCACCGCGCCACCACCGCGCACCACATCGATCGAATCGATATTCGCCAGCGACACCGGCGCAAACGACAACTGCGGCTGGCCATACGGCGCCACCGCCAAAGGAATACCATCCAGCAGCACGGTGGAACGCGGCGAATAGCGGCCATCCAGGCCACGCACGCCGATGTTCAGCGAAATGGCGCTGCCACCGCTGGAGGAATTGTTCGTAATTTGCACACCAGGCACGGTGCGCAGCACATCGCTGATGCTGGCCGCGCCGGAATCCTGGATCTCCTCGCGCTTGACCACCGTGCGCGCACCGCCGAAATTTTTCACGCTCTTCTGGCCGGAACCCAGCCAGTTGCCCACCACCTGCACCGTCTCAAGTTGCTGCCCGCTCGCCGCCCCGTCTTGCGCCAAAGCGCTGCCGGAAACCAGGGCCACGCAAGCAGCGGCAATCGCGCTGCGCTGGAAATGCTTGTTCTTCATTAGATGCCTCGTGTGACTAAGAGGCGAGATTCTAGCTTAGAAGCGCATCTCAAGTTGTAAGCGAATATTACGAACGCCAGGCGTGGTGGACGCGGTCGAACTCACCCCATCCTGCGCGTTGCGGAAGGTCGAGCGCGACACGGAATCGCGCGCCATCAGGTTCCACGCAGATAAGCGCAACTGCGTCTTCGGATCAATCTTCCACGCCACATAAGCATCCAACTGGCGCGACACGGTGGACCAGTCATACTGCTCATCCCCCATGCGCACCAGGCCCGCGCCACGGAAATTGAAACTGCCGCCCAGGCTCCACGCCCCATCCGGCGTCTTGTAATCCGCCCCCAACACAGCGCTCAAAGGCACCTGCTGGTCCAGCCGGTTATGCGGCCCCGGCACCGAGCGCACTTGCGACCAGTTGCGGCTAACGCTGGCACGCACATCCACGCCCGGCGCATCGTCCATCACCGCCTTCAGCGGGAATTTGACTTCCACATCCAGGCTGCGCACATCGGCGCGGCCGTTATTCATCATGGTCGTCACCCAGCGCCCGCTTTCGTCCTCGCGCACGGTACGGCGCGTGAAATTATTTATACGCCGCGCAGCCGCCGCAACGCTGAACAAAGCCCCCTCCGCCCAGTAATGCTCATAGGCCGCGTCCAGGCCAGTCGCCAGCTCCGGCTTCAGGTTCGGATTACCGATCCAATCCGTCTCCAGCTTGCTGTTATTGGTCGCGGTGAAGCGGCGCGCCGACAGGTTGCCCGCGTTCGGCGCCTTATAAGTGCGCGTCAACGCAGCACGCAACTGATCCTTCCCATTCGGCAGTTTATACAGCGTCTGCGCCAAGGGACTCCACACGCTGCTGCGGTTACGAACCGGCGCAAAGCCAGCGCCCGAACTGCGCGTCTCCATGCCCTCCCAACGCAAGCCCATGTACACCGACCACTGCTTACTCAGGCTCCACTCATCCTGCGCATACAAAGCGCTGCGCCGCACGGACGACTGGTAGCCCTCATCACGCGGATCGCGCGCGCCGGTATCGAGTTTGAGATCGCGCTGATTGCGCCAATCATCGCGATCGGTAAAGCCCACATCCCAGCCCAGCGCCAGCGCATGCTCCGCCCCCAGCGGCGCCGAATACTTGCCGGTACTGCTCACGCCCCACTCGCGCACGCCGCTAAAGACATCATGCTGCAGCGCGTCCACGCCATTGCGCGCATCGGTCTCATACCATTGCCCCTTCGAGCGCAAACGATTTCCACCGACCGTGGCATCCAGTTTCGCACCCTCGCCGAACCGATGCACCCAGTTCAAATCCGAGCGCATGAACGACGTCTTGTTCTGGTTAACGACATGCACGCCATCATAGAAAGGCGCATCGCCCTCGAAGCCGCGATCGATGGTGCTCTTGAAAATATTCTGGTTAAAGAATGATTGAGAGGTCAGCGTATCGCCATTCTCCAGGTTCCAGTTCAGGCGCGGCGACAACTCCAGGGCGCGCGCATGGCCGCGATCAAAGACATTCATGCGCCGGCGCATCGTCGGCGCGCCGCTCGGCGCGAACGACTCCTCGTCCGTAAAACTATTGCGGTCAAACTCAAAGCGGCTGCCACGCATATTGACCGAGTACGAGAAATTGCCGTCCCTATCCGACATAACAAGATTGCCGGTTGGGTTGGTCATCTCGCTGCTGCGGCCAACGCCGAACTTGAATTCCCGCTGGGCAGTCTTCACCGCCTTCTTCAGCACGATATTGATGGTGCCGGCAATCGACTGCGTGCTGAATTCAGCGCTGGCCGAACGCAGTACCTCGATGCGCTCGATACTATCCGGCGCCACGGTCTCGATATTGAAGCCCGGCGGCACCCGCTCGCCGTTCAGCAGGATCTGCGTATAGCCGCTGCCCAGGCCGCGCATCCGGATATCGCGCCCACCGGCGCCGACGGTCACGCCCGGCACCCGCTTCAGCGCATCGCCGATGGAGGTATCGCCATAACGCTTCAGCTCATCGCTATTGACGATGATTTTGCTGGCGGTATCGTCGCGCCGCGGATTATAGGTATCGGCCGCGGCCTTGACCTCGACCTTCTGGATGGGTTCAGCTTCTTTCTCGTCCGCCATGGCATGGGTGGCGGAGAGGACTGCGGCGGCGATCAGTGTCAGGCGAATCATTGCTAAAAAGTTAAATAATGCTCGGGCGCAACTGTACCCTATGGCGCAAGCGGTAGCAAGGATATAATTCCGCATCTTTCAATGAATGGAATGCCGACCGTGTCCCGACTCGCCGTACTGCCGCAATACCTGCTCCCGAAAGGCGCCCTGACCAACTTTGCCGGCCGCGTCGCGGGCGCCAAGGGTGGCGGCATGACCACCCGCCTGATCCGCTGGTTCGTGGCCAAGTACGACGTCAACATGGACGAAGCGGCCAACTCCGACATCGCCAGCTACCACAGCTTCAACGAATTCTTCACCCGCGCATTGAAACCCGGCGCCCGCCCGCTGGCGCAGGCCGACTTCGTGTGCCCGGTTGACGGCCGCATTTCCCAGTTTGGCGTGATTGAAGGCGACCAGATCTTCCAGGCCAAGGGCCACAAGTTCAGCACCACTGCCCTGGTCGGCGGCGACGCCGAGCTCGCCAAGCACTTCGAGCACGGCAGCTTCGCCAACCTGTATTTGAGCCCGCGCGACTACCACCGCATCCACATGCCTTGCGAAGGCAAGCTCAAGCGCATGATCTACGTGCCGGGCGAGCTGTTCTCGGTCAACCCCACCACCGCCCGCGGCGTGCCCGGCCTGTTCGCCCGCAACGAACGCGTGGTATGCGAATTCGACACTGCCTTCGGCCCGTTCGTGATGGTACTGGTCGGCGCCACGATTGTCGGCAGCATGGCCACGGTCTGGCACGGCCTGGTGAACCCACCGCGCCTGCCGGCGGTCACCGAATGGACCTACGCCGACCAGAACATCGTGCTGAAGAAAGGCGAAGAAATGGGCCGCTTCCTGCTGGGCTCCACGGTCGTCATGCTCTTCCCCAAGAACACCCTGCAGTTCAACCAAAAGTGGCAACCCGCCGCCCCCGTCCGCCTGGGCGAGCTCATGGCCAACCAAATTCGGGGTCAGGTCTGACATTCGGACACCGACGCACGAGCTTTGATAAACCTCAATACGCGAAATCGCCCTGTCTAGCGTCTTGAGAAAAGTCAAACGATAGCGCTAGCTGTCCGATTGTCAGACCTGACCCCGAATTGACTCGAGCATGTCGAGGAAGGCGCGGGTTTTGGCGGGCATCAGTCGGCGGCCGGGAAATACGGCCCAGCCGGTCACGGGCGGGAAGCACCAGTCGGGTAAGACGCGCACCAGCTCGCCACGCGCGACCAGGGGGGCGGCGAATTGCGTCGTGCAGGTGGCAATGCCCATGCCGGTGGCGGCCATCCTTGTTAGCAAGTCCGGCGAGTTGGCCATCAGGCGTACCGGTACATCGCGTTCCCAGGTCGTCTTGCCGCGCGTCAGCGGCCAGCGCACCATGCCGTTGGCCATGCGCCGCAGGCTGAGCAATTCATGCTGGAACAGGTCGTCGGGGTGCTCGGGCAAACCGTGCACCACCGTGTAGCTGGGCGCGGCATATAGTCCCCACGTTGATATCAGCACTTTGCGCGCCGCCAGCGTGGCGTCGTCCGGCAGCGCACCCATGCGGATCGCGATGTCGAAGTTCTCTGCCACCAGGTCGACCCGGCGTGGCGATAAATCCAACTCTAGGGTGATGGCCGGGTGCTTTGCCATGAAGCTGGGCAGGATGTCGGCCAGGTGGATATTGGCGAAGTCGGCCGGCATTGAGACCCGCAACAGGCCGCTTGGCGCCTGCTGGCGGTGCTGGGCCAGGGCGCCGGCGGCTTCCGTTTCTTCGGCGACGCGGCGGGCGTGCTCGAGCAGGCTGGCGCCGAACTCGGTCAGCACCAGCTTGCGCGTGGTGCGCGTCAGCAGTCGCTCGCCGAGCCGGGCTTCCAACTGGCTCAAGCGACGCGATACCGTGGACTTGGGCAATTGCAACCGCTCGGAGGCCTGGCTCAGGCTGCCAAATTCCACGATGCGAGCGAACAGGAGCAGGTCGCCAGGGTCGAGTTCCGTCATGATTGTTCCATTGGTGGCACGATATTATCCATTTTAACGGCTTCTGGAGCAAATATGGAACCGCTATAGTGACTCCATCGCAGCAATAAACCCCATTCGAAAGGAAGCACACCATGAACATCCTGCAAATCAACTCCAGCGCTAAAAGCTCCGGTTCCGAGTCGTCCCGCGTCGCAAGCAATATCGTGAACAAGTTGCTGGCCGCCAATCCTGGCGCGACCGTGGCGGTGCGCGACCTGGCTGCCAACCCGCACCCTGTGCTGGACGAGTCCGCCCTGCAGGCCCTGTTCACCCCGGCCGATCAGCGCAGCCCGGAACAAGCGGCCCGCGTGGCCCTGGATGATGCCCTGATTGCTCAGGTGCAGGCGGCGGATGTGATCGTGCTGGGCGCGCCGATGTACAACTTCGGCATCACCGTGCAGTTGAAGTCCTGGTTCGACGCGATCGCCCGCGCTGGGGTGACCTTCAAGTACACCGAGAACGGTCCGCTCGGCCTGCTGCAAGGGAAGAAGGTGTATGTGGCGACTTCGCGCGGCGGCATGCACAAGGATGCAGCCACCGATACCCAGTTCCCGCACCTGAAATTGTTCCTGGCGTTCATCGGCCTGACCGATGTGGAGTACGTGTTCATCGAGGGCCAGGGCTATGGTCCGGAGGTGGCGGCGCAGCAGAAAGCGGCTGCGGATGCACGTGTTGAAGAACTGCTGGCCTAACTCACAAAGGAAAATAATATGGACAACATTGCTCAAACCCGCACAGTGGAACGGATTATCCGCGGCCAGGCCGTGATGGATGGCGCTGGCGTGAAGATCAATCGCGTGTTGACCCAGCCCCTGCAGCGTCGCCTGGACCCGTTCCTGATGCTGGACAATTTCGGTTCGGAGCAAGCCAACGATTACATCGCGGGCTTCCCCGACCACCCTCATCGCGGCTTTGAAACCGTGACCTATATGCTGACCGGCCGTATGCGCCACCGCGACAGCGCTGGCAACGAGGGCTTGCTGGCCAGCGGCGGCGTGCAGTGGATGACGGCTGGTCGTGGCGTGATCCACTCCGAAATGCCGGAGCAGGCGCAGGGTTTGATGGAGGGCTTCCAGCTGTGGCTTAACCTGCCGGCCAAGGACAAGATGCGCGCGCCCTGGTATAAGGATTTCGAGGCGGCAGAGATTCCGCTGCTGCAGACCGAAAGCGGTGCGACCGTGCGCGTGATCGCTGGCGAAAGCCAGGGCGTGGCGGGTGCGGTGCAGCGCGAGGTGACCGAGCCGCTGTATATCGATGTCGAGCTGCCGGCCGGCGCCGGCTTTAGCCAGGCGATCCGCCAGGGCCACAACGCCTTCATCTACGTCTACCGCGGCGAGGTGGTGGTGGATGGCAAAGCGGTGCCGGCGCAGAGCATGGCGATCCTGGCCAATAACGAGGGCGCCGATGGCGTCAGCGTCAAGGCTGGGCCGGATAGCCGCTTCATCCTCTTGTCGGGCAAACCGCTGAATGAGCCGATCGTGCAATACGGCCCGTTCGTGATGAACTCGCAGGCCGAGATCTTCCAGGCGGTGGAGGACTTCCGCGCCGGCCGTCTGGGTGAAGAAGCCCACGCAGCGTGATGCCCGCCCTGGCGCGGTGCCTGCTGACCCTCAGGCACCGCGCCATGCAATAACACGGCGCGCCGATGGCTGTACAATTGCCGCCATGAGCACCGTGATCCTTGATTGGTTGAAGAAACTGAGCCACGCGCTCGGCTTCGACACTGCCGACTCCTTCCCGCCCGGCCACCAGTACGCCCGTACCCGCTGGACCGGCGCCTATTTCGATATCGCGTCCGACACCAAGCCGGACGACATCGAGCGCCGCCTGTGCGCAGCCATCGCCAACACGCCCCTGGTCTTCGCCCACATCGAGAACCCGACGCCGCGCATGCAGCGCGCGCTGATCGATGTGATCGAACGCCGCCTGCGCCACAATCATGAACGCGAGGCGGCACAGCTGGCCGCCCTGCTGATCCGCGCCTACGCCAGCCCGCACATCATTGAAGGCGCACCCGGCCTGCGCGCAGCCATCGAGGCAACCGAGGGCTTCGAAGCGCCGGCCCGCGTGCGCGCCTTGTTCGCGTTCCTGCTCGACGCGCAGACCGACAACGTGATCGAAATGCGCGGCTAGTCTTTCGGGATGTAGCTCATGTCGGCGCGATAGCGCAGCAATTCGGTGCGCACGCCGCGCAGCATCGGCCCCGTCCCTATCGGCAGCACGTCGGGCAATTCAGCCGCCGCGGCGAAATTCGGGGCGGCGCGCATCAGCACATACTGCGCGCCCTCGCCGCCGATCTGCAACCGGTACCAGGTATAGCGTTCAGCGCCGCCCTGCCCTGCGGGCCGGGTGGCGCGCGCGGTCAATTGGCGCTCAAAGGCAATCACATCGCCCGGCGCCACGGTGTAGGTGCTCATGGCCAGGAAGGGAGAACTATCCGGCAGCGCCGCGCCCACGCTGGCGCCTTCCAGCCTCCTGAACACGCCATGACTGAGGAAATCGGCATACGGCACCACGTTCACGGCGTTGTCGGCGGCATCGGCGGCCGGCTGCACGGCGGCGTCAAAGTTGGCGGCGGCATGGCCGAACGTGCCGTCCATGAACAGGCCAAGGCGCTCGCCCAGTACGAAGGACCAGCCGTGCCAGGTCCATCGGTCGGCAACCTTGCGATGCCATTCCAGGTGGCGCTGGTAGCCCTGCTCGAATGCGGCGCCCAGCCCCGGCTTGGGCTGGATCACGACCATGCGGGCGAAAGGCCCGGCGGGCACTTGCTGGGCGCTGGCTTGTGCGCTAAGGAGCAGCAGCGAGGCTGCCAACAGCTGTTTCATGCGGTCTCCGTTTGTAGTTGGACGGGATGAAACGCTCGCGTAGCCACATGAACGGCGTCTCGACCGCAAAATATAACAGCCATCCGGCGACAATGCTGGCGGCGATCATCAGTGCAATACTGGCCGGCTGGTCGGGCTCGACATGCTCCGCCAGCAGGATGCACAACTGCTTGTGCGTCAGGTAGATGGAGTAGGACCAGAGCGCGATGGCGCCCATGCCGGGGATGCGGGTGCGCGCCAGCAGCGAACCTTCGCTCAGGGCGGCCAGCAGCAGCATGGCGAACGCCAGGCCGAGCAAAGGATAGCCGAAGACCGACATGCTCCAGCTGAAGTGGGCCTCCAGCAGCAGCCAGAAGGCCAGCGCGGTGAGCGCCGCGCCGGATGCCAGCATCGCGTTGCCGTGGCGAGTCAGGTGCTGCCACAGCGCGGGATGGAAATTACGCAGCATGGCCAGCGCCACGCCGGCCAGCAGTTCGTCGAAGCGCGCCAGCGTGGAGTAGTAAATCAGGGTGTAATAGCGCTGGCTGCCGCGCGCGCCCAGGTCCATCGATGGTTGCCACCAGTCGGCGCGCAGCCACATGCCTGCCGCCACCGCTGCCGCCAACGCGCCCCAGCCCAGCGCCAGCGCCAAGGCGCGGCGCGACGCGGCGACGGCGCCGATGGCCAGGGCGACGGGCGGCAGCAGCAGGTAGAACTGCTCTTCCACGCACAGCGACCAGGCATGGGAAAACAGGGTGCCCGGCTTCAGGTCGAGGTTCAGGGTAAAGGTCAGGTATTTCCACCACGGCGCGTGCGGCAAGTCGCCGGCCCAGTACGGCCAGAATGCATACAGCGCCAGCACGAAGTAATACGCCGGCACGGTGCGCAGCAGGCGGCGCGCATAAAAGCGCCATAGGGAAAAACCAGCCGCGCTGTCATCGCGCAGGCCGGCGAAAATCTGGTTGCCGATCAAGTAGCCGGACAACGCGAAGAACAGGTCCACCCCGGCCCAGCCGATCCGGCTGAACCAACCAAACGTCGCCTCATGGCTGACGAAAGACATGTAATGGTTGGCGAACACCAGCATGATGGCCAGCGCGCGCAAGGTATCCAGGCCATGGACTCGGGAAGATCGATTCATGCGCGCATTCTACCTGCGATAGAATACCGGCCACCTATTCGCTACCTCAGACCAGGAACCAGCATGACCGACGCCAGCAAACTGCAATTCAAATCTGTCAACTACACGGGCCAGGGCCAGGGCCGTCGCCTGATTGTGACCGGCGCGGTGCACGGCAACGAAACTTGCGGTACCAAGGCGATCCTGCGCGTCATGGAGCAACTGGATAAGGGTGAACTGCAAATCACCAACGGCAGCGTGACCTTCGTGCCGATCACCAATCCGCTGGCCTACCAGAAGGGCGTGCGCTCGGGCGACCGCAACCTGAACCGCAACCTGTTCCCGAACCAGAACCCGCAGGATTTCGAAGACCGTATCGCCAACTGGCTGTGCCCCCTGCTCGGCCAGCATGAGATCCTGCTCGACCTGCACTCCTTCAACGCCCAGAGCCAACCCTTTGTCATGGTCGGCCCGCGCAACAACGACGGCACCCTGCAGCCCTTCCAGCATGAGGCGGAAGAACGCGCCATGGCGCGCATCCTGGGCGTGCAGCGCTTTGTCGACGGCTGGATGGCGACCTACGGCGCCGGCGTGGCGCGCCGCCTGCGTGACGACAGCGAACTGCAAACCGTCCTGAAATACGGCGTCGGCACCACCGAATACATGCGCAGCACCGGCGGCATGGCCCTGACCCTGGAATGCGGCCAGCACGCCGATCCGCAGGCGCCGGACGTGGCTTACCGCGCCATCATGAACACCCTGGCGCATTTCGGCCTGATCGAAGCACCGAAGCCGGTACCGATCGCGTTGGACGACATGGAATACCTGTCCATGGTGGAAGTGCACGACAAACTCGATGCCGGCGATGCCTTCAGCCGCACCTGGTCCAGCTTTGACCGTCTCAAAGCCGGCGATGAAATCGGCCGCCGCGCCGATGGCAGCGCCGTGCTGGCGCCGTTCGATGCGTATATGTTGTTCCCGGACGTCAATGCCAAGCCGAACGCGGAGTGGTTCTACCTCGCGAAAGTGAGCGACGCTTTCGCCTGACCTGCATGCGCCATACAATGGGGGTGACGGGAGTGCTTAATGACTACAGGCCCGCTTGCCCCGCTGAAGATGGCGCACATGATGTTGGCCCTGGCCCTGCCCGGCTGCGCCGCAGCGGGCGAAGTGCTGCATCTGCACGTCATGGGCCAGGAAAGTCTGCCGCCCAAATGGCTGATGCGCCAGGGCCAGCCGGCCGGCCTGTGTCCCGACATCCTGGCGGCCATTGCGCGCCTTGAGCCACGCCTGCATTTTCACGGCCTGCACGACTTTCGCTCGGTGCTGGTGATTGAGCAAGGCCTGCGCAACGGCAAACTGCACGTGGCCTGCGCCCTGCTCGATACGCCCATACGGCGCGAGATCGCCGACCCGGTCGCGCAGCCGCTTTACCTGTCACGCCAGCGCCTCGCCGCAGCCGCCGACGACGATGCCGTCGTCAATAGCCTGGACGACCTCGCGCGCCTGAAACCATTAGTCAACACCTCGCGCGGCGCAGCCTATATCGAGCATTTGCGCGAACGCGGTATCGCGGTCGATGACAGCACCGGCGCCAACCTCACCAACCTGAAAAAAATCCTGGCTGGCCACGGCCGCTTCTTCTACATGAACGAACTTACCCTGCGCTGGCTGATACGCGAGCACGGCCTGCAGCAGCAGGTCAAGCTGATGCCGGCCATTTTGAAGGAGGATCCGCTCTATCTATGGGTGAGCAAGAAGGCGCCGCCGCAGGCCTTGCCGCTGCTTGCCGCCGCCATCCGCAAGCTGCAGGAGAGCGGCGAACTGGCGCGTATCTATGGCCGATGGACGGGCGATTCGGGCCTGGGCCCGTCACCGCCGCCGAGGATTAATGGGCCGACAGCACTTTCAGGCCGCCGATACCGAGCACGATCATGGCAATGCAGGCCAGGCGCGCCACGCTGGCTGGCTCGTTCAGCATCATGATGCCCCAGATGACGGTGCCGATGGTGCCGATGCCGGTCCAGATGGCGTAGGCGGTGCCCAGCGGCAGCGTGCGCAGGGCCAGCCCGAGCAGCACGACGCTGCCCGCCATGGCGGACAAGGTGATCGCGCTGGGGACCAGTTTGCTGAAACCTTCGGTGTATTTCAGGCCCACTGCCCAGACAACTTCGAGCAGGCCGGCAAGCAACAGGATAATCCAGGACATGATGTTCTCCCAAGTCATAGCCGGGTCGTCCCGGCCTGGCTCCCTGGCATTGCGACGGGGTCGTCCCCGCGGGAGAAGGCCGACAGTATATCATCTGGTCTTTAAACTTTCAGGGAGCCCCCCCATGCTGCTGCTTGCGCAGGCCGCCGTCGTCCTCGTCTTGCTGATCCACGTCTACATCGTGCTGCTGGAAACGGTCTTTTTCGACACCCGTGGGCGCCGCGTGTTCGGCCTGTCCGCCGAGAAGGCCGCCATCGTCAAGCCGGCCATGTCCAACCAGGGCTGCTACAACGGCTTCCTGGCCGCGGCCCTGGCCGTGGGCCTGGTGCACGGTGACCCGGCCGTGGCCAGCGCTTTCGTCCATTACGGCCTGCTGTGCGTCGCCGTGGCGGGCATCTGGGGCGGCCTGACCGTCAGCCGCCGTATTGTCTTTGTGCAAACTGTGCCAGCCGTCGCCGCCCTGGTGCTCTACCAATTCAAATAATGCTCTTGAAGTCCATCGTCATGCCACGATATACGCATCGGAACTTTCCGATATAATCATCGGAGAACACCGAAATATGACCAATACCATTGACATTGATGCAATCCACAAAGCCCTGGCCAATCCGGTCCGGCGCCAGATCCTGTCCTGGCTGAAGGAACCGGACGCGTATTTCAGCGACCAGCTCCATCCGCTGACATTCGGCGTGTGCGCCAGCCTGATCGACAAGCAGGCGGGCCTGTCGCAGTCGACCGTCTCCGGCCACCTTGCCATCCTGCAGAAAGCGGGATTGGTGACGGTGCAGCGGGTCGGCCAGTGGAATTTCTTCAAACGCAATGAAGCGGTCATCCAGCAATTTATTGAGCATGAAAGGAAGACCCTATGAGCACTTTGTTCGACCCCATCACCATCGGCGCCCTGCAACTGAAAAACCGCGTCATCATGGCGCCCCTGACCCGTGCGCGCGCCGTGGGCGGCGGGCGCGTGCCAAACGCGCTGATGGCCGAGTACTACGCGCAGCGCGCAAGCGCCGGCCTGATCATCAGCGAGGCGACGTCGGTCACACCGCAGGGCGTGGGCTATGAGAACACCCCCGGGATCTGGTCCGATGAGCAGGTGGCGGGCTGGAAGCTGGTGACCGAGGCGGTCCACGCCAAGGGGGGCAAGATCGTGCTGCAGCTGTGGCATGTGGGCCGCATTTCCGACCCGAGCCTGCTCGACGGCCAGGCGCCGGTGGCGCCGAGTGCGATTGCGGCCAAGGGGAATGTCAGCCTGCTGCGCCCGGTGCGTCCCTACGCGGTACCGCGCGCGCTCGATACGGCAGAACTGGCGGGTGTGGTCGAAGCTTACCGCCTGGGTGCGGAAAATGCGAAGAAGGCTGGCTTTGACGGCGTGGAAGTGCACGGCGCCAATGGCTACCTGCTCGACCAGTTCCTGCAGGATTCGACCAACCAGCGTACCGACCAGTACGGCGGCAGCGTGGAGAACCGCGCCCGCCTGATGCTGGAAGTGACCGACGCCGTCATCAGCGTCTGGGGTGCCGACCGCGTCGGCATGCACCTGGCGCCGCGCCGCGATTCGCACGATATGGGCGATTCCAACCCCAGCGCAACCTTCGGCTATGTGGCACGCGAGCTGGGCAAACGCGGCATCGCCTTCATCGCGGCACGCGAGGCGGTCGGTGACGATTCGCTCGGCCCGCTGCTCAAGCGCGAATTCGGCGGGGTGTATGTGGCCAATGAGAAGTTCGACCTGGCCGGCGCCCAGGCTGCGCTGGCGGAAGGCAAGGCCGATGCGATTGCCTGGGGCAAGGACTTTATCGCCAACCCGGACCTGCCGCGCCGCCTGCAACTGGGCGCCCCACTGAACGCCCAGCGGCCGGAGCTGTTTTACGCTCCGTCGGCGGAAGGGTATACCGACTACCCTGCCCTCGCCTGATCGCTGCCCCCGGCACGCTGGCGCCTGGCCAAGGCCAGGCCCAGCGCGCCTAGCGCGAACAATGCCAGCACCGGGGGCTCCGGCACTTCGATCACGACGCGCTCACTGGTGATCGTGAACTTGAAGATGGCCGGTGTAAACTGCCCCTCCTGCGTTTGCAAACCCAGGCAATTGGGCGCGGCACCAGCCGCGGCGCACGTGGCGGCTGGCAAGGCCTTCAGGTTGTTGGTGCTCTCGAAGAAACTGACGAAGTAGGTATTCCCGTCGTAGTCGAACTGGTTGTTCAACGAACCGGTGCCGATAATGAAGATGTCATCGCACTCCGAGGTCGAGGGGAAGCCGCACGGCGCGCCGTTGCTGGTTTCGCTGAAGTTGATGGCGAAGTTGATGGCCGTCGGGCCGATGACCGGGCCCGGCGCCGGCAAGGTGGGCGTCAACGACAACGTGCTGAGCAGCATAGCCGTGCTCAACGTGGACGAGCCGCCGGCAACCACATTGTTATAGTGGGTAATCGTGTTGGTGGTGGCGGCCAGGCCGTTCGTGTTCACCAGGCCGGCCGAGTTGGCGTTGGTAATCTCCAGGCCGCTGCGGCCACTGCCCACGGTATGCATGTCGCCCGCGGCGCCCCAACTAATTTCCGCGGCATCGCTGAAGGTCGTGCCACCGCCGCCGGTGAAGACGGGAGCACCGCTCCAGTTGGCGTCCAGGGTAAACGACCATTGGGTAACCAACGGTCCGGCGTGGGCGCTAACGGCAACGCAGCATGCGCCCAGCAGGGCACCCAATTTCCATAGCTTCTTTTTCATTACTCCCCCAGTTCAGGTATGACGTTCAAATTGTTAATCGCCGTCAGCTTCAACGACGGGCGATTCAATATGAGCATCTTTCATTCCAGCTCGGGGGGCAGTGCGGCAAGTGCTGAATGAAACTATCTAAAAAGCAAGAGTGACTTTTTTGTATGAACTTACCGGGATGTAAAAGTTACCGACGTTGCACTGTGGGCAAAGAATTCACAATAGAAGCATCATCGTTATCGTTCCAGCAAAATGATGGCCAGGCCGGCGCAAGGCGCCGCCCTGGCCATGTTCGCAATTAACGTGGTACGGAATAGTTCACAGGGAAGAATTTATAGCCCTTCCCTTCCGCCCGCAAATGCCCCAGCGCAGGGAATGGCAAGTGTGCCGCCGCCATCCAGTAGCCCTGCTTCGCCGCTTCGGCAAACGCGGCCTTGCGTTGCGCCAGCGCCGCTTTAGCGTCGCTGTCGAACTGGATCGTCACCGACGGATCGGGGAACTGCACCGCCGCGTTGTGCATCAAGTCGCCCATCAGCACCAGTTTCTGCCCTTTGCTCTCCACCACATAGGTCGTATGCCCCGGCGTATGACCATAGCTCGACGTCGAACGCACGCCCGGCACCAGCTCGGTATTGCCGTCAAATGGCTGCAGCTTGCCCGCGCTCGCATAAGCGGCCACGGCGTTGATCGGGCCCTGGAAGTTGCCCTTGGCCTCTGCGCCCGCTTTCTCCAGGTTCACCTTGCTCAGGAAATGATCCGCATCGCGCTTGTCCATGCGCACCACCGCGTTCGGGAAGGCCGGCTTGTCCAGCGGGCCCAGGCCGCCGACGTGGTCGCCATGCAGGTGGCTGATATAAATCTCATCGACCTGCTCCGGCTGGTAACCGGCCGCTTTCAGGCTTTGCACCAGCTTGCCCAGGGTCGGGCCGAACAGGCCGCCGGCGCCGGTGTCGATCAACACCAGCTTGCTGCCGGTATTGACCAGGAAGGCGTTGACCGAGGTTTCCACCGGGGTCTTCAGGAAGTGCTGCTCCAGCGTCTTGACCGTCTTTTCCGCTTTCTGGTGCAGCAGCTTGTCCATCGGCAGGTCCACCGTGCCGTCGTTCAGCACAGTCACTTCAAAGTCGCCTAAAGCCATGCGGTAAAAGCCGGGGGACTGGTGCTTGACCATCGGCGCGGCGGCGTGCGCGGTGCCGGCGATGGCGGCGATGGCGATCGGTAGGGCGAGCTTTTTCAGGATCATGGATGTCTCTCTTCTTGGTTGCCAAAACGCTAGCTTAGCGTATACGGCAACTACATGCTCGTCGGAACCCGCACCAGGATGGAGACGTCCGGCGTGTCGCGCGTGAGGCCGGCGCCGACCGAGACGTTGACGCTGCGCTTGGCGTTCAGGCGGTACGAGAAACCGACCAGCAAGGTGCCGAGCTGGGTGCGCACCGAGCCCGGCGCCGGCACGCCGTTCTGGCGGGTGCGCGCGATCGAACTGTGGTCATACCCGAAACTGAGCGAGGTCTTTTCATTCAGCGCCAGGCCGATGCCGAAATTGAAACCGATCACGCCGCCGGGCTTGATGGTGCCGATCGGTTCCCATTCGCCATCGAGGACACGCCGGCTCAGATCCTTGCGTTTGAAATTGTGCAGGTAGCTGACGCTGCCGAACAAGACTGCCGGATCGTTGGGGTAGAGCCAGGTCAGGCTGGGCTGCACGGCGTAGAAGCCGGAGCCGGTCGGCAATTCCAGCGGCAGGCCGGTGCCGGTGACGTTCTCGCCGACGCAGCGGCGCACGCAGTCGGTGACAACCTCGAACGGGTCCTTGCCGGTACGCGTCTTCACACGCAGGCCGGCCACGTAGAATGGTTTGTCGGCACCGCCGTCGTTCAACTGGTGGCGCACCGAGAGCTCAACATCGCCGACCGAGCGGCCGCTGACATCGAACACTTTCTCCACCGCGGAACCGGCGAACAGTTCGCGGCTGACGGTGGAATCGGAACGGTAGATATACGGGATACGCAGCTCGAGCTCGGTGCGATTGGTCAACCCGTAGCGGCCGCTCAGGGTGGCGGTGCTGGTGTTGCGCTTCACTTCGCGCACGTCGATCAGGCCGACCAGCAGCGCCGGAATGATGGTGTAGCCCACCAGGGCCACACGGTTGCTGGACGAATAGCCGAACTGGAACGAGGGTTCCAGCACGTACTTGCCGCGCGCGGTCAGCACGCCGGGCGATTCGAAGATGGGCGCCACTTCGGGCGGCTTGCTGTCGCGCTTGGGCGGTTGGCCCACTGTCGCCACCGCCGGCGGCCCGCCGGCCGGGCCGGCCGGCGCGGCTGGCTGCGGCGGAATCGGCCGCGGCGGGGCCGGCTGCGGCTGGCTTTGCCCCGCGCCGGCCCCAGCGGCGCCGGCCCCGCGCGTTGCCGCCAGCCGTTCCTCCGCCACCTGGCGCCGCAAGTCGTCCAGCAAGGCACGCTGCTCGGCTAGCGCCTGTTTGAGCTGCGCCAGTTCGGCGCTCAGCTCCGCATTGCTGCGTTCAAGGGGCGCCTGCTGCGCCGCCGCCTGGCTGGCCAGGATCAGCAATCCCGCCGCGAATTTGGTTTGAAGCATCGCTCCCCCTCGTAGAGGCCTGCTAACGCGGCACAATGACGTTCGATAGGGCCTGGCGCAAATTGCCCTCCAGGTTCAGGCTTTTCAATGTGGACAAGGCATTCACCGTCATGTCGATGGTGGTCAGGCTGCGGATCAACTGCCCGTTCGCGCTGTTCTGCACCAGCAAGGGCGCCAGCGCGGCACCGGCCTCCTGCATCGCCCCGGCCCGCATCATGTCCGACAAGTCCAGGCGCTGGCGCGCCACCACCACCCCGTTCACCTCCACCAGGCGCTCCACGCCAAACGCCGCCAACAGGCCGAGGCCGGGATCGGCCCCGCCGCGCGCCTGTTCCAGTTGCGCTTCCGGGGCCGGCGTCCAGCCCTCCGGCGGTCCCTGCGCCATGGCAGGCTGGGCCAGCACCAGCAATATTCCTCCGACTCCACGCCACATATATGCCCCTTTCAAAAATCACCGCCGCCCAGTTTGGGCAGCGTAACATCGCGCAGGCTGTCGCGCACTATGCCGTCCGCCAGCAGCGCCTGCGGCGCCACGCGCCAGTCGGCCAGCTCATTGAAGCGCGGCTTGCCCGGCCGGCTATGGATCACGAACAGCAGCCGGTTTTGCCAGATGGCCTCGAAGCCCTGGCGCGATATGGCGCGCGTGCCGCCGGCCGGATCGCCCAGCAGCACACGCTGGCCCTGCATCCCTTTCAGTACCACGAAATGGCGGTAGCCATTCTCGGCCACCAGCACAATGGCGGGCAGGCCAGCCTGTGCCAGCTTGTCCAGCGGCTGCTCAAAGCCGTCCGCCGTAAATCCGCGCGCGGCCAAATAACGTTTCATGTCCAGCAGCGAAAAGCCTTCGCGCCGGATCCGCGGCTGGTCGCCGCGCAAGAACATCTCACGGAAGATCTCCTGCTCCGTGACGGGAAAGTCGTAGTGGTAGCTCAGCAAAGTCGCCAAGGCGGCCGAACCGCAGCTGAAGTCGTACTGCTGGCGCACCGTGCTGCGAAAGCGCGCTTCCTTCAGGCTGGTTACCGGCACCACAAAGCTGGCGCCGCCGGCACTGAAGTCGGCGGCCTGCACGGCAAATGCCGGCAGTAATGCCAGAACGCCGAGTCTGCCTTTCATTTGATTTGCACATTGATGATGGTGGCATTCTGGATCAGCACATTGGCGCCGGAATTCTGTATCACCATCGGTAATCCGGACGCGTTGGAAAACGCGCTGTCCGTGACAATATTGGAGCCGGTGACCACATTGACCGCACTATTGTTGGCCACCGTCCCCGCCAGCTTCATATCGCTCCACGGCGTGTCGCTGCCGCCACGCATCTGTTCCAGTTTCTCGTCACGCACCGTCTTGTCAGCGCCAGCCGGGGCTGGCGCGGCGACCGCAGCAGCGACCGCAACACCAGCCACGGCGGCATCAGCCACCGCAGCAGCAGCCACCGTCGCATCGGCCGCTGCTGCCAGGGAAGGCAGCGGCAGCACGCCAGCCCACGGTGCCGCCGGCGCAGCCGCCGGCAGCAAGGCGCCGCACAGCGCCGCCGCCCACCCTAGCCGACGGACGGCCGGCACTGGCCGGCGGGCGGGCAAGCCGCTCCGCACGCCGGCGCCCATCACTTGCCTACACCAAGGTTGGCCTGCACGTTGACACTTTGCTGCACCAGCGAGGACATCCCATTGTTCTGGCTGATCACCATGATGCCGGCCGCCGACTGGCCGACATTGCTCATGGTGTTGGACATGTCGAACGTACCGGCGCTGACGCTGTTGGTTCCGCCCGCGCCTCCCGCACCGCCCGTGCCTGCGCCACCGTTGGCGGCGCCTGCGGTGTTGGTGCCACCGTCGCCTCCCGCACCGCCGGTATTGCCGCCACCGCCGGCGCCGCCTGCCCCGCCGTCACCGGCCTGGGCGTTGCCATTGGTCGCCGCGCCGCCGCTGCCAGCCGCGCCATTGCCGGAGCCGCCGCTGGCCGCACCGCCATTGCCGTCGCCGCCAGCGCCGCTGGCACCGCCGGTATTGCTGGCCATGCCGCTGGCCGCACCGCTGCCGCCCGCGCCACCTGCCGCACCGGCGCCGCCCAGGGTTTCAAAGGCGTGCGCCAGCAACAGCAGCTTGCAGGTGGTGTTGACATGCGTGCGCTGGGCGCTGCGGCGGTACCAGGTGTAGCCGATTTCCACGCGGTCGAGGGCGGGCAC
>NZ_WWCJ01000018.1 GCF_009857475.1 Pseudoduganella guangdongensis | reverse complement strand
TGCCCAGCGCCGCCGCGCGGCCCGAGCGTTCCGGCGCCAATATAGCGGCCACGCTGCGGCGCTACGGCGCCGACGCCTTCGTGGTGCCGGTCGCCGTGCGCCTGGCCGGCAGCGACTACCGTGCGCGCGCCGACGACGCCGCGCTGGCCGAGGCGGTGCGCGCTGCCGGCGGCGTCTACTTCAGCGGCGGCGACCAGGCCCTGGTCACGCAGGCGCTGCTGCGGCCGGACGGCAGCCGCAGCGCGGTACTGCAAGCCGTGTGGGACGTGTACCAGCGCGGCGGCGTCATTGCCGGCACCAGCGCCGGCGCGGCCATCATGAGCAGCACCATGTTCCATGACCCGCGCCCCACGCTGGCCATGCTGCAGCAGGGCCTGACGACGGGCCGCGACCTGGCGCCCGGCCTCGGCTTCATCGGCGGCCAGGTCTTCATCGACCAGCACTTCCTGGTGCGCGGCCGCTTCGCCCGCATGTTGCCCGCCATGCTGCATGCCGGCTACCAGCTTGGCCTGGGGATCGATGAAAACACGGCCGTGGTGGTGCGCGCGCAGCGCGAGCTGGAAGTGGTGGGCTACAAAGGCGTGCTGCTGGCCGACCTGTCGCAGGCCAGCACGACACCCGGCCCGTTCAATGTGGCGAACGCCCGCCTCAGCTACCTGGACCGGGGCGACCGCTTCGACCTGGCCAGCGGCCGCCATACCCCGGCGCCGGACAAGGCCGGTGGCCGCCTCGATCCCGCGCGCCCGGCCCTGCGCGGTGCGCTGTATGCCAACGACATCCTGGCCAACAACGCGATTGTCGAATTAATGGAGCGCCTGATGGATAGCGACCAGCCCGAAGCGCTCGGCGTTGCCGGCGGCGACCCGCGCGCCGCGCCGCCGCAGCCAAGCTTCCGTTTCCGCCTGTCGCGCGATGCGGCCAGCGTCGGCTACGCGTCCGACAGCGCGGAGGCGTACTCCCTGCTCAATGTGCGGCTCGACGCCGCCCCTGCCGCTCAGGGCGCCGCAAACAGGTAGTTGCAGCCCTGCTCGGCCGGGTCGCGCGCCATGATGCGGTCGTACAGGCCGGCGCGCTCGGCGATGATGCGTTCAACGTCCTCTTGCAGCAGCAAGCGCGCCGCCAGCTGGCGTTCGGCGGCGGCGCGGGTGGCGGCGAGGAAGGCTTCGCGGTTGGCGTAGCGCGCCTCCAGGCTGGGGCGCGGGTCGTTGCCGGCCTTGCGCTCCGCTTCCGTGCGGGCGAACGGCACGAAGCTGCCATCGAAGCGCGAAGTGAAGCCGGCAAAGCCGGTTTCCGGCGCGCGCAGGTTCCAGCCGGTGTGGGTGCCGAGCGGCGCCTGCATTTCCACCAGGCGCACGCCGCCCCGGTCGTTGCCGTCGGCGTCCGGCGCCGGCACACGCGTTTCGTAGGGCACTTTCTGCTGCGGCGGCACGATATCTGCGATGCCTTGCAGCGGGAAGCGCGCGCCGAAGTCCAGGCGCGGCTGGCGCAGGTTCTGCGCCGGCGGCGCGATGCCCGGCACGGCGGGGAAGGCTTTGCGGTAAGCCTCCACCGTGACCAGCGTGCCATCCTCCACGCGCGGATAGGCGCTGGCGGGCGGCAGCGTGCCCTTGCTGGTCCAGGCGTCCAGCGCCAGCATCAGCGCGCGCATCGGCAGGTAGTGGTTGCTGGTGGAGACGCAGGCGGTGAACGGGGCGCGCGTGCGCGAACGGCCCACGTAGTGCTGCGCGCCCATGAAGCCGTACACGCGCACATTGGCGGCCGGGCCGACATCGCCCGAGCCGTCCGGCGCCGTGGTCAGCAGCGAGGCGCCGCGGTTCCAGAATTCGGTCGAGGTATTGGCGATGACGATCTTGGGCAGGCGGCCGCGCTTGTCCTTGGCCTTGTCCAGCGTGGAGGCGCTGCGGCCCGTGAGCGGATCGCGCGAAGGCAGGCTGGTGAAGGGGAAGGCGTCGGCCGGATAGTCGTGCTCCTCCAGCATCGACGGGTGGCGCGTGGGCTGCACAAAGCGGCTGTTAAAGCCCGCCGAGCCGCCGGCGCCGGGCACCTGCAGGAAGGCGCCGTCAAAGGCCAGCCTGCCCTGCTCGTCCACATTCAAGCCATCGTGCAGCATGCGGCCGATCACGCGCGCCGACTGGCTGATGCCGAACACCAGCACGTTTTTCGGCGGCATGGCGTCTTCCACCGGATTGTCGCGGAAGTAAGCCAGCAGGTCGCGGATGCCGGCCAGGCCGGCGCCGCTCACGCGCGGATCTTTCGCCTCGTAGCGCACTTCGTAAATGGCGCCGGGCTGGAAGCCGCGCTCCAGCTTGATGCGGCCCGGGCCGCCCGCCTGCTCCGGCGCCACGAAGTGCCAGCGCGCACGCGGCAGCACCTTGCGCTCGCCGCCCTGGCTGGCGCGCTCCGTCAGCACGGCATGCGGGTCGTCCGCCGTGGCCGGCTCATAGGTCAGGCCGCGCATGCCAGCGTAGGTCGCCACTTCAGCGGCGGCATTGACGATGAATTCGTTGGCCACCATGCCGCGCACGCCCTTCGCCACCGGCGGCTTGAACACCAGCGGCCGCGCGCCCGCCGGCTGCGGCGCCACGTCCCAGGTCCAGGCCGAGAACAGCATGCTGAAGCCATGGCGCATCAGGAAGCCGTCGCCCGCGTCTTCCGCCGTGGTCGGGTCGTTGTTCTTCGGGCTCTTGCCGTTGATCTGGCCCAGCATGGCGATGCCGCCGCGATTGTTCACGTCGTACACCAGCGTGGTCGACCTGCCGTGCACAGGGCGCAGCAAGACAAACTCGCTGGAGAAGCGCACCATGCCGCGCTTGTCGCGCGGCGCGCGCTTCAGGTCCACGATGGGGAGGTTGGGCGTGGCTTTCGGGTTCAGCGCGAAGTGCGCAATGCCGCGCAGCTTCTCATACTCCCCCGCCTCGCCGAATTTCACGCCCGGCGCGAAAGGCGCGCGTTCGGTAATCTCAATCCGTTCGACAGCTGCGTGCGCGGGCGCCGCCACCGCCAGCGCCGCCGCTGCGATGGCGCGCAGCGCCGGAATGCGGGATTTCTTCATAAGGTCGTATAAAGTAAAACGGGACCGCAAGGGTCCCGTTGGTTTATTCCGCTGCCGCAGTCTTTTTGGCGGCTGCCTTTTTGGCTGCCGGCTTCTTGGCCGCAGCTTTCTTGGCTGGCGCCTTCTTCGCCGCAGCCTTGGCGGCTGGCTTGGCCTTGGCCGGCGCCGCTGCCTCGTCCGCGCCCGCATCGCCGCCGGCATCGGCCTTGGCGGCGGTCTTCTTCGCCGCAGCACCCGGCTTGGCCTTGCGCTCCTCGAACTCGAAGCTGATCTTGCCGTCCTTGCCGCGCACCAGGAAGGCCTTGAACGGCCGGCGGGTACGCTGCGAGACGAAGCCCGGCAGCAGGTCGGTCTTGCCCTCGTTCAGCAGCTTGGCCATCTGCTCCGGCAGGATCTCCTGCTGCAGGATGATGCGGCTGGAACGGAAATCGCAAGTCTTCGGCTTGGCCACCTGGTTTTCGCAGGAATAGGCCAGACCCATCTCGTACACGCCGGCATTGCATTTCGGGCACGGGCCGACCGGGGTCTGGCCGGTGAAGTCCACGCCCTCGCCTTCCTCGCCGTCATCGTCGTTCTGGCCGAAATCGAACTCCAGCTTGAAGTTCTTGATCTCCTCGTCCTTCACGATGCGCAGGATGGCAGCGAACGGACGCCCCATCTTGGAGCGGAAGCCTTGCAGCGGGCCGATGGTGCGCTCGCGCAGCAGCTGTTCCACTTCCGCGATTTCGAACTGCCGGCCGCCCGGCACCTTGGTCATCGAGAACTCGCACTTGGTGCAGGCGAAGCGGCGGTAGTTTTCCTTGACCACGCCGCCGCAGTTCGGGCACGGCGCCGACAGCGTCGCATAGTCGCCCGGGATGGTGTCGTTGTCGTATTCCTTGGCGCGTTTGACGATGATCTGGGTCATCTGGGCGATCTCGCGCATGAATTCTTCACGCGAAATGCGGCCCTTCTCCATCTGCGACAGCTTGTATTCCCACTCGCCGGTCAGTTCCGGCGCGGTCAGCTCGCTCACGCCCAGGCCGCGCAGCAGCGTCATAAGCTGGAAGGCTTTCGCCGTCGGCATCATCTCGCGGCCTTCGCGCAGCAGGTATTTCTCGGTCAGCAGGCCCTCGATGATGGCGGCGCGGGTGGCCGGCGTGCCCAGGCCCTTGCCGGCCATGGCGTCGCGCAGTTCATCCGAGTCCACCAGCTTGCCCGCGCTTTCCATGGCGGACAGCAGCGTCGCCTCGGTATAGCGCGCAGGCGGTTTGGTCACCAGGCCGTTCGGCGTGACCTTCTCGGTCAGCACCTTCTCGCCTTTGGCGACCGGCACCAGGTTGCCGCCGCCGCCTTCCTTCTCGTCGTCGCCGGCGGCATCCTTGCCGTAGATCGCCAGCCAGCCCGGGTTGGTCATCACCTTGCCCTCGGTCTTGAACTGGTGGCCCGCCACCTCGGTGAAGCGGGTGGTGACCAGGAATTCCGCCGCCGGGAAGAACACCGCCATGAAGCGGCGCGTGACCAGGTCGTACAGCTTTTGCTCAGGCTCGCTCAGGTTCTTCGGCTGGATACCGGTCGGGATGATCGCAAAGTGGTCGCTGATCTTCGTGTTGTCGAAAATGCGCTTGTTCCGCTTGACCCAGCCCTTGTCCAGGATCTGCTTGGCGAACTGGTTGTAGTTGTTGCTTTCCTTGATGACGGCCAGCGTGTCCTTGACGGTCGGCAGGTAGTCTTCCGGCAGGAAGCGCGAATCGGTACGCGGGTAAGTCAGCACCTTGTGCTTCTCGTACAGCGCCTGCGCCAGACCGAGGGTATTTTTTGCCGAGAAACCAAAACGCGAGTTGGCTTCGCGCTGCAGCGAGGTCAGGTCGAACAGGCCGGGCGACATGGAGGTGGTCGGCTTCGACTCCTCGCTGACATTGCCCTGCTTGCCCCTGCAGGCCAGCGCGATCGAATCGGCGGCGGCCTTGCTCCACAGGCGCTCGGCGCGTTTTTCCGGATCGTGCTCGTCCTTCTTGAAATTGGTGTCGAGCCAGCGGCCTTCATAGATGCCGGCGGCGCACACGAACTCGGCGCGCACTTCCCAGTAGTCGCGCGAGACGAACTTCTTGATCTTCTCTTCGCGCTCGACCACGATCGACAGGGTCGGCGTCTGCACGCGGCCCACGGTGGTCAGGTAGAAGCCGCCCTCTTTCGAATTGAAGGCGGTCATGGCGCGGGTGCCGTTGATGCCGATCAGCCAGTCCGCCTCGGAGCGGCAGCGCGCCGCGTCGGCCAGCGGCAGCATTTCCTCGTCGCTGCGCAGGTGGGTGAAGCCGTCGCGGATCGCGGTCGGCGTCATGGACTGCAGCCACAGGCGCTTGACCGGCTGCTTGGCTTTCGCATTCTGCGCAATCAGGCGGAAGATCAGTTCACCTTCGCGGCCCGCGTCGCATGCGTTAATCAGGGTGGTGACGTCCTTGCGCTTGATCAGCTTGTTCAGCACCTTGAGGCGCGATTCAGTCTTGGCGATCGGGTTCAGCGCAAAGTATGGCGGGATCATCGGCAAATGGGTGAAAGTCCATTTGCCGCGCTTGACATCGTGCTCTTCCGGCACGGCGATTTCCAGCAGGTGACCCACCGCCGAGGACAGCACGTAGTCGTCGGATTCGAAATACTCATCGTGCTTGCTGAAGCCGCCAAGGGCTTTCGCGATGTCGTTCGCGACAGATGGTTTCTCAGCGATGATGAGGGCTTTACTCATATTTATAGTTCTCGTAGGTGTGTGCGGCAGCGCGCATCATACAACATTCGCAAGTAAAGGAAGTCTTTGGGTTTCATGACTGAAACCGCAACGCTGCAAATATTATTACGGAAACGGCCGGCGCAGGGCAACGCTGGCAAGAGTGCGCTCAGTGCAACAGGCGTGGCGCCTGGTCTTCCTCGGCACCGAACAGGTCGTCGAACATCAGGGCGTCCGGCTCCTTGCCCTGGCTCCACAGCAGCATCAGCACAATGATTTTCAGCTTGCCCAGCGACACTGGCGCCTCGTCCAGCGCCAGGGCGCGTTCGATCACGATTTCACGTTGCAGCGGGGACAACAGGCCGGCGCTCTCCAGGAACTGGATGAAGCCGACGGCGGAAGCACCAAGTACGTCGAGCTCCTGGCGCACGTAGAAACGCGTGCCCTTGGAGGCAAACGCCGACGACTGCTCAACGCCAGCCATGGCGGTGAGATCGTTCAGCCAGACCAACGCCTCGGAAATTTCCACGTCGTCAAAACCGACTGCGGAAAGTTTCTTTGCCAATGCTGCAGGTTCAGGGCAGGCATCAGGGCGGTAATAGGTCTCGTACAGGTAAACCAGGATGTCAAACATGCCGCTACTTTAGCAGCATCTGCGCGCCCGGCACAAGCTTCGCGGCGGTTCAGGGGGCTCTCACACGTTGGAAAGTACCGCCCGGCAGCCTTTCCACCACACCGGCCAGTTCCAAAGTTAACAAGCTTGCCTGCATATCACTTGGGTCAAGTTGCAACCTTGTAGCCAGCTCATCGGCGCCGACCGGATCGTAACCCAGCGCCTGCAGCAAGCCCCGCGCCAGCTCGTCCAGCGCGCCGTCCCCCACCCCGCCCGCCATGCCCGGCACGCCGCCCGGACCGACGCCCAGGTCCTCCAGCAAATGCCCGGGCGACGCCACCAGGCGGCCGCCGCTGCGGATCAGGTCATGGCAGCCCACCGACTGCGGCGCGTGCACCGAGCCGGGCAGCACGAATACTTCGCGCCCCGCCTCCAGCGCGGCGTAGGCCGTGATCAGCGAGCCCGACTTGGCGGCCGCCTCCACCACCAGCGTCGCCCGCGCCATGCCGGCGATGATGCGGTTGCGGATGGGAAAATGCTCGGCGCGCGCATGCGTGCCCAGCGCGAACTCGCTGAGCAGGCAGCCCTCCTCCGCAATGCGGCGCGCCAGGCCGGCGTTGCGGCGCGGATAAATGCGGTCGATGCCGGTGCCGATCACCGCCACCGTGCCACCGTGCCCGGCCAGGCCGCCCTCGTGCGCGGCGGCATCGATGCCGAGCGCCAGGCCGGACACCACCAGCAAGCCCGCCCGCGACAGCGTTTCGGCGAAGGCGCGCGCATTGGCCGTGCCCTGCGTGGTGGCCTTGCGCGCGCCCACCACCGCCACCGCCTCGCGCTGCAGCAGGCCGGGGTCGCCTTTGGCGTGCAGCAGCAGGGGCGGGTCGGCAATATGCCGCAGGCTGGGCGGATAGGCGGCATCGCCCAGCCGCAGCACGTGGTTGCCGGGCCGGCTGGCCCACTCCAGCGTGGCCTCGGCCAGGCGCAAGAAGCGCTCCGGCATCGGGCCGGCCAGCAGGCGCGCGGCCTGGCGCGACAGGCGTTCGCCCGCGCCGTCCGGCTCGAAGCGCGGCAACCAGTTCCAGGGCCGCGCCCGTGATTGGGCCGGCGCCGGGCCGAACGCGGCCTCGGTGTCGTCCGTGGCATGCGCCCGCGCCGGCGGCTCGGCATCGTTGCGCGCGGGCGGACCGGCCAGGAGCAGGTTGGCGGCGCTGAAAACAGCTTGGGGGGACTGGTAGAACTGCAGCAGTTCAAACGCTGCGTGACGGCTGACGCCCGGCGAGTTTGCCAGGCGCAGCCACGCTGCCAGGCGCTCGACGTCCTGGCAGGCGGGGGTGGGGGCGTCCGTGTCCTGCACGGCCATGGGAGTTACTCCGCTGACTTGGCGACATCCCCCACGACGATTGGTTCAGTCACCTGCATGATCAAGCCGTACGACACCTTCTTGAACACGCGGAAGATAAACAGGCTGCCTACGCGCTCATCGGGCAGCTTGACCTGCGGCTTGTTCAATCCGTGCCAGCCTTTTTCGCCGCCCGGATCGGTCACCGTTTCACCTCGATGGTACAGCTGTAGCACGGATCCGACATCGAGTCCGTCAAGCTTTCCGCGATTAATGCTGACAACCTGGTTCTGGCCCGCGTGCGTGACGCCGCCATAGATCGCCAGTACCTGCGCCGTGACATCGGCGTCCGGCGGGTGCGGCACGTAGTTTTGCATCGGCATGGGCGGCATGGCCATCAGCATATCGCCCTTGCCCATCTCCTCCTTGGCGTTCTGCACCACGAAGGTGTGCACATCGCTCCCCTTCTCGGCCACCGCTTCCAGTTTCAGGGTGCCCAGGTAGAACGCCTCCTGCGCCACCACGGCCTTGGTGACCGGGTCTTTCAGCGGTTTGCCCGGACGGAACACCTGGAACGAGGTGCCGCCCTTCAGGTCGCCCCGCACATAGGCTTTGTCATCCTTACCGAGGTACACCCGGCTGCCGCGCGTGGCGATGATGCGCGGCGCATTCTTCAGTTCATCGTCTTCGATGATCAGCGGCTGGCTCAGGAAGGGCTCGATCACGCCGGACGGGATGGATTGCACCGCATCCTTGCCCAGGCCCTGCATGCGCAGCTGCGGCGACAGGCGCATATCCCCGGCGCCGGAACCATTGCCGCCCACCTTGGTGCCAAGGCGCAGGCGGCCGGCCGCGCGGTCGAACCACACCACCTGCCCCGGGTAAATCCAGTGCGGGTTGGCGATTTCTTCTTTGTTCATGCCCCAGACCTGCGGCCAGCACCAGGGCTTGTCCAGGAAAGTGCCGGCGATGCCCCACAGGGTATCGCCCTTGACGACGGTATGGCTGTCCGGTGCGTTCGGCTTGAATTCGCAAACGAGCGGTTTCGCCTGGGCCGAAACGGCCGTCACACCGCAAAACAGGGCGGCGGCCAACAGGCGGCGGCTGCTTGTGCTAAAATTTTTCATTGATATATCCGTTAGGTGCGGCAATGACGGAAGGCCCGAAAGGCTTGCCTCACTGAAATCAAATTCTGCCCATATTACCCTGATCAAGCAAGGAAATCGTGTCACAGGAGCAACCGTGCACACGTTATAAGGGCCGTTTACCGCACATTCGCTGCATAATTATTGTCGTTTGACTAAGATCCAACCCGTGAAACTGAATATTCTCCGCTACCCCGATCCCCGCCTGCACAAGGTCGCCAAACCCGTCGCCGTATTTGACGAGCGCCTTGCCAAGCTGGTCGACGACATGGCGGAAACCATGTACGACGCCCCCGGTATCGGCCTGGCCGCCACCCAGGTGGACGTGCACGAGCAAGTGGTGGTCATCGACACCACCGAGGACAAATCCGGCCTGACCGCCTTCATCAACCCGGAAATTCTGTGGTCGAGCGAAGACAAGCAGGTGTACGACGAGGGCTGCCTGTCCGTGCCCGGCATCTACGACGGCGTGGAACGCCCGTCCAAGGTGAAAGTGCGCGCCTTCAACGTCAAGGGTGAAGCTTTTGAGCTGGAAGCCGACGGCCTGCTGGCAGTCTGCATCCAGCACGAGATGGACCACCTGCAGGGCAAGGTCTTTGTCGAGTACCTGTCCCCCTTGAAGCGCAACCGTATCAAGACCAAACTGCAAAAAGAAGAACGCGGCCTGCAGCGCGAAGAAGCGCTGCGCGCCGCGGGTCGCCGTTACTGACCGCCGCGGGGGAAGCATGAAAGTAATCTTCGCGGGCACGCCGGAATTTGCCGCCGTCGCCCTCCAGGCCCTGCATGAAGCAGGTTTCGAGATTCCCCTGGTGCTGACCCAGCCCGACCGCCCGGCCGGCCGCGGCATGCAGCTGCAGCCGTCGGCGGTCAAGCAGTACGCCGTCCAGCACGGCATTGAAGTGCTGCAGCCCTTGTCGCTGCGCATGGACGCCAAAGACCCGCAGCGCGCGGCGCAAGCGCAAGCCGCCCACGAGCGCCTGCTGGCCACCGATTACGACGTGATGGTGGTGGCCGCCTACGGCCTGATCCTGCCGCGCTCCACGCTCGACATCAAGCCCTGCCTGAACATCCACGGCTCCTTGCTGCCGCGCTGGCGCGGCGCGGCCCCGATCCACCGCGCGATCGAGGCGGGCGACGCCGAAACCGGCGTCACCATCATGCAAATGGAAGAAGGCCTGGACACCGGCCCGATGCTGCTGATCGAACGCACCCCGATCACGCCGCAGGACACCACCGCCAGCCTGCACGACAAGCTGGCCGCCATGGGCGCCCAGATGATGGTCAAGGTGCTGCGCAAGATGGAGCAAGGCGTGCTGGAAGCGGTGCCGCAGCCCGAGCAGGGCGTCACCTACGCCAACAAGATCCTGAAAGAAGAAGCCGCGCTGGACTTCACCCAGAGCGCGCGCGAGATCAGCCGCAAGATCCGCGCCTTCAACCCCTTCCCCGGCGCGCATGGCGATGTCGGCGGCACGGTGGTCAAGCTGTGGGGCGCGGAAGTGCTGGAGGAGAGCAGCCGCGCCGCGCCGGGCGAGGTGATTGCCGCCGACGCCCAGCACGGCATCATTGTCGCCTGCGGCGAAGGCGCCCTGCGCCTGACGCAGCTGCAAAAACCAGGCGGCAAACGCCTGCCCGCCGCCGAATTCATCAAAGGCTTCCCGCTCGACGGGCAGCGCTTCCAGTAAATGGACCAACTCGCGGCGCTGCGCGCGCTCCGCCGCGTGGTCGAACTGGGCAGCTTCACCGCTGCCGCCGACGCCCTCGGCATCTCCCACACCATCGTTTCACGCCAGGTGCGCCAGCTCGAAGAGCACCTTGGCGTCCAGCTCCTGAACCGCACCACGCGTCGCTTGGCGTTGACCGACGCCGGCCGCGACTACTACGAAGCCGCGCGCCAGGTGCTCGACACGCTGGACGACGCCGACCGCAATATCGGCCGCCACCAGGCCGAACCCACCGGCACCCTGCGCATCAACGCCCCCATGGCCTTCGGCACCATCGAAGTGGCGCAATGGCTGCCCGGTTTCATGGCCCGCTACCCCGGCCTGCAGGTGGACCTGGTGTGCAACGACCGCATGGTGGACCTGATCGAAGACGGCTTCGACGTCGCCCTGCGCCTGGCGCGCGAGCTGCCCGATTCCACCCTGGTGGCACGGCGCCTGGCCAGCAGCAAGGTGGTGCTGGCCGCCAGCCCGGAATACCTGCGCCGGCACGACGCCCCCGCCACCCCATCCGACCTGGTGCAGCACAACTGCCTGGTCTACACCGCCGCCGCCCGTCCCAACGAATGGACCCTGGCCGGCCCCGATGGCGCCGAGCAGACGGTGACCGTGCGCGGCACCCTGCAAGCCAACACCAATATCGCCCTGCGCGCCGCCGCGCTGGCCGGCGTCGGCATCGCCAACGCCGCCGCCTTCATCCTGCGCGAAGAGCTGGCGCGCGGCAGCCTGGTGCCGGTCCTGCCCGGCTACAGCCCCAAACCGCGCGTGCTGTACGCCCTCTACCCGCAGAACCGCCATTTGTCGCCCAAGGTGCGCGCCTTTGTCGACTACGCCGCCAGCGTTTACATCAACATCTTCTGAACCGCGCGGAACTGCTGCGTCAGCCCGCCCCAGCCCCAGGCCGCCGGACGCGCGTCGTCGATGTGGATATAGCTCACCTCATGCAGCTCGCCCAGAAGCTGCTGCAAGTCCTGATAGACCGCCGCGATATAAGCCGCCTTCTCGTTGGCCGTATTGGTTTCATCCGTGATCTTGATGTCGAAGAAGAAGCTCGCCTTACCCAGCGCCACCAGCGACTCCCCGCCCACGAACCACTGCTCGCGCGGGGTGTAATGCACCGCGATGGCGGTCAGCGCCGGCGCCTTATGCAGGATCGCGCCCGTGTGCTTCATCAGGATGTCGCTGACCTGCTTGGCGGGCACTTTATCGGGGGTAGCGCTGACGGTGATGTTCAGGATGGGCATTTTGGATCTCCTTCAAGTGGTTGGTTGATGGAGCCATCTTAGGCAGCCCGCCGCCCTTTTGGTAGCCGCCTGGCAACACATGATTTGTGCAAAATCCGCACAAATGTCCCCTTTTCGTCCTGCCGGCCGCCGCACCGCCCCAAGGTGGACATTTCGCATAAGCAAATGCCGAATTTGTATCGGCGGGTGGGGGGGCTTGGCGGGGGAAAATGCTGCTTTGCCGTATAATTTCAGGTCCACGTTGCCAAACCCTTGATTTCAAAATGACTATCCAGACCCGTCCAACTTCCAAGACCGAAGCCCAGCTGCGTGACATGCTCAAGCAGCGCATCATGTTCCTGGATGGGGCGATGGGTACCATCATCCAGCAGTACAAACTGGATGAGCAGGCGTATCGGGGCGAGCGCTTCAAGGATTTCGCGGCGCCGGCCGGTAGCGGCCATCGCGAGCTCTTCGTCAAGGGTAATAATGAGCTGCTGACCCTGACCCAGCCCCACGTGATCCAGGAAATCCACGAGCGCTACCTGGCCGCTGGCGCGGACATGATCGAGACCAATACTTTTGGCGCCACCTCGATCGCGCAGGACGATTACTTCATGGGCCACCTGGCGTATGAAATGAACGTGGAGGCGGCCAAGCTGGCGAAGGCGGCCACCGCCAAATATTCGACCGCGGACAAGCCGCGCTTCGTCTGCGGCGCCCTGGGCCCGACCCCAAAGACCGCTTCCATTTCGCCGGATGTGAACGATCCGGCCGCGCGCAACGTGACCTTCGACCAGCTGGTGGCGGCCTACTATGAGCAGGTGCGCGGCCTGGTCGACGGCGGCTCCGACGTGCTGCTGGTGGAAACCATCTTCGATACCCTGAACTGCAAGGCGGCGCTGTTCGCCATCGACCAGTATTTCGACGAGCGTCCGGACATCGAGCGCCTGCCGCTGATGATCTCGGGCACCGTGACCGACGCTTCCGGCCGCATCCTGTCCGGCCAGACCGTGCCGGCGTTCTGGAATTCGGTGCGCCACGCCAAGCCGATCACCATTGGCCTGAACTGCGCGCTGGGCGCGACCCTGATGCGCCCCTACGCCGAGGAGCTGTCGCAGATCGCCGATACCTTCGTCTGCATCTACCCGAACGCCGGCCTGCCCAACCCGATGAGCGACACCGGCTTCGACGAGCTGCCGGAAGATACGTCGCGCCTGCTGCGCGAGTTCGCCGATGCGGGCTTCATCAACGTGGCCGGCGGCTGTTGCGGCACCACGCCCGACCACATCGCGGCGGTCGCCAAGCTGCTCTCCAGCGCCAAGCCGCGCGCCGTGCCGCACGTGCCGGTGGCGCAGCGCCTGTCCGGCCTGGAGCCGTTCACCATCGACGACGATTCGCTCTTCGTCAACGTGGGCGAGCGCACCAACGTGACCGGCTCCAAGGCCTTCGCGCGCATGATCCTGAACGAGCAGTACGACGAGGCGCTGTCCGTGGCGCGCCAGCAGGTGGAAAACGGCGCCCAGGTGATCGACATCAATATGGACGAGGCGATGCTGGATTCCCAGGCCGCCATGACCCGCTTCCTGAACCTGATCGCGTCCGAACCGGATATCTCGCGCGTGCCGATCATGATCGACTCCTCCAAGTGGTCGGTGATCGAGGCGGGCCTGAAGTGCGTGCAGGGCAAGGCGGTGGTAAACTCGATCTCGATGAAGGAAGGCGAGGAGGAATTCATCCGCCAGGCGAAGCTCTGCCGCCGCTACGGCGCCGCCGTGATCGTGATGGCCTTTGACGAAACCGGCCAGGCCGACACCTTCGCGCGCAAGATCGAAATCTGCGAACGCGCCTACAAGGTGCTGACCGAGAAAGTCGGCTTCCCGCCGGAAGACATCATCTTCGACCCGAACATCTTCGCCATTGCGACCGGCATCGAAGAGCACAACAATTACGCGGTGGACTTTATCAACGCCACGCGCTGGATCAAGGACAACCTGCCGCACGCGAAGATTTCGGGCGGCGTATCGAACGTGTCGTTCTCCTTCCGTGGCAACGACCCGGCGCGCGAGGCGATCCATACCGTGTTCCTGTACCACGCCATCAAGGCCGGCATGACCATGGGTATCGTCAATGCGGGCATGGTGGGCGTCTATGACGACCTGCCGGCCGAATTGCGCGAGCGCGTGGAGGACGTGGTGCTGAACCGCCGCGAGGACGCCACCGAGCGCATGATCGAATTCGCGGCGACGCTGAAGGGCGGCGCCAAGCAGGAGGCGGCCAACCTGGAATGGCGCAACGCGCCCGTGGAGAAGCGCCTGGCGCATGCGCTGGTGCACGGCATCACCCAGTTCATCACCGACGACACGGAAGAAATGCGCCAGCAGGTATTCGCTTCCGGCGGCCGTCCGATCAATGTGATCGAAGGCCCGCTGATGGACGGCATGAATATCGTGGGCGACCTGTTCGGCCAGGGCAAGATGTTCCTGCCGCAGGTGGTGAAGTCGGCGCGCGTGATGAAGCAGGCCGTGGCCCACCTGATCCCGTACATCGAGGAAGAGAAAAAGGCGGAAGAAGCGCGCACCGGTATCGTCGCCAAGCCCAAGGGCAAGATCGTGATCGCGACCGTGAAGGGCGACGTGCACGATATCGGCAAGAACATCGTCTCCGTGGTCCTGCAGTGCAATAACTTTGAAGTGGTCAATATGGGCGTGATGGTGCCGGCATCCGAAATCCTGGCCAAGGCCAAGTCGGAGAACGCGGACATCATCGGCCTGTCCGGCCTGATTACGCCGTCGCTGGAAGAAATGGCGCACGTGGCGAAAGAGATGCAGCGCGATGAGCATTTCCGCATGCTGAAAATCCCGCTGCTGATCGGCGGCGCCACCACCAGCCGCGCCCACACGGCGGTGAAGATCGCGCATAACTACGATGGTCCGGTGGTGTACGTGCCGGACGCATCGCGTTCGGTCTCGGTGGCACAGTCGCTGCTGACCGAGGAGCAGCGCAACAAATTTGTGGAGGAACTGGACCACGACTACGCGCGCATCCGCGAGCAGCACGCCAATAAGAAGGCGCTGCCGACCGTGTCGCTGGAAGCGGCACGCGCCAACAAGATGAAGCTGGAGTTCGCGCCGGTGCGTCCGAAGTTCGTGGGCCGCCGCATGTTCAAGAATGTGGACCTGGCAACCATCGCCGAGTACATCGACTGGGGCCCGTTCTTCCAGACCTGGGACCTGGCCGGCCCCTTCCCTGCCATCCTGACCGACGAGGTGGTGGGCGAAGCGGCGTCCAAGGTGTTCGAGGAAGGCAAGGCGCTGCTGAAGAAGATCATCGATGGCCGCTGGCTGACCGCCAATGGCGTGATCGCGCTGCTGCCGGCGAATACTGTCAACGACGACGATATCGAGATTTACACCGACGAGACGCGCAGCGAAGTCGCCTTCACTTACTACGGCCTGCGCCAGCAGGGACTGAAGCCGGTGATCGATGGCGTGCAGCGCCCGAACCAGTGCCTGGCGGATTTCATTGCGCCTAAATCATCGGGCAAGACGGATTACATCGGCATGTTCGCGGTGACTGCGGGCCTGGGCATCGAGAAGTATGAGAAGCGCTTTGAGGATGCGCATGACGATTATTCGTCGATCATGCTGAAGTCGCTGGCGGATCGCCTGGCGGAGGCCTTTGCGGAGTATATGCACGAGCGTGTGCGTAAGGATCTGTGGGGCTATGCGGCCGACGAGGCGCTGTCGAATGAGGCGCTGATCAAGGAGGAGTACCGCGGTATTCGTCCGGCACCGGGCTATCCGGCTTGCCCTGAGCATACGGTGAAGAAGGATGTGTTCCGCGTGCTGGCTGCGGAGGAAATCGGGATGGAGCTGACGGAGTCGTTTGCGATGTTCCCGGGGGCGGCGGTTTCCGGGTTCTATTTCGCGCATCCGGAGGCGAAGTACTTTGTTGTGGGTAAGGTGAATGAGGACCAGGTGCTGGATATGGCTGCTCGTCGCGGCGAGTCGAAGGAGCAGCTGGAGCGGTGGCTGGCGCCGAATCTCTAAACCCGGTAAACCTGGGTCAGACCCGAGGGTCTGACCCTTGGGTCTGACCCTGCCTTACCGGGTTTGGGCGCGGAAGCGCCAGATCGCCAACGCCCCAAACACCACCGCAAACGCCAGCTGCACTCCGGCCGTCTGCAGCGCTACATCCATCCCCAAGCCGCGCCAGGTCATGGCATCCAGCCCGTCGACTGCCCAGCGCGTCGGCACCACGAGCGTCAATTGCTGCATCCACCCCGGGAACACGAACGTCGGCACCCATGCCCCGCCCAGCATCACCAGGATCAGCGTCGCAAACGTCGCCAACCCACGCGCCGCCTCCGGCGTTTTACCAAAGGCAGCAATCAGCAGCCCGAACGACGCCGTCATCAGCGCAAACGCCACCACCACCAGCGCAAAGCCGGCGACATTGGTGATCTCCACCTTAAAGATCAGCATCGCGCACGCGAAAATCGCCACCATCAGCGCAGCAGCAATCAACGCCCCCGACAAAGCGCGCGACAGCAGCACCTGCGTCATCGTAATCGGCGCCGCCAGCAGGCGGTTCCAGATCCCCATGCGGCGCGCCAGCAGGATGCTGATGCCCACATCAATCCCCATGAACAGGATGAATTGCACCCCCATGCCGGCAAACGCATGCGCATAAGCGTTGTACTTCGGCCCCGAACTGAGCGCCTCTTCCCTGGTGGTGAAAGGCACGGTCAAGCCGCCGCCGGAAGCCACGGTGCGCTGGCTCTCCACCTTGGACGCCTCATGCTCCTGGTACTTCTTCAAACCGCCCAAGAGGCCTAGCAGCGCCTCCTTATCATCGCTGGCGGGCACCTCCTCCAGCTGCTTCAGGCTCGCGTCGGTGAACTTGCTGCCGGACGCGCCGCCCATCACCTCGCCCGTCACGCCCTGCATCACATGCTGCGTCAGCAAGCCCTTCACCATCGCCAGTACCGTCGTCTGCGAAGGATCGTAATACAGCGGCAGTTGTGGCTTGCTGCCCGGCTGGAACAGCGATTGGCCTGCCGCGTCGCCAAAGCCGGCCGGAATCACCACCGCCACCATCAATTTACCCGCGCGCACCTTGTCCTGCGCCTCCTGCTGGCTCAACTCCGTAACCTGCAGCGTCGAATCAGCCTTCAGCGCATCGCCGATCTTGCGGCCGATGACGCTGCTGTCCTGCTGCACCAGACCGATCTCCAGCTTGCTGTTATTGCCGCCGCCGGCGCCGCCGAACAGGGAGCCGAAGAAGGCCGCCAGCACGATCGGCATCAGCAGGTTAAGCATCAGGGCGCGCTTATCGTTCAGGTACAGGATCAGGTCCTTGCGGACCATAGCGAAAATTGCTGTCATCGGAATTCCTTAATCGCGCAGGGTGCGGCCGGTCAGGGTGAGGAAGATGTCTTCCAGCTTGGTGCGGGCGGTGGAGAAATGGGCCAACGTGTGGCCCTGCTCGTCCAGCCAGCGCAGCACGCGCGCGGCGTGCGCGGCGTCGTGCAGGCTGATGTCGAACAGCACACCGCTATGGCGCACGCCCGCCACACCAGGCTGCGCGGCCAGCTGCGCCACCAGCGCTTCAACCGCCGCGCTGGATGCCGCCAGCTCCACCTGCAGCGCCGCTTGCGCCGGCAAGCGGCGCTGCAGCTCCGCCGGCGCCGCGTCGGCCAGCACCTTGCCGTGGTCGATGATGACGATATGATCGGCCAGGCGCTCCACTTCCTCCATGTAATGGCTGGTGTAGATCAGCGAGCGGCCCTGCGCCTTCAGCGCCTCCAGCGTATCGAAGATGGCGTTGCGGCTTTGCGGGTCCACGCCCACGGTCGGCTCGTCCAGGATCAGGAGCTGCGGGTCGTGCAGCAGCGCCGCGCCGATATTCAGGCGGCGCTTCATGCCGCCGGAGAAGGTGGACGGTTTGTCTTTCGCCCGGTCCGACAATCCGACCAGCGCCAGCACCTCCTCCGCGCGGCGCGCCAGCGCCGCCCCTTTCAGGCCATACAGCGCGCCGAACAGCTTGAGGTTCTCGATGGCCGGCAAATCTTCGTACAGCGCCAGGTCCTGCGGCACCAGGCCCAGTTTCGCCTTGGCCGCGCTGGCGCCCTGCCCGACCGCCTCGCCATCAAGGGTGACGCTGCCGCTATCGGCCTTGATTAGGCCGCAGATCATGCTGACCGTGGTCGACTTGCCGGCGCCGTTCGGTCCCAGCAAACCCACCGTCTGTCCGCGCCGCACCTGGAACGACACGCCATCCACCGCGCGCCGCTCCCCGAATGACTTGACCAGCCCACTCACACTTAACACAATCGGCCTCCCCAAAAAAAACGGCGCCGCGAATGCGGCGCCGCTGTCGGTGCCTACGCCGTCACAGGGCGTATCGCACTACGTTGTCGCTCCATTCGAATGCCGACATCTCCAGCTCCACCAGCTCCTCGGTGGAGATGGCCAGTTCGGCCAGCGCCGGCAGGATGCGGGTATCCATATCCTCCAGCCGTTCGATGCATTCGGCCAGCTTGAGCAAGTCGCCGAAGAAGCCGCCACGGAACAGCAGCGCTTCGCCGACTTCGTCGCCCATCGGGATCTGCGCCAGGATCTCCTTCATCGGAATGCCGAACAGCGTATCCATCAGCGACATGATGCCGACCGTGAACGCGATATCGGCCACGTGGCGGTGCGCCGGGCGCAGCTTGGTCGCCAGCAGTTCCAGCAGGCGGCCGCGCGTGGTGGCCAGCATCAGCAAAGGCGTCATCGAGTGGCCGCGCTTGCCCGGCTCCGCGTACAGTATGATCTGCAGCCAGCGCTGCAACTGGCGGCGGCCCAGGATATGCACGGCCTGGCTCAGCGAATCGATGCGCTGGCGCGCGCCGACGGCGGGCGTGTTCACCAGGCGCAGCAGGTTCAGCGCCAGCGACACATCCTTCTTGATGGCGCGCTCGATTTCGGCGTTGTCCGCTTCCGAGGTGACCAGCGTCATCAGCTCCATTACCGCCATTTGCGACGGCGACAGCTTTTTGCCGCTCATGATGACCGGCTTGGCGAAGTAATAGCCCTGGAAGTAGTCGCAGCCCAGGTCCAGGCAGGTCTTGAATTCGTCGCGGTTCTCGACCTTGCAGGCCACCAGCTTCTTGCCGTCCTGCTTGAGGCGCGGCGCCAGCCTGACCAGCGCATCCAGCGGCATATCGCGCATGGACAGCTTGATGTACTCCACCATCGGCAGCAGGGTTGGCAGTTGGGCCGATTCGGCATTGATCTCGTCCAGCGAGAAACGGAATCCGTGGCTCACCAGTTCCGACATGCGCGCCATGACCGCCGGCGCCAGGTCGGCCGCGCCGCTCACTTCCAGCACCAGTTTTTCACGCGGCAGGAAGCCGAAGATATCGCTCAGGATGGCGTCGGCATCGACGTTGACAAAGCCGATCGCGTCGCCAATGGTGCGCTCCATGCCCAGTTGGGCGGCGTGCGCGACCACAGCGGCGGTGGCGGAAAGCTGGGAGGTATCGATGTTGGCAGGCCCGACCGGGGCGTTGCGAAAAAGCAACTCGTAGCCGAACAAGGCCTGGTTCCGGTCCAGGATGGGCTGCCGGCCCAGATAGAATTCGCGAACTTTCAGGCTCTGGGAGGCCGCATTGTTGCTGGAAAGGTCGATCATAGGGAAATTCCTGACGTGTCCTATCATTTTGGCATCAAATCTGCCCCCTGTCTGTCTAAATCTGCTCGAAGTCCCTTTTCTGCGGCAGGCCGTCCACAAAGCATTTTATCTCGCCTGGCGCGAAGGCAGTCCATTGCTCATTAGTAGTCAGTGGCTGGGTCACGATCACGGCCACCCGGTCGTTGGGCGTGGTCACTTGGGAAAAGTCGACGCTGACATCCTCATCCGATAGATTCGCCTTATCGAAAGGATGCTGGCGCACAATGTAATGCAAATGGGTCGAGCAATGCGCGAACATGGCACGGCCGTCGGACAGCATCATGTTGAAGGTGCCATGGGCGGCGATATTGCGTACCGTTTTCTCGACTTGGGCGCGCAGCATCGGCAGCGGCGGGCAGGTGTCGCCAAAGCGTTCGCTCAATTCCTGCAGGATCAGGCAGAAGGCCTGCTCGCTGTCGGTGGTGCCGACCGGGCGGAACGGCCCGTGCAGCACCGGCGCGAATTCCTTCAGGTCGCCGTTGTGGGCGAATACCCAGTAGCGGCCCCACAGCTCGCGCACGAAGGGGTGGCAGTTCTCCAGCATGACCTCGCCCTGCGTGGCCTTGCGGATGTGGGCGATCACGTTCTTCGACTTGATCGGATAGTTCTTGATCAGCTCCGCGATGGGCGAATGGATCGCCGCCTGGTGATCGACGAAATGACGCACGCCGGCGCCTTCGAAAAAGGCGATGCCCCAGCCGTCATGGTGGGTATCGGTCTGACCGCCGCGCAGGGCAAAACCGGTGAAGCTGAACACAATGTCAGTCGGGACATTGCAGTTCATTGCGAGTAATTGGCACATCCCGCAACTTTATCAGGTTGCGGCCAACCAAAGAAGCGCGGCGACCGCGAAAAACACCACCCACGACAAATGCCGCCCGCGCGTGAAGTACAGCGGAAACAAGCCAGAGACCAGCGCCACGGCGCTGAATACCTGCAGCACCACGCGCGTCTGCAGCGGCTCGTCCATCGCGAGCAGGATGAGGATCGCAATCCCCCACCAGACAACCGTGAGAAGGTGCCAGACGAAACGCAAGGTGCCGGTGGTGAAGTCGGTACTGCCGAACATCTTCGGCAAGTTCTCGCGCCGGAAAAGGCGCATGAGAATATAGCGCTCACCCAGGTAGGAGTGGGCGAGGCCGGTAAGGAACAACAGTATGACGGCGACGGTCAGCACCGGCGTTAGCGCCCAATGCGGCTGAACCACATGCCCAGCACCGGCTTGCGGCCCACGCCCCGGATCGCCGGAGCGCCGGCAACCGTCAACAGCGCGTTCAAGCAGGCCGCCAGGGCACCATGCGCGGCCATGGGAGAGATAAGCGATTCAGTCATCCTGTTCCTCGAAATTCAGTTCAACGCCATTCCCAGCCGGGTCTTTAAAAAACACTTGCAGCACCTGCGTTTCCGGCACCAGGGCTGTGCGGTACGGGATGCCGCGCTGCGCCAGTTCGCGTTCATAGGCCGCGCGCCCGGTGCAGCGGAAGGCGGCGTGGTCGAAGGTGCCGCTGGCGCGCGCTTCGCGCTCCTCGCCGGGCCGCGCTTCGGACAGGTGCAGCACGGCGTGCGCTCCCGCGTAGAGCCAGTAGCCGAAGCTGTTGAACGGCGGCCGGGGGCCGGGCGCCAAGCCGACTACGTCGCAGTAAAAATCGCGCAATTCATCCAGCAGCGCGCGCGGCGCACGCAGGTTGTAGTGGCTGAATCCGAGGGCTGGCATCAGGCGCCCACCCAGTCCATCGCTTCCTGCTCGTCTTCGATGATGCGCATCTCGACGGCCTTGCCGTTGCGGAAGGTGTAGGCGGCGGCGTGCCGGCCTTGGCGCCACTCGGTCTCGCCCTGCAGGCGCACATGGATTTGCAGGAAGGCGACGATCTTGTCGCCGGCAACGACGAAGCGCTCCGGCTCGCAACTGCCCTCCGCCCATTTGCTGCGCGCTTGCGTAAAGTGGGCGCGCACAACATCGCGGCCGCGATAGGTGCCGCCGCCTGGCGCATCGGGGAACTCGATCCAGACAATCGCCGGGTCGAAGTCCTTCACCACCGTATCGATATCGCCGCGGTTCAGCGCAGCGTACAGCTCGCGCAAGGCGTCTGTGGTGCTCATTGCAATCCCCCCTTCCTGCGCGCCTGGACGGAACGCGCCAGGTCCATACGGTCGATATCGTCGGTTGACATGATGGGCGCGTACATGACGTCGTGCGGTTCGCCGGTGCGCTTCCAGCCCAACCGCATTTCGCCGACAGTCCGCACCAGCATCTTTCCGATCCGCATGCCCGCCACCTCCGGCGTGGCCGCCGTGCCATTCCGGTTATGCAGCAGGCGCGCAATCGATAGTACCGAAGTATTTGCCGCCGGGTTGTGGTGCGCGATCGCGTAGCGGAAGGTGCGGTCGGAGGAATTGATGTCGCGGTTGGTCAGCACGATGTAATAGGTGCTCGGCGAGGCATCGTGCAGCGTGCGTGCGATCGGCGCGCTAAGGGCGATGAGGTCTTCCGCCGCGTACTGGTCGGTACCGGCGAATGGTTCCAGCTTGCCGGACGGTGCCCACAGGGTGGACCTGACCGTCAAGCCGGTCTCCGCGCTCACTCCGCGCGCCATACGGCCTGCGCCCTGCTCCGCGATACCGTCGGTGGGGATGATGTACACGTGCACCTTGTCCGCCAACTTGGCGACCGGCAAATCCTGGTTTTGCGCGCTTGCGCCCAGGCAAACAGCGAGCAACAGCAGGGGCCAGTATCGCCGGCGATAGTTTGGCTGGCCGGCCAGGGACACCACTGGGGCGGTTCGCGCCGTGTCTTCGTTCAGATCCAAACGATGCTCCCGCAAAAGTGCCGCCAACTGACCTATTCAGTTAGCATTTTGCAAATATTAGCATCAGTTGGAAAATCGGGGCAAGCGTCTGCCCCGGCGCTGGGCGGGGATTAATGCAGGAGGACGGGTTGGCTCATGAGAGCCTCGTAATTGCCCAGGAATTCATCGATCTCCTCGATGGTGGGTTCACTGGCAATCAATTCGTTAACGTCGCGGCGGAAGCTCTGTGCCAGGACACCGGCAATGAAGATTTCACGTTTGCCGCCTTTGTCGACGATCTCATAACCGCCGAAGCGCAGGGCTTCCAGGCTACGGTCCGCGCCAAATTCGACAACACTGTATTGCTCGCTGTTGTAAATGAGATTCATATGGCTTCCTTCACAGTTCCGTTACCAGTTACCAAACCGAGATGGGGCTGTGGTCGCCAAATTCAAGCGGCCAGGTTACGCGGTTAGTACCGGCTCCAGGCGCAGCAGGGCGTCGTATGGAGCCTCGGCCAGCATGGCGCGCAGGCGGTCGACGTGGGTGGCGTCCGCCAGGCTGATAAAGAGCTGCGCCGGGGGACGGCGCAAGAGACGATTCAATGTAACACGCAACACCAGATTACCGGCGCAGCATAGGCAGCCGGGGGCAATACGGTGCACCTGCGGCTGCCATGCCGCCGGGTCACTTTCATCATATACCAATGGGGAATTTCCGTCGGCCAAACCTTCCAGAATGATGGCGGTGGGCCGTCCAGGCGACAAAACGGCCGCAATCGCGTGCTCACGCGCTGCGGCCGTCGGGCCGATGACCAGGGTGGTGGCGGTCAAGCCTGGTTTTTCTTGGACAGCTTGCCAGGCTCCACACCCAGCTGCTTGAGCTTGCGGTACAAGTGGGTGCGTTCCAGCCCGGTCTTCTCGGCCACGCGGGTCATGCTGCCGCCTTCGCGGCCCAGGTGGTGTTCGAAGTACATGCGCTCGAACGCGTCGCGTGCTTCGCGCAGCGGCAGGTCGAACGACAGGTTGAAGATCGGATTGTCGCCGTTGAGCGCGCGCGCCATGCCCAGGTTATGGGTGACCGGCTGCTGCGCCACCTGCACCTGGCCGAAGGCGCTGCTTTCCTCGACCGGCGCCGGCATCACCGGACGGGACGCCAGCACCGGCGCCCGCACCGCTTCCTGGGCGCGGCTCAGGCCCGCCTGCACCGCTTTCAGCAGCTTTTGCATGGCGATCGGCTTTTCCAGGAAATTCATTGCGCCGATGCGCGTCGCTTCCACTGCGGTATCAATGGTCGCGTGACCGGACATCATAATCACCGGCATGGTCAGCAGGCCGTCGCGCTGCCATTCCTTCAGCAGCGTCACGCCGTCCGTATCCGGCATCCAGATATCCAGCAGGACCAGATCGGGCGCCCCGGCGGCACGCGCCAGGCGTGCCTGCTGGGCGTTTTCAGCCAGCGTCACCGCGTGGCCTTCGTCGCCCAGGATTTCCGAGAGCAACTCCCGAATGCCCATTTCATCATCAACTACGAGAATGTTTGCCATGTATCCCTTGCCCCTTCCCTCTTATTTGTCGCTTTCTACGCAGGCATTCTATACCTGTCGGCGCGACAATGATTTTATGAGTCCAACAATATTATGCCAACTACACCGGCGCCAACTTTAACAGCAAAATCAGCACCGACGCACCACTTCTATCGTCACGGTTCTGGATATCGATCCGGCCCCCGTGTTCCTCGATAATCTTTTTCACCATCGCCAGGCCCAAACCGGTGCCCTTGGCCTTCGACGTCACGTACGGTTCGAAGGCGTTGGCCAGGATTTTCGGCGCGAATCCGGGGCCATTGTCCGAGATTGAGAGGCGCACTGCAATACGCGTGCCGCCGTCCGCACTCTGGTAAATGATGCCCTCCGTGACCACGTCGATGCGCGGCTCGGCGTCTTCAGGAGGGTGCTCCTGCAGCGCGTCCTGCGCATTTTGCAGCAGGTTGTGGATTACCTGGCGCAATTGTGTCTCGTCGCCCATGACCATGGGCAGGGCTGGCGCCAGGTTGGCGTGGATGGTGTCGCTGCCCTCCCCGGCGATGTACAGGTGCAGGATCTCCTCGACCAGCGAGTTCAGGTCCAGCGGCTGCAGCACGGCAGGCGGGGTGCGGGCGTAATCGCGGAAGTCGTCGACCATGCGTTTCATGGCGGCGACCTGGTTGACGATGGTGGTGGAGGCTTTGTTGAGCAATTCCACATCGGGGCCGGCAAGCTTGGATTCAAGCTTCATTTGCAGGCGTTCGGCCGACAGCTGGATAGGCGTCAGCGGGTTCTTGATTTCGTGCGCCAGGCGGCGCGCCACCTCGCCCCAGGCGATCGAGCGCTGGGCCGAGATCACGTCGGTGATATCGTCGAACACGACGATATAGCCGGCACCAGTCTCCAGCGGCAGGCGCGAGCCGCGCGTCAGCAGGATCAGTTCATGGTCCTCGGCGCTGCCGGGCGGGCGCGGAATCTCGATCTGGCGCTGCCAGTGCAGGCGCGCCACGTTGCGGCCGGCGGCGGTCTGCGCGCTCTGCGCCGAGAAGGCGTTGATGATGGCGGTGGCGAATTCCTGCATGCCCTCCACCTGCGCCAGCGGCTGCCCGATCAGGGTCACGCCGGCGTGCTGCAGGATGCGCTCGACCGAGTCGTTGCAGGTGACCAGGCGGAATTCGGAATCGAGCACCATCACCCCCGCCGACATATTCGCCAGCACCGACTCCAGGTGGGCCTTGGCGTTCTGCAGCGCGATCCGGTTGCGTTCGACCGCGCTGCGCGCTTCCGACAGCTGGCGCGTCATGGTGTTGAAGGACTGGGTCAAGGTGCCCAGTTCGTCCGAGCTGGCCACGATCGGGCGCGGCGACAGGTCGCCCTCGGCCACCGCGCGCGTGCCTTCGGCCAGCAGCAGCAGGGGCTGGGCCAGGTCGTTCGCGATCAGGAAGGCGGCGGCAATGGCGCCGAACACCGCCAGCAGCAGGGTCAGGGTCAGCGTCTCGGTGTACATCTTGCGCAGGCCGTCGCGCGCCACGTAGCGCTCCTTGTACTCGGAGAAGGCGGTGCGCAGCATTTCACCGTTGCTGGCCAGGCGCTGCGGCACGGCCTGGATGATCTGCAGGTAACGCGGCGCCAGGTGGGCGCCGGACGGCTGCACGCCGTCGGGAATGGCCATCAGCACGCGCAGGCGCAGCACGCTGTTGGCGTCCAGCGGCGCCGGCTGCGGCGCGCCGACACGGTCGTCGCGCAGCTCGCCGCCGCCCTCGTAGGCGGCGTAAGACGGTTCGTCCTTGGCCTTGTTCAGCATGGCAGCGCTGGGCAGGTCGGCCGACAGGTTGACGCGCCGCTCGCCCATGGCCGACACGATCAGGCCGCCGTCCGCGTCGACGATGATGGCGCTCTGGGTGCCGGGATGGCGGCGCACGAAGCGCGCCAGGGTGGCCGGGGCGGCGTAGAAGGGGTCCTCAGCCAGCTGGCGCACGGTGCCGCGCGCCTGGGCTTCCAGTTCGGCCAGCGAATCGTCCAGCGCCGAGCGGCCCAGGTCCAGGCCGGCGTCCAGCGCCTCCTCCACCCGCACGTTGAACCAGGAATCGATCGAGTGCGAGACGAACTGCACCGACACCAGGAAGATCACCAGCCCGGGCAGGACGCCGATGGCGGCGAACAGCACCACCAGCCGCGTCATCAGCTTGGAGCCGAACTTGCCGCTCTTGTAGCGCGAATAGAGGCGGAACAGCGACACGCCGACCAGCAGCACCAGCGCCACCGCGACGGATGCGTTCAGGCCGAGCAGCCAGCCGTAATAGCGGTCGAAAAAGCCGGAATTGTCGGAAGCGGAAGCCAACAGGAACAGCAATATGCTGCAGATCGCGCCGGCGACGACAAACAAATACCTGAGGGCAGACTTCACTTACTCAGCCCTGTACTGGAAGGTTTTTTTGCTGGACGACAGGCGCCACTCGCTGTTGTTGAAGGCGTTCACCTGAATCGGCTTGGGCAGGTAGTCCTTGTCCATGCCCATGCGCAGGGTAACGTTATACGTTTCGCCCACTTTCAGGGCGCCGCGCGGCGCCACCACCCAGCGGGTCGGGCGGCGGATGAAAAACAGGGCTTCGTCCAGGGTGGCGAAAGGCTGCGCCACGGAGCCGATGATCTTGACATGGTACTGGCGCGTCAGCACGTCATACCACAGCTTGTGGGTGCGTTTGGCGGTGACGGCTTTTTCGTCGAACCAGTACCAGCGCGGGCGGGTGAAGCTGATTTCGGTGGTGAAGTGCAGCGAAACGCCGGCTTGCACGGCGTCTTCCAGCCCGTGGCTCAGGTCGAACGCGTAGGCGGCGGACAGGCGATAGCCCTCTTCCGCCGCTTCGATATAAGCGCGCGTGATCTCCACCGTTTCATCGGCGGCGCGGGCGGCGTGCGGCAACGCACACGCAAGCGTTAACAGCAACTGCCAGCAAAGGAGTCGAAAAAATCTTTGGATCACTTGCCTGGTGCTCGTCAAAGGGTTACGCATCTTTCCGGAACAATGCGTAGAACAATCCATCGTGATCCTGCTCGGAGCTGCCCAATGGCAGCAATTGGCCGGGCGCATCGAGGCGGGTGGCGCGGTTGCGCACCGCGAAAGCGGCCGCCTGCGCCTCGGACTCCTGCGGCCACAACGAACATGTCACGAACAGCAATTTACCATTGGGGGCGAGCATTTTCCAAAGGTTGTCGAGAATTTCCGCCGAAAGTGTTGCAAGTTGACGGGTGTCGCTCTTGCGGCGCAGCCAGCGGATATCCGGGTGGCGGCGCACGATGCCGGAGGCGGTGCAGGGCACGTCGGCCAGGATGCGGTCGAACTGCTGGCCATCCCACCAGGCGTCGCTCTGGGCTTCGGCCGGTTGCAGGGTGGCTTGCAGCTGCAGGCGGTCCAGGTTCTCCTGCACCCGCTGCAGGCGTTTTGGATCGGCGTCCAGGGCGGTCAGGCTGACGTCGGCCAGCTCCAGGATGTGGCAGGTCTTGCCGCCGGGGGCGGCGCAGGCGTCCAGTACGCGCATGCCCGGCTGCACATCCAGCAGCGGGGCCGCCAGTTGGGCGCCCGCGTCCTGCACCGAGACGTCGCCTTCGGCGAAGCCGGGGATCTGCAGCACCGGCACCGGCTTGGCCAGGCGGATGGCGGATGGGCCGATTTGCTGCGCTTCCATGCCTTCTTCCGCCAGGCGCGCCAGGTAGTCCTGCACGCTGGTGCGGCGCGCGTTCACGCGCAGGGTCAGCGGCGGGGCCTTGTTGCCGGCTTCCAGCACTTGCTGCCATTGTTTCGGGTAGGCGGTGATGACGGCGTCGATCCACCATTGCGGGTAGTTGTATTTGGCTTCCGGATTTTCCAGCGCCTCCTCCATCAGCACGTCTTTCTCGCGCAGGAAGCGGCGCAGCAGGGCGTTCACCATGTTTTTCGCGCGCGCGATATCCGGGTGGGAGCCAGCGGCTGTTACGGCCTGGTCGACCACGGTGAAGGCTTCATACGGCGCCGGGCTGCCATCGACCGGGACGATCAGCGGCAGCGCGACGGATAGCAGCGCGGCGACCATCGGGTCCGGGGCTTTCTCGGCCATGTAGCTGATCAGCAGTTCGCTCAAGGCCAGCTGGCGCATGGCGCGGTAGGCGATGTCCTGGATCGCGCCACGCGCTTGCGGGGTGGCATTGCTGTTGGCAAAAATGCCAGCCAGGGCTTGCGGCAGGGCCATGCCTTGCTGGACTTGCACGGTGGCGCTGGCGGCGCCCAGCATGGCGAATGCCAGGGATTCCTGTTTCAGTTCGGATTTGAAGTCGGTCTGGACGCGGGGTTTCAGGTCGCGGTGGTGGCTTTCGCGCATGGCGGGCTTGCTTGGGGCGCGCGGTGCTTGCTGCGCGCCTGCCCCGCCGGCCGCCGGCTTGCGTGCGCCCCATGGCGAGCCAGAACCCGCACCTTCGCCACGGCCGAAGCCGCGTTGCCCGCTGTCAGAGCGCGAATCGTTGCGGAAATCGCCGCCGTCACGGCCAAAGCGACGCTGTGCGCCTTCGCCACGGCCTTCCTCACGCGGCCCACGGCTTTCGCCGCCGCTGCGTGGGGCGAAGTCGCGCTGGCCACCTTCGCCGCGACCTTCGTCACGTGGACCACGAACTTCGCCGCTGCCGCCGCGTGGACCGAAGCCGCGTGGACCGCCTTCGCCGCGACCTTCGTCACGTGGACCACGACCTTCGCCGCCGCCGCGTGGGCCGAAACCGCGCTGGCCGCCTTCGCCGCGACCTTCCTCACGTGGACCACGACCTTCGCCACCGCCGCGTGGGCCGAAGCCGCGTTGGCCGCCTTCGCCGCGACCTTCCTCACGTGGGCCACGGCTTTCGCCACTGCCGCGTGGGCCGAAGCCACGCTGGCCGCCTTCGCCGCGACCTTCGTCGCGTGGACCACGACCTTCGCCGCCGCCGCGTGGGCCGAAACCGCGCTGGCCGTCGCCACTTGGGCGCGGGCCACCGGTGCGTGGCGCGGAGTCGCTGCGCGACTGGCCAGCTGGACGCGGACCGGCGGCGCGTGGGCCGCCGGTACCTGGTCCGGCGCCGCGTTTAGCGCCCTCCCCCTGCGCGCGAGGTCCCTTGGCCGCCGGCGCAGCCGGTTTAGCCTGAGGCTTGAGGGATAAAGTTGGGCGCTCTTTCTTAGTCATTGCAATCCTGTCATCGCGCCCGCCAGCCGGCGGGGCAGCCGGGGAGGCCACCTAATCGCGGTAAATCTGTGAAAACCTCGATTGTAACCCGGGACAGGGCCTACCTAAGCTGGAAAAACCAGCACAGGCGCCTGCCGGATAGAAGGAAAAGCATCACGCTCGGCCTGCATACGGTCAATCGCACGCAATGTATGCGGCGTGAATAGGCTTTCATTTCATGCAAGGGAGGGGCTGGAAGATGACGGATTTAGTCAGGAAGACTTCGGCCCAGTTCGGGCGAGGTCACGCTCCTGCCGCACATCCTGCGCTACATCAACCGACCATGGAAATCATACGCTTTTCACATTATGAAGGGCGGGACGGAGGCAGATTTACCCGTTCTTGCAAACAAGTATAATGTCCCTCTTTCAGACACGTTTATATAGAGGCAGGCCAAGCGCCGCCCAGTCAATCACATGCTCGCCCAACAAAAGCAAGAGATCATTTCCCTGTTCCAGGCCGCCCTGAACCCGATCCTGGAAGGTTCCGACGTTAAAGCCAACGTGGTGCTGGAGCGTCCGCGCGATGCCTCCCACGGCGACGTCGCCTGCAATATCGCCATGCAGCTGGCCAAGCAGCTGAAGATGAACCCGCGCGAACTGGCGCAGAAAATCGTCGCCGCCCTGCTGGAAAACCCGGCCGGCAAACAGCTGGTGGCTGGCGCCGAAATCGCCGGCCCGGGTTTCATCAACCTGCGCGTGACCGACGCTGCCAAGCAGTCCGTGGTCAAGTCCGTGCTGCAGCAAGGCGCCGCCTTCGGCCAGAGCGACGCACTGGCCGGCAAGAACGTCATCATCGAATTCGTCTCCGCCAACCCGACCGGCCCGCTGCACGTGGGCCACGGCCGCCAGGCAGCCCTGGGCGACGCCCTGTCGTCCCTGTTCGAAGCGCAAGGCGCCAAAGTCACCCGCGAGTTCTATTACAACGACGCCGGCGTGCAGATCCAGACCCTGGCCAACTCGGTGCAGTGCCGCGCCAAAGGCTTCAAGCCGGGCGACGCGGAATGGCCTGAATCGGCCTACAACGGCGACTACATTGCCGACATCGCCGCCGACTTCCTGGCCAGGAAAACCGTGTCCGCCTCCGACGGCCAGCCGGTCACCGGCTCCGGCGACGTGGAAGACATCGACAACATCCGCGCCTTCGCAGTGACCTACCTGCGCAATGAACAGGACATCGACCTGCAAGCGTTCGGCGTGAAGTTCGACAACTACTACCTGGAGTCCTCGCTGTACTCCGACGGCAAGGTGGAAAAAGCCGTGGAGGCGCTGGTCGCCAACGGCCACACCTACGAAGAAGGCGGCGCCCTGTGGCTGCGCACCACCGACTACGGCGACGACAAAGACCGCGTCATGCGCAAGACCGACGGCGGCTACACCTACTTCGTGCCGGACGTGGCCTACCACATCGTCAAGTTCCAGCGCGGCTTCACCCAGGCGATTAACATCCAGGGCTCCGACCACCACGGCACCATCGCCCGCGTGCGCGCCGGCCTGCAAGCTGTCGGCCTGGGCATCCCGCAAGGCTTCCCGGACTACGTGCTGCATAAAATGGTCACCGTGATGAAGGACGGCGCCGAGGTGAAGATCTCCAAGCGTGCCGGCTCCTACGTCACCGTGCGAGACCTGATCGAATGGTCGGGCGGCGGCGACATCACCAAGGGCCGCGACGCCGTGCGCTTCTTCCTGATCTCGCGTAAAGCCGACACCGAGTTCGTGTTCGACGTCGACGTGGCGCTCAAGACCTCCGACGAGAATCCGGTCTACTACGTGCAATACGCCCACGCGCGTATTTGCCGCATGCTGGCCAACTGGGGCGGCGACGAAGCCTCCGTCGCCAATGTCGACCTGTCGCCGCTGACCGCGCCGACCGAAGCGACCCTGCTGGCCGCCCTGGCCCAGTACCCGGAAGTGCTGGCGCGCGCCCAGGCCGAACTCGGCCCGCACCAGGTAGCCTTCTACCTGCGCGACCTGGCAGCCGCCCTGCACTCCTTCTACTTCGCCGAAAAAGTGCTGGTGGAAGACGAGGCCACCAAGCTGGCCCGCGTGGCGCTGATGGTCGCCACCCGCCAGGTGCTGCGCAACGGCCTGGCGCTGATCGGCGTATCCGCTCCTAACCAAATGTAAGGACCACATGGATTTTCGTTCCACTCGCTTTTCCCCGCGCCGGCAACAAGGCAACACCCTGGTTGGCATCGTCATCGGCCTGGTCATCGGCCTGGTGATTGCGGTCGTCGTCGCGCTGATGATCACCAAGGGCCAGACGCCCTTTACCGACAAGGCGCCGAAGAACGGCAAGCCGGCCGATGAAGCAGCCGGCCAGATCGCCGATCCGAACAAGCCGATGTACGGCAGTAAAGACGCCGTGCGCAAGGCGAACAGCGAGTTCGAACGCGAGTCCGTCAAGCCGCCGCCGGCCGATGAGCTGCAAAAGGTCGTAGACACCATCCAGGCCCAGGGCAATGCCCCGGCCAAGCCGGCCGCACCGGCGCCTACCCCTGCGGCCACCTCCCCTGCCGCGCCGCCGCCGGTCAATAGCGCCGCGCCGCCAGCGCAGGCCGCCGCCCCGGCGCCGGCCCTGCCGGGCGAGGAAAAGTTCGTCTACTACCTGCAGGCCGGCGCCTTCCGCGAGGCGGCCGACGCGGAGAACACCCGCGCCAAGCTGGCCTTGCTCGGCTTCGAGGCCAGCGTTTCCGACCGCAGCACCGACGCCGGCGTGCTGCACCGCGTGCGCATGGGCCCATTCACGCAAGTGGAAGCCATGAACAAGGTGCGCGCCAAGTTGTCTGAAAACGGCATCGACGTGGCCGTTGTCCGCAACCAGAAATAAACAGGGGGCAGCACGATGAACTTCTTCAAGCAGATCCTGGCCGCCGCGCTGTGCAGCCTGGCAGTCGGCGCGGGCGCGTCGCCGGCGGCGCCCAGCGCCGGTGCGGAATACGTTGTGCTGCCCGAGCCGCAAGCCGTCGACACCGGCAAGAAAGTCGAAGTCATCGAGTTCTTCGCCTACTACTGCCCCCATTGCTACGTGCTGGAACCGGCGCTGGCGGCCTGGGTGAAAAAACAGGGCGACAATATCGTGTTCAAACGCGTGCACGTGGGGCGCGGCCCGTCCGTCCTGCCGCAGCAAAAACTGTTCTTCACGATGGAGGCGCTGGGGGTGCTGGAGCAGAACCACCAGAAGGCGTTCGACGCCATGCACCTGCAAAACAACCCGCTGCGCAACGATGCCATGGTGCTCGATTGGGCCGCCAGCCGCGGCATCGACCGCCGCAAATTCATGGAAACCTATAACGGCATGGGCGTCACGGCCAAGGTGCGCCGCGCCGAGCGCATGATGGGCGACTACCGCGTCGACTACTGGCCGATGCTGTTCGTCGACGGCAAATACATGACCTCCCCGGCCGAGGCGAGCCGCCGCATCAAGCCGGAACCGGACGAAAAGCAGCAGCATGCCAACGCGCTGCAGGTGCTGGACTTCCTGGTGGCCAAGGCCAAAGCGGAAAAGAAGTAAGGCCTTGAAGCGCGTCTTCATCACCGGCGCCTCGAGCGGCATTGGCGCGGCTTTGGCGGCGCACTACGCGGCGCAGGGCTGCACGCTTGGCCTGCTGGCGCGCCGCGGCGATGCCCTGGCGCAGCTGGCCGCCTCCCTGCCCAACCCGCAGCTGCACCGCTGCTATCCCGCCGATGTGACCGACCACGCCGCCGTGCGCGCGGCGGCCGAGTCCTTCCTGGCGCATGCCGGCGGCTGCGATATCGTCATCGCCAGCGCCGGCATCTCCCACGGCACCATCACTGAACTGGCGCAAGACCTGCCGGTGTTCGAATCCATCGTCGCCACCAATGTCACGGCCACCGTCGCCACCTTCGCCCCCTTTGTGGCTGCCATGCGGGCGCAGGGCACGCCGGCGCGCCTGGTCGGCATCGGCAGCGTGGCGGGGGTGCGCGGCTTGCCGGGCGGCGGCGCGTACAGCGCGTCCAAGGCGGCGCTGCGCGTGTATTGCGAGGCGCTGCGGGTGGAACTGCGCGCCAGCCCGATCAAGGTTGTCACCATTGCGCCGGGCTATATCAACACGCCGATGACGCAAAAGAACAAGTATCCGATGCCGTTCCTGATGGCGCCGGCCGCCTTCGCGGCGGCTGCCGCGCGCAGCATCGCGCGCGGCGCCAGCTACCGCGTGATCCCGTGGCAGATGGGCGTGGTGGCGCGCCTGCTGTGCGCGCTGCCGAACTGGCTGTACGACAGGGCTTTCGCCAAAGCGCCGCACAAGGCGCGCAAGGGCACATCATGAACGCAACACCGCTCGCCGCCGAGGCGATCTGCGCGCTGCTGGCTGTCAGCGCCTCCCACGTCGCGCTTGAAGTCGTGGCCGAAACCGGTTCCACCAATGCCGATTTGCTGGCGCGCGTGCCATCCGCCGCTGCCGGCGCGGCGGCCTTGCGCGGGCCGCTCCTGCGCGTCGCCGAGGTGCAGACCGCAGGCCGTGGCCGCGCCGGCCGCAGCTGGCTGTCCGCGCCCGGCGCCTCGCTCACCTTCTCGGTCGCGTGGCCGTTCCGCGCGCCGCTGCACCGCATGGTCGGGTTGCCGTTGGCGGTCGGCGTCGCCATCGCCGAAACACTGGGCGGCCTGGGCCTGCCGGTCCAGCTGAAATGGCCGAACGACGTGCTGAAGGACGGCGCCAAGCTGGCCGGCATCCTGGTTGAAACCCAGGCCGCGCCCGACGGCACCATTTGGGCCGTGGTCGGCTGCGGCATGAACCTGCTGATGCCGGACGAACTGGAAGCGGCCATCGGCCGCGACGTCTCCTCCGCCCCCTGGCTGGCGCAGATGGACCGTAACGCCCTGCTGGCGCAACTGCTCAACCGCCTGTGCGCCGTGCTGGCGGAATTCGACGACACCGGCTTTGCCGCCTTCACCGAGCGCTGGAACGCGCTGCAAGCCTGGCGCGGCCAGCCGGTGCGCCTGCTCGACCAGGGCGCCATCCAGCAAGAAGGCCTGGCCGCTGGCGTCGACGAGCAAGGCCGCCTGCTGCTCGACACGCCGGCCGGCCGCGTGGCTGTGCTGTCCGGCGACGTATCCCTGAGGCTCGCCCCATGAAATACGACCTGCTGATCGACGCCGGCAACACCCGCGTCAAATGGGCCCTCGCCGCCCCCGGCGCCCCGTTGGGCACCTGGCACGCGCAAGGCGCCCTCATGCACGCCGCCGCCGCCGACTTGCCGCGCGCACTGGCAGGGACTCAAATCGGCCGCGTGTTGGTGGCCAATGTGGCGGGGCCGGCCGTGCGGGACCTGCTGGCGGGGTGGCTGTCGGCGCCGGAACTCGGGATTGCGCCGGATGCGGTCGAATGGTTTGCGTCGCTGCCGCAGCGGGCCGGCGTGCGCAACGGCTATCGCAATCCGGCCCAGCTGGGCTGCGACCGCTTTGCAGCCGCGATCGGGGCCCATGCGCTGGCGCCGGGCAAGGCAGTCATAGTCGCCAACTGCGGCACGGCGACCACCATCGATGCCATCAGCGCCGACGGCACCTTCCTGGGCGGGATGATCCTGCCTGGCCTGGGCTTGATGGCGACCAGCCTGGCCAAGAATACGGCGCAACTGCCGCAAATCCAGCCCGGCAAACTGCCGGCGGGCTTTGCCGACAATACGGATGACGCCATCCTGACCGGCTGCCTGGCGGCGCAGGCGGGAGCGATCGAGCGCGCTTGTACACTGCACCAGGCCGTAGAATGTATTATTTCCGGCGGCGCGGCGCCGTATATCGCGCCTGCGGTCACTGTGCCGCACCGCCATGTCGAGAACATTGTGATGATAGGCCTGCACGCCGCCTTGCGCAGCGCCTGACCCGGATGGAGTACCCGTGCTGAAACTGATTTTCGCCCTGCTGGTCGCTGCCAATGCCGCGCTGTTCGCCTACGGCAAGGGTTACCTCGGCCAGTTCAGCGGCAATGAACACGAGCCGGCGCGCCTACAGAAGCAGCAGAATGTGGACAAGCTGCAGCTGGTCAGCGCCAGCAAGGCGGAAGCGGCGGCCAGCGCCAGCGCTGCCAACACCGCTGCCGCCACCACCAGCGCGCCAGCGCCGGCACCGGTGCCGCGCGATGAGCCGGCCGCTATCGCTTGCCTGGAAGCGGGCAATTTCCAGCTGCCGGAGGCGCGCAAGTTCGAGGATCGCCTGGCGCCGCTGGCCTTGGGCGAGCGCCAGCAGCGCCGCAACCTGCCGGGCCAGGAAATCTCCAGCTATATCGTGCATATTCCGCCGCAAGGCAGCCGTGCTGCCGCTGACAAGAAGGCGGAGGAATTGCGCAGCCTGGGTATTACCAATTTCTTCGTGATGAATGACAGCTCGCCGCTGCGCTTCGGCATTTCGCTCGGCGTGTTCCGTACCGAGGCGGCGGCACAGGCGCAGCTGGCCGCGCTCAGTAAGCAGGGTGTGCAAAGCGCGCGCGTGGCGCCGCGCTATACCGGCAGCAAGCAGCTGGTCTACCAGTTCCGCGACATCAGCGAGGACACCAAGGCGCGCATCGTCAAGATCCTGGCCAAATTCCCTGAGCAGGAAACCCGTTCCTGCGCTAGCGCTCGATAACGATAGGCTTCAATTTCAGGCTCGACGGCAGCGCTTTGCCCGCTGCCTGGGCGTCCTCGCGCGTGGCGTAGGGGCCGGCAAACAGGCGGTAGAACTTGCCGGCCTGCTCCACGTCCAGCTTCAAGCCGGCGTCGCTCGACTCCAGCCGCTTGCGCAAGCCGTCCGCGCCATCCTCGCGCGCGTACGATCCCAATTGCAGGTAAAAGCCCGGCGCAGGCGCGCCGCCCACCAGCATGGCGCGCGCTTCGTTCTCGCCATCCGTGGAAGCCAGCATCGGCGCGGCCTTGGGCATCGCCTGCGGCTGGCCGGCGGGTGTCGCCGGCGCAGGCGCCGGGCTGCTTGCCACAGCTACCGGCGCGGCGGCGCCGGATTTACGCGCGGCGATCATGCGCTCGATTTCCTCGGGCTTCAGGTGCACCACTTCCAGCTGGCTGCTGCCGTTGACCAGCAGGCCAAGCTTCAGCGCCGCCGTGTAGGAAACGTCGACCACACGCTTGGAGTGGAAGGGGCCGCGGTCGTTGATGCGCACCACGACCGATTTGCCGTTGCCAAGATTGGTCACGCGCGCGTAGGACGGGATCGGCAACGTGGGGTGCGCCGCCGTCATCTTGTACATATCGTAGATCTCGCCGGACGAGGTGCGCTGGCCGTGGAATTTCTTGCCGTACCAGGTGCCAGGGCCGCGCTGCTTGAAGTCCGAGCCGAGCGGGATCGGCTTGTAGGTTTTGCCGAACACCACGTAGGGCTTGTTGGAGCCGGGCCGCAGCGGGTCGTTGCGCACCTCCGCGTCGGGCGTTTCCAGCAAACCGGGCGGCGGATTGTCGCCGGGACCATCGTCCTGGTAGTAGGCGCCACGGCCGGAGTTCGCTGGCGGCAGCACGGGAATGCCCGGCTGCGGCGTGGCGCTCACCGGCGCCGGCGATTTGCGCGGCGCGGTCTCGGTGGGCGTGGGCGTGCTGCCGCAAGCGGCCAGCAAGGCGGCGGCCGCCAGCGGCAAAAGTCGGCATGCGCGCATCATGTTTGCACCAGCTTTCTATGGCGCTGGATCGACATCAGGATGCCGGACGCCAGGCCCAGGGTCAGCAGCGCCGTGCCGCCATAGCTCATGAACGGCAGCGGCACGCCGACCACCGGCAGGATGCCGCTCACCATGCCCATGTTGACGAAGGCATAGGTGAAGAAAATCATGGTGATGGCGCCGGCCAGCAGGCGCGTGAACAGGTTCGGCGCGCCGGAGGCGATCATCAGGCCGCGCCCGATCAGCAGCAGGTAGAACGTCATCAGGATCAGGTTGCCGATCAGGCCGAATTCTTCGGAATACACGGCAAAGATAAAGTCGGTGGTGCGCTCCGGGATGAATTCCAGGTGGGCTTGCGTGCCCTGCGTCCAGCCCTTGCCGGTGATGCCGCCGGAGCCGATGGCGATGGTCGACTGCAGGATGTGGAAGCCCTTGCCCAGCGGGTCGGAGGTGGGGTCGATCAGCGTCATCACGCGTTCGCGCTGGTAGTCGTGCATCATGGACCAGGCCACCGGCATGCAGGCCGCGCCGATCGCGCCCAGCGCCAGGATGGCTTTCCAGGACAGGCCGGCCAGGAAAATCACGCAGCCGCCGGCGGCCACCACCAGCAAGGCGGTGCCCAGGTCGGGCTGGCGCGCGATCAGGAACACCGGCACCAGCAGCAGCAAGGCGCCCAGGGCGTAGGCCTGCCAGCGCAAGTGGCCGTGACGCTGCTGGAAGTACCAGGCCAGCATCAGCGGCACCGCGATCTTGGCGAACTCGGACGGCTGGATCTGGATGAAGCCCAGGTTCAGCCAGCGCCGCGCGCCCAGCTTGATGGTGCCGAACAGCGCCACCGCCAGCAGCAGCGACACCGTCACGATGTAGGCCGGCAGCGCAATGCGCATCATGTTCTGCGGCGAGATATTGGCCACCACCCACATCACGAAGAAGGACATGGCGATATTGCGCAGTTGGTCCTCGATCTTGCCCGGAATGCCGATGCTGGCCGAATACAGGGCGACCAGGCTGGTCGCCAGCAGGAAGGTAATGACCAGCATCAGCGGGCCGTCGAACACCGTCACATAAGGGCGCATGCGCCGCCACAGTGAACGCCTTTCATTGATAGGCATGCTGCCTCCTTAATCTCTCTTGCGCGCCGGCCCGGCAGGCGGTTTCTGCTCGGTCGGCGCGGGCGTCGGGGCCGGGGCGGGCTGCTGGCCCGGCTGGGCCGCCGGCGGCGCGCCGCTCTCGCCCAGTTGCTGGGCGCGGCGCTCGGCGGCAGCTTCCACGTCGGCCGCTGGCAAATCTTCCACCGGCACCGTGACCGCGTCTTCCTTCGGCACCGGCGTCGTATCCTTCTCTTTCGGCCGCTTGCCCAGCAGCCAGTAATCCAGCACCTTGCGCGCGATCGGCGCCGCCTCGGCGCCGCCGAAGCCGGCATTTTCCACGATCAGGGCCAGCGCGATTTTCGGCTGTTCGGCCGGGGCGAAGGCGGTGAACCAGGCGTTGTCGCGCAGGCGTTCATTCAGCTTGGATGCGTTGTACTTCTCGTTGGCCTTGATCGCCACCACCTGTGCGGTGCCGGTCTTGCCGCCCACCACGTATTCGGCGCCGGCGAAAGCGCGCGTCGCGGTACCGCCGCCTTCGCTGGTCACACCCACCATCGCGTTCTTGATGAAGTCGATGTTTTCCTGCTTGAGCGGGATGCGGTAGCTTTCCTTCGGCACGGTCAGGGTGCGTTTGCGGGTGGCGCCGTCTTCGATGATCTTCACCAGGTGCGGCTTCATCACCACGCCGTTATTGGTCAGGTTGGCCACCGCGTGCGCCACCTGCAGCGGCGTGTAATTGTTGTAGCCCGAACCGTTGGAGACGGAAATGGTATCGCCGCCGACCCATTTGCCGGCCTGCGGATTCTTCTTGTAGCGGTTGCGCTTCCATTCCTGCGAGGGCAACACGCCGGTCTTCTCGTTTTCCAGGTCGATGCCGGTCTGTTGGCCGAAGCCGAACGGCTTCATGAAGTCATGGATCTTGTCGATCCCCATGTCGCGGCCCAGGATGTAGTAGTAGGTGTTGCAGGACACGATGATGGACTTGCGCATGTCGACCGTGCCGTGGCCGTTGACCACGTCGTCGCGGAACTTGTGGTTGCCGAGGTAGAAGAAGCCGGGATCGTGGATGGCCTGGCTGGTGGTACGCATGCCGGTTTCCAGCGCGGCCAGCGCCATGAAGGGCTTGAAGGTCGAGCCGGGGGCGTAGGTGCCGGACAGCGGGCGGTTCATCAGCGGCCGGTCGAGCGAGGTATTGAGCTCGTTCCAGCTTTGCGAGTCGATGCCGTCCACGAACAGGTTGGGGTCGTAGCCGGGGCGCGAGACGAAGGCCAGCACGTCGCCGGTGCTCGGTTCGATCGCCACCAGCGCGCCGCGCCGTTCGCCGAACGCTTCTTCGGCGATCTTCTGCAGCTCGATATCGATCGACAGGATCAGGTTGGCGCCGGGCGTGGCCGGGGTGCGCGACAGCGTGCGGATGGCGCGGCCGCCGGCGGTCTTTTCCACCTCTTCGTAGCCGGTGATGCCGTGCAGCTGGCGTTCGTAGCTCTTCTCCAGGCCTTCCTTGCCGATATGCTCGGTGCCGTTGTAATTGGCTTCGTATTCGCTGCCTTCCAGCGCCTTGGCTTCGGCCTGGTTGATGCGGCCGATATAGCCGATCACGTGCGAAGCCACCTCGCCCAGCGGGTACTGGCGGAACAGGCGGGCCTGGATATCCACGCCGGGGAAGCGGAAGCGGTTGGCGGTAAAGCGCGCCACCTCCTCGTCGGTCAGGCGGTTGCGCAGGGGGATGCTGGCGAAGCTCTTGGATTCCTCCATCACCTTCTTGAAGCGGCGCCGGTCCTTGGGCGTGATCTCGACCAGCTTGGCCAGTTCGTCGATCACGTTTTCCAGCGGCTGCGCCAGTTTGGAGGGCGTGAGCTCGAGCGTGATGGCGGAGTAGTTGCGCGCCAGGACCACGCCGTTGCGGTCCAGGATCAGGCCGCGGTTGGGCACGATCGGCACCACGGCGATGCGGTTGTCCTCGGCCTTGGCGATGTAGTCGCTATGCTTGATGACCTGCAGCCAGATAAAGCGCGCCAGCAGCAGCGAGAAGCAAAAGAAGACCAGCCCGCCCAGCACGGACAGGCGCACCCGGAAGCGGTGCAGGTCTTGCTCTGTATTCTTAAACTCGGTCATGCTCAGATCGGACGGGTGTGGTCTTTATCGACGGCGCGGCGCTGCGGCGCCAGCAGCAGCATGGTGGCCAAGGGCCACAGCAAGGCGGCGACCAGGCTTTCGATGAAGAAGAACCAGCCGGGGAATTTACCGGCCACCATGAAGCGCACCAGCATCTGCACCGTTTGCGCCAGCAGCAGCAGCGGCAGCACGTGCAGGATTTGCGTGGTCACGCGGAACCACAGGATACGGCGGTGCAGCATGATCGCGAAGTAGGACAGCAGCGTGTAGGACAGTGCGTTCTCGCCCATCAGGGAGGCGTCGTGCACGTCCATCAGCAGGCCCAGGCAAAAGGCGGTGCCGATGCCGACCTTGCGCGGCTGGTGCACGCCCCAGAATACCAGGGCCAGCGCCACGAAGTCGGGCGCGGCGACAAAGCGGCCCCAGGGCAGCATATTCAGCAGCACGGCGCACAGCATGCTGAACATGATGAACAGCGGGCTGACCGGCAGCAGGATGTATTGTGGACGATTCATCGGGTCGTCTCCTTCGGTGCGGGGGCGGCGGCCGGCGTGGCGGCGCGGCTGCCTGGCGGCAGGCTAAGCGTCGGCGTCATGCCGGCTGGCGCGGTGCCTGCGGCCTGCGGCGCGCGCGGTGCGCCAGCGGCGGGTGCTTGGCCAGCGGCGGGTGCGGTGCCCGCGGCAGGGGCCTCGCCAGCGGCGGCGGCATCCTTGGCCTTTTTCTTGGGCGGTTTGGTGACAGGCTCCTCTTCCGGCGGACGCGGCGGCATCTCCGGCAGCGACATCAGGATCAGTAGCGCCGTATTGCGCTCGATGCCCGCCAGCGGCGCGCACACCACGCGCCCGAACGCGCCGGCGGCATGGCTTTCCACCTGCACCACGCGCGCCACAGCCAGGCCGGCCGGGTACACGCCATCGATACCGGAAGTGATCAGGATATCGCCCACCACCACATCGGCAGTCGGCGCCATGAAGCGCAGGTCCAGGTTGCCCGACTGGCCACGGCCAACCGCCACCGAGCGCAAGCCGTTGCGCAGGATCTGCACCGGAATCGCCTGCTCCTTATCGGTCAGCAGCGTGACTTCGGAGGTATAGGCGAAAACACGCGTCACCTGCCCCACCACGCCCTGGTTATCGATCACCGGCAGGCCGGCCACGACCCCATGCTGGGTGCCCCGGTTCAGGATCACCTTGCGCGTGAAGACATCGCGCGCTTCGTAGAGGATTTCCGCCAGCTGCGATTTGCCCGGCACGCGCTGCTGCGCGTCCAGCAGCTTGCGCAACTGGTTGTTTTCGGCCTGGTAGAGCTGCGCCTGCTGCAAAGCCTGCGATGCCGCGATCTGCTGCTGTTGCAGCGCATGGACTTGCTTTTCCAGCTTGGACAAAGTCGAGAAATACTCCCCCATGCCGTACATCGCGTCGCGCGGCAGCAAGGCAACCTTCTGCAGGGGATTGAGGACAAAGCCGACGCCCTTCCGCACCTCCGACAGCGCATTCATGCGCGAATCGGCCAGGAGCAGCGCGATCGAAATGCACGCGAACACCATCATCTTAAAACGGGCGGACGCGCCTTGCTTGAACAGTGGCGGTGGACTGTATTCCATGTCTTCCAATTAAGAAGGGCAGCTCGCGCTGCCCTTTTACTCAACCTTACTCGTAGGAGAAGATGGACCCCAGCTGGTCCATGCGCTCCAGCGCCAGGCCGGAGCCGCGCACCACGCAGGTCAGCGGATCTTCGGCCACCAGCACCGGCAGGCCGGTTTCTTCCATCAGCAGACGGTCCAGGTCGCGCAGCAGCGCGCCGCCGCCGGTCAGCATCATGCCTTTTTCCGCGATGTCCGCGCCCAGTTCCGGCGGGGTTTGTTCCAGCGCGTTCTTCACGGCGGAAACGATGTTGTTCAGCGGGTCGGTCAGCGCTTCCAGGATCTCGTTGGACGAGATGGTGAAGGAGCGCGGGATACCTTCCGACAGGTTGCGGCCCTTGACTTCCATTTCCTTGACTTCAGAGCCAGGGAAAGCGGAGCCGATGGCCTTCTTGATCGCTTCCGCGGTCTGTTCGCCGATCAGCATGCCATAGTTGCGGCGGATATAGTTGACGATCGCCTCGTCGAACTTGTCGCCGCCCACGCGCACCGAGCCCTTGTACACCATGCCGCCCAGCGAGATGATGCCCACCTCGGTGGTGCCGCCGCCGATGTCGACCACCATGGAGCCGGTCGCGTCGGACACTGGCAGGCCGGCGCCGATTGCCGCCGCCATTGGTTCTTCGATCAGGTACACCTGCGAAGCGCCGGCGCCCAGCGCCGATTCGCGGATCGCGCGGCGTTCCACCTGGGTCGAGCCGCACGGCACGCAAATGATGATGCGCGGCGACGGGCGGAAGAACTTGGAGTCGTGCACCATGCGGATGAATTGCTTCAGCATCTGCTCGGTGACGGTGAAGTCGGCGATCACGCCGTCTTTCATCGGGCGGATCGCCTCGATGTTGCCAGGGACTTTACCCAGCATCTGTTTTGCTTCTTTACCAACGGCCTGGATCGTTTTCTTGCCGTTCGGGCCGCCTTCCTGGCGGATGGCAACGACCGAAGGCTCGTCCAGCACGATGCCGGAACCGCGGACGTAAATCAGGGTGTTCGCCGTGCCCAGGTCGATGGCCAGGTCAGACGAAATATAGCGACGTAAAAAACCAAACATGAGTGTCCTGTAGGGCGCAATGCGCAAAATTCGTTATTTGGGAATCTGGTTCAATGCAGCCGGGCGGGAATTCAGCACCAGCAACGCATTAACCCGCGATTGTACCTTATAATCTACAGGATATTTGCCTTAAATCCACTCTATTGTGCGAGCACGCAACCGTTGAAATATGCGGCGTTGGCCGCGATTTAACTGGTGATAGGCAACCGATCCAATAAATTACATTTCTGACAATTCCATGTCCCTGACACTGAACGACGTTGAACGCATCGCCAAACTGGCCCAGTTGGAGATGGACGAAGCCCATACCGCCAATATGCTGGACAAGCTGAATGGCATTTTCGCGCTGGCCGAGCAGATGCAGGCCGTGGACACCGAGGGTGTCGCCCCGCTGTCCCACCCGCTGGCCAACGCCATGCAAGTCGCCCTGCGCCTGCGCGAAGACGTGGCGACCGAGCCGAATCGCCGCGAGGAATACCAGAAGGTGGCGCCGAAGACCGAAGATGGCCTGTATCTGGTGCCGAAGGTGATCGACTAAAACCCGGCACACCTGGGTCAGACCCAAGCCGGATGGCCGTCCCGTCTGACCCAGACCACGCGGCTGCCGCCGACTGGGGTCCGACCCTTGGGTCGTACCCCGGTTTACCGGGTTTAAAAAGGAAAACGAATGCACAACAAAACAATCAAAGAGCTCTCCGAGCTGCTGCAAAAGAAAGAAGTCAGCGCCGTCCAACTGGCGACCCACTTCCTCGACCGCATCGAAAAAAGCGACCTGAACGCCTTCCTGCACGTTGACCGCGCCCTGACCCTGGCCCAGGCCGAGGCAGCCGACCAGCGCATCGCCAACGGCACCGCCACGCCCCTGACCGGCGTGCCGATCGCCCACAAAGACATCTTCGTGACCCAAGGCTGGCGCTCCACCGCCGGCTCGAAAATGCTGGCCAACTACACCAGCCCGTTCGACGCCACCGTGGTGCAGAAAATGCTGGACGCCGGCATGGTCAACCTGGGCAAGCTCAATTGCGACGAATTCGCCATGGGCTCCTCCAATGAGAACTCGGCTTTCGGCGCCGTAAAAAACCCGTGGGACAAGTCGGCGGTGCCAGGCGGCTCCTCCGGCGGCTCCGGCGCAGCGGTTGCCGCGCGCCTGGCGCCCGGCGTGACCGGCACCGACACCGGCGGCTCGATCCGCCAGCCGGCATCGTTCTGCGGCATCACCGGCATCAAGCCGACCTACGGCCGCGCCTCGCGCTTCGGCATGATCGCCTTCGCCTCCTCGCTCGACCAGGCCGGCCCGATGGCGCAAACCGCGGAAGACTGCGCACTGCTGCTGTCCACCATGACCGGCTTTGACGAACGCGACTCCACCAGCCTGACCGCCGAGCAAGGCAACGCCGCCGAAGACTACACGCGCGACCTGAACCAGCCGCTGACCGGCCTGCGTATCGGCGTGCCGAAGGAATACTTCGGCGAAGGCCTGGCCGCCGACGTGGAAAAAGCCGTACGCGCCGCGCTGGCCAAGTTCGTCGAGCTGGGCGCCACCCTGGTCGACATCTCGCTGCCGAACACCGCGCTGTCGATCCCGGCCTACTACATGATTGCCCCGGCCGAAGCCTCGTCCAACCTGTCGCGCTTTGACGGCGTGCGCTATGGCCACCGCGCCGAAGGCTACAAAGACCTGCAGGACATGTACAAGAAGAGCCGCGCCCAGGGCTTCGGCCCGGAAGTACAGCGCCGCATCATGGTCGGCACCTACATCCTGTGCCACGGCTACTACGACGCCTACTACCTGAAAGCGCAGAAGATCCGCCGCAAGATCACGCAGGACTTCGCCAACGTGCTGGGCAGCCAGTGCGACGTGATCATGGGCCCGGTGGCCCCGACCGTCGCCTGGGACCTGGGTTCGAAGGCCGACGACCCGGTAGCGAACTACCTGGCCGACATCTTCACCCTGTCCACCAGCCTGGCCGGCCTGCCCGGCATGTCGATCCCATGCGGATTCGGCGAAGGCGAAAAGAACGCCAAGCGCCCGGTCGGCCTGCAAATCATCGGCAACTACTTCGCCGAAGCGAAGCTGCTGAATGTGGCCCACCAGTTCCAGCAAGCAACCGACTGGCACAAACGCGCCCCGGCTGGCATCTAAGAAATTCGGGAGGAAGTGAAAAATGGGGTACGTCCCTATTTTTCACTTCCTCCCGACCTTGAAAGAGAGAACAAAATGGAATGGGAAGTCGTCATTGGTATTGAGAACCACGTACAGCTCACTACCGACTCCAAAATTTTCAGCGGCTCGTCGACCAAGTTCGGCGCCGAACCAAACACCCAGGCTAGCCCGGTTGACCTGGCGCTGCCGGGCGTGCTGCCTGTGATGAATAAGCAGGCGGTTGACCGCGCGATCCGTTTCGGTCTGGCCGTCGGTGCGAAAATCGCGCCGCAGTCGATCTTCGCGCGCAAGAACTACTTCTACCCTGACCTGCCGAAGGGCTATCAGATTTCGCAGTTCGAGGATCCGGTGGTGCAAGGCGGCCAGCTGACTTTCGGCTACGAGAAGGACGGCAAGTTCGTCACCAAGACCGTGAACCTGACCCGCGCCCACCTCGAAGAGGATGCAGGCAAGTCGCTGCACGAGGACTACCACGGCATGTCGGGTATCGACCTGAACCGCGCCGGCACCCCGTTGCTGGAAATCGTGTCCGAGCCGGAAATCCGTTCCGCCGCCGAAGCCGTGGCCTACTGCAAAGCCTTGCACGGCCTGGTCATGTGGCTGGGCATTTGCGACGGCAATATGCAGGAAGGCTCCTTCCGCTGCGACATCAACGTGTCCGTGCGCCCGAAAGGCCAGGCCGAATTCGGCACCCGCTGCGAGATCAAAAACCTGAACTCCTTCCGTTTCATCGAGGAAGCCGTGCACGTTGAAGTGGCGCGCCAGATCGAGCTGCTGGAAGACGGCGGCAAGGTGGTGCAGGCGACCCGCCTGTACGATCCGGACAAGAAGGAAACCCGCTTGATGCGCGAGAAGGAAGATGCGCAGGATTACCGCTACTTCCCTGACCCGGACCTGCCGCCGCTGACCATCGGCGCGGATTGGATCGAGCGTGTCAAGGCTTCCATGCCTGAGCTGCCGGCCGTGATGCGCGCGCGCTTCGTGGAAGAGTACAAGCTGCCGGAATACGATTCGCTGGTGCTGACTGCTTCCAAGGGCATGGCGACTTACTTTGAGGCGGTCGTTGCTGCGGCGGGCAAGGAAAACGCCAAGGCTGCGGCGAACTGGCTGATGGGCGATGTGTCGTCGACCCTGAACCGTGAAGGCGTGGACATCACCGAAGCGCCGGTGTTACCTGCGCAACTGGCCGGCATGCTGAAGCGTATCGCCGACGGCACCATCTCCAACAAGATCGCCAAGGAAGTCTTTGGCGCGATGTGGGAGGCCAAGTCTGATGATGCGAACCTGGTCGATGTGATCATCGAACAGAAGGGGCTGAAGCAGATTTCGGATACCGGCGCGCTGGAGGCCATCGTCAACGAAGTACTGGCCAACAACGAGAAATCGGTTGAACAGTACCGCGCTGGTAAGGAAGCGGCCATCAACGCCCTGATCGGTCAGGCAATGAAAGCCTCGAAAGGCAAGGCCAACCCGGCGCAACTGACCGAGTTGTTGAAGCAGAAGCTGGCGTCCTAAAACCGGCAAACCGGGGTCTGGCCCGCAGGGTCAGACCCCTTCCGTGCAGCAGCCTGTGGTGTTGGTTGTGCGACTTAAACCCAACCCCGCGAGCGCGAGATCATACAGGGTCTGACACTTGTGTCAGACCCTGGTTTACCGGTTTGGCCCGCAGCCGTCCGCACATCCAGCGCAAGATGTCCGCGAAGATCTCCTCGCGATTCACCTCATTGAAGTTCTCGTGATAGTTCTCATGCTGCACATGGCACTCCAGCAGCTTGGGATCAACCATCGCCAGCAAATCCAGCGTCGCCTTCGGGTCGGCCAGTTTGTCATCCCCCGCCACCACCGCGTATAGCGGCCAGCGCCAGGTCGGCATCAGCGCCGCCAGTCCCTTCTGCGCGTTCTGCAGCGCCACGCCAAAGCGCACCGTGCATTCGCTCGCGCGCACGCCATCCGCCTCGTCGCGATGATGCCGCGCCGTAATCGCCTTATCGTGCGTCAGCACATCCGTCATCGGCGCCATCGGCACCTTCATGGTCGGCGCCAGCTTTGCCAGCACGCCCGACATTTTCTCCAGCAGCGCCGGCACCTTGATCGCATTCACGTAATACGGCGACGACAGCACAAAGCCCTGCACCAGCGGATCGCGCTGCAAGCGCTCCAGCCCGAAGCGCGTGGCAATCAGGGAGCCCATCGAATGCCCCATGATAAACACCGGCACATTCGGGAAATGCTGCTTAACCCAATGCAGGAACAGCTCCACCTCCTCCAGGAAGACCTCGAAGTCCGGAATATCCACCCGCCGCGCATTCTCATGCCCGCACAGGTCGAAGGCCACGGTGGCAAAGCGGTGCTGCTTGAAATACAGCGCCGGCGTCACATAATCGCCCGCATGCGCCAGCCCGCCGTGGATCGCCAGCAGCACGCCGGCAGGCGCCTGCTCCGGCTCCCAGATGTGGATCTTGCGTTCCGCGCCGTGGCGGCCCTTGAAGGTGGCGAAGCGGTCTTCGGAGAATCGGTTCATGCGCTCAGGAGGAAATGCTCAGCGCAATCCCCATCTCCAGCAAGAGAGCAAGGTCGGCCAGCGTGAAATCGAGGGTGGAGGAGCCCTGGTCGGGCGCGGCGGAAACGAAGGCAATACGCAACTCCGCCTGGATTGGCGCCACGTCAAAGGTAATGCCGCGCGCCTGGCATTCGTGCAGGTAAGCGCGGATCTGGCGCAGCAGGACGTCAGGATTGGCGTCCGTGCCCAGCGAGACGTAGAAGCCGTGGTCGATGCGGGTACGGCCGGTGGGACTGACATCGCCCTTCTTCCAGTCGCTGTCGGGCTCGCTCGGGAGCCCGTCCCGCACGTCCGCGACGGCGGCTTCGTCGCCGTACACCTTGAGCGTTGCTATGTTCATTACTTTCCTCGGTTTAATGTTGTAAGGAAGCAATCGCAGTCTAGCACAAGGCGGCGCTGCCGCCAGTCGCGTTTACTCTACGCCGTATTTGCTGCGGTAGGCGGCCACAGCATCCTTGTGCTGTGCAAGCGACGGGTCGGCCGACAGGTAGGTGAACAGGTCGGACAGGTTGCCGATCGAGATCACCGGGATGCCGTAGTTCTTGCTCACTTCCTGCACGGCGGACAGTTCGGACATCTGGCCGTCCTTGCCGCCGCGTTCCATGCGGTCCAGCGCGATCAGCACCGCGCACGGCTCGGCACCGGCGTTGCGGATCATTTCCACCGACTCGCGCACCGAAGTGCCGGCCGAGATCACGTCGTCAATAATGACAACTTTGCCAGTCAGCTTGGCGCCCACCAGGGTGCCGCCTTCGCCGTGGTCCTTGGCTTCCTTGCGGTTGTAGGCGAAGGAGGTGTTGCGGCCCTTGCCGGCCAGCGCCATCGAGGTGGCGGAAGCGAGGGTGATGCCCTTGTAGGCCGGGCCAAACAGCATGTCGAATTCGACGCCGGAGTCCAGCAGGGTCTGGGCGTAGAAGTCGGCCAGCTTGGCCAGGGTGGCGCCGTCATGGAACAGGCCGGCGTTGAAGAAATAGGGCGATTGGCGCCCTGCTTTGGTCGTAAACTCGCCGAATTTCAGCACTCCCGCCTGTACGGAAAACGCGATAAACTCTTGCCTCAAATTGCTCATAGTGCACCCATCTTTGTTCAAAGTGCCAGTATTTTAACCGGAACACCTATGCCAAAAATCATTTCCGCGAACCTGAACGGTATCCGCTCCGCCGCCAAGAAGGGCTTTTTCAACTGGATGGGCACGATTGACGCCGATATCATCTGCCTGCAGGAGCTGAAGGCGCAAGCGGCGGATATGACGGCGGAATTCCTCAATCCGCACGGCTACCACGGCCACTTCCATTACGCGGAGAAGAAGGGCTACTCCGGCACCGGCATTTACAGCAAGGTGGCGCCGGACCGCGTGGAGATCGGTTTCGGCAGCGAGGAATTCGACGCCGAAGGCCGCTATGTGCGCGCCGACTTCGGCAACCTGACCGTGATTTCGGTGTACTGCCCGTCCGGCTCCTCGTCCGAAGAACGCCAGCAGGCCAAGTTCCGCTTCATGGACCTGTTCCTGCCGCACCTGCAGCAGCTGCGCGCCGAAGGCCGCGAGTTCGTGATCTGCGGCGACTGGAATATCGCCCACAAAGAGATCGACCTGAAGAATTGGAAAGGCAACCTGAAGAACTCCGGTTTCCTGCCGGAGGAACGCGCCTGGATGACCAAGCTGTTCGACGAAGTGGGCTACGTGGACGTGCACCGCGGCCTGGACCCGCGCGAAGAGCAGTACACCTGGTGGTCCAACCGTGGCCAGGCCTATGCCAAGAACGTGGGCTGGCGTATCGACTACCACGTCGCCACCCCAGGCATCGCCGCCAAGGCGCATAGCGTGTCGATTTATAAGGACGTGAAGTTCTCCGACCACGCACCGCTGATCATCGACTACCACCCGTGATTGCTGTCACGGTTTCCGACACGATCCGACGCTGAGAAAACGAACTGAACGCACCTTCCTGACAAGGAGAAGACGATGCAAGGTTTGTCCACCAAACGCCTGGCGCGCAGCGCCGGCCTGCTCTACCTGATCGTCGTCGTTAGCGGCATCTTTGCGCTGATGTACGTGCCTTCCCAGCTGAGGATCGGCAGCGATCCCGCCGCCGCCATGGCCAGCATCATCGCCAACGAAGGCTTGTTCCGCGCCGGGATCGCGGCCAGCCTGGTGTGCTACGTGGCCTTCCTGCTGCTACCGCTGGCGCTCTACCAGCTCCTCAGCCCTTACGGGCGCGGCACGGCGACGGTGATGCTGGCCCTGGCCGTGGCCAGCGTGCCGCTCTCCTTCGCCAATGTCGGCCACCGGCTGGAGGTGCTGAACCTGGTCAGCGGCGCCGACTACCTGCGCGGCATCGCACCGGACGCGCTGGCGCAGCAGGTCATGCTGTCGCTCAAAGCCTACAGCAAGGGCATGATCCTGAACCAGGTGTTCTGGGCGCTGTGGCTGTGGCCATTCGGCTACCTGGTCTTCAAATCCGGCATCCTGCCGCGCTTCCTGGGCATCCTGCTGATGGTGGGCAGCGCGGGCTATGCGGTGGAAGCCTTCGGCTACGTCCTGCATGCCGGTTTTGCCGCCCTGCCCGGCGCCGACCTGCTCTCCATTCCCGCCTCGCTGGGCGAGATCGGCACCTGCCTATGGCTGTGCATCATGGGCGCACGGGAGCCGGTACATAGCGTGGACGCCTATAATAACGGGGTAAAAACCGCCCGGAATTGAAAATGAAATCTGTATTAGTCCTCTTCCTGCTCACCATCAAGAGCAGCTTTATCAACGACGAAGAATCCGAAGCCACCGACGAGCAGTTCGACACGATCCAGTTCGTGCAGACCGAAAAAGGCACCTGGCGCTTCAAGACTTTCGCCGAGGATGAAGATGTGCACCTGTGGAGCATCGAAGCCGACGGCGACCTGGTCGACCTGGCCACCGAAACCACCAACCGCCACTACGGCGACGTGATCGACGAGGCCTTCATCATCGAAAGCGAAGACGGCATCGAAGGCCTGCGCCGCGAGCTGAAAAAACAGGGCCTGCCCGACAACCTGCAAATCTCGCCCAAAGGCCCGCTGTTCTGGACCCCGCCCGGCTCCAACTACAGCCCGAAATCCGCCCCGGCGCACTAAGGGATGCGCGCGGCGCACATCGTGCGCCAGTCCCTGCCGATGTTGCTTAAAATGCCAGCCATCTAAACCACAGGCAAGCAGGCAATGAACTACGTCCAGGCAGCAGCACCCGAAATCAACGGCAGCGTCGACAAGATCGCGCTGGCTAAACAACTCGCCTCTGGCGTAGCACGCGGCACCGGCGCCGGCTTGCTGTGGGCGGCCCTGGCGCTGCTGGCGGCGCTCGCCGTCAACACGCTGGGCGTCTTCATTTTTGTCGACGTCAAGCTGAGCGAAAAGACCGGCGCCGCCCTGCCCATGCTGGGCCTGATCGCCCTGCCCTTCATCATTGCAGTCGGATTGACCATTCTGCTGGCCTACAAATTGGGCCTGCAAGGCGTGCTCGCGCGCGTGGTGGAAGGCCAGTCAGGCTTGATCGCCAAAGCCGGCAGCAGCATCCTGGAGGGCTTCATGCGCGCCATCCATTACCAGCCCGGCAGCGGACGCACGGAGAAGTTCGTTGAACAATGGCGCAACTTCCTGAACCTGCAATCCGACCTGCCCAAGCCCCTGCCCTGGATCCTGGGGCGCGTGACGGCCATGATCCCGCTGTCCGACATCCTGACCGAAGTGTCCACCCCGGGCATGACGCTGCGCGACGTGGCGCATGCCGCCATGACGCGCACCCTGCAGGAAGCAGCCAGCGGCGGCCTGCGGCCGTCCTACCAGGCTGTGTTCATCGCCCTGGCTGCGCAACTGGGCATGTGGTACCCCATCAGCCTGCTGGCCCGCCACTGGCTGGCTTAAGGCGCCAGTGAGCATTGGAGAGTTTCTGCACGCCGGCCAGCGACTAGAATCGCGGCATGAAAGCTCTCCCTGCCACCCTCCTCCTCAGCGCACCCGGCAGTCATCCAGAAAGCCGCACACGCAGCTTTGGTAGCCAGGCCCACGGCATGACGACGGCGCATGCAGATGCCGGACAATGCCCTGCTCCTGCTGACGACCTCGCGTTATGCGTTCGGGATGCAGGCAGCGCCCTGTAACCCCTTCATTCCTAATCAATTCCCCATGCTTACACTGTTCCTGGCCGCCACCACGGCTGCCATGCCGCCGCAACCTACCTTGTCAGACCCACGTTTCAAAGCTGCCATCGAAATCGCTGCATTACGTCCAGTTCCCAAAGCCGAGATCAAGTCGCTGTCGTTAAAGCACAAAGGCCAAGGCGTATCCGTCATGATGTACAACAAGCTGGGACATGGACTGGAGTTGATGATCCATATCGTGCCCGGCGATGCCGAAACAGACGAACTATCCGAAGGCGGAGTAGAACTGCATGGACTGGCGTCACTGACTTACTGGAACAGCCGGTTCCAGCGCAGTGGCTGGCCCCAGTCAACCAATGTCACTGAGGTGCGCTTCACCGCCGGCGCCCCCTATTCGGATAACGCGGCTTATATCCTGCGCCACCGGCAGTCCGATGGTACGGAGTTCGACCTGATATGCCATCCCCAATCAACGGTCGAGGCGCGCACCCTGCACCTGTCCCTGACCGGCCACGCTACGGAGTTTGCCTGCGCGGCGCCGGCGCGTGACACGAAGATGCGCACCTGGTACCTGAAAGACTATGCGCGATACCTGACCCTGTACACCGAGTTCGACGGCGACGCGATGCTGGACGCGTCAATCCAGGACGTGCAGTTCGCCCTATAAGCTCCGACGACTCTCGAAATGGCGCCACTCCCCGCTCAGGGGATCGGGGAAGCCGATGGCTTTGGCCAGCAGCTTGAGGGGGGCGGAGACGTCATCCTGCTTGCACGGCAGGGCGACCGGGTAGAAGACATCGTTCACGATCGGAATGCCGAGCGACGACAGGTGCACGCGTAGCTGGTGTTGGCGGCCGGTGTGCGGCCATAGCCGATACAGCATGTGCTCGCCGCGCTGTTCGATCACGTCGATCATGGTTTCGGAATTGGGTTCGCCCGGCGCTTCCTTCATGGTGAAGAACTTGTCGCCCTCCACCATGCGGCTGCGGTAGACGAAGGGGAACTCGCGCCCCGGCAGCGGGCCGGCCAGCGCCTCGTACTCTTTCTGCACCAGGCGTTTCTGGAACAGCGACTGGTAGTCGCCGCGGCTGGCGGCATTGCAGGAGAAGATCACCAGGCCGGCCGTCTCGCGGTCCAGGCGGTGGATCGGCACCAGGTCCTCGATACCGAGCTTTTGCCGCACGCGCACCAGCAGCGTCTCCTTCACGAAGCGGCCGGACGGGATGGTGGGCAGGAAATGCGGCTTGTCCACCACCACGATATGCTCGTCCTGGTGCAGCACTTCTTCTTGAAACGGGATCGGGGTTTCGTGTGCCAGCTCGCGGTAATACCAGATGCGGGCGCCGCGCACGTAGCGTGAACCGGGCTGCACCGGCACGCCCTTGCCATCCACCACGTCGCCGCGCGCCATGCGTTCGCGCCATTGCGCTTCCGTCACGGCGGGATAATTGGCGGACATGAAGCTGATCATGTCCGGCCAGTCGCCCTCCGGCAGCCACAGGTAGCTGGGCGTGACGCCGTCGCGCATCGGCAAGGGCGGCGCGCTCGGGGCCTGCTGCGGACGCGCCATATCAGGACTTGGGCAGCGGGGTGGCCTGGTAAGGCGGCAGCTTGTTCACGTTCAGGCCGCGCGCGCGGGCATAGACCGGCAGCACCAGCGGCATTTGCTTCTGCATATCCTGGATGCGCGAGTTGCCACTCGGGTGGGTCGACAGGAATTCCATCGGCTGCTGCGCGTTGACGGCGCCCATCTTCTGCCACAGCGCCACGCCGGCGCGCGGGTCGAAGCCGGCGCGCGCCGCCAGGTCGATGCCAACCAGGTCGGATTCAGTTTCGTCGCCGCGCGAGAATTTCATCACGGTCAGCTGGCCGGCCACATTGGCGCCGGCATCGATCAAGCGCGGGTCCACGCCCAGGTATTGCGACAAGGCTGCGCCGCCAAGCTTGCTGGCGATCGACACGGCGGTCGATTGCACGGCGCGTTTGCGGGCGTGCTCGCGCAGGGCGTGGGCGATTTCGTGGCCCATCACCATCGCCACTTCGTCGTCGCTCAGGTTCAATTTAGTGAGGATGCCGGAGAAAAAGGCGATGCGACCGCCCGGCATGCAGAAGGCGTTCACCTGGTCGGAATTGAGCAGGTTGACCTGCCAGTCCCAATTGGCGGCTGCCGGGTTCCAGCGCTGGGCAAAGGGCACGATGCGCGCGGCAATGGCACGCAGGCGCTTGACCTGCGGATCGCTGTCCGGCACCAGGGCTTCCTTCTGCTTGGCTTCCTGCAGCAGCTGGGTGTACTGCAGCTTGGACTGCTGGTCCATTTGCTGCTCATCGGCGAAAACGCGCAGGCGCGACAGCTTGCTGACGGGGATGCCGTCGGCATTCGGGTTCATGGGCGCCGGCTGTTGGGCGGCCGCGGCACCGGCGGCCAGCGCCAGCGACAATGCAAGAATAGTATGTTTGATTTTCATGATGTTTTCTTCCGCAGACGGAACACGGCCAGGTCGCCGCGCAAGTTGGGCAGGAAGGAGACAGTTTTGCCTTCCGCCAGCGCCACGCACTCGATCACTTCCAGCCCGACTTCTTCCGCCAGCTCCTGGAAGTCCTTAATAGTAGCGCAGCGCACGTTGGGGGTATCGTACCATTGGTACGGCAGCGACTTGGACACCGGCATGCGGCCCTTGAGCAGCGCCACGCGGTGCGGCCAGTAGGCAAAGTTGGGGAAGGACACGATCGCCTCGCGCCCCACGCGCACGATGTCGCGCAGGCGGTCCTCCACATGTTTCATCATCTGCAACGAGGACAGGCACAGCACCGTATCGAAGGAATTGTCGCCGAAGATGCCCAGGCCGTTTTCAAAGTCCTGCTGGATCACGCGCACGCCGCGCTGGGTCGACGCCAGCACCTGCGGGTCGGCCAGCTCCAGGCCGTAGCCGGTGCAGCGCTTGTCGCTTTGCAGGTAATCCATCATCACGCCGTCGCCGCAGCCCACGTCGAGCACGTGGGCGCCTTCGCGCACCCAGTGCGCGATGAAGGCCAGGTCGGGACGGGCGCTGCTCAGTTCTGCAAAGTTCATGCTGCTTGTTCCTTGTTCGTTTCTTTCCACACTTGCTCGTAGTAGGCGCGCACCATGTTCATGTAGCGCGCGTCTTCCAGCAGGAAGGCGTCGTGGCCGTGCGGAGCGTCGATCTCGGCATAGGTCACTTCGCGGCGGTTGGCCAGCAGCGCCTGCACGATCTCGCGGCTGCGCTCCGGCGAGAAGCGCCAGTCGGTGGTGAAGGAAGCCAGGAAGAACTTGGCGCGGGTAGCGGCCAGCGTTTTGGTCAGGTCGCCGTCGAACTTGCGCGCCGGATCGAAATAGTCCAGCGCCTTGGTGATCAGCAGGTAGGTGTTGGCGTCGAAGTACTCCGCGAACTTGTCGCCCTGATAGCGCAGGTAGGACTCGATTTCGAAATCGATGCCGAAGCCGAACTTGTAGTCGCCGCCGCTGGAGGCGATATCGCGCAGCTTGCGGCCGAACTTCTCCGCCATGTCGTCGTCCGACAGGTAGGTGATGTGGCCGATCATGCGCGCCACTTTCAGGCCGTTTTTCGGCACCGCGCTGTGCTCGTAGAAATCACCGCCATGGTAATCAGGGTCGGTCAGGATGGCCGTGCGCGCGACGTCGTTGAAGGCGATGTTTTGCGCCGACAGCTTGGGCGTGGAGGCGATCACCAGGCAGTGGCGCAGGCGATCCGGATACATGATGGACCAGGCCAGCGCCTGCATGCCGCCCAGCGAGCCGCCCATGACGGCCGCGAACTGCTGGATGCCCAGCTGGTCGGCCAGGCGCGCCTGCGCCGCCACCCAGTCCTCCACCGTCACCACCGGGAAGGCGGCGCCGTACTGCTTGCCGGTTTCCGGATTGATGTGCATTGGCCCGGTGGAGCCGAAGCAGGAGCCCAGGTTGTTGATCCCGATAACGAAGAACTTGTCGGTATCGAGCGGCTTGCCCGGGCCCACCATATTGTCCCACCAGCCCACGTTCTTCGGATTGTCGGCGTAGTAGCCCGCCACGTGGTGCGAGGCGTTCAGCGCATGGCACACCAGCACCGCATTCGACTTGTCCTCATTCAGCGTGCCATAGGTCTCGTACATCAGCATGTAGTCGCGCAGGGACGCTCCGCTCTGTAGCTGAAGGGGTTCCGCAAAATGCATGGTCTGCGGCGAGACGATTCCAATTGAAGGCATGTGAATAAATTGAATGAGAAATTACAGGACTTGCAGTGCCATGACCGCGTCGGCGATCGCGTCCGGGTCCATGGCCCGCATGATCTTGCGCATTTGCGGCGCGATCGAGTCCAGGTCGCTGTTCAGGATTTCCTGCTTGACCGCCAGCAGCTGCGACGGGTGCATCGAGAATTCGCGCAAGCCCATGCCCAGCAGCAGGCGGGTCAGCTTGGTGTCGCCCGCCATCTCGCCGCATACCGCCACCTCGATGCCGGCTTTGTGGCCGGCGGCGATGGTCATCGAGATCAGTTGCAGGATGGCCGGGTGCAGCGGGTTGTACAGGTGCGCCACTTCGTAATCGACGCGGTCGATCGCCAGCGTGTACTGGATCAGGTCATTGGTGCCGATGGAGAGGAAGTCCATCTTCTTGACGAACATCGGCAGCGCCAGCGCGGCGGCCGGAATCTCGATCATGGCGCCGACCTTCACATCCGGGTCGTACTTCTCGCCGCGGTCGTCCAACTGCGCCTTGGCGCGCTTGATCATGGCCAGCGACTGGTCGATCTCGAAGGCGTGCGCCATCATCGGGATCAGGATGCGCACCTTGCCGTGCATCGAGGCGCGCAGGATGGCGCGCAACTGGGTCAGGAAAATCTGCGGCTCGGCCAGGCAATAGCGGATCGCGCGCAGGCCCAGCGCCGGGTTCAGCGCGGTGTGCTCCATCTGGTCCAGCGGCTTGTCGGCGCCGATGTCCAGCGTGCGGATGGTGACCGGCCGGCCCTTCATGGCGGCGACGGCGCGGCGGTACTGCTCGTACTGCTCGTCCTCGCTCGGCATGCTGGCCGCGCCGCGGCCCATGAACAGGAATTCGGAACGGAACAGGCCAACGCCGTTGGCGCCCGACTCCATGGCGTGCTCGCAATCGTCCGGCAGCTCGATATTGGCCATCAGCGCGATGGCCGTGCCGTCCTTGGTGATGGCCGGCGTTTTCTTCAGCTTGCCCAGCTTTTTACGGGCGCGCAGCGCCACCATCTGGCGCTCGCGGTACTGTTCCAGCACCTGCGCGCTCGGCGTGACGATGACCACGCCGGCATCGCCGTCGATGATGACCCAGTCGTCCTGCTGGATCAGGGTGGACGCCTGCGACATGCCGACCGCCGCCGGGATGTCGAGCGAACGCGCCACGATGGCGGTATGCGAGTTCTGCCCACCCACATCGGTCACGAAGCCGATGAAGGAGCGGTCGCGGAACTTCAGCATGTCCGCCGGCGAAATATCGTGCGCCACCACAATCATCTGCGCCAGGAATTCATCGCCTTCCAGCTCGCCCTGTTTCGGCATCAGCTGCTCGCTGCCCATCAAGACCTTCAGCACGCGCTCGGCGACCTGCTGGATATCGGCCTTGCGCTCGCGCAGGTAGGCGTCTTCGATTTCGTCGAACTGCGCCGACAGCTCGTCGATCTGGGTCAGCAAGGCCCACTCGGCGTTGTAATGGCGGCTGCGGATGATATCCAGCGGCGCCTCGGAGATCATGGGGTCCGACAGGATCAGCGCATGCACGTCGATGAAGGCGCCCAACTCGGTCGGGGCGTCCTTCGGCAGCTCATTCCACAGGGTCTGCAGCTCGCGGTGCACGGCCGCCAGCGCGTCCTGCAGGCGCCGCACCTCCGCCTCCAGGTGCTCCTCGGCCACCAGGTAATGTTTTACATCGAGCGCCGCCGGCGTAAGGATATGCGCGCGGCCGATTGCGATGCCGCGCGAAACAGGAATGCCGTGGAGGGAGAACGATGCCATCGGGCTGCCGTCCCGCATTTACTCGCCTTCGCCGAACTTGTCGTTGACGAGCGCGGTCAAGGCGTTGATGCAATCCTGTTCATCGGAGCCGTCCGCCTCCAGCAGGACCTTGGCGCCCTTGCCCGCCGCCAGCATCATCACGCCCATGATGGACTTGGCGTTGATGCGGCGGCCGTTGCGCGACAGCCAGACATCGCTCTGGAACTTGGCGGCCAGTTGGGTGAATTTGGCAGAAGCACGTGCATGCAATCCGAGCTTGTTGATAATTTCAAGTTCTTGCTGAATCATGTTTTAGTTTTGTTTAGTTGACTCGGATACGATTGTCGACCTTGACCGCGCCGTTCTGCGCGCCCGCCAGGGCCATTTCCACTACGACGTCCAGCGTGTCGGTGCGGTAGGTGATGGCACGCAGCAGCATCGGCAGGCTGATGCCGGCGACCACCTCGACCCGGCCCGCATCGGCCAGCTTGTTACAACAATTGGCGGGCGTACCGCCTTTGATATCGGTCATGACCAGGACGCCTTCGCCGCTATCCAGCCGCTTGATCGCCTCGCGCGCCAGCTGCTGCACCTCGTTCAGGTCCTGGTCCGCCACCACGTCGATCGCCTCCAAACGCTCGACCGGGGCCCGGAACACGTGCGCTGCGGCTGCCAGGAAAGCCTGGCCCAGCGGCGCATGCGTCATCAATAAAATCCCTACCATGTTTATCCTTGCTTGCCGGCCCGCGCTTCCACCGCGTCGATGAACATGGACGCAACCTGGAAGCCTGTCTGCTGCGTGATCTCCTGGAAGCAGGTCGGGCTGGTGACGTTTACCTCGGTCAGGTAATCGCCGATCACATCTAATCCTACCAGCAACAGGCCGCGCGACGCCAATTCCGGGCCCAGCGCCTCGGCGATTTCGCGGTCGCGCTGCGACAGCGGCTGCGCCACGCCGGTACCGCCGGCGGCCAGGTTGCCGCGCACTTCACCGGCCTGTGGGATGCGCGCCAGGCAGAAAGGCACCGGTTTGCCGTCGATCAGCAGGATGCGCTTGTCGCCCTTGACGATGTCCGGGATGTAGCGCTGCGCCATGATGGTGCGGGCGCCAAGCTGGGTCAGGGTCTCGATCACGGAGCCCAGGTTCAGGCCATCGGCCTTGATGCGGAAGATGCCGGCGCCGCCCATGCCGTCCAGCGGCTTCAGGATCACGTCGCCGTGTTCGGCCTGGAAATCGCGCAGGCGGGTTTCGTCGCTGGTGACCAGGGTCGGCGCGGTGAACTGCGAAAACTGCGCGATGGACAGCTTTTCATTGTGGTCGCGGATGGCGGAAGGCTTGTTGAAGACCTTCGCGCCCTGCTTTTCCGCCAGTTGCAGCAGGTAGGTGCCGTAGACATACTCCATGTCGAACGGCGGGTCCTTGCGCTGGATCACCGCGTCGAAGGCGGCCAGGCTGGTGTCTTCCGACGGCGCGGCCTTGTACCACTCGTCGGCGTCGCCGGTCAGCTCGATGCGGGAAACGTAGGCCGTGACCTTGCCATCTTTGAGCGCCATGTGGCGCTGCTGGAAGGCATACACCTCATGCCCCCGCCGCGCCGCCTCCGCCATCATGGCGAAAGTCGAGTCCTTGTAGATCTTAAAGCTGGACAAAGGGTCGGCGAGGAAAGCGATTTTCATGGATTAGTCCAAAAATGTAACAACTGATTCTAGCCTAAACCCGGAAAGTCTGGGTCAGACCCGAGGGCCTGCCCCTTGGGTCTGACCCTGGTTTACCGGGTTTAATAGACCTCCGGATCCGGATCCGTGCGTTCCATCTCCAGCGAAGCCGCCAAAAGAGCCAGCCGCGCCACAACGCCATAGACATAGAACCGGTTCGGCGCCGCAGTCCCCGGCTTCGCCTTCACATCCGGCACCGCATGCTGCTGCGCAAAGGCCAGCGGCACAAACTGCGAGCCCGGCGCGTTCAGATTCTGGTCCGCCCCCTTCTCGCCATGCACACGATAGAAGCCGCCGACCACATAGCGGTCGATCATATACACCACCGGCTCCGCGAACGCCTCCTTGATGCTCTCAAAGGTCGGCACACCCTCCTGGATATTCAGGTCGGTCACCGCCTGGCCGTCCTTAATCACGGTCATGCGCGCCCGCTGTTCGTCCGACAGCTCCTTCAACTGGGCCGCATCGCGGATCGTGATGATGCCCTTGCCATACGTGCCAGCATCCGGCTTGATGATGACAAACGGCTTCTCCTTGATCCCGTACTCCTTATACTTCTTACGGATCTTGGCCAGCACGGCATCCACCGAAGACGCCAGGCAATCCTGCCCCTCCCCGGTTGCCAGGTCCACCCCGCCGCACTTGGCATGGAAAGGATTCACCATCCACGGATCGACCCCGATCAGCTTGCCGAACTTCTTCGCCACCTCGTCATAAGCATTGAAATGGTTCGACTTGCGGCGCAGCGCCCAGCCCGCATGCAGCGGCGGCAGCAGGCTCTGCTCGTGAAGGTTGGTCAAAATTTCCGGGATACCCGCCGACAAATCGTTGTTCAGCAAGATCGTGCAAGGATCAAAATCCTTCAGCCCCAGGCGCCGCCCGTTCGGCGAACGCAGCAGCGGCTCCACCACCAGCATATTGCCGTCCGGCAGCGCCAGCGGCGTTGGCTGGGTCACTTCCGGGTCCAGCGAGCCCAGGCGCACATGCAACCCCGTCTGGCGGAAGATCTGCATCAGCTTCGACACGTTCTGGAAGTAAGTCGGATGGCGTGGCTTGATTTCCGGAATCAGCAGCAGGTTGCGCGCATCCGGGCAATACTTATCGATGGCGGCCATCGCCGCCTGTACCGACAGGGGGGCCATTTCATTGGCCAGGAAATGGAAACCGCCCGGGAACAGGTTGGTATCCACCGGCGCCAGCTTATAGCCGGCATTGCGCAGATCGACCGAGGCATAGAACGGCGGCGTATGTTCCTGCCACTCCAGGCGGAACCACCGCTCAATGGCTGGGGTTGCGGCAATGATCTTTTCTTCAAGATCGAGTAACGGTCCGGTCAGGGCCGTAGCGAGGTGGGGCACCATGTTGCTTCCTTGCTTATGTTGGTATTCGCAGACCCTCCATTTTGGGGCAAAACTCGCAAATAAAAGGTACTTTTAAACAAAAAAAGCGCCCCGCAGGGCGCTTTACGTTCAAAAATGCCTGATCAAGCGTGGTAAGCGGATTCGCCGTGGCTGGTGATGTCCAGGCCTTCACGCTCTTCTTCTTCCGGCACGCGCAGGCCGATTACGATGTCAACCAGCTTGTAGGCGATGAAGGAAACCACGGCCGACCACAGGATGGTGATGCCCACCGCCGTCAGCTGGGTGATCACCTGGCCGCTGATCGAGTAGTCTGCACTTGCCTTGTTGGCAACGTAGTCGAAAATGCCCTGGCCGCCCAGCGATGGTGCGGCGAACACGCCGGTCAGCACGGCGCCCAGGATACCGCCCACGCCGTGCACGCCGAACACATCCAGCGAGTCGTCGGCGCCGATCAGGCGTTTCAGGCCGTTCACGCCCCACAGGCAGACGATGCCGGCCAGCAGGCCGATCGCCAGCGCGCCCATCGGGCCAACGAAGCCAGCGGCCGGGGTGATGGCGACCAGGCCAGCCACCGCGCCGGACGCAGCGCCCAGCATGGAAGGTTTGCCTTTGGCGATCCATTCACCGAATACCCACGATACAGTGGCGCAAGCAGTTGCCAGCAGGGTGTTGATGAAGGCCAGGGCCGCAATATCGCCAGCTTCCAGCGCGGAGCCGGCGTTGAAGCCGAACCAGCCCACCCACAGCAGCGATGCGCCAATCATGGTCATGGTCAGCGAGTGCGGGGCCATGGAATCGCGGCCGTAGCCAACGCGCTTGCCGATCAGGATCGCGCCCACCAAGCCTGCAACTGCAGCGTTGATGTGCACCACGGTGCCGCCGGCGAAGTCCAGCGCGCCTTTTTGGAAGATGAAGCCAGCCTTGGCCGTCTCCGTCGCCAATGCAGCCGCATCGGTGATCGCATCAGGGCCGGTCCAGAACCAGACCATGTGCGCCACTGGCAGGTAGCAGAAAGTGAACCACAGCACCATGAACGCCAGCACAGCGGAGAACTTCACGCGCTCGGCGAAGGCGCCCACGATCAGGCCGCAGGTAATGGCGGCGAAGGTGCCCTGGAAGGCGACGAAGATGAACTCAGGGATCACCACGCCTTTGCTGAAGGTCGCCGCCATGGCGAAGCCTTTGACCGGGTCGTAAATGCCCGCCAGCAGCGCGCGGCCGAAACCACCATAGAAGGCATTGCCTTCGGTGAAGGCCAGCGAGTAGCCGTACAGGCACCACAGCACGATAATCAGCGCGAACACAAAGAACACCTGCAGCAGCACCGACAGCATGTTCTTGGAGCGAACCAGGCCGCCGTAGAACAGGGCCAGGCCAGGAATGGTCATCATGATGACCAGCAGGGTGGCGACGAACATCCAGGCGGTATCGCCCTTCTGTGCGACCGGCGCCGGCGCGGCGGCAGGAGCGGCTTCAGCGGTGGCGGCAGCAGCCGGCGCTGCGGCAGCAGCAGCGCCAGCATCCGCAGCCGGCGCAGCAGCCGGCGTAGCGGCGGTAGCGGCAGCAACGGGCGCTTCCGCTGGTTTGGCGTCTTGCGCCAGCGCAGGCAGGGCTGCGCTAAAGGCCATCAGGACAGCGCCTGCGGCCAGCAACTTCTTCATGAATTGCATCACGTTTCCCCTTACAGTGCGTCGTTGCCGGTCTCGCCGGTACGGATACGGATCACTTGCTCCAGCGACGAAACGAAAATCTTGCCGTCGCCAATCTTGCCGGTGCGCGCGGCGTTCTCGATTGCCTCGATCGCTTGCTCGACGATCGCATCATCCACCGCCGCCTCGATTTTGGTCTTCGGCAGGAAATCGACCACATACTCCGCGCCGCGATACAGCTCGGTGTGGCCCTTCTGGCGGCCGAAGCCTTTCACCTCGGTCACGGTGATGCCTTGCACGTTGATCGCGGACAGTGCTTCACGCACCTCGTCCAGCTTGAACGGCTTGATAATGGCGGTAATCATTTTCATACGGGTGCCTCTTTAGAAGGTTTTGGACAAGGTCAGCACCAGGCCAGCCTTGCCCAGTTTCTTGCCATTTGGTGCGAGATAGTTTTCGGTATTGGTATCGATGTAGGCCAGCGCCAGCGAAGCGAAGCCCAGGTCCTTGGTCACGCCGGCCTTCCAGTCGGTGTAGCTGTACTGGCTGGAGTTCTTCACCTTCTGGTGGCCCACGTGCAGGTTCAGCACATAACCGTCGCCCAGGTCCTGGTTGACCGACGCATCGATATAGGTGCTGTGCTTGCTGTCGGCAAAGCCGAACAGGTTGCTGAGCGAATGCGAGTACTTCAAGGTCGCCGGGCCATAGCCGACCTGGCCGTACACTTCACGCGTATTGGCACTCGGGTTGAGGTCGTTGGACGGATAGATATAGGCCAGGAAGCCCACGTCATAACTCACGCCCGGCGCGATCTCGCCGCGCTTGCCGCCATACACATCGACTTCAACGGAAGCGTCGCCGCCGCCATCCTTGATCCACTTGATAGTGGAGCCCCAAACACCCGCATAGAAACCAGTCGGATTGTTGACCCAGTCGGCGCCGCCTTGCAGCGCTGGTTTCAGGCGGGTTTGCGAAATAGCGCGGTAGCGGTAATCGCTGGTGATGGCAGCATTAAAGCTAATCTCATTGTCAGGCTTCGCCTCCGGCGCGGCATCCGCCGCTTGGGCCATGCCAGTCCCCAGCGTTGCCATAGCCAAAGCGACTGCAGCGGTGAGGGCCAGCTTCTTGCTCTTGTGATTCATGGCGATTTCCTTTTGAGTGAACTTTTATTGCGGTTTAAAATTCAGGCTTAAATCGACAAGCTTTACTGCCTATTAGCAGATTGCGTGCCAGCCCATTAACCACCGGGAACGTGCATCAATTGATGTATTGCCTACATCTCGCACCAATTGAAGCCAAAGTTGCACCTTCGTGGTGCAAAAACCTCACACATCAGGAATTACGCCATGGACATGAATGCCTTCTTTAACGACCTGCAACAGAAAGTCAACCAGGTCATCGAAAACTCGCCTGCCAAGGATATCGAGAAGAACGTCAAGGCCATGATGACCCAGGGCTTCGCCAAACTGGATCTGGTCACGCGCGAAGAGTTTGATATCCAGGCCCAGATGCTGGCCAAGGCACGCGCCAAGCTGGAACTGCTGGAATCGCGCCTGGCCGAGCTGGAAGCCAAACTGGCCGAAAAGTGATAATTGGTGAGTTTTAAGGCAGATTTATTGCCTACTCTATAGGAATCGCCCTATCGTAACGGGTTGATTCCCGTGCCATGGGTGCGCACTTTCCTACGGAGGTGTCCCATGAGCATCACCATCAATGGCGCCAGCAAGCGCATTGGGCTTACCTTGTCGGGCGGCGGCTTTCGGGCTGCCGCTTTTCATTTGGGCGTGCTGCGTGAGTTGCGTGCGCGCAAGCTGCTCGACAAGATCGACCTCATTTCCTGCGTCAGCGGCGGCAGCATCGCCGGCGCCTTCCTCGCGCTGCACTGGCACGACCCGCTCGCACTCGACAAGCTGGACCGCTACCTGGCCACGCGCTCGATCGCCGTCGGCTCCGTCATCGGCGGCACCCTCGACCCTTTCCATACGCGCCTGGACAAGCTGGCCGAAACCTACGAGCGCGACCTGTTCCACGGCAAAAAGCTGGGCGACCTGGCGGAAGGCCCGCGCATTTACGTGAACAGCACCAACCTCGCCACCGGCAATATGTTCTCTTTCATTGCCGGCGCGCGCGGCAAGAGCGAGATGGGCGACTACGAACTGGGGTTCGTCGAAGCGCCCCACTTTCCGATTGCGCGCGCGGTCGCCGCCTCTTCCGCCTTCCCGCCCGTGTTCCCGCCGCTGCGGCTGGACGAAAAGGTCTACAAGCACGCCGCCCAGTGCGACTACGTCACCCTGAGCGACGGCGGCGTGTACGACAACCTGGGCATCAACCCCGGCCTCGCCGCATTGAACAAACTGGACTACCTGCTGGTGAGCGACGGCGGCAAACCGTATGCGATCAAGACTGAGCCCACCGAATCCGGCGCCCTGGTGCTGAAGGAAGGGCTGGACATCATGATGGAACAAATACGCGGCCTGCAGTTCGACCGCCTGGAGCACCGCCACAAAGCCGGCGCCGGCCCGCGCCCGCTCTGGTTCTCCATCGACAGCGAGGAAGGCGAATCGACGCCCGGCGATTCCGTCTTCGCCTCCAGCATCGCCACCAACCTGAAGGCGCTGAAAGACGCCGAACGCGCCGTCCTCGCGCGCCACGGCGGCGCCCTGGTGGCGGCGCGCATCCAACGCTGGGCGCCAGAACTGGCCCAATAGGAGCGCCCATGTATTCCTCCACCAGCAGCCAGGACTACAGCAAGCAGGCCATCGAGCAAGGCGCCAAGCGCCCGCCTTTCCGGCGCCTGCGCGGCTACGCCTTCGACCCCAGCCTCTCGCTCAAGCTCGACACCGCGTCGATCAACCACCGCATCTTCAACATCCCGTGGGAAAGCGAGCTGCAGCCCGGCCCACGCGGCGAGTACGTCGAGGTGCTGGACTACGACCCCGCCAGCGCTTGCTGGTACGAACCGGTCGACCTGAACGGCGCCCACTTGCTGGCACAGGACGGCCACCCGCCCTCCGAAGGCAACCCGCAATTCCACCAGCAGATGGTGTACGCCGTGGCCATGAACACCATCTGCAATTTCGAACGCGCACTGGGGCGCCAGGCGCAATGGTCCTCGCGCGAAGATGCCGGCAAGCGCGAAGAGTTCGTGCAAACCCTGCGCATCTACCCGCACGCCCTGCGCGCCGCCAACGCCTATTACAGCCCGCAGAAGAAGGCCCTGCTGTTCGGCTACTTCCAGGGCCCGAACGGCATGGTGTTCTCCTGCCTGTCGCAAGACATCATCACGCACGAAACCACGCACGCGCTGCTGGACGGCATGCACCGGCGCTACATCGACGACAACCATCCCGACACGCTGGCCTTCCACGAAGCCTTCTCCGACCTGGTGGCCCTGTTCCAGCACTTCACCTTCCCGGAAGTGCTCAAGCACCAGGTCTCGCGCACGCGCGGCAACCTGGAAACGCAATCCCTGCTCAGCGAACTGGCGCACGAATTCGGCGTCGCCACCGGCCGCTACGGCGCCCTGCGCAGCGCCATTGGCGACGTGGACGACAAGGGCGTGTGGCAGCCGGTGCAGCCCGACCCGGCGCGCCTGGCGCAAGCGCTGGAGCCGCATGAACGCGGCTCGATCCTGGTGGCCGCCATGTTTTCCGCCTTCCTCGAAATGTACAAGCTGCGCAGCGCCGGCATCGTCTGCCTGGCCAGCTCCGGCACCGGCAAACTTCCCGACGGCGCGCTGCACCCGGTGCTGGTCGATGAGCTGGCGGCAGTCGCCACCAGGACGGCGCAGACCTTCCTGCACATGGCGATTCGCGCGCTCGACTACTGCCCGCCCTTCGACATCAGCTTCGGCGACTACCTGCGCGCCCTGGTCACCGCCGATTACGACATGGTGCCGAACGACCGCCACGGCTACCGCGTGGCACTGATCGAATCGTTCCGCCGCTGGGGCATCTTGCCCGACGGCTTGAAGACGCTGTCCGAAGAACAGCTACGCTGGCCCTACGCGCGCATCGAACTGGCCGACGGCAGCCCCGACCCCACCAGCGTGCTCACCTCCCTCGCGCGCGAACTGAGTGGCCTGGTGCAGGAATCGCTGTACCAGCGCAAACGCAGCAAAGTCTTCGAAACCCTGAAGCGCGCCCGCATCCGCGCCCACGACAACGTGGAAGAGATGATGCGCTCCGGCGACGACGCGCGCTGCGAGGAATTCATGCGCGTAACCGGGCTGGAGCTCAAGCGCAACGGCAAAGTGCCCGGCCTGCGCTACGACCGCGATGGCCTGCCCAGCTTTGAAGTGCACTCGGTGCAGCCCACCCTGCGCGTGATGCCGGACGGCGACATCCTCAAGCAGCTGATCATTTCCATCACCCAGCGCCGCCGCAAGGTACCGGTGGACGAACAGGATGAAGCCATGGGCAGCTTCGACTTCCCGGGCGGCTGCACCCTGGTGTTCGACCTGGAAGGCGATATCCAGGACGACGGCGGCGTGATCCCGACCCTGCGCTACGCCATCAAACGCCCGCTCATGGACGACAAGCGCATGGCCGCCGTGCGCAAACATCGCAGCATGCGCTACGACACAGGCGTCGCCCTGCGCTCCACCTACTTCAAGGCCTGCAACGACAAGGCCGAACCATTTTGCATGCTCCACTCAAACGATTAAGGCACCGCCATGATCTCGCCCAACGTCCAGCCCCCGACCTTACGCGCCAAGGCCCCACCGCGCACATCCACGCGCCAGGCAGCCCCCAAGAGCCAGGCCGCCGGCGAAACCCGTTCACGCAAACAGACGGATGCCAGCGCGCGCGTGCGCATCCGCCTGTACCGCCACGGGCTGGGCGATTGCATGCTGCTGCGCTTCGCCAAGCCGGATAGCAGCGACACCTTCAATGTGCTGATCGACTGCGGCCTGATCACCGTCGCCGAGCAACCCAGGCAAACCATGCAAGCCGTCGCCGCCGACATACGCGACGCATGCCAGGGCCGCCTTGATGTCGTGGTGATGACGCACGAACACTGGGACCACGTCTCAGGCTTCCATCCGACACAGGCCCGCGACATATTCGACAGCATGGAAATCGGCGAAGTCTGGTACGGCTGGACCGAAGACCCGCGCAATGAACTGGGCCAGCGTCTGCGCGCCGAACGGGCCGCCAAGCTGAACGCCCTGGCCACCGCCGTGGAAGCCTTCAACAACTCGCCCTCCCCCGGGATGAAACAGCGCGGCACCGAGCTGGGGCGCATGCTGGGCTTTTTCGGCCTGAAGCCCGGCGAACCTGCCGGCACCCGCATCGGCAAAACACGCGACGCCTTCGAGTACCTGCAAGGCAAGCAGGACGTGAAAACGCGCTACCTCTCACCCAAGCAGGCGCCGCGCACGCTGGACGGCGCACCCAACGTGCGCGTCTACGTCCTCGGTCCGCCGCCGGACGAAGGCATGATCAAGCGCAGTGCCCCGACCAAGAAAGGCCGCGAAGCCTACGAGTTGGCCTCCGAACTGCAGCTGGCCAGCAACCTGGACGCCGCCTTCCTGCGCCTCGGCCCCGACGGCGCACCGGATGACGACGGCTTCGACGACTGCCCCTTCGATCCCAGCCTGCGACGCGAAATGGATTCCGGCCAGCGCTGCTCCGCCGCGCTGGCCGACATGTTTGCCAACGTCTGGCATACCCAAGGCGACGAGTGGCGCCAGATCGAAGAAGACTGGACCCAGGCCGCCGAAACCCTTGCGCTCAACCTGGACAGCCACACCAACAACACCTGCCTGGTGCTCGCCTTTGAGTTCATCGACAGCGGCGAAGTGCTGCTATTCCCCGCCGACGCCCAGGTCGGCAACTGGCTGTCCTGGCAAGACCTGCGCTGGAAAGTCGGTTCCGGCGTCGTCACCGGCCCCGAACTGCTGGCGCGCACGGTTTTCTATAAAGTGGGCCACCACGGCAGCCACAACGCGACCCTGCGCGACAAAGGCCTGGAGCAAATGACCAGCGAAAATCTGGTCGCCTTCATCCCCGTCTCGAAAGCGCAGGCGATCAAGAACCGCTGGATGGGCATGCCCTTCAACCCACTGCTCAAGCGCCTGAAGGAAAAGACCTTTGGCCGCGTACTGGTAGCCGACGAAGACCGTCCCGGTGACGCCAGCCTGGCCGAACTCTCCCCTGCTGCCCGCAAGCAATTCAAGTCGAGCCTCAAGGAGCACGAACTATGGTTTGAGGTCAGTTTGCGCTAGCGCAAAGGCGGGCCGCTGCACGCGGCCTAGGATGGTTCTTCTCACCAAGGAGGCCATCATGGGCATCGCCGTCATCAAAAGCCGCGCCCTGGCCGGCATGCAAGCGCCGGAAGTCAGCGTCGAAGTCCACCTGGCCAACGGCCTGCCGGCCTTCGCCATGGTCGGCCTGGCCGATACGGAGGTGAAGGAATCGCGCGACCGCGTGCGCGCCGCCATTACCAACGCCGGCTTCCAGCTACCGGACCGCCGCATCACAGTCAACCTCGCCCCAGCCGACCTACCCAAGGAATCGGGCCGCTTCGATCTGCCGATAGCGATCGGCATCCTCGCCGCCTCCGGCCAGATCCCGCGCGAAGGCCTGGAGCGATACGAGTTTGCCGGCGAACTATCGCTGACCGGCGAGCTGCGCCCGATTCGCGGCGCGCTGGCCATGACTTACGCGATGCAGCGCTCCGCCGGCGGCCACGCGCGCGGCTTCATCCTGCCCATGGCCAATGCCGACGAAGCGGCGCTGGTGGCCGATGCCGCTATCTATCCCGCAAATACGCTGCTGCAGGTGTGCGCCCATTTCGCGCCCCATATCGACGGCAGCTTTGCCCTCGCGCGCCACCGCGCAAAGCCCTTGCCGCTACCACCCTCCATCCCCGATTTCGCCGATGTCAAAGGTCAGCAGCATGCCAAGCGAGCGATGGAAGTGGCAGCCGCAGGCCGCCACTCCGTGCTGTTGGTCGGTCCGCCCGGCGCCGGCAAAACCATGCTCGCCACCCGCTTCGCCGGCCTGCTGCCGCTCATGACCGACGACGAAGCGCTGGAGGCGGCAGCCGTGCAATCCCTGATCAGCGGCTTCTCCGTCGAAGGCTGGAAGGTGCGCCCCTTTCGTTCGCCGCACCACACCTCCTCCGGCGCCGCGCTGGTGGGCGGCGGCAGCGTGCCACGCCCCGGCGAAATCTCGCTCGCCCATTGCGGAGTCCTCTTTTTGGATGAATTACCCGAGTTCGACCGCCGCGTGCTGGAAGTGCTGCGTGAGCCGCTCGAATCCGGCCGCGTGACCATCGCCCGCGCCACCCGCCACGCAGACTTCCCCGCCAACTTCCAGCTGATCGCAGCAATGAACCCCTGCCCCTGCGGCTACCTGGGGCACCCGTCCGGCCGTTGCCAATGCACGCCCGACCAGATCCTGCGCTACCAGTGGACATCACCAAAGTTAAGCGAACTATTTATCAAAATTGCGGCATAACTTTGAATTTTATAGGAATTATTATTCATCTTGTTCGTGGAAAATTAATGAATTTACCCGAGCACCCGATCAATTCAAAACAACAATGGATGCGAATTGTTTCGCACCATGCACATAATACGAAACACCTCAAAATGAACGCATAACCAATTGATTTTACTAAATTTTTTTCAAAAGAGCACTATTGCAAAATATATTTTTCATGTGCTATCTTAAAAAGGATGTTGCCCGCTAAGGGCATTTTATGAGCGACATCAAGAATGACGAAATCAACTTTGGGGCGGAGCTATTTAGGCTCCGAACAGCGCTTCGCCTAAGTCAGGCTGAGGTTGCCGACGCTGCTGGTATAACGCGCGGCTATTACTCTCTGATCGAGAATTCGCGCAAGCCGCCTCCGCCACTGGAGAAAGTCCGACGAATTGCTACGGCGCTGCGACTGTCACCTGCCGACCTTCGTCTACTTTGGGGAATGGCTGCGATGGAGCGCATCACTACCTCTGGCGGAGAATCAGAGAAAGTACACAACGGCCCACCAGGGCTTTACGTGGTTTGGAATGGACTAGTCATAGACATTCCAACAGAGCAACAAATCGAGATCGAGGAAATTTTGACAAGGAGAAAGATCATGTAAGCCACGTTATCTCGTCGATGAAAAAAGCGACGAACCCACAATTTGTAGATCCGCCGCTCCTTTCGGCCAAAGATAGGTTCTCTGACGCTTAGCACCTTCAAGATACCTGTCCTAGGCTGCAAGGTCAATCCCACTTAACTTCAAGTAGCACTGCTGTGCTAGGGAAATTGATCATGTTGAATAAAATACCTAATCCGATGGGTTCCTACGGATGGCTAGACCGTGTCCTGTCCACTCCTCCCGTACGTAAATTAAAAGGGCGCACAAAGTCGACCCAGTACCACGAATTGTGGTCCAACCATGTGAATCGGTTTGTCGGTGCTCAAGGTCGCAATGAGGCAATCGCGCTTTTGTTGTTGGAGCATCTCGCTACGCTGGGGCAAATAACCCGATTCAAAGAGCAGCCTTTTGTCACCGAGCCCGAGGAATTCGGGCATGCCATCATCCCCGACTTTTTAGCCATCGATCGAGACAAGAAGATCTACGTGATTGAGGTGAAGAACTCTCGCTTCATCACCGCAATCACGCAAGCCAATCTCGATCGGAACAAGCAGCGCTTTAGCGAGCTTGGCATCACCTACGTGTGCTGGACGGACCATCATCCACTATCACTGTATCTGCGCCACAACCTAGTCGAAATGCGGCGGGTCGCTCAGCTGGTACCGCAGGATGAGACACAGGAACTCAGAGCGCACCTAGTCGAACACGGACCCACGCGATTTTTCTCACTTGTTGACGCAGGTTTCGACCAAGGATGCGTGCTTGCAGCAGCATGGCGCGGTGAAGCGTACTTCCCGGTCCAGGAAGCTTTTGGGCCCGAAACCTCAGTATCCCATCTGCCAATAATTGATTTAGCAGCGATTGCACTTGGCACGTCCACAGGTGGACACGGCTGGTGGGAACAACTTTCAAGGGCCTAAGATCATGGAAGCGTATGAATCGATTGGAAGCGCAAGTCGCTCCAGGCGGCAGCTCGCGTCGACAATGTTCGTTATCGAGCCTGGCCAGACGCTGCAGCACGGCCTGTCTATGGTAAAAGTAGTGAGGGTCGTAGGAACGCAGGTGGTATTGCAAAACCTTGCAACGCTTGAAGAACGATTTGCGGCAGCAGACGCTCTTTATGACGAGTACATCGCTAGGCGCCTAATTCCCGTTTCACCGACAAAAGGCGCGTCGGATCCCATCTTACTTCCTTATGAGCGGTCATCCTTCTCGATGTTCGGAACTGACATCAGCGAAGCCGCGAGGAGGCATGCTTTCAGCTTGTTCAAGTACATCACGGAACTGCGATCCCTCGGGTATCGATGTCTTCGCCCGACTCCTATTCTGAAACTAGATTTTGCGAGGTTGAAGCAACATCTGCGTTCCGAAAGCGAAGAGCTCGTCGATCTCACCCTGCCCACGGTGTACAAGTGGTCATGCGTGTACGATAAAGCGCAGGGGGACTATCGCGCGCTCATCCCTGACTACTCCCAGCGCGGAGCACCGGGACTCGGACGACGTATACCAACCGAAACAGTGGAAGCCATACGCGAAGTCTTTCGCGATCTCCGCCAGAACGGCAAGAAAAAAATCCGCGTTTTCGACGTCATGTTCGATGTCCAGTCACAGCTACAGAGCAGAGTTCCCGCAGAACAGGTCAGCTTGTTCAGGCCCAGCCGATCCACCGTGGAAAGAATGGTGAAGGCCGAGTTCTCAGCTTATGAAGTCTGTGTTCGCAACAAAGGTCTGGCGCATGCGCAGAAAAAGTACCGGTCACACTTTCCGCGCGATGCAGCTATGCGGCCACTCGAAGTCGTGGAGTTTGATGATAAGGACACACGCACTTTCTTAATTGATGAACTCACCAATTTGCCAATGGGTCGGGCATATGTCACCCCGGGTGTCGACCAGTTCGCCAGTCGATGCCTAGGTATGTCTATGAGCCATCGCCAGCGAAGCACATCCTCGGCATTAGATGCTTTCCGGTCCTGCATGCTCCCTAAAGGCCCTGTCATGCGCCAGGCAGGGCTCCGACTCGAAGTTGACGATGCATTCGGCCCACCTGGAATCGCTATCTTCGACAACGCGCTCTACTTCCATGCATCGGCGTTGGAAACAGCGATCAGGGAAGCAGGAAACAGCATGTGCGCCTGGGCCAAGCCATACACGCCCACTGAAAAATCGGTAGTAGAGAACTTCAATGGTGAGCTCGTAGAGTACTTATTGTCCGAACTGCCAGGCTTTGGTGGGGAAAAGAAAGAGCGAAACCAAATCAAGGATGGAATTGAAACTGCCACTATGGGTTTGACGCAATTCCGAAACATTCTCTTTCATTGGGCATACAACGTGCACCCGAACAAGCCTCGGGAGAACGGGCAAACACCTGCCCAACGCTGGGCTTCGCAAATGCGCCATACGAGGGCGAGACTACCCGCAAACCTCGATCAGTTTGATGCATATTTCGCACACTCACATACAGTGCAATTGCGCCCGGAGGGGATCAGATTTCTAGGATTGATCTACCAAAGCGAAACGCTCGCAAACCTGCGAAGGCGCTTAGGAAGTAATGCCAAGGTCGTTTTCCGCTATCAGTCCGAGGGCTCTCTTAGTCGAATTTTCGTTCTCGACCCTATCAGTCAAAAGTACTTCACTGTGCCAAGCGCGCACCCCGAGTACACGGCACGGATCACGTTATATCAACACAGACTGATACGAAAGATGGCTAGAGAACGAATGATAAATAACCCAGCTCTTCCGGACCTGCTCCGCGCCCGGCAAGAACTGCAAAGCTTGATCTGTCAGTCTCGTCTATCGGTCAAGAGACATGAGCGAATTTGGGCGAACAACGCTTTGCCTGATAGCGGGCGTTCCGCCCCTGTCGAAAAGACTATAGAGCTTGTCTCCGAGGTTGAGTATCAAGTGGGACAGATCGCCGAAGTAGTGCTGGAAAGCACTGACGAAAGCTGGGACATTCCGGAGGACTTTTGAAAATGGAACAAACTGAGAATGTTAAGGAACGATGGGCTTCGGCTCCGCTCAAAGAGCGCCTTTACTACATGGCAAATGAGATGCATGTCAATTACCCAGCCTTCGTGCGTTCGCTTGTCGAAATCAAGAACCAAGTCTTGACATGCGAACAGCAGCAAAAAGGAGAAGGTCTACTTCTTTTGGCTCCTACCGGAGTGGGGAAAAGCCACCTGTCCAATTACCTGAAGCGCCTGTGGCCTGATGACCATGAGGGATGGAAGTCAACGATTCCAGTCGTCACCTTTACGCTCCCTTCGGTCGTGACGAAACTCCGTATCGCGCACGCACTGTTGCGATCAATTCAGCCAACTGCAAATCTTTCGCACAATGAGCAGACCGTTGAGGAACGAATTCAGGTTCTTCTTTCTCAAATCGGTACGAGAGTTGTAATCATCGACAATGTGCACGACATTACAGCACGTCGCAAAGCAGGTGGTATCAAAGAAATCGGAGACTGGTTGCGAGACATCATCGACAGTTCACGGCGCCTGTTTATTCTGCTCGGGGCACCATCCGCAATTGAGATCATCAACAAGAGTCCGCAGCTGCGCCGCAGGACAACCAGGCAGATTAGGATTGACTACTTCAAAATCAACACCCCGAAGAAGCTAGAACAATTTCAAGCTTTCCTCCAACGGCTTGATAAGGAACTTCCGCTGGCATGCACGACATCCTTTGATGTCGACCTCACCAAACGGATTTATTACGCAACGAATGGGATCTTTAACTATGTATTCCTGTTGTTCAGTCGCGCTGTCGCCGTGGCAGTTACCGCTGGAAGAGAGAGTATCACTCAGGAAGATCTCGAAGAAGCGTTTCGACTGGTGATGGGTGATTCCGTCAAGCGGACGCTCAATCCGTTCCTTCCTAATTTTGTGAATCGTCCATTAGATCAGGAAGACGAGCCATTCCATGACTGGTGCGATACATGGGACAACCCATTGAGAAAGGACTGAGATGATCCCCTCGTCGATGAGAAGTGCACTTGCACTTGACCCTGTTGTTCCCGTTCACCCAAGGAAGACGGTAGGCCTTTTGATACGCCCCCCCCGAGGGGTTCATCAATGCCAGCAGGACTACTTGATGCAACTGGCAGAACTGAACGCGTTGGGCGGCCTGCGTCATCTTCTCTTTACATACAAGGCGCCCTTCCCAGCGCTGGTTGCATTGAATGACGTCGAACTAACTCAATTTTTCCGAGGAGAGCTAGAACTTGAGCCATGCAGCATGGGTCGTGTACAACAAATGCGAGCGTATGGTCTCGGCATGCCATCCAAAATCTGCTTAGTTTGCCTTAGAAAGGGGATGGCAACTCCACACTACTTTAACTATGCACTGTCCGTGGCATGCCCCACTCATGACGTCGAACTGCTTGACGCTTGTCCATTTTGTGATGCCCCTATAGCGTACACAAGGCGGCTCCGTCACCAATGCATTAACTGTCTCAATATTTTTCTTGACCACGAACCGAAAGCGGCCCGAAATTGGATGACAAACTTTAAGCAAAGATTTTCACCCAGTGCGGATCTTGGATTCTGCGCGGTCCGCAGCCATAGCGATATGGCGATCGCCAGGATACTCGTCTGGCACAACCGACCTGGACGAAGTCGTCCAAAAGACAAATTTCCGTACGTGGGTTTGAGGCACTATGCATGGCTGGAGCAAGTGGCAAACATGACTGATTCAGACCTCGCTCACCTGGCCACCGACTTCGTAGAGAAGCATCCGCGGTACATCAACGATCTAACGGAGTGGACTCGATATGAGACACCCGCCAACATCGTTATCCAGAAGGCGTTGAACCTGCTTTGATAAAAACCGCAAAGGGAAGCACGCTACGCCGTCTTCCCTTTGCTTATTCAAGGACCCTGTAATGGTTCTGTTCTTAGATTTCGATGGTGTGCTGCATGAATATGACGCAAGCGAACGCTCGTTGTTGCGACATGTCCCTTTGCTCTCGAATGTTCTTCGCCAACACATGGACATCGATGTAGTCATCGCTTCGGACTGGCGAAAGTCTCACACCCTGATTCAGCTCGCTGCGTATTTCCCGAACGACTTGCACAATCGTTTTGTTGGCGTGACAAGTGAAGGTCCAGCGCGGGTGCGACAACGTGAACGGGAGTGCTGGCGATGGCTTTGCGACCACCTCAGAGCTAATGAACGCTGGATTGCGATTGATGACAATCTAAATAATTTTGGACCTGATCTTCCTGGGCTGGGCGCAGTCCTATTTGTCGACCCAGCTACTGGACTAGATGCCCAGGCTTGCAGCCTGCTTCAGGTCATGATTCAGACTGCGGCCCAAGGAGCTCAATTTTGCTATGAGCGCGAAACGATACGTGGTTGGCCCTTGTGGACCTAACAAAAGTCAGAGGACTCTATGCGCTTGGTCGTAGGGCCGGCATTGTGCTCGCTTCCAGCCAAACCAACGAGGCTATGACCATGCTCCTGATCCGACTTCGAATCTCCCTCATAAGTGCCCCCTCTGGAGACACCTTTCATAACAGAGACCATCGTGTTCCTAATTCGTCCTCCGCCATTTAATTCTGAGTCGCTGTCATCGTGGCGGCAGCGAGCCGCTACGATGAATGGTCTGCGCCGATACCCAGTTGCTCCTGGTTGCACTCGGCACTCTGATCCGGATCGCATTCGATCGGATTTTGAGCTCGCATGGTTACGAAGCGAATTTCGTTTGACCGAGAAAGAGCTACGCTCTCTGACCTTGGATCATGCGCTTTCTCTATTGGGCTGCGCATCTTTAGAAGGTGACAAACTACATTGGGTGCTTCCCCACAATGGCGATGCGCTTAGCGTCTCCGGACGTCCAATGTTCTGCCCTCAATGCCTTGAGGAAGACGAAGTTCCATACTTCCGGATAGCGTGGCGCCTGGCGTGCAACGCCCGCTGCGAGATACACGGCTGCATGCTAGAAGAGAGATGTCCGTTCTGTGGGAGTTCGGTATGGCCCACTACATGCCACCGACGTGAGTGCTTAGTTTGGCTTCCATTCGACTCCTGCCAAAGCTGTGGGAAAAGCCTAGCAAAAAGCGAGCGCCGCGCTCCCAAGCGTCAAGCTAAGGCAGTGACTGAGTATAGCGAAATTCAGTCAGCTGATAGCGATATCAATGCACTTTGGTACGTGTCCCAGTTGTTGATTCGCCGCAGATCCAGATTACTTCGATCCAAAGTCTTCAGCTTTGCTTCCATAGCGGAAATGGAGAGCCCTGCCAGCACGACTATAGAGCAGGTCCCAGTCGCGCAACGTGCAGCGATCCTCGCCGCGGCTAGATGGCTTCTCGATGAATGGCCTGACCGATTCATCCGATTGACCAAGGCATCATCTGTGTCGCTACAACGCTTCAGCGGAACCTTGCATCTGGCACCGCATTGGATACAGAAAGAAGTTCGGCAGCATCTGGTATTGCGAGATAGGACCAAAGCTACTCGAGAATCAATCAAGCGAGCAGTGGATGAGATTAGCGAAAGCGGAAATAGCGTAAGCAAGTCCGAGGTTCGCCGCCGCCTTCAAGTGACTGAAAGCGCCGTCCTAAACAGGATGATGTGCCAGCGGCGCCATGCAACGCCCGAAGAGCTTCGGGAGATACTTCGGCGCATTGCGATCGCCAACACATTGGCGCCTCAGGAACGGCATCAGCGCACTGCGGCTCAAAGGGATTTCTTAATATTCGTACTTTCTATCCTGGGAAAACTCAAGATAGAGCAGGTTTGCAACCTATCGAGGTCGCAGGTTCTCATCCTGCTTCAGGGGCAGAGCAAGCCACGTGAACAGCAGCGTAAGTACATCGTAAAATTGGCTCATCGGATTTTTGAAGAAATCTCCCAGCGGCAGAGCCGACAACAACCATCAGCGGATGTCCCTTTCTTCCTTTCGCGATGGGGGCTCCCAATTCTTGGTCATTGTGTGCGCGCGCGAATTTCAAAGCTAATGCAAAACGGGTTTCCCGCAGATCTTTGGCGAAGCTCGGATGTATTCCTAGTTCTTTCGCCAGGCGAAGCTGCTTTTTGAAGGCAATCAGTCCTACTGCGCCAGCACGTTGGCAGACATCCTTGTTCGGTGGATTAGATGGTGCCATCAAGTCAGATCCTGCCGGTTCTTCAAAACTACGAGGACTGCACGCAAGTCTTGATCCAAGCAGAGACTGGCCTATTGGAACTCTCACGGAGGCTGTACGGCTCATCGCCAAACGAATGCAATCGAGAGCCGTCTTTATCCAGCAGGAAGAATAGTTTGTCCGTACTGTGAATAATGTACGCCTGTTGCTTAGCAACTGAAGCGCCATTGCCTACCGAAAGCTCGACCGATCTGTAATGCCACAAGAGCTCATTGCCTGCACACGCAAATTGCTGCAACTGGGCTTGCGAGAGCTTGTCGTAAAAATTAAGCGGCAACTTACCGGTGATTGCTACATAGAGTTGCCCGTAGCGCCTCACTCCTTCCACGTGAGCTTCTTCGATAATGAAAACTTTCAGTAAAAAATGGAAGAAAAGCGTCAAAGCAATGGCAAAAAGGAACAACACGAGCCCAATTGTGCGCATGCCAAACCTGCGCCAACGCTTCGCTCTTAGGCTCACCGTTGGCTCCTTACGCCCCCAGCGCCGCCTTGGTCCAAGACTTCTCCATGCGCTATTTGATGGATCGGTCAGCCGATCATGGATTTCACCTAGCTTTCGGGCAGAGCTCGCGGCTCTAGCAAGCTTAATCCTTTGCCATCGCTGCCAATGAGTTTCTCGGCCCCACTTTGCCCGCTCCCATTCGGTAATCACCTCAGTCAAATAGAAGTAGGCAACGATAACGGCAAGTAGGCCACCGCTGTAGGCCCAAGGCCGAGTCAACTTCAAGCCTAACAAGATTGTCTCGTTCACGCCCACTGGGAAAAGATTGCTTCCAATCCCCGCAGCCTTACTCCACCCCTCAAGAAACGAGGTGCCGGCGGCAAAACCGACAATTCCAATTAATGGTATTGCCAACGCTACGATCTCAAATAAGTGCCGACGGATGAAGCTCCACCCGGGAAACATCATTTCGAAATCAGGCTTTTCTACGCTTTTTTCTTCTTGTTCCTTCATCCTTGCTGTGACTCCATTCGAATTAGTTGGGACACCAAATTACCTTGCCTCTTAAGCGTCGGGACAGAACGCGAGAATTCTGTCATAGAAAGTGAAATCTTTTCAGAGTAGATGAGACTCGAGCCTTCGCAGATTCGTAAAAGATTGATTTGCTTGGAAAATCCAAGTAACTGCTCCGTGCGAAGCACTGCCGTCGAAGTCTCCAACTATCCTCTTGCCAAGTGCGATCTAAAAAATCAATCGTCATGATTGTTGCCTGCAGATGACAAAGTGATAATTTGATAGACTTTTTCTAGAGGAATCTCATCAGTATTGGATTTCGTATAAACAATTCAATATTTAGGGGGCATTGCATGAAAAGATCACTTTATCTTCCTTTGGCTTGCGCTCTCGCGATGTTTCTCAGTGGCTGCACGATTTACGGATCGAAGCCAGTCGACAGGTCGGCGCTTAATCAGGGACAGTTCTATATGCTGCCAAAAGCGTTAGTTCCGCTAACCGTAACAGTTTCCTCCGGATCAATGAAAATAGAACTGCTTGATCCTGTATATATGGGCGATACAGATTATGAATTCGCTTTAAATCCCAATGTTAATTGGTTTAGTTCGGACACAGCCAAAATAGTTGTTGACCCGAAGACTTCACTACTCAAAAGCGTGACGGTGACCAGTAAAGATGAGACGCTTGATGTAATCAAGAATGCCGTTGCGTTTGCAGTGGCGGAGGCGGCGCCCATTCCACCTACATCAGTGATCCAAATCTTAATTGATCCGGCCACTTTTAACAGTAAGCAAAAGCAGCCCCTCGAAAATCAGGTTAATCAGGCACTTGCGAGGTTTTTTGCTGAAGCCTGCAAAGACCCCAAGAATCCCCAGTTACCTGAATGCAACCAATACAGGCCAGGTGCAGCGGACAACTTCTCCATCTCTGTAAGCCCGGTGGTCGGGAGCAGAACTCTGAAATCATCAGGGATAACGGACTTGACTGCCTGCGACATTGGCATTTGCCATAGAGGCACAATCCCCTATGAGATACATGCCACTCTCTTGGGAAATTCCAAAGTGTCCCTGGTAAATCTTCCAAACGGCGGACCGATAATGACTCTCGCGCTTGATCGAGCGCCATTTGTTCAGGTTAAACATACGCTGACCCTACAAGACGGCATAGTCTCAGAATACGAACGCGACCGACCCAGCAGCGCACTTGCGTTCGTCAAGGCTCCACTTGACGTAGTGAGCACGATGGCAGATGTAGTAACCAAAGTAATCCAACTGAAGATAGACACCTCCAAAGCTGAGGTAAGCCTTCTCGAACAAGACCTTGCTGAAGTAAAGCGGCGCAAAGAGATTGCCGAGGCTCTTGAAGCACTATCCAAAAAGGAAAGCGCGCTTCTTGGCGGCCAGGCTGGGCGTTTGCTCGTTATGACAATCGGAGACCCGGCAACCCCATCCGTACCTGATTTCAATGGCACCCCGCCAGGTGCGGTGCAGCCGGTGGTTGACGCCAAGCCAGACAACCAGAAGCCTGCACAAGGGAAAAAGCCACTTAAGAACCCGAGCAATGACGGACAGATTGGAGCAAAAAATGGCCTCCCCGAAAAAAAACAATAACCAGAAGGGCGCGGTACAGAGCCTATATCGCCCCTGTAACATGATCGAAACTAACAATGGGGGAAGATTGGAATCGGTCCCGGGGTTTGATGTGGAACGAGCGCTTACAGTGGGATTCAGCGGAGGTCGCGTTCCACGCCAGTTACGATCGACTATGGTATTCGACGCCGGCGATCTTCAGTTCGCAGCGCCCCAGTCCGCCTGTGGCCAAGATGATAGAGTGTTGGTCCCAAATACGACAGCCTTGCCTTGGAGATGCGTTTGTCAACTTGTGGTAGATGGACTTCATAATGCGAGGATTCTCGGCACTGGCTGGCTTGCAGGCCCCCATACGATAGTAACCGCAGGTCATAATTTGCTAGATGTAGACTCAGGCCAGCAAGCTGTTCAAGTATGGATAACACCAGGACGTACAGGCGACGTCGCGCCTTACGGCTATGAAGTTTCCAAGTCCTTCGCTGTACATCCTCGATGGAAGGCCAACAAGGATCGTGAATATGATATTGGTGTTATATACACGAAGAATGCTTTTGGCCAACGGCTTGGCTGGTTCGGATTTGCGGCACTGTCCGACGTTGAACTTGCCAATCTGTTAGTTAACAACGCGGGTTACCCAGTCGACAAGCAGTTTGGAACGATGTGGTTTAATGCAAGTCGGCTTACCGCAGTGAAACCTCGCGTTTTGGCCTATGGGCTTGACACGGAAGGAGGACAAAGCGGAAGTCCCATTTTTGCTTTCGATAAAGACGGCAACAGGACTGTTGTGGCAGTACATGCGTATGGGACCTGCCCAGACAATATGGGGATACGAATAACGCCCGACATTTTTCGCGATCTGTCTGCCATGATTAAATAGTTGTAAAGGGCTGCTTAGCAGCCCTTTATTTTCGGTGCGCGCCCAATCTCATCGTGTAGCGAATTGCTTAGTAGCATATCAATTCAACAGCTATCTCGTTTCGCTTGTGGAAGCCCTGCTCATTGAAGATTTTCCCGACTTAACTGTAGATGTCGGAACCTAACCAGTTTCCGCCACCCTATATCTTCTTCTGTATAATTGCTACAGAGCAAACTTTTTAAGCTTTGTTTTGCAGTGCAACTTTAGATATCACGCATGTTTCATTTGAAATAACTGGAAATTGCTGAGTGGAGATTGGCAGCCCCCAGCGGGTGAATATTGCACTTAGTTTTACTGTTCGGAGAAGAAATGACCTTTGGTACATCCGCTTATCTAGAGTGGCGCTTTGCGCTTGCACCAAACGGCGCTGCCCGACCGTTAATAGCGCCTCTTGCCGAACTTCTCGGGGCTTCGCCAGAAGAAATCGATCATTACTCCAAGAAGCCCTTTAGAAACGGGGAACTTGAGCAACTCGCCATTTGGACACAAAGGGTCGTTTCGGTCAGCGACCAAGGTTCTCGTGCCAAGACCGCGAAGAAGTTCTGGGCGGCGCAAGCGCTTGCCATGCCAATACTCATCCGCGAACCGTTGCGCACAGCACAGGCCGATCCGGTTGCAGTACGGTTGCTACAGGTCGGTGCAGATGCACTCTATGACGCTGGCTATCCGCAATTCGAAAAGCTGAGGCAGGTTTGCCATGAGCTAGTCAATTGGCTTATCAAACAAGCTTGGAAACGTGTGGTTCTGATAGAGTCACCATTAGGGAACTGCGTCCCAGTTGCCGTTCTTCATTCGCTTGCTGGCCGTGCGGGCTTGTCCACCCAAGTCGTTACATGGAACGCGCCAAGAAATGATCGGGCTGGCGCCGGGTGGACAGTCTCGGACTCAGCGGGATCGCTTTCGAGCGATGTCGATCCTGGTGACTTGGTCGTCTTTGCAGATGACGTCATTACAGGCACGCGCTTTGTGAAGACTTTTGACGCACTATCGAAGAAATTCCCTGGTCGGGTTTTGCCGATCGCAATGGCGTTTAATGATCCAATGAAGTCCGAAACTTCCCCAGATCAACTGAAGCGGGTTAGAAGTAGAGCGAGCAAAGCTGAACAACTATTTGGCTACCCACACACGTTCGTCAATTTTCCCATCCTGCCCGCTTTCCGCATCGATGCTGGAGCGCCTGTTTATTGGGAGTCGCCAGTGATTTGGGGAGAGACGGACCTGGTGGCGGGAAAGCGGAAGGTCAATCTAATCTTTAACCTTATCGATCACCTGTTTCACACGCTCAATGACCTCACTAAACCCACCAGTGCACTGGCGAAGTACTTGCACAAGGCATGGCAAAAAGATACCACAGGAGCGTCCTATGCATTCGCTGCAGGTCTTAGGGAGGAGGTTTTCTCTAACCTGTCCAATCAGCTCAACATAGACGAGGTTCGGTTGACGTTGGATGCACGAGCTCGCGAGGCGTACCCTGCCGATTTCACAGGTTTGGTCGAAGGCATCGACGAAGAGGAAGTCAAGCAGAGGTGGGATTGGCTCCGCACGACGTTTCTTGAACTTGCACAAGCAAAACTCCGCTCTGACGAAGCTTACGTCCTCTGGAGAGCATTCGATGAGACTTTTGCCGCATCGCATTCGCAAGTAAGGCCTAGGCCATCTCGGGATCATGCCTATGCTGCCTACGCACTACAATACAACGATGTCGTCCGTTCATTTCATGAGCGCCTCGTCATGCGAATTGCTCTGGGTGACACTGTCTAGAAAAGTGTAGCCGGGACATAGCTAGAGAGCTTGGAAGGCATCCTTTGCGGTATTCCGATCCAAGGATGCGATCAATAGCGCTGAGCGGTCAGACCTGCTGAGATTTGAAAGAACGGCGCCCGAATTGCGATTTGCAGACATTTGCTTCCCGCCTCAGCGCTAATGCGAGAATTTTCTTGTTGTGCGGCATAGGCTTGGAGCCAACGAAAGTGTCGATCCGCCTACACCGTGCACCTTCACACCGCAGCACTGAGTCGATGCCGTCGTTCTGGCCGATGATAAAACTGCGGGTAGCCTAGTCCCTAGCGCTGCTTTCATTCTAAGTCCCATAGTTGCCATCTCCGCAGCGAGGCCTCCAATCCGACGAGGTCTTGCGAAATCTCAAATCTCATGTAGTTTCAGGTGCTATTCTGAATTTTCCAAGGGAGGATCAGGATGAACCAAGCGCTCGCACCGACACCGCTGGATCTCGCCATTGCTGACATTAGGACGGCATTTGTCGTCGTGCATGTGACACTTGAGAGCAGCCACGGACGTAATTTTGCCGATGCGTTTGTCGCAGAACATCGAAGCGCAATGCTCGTAGCGTTCCTTTCCGCAATTCCGGAGGACGCAAGAGTGCACTATGTGACTGACGACTAGGACAATACCCAACGCCGTTGAGGGGATGCGTGGAAACCAAGTCTGTCTCAGCTTCACCCAAGTCTAGTGCACGGCGCGCTGCAATGTACGTGCGCATGTCCAGCATCCCACAAGACCACTCCATCCAGCACCAGATGGATCGGCTAAACAACTACGCCGATGAGAACGGGTTCGAGATTGTTAGGATGTATGCAGACGCCGGCAAAAGCGGGCTTTGCATCAACGGCCGCGATGGGCTGCAGGACCTCATCTCAGACGTCCAATCAGGCACCGCCGGCTTCGACACAATTCTGGTATATGACGTAAGCCGATGGGGCCGCTTCCAGGATATCGATGAAAGCGCTCATTACGAATTCATCTGCCGCCGAGCGGGTGTTCAAGTAATTTACTGTGCCGAACATTTCATTGACGACGGTTCCCCGATGTACTCGCTCATGAAGGGTATGAAGCGCATAATGGCGGCAGAGTATAGCCGTGAGCTGGGTGCGAAGGTCCTACACGCACAATGCCGCTTCTCGCAAATGGGATACAAGCAAGGTGGACGTCCAGGTTACGGATTACGCCGGATCCCTGTATCCAAGGACGGCGAGATCAAGCAAGCATTGGAGTTCGGTGAAAGGAAGCCTGTCGCGACAGATCGCGTCGCGCTCCACCTTGGGCCACCGGAGGAAGTTGAAATTGTTCGGCGCATCTATCATCTGTATGTTTACAAGGAATGGACGGATAGCCGTATCGCCAAACAGCTTTGCTCGGAAGGGCATCTTACACACCTAGGCAACCATTGGGATCCCGTGGATGTACGAAGAATTCTGATCAACCCAAGGTATTGTGGCGAGCTGATTTTCAATCAGACCACACGCCGGCTGCGAAGCAAAGTGGCGGCAAATCCGGAAGAGGACTGGGTGCATTGCAAAAACGCACTTGAGCCGATGGTTTCACGAGAATTATTTGAAGCCGCGATGTCCATCCGTCGGCGCCGTGCCGCCGGCCCAGAACGTGAAAAAGTGCTCGCACAAATACGGGAGGTGTTCCAGCAGCATGGAACGATTAACGCCAAGCTTTGCAACGCATCTCCCCTCCCAAAGAAAAATACGATGTATCGCATGTTTGGAACCTATATGAATGCGTTCGCAGCCGCAGGATTGCCAACCGAGAATACATCCACGGGAGCACTTGCTTTAAGGAGCGTCCGAATCCTCATAGATTCTTTGATCATTGACGTCCTAAGCCTGGCAACACGCGCCGGTGCTAAAGCTGTCCGTACGTCGGTTTGGAATGTCCTTCGCCTTAATGGCCGCCTGTCCGTCAAAGTCTCCGTAGCCTCTTACAGAAGATGTGAAGACGGATGCCGGCGCTGGCGTGTGCCTTTGACCTGCGGCGCCCATGCCGATTTCGTCATTTGTGGGTTGATGGATAGTGCAAACCGAGAGATTGAATGCTACTTGCACCTGGCAACTGCGGACATCAGTAAAGACAGTTTGCTCTTGAGTCGGAAGAAGCTAAGCCGATACAAGGATTGCTGCTACCTCACACTTGATGAAATATTTGGCTTACCGGAAAGCCATCCCAATTAATTAGCTGGCCAAGCCGAGCTGCCATACTCGCGGCCAACAGATTTCATATTGAGCCAGACGCAATCCTCTACAGTGAATCGGAAGGCGCCAAGGGCGCGGACTCAAAGTGCACGGCGCCGGTGAACTAATCGCCGCTTGAGTTTTCGATTACTCACAAGCCCCCAGCATCTAATCTTTCGCGCTCCAGAATCTCGCTCGGCGAGCCCCAACAAGGCGCGCCAGGATCGCGACATTATTCCAGACCGTATCCATCGCAATGTGGTTCTGTTGCGCAACCTGGTGGCATGCCATGACCACGACTTGAAGCGGGACTTCATCAAGGAGCATACAAATGTGCGCGAAGTACTTTGTTGGGACCTGGCCGGACGATATGGCTTCGACCAAAGACCGTTCATCCATCACTTCCCGATAGCTGACACTGGCGCCCTGCGCTGCCATCCTGGTCCAGTGGCGCGCACCGACTGGCAGCAACGTTTGGGTGTCCATGCCAAGCACACGCGCTAACGCATCTGCGTCGTTCGCATCATCTTCCCTTGCCAATTCCTTGGCCCTGTTCAGAGTCAAGCCAAGACTGGCGCAGCGATCGATAAAGGAATCAGAAGCAACTTGAGATTTCACATCACGAGCCCGCTGTTGATTACTGGGCCAGAATAGCGCGCATCTTGGCGATCCACAACTGCGCTTCTTTGGCAGAGACATCAATTTCATGTCTTGGATGCCTGGTGTCGAGCACGGTAATCACAAGCTTATTTCGAATAGGGGTGCCGTTTCGATCAACGTACTGATGGTTCCAGGTGTCTATCTGGGAATAGGCGTAGCGATGCAGCGTCGGCCCGACGATGATCGCCATCTCGCGAAGGGTGTCATCAAACACCACGGTTTTCGAGCTGTTGATCTGGTGGTCGACTTTGAAGCCACCGGATACAAGGCCTGCAAGAGCGCGTCGTTGTGCGAGGTCATGCTGGAGCATTGCCCAGAGTACCCATAAAACTAGAGCTCCCCCGCCACCGTACATTAATAGGGTCTCAACCCAAGCGCTTGTCGACATTGCACTTTCCTTAAAATTCACAATATATTATGAAGACTTAATGATACTGTGCGACGACCATTTCTCCCAATATATTGGGAGAAGATTTGGATCCATTGGTCTCATTTGGGCGGGTTCTTCGCCAGCTTCGCAAGGAAGCTGGGTTGACACAGGAGCAACTTGCTCTTGCGGCCGGGATTGAGCGGAACTATGTCAGCCTGATTGAGCGAGGTGTCAACCAGCCGGCGCTAAAGGTGATTTTTAAGCTGGCGGAGGCGCTCGGTACGACTCCGTCCAAAATACTGCTCTTAGTAGAGGCGGAATTAAAGGACGCTAACTGACGCAACGGTAATACAGTAAGTGCTTCCATAACTTGTCGACCGGTTTCAGTTCCTGGCACTCGCTGTATTCTGAGTCCGTCGCCCGTGGAGCTCGAAGTACTCATCGCAACTGGAAATCCTTCACCAAACCACTGTATGCTCGTACAGCGTAATGTATACTCGGACTATTGTCAGTACCCAACGTCGTTATTTCAAATGTTTAAGCCTGTGTGAGTTTGGAGCGGACGATTCTGATCATGGTCATCGAAACGGCTACAACTGGGAACGCCCAGGAGATTACATGGGGGCCTACCTCAATCCCGCAGGAGGTAGCGAATGCTTTGAATACGTTCGCCGATACTCCTCGCAAAGCATGGATTGATACCGCTTGGTATTCAATGTGTACAGCGCCCCCACCCGCTAGGATATTCTTCAAAGGCGCCCGGGAGAATTTGATGTCCCGTCTGACGGTTTGTCAGATCGCTTCCGACGCCTATACGGAGTTGGGGCTCCAAACAGAAGTAGACGTAATCAATCCTCGCGTCGTTCTAAAAGTCCGCGATCAGGCTAAATCGATGCGTGCAGCTCTGCCAGCGCAGCCTTATTTGCCAGCACCTGCGAACACACTTGAGTTCCGAACTGGTCTTGATTCCTTGTGCCATTGGACGCGGCCTGTCTGTGCCCCCTCAAGTAATTCAGGGGATCCCTGTGTCCGCGCATTCATCTTGGCACTGGCACGTAGATTTGCAGACGCGTTCATAGATATTCCAGTGGAATACGTTCACGCTTTAGTCACTATTGGTTGGCCTGCACGCAGCTTGAGCGCTACAAGAAGGGTATTGACCGCAACTGTAACGACCGGGATTAAGCTTGACGCTAAAGCGAAACTAGCTCTCGAGTCGGCGGCTCGCGGCGCCACCGCTCTGACCATTCATAGGGCGGCCGCATCAAGGCACCTCATGAGCGCCAGCGAACAGCAGGAGGTCGAGCAGTTGTCCGTTGAAATTGATCGCGTAAGGCAGGGACGCCGACGCTTCCCTTCGGATGCGGCTCGTCTTCGCGCGCTAAACGACATTGCGCAAACACTTGATGATCCTGATCTCAGGGCCGACGTACTGTGTTTGATCTCTAAACGTCTTCAAGACGTTGCTCCATAATGCGCAACTAGCGCATATTTCGAACTTGGACGCGAATTACGCTAGCGCGTAATTTGCAGCTTCATGATGCTGGCTACGCTAGCCCCATTCGCCCCCACACTTGCCTGAACTATTCTTCGTTCATGCGCTGCCTTCCATGCAGCGAGAAAGCGAAGGACAAAATGCATTCCAATAAATTGCCAGGTCAGTACATATCGCCACGCACCTCCATTTCCCGTGGACCATCTGCGGTCAGATCCAAACTCCTCACGATCACTAAAGCACTGACGATGTGGGCGTACAACCATGGCTGGATCTCTTTCCGGGCTGCAGAACTGATCTTCTTCAAACTCAAGCTTCGCAGCCTCTAACACAGCTATGGTTCTGATCAATTGCTGTAATCACGACACGGGTACCTGGGCTGCTTGGATGGAGCCGGAAAAATCGAGCTGCGGGGTGCAATCGCACACCAACGCCTAGCGAGCATGTATAGGCAAGACTCATTTTTCGTCCACACCAATGCGGTACACGCCCTTTTCAACCTTCGTGATTACCCCTCGCTGGTAAAGACGGCTCAGTGCATTGGCCACGTGCTTGTGCCAAGCATCACGTTGCAAGCCAAGTTCCTTCAGTTCCCAGTGCCAAGTGCTATCGACAAGTCTTGTCAGCGAAAGTTGGCTACTGGGGCCACTCAATTGAGCGTACGAATAGGCCAGTATGACCGCAGCCCGATAGATTGATGACCGATCTGGTAAGCTCGGAGGTAATTTCGCGCCACCATTTTGGCAGACGTGAATTCCAATTGCGGCGGCCCCGAGAAGAAATGGTAGCTGGTGGTAGATTGACAGTGATTCGTCGAGGTTTGGTGACGACGATACCTCCGTCATTTTTCTATCGAATGCCACAAGCCTCCGCACGTCGCCCCTTGAAAGCTCTCGCTCTTCTCGCCCCAGCAAATCGCTACAAATCAAGCACGCGTTCGGAGCCAAATAATGCGGAGTCATTTTCTCGCATTGGTTGCACTCCACTAAGCGAGCGGATCGATCATAGATCTTGCCTGGTAACGCAACACTGAGAAATTCAGGATCCTCAGCATAAAGGGCCAAAACAGGCCTCCTCATGACTTCTTTAATGTAGTCAATCCAAAGTTCTGCAGGACTTTCCTTTGAAAGCCGCACGACCCAAGCCTTTAAGGTTCTTGACCAGGTAAGTGCAATCGTCTTTATCTCTTCAATTTCAACCATCTCGTGGTCGGACAGGCGGTACGCGATACTGCGGCGCGTCCTCACTTCTTGAAGAACCTCTTGATTCGTCGGTGAGCTAAAAACTGCTGCCTGAAATTTACTAGCCGAGTAATCAGCAAGCGAATCCGCTGAGTAAAGCGCGAAGCAAGCGGTTGTGGCGCGTGAATAGGCACTAAAGAGTTCGGCATCAGAAAGCTGGTGTGCCTCCACAACAATAACGATCGCGGCTTCCATGCCGCGAAACCGCGATACTAATGAATGCCGGAGCTCCTCATTCGCCTCCACGAAATCAACAATTGCGGCAGACACGTATGAATTTTTGCTAAGGATCATGATTTCCGAATGCTTGACTCCTTGGCGTACAAGGCCAGCGACTATCTCGCTCAGCACCTTTTCCCAATCAGCCACTACGAGCTCGCGCAGCGAGTCGGAGTCAACTTGCCTTGGCGATGAAATCTGGATCTGACTAGGCATTGCATGAACCAGTCGCTCCGTTACGGCCCGAGGCATTCTAAGGACGACCGAGAGCTGGAGTGATTTCAGCCCACTCAATTCGATGAGTAACGCTAGCGATGTAGTTTCCTTTTCAAACGGAAAAACTTGGGTCTCATCACAGAACGCGAAAACCGCTTTACCAGAGAACCAATCGCAGAGAAATCTCCACCACGTTGGACGCAGTGCCTGAGCTTCATCCACAACTAGTACATCAAATCCTAGAGGAGCGAGACCAATAGCTAACTTCAGATCATCAAGGCACTCTTTCTCGAACCAATCGCTATCCGCGCTCGGTCGGCCCATGAGATCACGAGCGAAACTGCATAGCTTGTGCCAGGTGAAGACCTGGCATTTCGTCCCCGTCAATTGGACACGAAGATGATCGCAAAGGAGAGCGTTGAATGTCAGGAATAGGACGCGTTCACCGGCCGCGCTTAGTCGCCGCGCGACTTCAATTCCAACAAGGGTCTTACCTGTACCCGGCCATCCAGTGACAATCCCTCCATGAGCATTAAGGACTCGATCTGCCACCGCACTTTGCTCCTCCGTCAGTCGGAGCCAGAATTTTCCGTCATACTGAATACGATGCGCCCAATTCGGCGTCCCATCGAACTGGGGACATAGCATCTCGACGACGTCCGTCATCCGCGCGTTACCGAGCGTGCCAAGCCTGAGAGCCGACTTCCAATACGACATTACCTCGATTACCTTTGCACCAAGGTCAGGTAAGTCTCGCATGTCAAAAACAATACGCTGCCCACTTACCGAATCGAACAAGCCAGGTGGCAACGCTTCATCTGGAAATACATTGCGAGGGAGGCTAACAGCGTATCCGATTGGCCAACGGATTGCCCCTTTCCCTCCGAGCCAATGCGCCACACCATGAGCATTTCGTCTCACTTGATTAAGAACAAAAAGAGGAGCTCCGCCTGCAATCGGGACAAACGCAGCCCCCTCTATTCGATAGCGCCCGCCCTTGATTTCGATTGCGAGAATCCCAAGTTCAGCGTGCAGAATCAAGAAATCGATTTCGCCTGTTGGAGCAGACCAAGCCATCCCGATTTCTTTCGCGGCTGCAGATAGCCAAGGAAGGCTATGGATAACGACAAAGTCATCTCCAAGCTGCTTCTTTAAAAGGTGGTAGATGGTCGGCTCGGCCGGGCTTTCTGTAGCGGCAGGACCAAATGTTGGAATCATCCGAGCCATTGCTATCGCCCTAAGACATTGCCCGCATCAAAGTTCATCAATGCCCGGGAGGTCATGAGAAAGCATCCCAAAATGCCAATAGTCGTCAGCCCCTTAGGCCCATGCTGAACCCCAAAACGAGTGAAGCAGATAGAAGTGAGATCCGTCACGTGAAGGCTGTTAATCAATAAGAAGCTCGTCGGTTTGTCATCCAAAGCTGCCTGAACACGACCGGCGTAGGCAGATCCTGTAACACGCATTAGCAACAAAACTGGCACAAATAATCGCAGCATAAGAAGAGCAAAAATATCCGGCTGGAAACATGCAGACTATCAGTTTCTTATCAAACATGCCAGCCAAGTTATCATTTACACAACCTCAAAGTTTGTTTGCCAAATGAGATTTGGGGCTACCAACGTGAACCCTCCAACCCAGGACGAGAATAATGTTCAGGCTCCAGGCTCAGCGCTTAGGCAGAGGTCGTGCAACCCACCAGAGAACGTGAGACACCGGTGATTCGCCTCGCTTGCACCGAAGTGGGCAATTTTCGGCGCTTATCTAACAGGCCACTTGAGCTGGATTCTACGAAATCGCGCCAATGCCCAATTGGCAGCGACATGCCGAGCCTCGGCACAATGCAAGCAGGCGAGACAGTCAAGCGTGGCTCCAGCACGATAGCGGCGTACGCCTGCCCAGTTTAATGACGCTCAAAGCAATTCGGCATGAGGCCCTTCTAGGGACCAAGCACTAGATCGACTTTGACGCAAATCAAACTTCGGGCGTAGCCATTGTCTTCAGTCGACTAAGCTCTTTGGAAAAGCATGCGGCCAACACCAACGCATGCCACCAACCGTACATCAACTACACCAATGCACTCGACCTTTGCTTATCCAGAAGTGAGCTTTGCAACCGGAAGAACGCCACACAGAGGGAACAATCGAAGGTCGATACTGACGGTCAATCGTTATGTCCCAGCGAGGTTTTGCTTCTGCCACAAGTAAAAGCTCGATAGTATCGCCACACCCGCAAGGACAACGCATTCCCACGCACCAGTTTTCCCCGGCCTCACGCGCTAGCACCAGATCGCGACGAGGTAGGAAAAGAGGAAGACTATCGCCTTCTACGATTCGAAGACGCCGAGTCGGACCAAAGCGATCCCACACCTTTCGACACCACAAACGCACGCTCATACGTCAGCCCTTCCTCTGGGCACCTTCAGTTCAGGCAGCCCCAGCAGCGGCTCCGCAGCCCCTCTGGCAAATGACATGGAGGGCCCAGACGCGAAGCTATCTTCAGAACGAAACTCGTTCTCACGATCTCCGACACTAAAAGCGAACCGTGCATATTTCCGATTGGGCTCCCCAAAGGGGTACGCCCGATTAATGAATTCCAAAACACACGTGGCTGCTGCTTTCATGTTCAATGAAATTACCGCAGGAGCTTCTTCATTTGCACCGTGCATGTACCCTGCATTTACGCGATCGCGATGCTCCGCAGGGGCTGCATTCTTCAAATACTCAGCCTCCAGACTGGCAGGAGTATAGACGCCTCGATCGCACAGCGATGCTCCGCCTGGCTTCACATAGTCAATCCTTGCGTATGCATCTACAATAGCGATGCCATCATCTGTTCGCCTGACGGGAATCACAACGCCGACGTCGAACACTGGAATCAAGAACGCGCTACACATGAGGTCCGCGATGAAACGCGCCTCAACGGTATCGGTGCAGCAAAAGATCACGTCTCCCTGGCTGGCAGCAAGAACTGCCGCCCTCGTGCGAATACTGGCTGGAACTGCTTGTGCGACGTCGTCGCCCCGATGACGTGCGATAGCGGCCGCGAACATTTCAACCTTCGACGCATTGGTATGTGCATCCTGAAAACTCGCGTTAATAATCCTGTTCAAGTTACGAGACTGCACATGATCCGGATCAATCAATACGACCTTTCCGAACCCAAGCCTCGCCACTTGCTCCGCAACCGGTGAGCCGGTGCCAGATACACCGATAACTATTGCAGTGAGACGCTTAAGTTCGCTGGTCATTTCGCTGGTAAAAGCGACCGGTCGTACATGCGGCCTTTGCGCAGCACCGTCATCCCACCAGTACTGCAAATCGTCACCAGCAACAGAGACCAAATCAACAGCTCGCCGTTTCATGTCGTTCGTGTACAAACGAGCCCGGACGGTCCCATCAGGCACCATGATGGCGGTTCCGTGCAAATCACCCAGTGCATGAAACAGAGCTGGAATAACGGCCTTGTCACTCTGGTCATCGACCGGAGAAAATGCCAGCATGCCGCCGGGGTGCGAATGCATCAGAATAATAGCTAGGCCCTCCATCTCGGCGATATCAATCGCTTTCTCAACATACTCGCCGGGCCAACTAATTTCATCTGACCGACGCAGCGTACAAGCTTCGTTAGGAACGAGCAGCACGTGCTTAACAAGCAGCCGGCAACGAGGGCGAGGCGTACGTGAGCACAGGATGATCGCAGCCGATTCACGGCCGTCACCGCAGAACAGATGACGCTGCAGCTGAACGTGCGTCTTCTGCGGTATCGTCAGAGTAATGGCGGGCGACATTACTCGACCTCCTTCTGCAACGCCGACTCGACGAGGGCAAGGTGCGTGACTACATTATCGACTCCGATTTTCCATTCAGAGCCGGGGCTTGGGCCGCGGTGACGCGACCATCCGTGGAATTCGATACCCTGAATCGTCGCGCGTACCTGAGTGGCTAGGATTTCCCGACCATCAGACAGTGCGAGAGGTGGATAGACATAAAACATATCAATCTGGGCGCCTGGGTAGGTTGGCGGAATTTCCAAAGCCAGGCGGGTAGAACCTGACGTATAGCCATAGGGGACATCGTAAGAATCAATGATGAGCCATCGGCGGCCGCTGTCCAGAACGGTCTCCCAACGAGCCGAAAGGCTATCCAGGTGGTCCTCATCCACGTCGAGTAGAGCGAAGTCACGGCGCTCGGCAGGGCCCGCTTCACCGTTAATTACCTCTTTAGGAGTAAGGCGCAATTTCTCGATACCTGGCTCACGCAAATCAACGATAGTATCGAGGTCGACCTGCTTCTTCGGCTTGTCAACGACCTTGAGGAAAATCTGCCAACCTTGCGTGACATCGAATTTCGCCGTGATTAGTGCGTCGCGAACGCTAATCGTTGGCGATTCGCTGTTGATCACCACACCTTGGACATTGAGTTGCCAGGATGCTGGACGGCTTACGAAGCGCTCAACACCGGCGCTGTCGAGATCGACCAAGTCTGTCACTTCGAGCAATTTGTCCGGAGCAGAAGTGAGCTCTTGGTAGAGCGCCAGATGGCTAGGCACATTACCCAATTTGCGCAGCTGTGCACCCGAGATCAAGCGCACTGGCCAGCTAAGGCGGGCACCGTCGACAAAACAGTTATAGCTTCGATCGCTATTAACCAAGATGAATTTGCGAGAAGAGTCCTGGAGATTTACGACTTCGTCCGGGCGGACATCTTCCAGCTGACCATCTGGCAGCATTTCCAAAATGACGATGTCGTCGGTGTTGCGGAGTCCGGCGGCAAGTGCCAGTTGGCGGCCTGTCGGCGTACCGTCAGCAAGCTGGACGGTAGTGAATTCGATAGTAGCGCCGGCTACTTCAACGGCATAGCGAGGTACTTTGTTCAGGGGTTCGAAGTTTTGCATTTTAAGCTTTCAACGGATCAGCAACATGTGACCCTCACTTCCTTAATCGGGCCATCAAAGCAAATGCGGAAAGCTTTTTTGAAATCACATCACGTCATCAGGGACGGGCACACATACGCGTACGCGCAACGCTTGCAAGGGTAGTCACTGGCAGAGACGCCGTACTCTTTGTTCAGCATTCCAATAGTGCGTGTGTTTAGCGCTGACCTTGCGTAGACGCCAACAGGATGAATTTGAAGTAGGTTGTCGCGACTCAAATCAAACATATGTATTTCGACGATACGTGCCAGATCTGTCGAAGTACAGCTCATCATCTGCCCGACAATTTTCCTCAATTTATCAAGTTCAATGGCTGACGATGGATAGAAGCCGACAGTGTGTAAGCGATGCCCGCCGGGCGCCGGCGTTACCACTCCCCATGGGAGCTCGATCGTCATGCCGTTTATGTCAGCAGACGCCACCAAATGCGCCCCATTCACCGCAGCTAAAACAGACGCCCCTCGCTCACATGCGTTCCAAGCCTGCTCCCATAATTGGATATCTAACTGCGGTTCTGGTAAGCGCGCTCTTATCCATTCGGTGTAAAAGACGGTAATCGCATTACGAAAATCGCCGGCCCGCGCCATGATATCCAGAGCTTTGATCACTGTCGCGCGCGCCTGAAGGGCAGCGTTAGGCGCAACCTCTCTTCCCAACTGCATGATGAAACGATACATATACTGCCGAGGACATCTATCGTATGTCCTAAATTCGTCAAAGCTGACATGCGCGCGTCCAACCTGCTGCGGACGCTGGTTTGAGCCCTGGACGGGCGGCTTTGGAAGCGAAGCCAGCGCATGTAGAGTAAGAGCGCCTTCATCTATTGCATGCTGCAAAGCATCAGCACGTTTAAATGGGTAGGGGAACTCATCGGAGCTTTCAAAAATTCTCAGTTGCTGCTTCGCACGTGATACGGCTACATAAAGCAAGTTGTGGCATTCGATATCAGACTCTTCCTGATAATCTCGTGGGCTGCTGTTAATCGCCTCTGGTGGCAGGAGCGGAGAAGGCTCATTCCCGCCTGCAAAGTCTGCGCCGTGCACACCGCAGAGATGTACGGTCTGAAACTCAAGCCCCTTGCTGGCATGGACAGTCATTACGCGCACACCGTCCAAAGCATTTGCTTCAGGGGGAAGCTGTCGATCAACATACGAATCATTGATTTGCTGCCGCAATCTCAATCTATTGAGGAAACGATGTAGTGTCCACCGCTTACGTAGTCCATCACTAATCCTGCTCATATAGGCAAACTGCCACACCGCCAGCCGCTTCAAATGACCGTCTAAAGAAAGATCATCAACATCGGGCAACAAGAAGCGCTGTTCTAAAATGAGCTCACAAATGAAATCCCACGGAGACATCGACCAAGTAAATTTCCCGATTCGCCTCCTTAGGTCTAGTTGACTAAGCTCTCCATTTTTTGATGCCCCTGGAATTGCATGTTTCAACCACCCCATACGCTGCAAGTCCGGATTCGATGTAAGAGTTTCAAATACTTTTTGTACGTCCGATAAGCTCATTGGTGGCGAGGTAAACAAGCCGACTCGAAGTAATGCGCGCGGCTGACGTTCAACCACCAACTGAACTACCGCGAGTATGTCTTTGATCTCATCGCGCTCGGCAATATCGCCTATGTACACTGTGGGTATACCAGCAGACTGCAATGCTTCTGCCGCGGCGGCAACGCATCCTCCTTTACGAGCGAGAACTGCTTGGTCTTTGTAAGCCACGCCGGCTCGATGAAGACTTTCGATTCCCTGTATCAGCCCGTTCCACATCTCGGCTCTGGAACTAGCACATCCCATAGAAGGAACGGCTCCGGTCTTCCCTAAAACTCCAGTTACCTTTGGAAGAGCGAGACGCGCTTGCAAAGGATGATGTGTTCCAACTGATCGCGTTAAAGCGATGATCTCATCGCTGCTACGCCGATTCTGCGTGAGGACGTATAACTTGGCGTCAGCGAACCGGTCCGAGAAGCCTAAAAGAGCATTGAGTGATGACCCTCTCCAGTGATAGATGGCTTGTCGGATATCTCCAACCACCCACAGTGCCTTCGCGTTTAGCGACAAGCCTTCAATGAGAGAAAGCATCGCTGTCGTCATATCCTGGAACTCATCAACAAGGATATGTTCGTAGTGATCCGCAATGTCAACAAACTTGCTGCGGTCTGTTGCGATTGCTATTGCTGGAAGAGCCACCAGGTCAACAAAGTCGACCAACTTAGCTTCCTTCAAAACCCCACCATAGACATTCGCGACAGTTGCCACGTCACGATAGATAGCTTCTTGGGAGTCCTCACAGACCTTAAGCGCTGACTCCAAATAGTCCTGAACACTGACCAACTCTTCTTTGATCCGTCGCGCCGCCTCGGCCACCTTCGGCAACCATTCATAAGGGTCATCCGTTCGTCGGTAATGCTCAAGTGTAGAGCCGGCGAGCGCATTAGCGGTCAGCGTAATAGCGGTAATCTTGTCCGCCACTGTCACGTCCTGAGGCAACTGAAAGTGCTGATAGTACTTCCGAAGAAACTCTAAGCCAAAGGCATGAAATGTCCCAGCCCAGATCTCTGATGCCCCTTTCACCCCACTGCGCTGAAGACGCTCAACCAATTCGGCTGCAGCCTTATTGGTAAAGGTCAGAACGAGAATTTTCTTGGGAGGCACGCCGTCAACTTCAATGAGCTTCTTCACTCGATGAACAAGAGTAGTTGTCTTGCCGGTACCAGGGCCTGCAACGACATTGACGTGCTTTTCGCTCGCATTGATCGCCGAAACCTGGTCCGGCGTCGGTTGCGGCATATCCTGCGGCGGCGGAGGGACGTACTCTGGTAACAAGATAGCGTCCAACAATTGCTGTCTAGCGACCTCTAAAGGAACACCTAAAACCTTGGCAATCTTCTTGGGGCCCCATCCTTGCGCAAATAATGCTTTTGCTACCGTTCTAGGAAGAAGCAGTTCACGTCCAAAAGTATTTTTCTGGAGCTCATCCCGTTCACGAGCGCCATACGAATCAACCACAGCCGTTGATTGTGAGGTTGGCTTAACACCGGATGCAAGAACGTGATTGGTCGTCTCGTCCGAGATGTCATCTAGCCGGAGATGACCCAACTCATGTGCAATCAAGTATGCCTGATCATCCCAGCTGAGATCTCTTCGATAATAGATAAATTTGCTTTTCCGACGAAGAGTTGCATTTCCTCCCTTTAGAACCGAGCTGGTGGACGCAACCGCTTTTACCCCAATATCGAGAACACTTTCGACGTTGGCAAAGAGGGATTTTGAATCGATTGCCGTAAACGCAGCGTCCCCCACCAACTCTTGTCGCAAGAGTGAGGCCTCATGTCTCGCACGGAAAAAAGCATTCAATCTATTCTATCTTTCGCTCTAAACCCAAAAGGTAATTTGTGTCTTCTTGATCTAATTCAGCAGCTCGAACCGCGACTTCCCAATCAATTGGTTCTTGCTCCAATTTAGGCTTGCCATCTGACTTGAATGCTTGCGCAGGCCGACGAGAAAAATTTAGTGCAAAAGCTTGTACCAAGGAAGCAATCTCTAATCCCAGATTGCTAGCAAGCCTCTTAACCAAGACAAACGGAGCTTTAGTTTCCCCACTAATTATTTGATCTAAGATCTCCACATGCTCACGAAGCCCAATATCCCGAGCTATGACTCGAGACTTAGGTCCTACAATCTTCGACAATTTTGCTTGAGCCTCGCTCGCTGAACTTTCTACAGTCCCAAGCATATCAAAGATATGCTCACTCAACTCATCAAATAAATCTTGATCAAGAGGTTCATCATAAGCCTCCGACTGAAGATGAACATTTCGTTCAAACAGAATAGAGAAGTCGACAATTTCCGATGCGTAGTCTGGATTGTTCATCACAAGAGCCTTCCAATCACTATTCGTAGGGTGTGGATTCTCAAGCAAGAGTGCCTCGATCAAAGCCGTGGCTTCACGACTTACTTTCACATTCATGTTGTCCATCTCACACCCCCTTGCGCAACAGAACCAGAGCCTTGTTCAGATACGTCCGAACCGACCTGGTGGAACACTTCATAAGCTTGCCTGCTTCATCCTGAGTCATTTCCAACTCGAAGCAGTAGTACGCGGCATCCCTAAGTTTTTTCGGCAACTTAAGCACATCGAGCTCCAAACGCTGCAGCAACTCCTTCAGCTCGACCTGGTCTTGGACCGGCATAGCATCATCATCCGGCACCATGTCCACCAATGACATGGAGTCGCCATTCTCATCAACGGGCGCTGCCAGCGCTTCCGCTGCAGGAGCCGAGTTCTTTTGCCGTAATTGTGATTTTAACCAGTCCAAGATGCGGGATTCGAGGAATGGCAAAAAGCGCACCTCTGCGAAGGAAACCAAGGCGCGCGTAGCCATAAGTTTCACCCAGAGGTCGGAGACCAGCTCCTTTTTCGATTCGCTGCTCCGCTCGATTACCGTTGACCACTGCGGGTTCCTACGCAGGTACCAAATGGTCACCTTCACGATTCGCTCGTGCAGGGTCAACGCAACAGACTGCTGAACTTTAGGATTGCCGAACTTTAGCCGGGTCAGGGTGACCAAGACTTCAGAAGGTATGAACCCCGAAGAAGAGTGTGCCTTGATCGCGAGGGCGTCGAGCAAGTCTGGCTCGCGCATTGCCATCACCCCAGCCAACACGCTCTCCATCTCCGGAGGGCGATCATAATTGGTACTACTCACATGCTCGGATTCATTGTCGCCGAGCTCGTCATCGGTGGTGTTCTGGTCCATTTGCATTCCTTGGGTTGGCGCATTGGTGCTTCTTTCTAACCTAATCGAGGCTTCTCGCCAGAACCGGAAAACTTTTTTCAAAAGTTCATGGTGGAACAGAGCATCTGGGGCGGAATAATCAAAATTGCAAGCCCAAGGGGACCTTTTCTTTCTTTTTTAACATTTCAGACCACCGAATTTAACACATGCTCTGCTTGATGCAATGTGGAAAATTCTTATCTGCGTTCTTTCGCACCTTTGCACCTCCAGAAAGGCGCCAGCAGCCAGCGGTCGATGATAGATGCACGGATGAGGAGAGCCTAAATGAACCGCGATGCAACCCGCAAAAGGATATTGCGATCGCCATCGAACAAGTACTGCAGGGCTACCAGCCGGCGTCATGAACTCTGGGGGGCGATTGGCCGACTTGCCACTACATGGGTTTCTGCTATCTCACTTTCGATTAAGCGGTGTTCGCGCAGTTTTAGCGGGAGGCGGAAAATTGAGCGAGCAAGCGCCAAGCAAACCGACACATTATCTTCATTTCTTAATCCCCGCCAACAAATGCGCTGCTCTCGAGTCGAGGTAAAATTAACGCGCATTCCCACGTATCCACTTTATGGCAACAATAAATTACAATTAAAACTCTAGCCGAACGAAATGACTCATTTTATGAATGTGGACGATTACGAGCTTACTCTTGCGATAGTTTTAACCCAAGACGCATTGGAATCAAATAACAACGTATTGACCGCAGACCAAGCTAGGCGATATCTCCGACACGGAGGGACCAATCAACAAATGCAGCGTCTCGAAACCCTGCTCAAATTACAGCCCGAGATATCGTCGTCGTCATTTCAAAAATTGGTGAATGCTGCTCAAGAGGCCTTGTCCTGCGCCGCTAATAACCAGAAGCTTTCTGAGGCCGGCAAGTTCGGGCTTGAAGCCTTGGTTCGTTTGAACGGACGGCCCGCAGTAGCGACGAAAAACGGCAATGTTGATTTAGAGGATCCCTTGCTCGCCAGCTGGAAGGAACGACTCACGCCTTTCGCGCTAGACGGAACTTTAGCGAAACGCATCCGAAGCGTTGGGCGAATCGATCGGGCAGGAAAGCATGCTGGCACGGGCTTTGTGGTTGGATCCGACCTAATCCTTACTAATCGACACGTTCTTCAAGCAGTTGCCTCTCCAATGTCGAGCAATGGCCCCCCCGATCGCTTCGAACTCGATGATCTCGACATTTCGATCGATTTTTCGGACTGCCCCGATGACTCCAATGGATCTGATCGTTTTCGGGTTGTCGAAGTAGTTGGTACTGGCTCAGATCCGATACCGGTCGTAGCAAATCATCGACTGCTAGATGCCGCGCTATTGCGAGTCGAACCACATCTGAGCTCTCAATCACTGCCTGCCCCTATAGGTCTATTAAAAGCGCCAAGTGAAAGCGCAAAGAATCGATCAATCGCACTTGTCGGGTATCCAGGCAGACCAAAGCAGCCGATGTTGGGAGGAAAGCCGGACCTCGAGATGATTGAAATATTGAGCAAACTTTATCCACAATATGGCCGACGCTATTTCTCGCCAGGTACAGTTATGTCCGCTGCCAGCGGCATCCCCGGGACCGAAAATTTCTGGACATTTAATCATGACGCCACCTCGCTTCCAGGCAACTCGGGATCCAGCGTAATTGCATTGAGCGGGGATGCACGAGCAATTGGGCTTCACTATGCCGGAACAGCGAGGCACGCAAATTATGCACACGCTACGGCCCAGCTTGCTAACTCGGTTGACTTCCTGAAGACGGGGGGCGTGGTATGGGCGTAGGTTCGGACGCGGTTCAGGGGAAACCCAACTATCAATATATCTCCAGTCTAATCACGATAAGTCACGCACAGTTCACCGAGATCTATGATCGGTTAGCGGAAAGCCATGATAGTGATCCTCTTTTAGTGGTAAATGCGCTTTTCCACCCGCCCGCAGACCACAATCAGCGCTACCACTATGCACTGGAAGCTGCCCACAATGCAGGCTGGTTAAATAAACTTGTTCGGCTCTTGGCACGTACCGATGCATTTCGGGAAGAGGCAATCAGCCCGAAGTCATCAAGCGCGATACAGCTAGAGGCAATGATCAACCCCCAAGCTGGATTCTTGGACGCTGGACTACATATGCCGAGTTTAGTGCGCGCAATGCATCGAGTTTGCATGATCCGGATTGCTCCCGACGACACCATTGGTACCGGCTTCTTAATCGGCCCTCAAGTGGTACTGACCGCATGGCATGTGATCAAAAATTTAGTGGAGGATGCTAATCCCACCAGAGCAAAAGCCGACACTGCAGAACGATTGGAGATTGTTTTCGACTACACCGAGAACAACCCTGGAACCGTCGTCCGCGCACACGAAAATTGGCTTTTGGGAGCCAGCCCAGCCCATGAACTCGAGTTGAAGCAAGCAGTTACGTTCGACCCCGATGTAACCATAGACGGCTTCGAATCCAATCTTGATTTTGCGATGATTTTCTTGGCTCGCCCAGTTGGGATCGAACGAGGTTTTTACCCTCTAGATCGAAACAGATTTGCAGAATTGCCATGCCAGCTCACTCTATATCAGCATCCTGGCTCGACAAAATTGAAGTTCGCAAGTGGCACAGCCACCGAATACTGGCCAAAGTCGATCAGAGCTCGACTCTTACATGGGGCAAACACAACCCAAGGTTCTTCTGGAGGACTCGTACTCGATGCTTCAGGCGAAGTAGTTGCCTTGCATCAAAGCGGTGGTTGGAACAAAATGAGAAATTCCATCGTAAACGGCGCAGTACCGACATCGCTGATCGCCGAGCGCGGCGTGAATGTTAGCGTGACAGATGGCCTAGAACCGATCTGTTTGCTCCCCAACTCAAATCATCCAGTCTTTGGACGGGAACATTTCCAAGAACTGGTGATTATGGCGATCACTGGCAGTAGTCGCATTATCGCCGTTCAAGGCGAGCAACAAGCAGGACGTAGTTTCAGCGTTGAGATTCTTCGCGCCCACCTGAGCGCCGGTGAACATGCAGTCGTGCACGTATCCGCCCGTGATTTTCCACAAGAGGCTAAGTCCGCTGCCATATTTCTGCTGCATAAATGCGGAGCTTCCTCCGAAAGTTTCGCTGCATTGCCTTCGGCCGAGGAGTCGCATACTTCGAATGCAGCGTGGTTAAAAGATGAGCTATTTCCTGTATTTTTGGAGCTGTTGGTTACTACCGCAATTCCAAGAATCATGTGGATAATCATCGACGATCTTGATGAGCCGCTTCCCGAGACAACATCAACGCAGCTATTAGCTCTGCTGTTGCACTCAGTTCATCAGGTTTCAAATCTGCGAATCATACTTCTTGGACGAGCCCTGCTACCTGGATTACCGGTAGAGACTCGATTTGATCAATTATCGTTAGTCACCAAAATTGATGTTGAAAACACAATCAAGAGGCATCTGGTCTCATCTCAGCACAAAGCGAAATTAGACCCCAAAACTGTGGCCGAAATTCTTTGCCCCCACCATCCAAGAACGCCCCCATTGAGGACACTCGCTAAGGACTATACCGATCGCGTTTGTTCAATCATCGCGCGTGGAGGTCACTAATGGCGAAAGCGCCTAGCATCGAAAACGCAACTGCCGATCAAGTTCGCTTGGCCTTGGAGAAAGCGGCATTCCGGGACACATTTATTCCCGACGAAATCCTAGAAATTTCTAGAAGCGATCACTCGTGGACAAATGCAATTCGCCGGCTTGCGGAATTCTGTGTGGAGGTTGAAACGCCTTATGGGCTGAGATGGTCTCTTCAACCTGACGCTCGCGCAAATACATTGCGCTCCTTGAGTACTTCGCGTCTTCGCACACTTGCGATTGATGCCGAAAACTCTCGCGATGACAGTTTAGGCTGCTGGTTGGCCACAGTGATCCTGGACAAAGACGTTAATTTAGATACTCTGCCGCCCACTTCCATACAGTTGTTACGCAAAGCAGCTCTATATGTTGAATCTAGCGCGTTGGCATCAACTCTGCATGCAATAAATCGTCGTATCGAACGCCTGGATGCGGATGCTTCTGTGCAGTTAGCCCGCTCCGGGAAGGTGTTTGGCCGCCACTGGCAGTTGCGTCGCTTGAGGGGCTTCGTGGAACAGAAAGGTAGTTCACTCCGTCCAGTGAAGTCTTTTGAAGTAACGGGTCCCGGTGGAAGCGGAAAGTCTGCTTTGTTAGCAGAGTTTGTATGGAAAATGCGCGGGAAATCATGGGACGGTAGCCCGGTAGTTTGGATTGACTTTGATCGCAAAGAGATGGCATCTGCCAATCCGCTCGTATTGACAATGGAGCTGAGCAGGCAAATCGGAATAGCGAAGCCAGAGTGGGCTGACTCCATGAATACCTTCCGGCGCCTTGCATCCGAAAGTTCGGTGGGCAAGTCTTCAGAGAGAGCATTAGATTTTCATAGCTCATCGATCGAGTTAAAAGTCCTAAGTTCACTTTGGAGGCGATGCATAGATGGCATCCAACTACGTTCGCCTATCATTCTCATTCTTGACACCTTTGAAGAAATCGCGATTCAAACCGACGAAGTTGCCAGACGACTTGACCGCTGGCTATTGGCGCTTGTTAGCGAGTTCGAACTGGACGATCTGCGTGTCGTAAAGTCTGGGCGAACCATGCCTCGGCACGATCAGGGTTCCGATTTCGAGTCGGTCCAGGCTATGGCGATCGGAGATCTGCCGAAAAGCGATGCAAGAAGATTGTTACAAAATCTAATTGAGCGCGAGCAGCGGCATGGTCGCGCTTCAATACCTTACGATTTGCTATTGGAACGATATGGAAGGAATCCATTAGTTCTGAAATTGCTCGCAGGCTGGATAAACCAGGATCCTCACTTTGCGTTGTCGGATCTAACGTCAAGCGATACAAGCACGAGAATTCCAAACGCGATCGTACAAGGTGTGCTCTATCGGCGAATCCTTGGACGAATGCGCACAGATGAAAATGTGAAAAAACTTGCGTCTCCAGGATTGATCTTACGTCGAGTTACTCCATCAATTATTCAACATGTTCTTGCAGAGCCTTGTGGCCTTGGAGTTGTGAGCTCAAGGCTGGCTAGACAAATGTTCGAAACCTTAGGGTCTCAAGTTTGGCTTGTACATCGCGAACCGAAAAGCGGTGCATTAGTACATCGAAAAGATTTGCGGCAACTTATGTTAAGTTTGTTAACTGAGGATGGTTCGAAAACTGCCGATATTCATGCTAGGGCGATTAGATACTACGATAGTGGAATAGATGGTGACCTTCCAGAGCGCCAGCGTGAGTTGGAAGTTCGCTATCATCAATTGATGTTAGGCGAGTTGGGTACATTGGAACCAGGTGAGGCCAAAGCCCTACTTCAGTCCATCGGTACGGATATTACTTGTGCGCCGGCTGCCGCTGTCGCGAGGCTAAAGGCTCAGGCCGATTATCGACTAACATCCGATGAGCTCACGCAACTGGATCCAGACTTGCGCGTAATATATGAGCGCCGAACCGCTTCGCGACTCTCCAGGGAAAGTCGCGCTATCCCCTTGGCTGAAGCCATCAAAGTAACGAATCTCAGCGGACTAATTTATACGCAGCCGATTGAGTACAACGTCGTGTTGGATCTCTTTACACAAGCGAGGTTTTCCGAAATCTCGGCTATCGCGGATAGACTCTTCGAACGCGCGTTCAAGGAACGTATAGGAGGTATCAGAGTCCTCGAGGGCAGGAACCTGACGGAATCGTCATTGTGGAAAGCCGCATTGTCGGCGCTCGTAACAGGCAGCGCAAGCTCACTTAAGTCATCAATCTTAATGAACATGGCAACCTATCGCCACGAAGCAAATCTTTACGAGAGATTTAATGTTGAAGGTGAGGCGAAGTTAACATTCAAAGACGGCATTGAAACAATTCTCAACCTACTGTCTCCCGAGCCCATTGAGTTTAGTTGGACTGGGCCGACAAAGTCTTTTTTGTCTCGCATCAAAACGATCGACGAATACCGGCAAGCACAGTTGTGTCCAAACATTCACAAACATTTTTTCAAAGAAGGAAACGAACTCCGCGCTGGCTTAGTTCGGTTCTTGACCCATGAAACACTGAGATATCTTGAGTTGACAGAAGAGATTCAACGTTCAAAGAATATTCGGAGGTTGCCGATTTTGGCACAATCGGAAGGCATGTTTGAAAGCGGTACTTTTGACCTAGGATTCGTGCAAGAATTGGTCGAACAACCAATTGTCTTAACTGAATATGATGCTTCTGCCGGGACTCGACAGGCACTGTTTGCGAGCGGAATGATGAGTGACCTCTACCCCGCAATTTGCCCAGCCTTGGAGATCATAAACCCTGACGTTGTTTGTAAGTTCGTAGAATCGCTCCCCCATGGACGACGTAAGTTATGGCCAATTGAATTACAGGCCCATCGACTTCGGCCAGCGTTGGTTAGGGATCGAGTTGGCTGGACTGCAGCTTTGGTTGAATGTGCTGATCGACATGGATTGCTCTTAAAACTATTGCGCTACTGTCAGAACGATAATCGACAGGCACTGTCATCTGTATGCAACCTGGTTCAAGCCGTCGAAAAACAAATCGCATCAAGACATTAAGCATGGGCGTCAAAAGAAGTGGGGCGACTCAAAAGTTCGCCCCAACTTCGAATGAAAAGAGAAAAGCTCAAGTAACCAGGGAGGACTTCACCTCATCTAACAGTCAGTGTCAGATCAAGTTTGAGCCAATCATACGCATCCTGATCAAACTAACAAGCTATAGCCCAGGGCATTCACATCAAATTTCCCTACGAACGCAAAGACACGCTCAACAAAGATTGACAACTGGCCTGCTTCAACACGCCCCATCCGGTGTATCACTTCGTCACGCTTCGCAGCCATTTCCGCAAGCTGAGTCCTGAAGGGAAGGGATGCGGCATGTCCAATCCAATTGCTATTTCTTGCCAACACTTCGAACGCAGACAGTGCTTCGCGGAAGCCAATTGTCTCTCCTTTTTGCGTTCGAATCTCTACGTCGTTCTTCAGCAGGAAACCATAAAGGACATACTCGAGGCCATGGTATATCGATGCCAGGGCAAGAACTTGGTCGCTGACAGAGTCATTCATGCTCAACGCATGCCCCCGCAGAATGAGCCCCCGCCCGAGAATGGTTGCCTCGCTCATGTCGACTTGGCGTTGTTCTCGCCGTTGAAAATACTCAACAATCAGAGCTGTCAGATACTCCTCCCCCATGCCACGATAGTCCTCCCACAGTCCAGCTGGGGATTGAGCAGAAAGGAGGGCCGCTTCCGCCTCAATTACTGCGGGATGGTCTAGCGGAATGCCTTCCATTCGACACGCATCAAGAATGGCTACCGTTACAATGAGATTGATCTCGTTGGTCGCCCCCATTTCTTTTACTGGTCCCCATGCGCCCTGTTCAGTCCGGTGCGAAAGCAACCAGTTCAGACCACGCTCACGGTTTTCGCGCCAATGTGAATGGTCGTTGAGCATTGATAGGCAAGCCGTCGCAAACGCTGTCGTGGCGATACACGGCTTACCCTCCTCAAACACCGAAGGCCAGCTGCCATCCATACTCTGCCAGGTCAACGCTATCCTCAATGCTTCTCGAACCATCATTTCGATACGAGCCCGCATTTTAAATGAGGACATTGCAAGCCATGAACGGTGCAGTAAAGGGCGTAGGTCACACTTTGCGGCTGAATAATTTGCCGGAGCGTACGCGGCGTCGACCGCAAGTCTAAGCTCCTCCTCCACTCGATCTACTTCCGATTCCAGGAAGCTCTTTGAGTCCTTTAGTACATTGCGTTCCGCGTAGCGAATTTGCGCAAGTGCCCATTCCTCCTCCCAATATCGAGGGCCGGTATATGCATGGCCAGCGATCAGGTCGGCGCGCAATCGCCCTTTGAGCGGGCCTAAGTTCCGCGGCCTTTCTCCGTCAGCCAACAAGACCCACTCTGGAAAAATTTCGTATTCACCCGCTGGATCGCATTGCTCAAGTTCAGAAATAATCGCACCACGAGCTTTTTCGATCGATGGTGGGATCGCCTTCAGAGCATTCTCAACCGCCCCCCACTCCTTCGAATATAACGCACGAAGCGCCTGCTTGTTTGCGCTCGGTTTCCCATTCCTTCCGCCCCGGCTCGATACCCTTCCAAGCGAGAGATAGGCATTCTTAATTTCAGTCGCATTCTTCGAGACTAAGGGTTTCCAAACCTCCCAGTCGAATCCCGCAGCCCGAATGATGTCCTCAACACTATCGATATACGCCTGCCGTGCATGCTTCCAAGTCGCTGCGTCAGCGCGTGCGCTTGCGCCCAAAATGAGCTCGTGAGTGCCGGATATGCGATTCTTAATCTCAATGATTGCGGAACGGGCGATCAACAATTGTTGGTGCTTCGCTGCGTCGTACACATTCTCTCCAGTTGGATTACACACTTTTCCAAGTCAAATGAGACCTCATTATGCATGAGCTGGGATGCGCCCGTTTTATGGCAGCGCCATGTTCCGCTTAACTGTGAAGATTAGGTTCCCTTTCGCATTACGCACAAATTCGGTAACTCATTGAAAATAAGGAAGCTCTCCGTTGGTACATCTTTGGCGATGTCCAACCAGAGCCGGGTTTCCGGCCCGCTGCTGGACCGCATCGACATGCACATCGAAGTCGGCCCGGTACCGCCCGACGTGCTGCAAGCCGACGCCAGCGGCGAACTGTCCGGCATCATTGCCGTCCGCGTCGCCGCTGCTTTCGAGCGCCAAGTCGAGCGCCAGGGCAAAGCCAACCAGCTGCTCACCCCACGCGAAATCGACCGCTACTGCCGCCCTGATGCCGCCGGCCAGGAAGTCCTGCGCGCCGCCATGCGCAAAATGCTCTGGTCCGCCCGCTCCTACCACCGCGTGCTGCGCGTCGCACGCACCGTGGCCGACCTGGAAGGCCAGAAGCAGGTCGGCGCACGCCACGTGTCGCAAGCCATCCAGCTGCGCCGGGCGCTGCGCGAGCTCTAGATCTTTCGGCGCTGCTTGGCAAAGGTCACAGTTACGATGAGTAACTCGGCAGGCGCAAGCTTTACGCCGCCAGGTTTTCACCTCAAAGTTTCAAATGTAATTTCAAGTAAATCAATGACTTCTGGGCCGTTTCTTTCGCTAGAATGGCGGCCATCATGACAACTTTATACCGTTATTCGCGCTATAGCGCCGGCCCGCTCTTGCTCCTCCTGTGCTGCGGCAGCGCAGTCGCCCAGGTCCAAACAGCCCAGCCTACCCAGCCAGCCAAGGCAGACGCCAAGCCAGCAACGGTAAACAAAGAAGAACCAGCGACCGTCCCAAGCGTGACGGTCGCTGCCGAACGTCCCACCAACCGCATCGACCGCCAGGTCTATGACGTGAAGACCGATGCCGCCGCCAGCAATGGCTCGGCTGCCGATGCGCTGAACAATGTCCCCTCCGTCAACGTCGATCCGGACGGCTCGCTGACCCTGCGCGGCAGCAGCAATGTGCAAGTCTATGTGGATGGCAAACCGTCCGCCATGCTGCAGGGCGAGAACCGCGGCCCGGCGCTGCAGTCGATCCCGGCGGAAGACCTGGAGTCGGTGGAGGTGATCAACAACCCCGGCGCGCAATTCGGCAATGAAGGCGGCGGTGGTCCGATCATCAACCTGGTCATGCGCCGTTCGCGCAAGCCGGGCGGCTTCGGCGTGGCCAACGCCAACTACGGCACGGCGGGCCGCTACAACAGCGCGCTGAACGGCACCTACAACGAAGGCCTGTGGGGCTTCCAGGGTGGCATCAACGTGCGCCACGACGGCCGCAACTCCAGCGGCGAAACAGTGCGCGACCGTATCGACCCGCGCACCGGCGCCCTGTCGCACGCGATCCAGAAATCGCAATCGAACGGCCTGAATGACAATGTGGGCCTGAACGGCGGCGTCACCTACAACCTGGGCGCGAACGATACCCTCGGTGCGCAACTGAACTACTCGCAGCGCAGCAACGATGCGCGCTCGAGCGACGACTACCTGTCGACCGAGGCCGATGGCACCGTGACCGACAACTACCAGCGCAGCACCGTGCGCGAAGGCGAAAGCAAGAACTTCTCGTGGGGCGCGCGCTGGGACCACAAAGGCGACGCTCCGGGCGAAACCTTCAAGATGGACCTGCGCGTGTCCTCCGCTACCAATGACGCCGACAGCGCTTACCGCAACAACTACATCGTGCGCCCGGCGACCGGCGGCGTGATGGACAGCGCGCAGAAGAGCCGCAGCAAGAACGGCATCATCGACTTTACCGGCGACTATGAGGCGCCGCTGTTCGGCGGCGTTACCAAGTTCGGCTACAAGGTGGTCCAGAACCGCAACGAATCGGATATCGACTACACCAATATCGACCCGATCACGCAAGCCGGTTCGCCCAACGCCCTGCGCAGCAACGCCTTCGATATGAAGGAAACCATTTTCGCAGCCTACGGTTCCTACCAGATGCGCCTGACCGAGGAATGGGGCCTGCAGGCCGGCCTGCGCGCCGAGCACACCGAGATGGACATCGACCAGCTCACCAGCCAGGTCAGCGCAGGCAACAGCTATACCAACCTGGTGCCAAGCTTCTTCGCCACCTACAAGGTGAGCGAGGACGCGCAGATGCGCTTCGCCTACGCGCACCGCCTGCGCCGCCCTAACGCGCAAGACCTGAACCCGTTCGTGGTGTACCGCGATGAATTCAACGTCTCCTCCGGCAATCCCAAGCTCAAGCCGGCCAAGACCGATTCGCTGGAGCTGGGCTACGAAACCCGCCTGTTCGGTCTGGAGACCAACCTGCGCGCCTTCCTGCGCGACGAGAGCGACTCCATCCTCGAGCGCAAGTACTTCATCAGCGACACGGTGCTGCTGACCACGCGCGAGAATGCCGGCAGCACACGTTCCGGCGGCCTGGAGTTCACCCTGAGCGGCAAGGTGCTGCCGTCGCTGACCATGAACCTGAGCGGCAACCTGGCGCGCAGCGAGCAGTCGGTGCTGGAGATGAACGGCGAGCAGACCAAGCGCACCGCCTCTTCGCTGAGCGGCCGCTTCCGCGTGAACTGGCAAGCCACCAGCACCGACATGCTGCAAGCCGCCATCCAGGCGCAGGGCAAGATGCTGACCGGCCAGGGCTACCGCGAGCCGAACACCACGCTGAACCTGACCTGGCGCCACGCCCTCACGCCGCAACTGGCCTTCATGGTGAATGCGACCGACGTCTTCAACAGCAACAAGATGACCAACATCACCGATACCTACGCCCTGCGCGAGCGTTCGGAGCGCCAATTCGACGGCCGCATCATCTATGTCGGCCTGTCCTACCGCTTCGGCGGCGCCACCGGCACGCCGCGTGAGGGCGGTCCGGATGGCATGCGCGGCCCTGGCATGCGCGGCCCCGGCATGGGTCCGCCACCCGGTGGCGGCATGGGTCCGGGCGGCGGTTAAGCCCGGTCCAAAGTGCTACCATGCGGGGTATGACGAAACATACCCTGCATAAAACCTGCGCCGTGCTTGCCACGGCGTTTGCGCTGGCTGCCTGCAGCCCCAAATTCGACTGGCGCGACTTCCGCAGTACCGATGCGCCCTACGCCATCATGATGCCGGGCAAGGCGGCCACCCACACCCGCACCGTCAACCTCGACGGCCAGGAAGTGAAGATGACCATGTCGGCATCGGAAGTGGACGGCACCATGTTCGCCGTCGGTACTGCTGAGCTACCCGATGCGGCCAAGGCGGCCCTGGCGGTGCAGGCCATGCGCCTGGCCATGGTGCGCAACATCAACGGCACCATCACTAAAGAGAGCACCAAGAACGGCGCCTTCGAAGTGGAGGCGCGCGGCACCGCTGCCAACGGCACGCCGCTGGCCATGCACGGGCGCTTCCTGTCCAGAGATAAGCGCGTGTATCAAGTCGTCATGCTGGGCAACCAGAAACATTTTGATGCGGATACGGTTGATACATTCTTGAGTTCGTTTAAATTGTATTAAGTAGCACGATGCGCGCGGCCGCACTCGTGCTATCGTAAGAACACATCAACAAACTACGGGAAGCGCGCCATGTTGATCAAATTTAACTCCATATCGTCGCCGGAAGTCATGATGGCTCACGAGCATGTTGAACGCATCATGGATCTGCTAAAGAAGAGTTCCACGCGGGGCGTCATCACTGCGGCGGAAGCTTCCCAGGCGCTGCAACTGCTTGAGAAAGAAGTTGCGCTGAGCAAACTGCATCCGGAAGTTGATTCCCAGCATGCAGCCCACCACCCGACCCATGCTTTACCGGATGACGATGGCGAGAGCGATTTCGCCGAGACGCAGAAGGTCGGCTTCGCGCAGCGTGCCTTCCCCCTGCTGGAGATGCTGCGTGCCGCCCAGACGGGCGGGCACGACATAGTGTGGGGCGTTTAGCGCTGGCTTGGCACGAACTCTTCCATCACCGCCTTGCGCAGCAGCGCGGGCGGCAGCATGCCTTGCGCCAGTACGAAATCGTTGAAGGCTTTGCGGTTGAACTTCTGGCGCAGCGCCACCTCCGCCGCCTGGCGCGTTTCCATCAGACGCTGGTAGCCGTAGAAGTATGAGGTCGCCTGGCCTGGCGCGCGGAAGGTGTAGCGCTGCATTTCTTGCGTCGCCATCCCTTCGGACAGGCCAACTTCGTCCATCAGGAACGATTTCACGCCTTCCGGGGTGATTTCACCCAAGTTCACCATTGGATCCAGGAAGGCGCGGGCGGCGCGCTGCATGCGAGCCTGCAGGGCGAACAGCTGGCCATCGAGCGGTTCGTACGGCTGCATTTCCGCTTCCGCATACAGGGCCCAGCCTTCCACGTTCACGCTGTTGAAGGCAAATACGCCGCGAGCAGTGGACACGCCCATTTCTATCATTTTGGCGAACTGCAGCTCGTGGCCGGGACGGGCTTCATGCGCGGTCAGGGTCCAGCTGCCGGCCTGATGTGTGAAGTCGTCGAAGACCAGCTTCTTGCCGCTGGCGTCAGGCGGCATGCCGGTGGTCAGCACAAACTCGCCATACTCGCCGGTATTGCCGATCAGGCGCGGCGGGCTCATATGCGGCGCCGGCTGTTGGGCGTTTTCCGCTTCAGTCGCCAGGCGGATCACGGCCTTGCGGTCCGGCAGCGTGACAATGCCTTGCTGGCGCACCGCCGCTTCGATCTGCTGCAGGCGTTCGCCGTACAGTGGCATCACCTGGTCGACCGGGATTTGCTGCTTCTTCAGCTCTTTCATCACGGCGCGATAGTCGGCGTTCGGCAGGTTGCGCTCTTTTGCAATCAGGCTGGCGGTGATCGTCATCTGGTTGCGGATTTCGGCAAACGAGGTCAAGGCCTTGGCCATCAGCTCTTTCGGCGCGATATCCACGCCGTATTGGCGCAGGTTGTCGGCGTAGACGTCCGCCGGCAGGCGGTGGTCGGTGCGCGCCTTCGGCAGGATCTCGCTCTTGATCTTGGCGTTATAGGCGGTCAGTTGCTTCTCGATGGCCGCATATGCCGGTTCCCAGCCTTTCAGCTCGCTCTTGGTGAGCAGGTCTTTCATGCCTTTGATCATGGCCGGCGCCGCATTCAGCGCCTGCTCGACTTCGCCCTTGTAGGGACCGAGCAGGTTCTTGTCGGCTTTCTGGCGTTCAACATAGCGCTCGTAGGCCAGCTCGGTGATCGGTCGGTAGCCTTTGGTGATGCCAGCGTATTTTTCCAGGCGCACCAGCAGGGTCTTCTGGCGCTCCTTCGGGATGCGCGGGTCCAGGGTCAGGCGCATCACGCCGAACATCAGCTGGGTTACGTCCATGAACGGCAGCAGGTGCTTGCGATTGACGGCGGCGGAGCGCAGTTGGTCTTCCGCAGTGTTGATCAGGATCTCGAGGTCTTGTTTGACCTTGGCGTCGGTCTCGGCTTTGAGGCGTTTGCGCAGCTCGGCGATTACGGCGCGCGTGTCTTTGTTGATGGCGTCGAACTGGTCACGCGACATGTCGGTGATTTGTTCGTCGTAGCCGTCCACACCCAGGCTGCTGGCGTTTTCCGGGCCGTATTTGGCCTGGACTTTCAGCAGCAGCTTGGCGTTTTCGTTGCTTTTGGTGACCCAGGCGGGTTCGGTTGCGGCGGAGGCTTGGAAGGACACTAGCGCCAGGGTGATTGCGCCAGCCAGGAGTTTTTTGTAAGGCATCGGATTCCTTTTGTGTGTAATTAAAAGAAACTGCGAGCCGTATCATAATCCGAAACCCGGTAAACCGGTGTCTGACCCAAGGGTCAGACACCGTCAATTGCCGTGAGATTGTTCTGGGTTTGGAAAGCGAAAAAGCCCACCGGCGCATGCCTGGTGGGCTTTCTCTAATAAGAGCCTGACGATAACCTACTTTCACACTGGTTGCAGCACTATCATCGGCGCAAAGTCGTTTCACGGTCCTGTTCGGGAT
>NZ_WWCJ01000017.1 GCF_009857475.1 Pseudoduganella guangdongensis | reverse complement strand
CCGGTTAGCCTGTGTAGTGAATGGTGTAGTAATGCCGTCAACAGCAGGAACCCTCCGAAGCGGACTATGCCAGCCCACTGCTGGTAGTGGCGCAGCAGGAATCCCCCTCCTTCCCGCGTAAGCGGCGGTCGGAGGCCGAGGTGGGGGAGGATGTCAATCAGGTCAGGAGAACGGAAGGAAAGGCGCGCTGCGGGCAATCCTGGCGTTCGCACACTTTACAGCCGGAGCCGATGGGGGTGGCGACGTCCGGGTCCTGCAAATCCAGTCCTTTCGAATACACCAGGCGGTGCGCTTGCGATACGTCGCAGCCCAGCGCCACGGCGAAGGAGCGGGCGGGCGCCTGGAAGCCGGCCGCGCCGGAGCTGATGGTCTTGGCGATCCACAAATGGGTGCCGCCATCGGGCATGCGCGCCAGCTGGCGCAGCACGCGGCCCGGCTGGCTGAAGGCTTCGTACACGATCCATAAAGGGCAAGTGCCGCCCACGCGCGAGAAGTGGAAGGCCGCCGCCGACTGCCGTTTCGACACATTGCCGGCGCGGTCAACGCGCACGAAGAACACCGGCAGCCCCGCAGCACCAGGGCGCTGCATGGTGCTCAAGCGATGGCAGACCGCTTCAAAGCCTACGCCGAAGCGGTGCGCCAGCAGCTCGATATCGTAGGCATGTGCTTCCGCCGCATCCAGGAAGGCGCGGTAGGGCATGAGCACCGCGCCGGCGTAGTAGTTGGACAGAGCCAGGCGCAGCGCGGCATCGCTGCTTAGGCGCGCCTGCGCCACCAGGGCTTCGATCACATCGCCATGTTCGAGCGCGCCGAGTTGAGCCGCCAGCTGGAAGGCGCGCTGGCCGGCAGACAGGGATTCGGACAGGTGCAGCACTTTGCGCTGCGCATCGAACTCGCGCTTGCGCGTGCCCAGCGCGCCGTCCGCATCGATCGAGATGGCGATGCCGTACTGCTCCTGCAGGCGGTTCTGCAGCGCCTGCGCGCTGTTGTTGCCGACGCGTTCCGCTGCTTCGTCCAGTTCTGCGATGTAGTTCTGGCGCTGGTTCAGGTAGTCGCGCACTTCTTCATCGGCGGACGGCGCCAGCACCCCTTGCCGCGTGCCGCTGCTATCGAGCTGCACTTCCAGCGACTCGGCCCGTTCCGCCGCCATGCGGTAGCGCCGCTGCAATTGCAGGATGGAGCGCGCCATGCCGGGCATGTTTTCGACCAGCGTTTTGAGCTCGGAGATGGAGGCCGGCTCGGCGCCCGGCAGGTCGCTCAACACGTCGCGCAGGTCGGCCACCAGGCCGGCGTTCTCGTGCTCGGAAAAAATCTGCGGGTCGACGTTCAGCGTGCTGCCGATTTTCAGCAGGATCGGCACGGTCAACGGCCGCTGGTTGTTCTCGATCTGGTTCAGGTAGCTGGGCGAGATGCCCAAGGTTTCAGCCAGCGCGGCTTGCGTCATCTGGCGTTCCTTGCGCACGCGCTGCAGCCGCGCGCCCATGAAAACTTTGCTCATGGCTGCCCTCGCAAAACTTCGCACACTTTGCAAAGTCTCGTCATTTCCTTCGCAATTCCTCGCACTTTCACTCCTTCACGCCGGATTCGAATGTGCGAATAATGCAAACAATTTACTAAAAGCGCAAGGAGGAGAAGATGGCTGTTACCGTTCCGTTGTTGATCAATGGCGAGTGGGTTGAATCGCGCAGCACCGTTTGGCGCGATGTCGTCAACCCCGCCACGCAGGAAGTGCTGGCGCGGGTACCGTTTGCCACGGCGGAGGAAGTGGCGCAAGCGGTATCGTCCGCGCAGCGCGCTTTCAAGACCTGGCGCAAGACGCCGATTGGCCAGCGTGCCCGCATCTTCCTCAAGCTGCAGCAGCTGATTCGCGAGAACATGGCTGACCTGGCAGCCACGCTGACGGCGGAGCAGGGCAAGACCCTGGTCGATGCGGAAGGCGATGTGTTCCGCGGCCTGGAGGTGGTTGAACATGCGGCCAATATCGGCACCCTGCAAATGGGCGAGTTCGCGCAAAACGTCGCGGGCGGCGTGGATACCTATACCGTGCTGCAGCCGCTTGGTGTTTGCGCCGGCATTACGCCGTTTAACTTCCCGGCCATGATCCCGCTGTGGATGTTCCCGATGGCGATCGCCTGCGGCAATACCTTTGTCCTCAAGCCTTCCGAGCAGGACCCGCTGGTGACGGTGAAGCTGGCCAAGCTCGCGCTGGCAGCTGGCATTCCGCCCGGCGTGCTGAATGTGGTGCATGGCGGCGAGGACGTGGTGAACGCATTGTGCGACCACCCGGATATCAAAGCCATCTCCTTTGTTGGTTCGAGCAAGGTGGGCACGCACGTGTACCAGCGCGCCACGCTGGCGGGCAAGCGCGCCCAGTGCATGATGGGGGCAAAGAACCACGCTGTGGTGCTGCCAGATGCGAACAAGGAGCAGACCCTGAACCAGCTGCTGGGCGCGGGCTTTGGCGCGGCAGGCCAGCGCTGCATGGCCGCATCCGTCGCAGTACTGGTGGGCGAGGCGCAGCTATGGCTGCCGGAACTGACGGAAAAGGCCAAGCGCCTGAGGATCGGCGCCGGCAAGGACAATCCCGACCTGGGGCCGGTGGTTTCCTGCGCGGCGAAGGAGCGCATCCTGGGTTTGATCGCGCGAGGCGTGGAGGAGGGCGCCACCCTGGCGCTCGATGGCCGCGATGTTAAGGTGGACGGCTACCCGAATGGCAATTTCGTCGGCCCAACCATCCTGGCCGACGTAAAGCCGGGCATGGCGGTATACGAGCAGGAGATCTTCGGCCCGGTGCTGATCGTGGTGCCGGCGGCGACGCTGGATGAAGCGATCGCCCTGGTCAACGCCAACCCGAACGGCAACGGCACCGCCCTGTTCACGCAAAGCGGCGCGGCGGCGCGCAAGTTCCAGGAGGAGATTGATGTCGGCCAGGTTGGCATCAACGTGCCGATTCCGGTGCCGGTACCCTTGTTCAGCTTTACCGGCTCGCGCGCTTCCAAGCTGGGCGATCTGGGCCCGTACGGCAAGCAGGTGGTGCTGTTCTACACCCAGACCCAGACCATCACCCAGCGCTGGTTCGACGACCTGGCCTCGGTTGGGCAGGTCAACACCACCATCAGCCTGAAGTAACGGCCATGGAATTCTCGCTCAACGACGAACAGCGCGAGTTCCAGCAAGCCGCGCGCGCCTTCGCGCAGGGCGAGCTGGAGCCGAACGCCGCGCGCTGGGATGCCGATGCCTATTTCAGCGTCGAGGCCATTGCCAAGGCCGGAGAGCTGGGCTTCTGCGGCCTGTACACGCCGCCGCGCTGGGGCGGCCTTGGCCTGACGCGCCTGGACGCGGCGGTGATTTTCGAAGAGCTGGCTGCAGGCTGCACATCGACCACCGCCTACCTCACCATCCACAATATGGCAACGTGGATGATCGCGCGCTGGGGGCAGGAGTCATTCTGCGAACAGTGGGTGCCGGCGCTGGCATCCGGTGCCAAGTTGGCCAGCTACTGCCTGACGGAGCCCAATGCCGGCTCCGACGCGGCCTCCCTGCGCACGCGTGCCGAACGCGATGGCGATACGTATGTTGTCACAGGCAGCAAGGCCTTCATTTCGGGCGGCAGCCGCACCGACATGCTGGTGGTGATGGCGCGTACCGGCGGCCCGGGTCCAGAGGGGATATCGGCCTTCGCGATACCGGCCGATACGCCTGGCGTCAGCTTCGGCAAGCTGGAAGAAAAGATGGGCTGGAACAGCCAGCCCACCTGCGCGATCAACTTCGACAGCGTGCGCGTGCCCGCAGCGAACCGGCTGGGCGACGAAGGGCAGGGCTTTGCCATCGCCATGAAGGGCTTGGACGGTGGGCGGATCAACATTGCCACCTGTTCCATCGGCACCGCGCAGGCAGCCCTCAACCGCGCCCAGTTCCACCTGAAAGAACGGGTGCAGTTCGGGCGCGAGCTGGCCCAGTTCCAGGCCTTGCAGTTCAAGCTGGCCGACATGCTGACCGAGCTGGTGGCGGCGCGGCAAATGGTGCGCCTGGCCGCCTGGAAGCTGGACACCGAAAGCCCGGACGCCAGCGCCTATTGCGCCATGGCCAAGCGCTTCGCCACCGATGCCGGTTTTACCGTCGCCAACGACGCCTTGCAACTGCATGGCGGCTACGGCTACATCCGCGAGTACCCGCTGGAGCGCCACGTGCGCGACACGCGGGTACACCAGATCCTTGAAGGTACCAATGAAATCATGCGCCTCATCATCGCCAGGGCAATCCTGCGTGACGGCGCCACGGAGACTTTGACATGAAAACAAGCTACACCAACCTGTCCGTCGAACGCCAACAGCATACCGTGCTGGTGACCTTGCAAAACCCGCCCGCCCATACCTGGACCGAGGAAAGCCTGACCGCCCTGCGCGAGTTGGTTGAAGATCTGCAGCACGAACGCGACATCTACGCGCTGGTGATCACCGGCGACGGCCCGAAATTCTTCTCCGCCGGCGCCGACCTGAAGCTGTTCGCCGACGGCGACAAATCCACCGCGCGCCGCATGGCGCAGCGTTTCGGCGAGGCCTTCGAGGCGCTGGCCGCATTCCGTGGCGTGACCATCGCCGCCATCAACGGCTACGCCATGGGTGGCGGGCTGGAATGCGCGCTGGCCTGCGACATCCGGATTGCGGAAGAACATGCGCAGCTGGCGTTGCCGGAAGCCTCGGTCGGCCTGCTGCCTTGCGCCGGCGGCACGCAGAACCTGGCGCGCCTGGTCGGCGAGGGATGGGCCAAGCGCATGATCCTGTGCGGGGAGCGCGTCAGCGCGGCGCAGGCTTTATCCATTGGCCTGGTGGAGGAAGTAGTGCCGACCGGGCAGGCGCTCACCGTTGCGCTGGCCCTGGCCGCCAAAGTGGCGCGCCAGAGCCCAAGCAGTGTCTCCGCCTGCAAATCCCTGATCCAGGCCGGCCGCACCCTGCCGACCCAGCACAACCTGCCGCTGGAGCGCGAGCGTTTCGTGAGCCTGTTCGATACCAATGACCAGAAGGAGGGCGTGCAAGCCTTCCTCGAAAAACGTGAAGCGAGCTGGCGCAATGCTTGAACTGAATATCGAAGAGCGCGAGGCTCCACACGGCAAGCGCGTCGCCATCGCGACCCTGGATGCGCCAAAATCGCTGCACGCACTGACGCTGGACATGATCCGTCAGCTGGACAAGGCGCTGGTACGCTGGGAGCAAGACCCGCAGATCGCCTGCGTTTTCCTGCACTCCAGCACCGACAAGGCCTTCTGTGCGGGCGGTGACGTACGCAGCCTGCGCGACGCGATCCTGGCCGAGCCCAAGGCATTCCCCAACCCCGCCGCGCAGGCCTTCTTCAGCGAAGAATACCGCCTGGACTACCGCATCCACACCTACAGCAAGCCGCTGGTCGTGTGGGGCGGCGGCATCGTGATGGGCGGCGGGCTTGGCCTGATGGCCGGCGCGGGTCACAGGATCGTCACGGAAACCACCCGCATCGCCATGCCGGAAATTTCCATCGGCCTGTTCCCGGACGTGGGCGGCAGCTGGTTTCTGCCACGCATGCCGGGCCGCAGCGGCTTGTTCCTGGCCCTGACCGGCGCGCCGCTCAACGCCGCCGACGCGCTGTTCACCGGCCTGGGCGACTACTTCATCGCGCAGCTAGAGCGCCAGAACGTCATCGAGGCCCTATGCCAGGCAGATTGGCGCGGAAATGGCGAACAAGCGGCAAACCGCGTCCTGCGCCAGTTCGCGGCCACCTTCGACATTAATGCCTTGCTTGCTTCCGAAGTGCGTGCACATTTCGACGCGATCCAGGCCATGACCGCGTCGCGCTCGCTGCCAGACGTCGTGGCGGCAATCGGCGCCTACGCCGGCGACGCACCCTGGCTGCAACGCGCAGCCAGAACCCTGGCTGCAGGCTCCCCATTCTCAGCCGCGCTGGGCTGGGAATTGCAGCAGCGCGCCCGCCACCTCAGCCTGGCGGACGTTTTCCGCATGGAGCTCGCCGTCGCCCTGCATTGCTGCGCCTACCCCGACTTTTCGGAAGGCGTGCGCGCGCTGTTGATCGACAAAGACAACGCGCCGCAATGGCAGGCCGCGACCGAGCGCGATATCGCCGGCGCGGTGGCACATTGCTTCACAGCGCCATGGCAGCAGCACCCGCTTTCAGACCTGGATAAGAAAATGGAGACGCAATGACGAACATCGCATTCATCGGCTTAGGCAATATGGGCGCACCGATGGCCCGCAACCTGGTGCGCGCAGGATTCAAGGTATCGGTCTACGACATCTCGTTACCTGCCGTGCGCGCACTGGCAGAAGAGGGTGCGCGCGCGGCGGGGAACGCGGCCGATGCCGTGCAAGGTGCGGACGTGGTCATCTCGATGCTACCTGCCAGCCAGCACGTGCGTGATCTGTACCTGGGCTCTGGCGGCGTGCTGGAGGCCGCGCGTGGCGATGCCTTGCTGGTTGACTGCAGCACCATCGCGCCCGAAGCATCGAAAGAGATTGCGGCCGCTGCAGCCGCGCGCGGCCTGGCGATGCTGGATGCGCCGGTCTCCGGCGGTACCGGCGGCGCTGCAGCCGGCACGCTGACCTTCATCGTTGGTGGCGAGGGGGAAGCGCTTGAGCGCGCGCGCCCGGTGTTGGCCGCCATGGGTAAGAGCATCTTCCACGCAGGCGGCAGCGGGGCAGGCCAGGTCGCCAAAATCTGCAACAACATGCTGCTAGGCGTGCTGATGGCAGGCACTGCCGAGGCCCTGAACCTGGGAGTCGCCCACGGCCTTGACCCGCAGGTGCTATCGGACATCATGTCCCGCAGCTCCGGCCGCAACTGGGCGCTGGAACTGTACAACCCCTGGCCCGGCGTGATGGAGTCGGCGCCCGCATCGCGCGGCTACACCGGTGGCTTCGGCTCGGACCTGATGCTCAAAGACCTCGGCCTGGCGCAGCAGGCGGCACTGGGTGTGGGCGCCGCGACGCCACTGGGCGCGCTCGCGCGGCAGCTGTACCAGCTACACCAGCAACAGGGCAGGGGACAGCTGGACTTTTCCAGCATCAAATACTTGTACAGGGCCGATTAATCGCCGACGAACTGAAGGCTGCGAAAATCGTCTGACAGCACAGCTGTCGGGTCGCCTTCATGCTCGTGCAGGACCATGAATTTCATCGCCAGCTTTCCGTCTCGCACGGAAAAGCTGGTGTAGTCGCTCGCGTGCCCGTCTGTGTTGAGCAGGATGACCGGCTCGCGGCAGCTATGGATCAACACCTTCCCAAGCCGCCTCGCAGGTGCTCGCGAAACGTCTACGGTCACCACAAATATCTCTTCGCCCGAGCCACACTGCCCACGGCCATCGCCGCTGGTCGTGCGCTCCGCGATATTCAGCAGCACGATGCCGCGCGATGCATACGGTTGCAGTTCGGACGGCAGGAACCGAATGTAATCTACGCTGCCAATCAACTCCGGCGTGTACCCCTTTTCGATCCTCGCGATGACGGCTTGCTTACCCTCGCGCTTGACCGCAATCGTACGGCGCAACGCGTTGTAGCGCATCTCTACCGGACGACCGGCCAGGCAAACGATTGCCGTCCGCGTGCCTTTGGCCGAAACGCTTAGCGATTCAGGTGTCTCGCCAACGCAGTGCCGGTTGCCTGCCCAAGCCATGACCGGCGCGAGGGACGCAATCACGGCACAGAGAAACGTCCGGGCTAACAATTAATTGACCTCATGTAGTTATCGGTTCACTAGAGGATTTGGTGGAATGGGGATTCGTTCATCGAGCGACCTTGATGAAGTATTCCTGTTGATTGATGTACGAAGCTTGCGAAAACTCCGGGAAAAGGACGATCTGGCCGTCTTCCATCCAGATTCGGTACGACTTGTTTCTGATGTCGTAATCACACGTTCCGTCGCAATCACCCAGGACGTCGGCGTTGTCGCTAATCAGGGCTTCCGCCAGATTGTCGTTCACATGGATCAGATCTTTGTAGGATGATATGCCCGCACGGAACTCCTCCCGAGGAAAAACCTCCTTCAAGAGTCGAGTTGGAGAAATGAACTTTCCACTCGCTTTGGCGAACACGAAGGCATCCCTCTCAAAATCGGGAGTTCCTCCACACACCGTGTCCCGTTCGAAGACCACGCTGACGTAGCGTTTGGATATGACGACTTTACCCAACTTGGACTCATACCCCCACGGGTGTCCCTGGGCACCTTGCTGGCATTCGGCAGCATAGATGCGGAAGCCCTTCACCACATCTCTTAGCTTGGCATTAATGGCCTGGATGCTGGTGCTGCTTAATCCCGGCCCGGAAACCAGCTGTACCGACTCGATTGAAACGTTTTTCCCCAGGCGCCGACCGTTGAACCTTGTAACAGGATGCACCGTGTACTTCACCTGTCGCGAGAGCGCATCCGGCTGAGAAGAGAATGGGTTTTCCAGCTTGCCGGTTTCAATCCAGCTCGTTGTAACGCGACCAGTCGCAGGATGAACATACCGCACATAAGTCCGAAGGCCCCGGGTTTTAAGCGCAACGACCACGGCACCGGTATCCACTACCCGTCGAATACCCAACGCCGGGATGTACTCGACCGAGGCAAAGCGCGCCGGATGATCATCGTCGGGGCCTTTGCGGAAGTCTCCCACGGCGCCGCCACATCCGTCATGTTGTTCGTCTGTCTGGACTATCCACCCCTTGCCCTTCGAGAAGACACGGCCGGGAACGCGCTCGCCGCGCTTTGTGAACGAAGTAATGGGAAAGGAAACGTCGTTGCTCTGACCACTCTCGTAAAAAAAGAAGCTGCACGAAAAATGCGCGACCCGATGCTCTGCGCCATAATAGCCGGTCAATCCTTCAGTTTTGTTGACCGCGATCAGGCGTGGATTGTCGAACACGTACAGCACTTTCGCGTATGCTGTGCTTGATACCAGCAATGCCGTCAAAGCTAAGATCTTGCGGAAGTCTTGCAGGAACATGAGCTCAGTTTTCGGACGAGAGGGTCAGGTACATCAACAGCTTGCCGTCGTCATTGCAGACGAAGCCTTGCACAGGCCTGCCGGACTTTTTGACCGTCGTCGCGTATTTACGGCAATCGGCATGGCTGGAGAGGTCGACGTTTGAATTGCGGCTCTTCTCCATGAGCCCACGGAAGGAGCTGGTGAGCCAAGGGCGCGCTGCCTCTGGAACTACCGCCGTTGTTCCGGTCGGCTCTTTGAGGGAGGCAAACCAGTTGTCCGCTGGCTCAAGCTCGGCCATCAAGGTAATGTAATCGGTCGGTCCAGGCACGCCACCGCTGTATTCAGGTGTGCCGAAAACATCCCAGCGCGCGGATTTTATGGGGAATTCGATGCTGATTATCGCGCCTAGCGCAGCTGCGTCTTCGGACTGGGGCGGCTTTGCATCGTCGTCTTTGCACGCGCTTAAGGCCAGGCTAGAGCAGATAACCAGCGAGAGTACAATAGTCCTCGGCATATATCGTTCAAGCATAATTATTTTGCATGCTACAAAATCCTACATGGGCACAAGAGAAACCACATTCGCCCCCCACGGCATGCAAAGATCGCATTTGCAACCAGAGGCGGCAATCAGTGCGATGAACTGTAAACGCATCAGCTTCAATTCCTCTTGCGGGAATTCATCGCTCATATAGTGGAAAGACTTCGCCTCCGGTCTCATAGGTGTAAGCCCCATCTCCTAAAGTAATACGCGACTTCTTAGCGCCCCATTTGGCACCTTTGAACGTCAAGCATGATTTCATCTCAGGGTTGTAGCCAAACCGTTCGCATACAAATGGCTTATGAAGCGTAAAATCAATGATTACGAACTGCCGGATGCAATTGCCATCCCGCGCCTCTGCCACAACAAGACGTTTAGTTATACGTCGGCCGATCATTTTCTTATTTCTAGGAAATCTATCGATTGCTGCCAACGAGTAATTATCCATTGGGATAAAACTTAGCGCATTGCCTCGAAGTCTTCTTCCAAGTTATCAGCAAAGTACCATGTGGAAGGACGTGTTACAGTGGCATGCTACGCTACGGCGAGTGGTGTAAGGGCGGCAAATGTTGTCCCGCTCTCTTCTACAGTCCTCCGGTAAGATCGCGTCTAAAATGCATCTCTGCTCATCGAAATTCGCTTCGAAATTACTGCTCCTCTGGTGGAATAATTTCCGAGCCCGTTCTGTAAATGTAAACGCCATCTCCGAGCGTAATACGTGATTCTTTAACTCCCCATTTCGCATTTTTGAGCTTAAGGCATAATTTCATCTCGGGGTTGTCACCAAATCTCTCACTGATGAATGGCTTGTTGAGCGTAAAGTCAAGAATAAGGAATTGGCGGATGCAATTACCGTCTCGTGCTTCCGCGACGATGAGGCGCTTTGTCATTGGGCGACCAATATTCTTACTCTTTTTTGGGGAACTATCTATGGCATTTGGTACCTCCCCGTCCATCGGCATTAGACTTAAAGTATTTCCCCAACCGTCGCGTGTAGACGTCGGAAGCAGAATTGACTTGGAATTCAATTCAATCCGGGCCGCCATGATGTCGAGGCGATCATTTGCATCGTAAAACTTCAAGTCACCAAATGTTGTCGGATAAGTATAGCTTATAGCCCTAATCTGCTCATCCGTCAGAGCTCGTGCATGAGAAGAATTTCCGATTGATGCCAATAGGAGAAGGCTAAATAGATTTAATTTGAACATAATTTTTAACCCAAGCGGTAATTTTTATTCAGAGCGAATCGGTAATTGCAACTAAGTCTCGAGGGGCAACGTACGCAGCAGCATTGCACATTTTCTCGTTGAGTTGTATCCGAGAATCGACGTATCGCTGCAGCCATTCGCGGTGGGCCGCGAGATAGTCTCCACCTAGCTTTTCTGCAGCCTTTTTAGCCCCGTCCTCCTTTAGTTGCGCAATAAGTAGTTCTTCCGCACGAGCGGCCGTCATCCTTCTTTTGATAAACGCAATGGCGTCATCTAGACCAAGATGGTGGGTGAGATAGATCATTTTTGCCTTCTCTGCATCGGAAAGATGGGAGGTTCGTATCCCCCTTTCTGCCAGCCCGGCCAGATTCTGGACTCCGTAATCTACTGCCGTTTGAATGGCAAAGTCAGGTTGGAACCGCAGATCCATTAAACTTTGTAAATTTGAATCCTTAGCGACAGCTCTGTCTCGAAAATATTCTCTTGTGTTAAGTGTCTGTGCGAGTGTCCGCTTTGCGCTTCCAGTTACCAAATTACCGTTCGCAAGTCTAAATGCCTTCACACTTTTTGTCTTTACCTTCTTCCCGATTTTCTGGGTTAGTGTGGTCTCTGTTATCCATCCTTCCTTAACTGCCCGGGCATTGAGATATGTACCGGAGATGGTGGCTTGGTCAATCCAGCTTCCATCTACGAATTGCGTCATGCCGCGTGCCGATGAGTTCGGTGAAGCTGAGTTCGCATCCCACTCCCCATTCGATCTATCTTTCGTGATGAATTTTGGCTTGCCATCCTTGCCAATTTTTTGCGTTTTGGTTTTCCGATCTATAACGGGTACTTTTTCAACTGTACGAATCGTTGCAGCTTCCGCATTCATAATCGCGGCAATTGCCTGTGGGCAAATTCCGGAACGTTTACTTGCAGCGAGGATGATTTCTCTGTATTTAAAATTTGCGTCAAGCCTAAGATTGTCTTTGTTAGGACATTCCAATGCCACTACTTGAACTGGATTTCCTTGGGCACTCCGCTTATCTTCAACGGTTCCCGGCTGCGTTGGCGCTGGCTTATCAGTTTTGGTAGTCTGCACCGGGCCCTCGTGGATCGCGGTTTTCGAAGTCACCTCGGTCTTCGGACTTCGAAGCGTGACTGTAGTTTCTTCATTACTAACGGCAACAGTCGATATTTTCTTCCAACCACCGGAGCTTTTTTCCGCAAAGATCTGCACCTCTTTGGTAGCGTCACCAATCGCCACTGTCGGGATTTCGCCATTCGAATCCGTCGAATACTCTATCCGTTCACACCCTAACTCAACCGCAAGTTTGAGATTTGAGATTGGCCGTCCAGCGGCACACTTCACTTGAACGGATAGGGTTTTTTCTGGCTGATCTTCTGCCTGCGCCGCGAGAGCCAAGGCCGGTATAGGCCGTTGTTTCTTCGGCGGGATTACGAGTATCTGGTCTTTTCTGATGAGTTCCGGGTTTTTGATCCCGTTGGCCGCGACCAGTTGAGGAACTGTCAAACCAAATTTTCCAGCAATTTTCGTGAGAGTGTCACGTTCTTTTACAATGTACGTCGAGTTCATTCTTCTGCTTCCCAATCCCACCAGTCTGTTAAATCCAAATTATGTGGTCGATCGGGCGTCGTTACTTCGGTCGTCCAGTCTCCAGACCCAATCAATACAACAAATTCCTCTGCTTTCTCATCGTTCGTGTGCCGGGTGGTTCTACCATCCGCACCTGTTTCGAGCGAATGCAGCACCTTTCTTGCTTTCGCGTCCTGTACCACGACATCGACTTTAGGTGCGGCTTCTCCCGATACGGCACTTATTGCCTTCCAACGCAGGCTGTGAGGCTCATTTTTAGGTGTGATCAGTTGATGTGGTAGTTCCCTCAGGTCCGCGTTCTTCGAGCTGCCGCCGTCGAAGTTGTGCTTCGCGCTCTTGACCGTGAAATTGCCCGGGCAGGCGAAGGTGATGTTGCCGCCTTCCAGCGTGATCGAGGATTGGCCGGCATGCAGCACGATCTTTTTGCTGGCCTTGATCTCTATGCCGTCATTGACCGACAGGATCACCACTTCCTTATCCGCCAGGATTTCCAGTTCGCCGGTGTTGGCCTGCATGGTGACATTGCCATTCCCGGAAATTGCCTTCAGGCCGCCTTCGCGCGCGAACATGGTGGCGGCGTTGGCGGCGACGCTGGAGTAGCTTTGGCCGGCGCTCAGGTGCAGGTCGGAGCCGCTGGTCCAGTGCACTTGCTGGCCGGCGTAGAGCAGGGTGGAGGCGGGCGTGGCCAGGTTGATGCTGTCCACGCTGTCCATCACGGTGATGGCGCCGGCGAAGCGTTCCACCGGTTTGGCGGCATCGAGGTCGCGTGCGCCGTCCTTGCCGCGCTGGGCGCTGTGGCCGTTGACGGCGCTGCCGTATTTGCCGTCCTGTTTCGGGTCGATCTGCTTTTGCAGGTCTTGCTGCGCTTTGACGGACTCGGCGCCGAACAGGGCTTGCTGCTGTTTGGCGCTCTTGTACAGGGCGTCTGCCAGCTTTTCGCCGGCGCGCAGGCGTTGCAGGGCGTCGTCGGCGTCGAGCTGGGTGGACTGGATGCCGCTGCCGTGCGTGCGGCGGGCGCTGGTGGTCAGCAGCAGGCCTTCGCCGGAACGCAGCACGGCCCAGGCGTCCGTGCGCAGCTCGAAGCCGGTGCCGCGATGTTCGCCGCGCGTGGCGGAGTTGGGGGGCTGGTGCACCAGGTAGCCCAGGTTCAGCTGGCTGGCGGCGGTGCTGCTGGCCAGGCGCATGCGCAACTGGCTGCTGGTGTCGTCCAGCACCCATTGGTTGTAGCCGCTGTTGTCGAGCGCGTGGCTGTGGATGCCGGAGATCACACCGGCGTGGTTGGCGCTGGAGTCGACCCCGGCGGAGAAGGGCGGCTGGTCGCTGCCGGTGTAGAGCTGGGCGACCACGATCGGGCGGTCGATGTCGCCTTCGATAAAGTCAACCAGCACTTCGGTGCCGATGCGCGGCGTGAACTGGCTGCCGAAGTTGGGGCCGGCCAGCGCTTCGGCCACGCGTACCCAGGTGCCGGAGCTGTCGTCGCCAGGGGCGTTGCCTTCCGTGTCGGTGTTGTGGCTGGCGCCGCCGGGGTTGGCGTTGCTGCCGCGCTGCCATGGGAACTGGATACGCACTTGCTGGTTGCGTTCCGTGGTATTCGCGCTGCCGGGCAGGCCGACCACCAGGGCGGTTTGCGCGCCAAGGGCGGCGCCGCGCAGGCGCTGGGCGGTGGCGGCGGGCACCAGGGGCACGGCGGCGCGCATGCTGGCAAAGCGGTTGCGGTAGGTGCCGGGCGCGACGCCGGGGCCGGCTTTCAGCGCGGGCGTGAAATTGTTGCGTGCTTCGTGCTCGACCCACAGAGTGGTGAATTCGTCGCCGTCGAAACGTTCGTGCGCGCTCAGTGCGAAGTTGCTGCCGGCGGCCAGGCGGCGCGCGGAGCCTTCGCCGGTGAACAGCTTGTTGCCCAGTTCCAGCGCCTGCAGCATCAGCAGGCTGTGGCCGTCGGCGGCGCCGCTGGCGGTGTAGCTGCGTTCTTCGCTGCCGTCGTATACCGCCATGGCGGGTAGTTCACCGGCATCGAGGTTGCTGGCCTGTTCGGCGGCGGGGGCGGCCACTTGCGCCGGGTCCCAGCTGGCGATGCTGACGGCGTTGGGGGCGATGGCGCGGCGCGCGGAAAACTGGTCGATGGCGTCGTCGCGTTCCGTGGCGCGCACGCCGTGGAAGCGCAGGGCTTGCACGGCGGGGCGTTTGGCCTGGCTGTCGAAGACTACGACGCGGTGGCGCGACTGGCCGTCCTGCGTGGCTTGCTCGTCCTGGTCGTGTTCGAAGCGCCAGTTCAGGCCTTCCGATGCCAGGATGCGGCACAGGAAGTCATAGTCGCTTTCGCGGTATTGGGTGCGGGTGGCGCGCGGCGCCAGTTCCTGGCTGATGTCGAAGTCCACCCTTACTTGCGGGTAGTCGGCCAGGATCTCTTGCACGATGTCGCGCACGGATTTGTCCTGGAAGATGTAGCTGTCGCGGCGCAGGCGCAGCAGGGCCAGCGCCGGTTCCAGGCGCAGGCGGTAACGCGCCACACCGCCGTCGGCGCCGAGCCAGCCGGCCTGCGTGCACAGGCCGTGCCAGGAGCGGCGGCTGCCGTCCGGCTGCAGCAGGCGGATGGTGAGCTCTTCGCCGATGAAGGGACCCAGGTCCAGGCTGGTGGACGTGCTGAGTGCTTCGATCTCGAAGTGGAACAGCTCATTCACGCCTTCGCGGCCGTGCATGCGTTCCGCCATCAGGCTTTCCGGCAAGCCGGATTCCTGGGCGCTGGAGAGGGTAAACAGGCGGCCGTTCTGGCCCAGGCCTGTGCCGAACAGCGACTGCATCACGGCAGCGTAATGGTGACGTGGGCCTGGCGCGGCGCCATGCGCACCACGTCGTTATAGGCTTCCACCTGCCCTGCGGTATGGCTGGAGAGCGAGGCGCGCAGGCCGATATACGCGAGGGCGGAAATCAGGGCGAAGACGGAGCACAGCACCCAGAGCGGCAGGTCGCTGCGCAGCTTGTGCATCACCTGGTCGGGGCGTTCGCCATGCGGCGCAAAGCCGGGACGGCGACCCTTCAGGTGGGCGATTTCGTCGCCCAGGCGGCTGGTCAGGTAGCCCAGCTTCTCCGAGCCTTCCAGGATGTAGCGGCCCTGGAAGCCGAGCAGCAGGCACATATGGAACACTTCCAGCGCCTCCACGTGCTCGCTGCCGCGCGTGCGCAGCGCTTCCAGGCGGTTGAAGAAGTTTTCGCCGGCCAGCTGGTCGCCGAACAGAGCCAGCTGCAGCGGTTTCATCTCCCAGGCGTCGCGGATCGCGAACTGCGAGCGCAGGATGATTTCATCCACCGCCGCGCAGAAGGCGTATTTGGCGGCGTCGATATCGTCGGCGGAGGCGCCTTTCTTGCGCGCGTTGCGGCCAAAGTCGTCCAGGAAGCGCGTCATGCGGGTCTGGAATTCGTTGTGGTCTTGCGGCGCGCTGCCGTTCTTCAGCATGAACAGCGCGTAGAAGCCGTCGTACATCAGGTCCAGCAGGGTGGAGGCCGCGCTTGGCGCGGCGGCAGATTCGGCGATCAGGGATGGCGGTGCAATGGTATTCATGGTCGTACGGATCAGGAGTTCACGGCAATCAGTTCAAGGCGCAGCTCGCGCATGCCGGCTGGCGCGTAGATTTCAATCGATTGTGCTTGCAGCATGCGTTCGTACAGCGGCCCTTTGGAGTCGAGCACGAAGTAGCAGGTGTCCGGACGCACCGGCACGGCGGCCGGCACTTGCGGCGCGTGCGACAGGCGAACGCCCGGCATGGCGGACAGCACGAATTTCTCCACGTCGTCCGGTGCGCCAACCTTGAAGCGCAGCGGCACCGCTTCCACCAGCTCCACTTGCGGCATTTCGGCCGCCACGGCGAGGTAGAAGGTGGTGTTGGCGTCGATCTTGCCCGAGTCGAGCATGCCGCGGTGGTGGGCCGGTTTCGGCTGCGACAGGGCGATGGCGAAGTAGCGCGAGGAAATCACGGTGTCCAGCAGCTCGCGCACGATCATGTATAGCTGCGCGAAAGCGGGACCGGGGTCGTCGTGGCGGTAGGGCGGCAGGTCGGACAGCGACCAGCTGCGCGAATACGTCATCAGCGCGCCGGCCAGCGACAGCAGCTGCTCGTACAGGCGCTCCGGGTGCAGCTCGGGGTTGTGGTAGTAGTGCGACAGCGATGCGAACGAGGTGCTGGCGGTATGCAGCAGCCAGAAGGTGGACATGTCGCCGCTGCGGAATTCAATCACGTTGCGGCTTGGCTCGCGGTGGTGGCCGTACAGCGCGTTGACCTTGGCTTGCAGCGCGTCGAGCAGGCGGCGCAGCTGCAGGTACAGCGGCTGCGCGCTGCGGATGGTCAGGCTGGGCGGCACGAAACCGGGATCGAGCTCAAAGCCGCCGGTCGACAGGCGACGCAGGCGCAGCAGGGGCAGGGTCACATAGCCTTCGCGCGGTTCGGCGTCCGACACCAGGCGCAGCGATTTTTTCAGGTAGGCCAGTTCGGCCTGCGCCGCCTGGGTGTACAGGTCGGGCGTTTCCACATTGGCTTGCGCGAAGCGGGCGCCATTGGCGGCCTGGCCGGTCTGCGCGAAATTGCCGCCGAAATGCTTGAACACGGGCAGGGCCACATACCACGTCACGCTGTGCTGCGACTGGGCCAGCTGGCCCAGGTCGATCGCCTCCGGCAGGTTGTCGCTGCCCGGCGCGTCCACCAGTTCGCCGTCCGGCAGCACCAGCGCCAGGTCGAGCAGGCGCAAGGTGTTGTGCGCCAGGGCTTCCATGTCGACCGCCAGCCGGTCAACGCCCCAGGCGTACGGGTGGACGGCCTTTACGCTGCGATGCAAACGGTATTCGTGGTAGCGGTCCTGTTGCTGGAAATGCTGGGGTCGCAGGAAAAGGCCTTCGCCCCATAACACCTTGCTGGCCATCTTATGATCCTTCTGATAATTGTTTTCTGGTAACTGCCAGAACAATAACACTTCCGTAAAAAGCCTGTACTGAAAGGCTCAATCGTGCGCGGGGGTGTGGGAATTGGTGAGATTCAATTGTGCGCAGGTAATATTTTTCTTCTGATAACGTTCGCCTGAGCAACTATTGTGAAAAAGCTATTTGTCCGTCCCCTAAGAGGTTAGTTATGAAGAAAATCACTGTTATCAGCCGTATCTTGTGCATCGCAGCATTCGCTGCTTCCTTGTCTGCCTGCCAGACCCTCGAGTCCACGAAAGTCGCTTTGCCGGTCAAACCGAAGCTGGAGGATTTGCTGGCCAAAGCCAGCGAAGCCAAGGCGGCGGGCAAGGCGGAGCAGGCCATCACGCTGTGGAAAGAAACCGCCCAGGCCTTCCCGGCCGATAAGCAGCCTTGGGTGAATATCGCCCAGGCCCGTTACGACGCCGGCCAGTACGGCGAAGCCATCGTCGCTGCGCAGGAAATCCTGGTGCGCGACCCGTCCGACCAACTGGCCAACAGCATCGTCGCCATTTCCGGCCTGCGCCTGTCGACCCGCGCGCTGGCTGACCTGAGCCGCCAGAACAACCTGTCCGGCAACATCCGCACTGAATCGCAGGACCTGGCCAAGCTGCTGCGCGAGAGCCTGGGCGAGAGCGTGCTGGTACCAACCGCGGAAAAACCGGTCAAGGCGCCGGCTAGAACCGCGACCCGCAAAACGCCGGCCAAAGCCAGCGCATCCACCCCAAGCGCCGACCCGTTCGGCGCGCTGAAATAAACCACTAGTCGAAACAAGGAGAAGCCATGTCCAAGAACGAAAGCGTGCAGAAGCGCCTGCAGAAAATCCGTCCGCCACGGGTCCAGATGACCTATGACGTGGAAATCGGCGACGCCATCGAAAACAAGGAGCTGCCCTTTGTGATGGGCGTTGTCGGCGATTTCGGCGGCAATTCCGAGGTGGAGCAAAAGCGCCTGAAGGAACGCAAGTTCGTCAACATCGACCGCGACAACTTCGACGAGGTGCTGAAAGGCGTGGAGCCGCGCGCCACCTTCCGCGTGCCCAATGAGGTGGGCGGCGAAGGCCAGTTCGGCGTGGACCTGAAATTCAAGGCCATGTCCGACTTCCGTCCGGAGTCGATCGTGCAGCAGGTGGAGCCGCTGCGCCAGCTGCTGGAGGCGCGCAACAAGCTGGCCGACCTGCGTAACAAGCTGGCCGGCAACGACAAGCTGGAAGACCTGCTGAACGACGTGCTGCGCAGCACCGAGAAACTGGCCGAACTGGGCCAACCTGCCGCCAAAGGAGAGTGATATGTCGGCCCAACTGAATGCCGGCGGCGCGCTGGCCACTACCGAACACTCCCTGCTGGACCAGATCGTTGAGCAGAGCAAGGTCGCCAAATCGACCACCGAGCATGCGCGTGCGCGCGACATCATCGCCGAACTGGCGCAGCAGGTCATGGCCGGCACCGTGGTGGTGTCGGACAACCTGGCCGCCACCATCGATGCCCGCGTGGCGGAGCTGGATCGCGTGATTTCCGCCCAGCTGTCGGCCATCATGCACGCGCCGGAGTTCCAGAAGCTCGAAAGCAGCTGGACCGGCATGCATTACCTGGTGAAGAACAGCGCCACCGGCACCGGCTTGAAGATCAAGATGCTGAACGCGACCAAGAAGGAGCTGGTCAAGGACTTCCAGGGCGCGCTGGAATTCGACCAGAGCGCCATGTTCCGCAAGGTCTACGAGGAAGAATTCGGCACCTTCGGCGGCGCCCCGTTCGGCGCCCTGATCGGCGACTTCGAGATCACCCGCCAGCCGGAAGACATGTACTTCATCGAGCAGATGTCGCACGTGGCGGCGGCGGCGCATGCGCCGTTCATCAGCTCTGCCTCGCCGGAGCTGTTCGGCCTGGAGACCTACGCCGACCTGGGCAAGCCGCGCGACCTGTCGAAAGTATTCGACACCGTGGAATACGCCAAGTGGAAGTCGTTCCGCGAATCGGAAGACTCGCGCTACGTCGGCCTGACCCTGCCGCGCTTCCTGGGCCGCCTGCCGTTCAATCCGGCCGACGGTGCCACCGTGGAAGGCTTCAACTACGTCGAGGACGTGGACGGCACCGACCACCACAAATACCTGTGGTGCAACGCGGCCTATGCCTTCGGCGTGCGCCTGACCCGCGCCTTCGAGGACTTCGGCTGGTGCGCGGCCATCCGCGGCGTGGAAGGCGGCGGCCTGGTGGAAGACCTGCCGACCCACACCTTTAAAACCGATGAAGGCGAAGTGGCGCTCAAGTGCCCGACCGAAATCGCCATTACCGATCGCCGCGAGAAGGAGCTGAGCGACCTTGGCTTCATCTCGCTGGTGCATTGCAAGAACACCGACTACGCGGCCTTCTTCGGCGCGCAGTCGGCGCAGAAAGCACGTAAGTACAACACTGACGCTGCCAATGCAAACGCCGTGCTGTCGGCCCAGCTGCAGTACATCTTCGCCGTGTCGCGCATCGCCCACTACATGAAGGCCATGATGCGCGACAAGATCGGCAGCTTCGCCGCTGCCTCCAACGTCGAGGACTACCTGAATCGCTGGCTGACCCAGTACGTGCTGTTGGACGACAACGCTAGCCAGGAGCAAAAAGCGCAGTTCCCTCTGCGCGAAGCCAGCGTGCAAGTGTCGGAAGTGCCGGGCCGTCCCGGTGTCTATCGCGCCGTGTCGTTCCTGCGTCCGCACTTCCAGCTCGACGAGCTGTCCGTTTCACTCCGTTTGGTCGCGGAGTTGCCGCAATCGACCAAGTCGTAATTTAATTTTTTTATTTTCTCAGAAACAGAAAGGAATACCATGGCAATCGACGTCTACCTGCAAATTGACGGTATCAAAGGCGAGTCCACCGATACCGCCCACAAAGATTGGATCGAAGTCAAATCCGTCCAGTGGGAAGTGTTGCAGCCTAAGTCTGCCACCGCATCGACCGGCGGCGGCCACACCGCGGAGCGTACCGAGCACCGCGACATCGTAGTTTCCAAGCTGGCCGACCTGGCTTCGCCACTGCTGCTGCAGAATTGCTCCTCCGGCAAAACCCTGCCGAAAGCAAAGCTGGAGTTCATGCGTGCCGACGGCCAGGGCGACCGCGTCAAGTACTTCGAGATCGAACTGGAAAACGTGCTGATTTCCAGCGTCGCGCCAGAAGTGCGCCAGGGCGACATCCTGGGCGAAGACGTTTCGCTGAAATACTCCAAAGTGAAGTGGAAGTACACCCAGCAGAAAGTCAACGGCGGCACCGGCGGCAACACCTCCGGCGGCTGGGACCTGTCGTCCAATAAGGTCGCGTAAGAGGAAAGCAGATGACGGTGAGGGGATTCACGCCGGGCTTGATGGACCGGCTGCTGTTGCCCGGCGACCCTGGCGCCGGCAGCGGCGCGGTGCACAGGATGTCGCTGGAGGAGATGAAAGACTCCGTCGCGCGCGACCTGGAGGCCCTGCTGAACACCCGCACCGTCATTCCTGAGCATCTGCTCAAGCGCTTTCCAGAGTGCGGTCGCTCCATCATCAGCTACGGGCTGAATGACTTTGCCGGCATGTCGCTGGCCAGTCCGGACGACCGCGCCGCCATTTGCCAGGGGCTGGAGCGTGCCATTGCACGGCACGAGCCGCGCCTGCGCAATGTGCGGGCCACGCTGGAAATGAGCGAGGGCGGCATCGACCGCCTGAATTTCGCCATTACGGCGCTGCTGGTGCTGCATGCGGCGCAGGAACCGGTCAATTTCGACGCGGTGCTGCAGCCATCCAGCCTGCATTACACGATTAGCAAGGCACGCCGCGTGGCGATGCCGGGAGCATGATTTGGAAGAATTACTGCCGTACTATGAGCGCGAACTGGGCTTCTTGCGGCGCTATGCGCGCGAGTTCGCCGAGCGCTACCCCAAGATTGCGGGCCGCCTGCTGATCGGCGGCGAGGTCTGCGAAGACCCGCATATCGAACGCATGATCCAGTCCTTCGCGCTGCTTAATTCGCGCGTATCGAAGCGGCTGGACGACGATTACCCCGAATTCACCGAAGCACTGTTCGAAGTGCTGTATCCGCACTACCTGCGGCCTTTTCCATCGTGCTCGATCGCGCGCATGGATTACGCTTCCACCGCCGCCCAGTTGACCGCCGCCACCGACATTGCGCGCGGCACGGAGCTGAACACGCGCCCGGTCAACGGCGTGGCCTGCACTTTCCGCACCGCCTATCCGGTCACCATTGCGCCGCTCGAGTTGAGCCGCGCCTCCTTCACGGCCGCCCTGGCCGCGCCGGAAGCGGTGCAGCTGCCGCCGGGCGCCGGTGCCGGCCTGGCCATCACCATCGAATCGCTGTCCGAGCAGGTTGGCCTGCCGGCCATGGAAGTGGCCAAGCTGCGCGTCTTTATCGACGGCGAACCGTCTTTCTGCGCGGCCCTGCGCGACGCGCTGTTCATGCGCAGCGCCAAAGCCTGGGTCGAGTGCGACGGCAACGGCCGCTGGCTGCCGCTGGCGCGCATTCCGGTGGCCGCCGCCGGTTTCGAGGACGACGACGCGCTGATCGACTTTTCGGCGCGCTCGCACCAGGCCTATCGCCTGCTGACCGAGTATTTCTGCTTCCCGGAGAAGTTCAACTTCTTCGATATCGACCTGGCGGCCCTGTGCGCCCAGGCGCCGTTCGGCTGCAAGCGCCTGACCTTGCACATTGCCATGAGCGGCCTGCGGCCCGATTCGCACACGGCGCGCATGCTGTCCACGCTGAATACCAACAACCTGCTGCTGGGCTGCACGCCGGTGGTCAACCTGTTCGCCCAGCGCGGCGAACCGATCCGCATCACGCATACCGCCGCCAGCTATCCGGTGCTGGCCGATGCGCGCCGCGCCTACGCCTACGAGGTGGTCGCCATCGACGCGGTGCGCATGGTGCGCCAGACGCCGCAGGGCGAATCCATCGTGGAATTCCGCCCCTTTTATTCGCTGCGCCACGGCGAGACGCCGGAAAAGCACGGCCACTACTGGGTGATGCGGCGCGACGAGCAGATGGCGCTGCAAAGCCCCGGTTACGAAACCGAAATCACCATCGTCGATATCGACTTCGATCCGGCGGCGGTGGAGACCGACACCCTGAGCCTGCAGCTGACCTGCACCAACCGCGATTTGCCGGCCTCGCTGGCCTACGGCATGCGCGGCGGCGACCTGTTCCTGGAGGGCGGCTCCAGCGTGCGCAGCATCAGTTTCCTGCGCAAGCCCACGCCATCGCAGCGCTTCGAGCGCGGCCACGGCGCGCACTGGCGCCTGGTGTCGCACCTGTCGCTCAACCACCTGTCGTTGTCGGGCGGCGGCCTGGAGGCGTTCCAGGAAATGCTGGCGCTGTACGACCTGCCGCGCTCCGCCGCGACCCAGCGCCAGATCCAGGGCCTGCGGGCGGTGGCCTACAAGCCGGCCAATGCCTGGCTGGCCGGCAATCCGTTTGCTTGCGTGGTGCGCGGCATGGAGGTGCGCCTGACGCTGGAGGAAGAAGCCTTCGTCGGCAGCGGCATTCATGCCTTTGCCCAGCTGATCGAGCGTTTCCTTGGCCTGTACGTGCACGCCAATAGTTTTACGCAACTGGTCGTCGTGGCCGAACGAACCGGGGAGGAGCTGCTGCGATGCACACCGCGAAGCGGCGATTTGAGCCTGCTGTAATCGAGCGCCTGTTCGCCGAGCCGTTCCGCTTCCAGTTCTTCCAGGCGGTGCGCATGGTCGAGCTGTGGCTGCGCCGCCATGGAGTGGCGCAGGAGGGGGCGGTCGCCAACTTCATGCGCTTTCAGAACCCGCTGACCTTGCGCTTCCCGGCCAGCCAGATCGAGGCCCTGCGCGCGGAGCCGCGCGAGATCCTGCCGACCGCGCCGGCGCTGGCCGAGGCCTTGCACGGCAAGCAGCTGCGCTACCTGCGCATGACGCCCAATTTCATGGGCTTCCTGGGCAGCGCGGGCGCCTTGCCGGCCCATTACACGGAAGCGATTGCAGCTCACCAGCTGTACGAAAAGGACGAGGGGCCGCGCGCCTTCCTCGACGTCTTCTCGACCCGTTCGCTGTCGCTGTTCTACGAAGCCTGGCGCAAGTACCGCCTGGAGCTGAAGTACCAGCTGGACGGGCAGGACCGCTTCCTGCCGCTGCTGCTGGCGCTCGGCGGCCTGGGCGGCAAAGGGCTGACCCAGCGCCTGGGCGCCGCCGTGCCGGGCGCTGCGCCCGGCCACGGCGCGGTGCGCGACGAGTCGCTGGCGTTCTTCGCCACGGCCTTACGCCAGCGGCCCGCCTCCGCCTCGAACATGGCGCGCGTGCTGGGCGAATACTTCCGCGTGCAGGTGGCGGCGACGCAGTTCGTCGGCTGCTGGTGCGAAGTGCCGGCGACGCAGCAGACCATGCTGGGCGGCGTGTCGGCGCAGCTGGGCGCAACCGCCATGATCGGTTCGCGCGTGTGGCAGCGCGACCTGCGCATGCGCCTGACCATCGGCCCGCTGCGGCGCGCCGATTTCGACGCTTTCTTGCCGGGCGGCAGCGCGGCGCTGGCGCTGGACAAGCTGCTGTCGATGTTCACCGGCGTCACGCTGGAATACGAGATTTGCCTGGTGCTGCGCGCCGACGACGTGTCCGGCGCGTCGCTGGGCGCCGGTGCGCGCCTGGGCTGGGATAGTTTCATGCAGGACGGCGCCGCGCACGAGGACCGCAGCGACGTCCACTACTTCATCCACGGCTTAACGAATTAATTACACAATATAAGAGGACAGCTCGATGAGCATCAACCTGAAAACCCTGATCGGGAAACTGAACGACACCTGCCGCAATGCGGCCACCCGCGCCGCCAGCATCTGCGTCGGCCTGGGGCAGTACGAAGTGGACCAGGAACACCTGCTGCAGGCATTGCTGGAAAACCCGCGCAGCGACCTGGTGCTGCTGGCACGCCATTTCGAAGTCGATACCAGCCGCCTGCAGGCCGACCTGCAGGCAGAGATCAGCCGCTTCCGCAGCGGTAATGCGCGCACGCCGGTGTTTTCGGCGCGCCTGCCCAAGCTGTTCGAGCACGCCTGGCTGATCGCCTCGCTCGACCTGCAGGCCGGCCAGCAAGTGTTCATCCGCAGCGGCCACCTGCTGCAAGCGATGCTGACCGATGCCGAGCTGTCGCAGCTGGCTTATCGCAGCTCGCCGCTGTTCCACCGCTTCCAGGCGGACGATATCAAGCACCACCTGGACAAGCTGGCCGCCGGTTCCGAGGAGGCCGAGGCGGCCGCCCGCGCCGCGGCGGCCGGCGAGGGCGCTGCGGACGGCCTGGGCGGCGATCCGGTCGGCGAGATGCAGCAGCCAGCAGGCAAGACGCCGGCGCTGGACCAGTTCACCACCAACCTGACCGAGCGCGCGCGCGCCGGCAAGGTTGATCCGGTGATCGGGCGCGATGCGGAGATCCGCCAGGCGATCGATATCCTGATGCGCCGCCGCCAGAACAATCCAATCCTGACCGGCGAAGCGGGTGTCGGCAAGACCGCCGTGGTGGAAGGCCTGGCGCTGCGCATTGCCGAGGGCGATGTGCCGGATGTGCTGAAAGGCGTGGCGATCCATACGCTGGACATGGGACTGCTGCAGGCCGGCGCCAGCGTCAAGGGCGAGTTTGAGAACCGCCTGAAGAACGTGATCGACGAAGTGCGCAAGAGCCCGACCCCGATCATCCTCTTCATCGACGAGGCGCACACCATGATCGGCGCCGGCGGCCAGGCCGGCCAGAACGACGCGGCCAACCTGCTCAAGCCGGCCCTGGCGCGCGGCGAGCTGCGCACCATCGCCGCCACCACCTGGGGCGAGTACAAGAAATACTTCGAGAAGGATGCCGCGCTGGCGCGCCGCTTCCAGGTCATCAAGGTGGAGGAGCCGAGCGAGGAGCTGGCCTGCGCCATGCTGCGCGGGATGGCGCCTTTGATGGAGAAGCACTTCGGCGTGCGCGTATTCGACGAGGCGATCACCGAGGCGGTGCGCCTGTCGCACCGCTACATCATGGGACGCCAGCTGCCGGACAAGGCTATCAGCGTGCTGGATACCGCTTGCGCCAAAGTCGCGCTGGGCCAGAGCGCTTCGCCGGCCCTGATTGAACAGCTGCAGCGGCGCCTGGAGCGCATCGCGGCGGAAGTGGGCGCGCTGGAGCGCGAACAGGCCGCCGGCGGGACGCATCAGGAGCGTCTGCAGGAGCTGGCCGCTGTGCGCTCGGCGGCGCAGGATGAACTGGTTGCGCTGCAGGCGCGCTGGGAGCAGGAGAAAGCATTGGCAGCGCAGATCGCCTCCGCCCGCGCAGGCCTGGAACGCGGGGTTGCCGCGCCGGCCGCAGGCGATGGCGCCGAGGACGGTGCTGCTGCGGACGCTGGCGGCGCGGCCAGCCAGGCGCGCGATATCCAGGCCTTGTTGAAACAGCTGCGCGCCCTGCAGGGCGACGCGCCGATGGTGCCGGTGCAGGTGGACGGCAACGTGGTGGCGGAAATCGTCGCCGGCTGGACCGGCATCCCGCTCGGCAAAATGGTGAAAGACGAAATCCAGGCCGTGCTGCGCCTGCGCCCGGCGCTGGAAGAACGCGTGATCGGCCAGCCGCACGCCATCGAAGCGGTGGCGCAGCGCGTGCGCACCGCGCGCGCCAACCTGGACGACCCGAACAAACCGAAAGGCGTCTTCCTGTTCGTCGGCCCATCCGGCATCGGCAAGACCGAAACCGCGCTAGCCCTGGCCGATGCGCTGTACGGCGGCGAACGCAAGATGGTCACCATCAATATGAGCGAATACCAGGAAGCGCACAGCGTCTCCGGCCTGAAAGGCTCGCCGCCCGGCTACGTGGGCTACGGCGAAGGCGGCGTGCTGACCGAAGCCGTGCGCCGCAACCCGTACAGCGTGGTCTTGCTGGACGAAGTGGAAAAAGCCCACCCGGACGTGCTGGAGCTGTTCTTCCAGGTCTTCGACAAGGGCGTGATGGACGACGCCGAAGGCCGCGAGATCGACTTCCGCAACACCATCATCATCCTCACCTCCAACGTCGGCTCGGCCAGCATGATGCAGGCCTGCCTGAACAAGGAAGCGGAAGAAATGCCGTCGCCGGAGGATCTGGAGGCGGTCATCCGCCCGCAGCTGGTGAAAGCCTTCAAGCCGGCCTTCCTGGGCCGCCTGAAAGTGGTGCCGTACTACCCGCTGGGCGACGACGTACTGGCCAGCATCATCACCCTCAAGCTGGACCGCATCGGCCAGCGCGTGGCAGCCAACCACAAGGCCGCCTTCCACTACGACGACACGCTGGTGGAAGCCGTGCTGGCACGCTGCACGGAAGTCGATTCCGGCGCGCGCAATGTGGACAATATCCTGAACGGGACTTTGCTGCCGGAGATCGCCGAAGCCGTGCTGGCGAAAATGGCGGAGGGAAGCGCGATCGGCCGCATTGAAGTAGCGGCCGACCAGCAGGGGAACTTTAAGTACAGCGTGGTTTAATTATTCGAGGAGATGCCCAGCATCTCTTCGATATGCGACAGCGAACCGGCATCCTTCACCACACTGCGCAGCCAGGTGTGCAGGTCCTGTTCGCCGGCATCGGCAGCCTTGTCGGCGAAGTAGGAGACCGGGCTGTGCGGTTCCGTGCGGCGGAAGAAGCTGGCGATCTCGCGCAACTGCGCGATCGCCTGCGCGCGTGAATTCACCGGCCCCTGCGCGTAGGAGGCGCCCGCGGCGCCCACCGGTTGCGCGATGAGGATCTGTTCAGCGGCCGGCGCCGTGCCCAGCGGCGTGCTGATTGTCGCCGGCAGGCCGGCGTGCGAAGGCATGGCATCGATCATCGCCTGCACCGCCTCGCGCGCCGCCGAAAAACCAGGGCTGTCATTGCCCAGGCATTCATCGGCCGCCTGCTCCAGCTCACGCAAGGCATCCATGCAATAGCGCGCATCGGTCGCGAATTGCTCGCGGAAGCGCGGCGAATTGCGCGTGCGCGCCGATTCCATATCGGCCAGCTTGGGCCAATCCGGGTTGCGCGCATGGTCCGGCAGGCTGGCCTGCTTGCGCGCCATCTCAAAGTCGATAGCGGAAAACGCCGTGCCATGGCCCTCGGTCAACGGCATTTCGCGTAGCAGGGCAGGGGTGCGGCCCAAAATCCAGGCCAGGTTGCCGATGCGCTGCTCCATATCGTCGCCGTCCGGTTCCGGGTACAGGCCTTGGTCCCAGTACTGGCGGCACAGGCCCGCCAGCAGGCGGAACGCTTCGCCCAGGCCCTGCATGCGGTGCTGCTTGGCGGCGGCTTCCGCCAGCCACACGGCGATGCGCAAGTCCTTGCTCTTTTCGCCAAGCAGGGTGCTGCAGCGGGTGACAACGAAGGACCAGTCGGCCTCTTTCAGGTCGGTGACCCATTCGCCCTGTTCCAGCGAAGGATCGTCAAAGCGGCGCGCCTGGGCGATGGCGTCGAAGTCGCTGGAGAACGACAGGTCGGCGCCCGCCGGTTGTGCCGGCGAGATGGGCGCCAGCAGGGTTTCTGCGTTAAACATGGTGGATCTCCTTCTTAGTGCTTCTTATTGCGCCATGCGGAATTCGATGCGGCGGTTGCGCGCGCGGCCGTCGGCGGTATCGTTGCTGGCCACGGGACGGTCCGGCCCCTGGCCGGAGGCGACCAGGGTGTCCAGCGCCACGCCCTTGGCGGACAGGTAATTGCGCACCGCCTCGGCGCGCGCCTGCGACAGGTTCTGGTTGCTGGCGCGCAGGCCGACGTTGTCGGTGTGGCCGATGATCTCGACCTTCTGGCCCTTCATCTTCAGCATGGCGGCCGACATTTCGTCCAGGATGGTCTTGCCGGACGGCGTCAGCACCGCCTGGCCGCTCTCGAATTCAATGATGCGGTTGGCCAGCGTGCGGTCCAGCACGCCCTGGTCGTTGGCGGTGACGCGCAAGCCGTTGTTGACCGTGTAGGTGGGATTCAGGCTGCCGGCAAAGTCGCTGGCAATGCGCTGGCGCAGCGCCTCGTTGGCCACTTCGCCGCGCACGCTGACATTGGTGCCGTCGATCTTGAGTTGGCCGCGGCTGACCTGCTTCAGGCCGGGCGTGATCAGTTTTTGCACATGGTTGCTCCAGTTGGCCGGCGTCGCCACCGGGCCGATGGTGATCTGGTCCAGCACCTTGTCGGCGCCGTAGACTTCGCGCAGGCGGGTCAGCACGGCGGCTTTGCTGGCCTCGTCGGCCACGGTGCCGCTGGCCACCACCTGGCCGGGAGTCTGCGCCTGGACTGCGCAAGCGGCGCACAGCAGGAGGAGGGGAAGGTAACGCATATCAGTTTCCGATAAAGGAAGTGCGCAGCGAGTCGCGCGCGGATTTCAGGGAAAGGCCGGGCTGGGCCAGGTAGGCCGATACTTTCTGTACCGCGTAATCCTCATTGACCTGGTCTTCCACCCAGTCGACGTTGTCGAAGCCGATGTGGCGCTCCTCAGCCACGCGCGGGTCCATGATGCCCAGCAGGGTTTGCGGCGAAGCGCCGCTGAAGCCGAGCACCAGCACCGGCTTGTTGTCCAGGCGCGTGAGGAACAGCGACAGCTCGAAGTCGGCGCGCGTCAGGAACGGCGTCACCACATGCATCCAGAACGCCGCCACCAGGTAGCGGTACATCGGGTCGTTCGGCAGCGGCAGCACCAGGCTCTTGTCCAGGCGGCTCGAGCTGCTGGCCATGACCGGCTGCAGCAGCATGCCCAGGGCCAGCAGCACCTGGCGCACGCTGCCGGTAAAGCCGGCTTGCGCCAGCATGGCGTCCAGCCCGCCCACCGTTTGCAGCTCCAGGAAGTCGGCAAACGCCGCCTCATAGGCGCTGGCGCGCGTGTCCAGTTCCACCGTGTTGCCGTTCAGGGCTTGCAGCGGGGCGGCGGCATCCTGCGCGGCGATCACGCCGCCGCTCAGGTTTTCCAGCCGGTTCCACAGGCGCGTCAGCACCAGCGGGCTGTTGGAGGCGAAGGCCGACGGCTCGTCCAGGTCGACGCTGCCCGCCATCAGGAACGGGAAGCGGCGGCTCGACTGGTCGCTGCTGGCCGCGATATGGCCGGCAATGGCGCCGCGCCGGCGCGGCCCGAACAGGGCGAAGTGCAGCGGCTGTACCGCGTCATAGGTCAGCTTCCAGCGCGCATCGGTGCTCAACATATCCATCGAGCGCGCCAGCCAGTCGTCCAGCACCTGCAGCGTTTTCGGATCGCTGCCGCCTTTCACAAAGTCGGCGCGGCTCGGGATTTTGCCGAAGTAGCCGATGGCGGCTGCGGTAGCGGTGCGGCTCATTGCGCGCCTCCTGCTGCGGCAATTGCCGGGGCGCCGGTGGTTGGCGCAGGCGCGCCGCCGACCACCGTGTCGGGCAGGCGCAGTTTGCGGAAGCCCTGGCTGGCCTGGGCCGGCGCCGGGGCCGCCACCGGGGCGGCCGGCAACAGGCGCAGGTTGGCCGCGACGGTCACGCCGCCCTGGGTCCAGTTCAGCTCAAAGCTGCCGTCCGGACGGCGCTTGCGCTGCGCCGCGTCGATCATTTTCTTCAGGCCGAAGTGGCCCAGTTCTTCCAGCACCACCACTTTCTTGCCGTCCGGCGTGAAGGCGGTAATGCGCGAGCCGGGCACGCCCTGCGGGTTCGGCCATACCATCGAGACCCAAGGCTGCGGCTGGCCTTTCCAGCGCACCTGCTGGCCGTCGATCTCGATGGTGTATTCGCTGACACCGGTCACTGCCACGGTCTGCAGTTCAAAGCGGGTCTGCGCCTCTTCGCCGCTGGCCTGGTTGGCCACGCCATTGGCGCTGAGCGGCGCGATCCAGCCCGGGAAGGACGTGGCCACCGCAGGCGACAGGCTGATGCCCATATTGGCCCAGGTCTTGGCGCTCAGCGAATCGCCGCGGCGCACCACCAGCGGGCCGATGGTGGTGTTGAAGAACTTCGCCACCGCGCCTTCCGGGCCGAACACCTGGCCGATTTCGGCATTGCTGGCCTCCACCCGCGAATCGGTCGCGAATGGATACTTGGCCTGCAGGTCCTTGCGGAACGGCTCCAGCACCTGGGCCGCCCACACCTTGTTGATCTCGGTTTCGGTCGGCTGCACGATCACGGCGAAAGTCTGCATCAGGGGGCGCACCAGCAGCGGGCGAATGGCCTGCTTCTGCTGGTCGCTCATACCGACCAGCATCTGCTCATCGACAAAGCGCAGCGCGTCGGCCAGTTCGGAGCCGCTGCCATCCAGCGTTTGCTGCATCAGTTGCTTGGCGCCCGGACCCGGGTCGCCCTGATTTTTGATCTGGTTGAAGCGCGCGCGCAGCTTGGCCAGGCTGTCCATATAACCGCGCATCAGCGTCGCATCGTTATTCTTTGGCACCACCAGTTGCGCCACGCCGGAGAATTCGCGGCCGACCGGGCCCAATGGCAGCGCCGTGCCGGCCGGCGCGCTGGTTGGCAGGTTGATGTTTACCTGCGACGGTTTCTGGCGCAGGATGGTTTCGCGGAACCAGTCGCCCACGCTGCGCTGCGCCCGCTGCAGGCCGGCGTCCAGCAGGGAAGGGTTGTCCCACGAGGTTTCCTGGTACACGGTGTTGACCAGTTTCGAAATGGGCGAAACCTGCGGGTCGCCCAGGCGGTTCATGGCGGCGGCCGCCGCCTCAAAGCCGTTCAGGTCCTTGATCGTCACGCCCTGCAGGAACTTCTGCCATTCCTTGGCGTAGTCGTTCTTGTACGCGTCCAGCAGCGCTTTCTGGATCTGCTCCGGGCTGCCTTCCAGCGTCAGGTCGTCGCGGCTGGCCGTTTTCAGCACCCAGTCGGCGCTTTGCAGCTCGCGGTTGGCGGCGTCCTTGATGGCGTCGCGCACATAGCCTTCCCATGCGGCGCGGGTGTAGGCACCGGAGATGGAGTAGCTGCCCAGCACCAGTTCGCGGTCCTGCTCACCGACGATGCGCGCCACCGTCATGGCCGGATAGCGGGTCGAAGCGCGCGCCTTCAAGTCGGCATACACGCGATCGCGCGCCGGCATGCCGCGCACCACGCCGCGCAGGGTGTTGCGCGACTGGTCGACCAGGGCCAGGCGGTTCTCCACTTGCGGCCAGGACGGGTCGTTGATCTCGGACAGGTAGAAGCCGATCAGGCGTTCGGCGCTGCGGATCATCTGCTCGCGCGGCATGCTGCCGCGGTTCGCTTCCAGCCACACACGCCAGAAACGGGTCAGCTGGTCGTTCAGGTGGCTCGACTCGGCGCGCGATTTATCGCCCAGCATCAGGTAGGTTTTCAGCGCGTTGTAAGCGTCTTCCACGCTTTCCGGCGAGGCATCCTTGAACTGCTGCTGCGCGGTGGCGACTGCTGGCGTTGCCGCCGCAGGAGGCGTGGCGCTGCCGGCGGTGGCGGCGACCGGGCGCGCCAGCGGCTGCAGGCGGTCGGCATTTGCGTTCACTTCGCCCAGGAAGGATTCCAGCGACTGGCCGACGGGTTTCAGCATTACTTCGCGCACACCGGCAAAGTATTCTTCGCGCAGTTTGCGCTCCAGCAGTTCGCCCTGGTACAGGCCCAGACTCACCGACAGCGGACGGTCGTCGCGGAAGCGCGCCAGCTGCTCGATACGGTCTTGCAGGATTTCCAGCGCCTCCAGGCGCGCCGACAGCTCCGGGCGCTGCTTCTGCAGCTTCACGGCCTTGTCCAGGTCGGCCTGTACATTCGCCACCAGCTGGCGGTTGCCCATGTACGACCAGCTCCAGCCGCCCAGCAGCAAGCCGCTCAGGGCCACCGCGCCAAAGAAGGCTGCGTAGCGCATGCGGATCTTGGCCGGGCTGGCGTACTGCGACACCAGCTGCTTGTCGGCGAAGATCACGTTGCGGAACAATTTAAGCAGGAAGTAGCCGTGCTGCTGTTCCGAATCGTGCTGCTCCTGCTGCTGCAGGTTCAGGTCGAAGCGCTGCGCCACGCGGTGCGAGGTGGCCGAGACGCCGTTACCTTCCTGCAGCGCGCTGGTGAAGTAGAAGCCGCGGAACACCGGCTTGAACTGGAACGGGTTTTCCTCGAACAGGGTGGCGACGAAGGTACGCAGCGGCGCCTTGATCGAGTTGAATTCGAGCGGGAAGGTGAACACGCCGGACGGCAGGCGCTCGCGCCATTGCAGGGCCATATTGGCCATGCTCATCTCTTTTAGGCCCTCATACAGCTCGTCGAAACGGGCGTCGAACTGCTGCAGCAGGGCTTCGTTCGAATTGTTCTTCTTGTAGGGCAGGGTGGCGCCCCACACGCGGTCGCGCTCACCGATCTCGCTGTCGTGGAAGAAGTCGGTAAAGCCGTTGATCAGGTCTGCTTTGGTGAAGACGATGTAGACCGGGGCATGCACTTCCAGCTTTTCGGTCAGCTCCTGCACGCGCTGGCGCAGGTTCTTGGCCAGCTCAATCGCAAACTCCGGGCGCTTGCCGGTCAGTTCAGCGATGCTGACCGCGATGATGATGCCGTTGATCGGCGCCTTCTTGCGATACTTTTTCAGCAGGCCGAGGAAGCTGAACCACTCGGCGCGGTCTTCGTCGTTCACCGAATAGCGGCCGGCGGTATCCAGCAGGATGCCGTCGGTGGTGAAGAACCAGTCGCAGTTACGGGTGCCGCCAACGCCTTGCACGATGCGGCTGCCGGCCAGCGGGAATTGCAGGCCGGAGTTGGCGATCGCCGTGCTTTTGCCGGCGGCCGGGTTACCGATGATCATGTACCAGGGCAGCTCATATAAGGCGGCGCTGCCGGAGTGCAGGCCGAGCTTGGAGGTCTTAATGGTCTGGATAGCATCCAGCATGCGCTTGCGCAGTGCCTCGGTCTCGTGGCGCGGCGCGGCATTGCCGGCGGACGTGGTGACGGTCTGCTGCTCCAGCATGCTGCCCAGCTGCGTGGCGGCTTTGCGCGCTCGGTAGCGGCGCCATAACCAGATGGCCGCGCCCAGCATCAGCGCCGCTGCCAGCACGGTGAAGGCCATGGTATAGGGCAGCTCCAGCAACACCGCGACCAACAGCAGGAAGGCCGCAAAGGCGATCCAGCCGTAGATCAGGAAGGCGGTGCGCGAAGTCAGGATGTCCCGGATTCTCTGCATCATTTTTCTACTCTTGCAAGGTTAGCTAAGGGTTGGTGCGCTGCTGGCCGGAGCCTGTGCCGGCGTCGGCAGGGGGCCGACCAGCAGTGCGAAAGGTTGGCGCGGATTGGCATTGGCCAGGCATAGCGCATGGCCGCCGCTCTCGGCAGCCTGTTCGAGCGCCAGCGCCAGTGCCGCCAGCGCGCCGGCAGCGCCGGTATGGCCGCAAGCGGCGCCCACGCAGGCCAGCGCGGTATTCGTATCCAGGGCGGGCGCGCGCGTTTCCACGCACTGCATCAAGTCCGCCACCGCCGCCACGCGGTGGTCGGTATCGGCCGCGATAAAGTCGACCGCCAAGGTATCGCTGGCGGCATCCGCTCCGGCAGCGGGCGCGCCCGCCGGCGTGCTTGTGCGCTGCGCAGCCTGTGCCAGCTCGATCGCCCGCTGCGCCAGGTCTGCCAGCGGCGGCGCCGGCTGGTCCGCCGTGCCGCTCGCCAGTGCCAGCAGGGCCGGCGCATCGTGCGCGCCAGACGCAGGCTGCAAGAGGATGCCTGCCGCGCCTTCGGAAGGCATGTGCCCATTCTGGTTGCGCGCCCCGAACAGTTTGCCGTGGATGGCCATGTATTCGACAGCATCTGCATCAATCGCCGAATCGCAGGCAAGCACCATGCTGAAGGCCGGAGCCGTTGCGCTGCCCGCCTGCGCGGCCACATCGTGCAAGGCGCCCGGCAAGGCGGCTTGCTGTAAATGGCGCAAGGCCAGCCGCTCACGGGGCCAGCCTGCATCAATCGCGCAGTGCGAGAGCCAGTCCGTCGCCAGGTCCCGCAGCGGGGCAGGCCAGTCATCGGGCAGCAGCGGCAGCAACTGCAATACGCCGTTGTCGTCCTGTGCCTCCGCGTACATGGCCAGTTCGGCCGCCACCTCACCGCCGAGCGCCAGGGCGCGCAGCTGGTGCGGCTTGACCTTGGCCGCAGGGTGGCCCGACAGCCACTCCTGCAGCGGCTCCAGGTCGACATCCGCCACGCGCCCCGCCATGATCGGGAAGCCCTGCATATCCGTCAGCTCAGGATCGAGATCAAGGCGCGCCGCGCCCTCCGCAAAAGCGGCAGCCAGCGCCGCCGGCGAATCGCCGTGCGGCATGCGCAGTGCTGCGCCAGCTACACCCAGCGGCAGCCACGCTGCCTTGGGCGAAGCGGTGCCAACACCGCCCGCGACCGTGGACGTATCCGGTGCCGGCACTGCTGCCGGCGTTTGGCCCGCGCTGGAGGGATCCGCTGTGCGCGCCGTATAAGCCTTATTCGCCAGCCAAACGGTACTAAGCAAGACCAGCGGCACCGCCAGCAGGGCTAGCGCCAGGTCGCCCGTATCCGGCATGCGCATGGAGCTGCGCCAGTACCAGACCGCGCCGATCCAGCACACGCCGAACACGCCAAGGACCAGCAAGCTGCGTTTCAACCAATTCCGCATGCCCGCCTCACACCGCGTCCGTCGTGTTTTGCTGGCCCGCGATCAGGGTCGCACCGCAAGCGGTCTTGTCGCCGTGGCGCGCGACCGCCTTGCCGTCCACGACCAGCGTCTGGTCGCCGCTGGCAATGGCATTGTTGCCGCACTTCGGGCAAGACACTTTGTCGCCCATACGCGCGATCGGCTTGCCGCCGCTATCGCTCTGCTGCGACGCTTCCAGCACTGTGCCGCCGTGCGAAGTCTTGTCCCCTAAAACGATGAATGCTCCTGGCATATTGTGCTCCTATTTCCTTCTTACGCCGTCCACACGCAACTCGGTGTGGCCGAAATCCATCATCTTCCAGCGGCCGCCCCAAGTCAGGCCCAAGCTCTCCGCCACCTCGCCGAACAACTGGTAGCCGCGCATCGCCCAAGGGTCGCGCTCAGAAATCACCAGCTTGCCGTCCCGCAGGAAAGCGCAATCCGCCGCCAGGCCATACTGGTGCCAGCTCTGGAACGCCGCCGCATTCGTGACGTTGCTGCCCTGCGCCGCCAGCGCGTTCTGGCGCTCCGGGCTGCGATAACCTTCCAGCAGCGCCATGTCATAGCCATGTTGCTCCTTCATGATGCGGAAAGCCTGCAGCAGCTTTTGCGCATAAGCCTTTTCCAGCAAAGCCCAATCGCGGCTGGCCGACACCAGGCCTGGCCGCACCACCTCCACCTCGGGGGTGGTGAACAGCATTGGCGGCAGGGCAGGCGGCGGTACCAGCTGCTCGCCCTCAAGCAGCGACGCCACCTGCTGGTTCGCCTCGCGCACCGGCGCATCGAAGCCGCCCACCATGGTGCGGCTGCTCGACATCCAGGCGATCAGCGCCGGCAGCAGCATGATCACCAGCGCCGCCAGCGCGGTCCACCAATGCTCGCGCAGGAAATTGCTGCCGCTGCGCACCGCCAGCGCCGATTCGGAGCCAAGGGCCGCAGCCTGGCCGCTGCCACGCCGTGCCCAATCCTGCACGCGGCGCTGCACACGGCCGCCGGCCAGCTCCAGGCGGCGCGCCACGTAAGCGCGTCCCGCAGGGAACAGCACCATCCAGCTCAGCGCACAAGCCAGCAAAAAATAGAGCAGTACAGCAAGGAAAAACACATTGACCCCGATAAATGTAATTACACTTTTGATAACTAATTGGGCGTATGTCGGCTTGGCAATTAATTATTGCGGGAAAGTATATCTTGAAGTTCTGATAAGGCGCGTTCGCTTGGATTTCAATCGTGCGCGCCTCCAATAAAGGCACTCTGTTGAAGAGTGCGCCACCTTTTCCTAGAATAAAGTAAATTATTGCTAATCTTTACGGGGAGCAATCCATTGTCACAAAGTAACGAAACCAGAAAGCCGGCAGCTCGCCCCAGCCTGCTCTCGGCAGAGCAACAAGTAGCACTTGATCAACACCCGGTTGCGCCTTTGGCGAGCCCGGCGGCAGCCGCGCCTGCGTCCGCCGCCGCCCGCCGCAAGCCCTTATGGCTGGCCGCCGGCGTCGCCATCCTGGCCGGGGCTGCCGCGCTGGCCGCGACTCAGTTTGGCAGCGAGCCCGAATCCGTGCCGACGCTGGCCGCCGCACCGACCGTAGCACCGGCACCGGCGACGTCGCCGGCTCCAACCGAAGCGCCGCCCGCAAATGCGGCAAATGGTGTGACGCCCGATGCCGCAGCCGTGGCGACGCCCGCCGTGCTGGCCGCCGCACTCGACGCCCCGCAACCGCAAACCGCCACCATCGTTGATGAAGCGCCCGTAGCCGTCGCCAAGCCCAAGGAATCGCTAGCGCAAATGCTGGAAGGCGGCGCCGCACCGGCCAGCAAATCCGCTCCGGCCAAGGCGGTCAAGAAACCCGTGGCAAGCAAGCCCGCGAAGCCCGCCGCGAAACCGCAATCCAGCACGCCGGCGGAACCGGATAACGATGTGGCGTTGTTGGCCGCGCTGGTGGCGCATGCCAAATACGACACGTCCGCCAATGCGCGCGTGTCCCTGCCCAGGGCACTGGAGCAATGCAAGAAGCAGGGCAAGCAGGACGCCGCACGCTGCCGCATCCGCGTATGCGAAGGCCGCTGGAAGAAGGACGAATGCCGCGTCTACAATCGCAGCAAGCTGGAAAAGTCCGCTACGCGTTCCTGATCGCGTCATACGGAACAAAAGGCGCTGCTGCAAAGAAGTATCGCCGCTAACAACGGCGTGTAGGCCTTCCAGTGGCAATTGCCCACGCGACCGGCCCGGTAGGAAAAACCCAAGCATGCGCTCGATAATCGCGTCGGATCCGTCATAGTTCGTTCCTTCGATGTGCGCGTAGATGCGGGGGATCTGGTCTTCGCGATGCAGGAGGAGAGCGGCAGAAAGTAGATTTACGTACTCGACGTAATTGTCGATCATGTCGTCGAGTACGAAAGGTCGATAGTACAGATCGGTCGGCACGGTTTCGAGTTGCTTGACGACGCGCCCATACGTCGCGACGATGGTGCTCAGGTATGACGCAAACACCGGCAGCGCGTCGCCAGCGGTGTGGCAATGCGTGTCAGGCTAAGGGTGCATCCGGTTTTTCCAACTGCCAGATCGTCAGTCCATACCCGGAATCGAAGACTGGCATGACTTCACCTGTCTTGAAATGGCGCGCGCTATCAGGCTTCGCAGGGCTTAGCCAATAGCCTGACATTGGGCAGGCCTGCCCGCCAAGAGCGCGCAGGATTTCAAGACCACCTTCCAGCTTCACCGGGGAGCGCGGCATGCTGCGGGCATAATCGACCATGTCCTTCGGGTAGACCATCTCGTTGCGATACGTGGAATCGTCCAAATCGTAGAGGTAGGTGAACGCTGCTGCGCACATCGCCCAATAGCCAAAGTAGGGCGTGAAGTCCGGTTCGATCTGTTCATGCTTGCCCCAGAAGTGCGCCACGCCTTTCATCGACTTGTACCAGCCCTTGACATACTTTTCCATGCCTTTTGCCTGGTCCTGCGGCGTGGTGTCGTTGATCGCCGTCAGCAATGGTGTGTAGGCCTTCCAGTACCAGCTCTCCACCTTCGGCCGGTCGGGCAGGAAGAACGCGAGCAGGCTTTCGATCACTGCATCGGACTCGTCGTAGTCGGTGTCTTCAATCAGCGCATAGATACGAGGAATCAGATCCTCGCGATGAAGCAAGGTTGCTGCAGCAAGCATGCTCACGTAATCGACATAGTTGTCGATCATGTCGTCGAATACGAAAGGCGGGTAATACAGATCTGCCGGCACTTCTTCAAGTTTGGCGACCACTCGCTCATAAGCTTCAACAACGGTGGTCAGATAAGACGCCAGTTCAGGCAGGCTTTCTCCTGCGGTGTATCGAAGTCGCAGCGTGTCCCAGCACTGCAAGGCGAAGGCTTTCAGGATTGCGACGTTATCGCGCGGATCGTCGCTTGGTTCAGCCAGCTTTTGTGCGACCAGCCCGGAGTCTTCGTCAAACCACTTGAGTGTCGCCTGATAACACTGTTCGTCAATGAACGGCTGGCGTCTTACTTTACAGAAGATCCGGTGTTCCATCCGGTTTGTCCAATTGCCAGATTGTTAGCCCATAAGCCGAATCGAAGACAGGCATGATTTCATCTTTCTTGAAATGGCGAGCGCTATCTGGCTTCGCTGGGCTGAACCAGTAGCCTGGCGTGGGGCATGCCTGGCCGCCAAGCACGCGAAGGATTAAGCTGCCATCTTCCAGCTCCACGCTGTTGCGCGGCTGGCTTCGAGCATATTCAACCATGTCCTTGGGATAAACCATTTCATCCCGGTACCTGGAGTCATCAATGTCATGCAGATAGGTAAATGCGCCCGCACACATCGCCCAGTAGCCAAAGTATGGCGAGAAGTCGGGTTCAATCTGTTCATGCTTGCCCCAGAAATGCGCCACACCTTTCATTGACTTGTACCAGTTCTTCACAAACTTCTCCATGCCTTTGGCTCGTTCGGCTGGATCTTGTTGAGTGATCGCGTTGAAGAGTGGTGTGTAGGGCTTCCAAAAGTGGAAGTCCATCTTAGGCCGGTTCAGGAGGTAGAAGCTGAGAAGCGTTTCGATCACAGCATCAGACCCGTCGTAGTCAGTCTCTGCGATTAGCTCGTATATGCGCGGGATGAGATCCTCGCGGTGAAGCAAAACCGCGGCGGATAGCAGGTTTAAGTAATCGACATAGGTGTCGATCATGTCATTGAGGACAAAGGGCGGATAGTAATGTGCATCCGGGACGTCATCCAGTGCCACTGCTACGTCTTCGAAGGCTTCCACGACTTGTGTCAGGTAGGGAGCGAGCGATGCCAGGTCGTCCCCGCCCGTCAGCCGCAATTCAAAAGTGTTCCAGTAGCGGTATGCCCATGCCTTCAAGATGGAGACGTTGTCACGTGGGTCGTCAGTAGGTTCTGCGAGTTTTTCGCGCAATACTTCCGCGTCTTCTTCGAACCATTCAAGCATGTTCAAATAGCTCTGTTCGCCAATGAGGGGTTGGCGGCGGGATGCAGTGAAGTCAATTTTGTTCATAACCTGGCCTGCGTTGGCATTATTAGGAGTTCCCTGCTTGGCGCGCAAAGTCCACCAAGTCGCGCGGGTAAAACGGTGCTGTCCGGTAGTCGGTATCGTCGATGTCCAGTACGACCGTGATGGCAGCTGCTTCCCAGGACCAGTAGCCGGTGAAGCCATTTCCGCGCTTGCAGCTTTCGTAGTATGGCTCGAGGCGACTATCGGCGTACCATTCAGCCAAATACGCGGACAACATTTCCGGACGATGCCGGTCTTGCGCATCAAAGATCTTCAGGGTTTTGGAATAGGGCAGACGTCGCGTGCATTCGAGGGAATTCTGACGCCCTTGCAAATACTGGCCAAGCAAACGTTCCAACATGCCATCGCGTGCGGGGCAGTCATAGTCAATGATCGATGCCACGCGACCAAGCTTGTTTATGCAGCCAAGCAGGATCGCAAAGCAAACAAGGCGATTCGCGTTGACGAATTCCGCATTGCCAAGAGTAATGTGTGGCGAGCGGTAGGAAGCGCCCTGTTCTTGATTGTATTGAGAGCTGACCTTCGCATAGACTTCAAAGTAGTTCAGCGCTTTCACGTATGCGTCGGGAAGGCTTTCGACAGGCATGCCAGCGGAGTATTGAAGTGCAAGCAGATTGAGCGCATATTCAGCGCGTGCTCCAGTCATGCGCAAGATGGTCGCAGTATCTTTGCCTTGGCACCAGATGGGGTCTGCAAGGCGATCACTAGTCTTGACTATGCGGGCAAGCAAATCATCTGCTTCAGCTGCGTAGGTTTTGTAGTCCAGGAGCTTCTCTCGCCGACCATTGGCGAATGCGGCATCATCAACTTTCTTCATTTTTTTGAATTTGCTTTTGCGCGCAATGTTCACCATTGCTTCAGTGTGCCGAAGCAATGGCTGGTTCGAAAAACTTGCGCTGCTTAACCCTTACTGAAGATCTGGTATTTCATCCGGTTTTTCCAATTGCCAGATTGTTAGCCCATAAGCTGAATCGAAGACAGGCATTATTTCATCTTTCTTGAAATGGCGAGCGCTATCTGGCTTCGCTGGGCTGAACCAATAGCCTGCCATTGGACATGCCTGGCCGCCAAGCACGCGAAGGATTAAGGTGCCATCTTCCAGTTCGACGCTGTTACGTGGCTGGCTTCGCGCATACTCGACCATGTCTTTGGGATAAACCATTTCATCCCGGTACTTGGAATCATCGATGTTAAGCAGATAAGTGAATGCACCCGCACACATCGCCCAGTAGCCAAAGTATGGCGAGAAGTCCGGTTCAATCTGTTCATGCTTGCCCCAGAAATGGGCGACGCCTTTCATTGACTTGTACCAGTTCTTCACAAACTTCTCCATGCCCTTGGCACGTTCGGCTGGATCTTGTTGATTGATCGCGTTGAAGAGTGGTGTGTAGGGCTTCCAAAAGTGGAAGTCCATCTTAGGCCGGTTCGGGAGGTAGAAGCTTAGAAGCGTTTCGATCACAGCATCAGACTCGTCGTAGTCAGTCTCTGCGATTAGTTCGTATATGCGCGGGATGAGATCCTCGCGGTGAAGCAAAACCGCAGCGGAGAGCAGGTTTAAGTAATCGACATAGGTGTCGATCATGTCATTGAGGACAAATGGCGGATAGTACTGTTCTTCCGGGACGTCATTCAATGCCACTGCCACGTCTTCGAAGGCTTCCACGACTTGCGTTAGGTAAGGGGCAAGTGATGCAACGTCGTCCCCGCCGGTCATCCGCAATTGCAAAGCGTTCCAGTAGCGGTATGCGCATGCCGTTAAGCCGGCGACGATGTCGCGCGGATCGTCAGTGGGCTCGGCCAGCTTTTCGCGCAATTCTTCTAAATCATCTTTAAACCATTCAAGCATACTTAAATAGCTCTGTTCGCCAATGAGGGGTTGGCGGCGCAATCGATTGAAGTCAATTTCAGTCATTTTTTTGGTTTCCTGGGCTTTGTGCTTCTCTTCGGCTTTCCGCTTTTTATATATCGTGCTTCTGCAGCGTCGATGTCTTGAGCCGTGAACGCACGCTGAATGTTATGCTCAGCGTGCTGTTCTGCGTATCGCTGCGCTGCACGTGGATTATCGACCAAACCCTCACTAAGTATTTTTGTCATTACTTCAGTGTGCTCGGCCGCTTGAATTGGCGTCACAAGAAATACGTGGCGGGAGTAGTTTCGGTACATCTTTGTTTCGAGACGGAAGAAATCTTTGCGGATCCGATCATCGACCCACTTTTTGCTCATCTGCAATACCATCTCGGTTTGAGCTTTCTTTCCTCCTTTTGCTGGCGGCGGAGTATTCACAGCACTGCTCGCCGACAGACTCTTCGCTTCTCCCAGCATGCTCAGCAAGTCCGCTGCAGGATTCATATTTGCCTTGGCCTCGACGATTGCGTATTGTTGGGACTTCGCACGATTGGTGAACCACACTGAGTCGATACCAGCTTGAAGCACATGCTTGCTTGGGGTGCACAAATAAAGCGGAGTTTGATTGTCGTTGATCTTCCTGAAGTCGTTCTGCCAGCCCGCTTTGCGACTAGATCCTACGTCAATCGTATCGTGTACATTCCAATCGAGACCCCAATTCATCTTCTCGATCACATAGTGATCGACGATATGTTCGCCCATCAGGCCTTTGGCGGCAAAGTTCAGGGCTTTATAGCCCTCGTATGCCAAGCGCTGAGTGACCGTGACCGCCTTCGACGCGCTGACTTTACCTTGGGTGCGCGGTTTTTCGGCAACCACTTCGTGTCGGCGGTCACGCGCGGCTCTTGGGGTTACCGCGTTATTGCGTGTAGGGCCACCGTGGCCGCCGCGCGGAGTCGTCGCTGCATTTTGTGCCAATGCCAGTGCGACCGCTGCGGCGTGCTCGCCCAGCAGCTCCTCGAGGAACTTCTTGATTTCGGCTGCTGCCTCCCTGATTGGGGCAGCGAGCTTGCCACGCAGGGATTTGATGGAAGGGATAACGTCGCGTGCCAGTTGTTCCAGATGGTCAGGACACCACCAATGGCCGGCGGCGATGTATTCCAGCATCTGGATGCTGCTTTCCAGAGCGAAGTTGGCCTTGATGATCGCTGCCTGCGTATTGCCGGCCCAGTCCAGCGCACGCACCCATTTCACGGCACCGCCTTTTTTTACGCCGAGCATGCGTTCGACCATGGCGACGCCGCCGTTGAAGGCGCCCTTAAGCGCCTTACGTTCCTTGTAAAGCGGTTTGAATACGGTCTTGAAGGCGCTGCCCACTTCGGGAATGACGCCAAAGGCGGCAAAACCGAGGGTGATTTTCTGGTCCAGCGTGGCCTTGGACATGCCACCATGCTTGTTGATGTTGTAAAGGCAGCCGCTGATGTCCCGCACGTCCATCACCTGGTCGACAACGGGAATTAGCGAAATCAGGCCGCCAATTACTTGGGCCGAAACCATTTGCTCCTCGTTGAAGTCGCCCAGAATCAGGTCTTCAAGGAACTGGACGCAGTCGTCAATAATGCTCACGCTTGCTTCCTTTCATGTTCGAGGCGCGCTTGTTCGATAGCCAGCCTGCCTTGTTCGCGTACTTTCGGATCCTTGTGTTCGCCGGGTTCGAGTGGCGGAGGCTCCCAGTCGCGCGGGTCTTCGCCAAACTCCACGGTGTATTCGCCGTAAGGAACGCTCAGCAGGCGCGCCTGGCCTTTGTCATCGAGCGTTCCTTCGCGCACCGTGCCGTCGGCAAAGCGTACTTTATAGGGTGCACCCGGGACTGCATCCAGGTCGTCGTAGAGGAACATCAGATCGATGTCGTTTTTCGCCTGGTCCGGTTTTGGCAGCGCAGGCAGGCTTGCTTCTCCGCTGGCCGCGCCAGAGAGTTCCTTCTTGCTGGCTTTGAAATCGATTTTTCCAGGAGCGTTCAGGGTGATATTGCCGCCTTCGATCCGGATCGCAGCCCCCTGGGTCGTCAGCAGGACGTGCTGCTTGGCCGCGACATTTACCTCCGCGTTGATGCTGGCGACCGTCAGCAATTTATCCGCCGTGAGCAATGTTGAAGCTTCTTGGCTTTGGGAGCTGAACTTGCCGCTTGCCGCGTGCAGGTGCAAGCCGGTTTCCTTGGCTGGCTTGGCGGGATCGCTGGCCTTACCGTAGGTGAAAAGGCTGATGCCTCCCTGCGCGGCGTGGTGCAGATTGGCCTGTGCGGCGAAGTTGATTGCGTGACCGGCCGCAATGCTGCTGCTCACGTCTGAAGCGAGTATTGCATTGGCGGGCGTCGCTGCCACGATCCCGGCGGGGCTGTCCAGTTGCAGCAGCGGCGTGTTGTAGGCTTTGACTCCTTCGCCATTGTCTGCCTCAAGAATCCCTACAGTGCGCTCCATGCCGGAAATGGCCGGCAGCTTGTCAGCTTCGGCTTCCTTGGGCAGGTCGGCCTTGTGTGTCTTGGCTTGCTGGGCGAGCGAAGTCTGGCTTTGCTTGCTGGCGGTAACCTGCCTGCTGGCAGGCCGTGAGTCCAACACCTGCCCGGATGCGCCGCGCGCGGCCTGGCTGGAGAGCAGCATGCCTTGCCCGGCGCGCAGTGCCAGCGCGTGTTCGGTTTTCAGTTCGGCGCCGAAACCGGCATCGTGCAGGCGCTGGTTGTCGGTCTGGTGGCGCAGGTGGCCCAGGTTCAGTTCGGCCGTGCCGGTGTGCGGCTTGGCGTGGCGCTGCAGTGCGACCCGCGCCTGGCCGGGCGTGTCGTCGAACACCAGCTGGCTGTAGGCGCCGGAGCCGGACTGGCTGCTTTGCATGGCCTGGCTTTTCAGGCCGGACAGGGCGGCGGGGTGGGCGTGGCCGCCCGCTTCGCCGGGGAACCAGGCGGGCGCGTTGCCGGTGGCGGCGCCGGTGCCGGCGGCGACCTTGTTGTGCTGGGCGTCGGCCTGGCCGGCGCCGTTGTACAGGGCGCCGATGATGACCGGGCGATCGATATCGCCTTCCAGGAAATCGACCAGCACTTCCTGCCCGACGCGCGGCAGGGTGTTGCTGCCCCAGTTTGCGCCTGCAATCGGCGCCAGCGGCGTGGCGACGCGCACCCAGGTGCCGGCGCTGTCGTCGGCGGGCGCGCCGCTGTCGGACGCTTGCAGGGCCGGGCCCAGGCGGCTATGGCTGCTGGCGCCGCGCTGCCAGTGGAACTGCACTTTCACGCGGTGGTCGCGGTCGGTGAAAACTGGCGCGCCGCTGGGGCCGACCACAACGGCGGTTTGCTGGCCATGCACGGTGGGGCGCTTCCATTCCGCGCTGCTGCGGTAGGGCAGGGCGGCTTCGATGGCGTCCACGCGGTTGCGGTATAGCGGGCGCTCGGCGATGGTGCTGCCGGTGGCGTGGCGGCTGTCGGCCAGGTCGGCGTCGTTTAGTAGTTGCAGTGCAGCCTGGCCGATTTCGCGTTGGATATTGGAGCGCATTTGCGCTGCCAGGTTGTTGTGCATCAGGTGCAGCACGCGGGTGGCGATGAATTCGCCGGTGCCGCCGCTGGCCGGTTCGCCGAGCAGGGTGAAGCGGGTGGCGGGGGCCATGGTGCGCACGGTGCCGGCCCCGGTGACGTTGTTGCGCGCCACGTCGAGCGCCTGCAGGCGGCGATCGGCCAGGCGCTGGCCGTGTTCGCGGCTGGTGTAGGCGTAGGCGCCGGGCACGTCGCGCGCGGTGAGCGGCAGGCCACTGTCACCGGCGCCGCCGGCGCTGGCCGGGCGCAGGCCCAGTGTGCGGTAGTCCCAGCTTTGCAGGGCGATTTCGCCGGTCAGCAGGCTGGCTTGCTGGCGCCAGCGGTCCATGCTGTCTTCGCGCATGACGGCGCCAGCCTGGGTGAAGCGCACGCTGGCCTGGGTGTTGGTCTGGAAGGCGCCGTTATGGTCGGCGATGACCAGCACGTGGCCGTCGCTGCGGTGCTCGTAGTAATAGAACAGGCCTTCTTCGGCCATCAGACGCTCGGCAAAGGCCCAGTCGCTCTCTTGGTATTGGGTGCACAGGCTGCGTTTCGGGTAGGCCGCGCGGTCGGCCAGTTCGAAGCGCCATTCGGGCACCAGGGTACCCTGGCCTTGCCAGCTGCCCAGCACCGCGTCGAGGATGTCGCATACCGACAGGTCCTGGAACACGCGGCTGTCGCGGTTTTGCGCCAAAAAGGCGGTCCAGGGTTCAACCCGCATGCTGTAGCGCGCCATGCCGCCGTTGGAGGCGCTCAGTTCAATCGCGGTGATGTGGCCGTGGAAGGGGCGCAGCGCCTGCGGTCCGGCGGCCGTCACCAGTTCCAGCAAGGCGGGTTGGCCGATCAGCGTTTTGAGGGGAATGGCGGCGTCGGTGGCGAGGGTGCTGATGTCGAAAACAAAGGGTTTGCCGATGGCTTCTTCACCGCGCACGCACTCCACGATCAAAGGCGCGCACGTCGTCAGGCGCAGCAGGCGCGTGTCTTGTGTGATGCGATCCAGCATGTGATTGTTTTTTCGATAATCATACGGATCGACATTACAGCGTAGAAATACTTTATCGGCAATAGTGATTTCAATCGTGCGCACCTCCGTCGAAAACTATTGATTTGCTAGTGACTCAGTAGGGACCACCTTCCTGCGCTGGCCTTCCAGCCAGCCGGCGGGAAGTTTGTCGAGCAGGGGATCCTTGGCTTTCAGGCTGGTCCAGCTATTGCCGCCGTCCGCCGAGTAGACCAGCAGATGCGGGTGTTGGTCCATGTCGCCCAGGATGCCGGCGAGCCAGATCTGTTTGTCGTCTACCAAGTAGCTACTGATTAGGGACGACAAGTCTGCCGGCAGTTGGATGCGGCGCCATTTGGCCCCGTCCCTTGAGGCCATCAGGGTCTGCTCGGTGGAGCCGGTGATCCACCAGCCGCCACGGCGCGAATATCCCAGTTCCACCAGCAGGTCCGGGTCGCCGAGTCTGGCCGTGCGTTTGCTCTTGCAGGTGGCGGGATCGATGCGCTGCACGTGGTAGCGTGTCTGTCCGTCTTGCAGGAAGTCGGTCACCAGGGCGAGCACTGTGCTGCTCGATGCGGAGAATTGCACGTTGTAGGCTTGCAGCGCTGCCAGCGGCGAGCGCCCGGCCGGCGCGCCCAGCTCTTTATAGGAGACCGTGCAGCGGCCGCGCCCATGGCGCAGCGCGTAGCCGGTGGGGGTGTCGCTGACTTCCAGTCCATTCGGCAGCAGGGCAGCGCCTGGCCGGGTGCTAAGGTGTTTGCCACTGGCGGGATCGACGATCAGCGCGCCGGCGTGGATGCGTCCTGATTCGTCAAGCTGCAGCGGCGGCCAGATGCGGCCGGCGGGCAGGGTTTGCAGCGTGATCGGCGGTTCCGCTTGCACGCGTACCCGTTCGCTGTCCTCGCTGATCGTCACGTTGCCGACTTTGAATTGGGTCGCCGGCATGGCGTTTTCTTTACCTTCCTCGGGTGCGCTTGCCAGCAGCGATACGACCAGGATGGAGAGCGCGTGGTTGGCGCCGTGTATCGTCCCCTCGGACGGTAAATGCAGCGGTCCGTCGAATCCGCAGGCGAGGGCAGCGACTGGCCGTGTCCCCATCCATCGCTTGGCGGGCTGGCTGATGCTCACCTGCGTATCCTGCAGCTTCAGGAGCGGCAGGGGGAATTCAAACACTTCGGCGAATACCTGCGTTTCTTCCGGCGCGAGACCTTTCAGGAGCTGGCGCAGTTCGTCCGGCTGTCCGCAGTGCTGTTGTACCAGCCGGGTCAGGTTTTCGTGGTCGATGGTTTCCAGGCCGAACCTGGGCAGCGCGGAATAGCGGACGGTCTGGATCGCTGTGGATTCAGGCGCGATCCGACCGCTCCATCCATAAGTGAGCTGCGACTGCCAGTCCTTGAGTTGCGCTTTGCGCAGGTATGGGCCCATGTCCCGGCCCAGAAAGTAGGTGTGTGGGTAGCGTGCTACGGTCAATGCCTTGCCATCCAGCGTCGCCGTCAATTCGGGGAAGGTCTTGTCGCCATACTCTTCACCTTCGCCGAAGTACTCGAACAAGGGTGTCGCGGCATAAAAGCCCACCTTCTGCGTCCGCCTGGTGTCGTTCTTGAGGGTGATGGCGATATCAACTTCGTGCCCCTTCAGCTGGATCCTGGCCCCCGACACATAAGGCGCACCAGACTGCATGCCTAGCGTGAGCGGTACCGCGTTCTCGAATTCATATGCGTTTGCTGGGGCGCTGATGCAGCAGAATGCAATGGCGAGAGCCAGCGCGAGTCTTAGTTTTACAAGATGCTTCACAAAATTGATCCAGGTCACCCAATCACCAAAAGTCAATTGTAGTCAATTTCTTAAGTCCCTAGAATCCCGTTATGGACCTTAGGCGACATCACCGGACTTACCTCGCATGGCTGCTGTGCATCGCCATGCTGGTGGCGGCATTGATGCCAACCCTGGCCCGCATTCATTCCCACGTGAGCGCGCAGGCTGCCGTCCATGCTGTGAGCGACCACCCGGCGCCGGGGCAGCACGCCAATCATATGGACAAGTGTCCCTTCTGCCAGTTGCAGTCCGATTTGCCGCTGCTGGAAATCCCGCCAGCGCAATGGATCGTTGCCGAGATGCCCCGGGCACGGCCGGAACTGTTCTACCAATCCCCATCCCCCCTCCATACCTGGGCTGCTGCCAGCCCGCGCGCTCCGCCCGTCCTGGGCTGACTCCCACACCGCTTGACTGAAACTGGCGCCGCGCTAACGCAGGCGTTCGCCCCCGCTCGCCCTAACGAATCGCAAAATCATGAACAAGAAGATCCAACTGTCCCTCGTTTCCCTCGCACTGCTGGCAGCATTCCCTGCGCAGGCGGAAGAACCTACCCTGGTCGAAGTCGTCGTCATCAGCGGTGCGCGCGCCGCCACCAAACTGTCGGAAACCCCCAGTGCGATCGGCGTGGTCGATGCCGAGATGCTGCGCCGCGACAAGCCGAAAACCATGGGCGACGCCCTTAACCGCGTGGCCGGCGTGCATTGGAACGATCTTGGCAACGAGCAGCACAGCATGGCGATCCGCCAACCGATCAGCACCGGCTCGGTCTACCAATACCTGGAAGACGGCATTCCCATCCGCCCGCTGGGTGTCTTCAACCACAACTCGCTGAACGAGATGAACCTGGCCGGCAGCAATGGCATAGAAATCCTCAAGGGCCCTGGCTCCTCGCTGTACGGCAGCAATGCGGTGGCCGGCGCGATCAATATGATGTCCGCCGCGCCGACGCGCAAGCCGTTCGCCATGCTCGGTGTGCGGCACGAGGCGGTGGCCGGTTTCACCCGCTACGACACGGCGGTCAGCAACACCTGGGGCAAAGTGGGCCTGCGCTTCTCGCATTACAGCAGCCGTCGTTCAAGCGACAACTGGCAGCAATACAGCTATGGCGACAAGGACTCTTTCACCTTGCGTGCTGACTACGCGCTGGACAGCGGCTCGCAATTGCGCGCCACGCTGGTGCGCACCGACCTCGATACCGCCATGTCGGGCAGCGTGTTCGAAAACGACTACCAGGCGTCCTCCGGCAAGAGCCTGAACTCCTTCACCTACCGCCGCGACCTGACCACTCGCGCCACCGTGGCGTGGGAAGGCGAAACCACGGCGGGCGGCAACACCACCGTGACCCTGTTCACGCGCCGCAACGACCACGGCCAGATCCCGGCCTACCAGATCGGCAGCTGCAGCGGCAACGTGTGCAAGGGCGCGCAGAACAACAACCATGTCAGCTCGCGCGGCATCGACATCAAGCACGTGCAGGAATTCGGCTGGCTCGATGCGCGCCTGATTGCCGGCGTGTACATCGACCGCAGCGCCAACCCCTACGTCAGCGATAACCTGAGCATCGTGCGCGATCCGGTCAGCGGGCGCTATGTGAGCTACACCCTGGCCAGCGCCGCGCAACCAATGGGCGTGCGCGACTTCACCACGGATATCGATAACGACGCGGCCTTTGCCCAATTCGAGTTCACGCCGCTAAAGCAGCTGCGCGTGGTGGCTGGTGGCCGCGCCGATCGTATCCAGTACGACTACCGCAACAACCTGGCGCCAAAGGGCAGCGCCAACTTCGGCGCGCCGAACGAGCAGCGCAGCTTCGGCCGCTTCAGCCCCAAGCTGGGTGCCAGCTATGTGCTGGGCGCCGACGCCAACCTGTATGCCAACATCAGCGATGGCTTCACGCCGCCCGAAGTGAGCCAGCTCTATGGCAAAACCGGTATTCCCGACCTGCACTCGGCCACTTACCGCAATATGGAGCTTGGCCTGCGGCTGGCCTTCCTTGGCGGCGCACTGCGGCTGGATACGGCGCTGTACCGCCTGGTGGGCCGCGACACTATCGTCAGCTACACCGTCTCGCCCGGCAACAGCGAGAACCGCAACGCCGGCCGCACACGCAGCCAGGGCCTGGAGTTCGCCCTGAACTACGACAGCAAGCTGGTGGACGCCCGCTTCGGTACGGCACTCGCGCGCCACCGTTTCGAGCGCTACCGCATCTCCGCCACGCAGGACTTCAGCGGCAACGAAATGCCGCAGGCCCCGCGCGACATGACCAATATGGAGATCGGCTTCAAACCCATGGCTGGCGCCCGCATCGCGTTGGAGGCCATACACCAGGGCCGCTACTGGATGAACAACGCCAACAACGTCGAATACGGTGGCCATACCCTGCTCAATCTGCGCGCCGCCTATCGGTTGGCGAATGGTTGGGAGCTATGGACGCAGGTGCGCAACCTGGGCGACCGCCATTACGCCGACTCCGCCTCCAGCTCCTACGCCGGCAGCGGCAGCTACCAGCCGAACACCCAGAACCAGTACACCCAGGGCGCACCGCGCAGCGTGGCGCTGGGGCTGACCTACGCCTACGGAAAATAGTTTGAACCAAAAACTGGAACAATTTCTTGCTTCATGCCTATAATGCTTTCCACCTAAATTCTGTCATACAGATCGTAATGGTTGACGTGTCAGCTTCTCATTTGCAGCAGGGCAGGGCTATTAATAGCGCGATTTTCAAACATGGCCCGGCTTTGTTTGACGCGGTAAAAGAAACCATCTTGAAAGAAGCCACGGTTCCGGCGGCGGGTGGCAACGCAGCCCACAAGGCTAATCAGGAAAAGCTGCTGGCGACCATTGCCCGGATCTGCGAGCAGGGGCAATGGAATCCCACTCTGAGCAAAGCGCAGTTCTGGGATACGGCCTGGGGACGTATCGTTTACCAAGGCACGCGCGCCGACAAGGCGTCCAAGGAAATCGACAGCATGCGCCAGTACCCGCTGTTTGGCGACATTGAGGCGTTCGATCAGGAGGACTATCAGTTCGATAAAGCGCAATGGGAAGCCTTCGCCGCGCACTGGAAGCGGCGCTTCGAATGGTACAAGCTGGTACAGCGCTTCGGCCCGGCCAAAGCGCAGGCCGTAGAGGCCAAGCGTGGCGGCAGCTGGATGGATAACACGAATGCGATTCCCTGGGGTGCGGTTGCCGAAGACTGGGCCGCGCTGGCCGATATGTGGAGCAAAAGAGTACGCAAGTACGCTAACTGGCTCGACTTTGCTAAAGGCCAGGGCGAATTGTGGGACGAAAGCTTGCAGGGTTTTGGGTCGCATTACCCCAGCAAGGCACTCGATATCATGACCAAGTCGGGCGACTTCGCAGGCATCCAGTTCTCTTCCCATCCGGAAAAGATGAAGAAATACCTGGATGTTGCCGGGTTTTTGAAATCGGCGTCAGATACCCAGATTCTCGATTTCTATGTGGGGCCGTCCTACCAGCATGAGGTGGTGCATACCATTGGCGCGGAATACCTGCGCGCGAAGGAGCGTTTCGAAACAATCCATAAGAAATTCAGGGAGCACTTTGGTTACATCACATCGCTCCACCTGATGATGGACCTGGGCTTCATGACGGTGAAGCCGGATCGCGTCCTTACCTATTTGTTTTCCCGGCTTGGCTGGTTGGTTACCTTGCCGAAGAGTCTCAGCAAAGAGCAAGTCCTAAGAAAGTACACCGATGAGAGGGTGGTGCAGGAAGTGCTGCATCGCGCGGACGTATTGGCGGCAAGCCTGGTCGACCATTGTGGTACACCGTACACCCACCGCCTACTCGATATCTGGATGGTGAAGTTCGGCCAAGAGCCAGAGGAGCAATTCGGCATCACCGTTAATCTCGAGGCTGCGAGACCGAATGCGATGGAACGGCTATATGAACGGGTGGAGCAGCGCATGGCTTCGGCGCCAGTCGAACGTGGGGACGCGGAGGAGCGCTGGCCGTCGGCCATTGCGTTTGCACCGCTGACCAGCCGCGGTGGGCCCCGCCCCGGGAAAGCGCGGCATGCCGCCACCGCGCCGCGCAGCGCGAGGATCCGCCCAGCACAGAAGACGCGCGAGCAGGAAAAGCTGGAGGAGATGCATAGCTTTTACCAGATGAACAAGCAGTCCTTGCCCGCCACCATCCGCAATTTTCGCGACGAGATTGTTCAGTTGATGATGGCCGGCTTGCCGGTCGCGGACGCGTTCAGCCAGGTGCAGCGGAAATAGGCGTCGGCTAGGTCCCCGCTGGCATTCCCTTTAGGCGCCGCCAGCAACTGCGCTTTCGCGGGCCCGCATATTGGAGGACAGGATATTGTCCTTCTCCAGCGCGTTGCCGGCGCTGACCGCGTCGGCCCATTGGCGGGTGGTCGCAACGGCGGCGAAGTTGGAGTGGAACACCACGCTGAAGGCGCGGTGGATTTCCTCCGCTGTGGCGCTGCCCGCCGCGTTCGCGTAGGGCAGGGCGCCGGTGGCGTCGGAAAGCACTTCCACCGCCAGCCCCAGATGCCACGCTTCCACGATGGTGGAGGCATTGCAGTTGTGGGTCATATAGCCGGCGATGGTCACGGTGTCGATAGCCTGCTCCTTCAGCCATTGCGCCAGGCCGGTACCGGTGAAGCTGCTGGCCAGCTTTTTGTTGATGTGCAGGTCGGCCCCCAGCGCTGCGACGTCCGGATGCAACTGCCAGCCATCCGAGCCCACGGCGAACACCGGCGCGCCCTCAGGCGTGTCGTGCTGCACCACCACCACCGGCACGCCGCTCTCGCGCGCCGTCTTCATGGCCTGCACGATATTCGGCAGGGACTGCGCCGTAGGCGGGTACTCGATCGGCAGCTTGCCGGTGAAGTATTCATTCTGTACATCGATAACGATCAGCGCGCGGCGTGCCATTATGGCCTCCTTTGTGGTGGTTGATGGACGCCATTGTGCGGCCGTGCCGCTTTGCGCGACAGTGGCCCGGGGGACGTTATTCGATATAATCGGGCCATGCGTAAGAAAGTGGCCATCATTGCCTTCGACGGCATTACCCCCTTCCACCTGTCGGTGCCATGCCTGGTATTTGGCGGGCAACACGGGGAATCCCTGTTCGAGGTGAGCGTATGCTCGGCCGAGCGCGGCCCGATGCGCACCACGGCGGGATTCGATATTGCGGCCCGCAAAAGCCTGCGTGCGCTGGCCGGGGCCGATATCGTCATCATGCCGACATGGCACGACGATTGCCGTCCCGCGCCGCCGGCCTTGCTGCAGGCTTTGCGGCGCGCGCATGCCCAGGGCGCATTGATCGTCGGCTTGTGCCTGGGCGCTTTTCCGGTGGCCGAGGCGGGCCTGCTCGATGGCCGCACCGTGACCACGCACTGGGCCTTCGCGGGCCAACTGGCGGCGCGCTGCCCGCTGGTGCGGGTCGACCAGGAGGTGCTGTATGTGGACGAGGGGGACGTGCTGACATCGGCCGGCGCGGCGGCCAGCCTGGATTGCTCGCTCTACCTGCTGCGCAAGCTGGCGGGCGCCGACTACGCGAATATGGTGGCGCGCCGCTTGCTGGTCGCGCCGCACCGCGACGGTGGGCAGGCGCAGTTCATCGAACGCCCCTTGCCGGTGTCGGGCAGCGATTGCCGCCTGTCGGCGGTATTGGATTGGGTGCAGCACCGGCTGGCGGAGGAGCACAGCCTGGACGCATTGGCGCAACGCGCCGCCATGAGCCGGCGCAACTTTACGCGCCACTTCCGGCAAGCCACCGGCACCTCGTTCAAGCAATGGCTGCTGAACCAGCGCCTGGCGCACGCCCAGCGTCTATTGGAAAAGAGCGACGCCCCGATCGAGGTCGTCGCCCAGCAGAGCGGCTTTGGCACGGCGCTGTCCTTGCGGCAGCACTTCCGTGCCGCCTTCCAGCAAACGCCGTCCGCTTACCGCCGCCTGTTCCTGTAGCTTACTTCACGCCGTGCATGTCGGGCAGCGTGTGCGCGATGCCTTTGTGGCAGTCGATACAGGTTTTCTCGCCGCTGGCCAGCTGGGTAGAGTGGGCGTCCACCGCGCGCTTGCTCTGGCGGGTGAAGTCCATCGATTCGAACTGGTGGCAGTTGCGGCATTCCAGCGAGTTGTTGGCCTTCAGGCGCTTCCATTCATTGGTAGCCAATTGCAGGCGGTGCGCCTCGAATTTCTCGCGGGTGTCGATGGTGCCGAACACCTTGCCCCAGACTTCTTTCGACGCCTGCATCTTGCGCGCGATCTTGCTGGTCCATTCGTGCGGCACGTGGCAGTCCGAGCACTTGGCGCGCACGCCGCTGCGGTTGGAGAAGTGGATGGTGCGCTGCAGCTCGGGATAGACGTTGTCGCGCATTTCATGGCAGCCGGTGCAGAACTTCTCGGTGTTGGTGGCTTCCATGGCGGTGTTGAAGCCGCCCCAGAACACCACGCCTGCCACGAAGGAACCGATCACCAGGAAGCCAAGGCTCAGGTGTACTGCCGGCCGGCGCAGTATGCCCCAGTAGGATTTGAAGATTTTTAACATCGCCACCCCCGCTTATTTCTTCTTGGCCGGCGCGGCCGGTGCGTTCAGCATGGTGTCCACGTCCTTGAACTGATTGTTCACCAGCGGCTCCAGGTTCGCTTGCGGCACGTGGCACTGCAGGCAGAAGTAGCGGCGCGGCGACAGCTCGGCCAGGAAGTTGCCGTCCCGGTTCTGGAAGTGCGTCACGCTGATCATCGGCGCCTGGCTTTCCTGGGTGCGGGTGCGGGCGTGGCACATCATGCAGCGGTTCGCGCTCTTGTCGATCTGGTAGTTCTCGATCTTGTGCGGAATGATCGGCGGCTGCATGGCGTAGTTGCGCTGGCGCTTGACGTCGCTGTTGTCGGGATTGACCAGCGCCGGCGGCTTGGTGGTTTCCGCCAGCGGCGTGGCGCCGCGCATATTGTCCAGGGCGCGCGGCGCCGGCTGTGCCTGGGCGAAGACGGACAGCGGCAGCAGCAGGGCGAGAATCAGGGCAAACTTTTTCATGGTCGGTTCCTCCTATACCTTGCGGATGCTGACTGCGCACTTCTTGTAGTCAGTCTGCAAAGAGATGGGGCAGGTGGCGTCCAGCGTCACCTTGTTAATCAGCTGGCTGGCGTCGAAGAACGGCACGAAGACCAGTCCGCGCGGCGGCCGGTTGCGGCCGCGCGTCTCGACCCGGCTCTGGATCGCCCCGCGGCGCGACTTGACTTCGACCAGGTCGCCGCGGCGCGCGCCCATCGCTTTGGCGTCCTCCGGGTGCATAAAGCACACGGCATTCGGCACGGCGCGGTACAGCTCCGGCACGCGGCGCGTCATGGTGCCGGTGTGCCAGTGCTCCAGCACGCGGCCGGTGGACAGCCAGAACGGGTATTCCTTGTCCGGCGATTCGGCCGGCTTCTCGTAGGGCAGCGCGAAGATCACCGCCTTGCCGTCCGGATGGCCGTAGAAGCGCACGCTTTCGCCTTTCTTCACGTACGGGTCCAGGCCCTCGCGGTAGCGCCAGCGCGTCTCTTTGCCGTCCACCACAGGCCAGCGCAGGCCGCGCGTCTGGTGGTAGGTGTCGAACGGGGCCAGGTCGTGGCCGTGGCCGCGCCCGAATTCCGCGTATTCCTCGAACAGGCCTTTCTGCGGGTAGAAGCCGAAAGCCTTGGCTTCGTCGTTCTGGTAGCCAGCCTCGATCTGCGCGACCGGGAATTTGTCGACCTGGCCGTTACGGAACAGCACATCGAACAAGGTTTTGCCTTTGTAGGCCGGCATGGCCGCCAGCAGCGGCGCGGTCCACACTTCTTCCATCTTGAAGCGCTTGGAGAATTCCATCAGCTGCCACAAGTCGGAACGGGCCTCGCCCGGTGCGCTCACCAGTTGGTGCCAGAACTGCGTGCGGCGTTCGGCGTTGCCGTACGCGCCTTCTTTTTCCACCCACATCGCGGTCGGCAGGATCAGGTCGGCCGCCGTGGTGCTGGCGGTCGGGTAGGGGTCGGACACCACCACGAACGCATTGGGGTTGCGCCAGCCTGGCAGGATTTCGCCCATCACGTTCGGGCCGGCCTGCATATTGTTGTTGCACATGACCCAGTAGGCGCCCAGTTTGCCGTCCTTCAGGGCGCGGCTTTGCGCCACGGCGTGCAGGCCTGGCTTGTCCGGGATGGTACCGGGCGGCAGCTTCCAGATTTTCTCGGCGATCTGGCGGTGCTTGGGATTGGCCACCAGCATATCGGCCGGCAGGCGGTGCGAGAAAGTGCCCACCTCGCGCGCAGTGCCGCAGGCGGAAGGCTGGCCGGTCAGCGAGAACGGGCTGTTGCCCGGTTCGGAGATCTTGCCGGTCAACAGGTGGATGTTGTACAGCAGGTTGCTGCACCAGGTGCCGCGCGTATGCTGGTTGAAGCCCATGGTGAAGAAGGACATCACCTTGGTTTTCGGATCGGCGTACAGCTGCGCCAGGCGTTCCAGGCGGTCTTTCGAGACGCCGCTCAGTTTTGCCACGGTGTCGACGTCGTAGGCGCTGACGAACTTGGCGAATTCCTCAAAGGTGCTCGGCTTGCTGCCGCCGGCCTCGCCGGCATTGGCGGCGGCTTTCTGCAGCGGATTGTCCGGGCGCAGGCCGTAGCCGATATTGGTGTTGCCGACCACGAAACGCGTGTGCTTGTTGATGAAGTCACGGTTCACGCGGTTGTTCTTGATGATGTAGTTGGCGATGTAGTTCAAGATCGCCAGGTCGGTCTGCGGCGTGAAGACGATAGGCTGGTCGGCCAGCTCGAAGCTGCGGTGCTCATAGGTCGAGAGCACGGCCACTTTCACATGCGGGTGCGACAGGCGGCGGTCGGTGATGCGGGTCCACAGGATCGGGTGCATCTCGGCCATGTTCGAGCCCCACAGCACGAAGGCGTCGGCCGCTTCGATATCGTCGTAGCAGCCCATCGGCTCGTCCATGCCGAAGGTGCGCATGAAGCCCGCCACGGCGGAGGCCATACAGTGGCGCGCGTTCGGGTCCAGGTTGTTGGAGCGGAAGCCGGCCTTCATCAGCTTGGAGGCGGCGTAGCCTTCCCAGATGGTCCATTGGCCGGAACCGAACATGCCGACGCCGGTCGGGCCTTTCTCGTTCAGCACCTTCTTGAACTGCTTGGCCATTTCATCGAAGGCGGCGGTCCAGGATACCGGCTGGAATTCGCCGTCCTTGGCGTATTTGCCGTTCTTCATGCGCATCAGCGGCGTGGTCAGGCGGTCGGCGCCGTACATGATCTTGGACAGGAAGTAGCCCTTGACGCAGTTGACGCCGCGATTGACTTCGGCGTTGATGTCGCCATGGGTGGCCACCACGCGGCCGTCCTTGACGCCGACGTTGACGCCGCAGCCCACGCCGCAGAAACGGCACGGCGCCTTGCTCCAGGTGAGCTGGGTTTTGCCGGCGTCGGTGACGACGTTGGAGGCGGCAGCCGGCAGGCTGATGCCGGCGGTGGCGGCTGCCGTCATCGCGGCAGTCTGGGTAATAAATTCACGGCGGGTGTTTTTCATGGCATTTCCTCGTCCATTGCGGTGGCGGGTTCGGCATGTTGGTAAACCAGGGCGACGTTCAGGACGCCGGGCAGGGCGCGAATGGCGTCCATGGCGTCGAGCGTGCGCGGGGCGCTTTCCGCTTCCAGCGTCACCACCATGCGGCCGTCGTCTTCGACGGCATGCACAATGGCGTGCGGCAGGAGTGCCAGCTGGGCGCGGATGTCCGCTGTTTGGGCGGGCCGGGCGTGGACAATGACGCCGGCGATGTGGATCTCTGCGGCCATCGTCATGCTCCCGGCGGGCGACCGCTCAGCAGCTGGTACATCCAGACGATGAACCCGTACCCGCCCACGGTGGCGACGGCCAGGATCGGGGCCAGCACCACGGTCATGAACAGGAAGACCTTTAATTCTTGCGCTTTCGTGGGCGCTGTTTCTTTGTTTTCCATATTGATCCCATTGTATGGTTACAAATACAAAGCAAAAAATGACGCAGATCAACTATTGCTGCGAGGCGTTGCGGGGACTCAACTCAATCACGATGCTGCTGGTGCCGGGAGCCACGGCGGCGGCCTGGCCTTCCAGGTCGCCCGGCTGCGGGGTGGCGCTGCCGCTGGCGGAAATACGGGCGCCGACCACCAGCTTGGGTGTGTCGGCCAGTTTGCTGCCGGCGGCCAGCAAATTGCTGTCGTCGAGCGTGAACGAGAGCGGCAGCGCGTCGGCCTGGCGCCGCACGGCGGCCAGCGGCATGGGCGGGCCGTCGGCGGCGCGCGCGTACACGTACAGGGTCTGGCCTGGCGCCGGCGCGGGCGTGCCCGGCGCCAGGCGGATGGTGCCCGACAACACTGCCACCGCTGCCGGCAAACCTTGCCGCGCGCGCGCTTCGGCAATGCCGGCGCGGGTCGAAGTGGCGAATTCGGAGTCGGCGGGGATCAGGGCCAGCACCGCCGTCCAGCGCTGCTCGGCACGCGCGTAGTCGTTCTTGGCAAAAGCCGCGCTGCCGGCCAGGGCCAGCGCTTTCACCTGTTGCGGGTCGATCGCCAGCGCGCGTTCGATCAGGCGTTCCGGCTCGCCATCGAGCTTGCCGTCCTGCGCCGTGCCCAGGGCATCGGCATAGTCGGCCAGCACGCCGGCGTCCTGCGGCAGCTTCTCGGCCAGGTGGGCGTAGGCTTTGGCGGCATCGGCGTAGCGGTTCATGGCGCTGTAGGAGCGCGCCAGCATATGCCAGCCTTCGATATTGTCCGGCTCATTGCGCAGGCGTTGCGCCAGGCCTTCCACCATGGCGGGAATGTCCGCTTCCGACGGGCCGTGGTCGGTCGGGGTGGCGGCCGCTTGCAGCAGTTCCGGCGGCATGGTCAGCACGTCGGGACGGCCCACCTGCAGGTAGATGGCGGCGGCGGCGGCCGGCAGGCCGAGGGCCAGCAGCAGCGCCAGGCGCGGTTGCTGGCGCACCAGGCCGGTTGGCGCCGTGCCGGCCGTGCCAGTGGCGCCGGGCGCCGGCGTGGCCCTGCGCGTCAGCAGCGGCGGTACCACGCAGGCCAGCGCCAGGGCGGCCATCAGCGCGATCACGATAACAAAAGTGCTCATGTTTTCTTTCTCCAGAAGCCGCGCAGCGCGAACACGCCGACGGCCAGCAGCAGGGCGGGCCCAAACCACAGCAGGGCGGTGCTGCTATTCAGCGGCGGCTCGTACAGGACGAAGTCGCCGTAGCGCTGCACCATGAATTCCACCACCTGTTTCTCGCTGCGGCCCTGTGCCAGCTGCTGCTGGATCTGGGCGCGCAGGTCGAGCGCCAGCGGGGCGTGCGAGTCGGCCAGGCTCTGGTTCTGGCACACCAGGCAGCGCAGTTCTTCGGCCAGCGCCATGGTGCGCGCATCCAATGATTTGTCAGCCATTGGCCAGCTCCTTCACCATGCGTGCCACCCGCTCGCGCGCGTCGGGCGAGGACAGGGGACCGATATGCTTCATGCGGATGATGCCTTGCTGGTCGATGACAAACGTCTCCGGCACGCCGTACACGCCGAAATCGATGCCGATGCGGCCGTCGTGGTCGAAGGCGACCTGGCGGTACGGGTTGCCTTGCTCGCGCAGCCAGCGCAGGGCGTCGTCGCGCTGGTCCTTGTAGTTCAGGCCGATCACCGGCGCATGCACGGCGCGCGACAGGTCCATCAAGTCCTTATGCTCGATGCGGCAACCCTCGCACCACGAAGCCCACACGTTCAGCACCCACACGCTGCCTTTCAGGTTGGCCGGCGAGATGGTGCCGGACGGGTCGTCCAGGCGCTGCGCCGAGAATTGCGGCACCGGCTTGCCGATCAGCGGCGACGGCAGCTCGCGTGGGTTGCGTTGCAGGCCGACCGCCAAAAAGCCGAGCAGCACAACGAACAGGGCGGCGGGGATGATGAAGCGCTTCATGGCGCCTCCCGCACCAGGGAGCCGGTCGCCAGCACCGGCGCGGCGGCTGGCTGTGCGTCGCCGGCGCCCGGCTCGCGGTCGTGCGCGTGCTGGCGCGCGGCGCGGTAGCGGCGGTCGCTCGCAGCCAGGAAACCGCCCAGCGCGAACAGCAGGCAGCCGCCCCAGATCCAGCCCACGAAAGGCTTGACCTGGATGCGCAGCAGGTAGCGCCCGTCGCCCGTGGCGTCGCCCAGCGACACGTACAGGTCGCGCAGCAGGCTGCGGTCGATGGACGCTTCGGTCATGGTGTCTTGCGCCACTTTATAGCGGCGTTGTTCCGGCAGCAGCACGGCAACGGCCTGGCCGCCGCCGGCGCGCGTCACACCGACGCTGGCGCGCAGCGCGGTGTAGTTCGGGCCGCGCACGTCCTCCAGCTTCTGCAAGGTAAAGCTGTAGTCACCCAGCGTAGCCTGCTGGCCAGGCGCCAGCACCACGTCCTGCACCAGCTCATGGCCCTTGACCATGGTCACGCCGATGACGAACACCGCCAGCCCGGTGTGCGCCGCCAGCATGCCGTACCAGGAGCGCGGCTGGCGCGCCAGCTTGCCGCGCTGCTGCAGCACCTGCCAGGCGGTGCCGGCCAGGATCCAGGCCGCCAGCAGCAGGCCCAGCGCCACCATCGGCGAACTGCGCAGCAGCAGCGCCACGCCGGCCGCCGCGCCCAGCGCGATGGCCGCCGGCCAGCGCAGGCGTTTCGCCAACTGCGCCAGCGTGCCGTGGCGCCAGCCCGCGAACGGACCGGCGGCAACCAGCAGCAGCACCGGCAGCATCATCGGCACGAAGACTTTTTCGAAATACGGCGGTCCCACCGAAATCTTGCCCGCGCCCAGCGCGTCCAGCAGCAGCGGGTACAGCGTGCCAAGCAGCACGGTGCCGGTGGCGGCCAGCATCACCACGTTCTGCAACAGCAGCAGCGACTCGCGCGCCATTGGCGTGAACGCGGTGCGCTGGCGCAGGCGCGGTGCGCGCCAGGCGTACAGCAGCAGCGAGCCGCCCACCACAATCGCCAGGTAGACCAGGATGAAGGCGCCGCGCCGTGGATCGGTGGCAAAGGCGTGGACCGACGTCAGCACCCCCGAGCGCACCAGGAAGGTGCCCAGCAGCGAGAGCGAGAAGGCCAGGATCGCCAGCAGCGCCGTCCAGCTGCGGAACACGCCGCGCTTTTCGGTCACGATCAGCGAATGCAGCAGCGCGGTGCCCACCAGCCAGGGCATGAAGGACGCGTTCTCCACCGCATCCCAGAACCACCAGCCGCCCCAGCCCAACTCGTAGTAGGCCCAGAAACTGCCCATGGCGATGCCCAGCGTCAGGAAGCTCCACGCCGCCAGCGCCCACGGCCGCGACCAGCGTGCCCACGAGGCATCCAGCCGTCCGCCCAGCAGCGCCGCGATAGCAAAGGCAAAGGTCACCGAGAAGCCGACGTAGCCCATATACAGCAGCGGCGGGTGCGCGATCATGCCGGCGTCCTGCAGCAGCGGGTTCAGGTCGTTGCCGTCCGGCGCCGCCGGCAGCTTGCGCATGAAGGGATTGGAGGTGAACAGCATGAACAGCAGGAAGCCCACCGCCACCAGTCCCAGTACCCCCAGCAGGCGCGCCTGCACTTCGCGCGGCAGCTGCCGCGACAGGCAAGCCGCCGCAAAAGTCCAGGCCGACAGCAGCCAGGTCCACAGCAGCAGCGAACCCTCGTGCCCGCCCCAGGCCGCGCTCAGGCGGTACTGCCAGGGCAGCAGGGAATTGGAATGCTGCACCACGTAGCGCAGCGAAAAGTCGTTGGCGTAAAAGCTGTAGAACAAGCAGCCGAAAGCCAGGGTGCAGAAAGCGAACTGGCCCGCCGCCGCCGGCTTGGCCAGCGCCATCCAGCGCGAGTCGCCGCGCTGCGCGCCTGCCAACGGCAGCGTGCCTTGCAGCACCGCCAGCAGCAGGGCCAGCACCAGCGCGAAATTACCTGCTTCGCCGATCATGGGGCGCCTTTCAGCGAAGCCGGCGCGCGGCCTTGCTCCAATGCGTGCGCAGCTTCCGCCGGCATATAGTTTTCATCGTGCTTGGCCAGCACTTCCTGCGCCAGGAACAGCGCGCCGTCACCCAGGCGGCCCTGCGCCACGGCGCCTTTGCCTTCCTTGAACAGGTCGGGCAGGGTGCCCTTATAGTGCACCGGCACCTGCTTGACCTTGTCGGTGATGACAAAACTCACGGTCAGGCCGTCGGCCAGGCGTTTCACGCTGCCTTCCTCCACCAGGCCGCCGATGCGGAAGATGCTCTGGCGCGGCGCGCTGCCTTCCGCCACTTGCGACGGCGTGTAGAAGAACACCAGGTTATCGTTAAATGCGTTCAGCACCAGGGCCACGGCCACGCCGCAGGCGGCCAGGCTGGCGCCGATCAGTGCCAGTCGTTGATGGCGCGGTTTCATTCAGTCTCCGCCTGTTGCTCGCGCTGGCGCAGCGCCCACACTTCCAGCGCCATGGTGGCGAACACCACACCGAAGGAACCCCACACATAGCCGGCATAGCCGCCCATGGCCAGGAAATCCTGCACACTTGTCCAGTTCATTTTGTTCTCCTGCGCAGCCACGCCGCGTTGCCGTGCCGTTCCAGCACGATGCAACGCGCGCGCCGCAGCGCCACTGCAATTGCGTAACACCAGAAAGCAGCCACCATCAAAAGCATGGCCGTGAACATGTCCGGCGCCATGCTCGGCGCCTTGCCGAGCGTGACGGACGGACCCTGGTGCAAGGTATTCCACCAGTACACCGAGAAATAGATGATCGGGATGTTGACCGCACCGACGATGGCCAGCACGCCAGCGGCGCGGTCGGCGCGGCGCGGGTCCGCGATCGAGGCGTGCAGCCCCATGTAGCCGAGATAGAGGAACAGCAGGATCAGTTCCGACGTCAGGCGCGCATCCCACACCCACCACGCGCCCCAGGTCGGCTTGCCCCACAGGGCGCCGGTCCACAGCGCGAGGAAGGTGAACAGGGCGCCGGTCGGCGCCAGCGCGCTGGCCATGATGGACGACACGCCCGTGTGGTAGGACAGGCCGATGGCCGCCCAGCCGGCCATGGCCAGGTAGATCAGCATCGACATCCAGGCCGCCGGCACGTGCACGAAGATGATGCGGTAGGCGTCGCCCTGCTGGAAATCGGTGGGCGCGAACAGCATGCCGAGTACCAGCCCGGCCAGCCCGCTCAGCACGCCGAGCGCGGTAAACCAGGGGATCAGCCGCCCGGCCAGGTGGTAGAAGTTGCGTGGCGAAGCAAAGGCAAATACCGTGAAGCGGCGCCGGGCGCCGTTTGCGGTGGAATAATACGGTCGATTCATTGGATCTCCTTCCTACTCGTGCGCAATCCGCAACGCAGCGGCGGTAGCCCAGGGCGTGGCGGCCAGCGATGCGGCGAGCAGGGCGCCCAGCAACATCAGGTGGGGCGCACTGCCGGTACCATCGCCGGCGGCTACGACTGCGGAGCTGCCGAGAATTAGTAAGGGAATATACAGGGGCATCAGGATCAAAGCAACGAGCACGCTGCCGCCGCGTGCACCCAGCGCCAGGGCGGCGCCGATGCTGCCCAGCAGGCTGAGAACCGGGGTGCCAAGGAGCAGGCCGAGCCACAATACCGTCAGGGCGGTGGCGTCCAGGCCATACTGCAGGGCGACCAGCGGCGCCAGCACCAGCAGCGGCACGCCGGACGTCAGCCAGTGCGCCAGCACTTTGGCCAGCACCAGCAGTTCCAGCGGCTGGCCCGCGAGCAGCAACTGCTCCAGCGAGCCGTCCGCATGGTCGTCGGCGAACAGGCGCTGCAAGCCAAGCAGGGAGGCCAGCAGGGCCGCCACCCACACGATGCCCGGCGCCACGCTGCGCAGCAGTTTGGAATCGGGGCCGATGGCGAGCGGGAAGAGCGAGGTCACGACCAGGAAGAAGGCCAGCGGCATCAGCGCGTCGCTGCGGCGGCGCATGGCCAGCAGCAGGTCGCGCCGCAGCAACTGGGCGGAAGTACTCAGCACGGCGCCCCCAATTGCAGGTGCCGCACGCCGGGAAAATCCGGCTGCTGGTGCGTGGTCAGCACCAGCATGCCGCCGCGCGCGCAATGCGCTTGCAGGATGGCGCCCACTTGCGCGGCGGCTGCCTGGTCCAGGGAGGCGATCGGTTCGTCGAGGATCCACAACGGGCGTTGTGGCGCCAGCAGCAGGCGCGCCAGCGCCACGCGTTTGCGCTGGCCCTGCGACAGCAGGCGCACCGGGCGCTGGGCTGCCGCCGCCAGGCCGATTTCCGCCAAAGCCTGTTCGGCCTCGGCGCGGGTGCAGCGGGCGCCGGGCAGGGCGCCCAGGGCCAGGTTTTCCCAGGCCAGCAAATCCGGCTTCAAGCCGTCCGCATGGCCGATGTGCAGCAGTTCGGAATGGAATTGGGCGCGCGTGGCGAGGATGGGCTGATCGCGCCAGTGCACGGCGCCGCGGTCGGGACGCGCCAGGCCGCACAGCATGCGCAGCAGCGTCGTCTTGCCGCTGCCATTGCGGCCCTGGACCCAGATGGCCTCACCCGCTTGCAGCTTAAAATTAACGCCCGCAAACAAGGTGCTGCGGCCGCGGCGGCAAGTGAGCTGTTGACAGGTCAGTCCCATCAATCCCCTTTCATGAAAGTGGTCACATGGTAGCATCGCCATATTCACTTGCCGTGTGCGAATTGGCAAATCTATAATCTAGATCATGTTTGCACGAAATTTCGCCTCCGTGCTGGCCGTATGCCAGTTTGCCATTCCCGTCCCAGCTTTAGCCGCCGCCGAAAGTGAAGAACCCAAGCGCCGTAGCCTGGCCGCCCATGTGGCGCGCCAGCCGCTGGCGCTTGCCCTCGACGGCCGCCTCGACGACGCCGCCTGGAACCAGGCCGCCAGCAACACGCGCTTTTTCCAGTACCAGCCGGAGGACGGGCGCGACGCTCCCGCACACCTGCGCACCAGCGTCAAGGTGCTGCTGGACCAGGACGCGCTGGTGTTCGGCGTGCGCGCCTGGAATGCCGATCCGGCCAAGCTGAATGGCACCCTGGCGCGGCGCGACAAGGTCGACCGCGACCAGGACTTCATCGGCGTGTGGATCGATCCCAGCGGGCATGGCCGCTCGGCGCAATTCGTGCGCGTCAACGTGGCCGGCGTCATGAGCGACGGCATTTACCGCGCCGACGAGGATGAGGACGACCTGGGCCCGGACTATCCGGTGGAAAGCGCCGTGCACCATCTGCCCGACGGCTATTCGATGGAGATCCGCTGGCCGCTGTCGAGCCTGCGCTTCCCGTACGGCGCAGCCAAGCCGTGGCTGGTGCGCGTCGAACGCAGCGTGCCGCATGCCGACGGCATGCTGCTCCTGAGCGCACCGCTGAAAAAGGAATCGCTGCACTTCATCGCCGAGATGGACGAGCTGGAAGGCATCGCCAAAGTGCTGCCGGAGATGCAGGACAAGCCGTTCTGGGAACTGCGCCCGGAACTCACGCACCGTGTCCACGACAATTACGGCAAGGGCAGCAGCCAGACCAGCGTCGGCCTCGACATCAGCGCCCGCCCGCGCGCCGACTGGGTCTTCAACGCCACGCTCAACCCCGACTTCTCGCAAGTGGAGATCGACGCCCCGACCAGCAACGGCACCAGCCAGATCGCCTTGAGCCTGCCGGAAAAGCGCCCCTTCTTCCTGGAGAGCGCCGACGTATTGGGCATGCGCCTGCCCGCCTTCTACTCGCGCACCATCGCCGAACCGCGCTGGGGCATGCGCGCCACCTGGCGCGGCGCCGCCGCCGACGCCACCGCCCTGGTACTGAGCGACCGCGCCGGCGGCGTGGTGATGCGCGGCGCAGCCTACGGCACCGACGAGTACGTGAATGCCGGCGACAGCAAGGCCACCCTGCTGCGCGCCCGCCGCCATGGCGAAGCAGTGGTGGCCGGCGCCTTCCTGTCCGACCGCGACTACGGCAAGGGCGGCCGCAACACCGTGCTCGGCGTGGACGGCCAATGGCGCCTGCCCGCAGGCCGCGAGGGCGGCGGCAACACCCAGTTGCTGTGGACCGCCATGAGCTCGCGCACCACCTCCCGGTTCGACGACGCTGGCCGCAGCCACGCCACGCACGCCCGCACCAGCGGCTACGGCTACGGCCGCCTGAACTACAGCTCGGACGACTGGTTCAACATCGCCCAGCTCGAAGTCATCGGCAGCAACTTCGCCAACGACAACGGCTTCGTACCGCAAGCCGGCATCATCAAAGGCGACGTCGAGCTGAACCGCCGCATGGGCGCGCACAAGTTCGGCCCGCTGCAAGCCTACGAGACCGAGCTGCACCTGGGCCTGCGCGAAACGCGCACCCTGGCGCACGAAGTAGTGGAACGCTGGGTGCGACCCGGCATCTGGCTGTTCGCCGGCCGCCAGACCCGCTTCTGGGCCAATGCCGGCTTCGACCAGCAGCGCGCCCATGCAGGCGGCCGCCTGCACCGCGTGCATGCCGCGCATGTGGGGATTGAAAGCTCGCCCTCGGCCCGCTTCGTCAAATTGGAAGGCGAACTCACGCTCGGCCGCCAGCTCGACACCGACGCCGATGCGGTCGGCAAGGGCGGCAACCTGGAACTGGAAGCCAGCCTGCGCTTCCCGCTGGCCGGCGGCTGGAGCCTGGAATCGGACCACCGCTGGAACCGCGCCTGGGTCAAACACGACAAGCTGCAGGACTTCAGCGACAGCGGCTGGCGCTGGGTCGGCACCCTGCACGCCACCCCGCGCGACGCCTTGCGCGTGATCGTGCAGAACACCTCCGCCCAACGCCAGGACCGCATGCCGCACCTGATCGAAGCGGAAGACGCCCACTACCGCCACCGCTCGCTGCTGTACAAACGCACCACCCGCCACGACCGCATCGTCTCGGTCGGCGCCACCACCGACGCCAACGGCGCCCTGCCTGGCGCCAACAAAGGCCTCACCCTCAAGGTGCAGTGGGGCATCTGATAGATTCTAGCCGCGGACTTTTCTTTGCTTGTCGCGGTACATCGTGCGGTCGGCTTTGGCCAGCACGTCGGCCACTGAGCTGCCGTCGCCGGGGAAACAGGCGTCGCCGATGCTGGCGGTGACGCGCAGGGTCTTGCCTTCCCAGTGCATGGGCTGGCCGATCCGCATCGAGAGCGCCAGGCGCAGGCTGTGCAGGCGATCGGTGCTGCCATGGGCGAGCGGGATGGCGATCACGAATTCGTCGCCGCCCAGGCGCGCCACCATGTCTTCGCTGCGGATCAGGCCCGACATCCGGCGCGCCACCTCCACCAGCACCGCGTCGCCGGCGGCATGGCCATGCGCGTCGTTGATCGGTTTAAAGCCATCCAGGTCGATGTACAGCAGCCCCACGCTATTGCTGCCCAGGGTGGCATTGGCGCACAGCTCCTGCATGCGGCGCTCAAAGCGCAGGCGGTTCGGCAAGCCGGTCAAGTGGTCGTGTTCAGAGATGTGCTGTGAATGGCGCTGCTCATTGCCCGCATCCTCCAGGTCCTTGCGCAGCATGTGCTTGAGCAGGAAGGCCTGGCGCGAGAACTTTTCGCGCGCCAGCATCGACAGAATCCCGATCAGGTTGGTGCTGGTGAGGAAGAACAAAATCGCCACCAGGGCGCTGCTTTCCGGCCGCCGGTGCAACTCCTGCCAGCCGATGGCGATGGCCGCGTAGCCGGCCGTGAGCGACAGGCCCAGCACACTGGCCGCCAGCGGCGTCACATAGCTCCAGGTATACAGCGCGGTGGTGACCAGGGTCAGGCCGGCATAGTAATGGGTCCACGACGCCTCACCCGGGAGGGCGGACGCAATGATCGCCACCACGCCCACTCCCCACAGCGCGTGCAGGCCGATGGTCAGCGAGCCGTAATGGCGCTCAAACCACTGCCGGTCCTGCCAGGCGCGCAGCAGGCAGGCCAGGGTAGCCAGCAGCACCACCGTGCGTACGCTCCAGGCAAAGCCGAGCGCGCCGGGCAGGGCCCAGATATCGATCACACCGAAGCAGACATATAACAGCATGCAAAGGATGGACGCCTGGCTAAACGAGCGAAACTTCGCCGGCACGATGTCCTGCTGATAGTTTTCCTCCAGCGCTGGCGGGAAATCATTGGCCGCCGCCGGAGGGCGCCGGGCCGGGAAAAACTGGGTAGGGAGTGAAAGTGTGCGCACAGCCGATTCCTCGATGGAATGGTTGGCGAAGTCTAGGCCGGGATCAGGAAGTTGCGCAGGGGTAAGGCGCGAGGTTCGATGCAGTATAGCAATTCGGGGTCAGGTCTGACAATCGGACATTTATTGCACTCCGTGCAATAAATGTCCGATTGTCAGACCTGACCCCGAATTTTGACCCCGAATTTCTCAGAAGCTGCGGGCCAGGCTCAGGGAGAGGGTGCGGCCGCGGCCGGCGAAGTAGGAGGCGGCGTCTTTGTAGCTGGTTGATTGTGGGTAATAACCAACATATTGGCGATCGGTCAGGTTTTCCAGGCCGAGGCCGACTTTGCCCCATGGGGAGTCGACGCTGCCGGCCAGGTCGACCAGGGTGTAGCCCTTGAAGTGCTCTTCCAGGATGGCGGTGCCGACGCTGCGGCCAATGTTGATGTCGCGGTCTTTCAGCTTGGTCGCTTGCAGGCGCAGGTTGGCTTTCGGCATCCATTGCCAGTTGGCGCCGGCGACCAGCTTGTCCGGGCCTTGCGAGCGGGCGCCCAGGGCGACGTCCATCGGAGCGCCGGCGGTGGCGGCGGTCTTGCCCAGGGTGCGCGAGTAGGAGCCGAAGGCCGTCAGCGTGCGCGCCGGGCGCACTTCGCCGGAGACTTCCCAGCCGCGCACGGTGGTCGGTACGCGGTCGAGCTGGCCGATGCCGGCGGAATTGATGCGCAGGGCGGTGCCGAGCTTGGAGCGTGAATCGTAGAACGAGGCGCCCACATTGCCCAGCGCGCCGCGCCAGTTGACGCCGATCTCGTTGTTGCGGGTGACTACCGGTTCCATGTCGAACAGGCTGGCGACGGATTGGCCCGGGCGGTTCACCGCGCGCAACACCAGGCCCACATCCGGCAGGCCGAAGCCTTCGGCGCTGGAGACGAAGGCCGACCAGTTCGGGCTGAAGCGGTACACGGCGCCGATATTCTTCACGTTCTTGGTGAAGGCGCGCTGGCCGCCCTGCACCAGGCGGCTGCCGTAGGCGGCCAGGGTGGTGTAGGTGTCGACGTTCAGCTTGGCGTCTTCATGGCGCACGCCGCCGCGCACGGTCAGCGCGCCGATCTCATATTCGAGCTGGGTGAACGGGGCGACCGAGGTGAAGTCCAGGGTCGGCACCCAGGTGCGGCCGGTGCCGGCCAGCCATTGCTTGGTGCGGTCGCGCAGGTAGTCCAGGCCGGCGGTGAATTCCAGGCCGTCGATCACGGTGTTCGGGCGCACATAGGTCAGCTTGGCGCCGTATTTGTCGGCCACCACTTCGGACTGGTCGAACAGCTTGCCCGCCGGCGCCAGCGTCACATCCTGGAAGGTGGCGGTATTGGTGGCGCCGTACAGGGAGGCGAAGTCCTGTTTGAACAGCTGGGCATTGAAGGAGCCGCCCAGCACGTCGTTGTGGCGGTATTCCAGGCTGCTGGTTTCCACCTTGTTGCGCGGCGGGGCGCCGACCGGGGTGCCCGGCGTGGAACTGGTCGGGGTGCCGCTGGCGAAGTTGGCCGGCACTTGTTTGTAGTCGCCGTCGCCTTCCATGCGGAAGCGGTTGACGGTCAGCTGCAGGCGCTGGTCGCCGAAGTTCTTGCCGATTTTCAGGAACAGGTCGGTCCCTTCGGAGTCCATGGTGTCGCCCTGCACCGATTCGATGCCGAGCGGGCGGCCCTTGCCGTCGTAGCCCAGGCCGCGCTGCTGGATGCTGCCGAAGGCGAGCAGGTCGAAGCCGCCGGATTTGTGCTGCAGGGTGTAGCCGGTTTTCCAGTCCAGGCTGTCGTGCCGTAGTTGCGACGACAGGCGCGCGTTCACGCTGTGGGTGGTGCCTTCGCCCTTGGGCGATTTGGTGATGTAGTTGACGATGCCGCCGGTGGCGCCCATGCCTTGCATGGCGGAGGCGCCGTTGATCACTTCCACCCGTTCGATGATGGCGGTGTCGGCCACATAGCCTTCGCGCATGCCGCCGCGCAGCGGGTTGGTTTGCGGTACGCCGTCCAGCAGGATCAGGGTGCCGCGCCCGCGCAGCGATTCGCCGGTGGAGCTCATTTTCTGACGGCTCGGCGCGTAGCCGGGGATGTAGGTGGCGAGGGCGGCGGATGGGTCGTCGGCCAGCAGGTACTGGGCCTCGAGTTCGCGCTGCGAAATCACGGTGACGGCGCCGGGGATCTTGTCCACGCTCTTGCTGTTGCGGGTTGCGGTGACCACCACTTCGCTCAGCGGGGCCTCGCTGGTCTGGGCTATTGCGGCGTGGCCGGAGGCGGCCAGGCAGGCCAGGGCGACGGCGCGGGTGAGCGGATGCAGGGTGGTCATCGAGTAATTCCTAAACAGAAAGATACAAAAAACAGGACGACAATGATAATCATTCTCATTTATAATTTCAATTAATTTATTGCTGGTTCTTTTATCAATGCTCACCGGTTTGCTGCGCGCGCGCCTGCGCGACCTCCACTTGTATGCGTCCCTGCTGTTCGGGGCGCTGTTCGTGCTGGCCGGCCTGACGGGTGTGCCGCTGGCCTGGATGCATGAACTGGATGCGGCGCTGAATCCGGCCCTGCTGCACTCGCGCCAGGCCGAAGGCTTGCCCGCTGCGGCGCCGACGCCCGTGCAGGTGCAGGCGGCGCTGGACAAGCTGTCCGCCATGCCGGGCTACGGCAAACCGACGCAGCTGATGCTGCCGCATGCGGCGGACGAGGTGTATGTGGCCTGGTACCGCCAGCCCAGGAAGGACAAGGGCGCTTTCGCGACCGATGTGTCGCGCCAGGTCATGCTGGACCGCCATTCGCTGCAGGTGCTGGGTGAGCGCAACTGGGGCGAGTTCGGCGTCAGCCGTCCCCTCCTGATGCCGTCCCTGTTCCACCTGCACCGCTATCTGTTCGCTGGGGAGGTGGGCAAGACGGTGATCGGCATCAGCGGCCTGTTCCTGACCATTACCTCGCTGCTTGGCCTGGCGCTGTGGTGGCCGAAGCATACGCTGGCGAGCCTGGGCAAGGCGCTGACCGTGCGCGGCAAGGTGACGTCGCGCCAGTTCAACTATAGCTCCCACCGCGCGGCGGGCTTCTTGATGACGCCGGTGCTGGCGGTGCTGGGCTTTAGTGGCCTGGCCATGAACCTGCCGGAGTGGGTGCGTCCGGTGGTGGGCGCGGTGGCGACGCTGGAGCCGAATGCCAAGCCGGCCAACGGCCCGGCCGAGGGCCGCCAGCCCATCAGCGTGTCGGCCGCGCTGGAAGCGGCGCAGCAGCATTTGCCGCAGGCCCGCCTGTCGCGCGTGGCGCTGGGCTCGGCCAAGGCGCCGTATGAAATCCGCATGCGCCAGCCGGGCGAGGTGCGCGAGGGCGATGGCAGCACGCGCGTGAGCGTGGATGCGTTCAGCGGGGCGGTGCTGCGGGTGCGCGATCCGCTCAAGTCGGCGGCGGGCGATACCTTCTTCAACTGGCAGTATCCGCTGCATACGGGCGAGGCCTTCGGCTTGCCGGGGCGGGTGCTGGTTTCGGTGTCCGGCCTGGCGCCGCTGTTCTTCATGGTTACCGGCCTGGTGCTGTGGCTGGGGCGGCGCGCCATGCAGCGCAAGGCGCGCGCGGCGGCGCTGGCGGTGGCCGCTCCTGCAACAATACGACATACTGCGGCGGCCTGATTGCGCTAATCTGGCCTTTTCAAGGGAATCCTTCATTGCCCCATGAATCGCGCCATTGTCACCACCGATCACGTTACCGCGACACTGTTGGCCCACGCCCCGCAAGGTGTGGCCGCCGGCCAGCCTTTGCAGCTTGGTTTGCAGTTGGTGCATAAGGATGGCTGGCATACCTACTGGAAAAATCCCGGCGACTCGGGCTTGCCCGTTACGCTGAAGTGGACCCTGCCGGCGGGCAGTTCGGCCGGCGATATCGCCTGGCCGGTGCCGCAGCGGCTGCCCTATGGCCCCCTCATGAATTATGGCTACGATGGCACGGTGCTGCTGCCGGTGCCGGTGCGCGTTGGCGCAGGCGCCGCCGGGCTGGATGTGAAACTGTCGGCGGAGTGGCTGGTCTGCAAAGATATCTGCCTGCCGGAGTCGGGCGAGTTTGCGTTGCGGCTGGCGCCCGGGACGCCTGTGCTGGCGTCGCGGACGGCGTTCGAGGCGGCGGCTGCCGCCGTGCCGCGTGGCGTGGCCGGGGCAAAGGTGGCGGCGCGGGTGGAGGGGGCGGCGGTGGAGTTTACCGCTGACGGCTTGCCGCCGCGCTTGCGTGGCAAGCAGCTCTTGTTCTTCCCGGAGGAGAGCGGTGTGTTCGAGCATGCGGACGCAACCACCCAGCGCTGGGCGGATGGGCGGCTGGTCCTGCGCGCGCCGCTATCGGCCATGCGTAGCGAGAGTCCGCCAGCGCTGAAGTTTGTGCTGGCCGAAGCGGGTGTTCCGGGCGGCGTCGCGCTCTCGGCGCCCGTTGCAGCCTGGCCCGGTCCAGCCAGCGCGTCCGGCGCTGCGGGCGTGGCGGGCACGGCGCCGGTAGCTGCGGGCGCGTTGGATACGGGCGGCGCGGCGGCTTTGCCGCTCATGCTGCTATTCGCCTTCCTCGGCGGCGCCTTGCTCAACCTGATGCCGTGCGTGTTCCCGGTGCTGTCGCTGAAAGCGGTGGCGCTGGCCCAGCGCGCCGAAGGGCGGGGGCGCCAATTGGCGGGCGGCATCGCGTATACCGTGGGCGTGGTGGCGAGTTTCCTCGCGCTGGCGGGCGGCTTGTTGGCTTTGCGCGCGGGCGGTGCGCTGGTTGGCTGGGGCTTCCAGCTGCAATCGCCGCTCTTCATCGCCGCGCTGGCGCTGCTATTCACCTTGATCGGTTTGAACCTGCTGGGCGTGTTCGAGGTCGGCACCTTGCTGCCCGGGCGCGTTGCCGCCTACCGCGCCCGCAACCCGTTGCTGGATGATGCGCTGACCGGCGCGGTGGCGGTGGCCATCGCCTCGCCGTGCACGGCGCCGTTGATGGGGGCGGCGGTTGGTGCGGCGCTGGCGGCGCCGTGGCCGCAGGCATTGTCCATCTTCGGTGCATTGGGGTTGGGGATGGCGGCGCCTTACCTGGCCTTGAGCGCCTGGCCTCGGCTGGCGCGAGTCATGCCGCGTCCGGGGCCATGGATGGTGCGTTTTAAGGCCTTGCTGGCGTTCCCTATGTTTGCCACGGTGGTCTGGCTGGCCTGGGTGCTGGGCCATCAGGCTGGCGTCGATGGCATGGCGGCGCTGCTGGTGCTGCTGCTTGCCGTCAGCCTGGCGACGTGGCTGTGGTCGGGCATGGGGGCGGCTGCCGGGCCGCGCAGCGCGCGCAGGGCGGCTGCCGCGGGCGGCGCGGGAGTGGCGCTGCTGGCCGGAGCGCTTGCCTGGAGCCTGCCGCTGCTGCGGGACGAACCCGCAACCATCGCCACGGTGCCAGCAGCGGCCGCTGGCGCGCCGCAAACCGGCCAATGGCAGCCCTGGTCGCCGCAAGCGGTGGCGCAGGCGCGGGATGCGGGCCGGCCGGTGTTTGTCGACTTCACCGCCGCCTGGTGCATCACCTGCCAGTTCAACAAGCGCACCGCGCTGAGCGACCCCGCCGTGCTGTCAGCGCTGGCGCAAAAACAGGTCCTGCTGCTGCGCGCCGACTGGACCAGCCGCGATCCGCTGATCGCGCAGCAATTGCAGGCGCTCGGCCGCAGCGGCGTGCCGGTGTATGTGCTGTATGGCGACAAGGGCGGCGCGCCGCAACTGCTGCCCGAAGTGCTCAGCGCGGATGCCATCCATAGCGCGCTGTCCCGTTTGTAGTCTTTCTTCCCAAGGAGGTGGTTATGAAACAACTGGCATTGAGTGCAGTACTGGCAATCGGTTTCGCCGCCAGCGGCGCGGCCCTGGCGCAAGTGCAGATCGGCCAGGCCGCGCCCGCATTCAGCGGCACCGACACCGCCGGCAAGCAAGTCGCGCTGGCCGACTTCAAAGGCAAATACGTGGTGCTGGAGTGGGTCAACCCCGACTGCCCGTTCGTGAAAAAGCACTACAAGAGCGGCAATATGCAGGCCACCCAAAAGCATGCTGCCGCCAAAGGCGCGGCCTGGGTCAGCCTGAATACCTCGGGCGCGGCGGGCGATCCGAAAACCGCCGCCAGCCTCGGCGCCTGGACCAAAGAGCAGAAGGCCGTGATCAGCAACCTGGTGCTGGACAAGGGCGGCATTGGTCGTTCCTACGGTGCCCGCACCACGCCGCATATGTATGTGATCGATCCGGCGGGCAAGCTGGTGTATGCCGGCGCGATCGACAGCAAGCCAAGCTCGAATGCGGACGATATTCCCGGCGCGACCAACTATGTGATCCAGGCGCTGGACGAGCTGGCGGCGGGTAAGCCCGTCAGCAAGCCGGTCACCCAACCCTATGGCTGCACCGTGAAATACGACACGGCCAGCTAAATACGCAGCCGGGCAGCGCGGGGAAGTTGCCATTCGTTCACAAATCGGTCACACTGGAATCTGTGAGATTGTGTGAGATTTGTGAGCGGCGGCATGATGAATGGGCTGGACCTGAACCCGGCAGTATTGCTGGACATTATCAACCTGCAGACTGACATTGCCCGCCAGGGCCTGGACCTGGGCGGCGTGATGCAGCTGGTCTGCCAGCGCGCCGGCGCCCTGTGCGGCGCCAATGCCGCCATCGTCGAACTGGCGGAAGGCGAGGACATGGTCTACCGCGCCACCGCCGGCCTGGCCGAGGCTTCGCTCGGCCTGCGCCTGCGCCGCAACGGCAGCCTGTCCGGCCTGTGCGTGGCGCAAGACGCCATCCTGCGCTGCGACGACAGCGAAACCGACCCGCGCGTGGACCGCGAAGCCTGCCGCAAAGTGGGCCTGCGCTCCATGCTGGTGGTGCCCTTGCGCCACGAAGGGCAGAGCGTGGGCGTGCTGAAGGTGGGCGCGCCGCAGCCCAACGCCTTCGGCCAGGAGCAGGCGCAGATCCTGGGCCTGCTGTCCGAGCTGATCGGCGCCGCCATCTACCACGCCGTGCAATACGAATCGAGCGACCTGTATTACCGCGCCACCCACGACGCCCTGACCAGCCTGGCCAACCGTGCGCTGTTCTATGACCGCCTGCGACAACAATTGTCGCAGGCCAACCGTGGCTGTGGTAGCGTGGCTGTGGTGAATGTCGATATGGATGGCCTGAAAGCCATCAACGACACGCTTGGCCACCGCGCCGGCGATGCCGCCATCTGCCAGGTGGCCGAGCGCATCGCGCGCGAGCTGCGCCAGGAAGACCTGGCCGCCCGCCTGGGCGGTGACGAGTTCGGCATCCTGCTGTGCGGCGCCGTCGACCGCGACGGCGTCGGCAAGAAATGCAGCACCTTGGCCGGCGCCATCAGCGCGCCATTTGAATTCGAAGGAAGGCCCCTGCGCCTGGGGGCCAGCATCGGCTACGCGCTCAGTCCCGACGATGGGCGCGACATGACCCAGTTAATGGAATTGGCAGACCAGGCCATGTACCGTGTGAAGCAGGCGCGTAAGGCGGTGGCAGCGTAGTTTTACCGCAACGATTCAGTCAGGTATTGCTATGAGGGAATGAAATAGCAACTACTATTGCTTTTGTGTACCATCTGACATGAAAGTGAGGGACCCATGAAACGCTTCACCTGGCTGGCTTTGCTGGCTTCCGCATCGGTCCAGGCGCAAGATGCGCCAGCGGCCGGCCCCTCCCTGACCACCACGGTGACCTTTGCCAGCCAATACGTGTCGCGCGGCATCCGTCAAACCTGGGACAAGCCGGCGCTGCAGGTCGGCGCCGACTATGTCCACCCGCGCGGCTTTATCGCCGGCACCTGGGCCTCCAACGTCAGCGACAAATTCGTGGAAAAGGCCAAGCTGGAATGGGACCTGTACGCAGGCTATTCCGCCACCGCCGGCGACCTGGGCTACAGCATCATCCTGTACCAGTACCTGTACCCGGGCGCCAAGGTCAGCTCGACCGACTCCACCTTCAACTACACCGAGCTGTCGCTGGGCCTGACCTACAAGGCTTTCTACGCCAAGTACAACTATACGGTGAGCCCGCACTTCTTCGGCATTACGCACGGTCGCGGCACCGGCTACCTGGACGTGGGCATGAACCACGACCTGGGCGCCGGCTATACGCTCAACCTGCATGCCGGCGATGCGCGCGTGGGCGGCGCCGGCAACGAGATCTGGGACTGGCGCGATGCCAAGGTCGGCGTGACCAAAGCGTTCGAGGGCGGCTGGACGGTCGCCGGCGCCGTCACGCGCGGCTGGGGCGCCACCAGCGCCTACCGCGAATACACCAACGGTGTGCCGGATGCCGCCGGCCGGCTGGCCTACTCGAACACCGAGAAGGCTACGTTGGTAGTCACCATCGCCAAGACTTTCTGAGGAGCGCCGCATGCTGTCTAAATTATCGCTGAATGCGAAGATCTGCATTGCAGCCACGCTGCTGGTGATCATCAGCCTGGCCGTCACCGCCACGGTGACCGGCATTAAGAGTAGCCGCACGGCGGAGAAGGATGCCATGGACCTGGCGCGTACCCAGGCCGCCGCCGCCGCGTCGGCGCTGCAGTCGCGCATTGGCCGCAACCTGGCCACCATCATCCAGCTGGGCGCCTCGCAGCGCGCGACGCGCGGCGCCAAGCTGCCGGTCTCGCGCGAGCAGACCGGCGAGATCACCAAGGCCGCCTTGTTCAGCTCCGACGACCTGATCGGCGCCGCCGTGACCTGGGAGCCGAATGCGCTGGATGGCAAGGATGCCGACTACGCCGGCAAAAAGCCGGAATACGACGACACCGGCCGCTATATGCCGTACTACACCCGCGCGGCGGGCGGCGGCGTGAATATCGAGCCGATCGTGTTCGACCCCAAGCCGGGCGCCAACGACTGGTACGACATTCCCAAGAAGACCGGCAAGGTCTTCTTCACCGAGCCGTATGCCTATCCGGTCGGCGGCAAGGACGTGCTGATGGCATCCCTGGTGGCGCCGATCATGATCGACGGCCAGTTCCAGGGCACGGCCAGCGCCGACTTCATGCTGACCAAGCTGGGCGAAATCCTGAAAGAGATGAAGTCGATCGAGGGCGGCCGCCTGTCGCTGGTGTCGAATGGCGGCCTGTACGCCAGCAATCCGGCCGAGGCGCTGGTGGGCAAGCCGGCCGAGGATATTCCCAAGGAGGGTCTGGACAGCATCCGCAACGGCAAGCCTTATGAGTACGAGGACAAGCAGGGCATGGCGCACCTGATCCAGCCGCTGGTGCTGCATCCGGATATTGCGCCGTGGGCGGTGAAAATGAGCTTCCCGCGCGCAGTGGCCACGGCCTCGGCGCGCGAGCTGCTGACCTACACCTTGCTGGTGTCCTTGCTGTGCGCAGTGGCCACCGGCTTCATCCTGGTGGCGGTGGTGTTCCGCCTGACGCAGCCGCTGCGCGAACTGGGCACGGCCATGTCCGGCCTGGCCAGCGGCAATGCCGACCTGAGCGCGCGTCTGGAGGTGCGCGGCAACGACGAACTGGCGGTGATCGGCAGCGGCTTCAATACCTTCGTCGGCAAGATCCACTCGGTGCTGGCGCGGGTGCGCGAGTCGTCCGACAGCGTGGCCGTGGCCAGCAAGGAAATCCGCGAGGGCAATTCCGACCTGTCGGCGCGCACCGAGCAGCAGGCCAGCGCGCTGGAAGAAACGGCGGCCACCATGGAGGAGCTGACCAGCACCGTGAAGCAGAACGCCGACAATGCGCGCCAGGCCAACCAGATGGCGGCGCGCGCATCGGAAGTCGCGTCGCGCGGCGGCGAAGTGGTGGCGCAGGTGGTCGACACCATGGCCTCGATCAATGAGTCCTCGCGCAAGGTGGTGGACATTATTTCCGTCATCGACGGCATCGCGTTCCAGACCAATATCCTGGCCCTGAACGCGGCGGTGGAGGCGGCGCGCGCCGGCGAGCAGGGGCGCGGTTTCGCGGTGGTGGCGAGCGAGGTGCGCAACCTGGCCCAGCGCAGCGCGGCGGCGGCCAAGGAGATCAAGGAATTGATCGGCAACTCGGTGAACCAGGTGGAGGCGGGCAGCGCGCTGGTGGCGCAGGCTGGCAGCACCATGGAGGAAGTGGTGTCCAGCGTGCGCCGCGTGACCGATATCGTGAGCGAGATCAGCGCGGCCAGCGGTGAGCAGAGCCACGGCATCGGCCAGGTCAACGAGGCCATTGGCCAGATGGACGGGGTGACGCAGCAGAACGCCGCGCTGGTGGAGCAAGCGGCGGCGGCGGCGGAGAGCCTGCAGGAGCAGGCCGCCACGCTGGTGGCGCTGGTCGGCGAGTTCCGCCTGGCGCAGAGCGAGACGGGGTCCGGCCCGGCGGCGGCAGGCGCCACGGCGCGCCGTACGCTGGCGCTGCGCGGTTAGCGGCAGCGCGCGGCCGGCCCTACAGCCGGCTGGACGGCCAGGTCGGCTTTTTGTCGGCCTTGGCCGGGGCGCCGAAATCGCGCACCGACAGCATGCGCTCGGCGCCCACGCAGTTGACGGCAAAGCCGTTGCGGCCGGCCGCTTTCACGCAATACAGGGCCTGATCGGCCGCCAGCATCACCTTCTCGACATCGGCCGGCAGCTCGGTGGTGAGGGCGATGCCGATGCTGGCCGTGACTTCCAGCGCCTTGCCGTTCACGTTGAACGGCGCCTTCATGGCGGCCACCACTTTCTCTCCCAGCAGGTTGACGTCGTGCGCGGCGTCCAGGTGCTCGAACACGATCACGAATTCGTCGCCGGCGATGCGCGCCACGGTATCGGTGCTGCGTACGGCCTGGCGCAGGCGATCGGCAAACTGCACCAGCACTGCGTCGCCGGCCTGGTGGCCGTGGTTATCGTTGATGTCCTTGAAATGGTCGATATCCAGCACGGCCAGGCCGATCTGCTGGCCGGCGCGGATGGCGCGCTTGAGCGCCTGCGGGAAGAATTCATCGAACATGCGGCGGTTGTGGGCGCCGGTCAGCGGGTCGGTGGTGGCCAGGCGCTGCAGGTTGCGTTCGGCCGTCTGGTGCTGGCGCGAGACCTGGTAGAAAGCGCGGCTGAGCTGGCCGAATTCGTCGCGCCGGGCGGAATTGAATTGCTCCACGTCGCCCTCGGCGCGCCCGAGCGCGAGCACGCGCCCGTACAACTGGTACAGCGGCGCCAGCATGGCGCGCATCAGCCACCAGCCGAGCAGGCCGGCCAGCAGCGCCGCGAGGGCGGCCGTGCCCAGCGCGCGCAGGCGCACGCCGTCCATGCCGGCGAACACGTCTTGCAGCGGCATGGCCAGGGCGATGGTCCAGTCCACCCGTTTCAGGCGCGTGTGCGCCAGCATGGTGGCGCGGCCCTGGTCCTGCAGGTCGACGCGCCAGCCATCCGGGCCGGACAGGGCAGCATGGGCCAGCGAGCCGGGCGCCTCGCGCGCCAGCAGGCGCGTGGGGTCGGGATGGTAGACCGTGGTGCCGTCGGCCGCCACGATGAACAGTTTGCCGGACGCGTGGCCGCGCAGGGCCTGCAACTGGCCGGCGAAAGCGGGGCGCTGCAGGTCGATGGTCCCGACCAGCACATAATCGATGGCGCCGGCCGCGCCCAGCACCGGTTGCGTGACCGCCACCACCGGGCGGCCCGTCAGCACGCTGCGGAAAGGGGCGGACACCACGCTGTCGCGCACCGCCAGCGTATCGCGGAAGAACTGGCGGCCATGGCTATTCAGCTTGCCCACCATGCGCCGGTCCTGCAGGTTGGCGATCAGCTGGCCGTGGCGGTCGAGCGCGGCAACATTGGCGAACTCATCACGCAGGCCGCTGCGCTGTTCGAGCTGGGCCTGCACCTGGCCATGCGGCACTGGCGTCGCCTGCAAGCCTTCGGCCAGCACGCGCAACACTTGCTGCTTGGAGCTGATGTCGCGGTCCAGGTAGGCGGCGGCGCCGGCCAGGGTCGCCATTTCCTGGTTGCCGATCACCGCGCGCATTTCGCGCTCGGCCACGACCAGCGAGGCGCCGCCCACCAGCACGGAGGCGAGCATGACCATCAGCACCAGCAGGGCCGTGATCTTGAATTTGAATGTTTGATAAGGCGGAATGCGGCGCATAACCTTCTCCAGCGGAGAGACTGCAGGCGAGGGTTTGGCCAGTTGGGAACAGTGCGCGGGTGTACGGCGCAGCGCAAGTATATAGCAAATTATTGCCCGCTGACAAAGAAGGGCGCAGCAGTGGGTTTATGTTAACATCCGGGCTTGTATAGACTGGCCGGAGAACCACGTGCAGCACCCGATTCGCTTCTATAAAAAATCCGCTGGCGGCCTGGGCTCGCTGCATGGTACGGCCAAGGCGCTGCGCAGCAACGGCGCGCTGCCGGCGCTGAAAGTGCTGCCGCGCCTGAATCAGCCGCTGGGCGTGGATTGCCCGGGGTGCGCCTACCCCGATTCGCCCAAGGACAAGGCGGTGGATTTCTGCGAGCAGGGCGCCTGGGCGGTGGCGCATGAAACCACGCCGCGCCGCGCGCCGCCCGAATTCTTCGCCGCCCACACCCTGGCCCAACTGCGCCAGCGCAGCGAAGCGGAGCTGGAGGGCTTTGGCCGCCTGACCGCGCCCATGCTGTACGACGGCGCCAGCGACACCTACCGCGAAGTGGCGTGGGAGCAGGCCTTCCAGCTGGCCGCGCAGGCCCTGCGCAGCCTGGATTCGCCGCAGCGCGCCGTGTTCTACGCGTCCGGCCGCAGCAGCAATGAAGCCGCCTTCCCCTACCAGCTGTTCGCGCGGGCTTTCGGCACCAATAATATGCCGGACTCCTCCAACTACTGCCACGAGTCCTCCGGCATGGCGCTGGGCAGCACGCTGGGCGTGGGCAAGGCCACCATCACGCGCGAGGATTTCGAGCATGCCGAGGCGATCTTCGTCTTCGGCCAGAACCCGGGCACCAACCACCCGCGCATGCTGGGCGACCTGCGCGAAGCGGCGCTGCGCGGCTGCCGCGTGGTGGTCTTCAACCCGATGATCGAGCCGGGCCTGCGCAGCTTTGCCGACCCGCAGTCGGCCAAAGAAACCCTGACCGGCCACGGCGCCCGCATCGCCACCGACTATTTCCAGGTGCGCGTGGGCGGCGACCTGGCCGCGCTGACCGGCATGGCCAAGGCCGTGCTGGAGGCGGAAGCTGCGGGCGGCAAGGTGCTGGACCATGAGTTCATCGCGCGCCATACCAGCGGCTTCGAGGCCTTCGCCGCCACCGTGCAAGCCCAGCCGTGGGAGCAGGTGGAGGCCGACAGCGGCCTGTCGCGCGCGCAGATCGAGCAGGCGGCTGCCGTCTATATCACCGCCAAAGCGAGCATCGCCACCTGGTGCATGGGCCTGACCCAGCACGAATACGCGGTGGAGACGATCCAGGCCCTGGTCAACCTGATGCTCCTGCGCGGCAATGTGGGCCGCCCCGGCGCCGGCCTGATGCCGGTGCGCGGCCACTCCAATGTGCAGGGCGACCGCACCGTGGGCGTGACCAACCGCCCCAAGCAGGAGTGGCTGGACGGCCTGCAGCGCGTGTTCGGCTTCACCCCGCCGGCGGCGCACGGGCTGGACGCGGTGGCCGCCATCAAGGGCATCATGGACGGCTCGGTGCACGCCTTCCTCGGCCTGGGCGGCAATTTCGCGGTGGCCGGGCCGGACACGCCGCGCGTGCTGCAGGCCATGGAAAAACTGCAGCTGACGGTTCACATCGCCACCAAACTGAATCGCACCCACCTGCACCCGGGCCGCGTCGGCCTGCTGCTGCCATGCCTGGGGCGCACCGAGCGCGACGAGCAGCCCGGCGGCCCGCAGTTCGTCAGCGTGGAAGACACGGCCAGCATGGTGCACGCCTCCACCGGGCGCGGCGAGCCGGCCAGTGCCAAGCTGCGTTCGGAGCCGCATATCGTGACCGAACTGGCGCGCGCCACCCTGGGCGAATCGGCCATCCCGTGGCAGGCCATGGGCAGCGAATATGCCACCACGCGCTCGCTGATCGAGCAGGTGGCGCGGACCGCCGTGGCGGGCTTTGAGCAGTACAACGAGCGCATCGCGCAGCCGCGCGGCTTCTACCTGCCGAACAGCGCGCGCAACCGCGACTGGCGCACCGCCAGCGGCAAGGCGCAGTTCACCGCGCTGGAGCTGCCGCGCGACACCATCATGCGCCGCGCCCGCGCCCAGTACGGCGAGCAGGTATTGTGCCTGGCCACCGTGCGCGCACACCGCCAGTACAACACCACCGTCTACCGCGACAGCACGGGCGAGGTCGACCGCTATCGCGGCGTGCACCATACGCGCAAGGTGCTGTTCATCGGCGCCGCCAGCATGGCCAAGCTCGGACTGCGCGACGGTCAGCTGGTCGATATCCACGCCGCCGCGCCGGACGGCATTGCGCGCCAGTGCAATGGCTACCAGCTGGTGCAGTACGACGTGCCGGAAGGCGATGTGTTCGGCTATTTCCCGGAACTGACCCCGCTGATTTCGCCCGACCTGATGGCGCGCGGCTCCAAGACGCCGGCCTTCAAGGAAGTGCCGGTGCTGCTCAAGCCTGCGGAATAATCGGCTCCTCGTGGTGCATCGGCGCATCGAGCGGGATCGTGATGCGGAAAGTGGTGCCCACGCCCGGCACGCTGTCAACGTGGATCTTGCCGCCTAAAATCGTGGTGACGATGTTGTGCACGATGTTCAGGCCCAGGCCTGAACTGCCTTCGCTCATGCGGGTGGTGAAGAAGGGGTCGAAAATGCGGTTGATATGGCTGGCGGCGATGCCGGCGCCGTCGTCGCGGATCAGGATCTCGGCCGTGTCGCCCTCCGGCACCGGCACCGTGATCGACAGCTTGCCATGGTTGCGCTGGTGGAAAGCATGCTGCAGCGCGTTGTCGACCAGGGCCACCACCACCTGGCCCAGCGGGCCGGGATAGCTGTCCATGGCCACCAGCGGCGCCATGTCCAGCACCACTTCATACGGCGTTTTGCGCAGCACCGGCGACAGGGTGTTGAGGTTTTCCTGGATCACCGTGCCCAGGTCGAATTTGCGCCGCTGCGAGCTGGCGCGGTCCACCGCCACCTGCTTGAAGCTCGACACCAGGCGCGCCGCGCGCTCGATATTGCGCGTCATCAGCTCGCTGACGCCTTCCGCCTCCTCCAGGAATTTCGCCATGTCCGAGCGCCGCAAGCCGCTCTCATAACTGGCGCCCAGCGCTTTGACCTTGTCGCCCAGGGTGCTGGCGGCAATCAGGCTGTTGCCGATCGGCGTGTTCAGTTCATGCGCGATGCCGGCCACCATCGAGCCCAGGGCCGCCAGCCGCTCGCTGCGCGCCAGCTCGTCCTGCGCGTGGCGCGCCGCGCGCGTGCGTTCCTCCACGCGCCGCTCCAGCGATTCGTTCAGGGCCGCCAGCTCCTGGTACAGCACGGCCTTTTCGGCCAGGCCGGCCAGGATGTTCTCGCGCATCTCGTTGATCTTGTTGGCCAACAGGTCCAGCTCCGTATTGCCGCCGTGGCGCAGCTGCAGCGGCGTGCTGCCCAGGTTATCGATATTCAGCTGGCCCACGTAGTCGCTCAGTTGCCGCAGCGGCTTGCCCAGCAAGTGGCGCACCACCAGCGTGAAGATGAACCACAGCGCCAGGGTCTTGATGACCGAGTTCACCAGGATCAGCACAAAGCCGTACTGCACCTGGCTGACCACGATGCGGCGGTTGGAGTACACGGTCCATTTGCCGATCGGCTGCAGGGCGCCATTCTCCAGCGGGTAGGAGATCGGGAATTCGCGGCTGAACACCTCGCCGAACAGGCCGTCCTCGCGCACCGGCGGCGCCAGGCGGCCGTCGGCCTGGGCCTGCATATGCTTGCCCTGCTCGTCCAGCACGGTGCCGACGGCGCGCACCAGCTTGCCCTGGTCGTCCACCACCTTGATGCCGACCACGATGGGCAGCTCCTTCATGCCGGCCAGGATGCCGCGCATGATGTCGTCGTTGAAGCGCCACATGGCGTCGGCGATACCGGGGCCGAAGGTGTGCTGCATGGCCTCGATTTCGCGCTCGACGCGGGTGCGCGTGTGCTTGTATTCGGCCGTCAGCTGGAAGGCCGTCACCACCACCGTCACCACGAAGTAGCAGCCGAAGATGATGCGCAGCAAGCGGGCGGCAATCGAGCGGGTCATTTGTTAAATCGGCACGAAGGGAAGAGGGCGCCCGAAAGCGTCGCTAACTGGTTGAAAGTATAAGCTTTACAACGCCCTTTTTCCCTGATTGTTGCAAAACTGTAATACAGATTAAGGATTTTTCATCGTACAATGGCAAGTTTTTCACAAGTAGAATTTTTACAGGATTGCCGTGTCGACAGATGTAAGCTACTTCCAGGCTCGTCTCGGGGCCGTGTTTTCCGTGGCCGGCGCCGCGCCGGAGCTGGGCCTGGGCCTGGTGCTGGACGAGGTCCAGCCGTCGCCCAATCCGCAAGCGTTTGCCCTGACTTTCCAGGGGCCGGGGGCGCCCGAACTGGAACAGCAGACCGTGGAACTGCTGCGCGAAGGCGATGCGCCGCTCGCCATCTTCCTGGTGCCCGCCGGGCGCAACGCCGGCGGCATGCAGTACTACGCCGTATTCAATAACTAACCCCACCGGAACTGATATGACAACGCCTTACCTGGGCGAGATCAAACTCGTCGCGTTCAATTTCCCGCCCAAGGGCTGGGCCTTCTGCAACGGCCAGCAGCTGCCAATCAATCAGAACCAGGCCCTGTTTTCCCTGCTGGGGACGGCCTATGGCGGCAACGGCCAGACCACCTTCGCCTTGCCCGACCTGCGCGGCCGGGTGCCGGTGCACGCCGGTTTCGGCGGCGAGATGATCATGGGGCAGGCCGGCGGCGCGGTGGCGCACTCCCTGATCCAGAGCGAGCTGCCGGCCCACCAGCATGCCATGAAAACCAGTATCGCCGTCGCCAACTCGGGCGACCCGGCGGGCGCGCTGCTGGGCCGCAAGGGGCGGCTGGGGCGCGATATGTTCAACGGCGCGGCCAATACCATGATGGCGCCCGCCACGGTGGCCAGCACCGGCGGTTCGCAGCCGCACCAGAATATGCAGCCCTACCTGGTGCTCAACTTCGTGATCGCCCTGCAGGGCGTTTTCCCTAACCGCACGTAAAGGAGTCTCCATGTCCGATCCTTTTGTCGGCGAAATCCGCATGTTCGGCGGTAATTTCGCACCCAACGGCTGGGCCTTGTGCGACGGCCAGCTGCTGCCCATCTCAGAGTACGAGACCCTGTTCAACCTGATCGGCACCACCTATGGCGGCGACGGCCAGAGCACTTTTGCGCTGCCGAACATGCAAAGCCGCGTGCCCCTGCATGTCGGCTCGCTGGCGGGCTACACCTTTCAACTGGGCGAGATGGCCGGGGTGGAGGAGGTGACCCTGAACACCACCCAAATCCCGAGCCACTCGCACCCGGTGCTGGCCAGCACGGAGCGCGGCAGCGGCGTCTACTCCAACCTGACGGGCTATCCGGCGGCGACGGTCGGCGCGGGCTCGGGCGTGTACGGCCTGAGCGACGGCGGCACCCAGGCCATGGCCGTCAGCGCCATCGCCGGCACCGGCGGCTCGCAGCCGCACACGAATATGGCGCCGTACACCTGCGTCAATTTCATTATTTCGCTGTACGGCGCGTTCCCGATCGCGAACTGAAAGGTAAAGCATGAGTTCTCCATTTGTGGCGGAAATCCGTATGTTCGCCTGCAACTTCGCGCCCCAGGGCTGGGCCACCTGCGACGGCCAGTTGCTGCCGATCTCGCAGAACACGGCGCTGTTCTCGCTGCTGGGCACGGCCTATGGCGGTGATGGCAAGTCCACCTTCGCGCTGCCGGACCTGAACGGCCGCATGCCGATGCACCCGGGCCAGGGCCAGGGCTTGTCGCTGCGCTTCCTGGGCGAACAGGGCGGCGTGGCGTCGGTGACGCTGACCGAGGCGGAAATTCCGCACCACACCCACCAGCTGCAAGCCATGACCACGGCCGCGTCGCAGGTGGCGCCCGGCCCGTCGAGCGGCTTCGCCAAGAACGCGGCGGGCCAGGTGAACCATGTGTTCAGCCAGACGGTGGCCGGGGCGCAGGCGGTGAGCGTCAACCCGGTATCGGTGGCCGGCGCCGGCCAGGCGCATAACAACCGCCAGCCTTACCTGGGCATGCTGTTCTGCATCGCGCTGCAGGGCGTGTTCCCGCAGCGCTGGTGAGCGGCGTGCACGGCCTCGCCTTGCGCCCTGAAACGGCGGCCGACCGCGCCTTCCTGCGCGCGCTGTTCGCGGCCGTGCGCGGACCGGAGCTGGCCGAGGGCGGCCTGGACCCAGCCACCGTGGACGCCTTGCTCGACCTGCAGTGCGCGGCGCAGCAGCAGGCTTTCCGCCACAGCTACCCGGGCGCGCGCTTCGATGTGATCGAAGCCGATGGCGCGGCGGTGGGGCGGCTGGTCGCGGCGCAGCAAGCGGACGGCCTGCTGCTGGTCGATATTGCCCTGCTGCCGGAATGGCGCGGGCGCGGCATCGGCAGCGCCTTGCTGCGCGGCCTGCAGCAGCAAGCCTCGGCGGCACGCCTGCCGCTGCGGCTGAACGTAGTACTGAACAATCCTGCCGAGGCGCTGTATCGCCGCCTGGGCTTTAAAGAAACTGGGCTGGCCGGCATGCACCGGGCCATGGAATGGGAAAACAAAATGGGAGAACAATCGTGAGTGAGCAAGCTATTTCGCGCCGCGCCTTGCTGAAGGCGGGCGGTGGTTCGTTGCTGGCTGCCGGCTTGGGGCTGGCGGCCAAGCCGGCAGCGGCGGCGGACGCAGTGGCGGCCGGCGACTTCGCCTGGACCCGCGCCCTGGCCGAGAGCCTGGTGGGCCAGTCCTTCTGGCTGAACCATCCCGAGCACCGTGCGCTGTCGCTCACCCTGCAGGCGGTGGAAACCGCACAGCTGGCGCCCGAGGGCGGCGGCGCCTTGCAGTTCTATGTGCTGTTCAGCGCCGCCGCCGTGCCGGCCATTCAGGCTGGCAGCTACGAAATCGAACACGAAGCCACCGGCCGCCAGCTGCTCTTCCTGCAGCCATCCGCGCGCCAGGGCGCCCGCGTCACGCTGCGCGCCGACTTCAACCTGCAGGCCTGAGGACAGACCCAAATGCACAAACACGCTTCCGCCAACCGTTTCTACCGCCTCGTCTGGAGCACGCTGCACGGCTGCTGGGTGGCCGTCGCCGAGGGCGCGCGCAGCCATGGCAAGGGCGGCGCGCGCCGCCGTGCCGCTGCCGCCATGAGTTTGCTGGCGGGCAGCCTGGCTGGCGCGAGCGCGCTGGCCGCGGCGCCGGCGCTGCAGGCGAGCGCGCTGCCGACTGGCATGCAGCTGGTGGCGGGGCAGGCCGGCGTGTCCGTGCAGGGCAACAAGATGACCATCAGCCAGGCCACGCAGCAGGCCATCATGAACTGGCAGGGCTTTGACATCGGCGCCAACGCGCAGGTGCGCTTCAACCAGCCCAACGCATCGGCGGTCGCGCTGAACCGCGTGGTGGGCGGCGAAGCCACCACCATCCTGGGCAAGCTGTCCTCCAACGGCAAGGTGTTCCTGGTCAACCCGCAGGGCGTGCTGTTCGGCGCCGGCGCGCAGGTGGACGTGGGCGGCCTGGTGGCGTCCAGCCTGGGCCTGTCCGACCAGTCCTTCCTGTCCGGCAGCTATGCATTCCGCGCCGAGGGCGCCGCAGGCGCGGTGCGCAACGAAGGCGCCATCCGCGCGCCGGGCGGCGTGGTGGCCTTGCTGGCGCCGACGGTGGTCAACAGCGGCAGCATCAGCGCGCAGGGCGGCAGCGTGGCGCTGGCCGCCGGCCGCGCGGTGGGCCTGGACTTCCGGGGCGACGGCCTGATCACGGTGCGCGTGGAGCAGGGCGCGCTCGATGCGCTGGCCGAGAACCAGGGCCTGCTGCAGGCCGACAACGGCCAGGTGCTGCTGACGGCGCGCGCGGCCGAAGCGCTGGCGCGTTCCACCGTCAACAACAGCGGCGTGGTGCAGGCGCGCGGCCTGGTGGCTGATGGCGGCAGCATCCGCCTGGTGGGCGACGGCCAGGTGTATGCGGGCACGCTGGATGCCTCGGCGGCCAAGGGCCACGGCGGCAGTGTGGCGATTGAAGGCGGCCGCGTGGCGCTGGACGGCACGCTGCGCGCCGACGGCTTGCGGGGCGGCAGCGTGGCCGTGAAGGCGGCGGGCGAGTTGTCGAATGCCGCCGAACTGTCGGCTGCCGGATCGGCAGGCCAGGGCGGCAGCATTGTGCTGGCGTCCGGCGCCGGCCTGGTGGAAAACAGCGCGGCGTCGGCCAGCGTGCGCGGCGCTACCGACGGCGGCAGTATCGCGCTGCTGGCTGGCGGCAGCCTGCTGTCGTCTGGCCGGCATGACGCGCAAGGCGTGGCCGGTAGCGGCGGACGGGTGGACCTGGGCGGCGCCGATGTGCGCTTGCTGGGCACCCGGGTGGACGCTTCCGGCGCCACGCAGGGCGGCCTGGTACGGGTCGGCGGCGCCTTCCAGGGCGGCGCCGCGGATCCGGATGCGCCGGATGCGCAGCGCTTCAGCGGGCGCTGGGGCGCCACGGCGGCCATCGCCAATGCCGACGCTACCTTCATCAACGACAGCACCCTGCTGGACGTCTCCGCGCGCGGCGCGGCGGGGCAGGGCGGCACCGCCATCGTGTGGTCCGAGAAGCAGACCACCATGCTGGGCGCCATCAAAGCCACCGGCGCGGCCAGCGGCGGCGCGGTGGAAATCTCCGGCAAGGAGGATTTGCGCTACGTCGGGCTGGAAAGCATCAGCCTGGGCCGGGGCGGCCACCTGCTGCTGGACCCGAAAAATATCGTGATCGGCAATTACGCCAATGTCTGGACCTATGACGCCATTCTCGGCAAGGGGTTCAGCGGCGGCAAGAATCAGGGCGTGTCCGGCCTGGATGAAGGCGACGGCTTCGGCTACAGCGTGGCCCTGACCTCGGATGGCAAAGGCCTGGCGGTGGGCGCGCCGTTCGACGACGGCTTGGCCGGCGCGGCCGACAAGAATTACGGCGCGGTGCGCCTGTTCACCTTCAGCGGCGACAACTTCAGCGGCGCCAGCCTGGCCGGCACCATCGGCCACGGCTTCACCGGCGGCTCCAATGTGAACATGGCGGCCAGCCTGGCCGGGCAGGACATGTTCGGCAGCTCGGTCGCCCTTAGCAAGACGGGCGATGTGCTGGCCGTCGGCGCGCTGGGTGCGGACCTGGCGGGCAAGGTGTACACCTTCAGCTTCGGCAGCGGCTTCAGCACGCCGGTGCTGAAGCAGACCATCAGCAGCGCGACATACGGCGCCGGCAGCGGCTTCGGCGTGTCCGTCGCCTTGAACGGCGCGGGCGACAAACTGGCGGTGGGGGCGCTCTATGCGAATGGCGTCGAATTGTTCACCGGCGCAGGCGGCATTTTCGGCAGCGTCGGCGCTTTCAGCGGCGGTACCTCGGCTGACGCGCAGTTCGGCACCGCCGTAGCGCTGAACGAGGCGGGCACCCAGCTGGCGGTCGGCGCGCCGGGCGAGAACAACGCGCGCGGCATGGTCTACCTGTACAACACCCCGTTTGCTGCGCGCAGCCTGGCGGGAACCATCGGCCAGGGCGGCAGCAAAGCCAATATCACCCTGCGCGAGGGGGCATTGTTCGGCTCCGCGCTGGCCATCAATGACGCCGGCACGCGCCTGGTGGTGGGCGAGCCTGGCAACGGCGGCCTGGAAAGCGGCGGTCCCGGCCCGGGCGCGGTGCGCGTGTTCGACATGGGCGCAGACTTTGCCTCGGCCAGCCTGACCGCATCGCTTGGACGCGACTACACGCAAGGCACCGATATCAGCCTGGACCTGGACAACTACGGCAACTTCGGCTTCGCGGTGGCCATTAACGGCGCCGGCGACGGCCTGGTGGTGGGCCAGCCCTTCACCAATTCCAGCGATGGCACTACCGCCGCCAGCGGCGCGGTATCCGTGTTCCGCCTGGTGCCGGCGCCCGCCGCCGGCTCGCTGACGTTCAACCATGCGACGGCCAAGGCCCACCTGAACGCGTCGATGGATGCGCAAAAGCTGGCCGAGGCCCTGGCGGCCGGCACCAGCATCACGCTGCAGGCCAATAACGACATCACCTGGGAGAGTGGCAGCGCCATTAACGCCGGCGGCAGCGGCAACCTGACGCTGCAGGCGGGCCGCAGCATTGCGCTGAATTCCGATATCACCATGGGCGGCACGCTGAACGCTGTGGCCAACGCCAGCACGCCAGCGGGTGTGGTCAACGCCAACCGCGCAGCCGGCGATGCCGCCATCACGGTCGGCAACGGCAATTCCATCAGCGCCGACAACGTCAACCTGACCATCGGCACCGGCGCCGGGCAGACCTATTCCGGCAGCGGCGACATTACCATCGGCGGCACTGTGCGCGGCAAGACCGTGCGGGTCGTCAACCAGGGCCCGAGCGCGGGCAGCGATGTGATCATCAATGCCGGCGGCAGCCTGGTGGGCTCCGGCGGCAATGGCGCGGCCACTGTGGTGGTGGTGGCTGGGGGCGGTGCCGGCACCGGCACCTTCACCAACAATCGGGGCGCGAACGCGCTGCAGGGCGGGGCGGACGGCTACTACCATGTCTACGCCGACTCGCCGCAGAACGTGCTGGAAGGCCTGAGCGGCTACAGCAAGCATTACAACCAGTCCTATACCGGCAGCACGCCGTCCTACGCGAGCGGTGCCAACTGGTTCATGTACAAGCTGGCGCCAACGCTGACCGTCAGCGCGCAGCCGGCGACCAAAGTGTACGACGGCAGCAGCACGCTGCCTGTCTTCACCTACAATCCGACCGGCTTTATCGACGGCGACGTTTCCGCCGGCTTCACCGGCTCCGCCGCCGCCACTGGTTTCACCAAGAACGTCGGCACCTACGGCCTGAATATCGGCACCCTGGCCAGTTCGCTGGGCTACGTCATCAACTTCACCGGCGGCACGCTGCAGGTCACGCCGCGCCAGCTGACGGTGTCGGCGACCGGCATCAACAAAGTGTACGACGGCCTGCTGTCGGCTGGCGTTACCCTGGGCGACAACCGCGTCGCGGGCGACCAGCTGACGGCCAGCGCGGCGTCCAGCGTCTTCGGCGACAAGAACGCGGGCAGCGGCAAGGCGGTCAGCGTGAGCGGCATTGCGCTGTCCGGCACGGACGCGGGCAATTACACGCTGGCCTCGACCTCGGCCGCCACCACGGCCAACATCACCCAGCGCACGCTGAACGTGCACGCGAACGCCGCCGACAAGGTGTACGACGGCGGCCTGGCGGCCAGCGTCACCCTGGGCGACGACCGCGTGGCGGGCGATACGCTGTCGCTTTCAAGCAGCGGTGCCGCCTTCGGCGACAAGAACGCCGGCACGGGCAAGGCGGTGCAGGTGAGCGGCATCGCCGTTGCCGGCACCGATGCGGGCAACTACGCGCTGGCTTCGACCAGCGCCGCATCCAGCGCCGCCATCACGCCGCGCCAGCTGACCGTTGGCATGAATGTCGCCAACAAGGTGTACGACGGCGGCGTGGCCGCCGTGGCCAGCTTCACCGATAATCGCCTCGGCGCCGATGTGCTGAGCGTTTCCGGCAGCGCGGCTTTCGCCGACAAGAACGCCGGCAACGGCAAGACCGTCACGGCCAGCGGCCTGGCGCTGTCGGGCGCGGACGCCGGCAACTACACGCTGGCATCGGCCACCGCCAGCGGCACGGCGGCCATCACGCCGCGTGCCCTGGCGCTCACCGTTACCGGCGCCAACAAGGTGTACGACGGCGGCACCGCCGCCAGCGTCAGCTTCGGCGACGACCGGGTGGCGGGCGATACGCTGACCGTGGCCGGCAGCGCAAGCTTCGCCGACAAGAACGTGGGCAACGGCAAGGCCATTTCGGTGGCCGGCATTGCCTTGTCCGGCACCGACGCGGCCAACTACTCGCTGGCCGGCACCACGGCTGCCACCACCGGCAACATCACGCCGCGCACGCTGACCGTGGGCACCAGCGGCGGCAACAAGATCTACGACGGCGGCACGGCGGCAACGGTGACCCTGACCGACGACCGCGTGGCCGGCGATACCCTGGCGCTGGCCAGCGGCAGCGCCGCCTTCACGGACAAGAACGCGGGCAGCGGCAAGGCGCTGAGCGTCGGCGGCATCACCGTGGGTGGCGCGGACGCCGGCAACTACGTGCTGGCTTCCACCACCGCGACCGGCAGCGCCGATATCGCCGCACGCAGCCTGGCCGTCACCGCCGGCGGCGTGGACCGCACCTACGACGGCAGCACCGCCGCCACGGTCACCTTCGGCGACGACCGGGTGGCTGGCGACGTGCTGGCCGTCAGCGGCAACGCGGCATTCGCCGACAAGAATGCCGGCAACGGCAAGGCCGTGAACGTGAGCGGCATCGCTTTGTCCGGTGCCGACGCCGGCAACTACGTGCTGGCTTCTTCCAGTGCCGCCACCACGGCCAATATCGGCAAGCGCACGCTCAACGCCAGCGCGACCGGCGTCGACAAAGTGTACGACCAGGGCACGGCGGCCAGCGTGACGCTGGGCGACGACCGGGTTGCCGGCGACTTGCTGGCGCTGACTTACAGCGGCGCCGCCTTCGCCGATAAGAACGCCGGCAGCGGCAAATCGATCAGTGTAAGCGGCATCGCGCTGGGCGGCACGGATGCGGGGAACTACACCCTGGCGTCGAGCGGCGCCACGGCCAACGCCAATATCGACAAGCGCACGCTGGCAGTGACCGGTGTGACGGCGGCCAACAAGCAGTACGACGGCAGCACCGCCGCCAGCGCGAGCTACACGGACGACCGCCTGGGCGGCGACGTGCTGTCGATCGGCGGCACGGCAGTCTTCGCCGACAAGAATGCCGGCACCGGCAAGACCGTGACCGCCAGCGGCCTGGCGCTGTCCGGTACCGATGCGGGCAACTACGTGCTGGCGTCCACCAGCGTGAGCACCAGCGCCGATATCACAACGCGCACCCTGAACATCGACCTGGCCGGCAGCAATAAGGTGTATGACGGCACCACCAGCGTCACGGTGGCGTTCAGCGACGACCGCGTGCAGGGCGACATCCTGACCGTGAGCGGCAGCGGCACTTTCGCCGACAAGCATGTGGGCACGGGCAAGACCATCCAGGTCGGCGCGGTGACCTTGGCCGGGGCCGATGCGGCCAACTATACGGTGTCGGGCGCGGTGGCCACCACGAGCGGCGACATCACCCGCCGCACGCTGGTGGTGAACGCGGTGGGCGCCAACAAGGTCTATGACGGCACCACGGCGGCCAGCGCAACGCTGGGCGACGACCGCGTGGCGGGCGATGTGCTGAGCGTGACCGGCGGCAGCGCAAGCTTCGCCGACAAGAACGCCGGCAGCGGCAAAGCCTTGTCGGTGAGCGGTATTGCGCTGTCCGGCGCGGACAAGGACAACTATGTGCTGGCATCCAGCACCGCCAGCGGCAGCGCCGACATCACCGCGCGCAGCCTGACGGCCAGCGCCACCGGCGTAAACCGCGTGTACGACGGCAGCACGGCGGCGAGCGTGATTTTTGGCGACAACCGGGTGGCGGGCGACGAGCTGGCCCTGAGCGGCAATGCGGTGTTCGCGGACAAGAACGCCGGCAATGGCAAGGCGGTCAGCGTCAGCGGCATCTCACTCTCCGGCGCGGATGCGGGCAACTACACGCTGGCCGGCACCACGGCCAGCACCAGTGCCAATATCACGCAGCGCGCGCTGGCGGTGACAGCCACCGCGGCGAACAAGGCATACGACCAGACCGCCGCCGCCAGCGCCGTCCTGGGCGACAACCGCGTGAGCGGGGATGCCCTGACGCTGGCCTACGGTGCCGCAGCCTTCAGCGACAAGAACGCGGGCAACGGCAAGAACGTGAGCATCACTGGCATCACGCTCGGCGGGACAGATGCCGGCAACTACAGCCTGGCATCCGCCAGCGCGAGCGCCACGGCGGATATCACGCCGCGCGCGCTGACCGTCAACGCCACCGGCAGCAACAAGGTGTACGACGGTAGCGTGGCTGCCGTGGTGAACTATGCCGACAACCGCCTGGCGGGCGATGTGCTGAGCGTCAGCGGCAATGCCGTTTTCGCCAACAAGAACGCCGGCAACGGCAAGGCGATTACCGTCTCCGGCCTCGCCTTGGCCGGCGCCGACGCGGCGAACTACGCGCTGACCGCCGGCAGCGCCACGGCCAGCGGCGATATCACGCAGCGCACGCTGAACGTGAGCACCAACGGCACCACCAAGGTGTACGACGGCACCGTCGCTGCGCAGCTAAGCTTCGCAGACAACCGCGTGGCCGGCGACACCCTGGTGCTGTCCGGTAGCGGCAGCTATGCCGACAAGAACGCCGGCAGCGGCAAGGTCGTGAACGCCAGCGGCATCACCCTGGGCGGCGCGGACGCGGCCAACTACCAGCTGGCGGCGACCACCGCCACCGGCACCGGCTCCATCACGCCGCGCGCGCTGACCGTGAACGTGACGGCGGCCAGCAAGGTGTACGACGGCGGCACGGCGACGTCGGTCGCGCTGGCCGGTGACAACCGCATTGCCGGCGACCAGCTGACGCTGGCGGGCGGCAGCGGCAGTTTCGCCGACAAGAATGTGGGCAACAACAAGGCGGTCAGCCTGAGCGGCGTCTCCCTGAGCGGCGCCGACGCGGCCAATTACACCGTATCGGTGGTGGCCAATTCCACCGCCAGCATCACGCCGCGCGCGCTGCAGGTGAGCGCGACCGGTATCGACAAGGTGTACGACGGCACGCTGGCGGCCAACGTCGCCTACGCCGACAACCGCCTGTCCGGCGACAGCCTGCAGGTAAGCGGCAACGCGGCGTTTGCCGACAAGAACGCGGGCCAGGGCAAGGCGATCACGGTGTCCGGCATTTCGCTGTCGGGCGCCGATGCGGGCAACTACAGCGTGGGCGGCGGCACCTCCACCACCGCGTCCATCACGCCGAAGGCGCTGACGGCGATTGCGAACGGCAGCATTAGCAAGGTGTACGACGGCGGCACGGCGGCGCAACTGGCGGCCGGGCAGGTCGGCCTGGCGGGCTTCGCCAGCGGCGAGGGCGCGAGCGTGGGCGCCTTGCTGGGGCAGTACAACAGCGCCAACGTGCAAGGCGCGAACAGCGTCACGGCGGCGCTGCAGGGCGGTTCGGTGTCGGCTGGCGCGGGCACTTTGCTGTCGAACTATGTGCTGCCGGCGAACGTTACGCTGGCGGGCAGCATCAGCGCGCGCCAGGTGTCGATCGGCGGCGTGGCCGTGGCCAGCAAGACCTATGACGGCACCACCAACGGCAGCCTGTCCAGCATTGGTTCGCTGAGCGGGCTGGTGAACGGCGAGGGCCTGGTGCTGCAGGCGCCGGCCAGCGTGCAGTTCGAGAACCGCAATGCCGGCAACGGCAAGGTGGTGACGGCCAGCGGCTACACGCTGGCGAATGGTAGCGGCCTGGCGTCCAACTACGTGCTGGCCAATAGCAGCGTCACCACGACCGGGAACATTGCCCAGGCCTCGCTGGTGGTGCGCGCCGACGACCAGGTGCGCGCCTTCGGCAACGCCAATCCGGCGTTGACCTGGACCGCGTCCGGCCTGGTGGGCGGCGACACGGCGGCCCTGTTGGGCGAAGTGCTCACCAGCACCGGCGCCGGGCTCGACGCGCCGGCGGGCAGCTATGCCATTAACATCAGCGGCAACAGCCTGCAGAACTATGCGGTGAGCTATGTCAACGGTGTGCTGACCGTGGCGCGCGCGCCGCAGCAGATTGAGAACCTGATCGGCGGCCTGGTCAATCCGGCGGCGCCGATGCCGGGCCAGGGCGGCGGCATGTGGGCGCAGCTGGGCAACGGCGGCGCGGCACTGGTCTCGCTGCCGGACAGCAGCGCCACGCAGGACGGCGCGCAGGACGGCTCAGCCGCAGGCAGCGCCGCAGTGGCTGGCCAGCTCGCGCAGTCCATCCGCAATGGCGGCGGCACGCCGCAGCAGTCCGACAATGAGACGCGGGAATACACCATCGGCGGCGGCAGCCGCGTGATGGTGCGCGGCGGCGGCGTGAATAGCGCTGGTGCGCCTAACTGATAAGAAGCGGGAAGAGAGCAAGTGCAGAAACATACCAAGAACAGCCTGGCCCTGGCCATCCTGTGCAGTCCGTCCCTGATGCTGGCCCCGGCGCTGGCCCAGGCGCAAACCCTGCCCGATGCGGGCCGCATCCTGGAGCAGAACCGCCCGCCCGCGCTGGTGCGCCAGCCGGCCGCCAGCGGCAAGGTGGTGCCGGACGCCGCCCCGCTGCCGGGCCTGGCGCTGGAAGGCGCGCAGAAGGTGCTGGTGCGCCGCTTTGTGCTGCAGGGCGTGAGCGCCTTCGCGCCGGCCGCCTTGCAGCAGGAACTGGCGCCGTTCACCGGACGGGAACTGAGTTTCGCCGAGTTGCAGCAAGCCTGCAACGCGGTCACCGCCTACTACCGCGCGCGCGGCTACTTTGTCGCCAGCGCCGTGCTGCCGGCGCAGGAAATCGGCCAGGGCGAAGTCGCCATCCAGGTGCTGGAAGGCCGCATCTCGCAAGTGCGCATGGCGCCCGACGCCAGCGTGCGGCTGCGCCCGGACCTGGCGCGGCGCTATTTGGATGCCCTGGTGCCGGCCGGTCAGCCGGTGCAGGAAGACCGCCTGGAACGCGCCTTGCTGCTGACGCAGGACTTGCCCGGCCTGGCCGCCCGCGCGGAATTGAGCAAAGGCCAAGGGCTGGGCGAATCCGAACTGGCCGTGCAACTGCGCGAAGGCCCGCTGGCTGCCGGTTCGCTCAGCATCGACAATTCCAGCAACCGCTACACCGGCGCCACGCGCCTGTCCGGCAACCTGGCGCTGAATGACCTGGGCGGCTACGGCGGGCAGGTCTCGCTGCTGGCCTCCACCGCCGGCGACGGCTACCGCTATGGCCGCGCGGGCTATATCGCCCCGTTGGGCGGCAGCGGCCTGAAAGCCGGCGCCGCCTTCTCGCGCATGCGCTACAAGCTGGGCGAGGAATTCAAGGCGCTGGACGCGCACGGCACTGCCTCCGTGGCGCAGCTGATCGCCACCTATCCGCTGCTGCGCACGCGCAGCACCAACCTGCAGCTGCGCGCCGGCTACGACGACAAGCGCTACGAGAACTTCGCCAGCGGCGCGGCCACCAGCGACAAGCATGTCCGGCTGCTGCCGCTGGCCCTGGCTTTCAGCCGCCAGCAGGAAGACGCCGCCACCCAGGCCAGCCTGGAACTGGGCCTGGGCCATCTTGACCTGGACGGCAATGCCGCCGCGGCGGCGGCCGATGCCGCCAGCACGCGCAGCGCCGGCCGCTTTGCCCACCTGGGCTACCAGCTGGGCCGCCTGCAGCGCTTAAGCGGCAATCTCGGCCTGCTGCTGAACGCCAGCGGCCAGTTCGCCTCGCGCAACCTGGAGTCGGGCGAGAAGATGTCGCTGGGCGGCCCGGGCCGCGTGCGCGCCTACCCGGCGGGAGAAGCCAGCGGCGACGAAGGCCATGTGCTGTCGGCCGAGCTGCAGCTGGAGCTGCCCGCCTGGCGCACCGGCCTGGCCGCCTTTGTCGATGCCGGCCATGTGCGCCTGAACAAGCATGTGTATGCCGGCGCCTTGCCGGCCAACGGCCCTGGCAACAGCTACACGCTGAAAGGCGCCGGCATCGGCGCCACCTGGCGCGGCGCCGGCGGCGCATCGCTGCAAGTGCAGGTGGCGCGCAAGATCGGCGCCAATCCGGCGCCGGGCAGCAAAGGCGAAGACGCGGACGGCAAATCGTCGCGCGTGCGCGGCTGGCTGACCGCCAGCCTGCCGTTCTGACGCCGCCTCACTTGAGCCATTTGTCCTGCAGCTCTTTGTAGCGCGGCGACTTGCGCAGTTTGGCGTAGCCCTGGTTGAAGAGCGCCAGCATGGCGCGGCTGTTTGGAGCGTCCTTGCTGAAGGCGATGAATACCTGCGGCGTGGCGACCGTGCCGACCAGGGCGAACCGGCCCGCGAACTCGGCCGGCTTGCTGCGGAACAGGGCGTCGGCGATGCGCGCCTCCGCCGCCATATAGTCGATGCGGCCGGCCAGCAGCATGCGGAAGCCATGCTCGTTCTTGTCGACCACGTGGCGCACGATGCGGCTGTTGACGTCGAAAGCCTCGCCGTACTCGTATTCGCGCTGCACGCCGACGGTGCGGCCTTCCAGGTCGCGCACGCGCAGGTTGCGCTCGGGGCTGCCGGCGCGCGCGTAGATATTCATGTGGGTGGAGAACAGCGGCTGCTGCGGCCACAGGTAATGCGGCGCGATCAGGCTGTTGGGCACGGCGTCGAAGCAGGCCAGCAGCCGCCCGGCCCGCGTTTCGGCCATGCAGCGCGAGTAGGGCAGGGCTTTGAAATGCACCGCCACCCCGGCCAGGGCGTAGGCCTCGCGCACCACGTCCACCGCGAAGCCGCGCGCGTGCCCGTCCGGCCCGGACGAGTAGGGCGCCCAGTCGTCCTCCGCGCCGATGGTGATGGTGGGGCCGGCGCTGGCGGGTAGCACCAGCGCCGCGAGCATGGCGGCGAGCAGGGCGAGAATCCAGGCCCGCCTCATGGCGGCCGCCCCTTGTTGTAGGCGCGCAGCCAGGCGGCGAAATCGGAGGCCGGCAAGGGCCGCGCCACCAGGTAGCCCTGCATGGCGCCGCAACCCTGCTCCTGCAGCAAGGCGCGCTGCGCCTCGGTTTCCACCCCTTCGGCCACGGTTTGCAGGTTGAGCGCGCGCGCCAGCGCGATGATCGACTGCACAATGGCCAGCGCGGCGCGGTCCTGCAGCAGCTCGCGCACGAAGGACTGGTCGATCTTGAGCACGTCCAGGCGGAAATGGCGCAGGTAATTCAGGCTGGAGAAGCCGGTGCCGAAATCGTCGATGGCGATGGAGAAGCCGAGTTCTTTGAGCCGCTCCAGGGTGGCGGCGGTCCGCCGCACATCGGCCATCAGCATCGATTCGGTCAGTTCCAGCTCGATCGCGGCCGGCGCCGTGCCCAGTTCGGCCAGCATGCGCCCCATATTCTCGGCAAACTCCGGCTGCGCGAACTGGCGCGCCGACACATTCACCGCCAGCACCGGCACCAGCAGGCCGGCGGCGCGCCAGGCGGCGTGCTGGCGGCAGGTTTCGGCCAGCACCCAGTCGCCGATGGCGCCAATCAGGCCGCATTCCTCGGCCACCGGGATGAAGCGGTTGGGCGGCACCAGCTGGCCCGCGTCGTTGCGCCAGCGGATCAGCACTTCGGCGCCGTTCAGACGGCCGTCCGCCATCTCGAGCTTGGGCTGGTAATACAGCTCGAACTGGCCGGCGTCCAGCGCGCGGCGCAGCTCCATCTCCAGCTTGAGGCGCGACAGGATGCTGGCGTTCAGCTCCGGCGCGTAGAACTGGAAGTTGTTGCGGCCCTGTTCCTTGGCCAGGTACATGGCGGCGTCCGCGTTGCGCACCAGCACCTCCGGCGTGTCGCCGTCATCCGGATAGCAGGCAATGCCCATGCTGGCCGACACGTGCAGGCGCATGCCCATCACCTGATAGGGCTCGGCCAGGGTGGCCAGCATGGCCTGGGCGCGCGCGGCGATGGCAGCGCCGTGGCCGGCGCCGGGGCAGAGCAGCACGAATTCGTCGCCGCCCATGCGCCCCACCGTGTCGCCGCCGCGCAGCGCGCCTTGCAGCCGCAGCGCCACCTGCTCCAGCAACTGGTCGCCGCAGGCGTGGCCGAGCGAATCGTTGATGTTCTTGAAGCGGTCGATATCGACGAACAGCACGGCCCCCTGGCTGGCATCGCGTTTCGCTTGGGCCAATGCCACGGCCAGGCGGTCGGCCACCAGGCGCCGGTTGGGCAGGCCGGTCAGCTCGTCGTGGAAGGCCAGGTGCGCGATGCGCTGCTCCTGCACCTTGCGCAGCGAAATGTCGGTAAACAGGGCGATATAGTGTTCCGGCTCGCCCTCGGCATCGCGGCACAGGCTCATGGAAAACCAGGCGGGGAAGGTGTCGCCGTTGCGGCGGCGGCAGGTGAATTCGCCCTGCCAGGCGTTGTCGGCGAGCAGCGTTTCCCACATGGTCTGGTACTGGATGCGGGTGCCCACGTCGGCAAATAGCAGGGCCGGGTCCTGGCCCAGCACCTCGTGCGCCGGATGGCCGCAGATGCGGGTGAAGGCGGGGTTGGTGGAGATGATGCGGTTGTGGCGGTCGCAGATCAGGATGGCATCGTTGCTGGCTTCGAACACGCTGGCGGCCAGGCGCATGCGCAGGGCGCTCAGCGCCAGGTCGCGCAGGGCGTGGTGGGCGCGCAGCAGGAAGCGGGTGCGGTGCGCCAGCGTGCCCCACGAGATCGGCTTGGTGATGAAGTCGGTGGCGCCGCTCTGGTAGGCGCGCTGGATCGATTCCTTGTCGTTGACGCCGGTGACCATGGCGATCGGCACGTCGCGGCCGTTGGGCAGGCCGCGCAGCTGTTCGCACAGTTCCACGCCGTCGCCGTCGGGCAGCATCACGTCCAGCAGCACCACGTCGGGATGGCAATCCTCGAACAGGGCCAGGGCCTGCGCCGCGCTGGCCGCTTCCACCACGTCGAAGCCGCCTTCCTCCAGGGTGGCGCGGGTGATCAGGCGCGCCGCCAGTTCATCGTCCACCACCAGCACCAGCGCTTTGCTGCGGCGTTCCATCATGCCTCCCGCGCCTGCAGCGCGCGCAGGGCGGCGCTGGTGGCGTCGTAGAGCTGCGCCAGGTCGGCCATGGCCGGCGCCAGCTCCTCCAGCTGGCCGTGGCGCGCGCGCTGCTCCAGCTCGGAGCACAGCTCGGACAACTGGCGCGCGCCGACGTTGGCGGAGCCGTTCTTCAGCGAATGGGCGGCGCGGTAGAGCAGGGCGCCGTCGCCGTTGTGCGCCGCCTGCCGCATGTCGCTGTACAGGCCGGGCGCCTGCTCCAGCCAGGCGTCCACCACGCGCTGCAGCAGGCCGGGACGCAAGCGGCGCAGCGTGTCGAGGGCTTCCTCCTCCAAGATGCCGTCGCCCGCGGTCGCGCTGCCCGCCGCCGGCGCCTCCATCGCGTCCGCGGCCGCCGCCCCGGTCCCGCCCGCGCCCGGCCGCGCGCCGCGCGCCGGTGCAGGGGATAGCCAGCGCCGCAGCATATCGCCCAGCTGGTCCTGGGTGAACGGTTTGGAGAGGTATTCATCCATGCCCACCGCCAGGCAGCGCTGGCGGTCGCCTGCCACCGCGTTGGCGGTCAGCGCCACGATCGGCACATGGCGCTGGCTGCCCTCGCGCGCGCGGATGGCGGCGGTGGCCTGGAAGCCATCCATCACCGGCATCTGGCAATCCATCAGGATCAGGTCGAATTGCTGGCGCTCCAGCAGCCCGATCACGTCCAGGCCGTTGGCCGCCACTTCGACCGACACGCCCAGGTTGTGCAGCATGGCCAGCGCCACCTCCTGGTTGGCCAGGTTGTCCTCCGCCAGCAGCACATGGCCCGTCAGCCGCAGACGGCGCGCGCGCGGCCGCGCCGCCCCCTTGCCGCCCGGCGTCTTGCGCAGGGCCTGGCACAGCGAGTTATAGAGTTCCGACTGGCGCACCGGCTTGGTCAGCACCTGCGGCGCGTTGGCCTCGCCGCTGCCGTGCCACTGCATGCCGGCGGAGCTGAGCATGATGACCGGGACCGCCGCCAACTGCGGTTGCTGCTGCATATAGGTGACCAGGCCGGCCCCGTCCTCGTCCGGCATCATCATATCGGTGATCACCAGCTCGAACGGCTGCGCGCTGCGCGCCAGCGCCTGGCGCGCGCTGGCCACATCCTGCACCTGGGTCACGCGGCAGCCCCACGAATGCAGCTGCTCGGTCAGGATCTCCAGGTTCACCTCATTGTCGTCCACCACCAGCACGCGCATCGGCTGCAGCATGGCCTCCTGCTCGTCCGGCGCCGCAGCGGCGCGCGCCAGTTCCAGCGTGAAGGCGAACTCGCTGCCCACGCCTTCCTCGCTGCGCACGGTGATGACGCCGCCCATCAAGCCCACCAGGCGCTGCGAAATGGCCAGCCCCAGGCCGGTGCCGCCGAAGCGGCGCGTGGTCGAACTGTCGGCCTGGGTGAAGGCCTCGAACAGGATGGGCAGCTTGTCCGCCGCGATGCCGATGCCGGTGTCGGTGACCGAGAAATGGATGCGCGCGCGCTCGTCCGGCGCCTCCTCCACCTCCGCCCGCAGCACCACCTGTCCGCGCTCGGTGAACTTGATGCCATTGGCCAGCAGGTTGGTCAGCACCTGGCCCAGGCGCTTGCTGTCGCCGCGCAGCATCTGGGCGCGCGGAGGTGCTGCGCAACTGAGTTCCAGTCCTTTGCCATGCGCCACCGGCGCAAAGCGCTCGGCCACGTTCTCCAGCAATAGCGTCAGGCTGAAGGCCGCGTCATCGAGCTCGAAGCGGCCGGCCTCGATCTTGGAGAAGTCGAGCAAATCGTTCAGGAGCGAGAGCAGGTCGTCGCCGGAACGGCGCACGATGCGCACAAAGCGGCGCTGGCGCTCATCCAGGTCGGTATTGCCGAGCAGGTCGGTCATGCCCAGCACCCCGTTCAGCGGCGTGCGGATCTCGTGGCTCATCATGGCCAGGAATTCGCTCTTGGCCCGGCTGGCCGCTTCCGCCGCGTCGCGCGCGCGCACCAGGTCGGCCGTGCGGTGGGTGATCTCCAGTTCCAGGTGGTCGCGATGGCGCGCCAGCTCCGCATCGCGCGCTTCGATCTGCGCCAGCATTTCATTGAAGCGCTGTGCCAGCTGGGCCGCCTCGTCCTGGTCGCGGCCCGGATCGGCGCGCAGGCTGTAGTCGCCGCGCGTGCCGACCGCATTGGCCAGGCGCGACAGGCGCAGCAGCGGCGCGCTCAGGCGCCCGCCCATATACCAGGCCAGGAAACCCACGCCCAGCAGCCCGGCCAGGCCCTGGATGCCGGCCGTCAGCATGGCCTGCACCATGGCCTCGTCCACATAGCGCAAGCTGCCGCGCAGCTCGACCTGGCCGATCACCACCTCCTTTTGCCGGATCGGCGCGCGCGCCACCAGGGCGGCATCGGCCCCGGGCTGCGCGCCGCCGGGCTGGAAGCGCACAAACACCCGGCCGCCGGGATGGCTGACCGTGGCTTGCACCACTTCCGGTACGCTGGCCAGCGCCGCCAGGGTCTGGCGCCCGCCTTCCGGATCATCGAAGGTGAGGGCGGCGGCGCTGCTGTAGGCGATCATCTCGGCCAGGCCGTCCAGCGAGCGCTGGGCCTGGGCGGTGAGGGTGGCCTGCTGCGAGCGCAGGAAGACCAGCTCGAACACCAGCAGCATCAGGGCGCACAGGGCCAGCACCAGCCAGGTGATTTTCTGTTTGAGCATGAGCCGGTGCCACATATGCCCTTCCTCGCCCTAGCGCAAATTGACGGCCAGTTTCAGCAACTGCGAACTGACCTTGTAGTTGCCCCGTTTTAGCATGTCCATATTCACCTTGAACTGGACCCGCCCATTCAATTCCACCAGCCCGATCGCGCCGCCGGCCTCGGTGAAGTCGTCCTGGTCGCCCACGGTCAGCACCTTGGGGAAGCTGGCGCTGACGCGCTCCAGCATGTCGCGCGCGGTGCCGTCCTGGATGTAGAGCAGGTGGCAGGCCCCCACATCCGGCCCGCTTGCCGGCCGCACCTGGATGGTGCGGCTGTCGATGCTGCGGCCGTTGACCTGGCCGAAGGCCGCTTCCGTGCGGCGGTCGGCATTGGCCAGGCACAGTACCAGCGGGCCATTGCCCTGGTCCGCCGGCCACTCCGTAAATTTCATGAAGTTGAAAACCAGGGCGGCCTTGATCTGTTCCTTGGAGACGGTCGCCTGCGCGGTCGAGACGGGCGGCCAGCAGGCCGCCAGCAGCAGGGCGTAGCGAAGCGTCACCGAAACGAGGTCAGGCTGCATCCCAGCAAGTATAAGCCTTGCCCCCATTCCCGTTGGACTATTTGAAAGATTGTTGTGCCCAAGCCAAAACTGTTACGCCGCAGCGCAAAATAGGACTACTATTCCCCGGTCACCGTTGCCGGAGGATGCGATTTTGGATACGGACCTGTTCAACGTCAGTGTGGAAGCCCTGCTGGACATGCCGTTCAGTACCGCCAGCCGGCAAACCCTGTCGGCGCGCGACGCCCCGGCGGTGATCTCCGTGATTACGGCGGAGGATATCCGCCAGTTCGGCTACCGCTCGGTGGCCGAAGCCTTGGTGCAGGTGCCCGGCATGTACGCCATTTCCGACCGGGTCGCGCCGAATGTGGGCGTGCGCGGCATCCATGCCGGCGTGCGCGCCTGGTCGCGCATACTAAAAGTCATGCTGGACGGCCAGCCGCTGGCCTTTCGCAGCGACGCCAGCAACTTCCTCGGCCCCAGCCTGTTGAATATGGAAGCGGTGGAGCGCATCGAAGTGGTGCGCGGCCCGGCCTCGGCGCTGTATGGCGCCGATGCCTTTTTAGGCGTGGTGAATATAATTACGCGCGGCGGCGAGCAGCGGCACCACGCCGTAACCGCCAGTTACAGCGGTGGCGGCGAAAAGGGCGCGGCGCTGGCAGGGCATGCCCAGGCCAGCCACGGCCCGTGGCAGTTCATGGCATCCGTCGCGGGCGCCGGGTTGGAACGCCAGGACGCCGGCCTGCCCGCCAGCTCACCGCTGTACCGGCGCGTGACCGCCGCCGGCAGCAGCAGCACCTCGGCCGACGACGACACCCGCCCGCGCAACGCCCTGCTGCGGGTGGGCTACGCCGCGCCTGCGCACGACACGACACTGATGGCGCACGCCTACCGCCTGGACAGCGACGCCCAGTTCCTCGACTTCGGCATGCTGAGCCGCGACAACCGCCTGGCCCTGCACCAGCGCACTGTGCGCCTGCAGCACGAATACCGTGGCTGGGAAAACTGGATCCTGCGCGCCAGCGCCGCCCACGCCGAGGGCGATCCCGACGCGCGCGAACGCCTCTCACTGGGCGCCACCGCCAGCTACCCGCAGCGCGAAATCGGCTTCGCCGAAACGGCCTTCAACCTGGAAGTGCAGCGCCGCTTCGGCGAGCAGCACAGCGTGGTGCTGGGCCTGGACCGCAGCCGCGACGCCGAAGAACGCATGCGCGTCTACAGCGTGGACGTGGCCAGCGGGCGCCGCACCCTGGTCTCCGGGCAGGAAGCGCGCGAACGGATCACCAACACCGGCGCCTACCTGCAATACAGCTTCCGCCCCTGGAGCTGGCTGGGCGTGACCGCCAACCTGCGGCGCGACCGCCACAGCGTGTTCGGCGCCGACAACAACCACCGCATCGCCCTGGTGGGCAGCCTGTCGCCCACCTTGCACTACAAGCTCTTGCACGGCACATCCTACAAGGCGCCCACCGCCAGCCAGCTGTACGCCCAGCCGCTGTATCCCGGCGAGGTGCTGGGCAACCGGGCCCTGCGCCCGGAAACCTCGGCCAGTACGGAAGCCAGCCTGCACTGGCAAGCCACGCCCAGCCTGGCCTTGTCCGCCAACGCCTACCGGCTCACGGTGCGCGACAAGACCGAGCTGCTGCCGCTGGGCGCCAACCTGCAGCCGCAAAACAGCGGGCGGCAGGAGGGCAAGGGCTGGGAAGGGGAGGCCCTGTGGCAGCTGGGCGCGCAGCGCTGGCGCGCGCAGCTGGCCTGGGCCGATACCGACGACCATTTCCAGCCGCGCCTGCAGCCGCTGCAGGTAACGCCCACCGCCAGCTACCCGCGCCTGGTGGCGCGCCTTAGCTGGCAGTACCTGCATGCGGACTTGGGCCAGTTCGCGCTGTCGGCACGCCACGTGTCGCCGCGCCGCGCCAGCAAATCCAACAGCCAGGAGAACTTGCTGCGGCCCTACCAGTTGGCCTCCTACGCGTTGGCCGACGCCAACTGGCAGCGCAGCCTGGGGCGGCACACGCTGGCGCTACGCGTCAGCAACCTGTTCGACCGGCAGTATGCGGAACCCGGCTACGGCGGCATTGACCTGCCGGGCGAGGCGCGCACCGCGACCGTCAGCTACAGCTACCGTTTCTAAAGCGGAGGAACGCATGGACAAATGGAGCAAGGCAATGGCCGCGATGACGGCGCCGGTCCTGGCGCTGGCCCTGGCCAGCTGCGGCGGCGGCACCTCGGTCGACGCCAATCCCGCCGCCGTGACCGCGCCCGGCACGGTGAAACTGGGCCTGCTGGTCACACGCACCGGCACCGCCGCCAACCAGGGCCAGTTCGTGGAATACGCGGCCCGCCTGGCGGTACAGGAGATCAATGCCGCCGGCGGCGTGAACGGCCAGCCGCTGGAACTGGTGCTGCGCGACGACAAACTCGACGCCGACACCGGCGTGCAAAGCGCGCGCGAACTGCTGGCCATGGACCTGCCCGCGATCTTCGGCCCCTTCTCCAGCCGCGTCGCCATTCCGGTCGCGCAGCAAGCCACGATAGCCGCCGGCATGCCCTTCGTGGTCAGCGGCTCCTCGCCGCAAATCACCACACTGGAAGACAACGGCACGGTATGGCGTACCGTCGCCTCCGACGTGCTGCAGGGCGCCGCCGTGGCCGACCATATGTTGGCGCAAGGCCACAGCCGCATCGCCATCCTGCACGTGGACGACGTATTCGGCCAGGGCGCCAGCGAAGCCGTGCGCGCCCGCCTGGCCGCGCGCGGCGCCCCGCCGCTGACCAAGGTGCAATACCCCGCCAGCAAGACAGTCGGCTTTGACGCTGAATTGACAGCCCTGCTGGCCAACGGCGTGCCCGACGCCGTCTTCATCGCCGGCTTCGCGCTGGACGGCGCCAGCATCGCGCGCGGCCTGAAAGAACGCCTGGGCGCGCGCATGCCGCGCCTATACGGCGCCGGCAACTTTGGCGTCGCCTTCATCAACAACGCCGGCGAAGCAGGCATCGGCATGCAGGCGGTATCGCCCACCGCCCCGCGCGAATCGCCCGACTACGCCGCCTACCGCACGGCCTTCGTCAAGGCAGTAGGACTGGAGCCGGAAGGCACCTCCTTCACCGGCTACGACGCGGTCTACCTGATCGCCCTGGCCATGGCGCAGGGCGGCGCCAATACGCGCGCCGCCGTGCTGGCCAATATGGCAAGCATTTCGCACGCAGAGGGCGCAGCGGCGGTGCAGATCCACCCCGGCCAATTCGCACAAGCCTTGAACGCGATCAAAGCCGGACGCGATATCGACTACCAGGGCGTGGGCAGCGTGATCGACTTCGACGCCAACGGCGACCCGACCGCCGGCACCTACCTGATCCTGGAAGCCGTCAAAGCCGCCGACGGCAGCGTGAGTTTTGTCGAACGCAAGGTCATTTCCTTCCCCTAGCCGGGCAGGGCGCCGCCCCGGACCCTAGCCATCTGCTAGCCCCGGGCCCTTGCCGTTGCTGGCTTCTCGCTCAATGTTGCTGTTTTTTTCAGCGCCCCGGATACTGGAATGCTCAACAACCAGGCGGGGATGGCCATGACCAAATTTCATCATGTCACGCACTATGGCGAAATCGCCATGCCGGGATCGACGGTGCAAGGGGAGCTGCCGGACGACTTCACCATGAATTCCCCGGTCGGCATTGCGCGCGACCACTACGACCGCATCTGGGTATGCGACACCGGCAACAGCCGCGTGCTGGTATTCACCGCCGACCTGAACACGCTGCTGCACGTGATCGACACGCCCGGCGCCGGCAGCGAACAGGCGCGCCGCCTGCTGATGCCTTTCCACCTTTGCCCCCACCCCGAGCAAGACCTGATGTACTGCACCGACATGGGCAACGGCCGCGTGGTGGTGTTTGAATACGACGAGCATTCGGCGGACTTCCAGTTTGCCTTCGGCGATGCGGCGGACGGCATCAACGGCAAGAACTTCATCCCGCTGAGCGACCCGAACGGCATTACCATCGTGCGCGAGGCCAGCGGCCAGCACTTCGTCTACGTCAGCGACGAATTCTTCCACACCAAGGACAACGACAACAGCCGCTGCGTGAAGTTCACCACGGAAGGGAAGTTCGTGCTCCAGTTCCGCGTAGTGGACGACGCCAACAGCGTGCACAACCTGCTCTGGCCGCAGGGCCTGGCCTCCGATACGCACGGCAACATTTACCTGGCCAATACCGGTCACTACGAAATCCTCAAGATCGACACCGCCTGGCCGGTCAAGAACGAAAGGGTGCAGTGCCCCGGCGAGACATCCCTGCTGCACAGCTTTGGCGACCCCACCGGCATTGGCAAATTCAACGTCATGCGTTCCGTCTGCGTGATCAACGAACGCATCTTCGTGCCCGGCCAGCTGGAAGACTCCATCACCGTGTACGACACCAACGGCAAGCTGCTCACCGTGGTGGAGGGCATGCTGCCGCTCTGGAGCAGCAAGCCCCAGGTGGCGCACTCCATGGCGGACATGGTGTATGGCGCACTGCAGGACGCGATCTTCGTCGGCCCTTACCAGATTTGCGAAGCCGCCGAACCCAATGTGTACTACGTGACCGAACCCTTCGCCTCCATCGTGCTGAAGATGCGCATTGCGCCCGACAGCGACGGCGGCGACCAGGCCGCCATCCTGCTGGATGCCGTGGGCCACCGGCGCGACAACCAGACGATCAAGTCCGCCACCTCCCAGTTCAATTGCATGACGTCCGTGATCGGGGTTGACCCCGCGCGCGCCGGCACCGGCAAGCTGCCGCAACTGAACTGGATAGACAGCTGGGCTACCGCCACCGCGAACGTCTACAAGTACTGGTACGACCAGGTGGCGAAGCACGCCAAAGTGGACCCGCTGGCCAGCGCCTCCACCTCGTCCTTCAATATCGATTCCGGCAACTGGTGCATGAAGACCTTCAACACCGCCGCCGACCCCATCGCCCAACTGCACGACATGATGCGCGGCTTCTTCATGCCGGGCGGGCTGGCCATGGCCGTCTACTACCCGTCGGAGGCGCAACCGCTGCTCGGGCAGATTTGCCCCGGCACGCCGCTGGTCTTCATCACCAATTTCAATGCCGGCACCGTCTCCATGTTCCAGTTCGGCCCCGGCGGCCATTTGCTGAACTACGGCTTGCCCTTCGGGCGCGACGGCATTGGCGGCGACGGCACGCTGCATGCGCCGCAAGGGCTGGAAGTGAACAGCCACGGCGAAATCTACATCGCCGACTCGGGCAATAACCGCATCTCGATGTGGCAGCTGCAGCCATCGGGCATGGTTTCTTTCGTGAAGAACTTCCAGTGGGAAGAGAAGGGCGTGCCGCTGACCAAGTTCGCGCCCAGCGACGTGACCATCGACGCCCAGGACCGGGTTCTTGTCTGCGACCAGTTCAACGACTGCATCCGCGTGTTCGATAGGCAGGGCAAGAGCCTTTGGCATTACGGCAAGTCGGGCTATTGCGACGACCCGGACAAAGACTTCGACAAGTTCTATCTGCCGGCCAGCCTGTGCGCCGACAGGGAAGGGCACCTGATCGTCAACGACCTGGTGAACCGCGCCCTGAAAATCTTCCGCATCGGCGAGGACACGCTAGAATATGTGACGGGGGATGTTGTTTTCAAAAAACACCCCGAAGCAGGCGGCGTTTGGATGCCATTCTTCATATACGCGCGCGACCGGCGCGTGTACGTGCCCGACACCACTTACAACGTCGTCAATATCTACGCCTACCAGCCAGAATGATGGAGGGGTGCCATGGTGCGTGTCATGTTGGCCAGCCTGTTGCTGCTGGCGTCCAGCCTTGTGCAGGCTGCCGACAGGAATACTTTCACCGTTGGCGTTGAAGACTACAAGAACTGGCTGCCGTACTCGGAAGTGCGGAATGGCGTCTATGGAGGCCTGGGCAAGGACATCCTCGACGCCTTCGCCCGCCACATGGGATACACCTTTGTTTACGAGATCTATCCCCTGAAGCGGCGCGACCGCCTGTTTGTCGATGGAGCGGTGGATCTGGCCTTCCCGGATAATCCCAACTGGGTGGTGGACATGAAGCGCGAGCTGAAAATCAGCTACGCGCCCATGCTGGAATTTACCGACGGCGTGCTGGTGCGGCCCGAAAACCTGGGGAAGGGCGTTGGCCAGTTGAAGACGCTCGGCATCCCGCTCGGCTTCACCCCATACCCCTACCAGCAGTTGATGTCCGCCGGCGCCCTGCGCATCGAAGAAACTGCCGACTACGATGCCCTCTACGAAAAACTGATCATGCGGCGCGTGGATGGCGCCTACATGAACACCCGCATTGCCCGCCACTACTGGACCAAGATCCGCAAGCTGCCGCAAGTGCCAGTGGTGTACGACCCGAACCTGCCGCACGCCTCCGGACAGTGGTACCTGTCCTCCCACAAGTACCCGCGCGTGGTGGAGGAGTTTCGCCGCTTCATGCAGACCAATAAGGCCGAGGTGGAGGAGTTGAAGAAGAAGTACAACTTCGTATCCTCTGAGGACCAGTGAACGTGGTGAAGCTGACTAATGTTTCTCGGCCTGCTTCTCCGATGTCGACCAGGAAGTTCAAGCCCGGCGTCCTTAATATGGTTAAGCAGTGCGCGATCGGGCAAAGTCGACCAGGTCGCGCGGATAGAAGCGGTCCTCTCGGTAGGTCGCATCGTCAATGCCCAGCACAAAGGTGATGGCGGCCGCCTCGAAAGACCAATAGCCAAAGTACTGCATGCCTTTTCGATTGGTGCCGAAGTAGGGCTCGTTCTCGCTCATGTCGTACCAGGCGCGCATGTACTCCGCCATCATCTCTGCGCGCTTTTCGGGTGCGCAGGAAAATACCGGCAAAGTTTGCGCGTAGGGTTTGCCGCGTGTGCACTTCTTCGGTGCTTCGCCGCGTCCGGGTACCCATGGCGCTACGAGCCGCTCCAGCAGGGCGTCGCGGCGCTGGTTGCCGTGGTCGAGGACGGGCATGATGCGGGCTAGCTGGTCCTGGTGGCCGAGCAGGATGCCAAAGCACACCAGCGACAAGGCGGTATGGTAATCGTCGCCGCGCAAGTCAACCCAAGTTTTGAAGTCATCGTAATCGTCGTCGTCATCCGCTTCACGTGAACCCGCGCCGGGATCAAGGGACATCAGCAAACGCCCATAGTTTTCCCAGAAGCCGACAGCTAAAGGGTAGAAAGCCTGCAAGTCTTCCAGCGCGTGGCCGGCGCTGAAGCAGTTGCGCAGGTGATTGACGGATTCAAATGCCAGTTGGGACGCCGCGTCGTAATCATCGGGGTCGCCGCATTCGTAGAACGTCCTCTGCGTGGTGTATTCCAGGTTGTCCTCGTAGCTCTCGTAGCGCATGCGGCCGGAACGGCGTTTGCTCTCGAAATCGGCCATAGAGAATTTCTTGGACTGCCAGTACTCCTGCAACCCGTCGAAGCCGGACGGAATCGGTAACTCGCTGGGACCCAGCGCGGCAGGGGCGCTATAGGTGGGCACCTTGGCGCCGTACTCGGCGCGCGCGAAATCGACGATATCCTTCGGGTAGTAGGGCATATCGCGATAGCTGGTGTCGTCGATGCCCAGCACCAGTGTGATTGCCGCAGCCTCCCATGACCAGTAGCCGACGAAATCGTATCCCGTTTCGTGGCGGTTGAAGTAGTCTTCCCGCCGGCTGGATTGGTACCACTCGGCGAGGTAACGCGCCATTAATTGCGGGCGTTCCGCTGCTGGCGCGGCAAAAATGGGGAGTGTTTTCGAGTAGGGCAGGTTGCGCCTGCACATATTGATGCCCGGCTCCCGGCCGTCGATGCAGCAACTGAACAGGCGTTCGAGCAGGCCATCGCGATCGTCGTTGTGGTAGTCCAGCAATGGGGCGAGCCGCTGGAGCATGTCTGGCTTGCCGAGCAGAAGGCCGAAGCAGGCCATTGCCAACGCTTGGTGGTATCGAGGACTGGCCAGCGGCACATGCGCCCAGGGCGTGTCACGCTCCCCACTGTCGTTGTAGGCCTGGTTGTAGTGGGCATAAGTCTCCCAATATTCAACTGCGCGGCCATAGAACTGTTGAAGATCGGTGATCGGGTGCCCGGCGCTGTAGCAATTGACCAGGTATGCTGTGGCGTCGCTTGAAAGCAGTTCAGTTATGTCCATTAACCTGTAATACGAACTGGCGCCCGGACTTTGCGCGAGGTGCTGCAGGTTATCAGCCACTTTTTCGAACGTCTCCACGTGATCGGAAAACACCTGCTCGTAGCCATAAAACCTCAGTAATGGCTCGCGCAGTGATTGATAGAAGACGTCTTCTGGCAGGCTGTTATACATGGCGTTGTTTATTTTGCAACTATGAGGGCGCCATTACACCTCAGAATTTTGTTGGCGGCAAGGGATGTTCAATTGAATCTGCCCTCTCAGGACTAAGGTTGGAGGTCGGTCACTAATTTGCTTTCTAGCGCGGCCGGAAGACCAGCACCGGTACTGGTGTGTTTAGTAGCACGCGGTGCGTTTCGCTTCCCAGTAGCATGCCGCGGACACCTTTGTAGCCGTGGGTGGCCATGGCGATCAGGTCGCAGCCGTAGTCGAGAGCGATGGCGACGATGGTTTCGTAGGGCTGGTCGGAGCGGCGCTGCACCACGTCGCAGGGCACGTTGTGGTCGCGGGCCACTTTGGCTACTTCTTCCAGCACGGCGGAGGAGTGGACTTCGCTGTCTTTCAGGTACACGCCGCGTGTGTCTTCCAGCATGTCGGGGTGGTAGGTGAAGATGTGGAATTCCGGGATCACGTGCAGCGCAGTGACGCGGGCGCCGGCTTCCTGCGCGAATTTGATGGCTTCATGCAGCGCGGCGCTGGAGGCGGGCGATCCGTCGGTGGGGAAGAGGATGTGTTTGAACATGGCTGGCTCCGTGCGTGGATTAGATAGGTTCAGTGTGTGCTGCGCTGGAGCGTGGTTCCATGACTTAGGTCAATTCTGGCGGCGCCGTGAAGCAAAACCCTGTGAACAAGTTGCTGAGAATGCCGAACGGGCGAAACGAATTTCTGGGAAAGGGGTTATCTCGTCTTTTTAGCTGCTTTCGGTTTAGCTGACGGGTCGTCTGGGGTGACGAAGCCGATCGGCCGCTTGGGAGCTGCTGGCGGTGGCGCCATCAGCTCTCGCAACGTGTCGATGATCTGCTTGAGCTGTACGCGGTTGTTGTGCTCGAATGTTTCCTGTTTGAACGACATCAGATCCGTTTTGTTCTCCAGCTCGTCCAGGCGCAGCGCCAGTTCTTTGTTCGTCACTACCAGTTCGCGCAAGTGAACGAAGGCGCGCACCACGTACACGCCGACCTCGATGGCTTGCGGCGAGGCCAGCACGTTGGCGGCCTGGATGGCGCCGTGCTCGGTGAAGGCATACGGCAGCGCCTTCGAGAATTTCAACTTCGCGAGGTGGTCGCAATTTGCGACCACCTCCTGCTTTTCGGGGGCGTTGAGCTGGAACATGAAGTCGGCCGGGAAGCGTTCCCGGTTGCGCTTGACCTAATGCGCGGCAAGCCTCGGCCTTCAGGCCGAGGTCAAGCGCGCGGGTGCCGCAGGCATCCTTCCGTGCGACTGCGATACGGAATGCTGTATAAAATTACAGTATGGAGCGCCTTCAATCATATCGATTTGAGTTGATGCCAAACGGCCGGCAGCGGCGGGCAATGCAAAGCTT